>NZ_CP013011.1:0-1200000 GCF_001412615.1 Pyrodictium delaneyi | reverse complement strand
ATCGCTGGGCCCCGGTCCACAAGACTTCCTTCTACTTCGCTCTACGACTTATAATCAACTCCTTACTGTGTACGCACCAGACTTTAGTCACGCATAGTCCTAAACCCTTCTAGACCTAATACGCAATTGTAGTAATCTTCATACTGCATTACATCTGTAGCGCGTAAACTTGATAAAACCTCAGCTTGTCTCCTTGGTGACACGGCCGCCGGGGTTCCGGGTGCCGCCGTAGCTCAGCGGGTAGAGCGCCGGGCTGTTAACCCGGTGGTCGGTGGTTCGAATCCACCCGGCGGCGCCACAAGATTAACCCTTAATTCTAATCGCTGTACCCTTAACCATATCTTCACCGTCTACAGATCCGTATCATTACTGAGACATAGCGGAGGCTAAACCTTGGTAGTCTTTGACGTGTTTCCAGTCGATGAATACGTGGCGTTCTCTCCGATGCTTGATAGAGCCGTACTGCCTTACATTACTAAAGAATTTGATGTAGTTATAGCTGCTGTTGAAACCCACGAGCTAGCCTATGATCCTTCGCTGTTACAAAGCCGTGTCGAGTACATCCACATCCCTATACCGGATTTCGCATGGCCGAGTCTCTGGCAGCTTTATCGTGCTGCTAAGATAACACTAAGTGCTGCTAAGGAGGGCAAGAGAGTTCTAATACATTGTTTTGGCGGAAAGGGGCGCAGTGCAACGCTAGCTGCCGGATACCTTGTTTATCGTTACGGTTTCTCTGCAAGACGGGCCGTAGAGGTAGTTAGATCAATAAGGCGTGGAGCCATAGAAGCTGTAGGACAGCTAGGGGTCCTCCGAAGCTTCGAAGCAGCTCTAGTGTTAGATGAGTTGACTCTCCGGAATCTCTATGGCAACGAGGCAGCTGGTGAAGCGCTGAGGTTGGGTGGACAACTTGCCGAGGCATTGAAAAACAGTAATCTCGGTGCCATGTGGATAGCTCATAGCCTAGTCTTCAAGATTGTTGATAGATTTCGTAGTACACTAACCAGCCAAAACACCGAATTCGTAGAAGATATAGTTTTAAAAGTATTTGATATACTTGACGTCTCACATGGTATTGCAAGCATTGATCTCGATCGTAAAGATGATTCCTATAACCTTATAGTCGTTTGTACTAGTTTTATCGAATATTGCGAATCATTCGTATACAATATAGCCAAAACTCTCTCTAAAATTCTGCGTACAAGTATAGAGACTGAGATTCTCTACGAGTAATTTACGAGTAAAGCATACCAGTAGTATATTTTGTAGCTAGTTCCTTACTATATTTACTGTTAGTCCTTATCAGTACTGTATCTTTCTACAAAGTATTTGTAATACCTATCCTTAATAGATTCTAAGTATAATCAACGTTTTTATGTCTTATTCATGACTATTACTACTTGACCAAAGTGCGAGTTGAACCAAGTATGAGAAATCCCATATACAGCATAGCCCTTCTAGGCATCGTGTTAGCATCCGTAGCTGGCGCCTTTGCAATGTGGAGTGAAACTCTGATGATAAATGCTGAGGTCAATACCGGAGAAGTCGATGTAGCATTTACAGACTGGATGTGCAGCGATACTGGCCCGGACCCACAAATTCCCAACTCTCAATTCCATAACGAAGAAGGTAAAGACGTAGCCTCCTGCAACGTTGATGTAGAGATTCTAGACGAAGAAGGCGACGTAATAAAGCTACTAGTCACAGTGGACAATGCCTATCCAGGGTACAATGTGCAAGTATACATGAATATATCCAACATAGGCACTATACCAGTCAAGCTTTACAGTAGCAGTATAGATGGCGTCAACACGACAGCTCTAGCTGTAGGTCTGCTAACGCCGCAGGATACTCAGCTACATCCAGGTGACACCCACACATACACACTAGACATAGCTGTACTCCAGGACGCTGCGGAGAATGGCAGTTACACATTCGAAGTAACACTAGTATTCGCTCAGTGGAACGAAGTACCGTAATCATTAAGAGGACAGAAGACGTTCTGCCTGGAAGCATCATATAGCCACATAATTTTTAGAATCATATCTATGTGGGGGTGGCTGGGTACACACCCTCCAGCTCCATCAACAAACCAGATCAAGTCTTGGATATGCGTGAGTTGAACACACATGTATGGGAGCAAACTATTCATACCATCACTCATAGCTATTATAGCAATGTCTATAGCAAGCGCCTATGCTCTCTGGAGTGAAACGCTAAAAGTGAATGCCGAAGTAGCTACCGGCGAGCTCGATTGGGAAATAATGGACGGAATAATCTACCTTGATGGGTGCGGACTACCTCCAGGATATGGCTATACAGGAGGATACGATTGGAACGCGTCCTATCTACCGTCACCTGGAGCCCTTCAACTCGATAAAGATACGGGCTGCACAGAGGTAGAACTACTTGACACCGATGGTGATGGAGACTACGATGCCATGCAGATAACGCTGCACAATGTTTACCCATGGTACTACACACACGTGGCGTTCAAGGTCCATAACGACGGAACAATACCGCTCAAGATATGGCGTATACTCCTCGACGGCACGTATTACTTTGAAATTAATGAACATGAACTACAGCAAGGTGTAGAAATAGACGTTACCGGAGACGGGCAAAACGACGTACTTATATGGTGGGGCGACAATTTTGGCAAACAGTTACATCCATGCAACTCTGCAGACATCAGCCTTGACATAACTGTATTACAGGAAGCTCCTCAAGGTGAAACCCTAACAATAACTATTGAGTTTGACGCCATAGCCTGGAACGAATATAACGTACCATAAGTGCTTAATGTAGGAAAGATTGTTAAATAATTCAAAGTCGTTAGTGGTGCAAACCTCGATCATTGGCTAACCCTTTTTAATTTATCTTCGTTTATTATAATCTCATTTATATCTTATATTGAATAATCAATGAATCTATGATACAATAAATAAACCAGTAATTCAGGGGCAAGTAGAGTTGGGTAGCGCGTCGCGAAGACTATTAGCTTATTTGGTGATATCGTCGTATGCAGCTGTGTTTGTATTTCTGATGCTACAAGTATATCGGGGTATATACAGTTATGTTTTACCAGCTCTAGCATCAATAGTTGCTATTGTAGCCGCATTAATCTCTGGAGGTCTTTCAAGAAGTTATGGTTACTCTAGAGAGGGTTCATTGTCGACCATCTTAGCATTAACATTCTGGATTGCATTGCTTTCAGGGCTAGGTCTAATAGGCGGATTTGCCATTAACCCGTTAGCACCATCAATAGACTTTGCAGTATTTAACACTATATTCCTGTTACCCCTAGCTGCCGGTAGAGCTGCGGTTGCCTCACTGGCAGTCTACTGGAAAAACCAGCGATTCCTTTCGTGGCTGGCCCACATCGGATATATTATATCTATGCTTTCTACGAAGTTCACTATGTCCGAAATTGAGCTAATGTTGTCCGGTACTCGAGCCCCCCTGGCAACAGCTATGGGGTTGCTACCAGTAGCCTTTACGGCCATAGCTATATACATGCTCGCCAGATACGCTTCTGGAAACCATGCCATGGTATATGCTATAGCAATAGATGCGCCCGCTAAGCTTCTACCCATACTACCTGCCGTAGCCGCACCAATCTATAATATGGCCATCCTTCTACCAGCAATACTTGTAATCACTATTCTTGGTCAAGGCATTGTTCTCCACCGCGAAAAGAGGGCCTCAAAAGATAATGGTAACCCCTACTGGATAGCAACAATATCATTGCTAGCAATGTTCCTACTCATAGCTCTATGGATGGGCTACTGGCCCCTCATGGTACTCACAGGGAGCATGAAGCCTACACTAAACCCTGGCGATATAGTGATAGTAAAACCCACAGATCACGTCAGGACAGGTGATATAATAGCCTATAGGCTTGGCGACGCTATAGTGCTACACCGTGTCATAAACAAATCAATTGACGAAAACGGCAAAGTAATGATTACAACAAAGGGTGACAATAATCGTGCACCGGATGCGCCGGTAGAAACCTCTAGTGTGTTAGGTGTGAAAATAGTGAGGATCCCCTATGCTGGTCTACCGCTTCTACACTTGGCTCGACTTCTGGGAGGGAGTATTCAAAGCGCTCAATTGTTCATAGCCATGCTCGTGTCTCTAATGCTCATTAGGCCCTCTATCCCACAGCTAGTTAAAAAGAAGGTCAAGTAGACTAGAGATTAGGTCCATTTACAATCTCCAAAACATTTTACAGAGATAGATACCCGTAAATAGTAGCGGGAGAGGTCGAGGCTGGCTCTACGCCCTTTTCTATCAAGCAAGAGGGCAAGAGCCATGGCCTAACCTCTCACCATAGTGTATCATCACGGAGTGGTGTATACGTGTAATGAATAAGAGCAAAAATAGCCGCAAAGGGTTTATTCTCCTTCTTTTAATGAGTCTTGGATTAGCTTTGGCAGGTTTCTCTGGAGCTAGTCTAGCTCTAGTTAAGGCGTCTCCACAATCTCAATCAACAAACATAACTCTAGACTATGGTGCATTTATAGAGATAGATGCCAAGGTACACAAGTCTATCTTATATCCAACCGGTGAAGTCATTATACGCAACGATTCAGCTATTCCTGCTAGACTACTGGACAGCTTCAATGTATCAGCAATTTTATCTATCACTACAACCAATACAAGCATAATGCTACCACAACGTATAGAGTATCAGCAGAACAAACGTGTTGAAATAGGACCGTTTATGATAAGTCTAGATTCCTCAACAGGATACATGGAAATAGGGGAGAAGCTCAATACGACGATAAATATACAGAGCATAGACGAACTAGTCTCGAAAGCTATGAGAGAGGCAGGTATACCTACCGGTACAGGCTATAAGGTGATAGTGGAATATACCTTCAAAGTTCACGTTATGAATGAAACTATTTATGCTCCTGCTTCCGTTACCTTAGAATATTTACCTAGAGACAATATATATTATATTAAGCTTAGTGAAACTAAGGGCTCAAAGGTCTATGAAGTAAAATTATACACAAATGATAGCAATGAAAATAACAGGCAATTGTTTATGTATCTCTTTGGTACCGGTATTATAATGGCTATCACCTCTTCACTGTTTTACGCCAAATCCGAGATAAGGGAAGAACAAATAGAATCCTTGCTAAAGGCTACAGCTGAGCCATTCGCAAGGAAGGGTGAGCTCCCATTATCACTCCCAGTTGTCATGAATAGTGATCCTAGATACGTGATTACTGTAGCAGAGAGGCTTGGAAGACCACTAATATACGAAGCTACTACCAATAGATTGTGCGTGTTATTGGAGGGATACGCTATATGTTCGCTGTATAAACATTCAGAGTAATCATATATTTTAAAGCGACTTATATACATTGCGTATCTGTAGTACACTACAGAAATATACACTAAAACAACAGTATTACCAGGTGTGGGTCGTCGTCTCTTACCATGTTTTGATAGTCTATGGTAGAGATGGCGTCCCACAACGTATCATAGGCTGGGACACCATGGGGATAGACTCTAGGCCAAACATAAAGCGCCGCGATTCCCTCCTCATAATCTCCGACGTACTAGCTATACTGGAACATCGCGGACCACTACGTAAGACAAGGCTTATGAATCTAGCCAACTTAAATCCTCGAAGTTTCCAAAACTATGTTGAGGAAGAACTTGTACGTTTAGGTCTCATAGAGGTAAGAAAACACAACGGACATCGTAGTTATGTTATAACACCACGCGGTATCCATGTACTAGTGCTTCTACGCTTTATAGAAAGAGGATTAGAAAGAGAGGGTATTGAAGCCGGCTGCCGGCATTGCAAAGAGCTACGACAGCAGATAGCAACTAAACTCGAAAATGATGGATTCAAAATTCTCTCTCTAGCTTATATACATGGACAAAGCGGTGCAAAATACTTCCATGACATAATAGTTACGATTGATAAGAGACCAATAGCATGCATTGACATTCATTCATCGTTATCGCCTACTACTCGTGTGATGGAGGCTAGTTATACTGTCACAAGTTGTATTGATACTGGTTTACCTCATATAGTTGTAACACCTTATACGTCGCGTAAGTATTATGAAGCCATTTCGGAAAATTTGCCACAACAATGTAGGCTTCTCATAGAAAACTACACAGGTGTGTCTGACGAAGGGGAACAATTAGCTACACGGATTTCGGAAATCATACAACAGCTAAAATCGTATGGCTAAATTCCGGCATTCTCGTAGTCAACTGGCCGTATACCCCTGATACGAAACACGTATACAACCAGTAGGAAGCCCTCCGGTGTGACACCAACTCGGCTATGAGAGAGATCGGGTTCGAGACCGAGTACTGAAGTTATACGTTCTTCCATCTCTATTATACGCCATGTAGATATTGTTGCATCGTCACGTCGCGGCTTCATGACAACTGATACTCTTAGTTCATTTTCGCCGCGTTCTACATCTATTCCCTTGATTATATAATTATAATCAAGAGTTGAAAGTGCTTCAAGAAGTAATCCTTTGACGGGGTCGTCCATCACCCCCAGCGGGTTCTTTCGCCCAATGAGCATCCTCCATACCCCTCTAGGGGCATTAACGATGCGTACTGACCTATTATCGTCCTCCGAAGATGTGGCACACGAGCCGATGAACACCAGGTAGACTTTCAGTATTCCATTTCATAAACACTATACTGTCGGCTTCAAATTATGCGCTTAAGCCTAGATGCTCTCGAGCCAGCGACGTTTATCGAAGTATTTCTCGCGAAGCTTTGTAATCAATTTTTCGCCACGTTCACTGAATATAAGCATTCCACCCTCCACACGGACAAACCCCTTCCTCTCTAGTTCATGCAATGCCTTCACTATCTCTTCACGGCTAGCACCCACGCGCAGCTCTAGCTCCTCTATAGGCATTGCACGATACTTGTCAAGAACGAGCAAGAGCCTTGATGTCACTGTTTCACTAGCCTCTCTCCCAGTTTCACTGGTTGAAGACTCAGAGGTCCAGCCTCCTGTTTCCCCGGCAGTAGCAACGGCACCGCCAAACCCGAATGATGGAGCTCCTTCTTCACCACTATAGGCCCTATGCCCGCTCTCGTTCTTTCTACTACGTCTACTACGGTTTACACTGATTATGATTGCTACTACAAGCACAAAGAGTAGTAGAATTGCCAGAACAAATATGGTTAAAAGTATCTCCATATTCTACCCTCTGTGTACTACCCAGAGTATTAGCATTACTAGCGCTTGCGTATAGCTCTTATGCTCCACAGAATGGCTATTGTAGCAGCCCCCGCTATCACCGTTGGAAGCATGTTAGCTGGAACGATTTCTTTCACAGCTCTACCAGTGACCTCTAAAGTTACCACGTTGCTCTCAGCATTTACTGATGGAATAGTAGCTTTAACACGGTATGTTCCGGGCTCGCTCGGCGCATCAATGACTATAGTTGCCTCGTTGCTGCTTACAAGCTTAGAGACTAGTGTTCTCCACACACCATCCGGATACTGGATCATCAGTACTAGGTTTACCGGGCTCGTCGGCTTTGGCTGTATTTCGATCCTTGTCTCTATTTTGCCGTTAGGCTCCGTCTTCGTGGCGTTTAGTGTAAGCGTTATACCATACATCATTTTAGTCACATTAACTAATGTAGTGTTCTCGATCCTGTACTCGGGTACGAACACCTTGATAGTATAGACGCCGGGTTCTTTGGGAGCAGTGAGCTTAGCTACCGCTTTCCCGTCAACCATGAGCTTCTCCGTACTATCGATTACTGTATTGCCTCTAGACAGCGTGAATACTGCCGTACCATTCAGAGGCGCCGATAATGTTGCCTTTACATTTATCGTGTCTACCTCGCCTGCGCGCAGCTTCTGCGGCTCAGCTGCTACTAACAAGAGGAGCTTCTGGACTGTTAGCACAAGCGTCTTTTCTAACTTTACACCGTTGATTGCTACCTCTATTCTTACGTCATAGACGCCTTCCTTGTCAGGGGCTAATAGGGGTACTGTCACACCACCGGGCTTCCCAGTAGTATTAATCCAGTTATCCATCCAAGAGGGCTTTATGGAGACCCTATATTCCCTAATAGCTGGATCCACCTTTACTAATAGTTCAGTGGACGAGCCTGGTGCAGCTATAGGCGGCACAAGTCTAGCTACAAGCTCCGGCTTGGCAACTATCCTAATACTTGCTGCGTTACTCGCTATAGTGTAGCTGCCCAACTGGACAACGGCGCGAAGTGTGTGATTACCTACACCTAGTTCCGACGCGAATATATTTACGATACCTTTCCCATCACATATGTTGATTTGCTTGAGCGGCGTCCATGTTAGTGTCTGTGTATCTAGAGCCTCTAGCCTCCCGGTAAGACATCCAGGTAGTGTAGGCGATAACGTCACTACGGCACGAGCTTCCCCACCCTCGTAGATCATTGATGGCACAACTACTAGCTGAAGGCTACTCCGCGACAGAACAGATGTAATAGGTGTTACTGTTACCTGCACGGTATTGCTATAAGATGCGTACTCGAGCCCGTAGATTCGAAGCAGTAGTTTTGCGCGGAACAGGTAAGCTGTGGTTCTATCTCCTGCTGTACGTGCCTCCCAACAGTATGATACATTCTCTCTACCTTTTTTAACATAGACCGGATTCCATTGATCTTGACCGGCGCCAGGAGCAGAGTATTCTAGCACTATGTTTGGATCAGCAAACTCGGGTACACCATTAACATATATCGTGAAACATACTTTCTCGCCTTCGAGTACGGGTGTAGAGTTGACAAGTACTAACTGGATAACGGGTCTAGGTATAACAGCCATTATGAGGCTTGTTGATTTCTCGTAGCTTACAGCACCCACTATCGCTCTCGCACTGACTGTTAGTGTGTAGACACCTGGCTGTACTGGGACAGGTATCGTAGCCTCCGTCTCTGCTTGCTCACCTGGCTCTAGGATCGTGGCTACTGTACCAGTGTAGACTGTATTATTACCCAATAGAATTGATACCTTAAGATTACGTGCCTGTATTTCTCCAGTATTTGCCACACGAACAACGATTTTTCTAAACATGTCACGACCTATTACAGCTACTGTATAGGGGCTCCCATTGTCAAAGAATGCGTCCACCGATATGCTAGGTTCCTTCTTTACTACTACTACGGGCACCATTATGGTTTGTACGGCTTTTTCGTTGCCACGATAGGCTTTTACTTTGACCTCTATGAAGCTTAGACCGCTATGATATGTTATCTGCTCCGCAACATGCGGCGGTACAATTCCACTGATAACTATTTCGCGAGTCGGTGTTTGATCAGATAGATACCCTGCCATGGACGAACCTATAGCTACGCCTGCAAGACTTGCCTCTACTGACACAAATACAGGTTCAGCGCTAGTTGAATACGCAAGTCTAATATTCATCTTCATGTAAAGTGTACTCGACGTTTCTACGAAATAGCCAGTAGACATATTGATATATAATACATATAGATCGTCTCCCAACCGTAGCTCAACAGTATAAGTTTCTTGCGCATCTTGGGCATTTGCCGAGAGTGCAGCAATACTAATTAATGCGAGAATTCCCGCAAGCAGCGCCGCTATTGTCCTCCTCAACACTACTCCCCTTCTATATGAGGAAGTAGGGGCTCAAATTACATATTACGCGTCCTAACCCTGGAATCTCCAGAATCAGCTCGTTGGCCCAGGTATTAACACGGGCATTATCAACATACGGGATATTACCTCCATTGCCTTTACTCCTGCGACAGTTACTATTGCTAGTACAGCTATGTGGAATAATGCTATCTCGAATATGCTGCTACGCACATATGCTATCATGATCGCGTTAATGAATATCAATGCGGCAAGGAATATAGCTATAGCCCATGATACGAGCGTCATGTTTGGTATAGTTATAGCGAATGGGAGATATTGTACGACTTCAGGCATTGTCTGCGACATTCCTATGAGTTGTTTATAATACCCCATAAACAAGATTAGTATATTTACAACTGCAGAAGATATTGCTGCCACAAGACCCTGCATAAGGTATACAACTGCTTCAAAGGTGCGTGCTACACGGTCTCTATCTATGCGTAGATCTCCCAGCCTAATGAGGAGGCTACTTAACATAAGCCCCGTCTCAGTAGCATCGCCACCAGCATCTATTGAGTCGACCATAATGTTTGTTCCACGTAGGACATTTGTACTCATTGTCTCCAATACGAAATAGCGAAAAGCTATGTGGGGGTCAATACCATTAGTTATCCTGGCATGGAGCCGACGTAAATAAGGTGTTAGAACGCCATAATCTGCGGACAGGACAGATGCAAGGGCACTAGCATAGTTAGGCATAACCGAGAACGTGAGCCCGAAACTGCGGACAAAGACTTGATAGAACATGTTTATACGTTTTATGAATCCTTCTATACGCATTGCAACTATGCCAGGGACGAGAGCGGGTAATGCGAAAGCTAGTATTGTGTACATGGGGTCACGTGTAATAGTGTATGTAAGAAGCCCCAATACTACTGATGCGGTAAAGGCCAGTCTTGTTATCCTAGCAAGCCGTGCTAGCATTGGATTCAAGACTTCCTTTGACCTATAAATTATTGGGTCACGGGGCGATATCATCTTAGCGATAAAAGCGAATACTGCAATAGTTACAGTGAGTGCCATAATAGATACTACGAATACTGATGAGTCGCCGCCCATGAACACTGCTAGTATTGTAAAAGTCAGTATAACAAATGCTGAAGCACTCATAAGCGTCGTGTAGAGTCCAAGAAATATACGCATGAGATCTATTGCACGCATATAGCTACTCGTAAATTGGCGCATAGCTGTCTCGAGCTCCACCCTAAGAAATCTTACTACGTCATCACCCGTACGGAGAACCTCGCTCATACGTATGAGGAAGCCGCGGAAGGCATCATTCCTAACTTGATTAGCTAGCATGCGTGTTGCGCGGACAAATCCGTAGCCCCACTCGACAGCTAACACGGCTATCCTACGTAGTACGCGCTGATAGTCACCATATTCGCCTACAAGTGTGTTTAGCTCAAAGAGACGGCGACGGGCTGGTCTTCCCGTGGATACCGCATACATGTGGGCAAGGAGGAACAGTAGATCCATATCCATCTGGTTTGTACGGGCTTGTCGCCTAGCTATGGGTAGTAATATTCGCCATACACCAGCCAGTGCTGGTACGACAATGGCTGTATATGCTACTGGGCTACTAATTAGAGCTATTGCTGCTACGGGGACAGCTAGGCTTGCAAGGAATATTGGGTCTAGTAGTTTACTTCGCTCAATCTTTACCTCCGTTGCTGTGATCGACAAATCCCGAGACCTCCAGGCCTATTAAGCATCTACTTTATGAGGTCGCCACGCTGTATTCTCCTAAGAGCATCCTCGAGCGCCTCCACTATCGCGTATGGCGCCTCCTCCTTAGAGGCCTTACGCGCGTACTCGGTTACAAGCCCGTAGATTCTAGCCAATGTTCTGAATACTTGATAGTAGTTGAACACCTTCTTCTCTATGAGAGCACGTATTATTTTTGCACGTATATCCATCTCATCGTATATCAAGAACATATTGCGTCTAGAGAGGCCTCGCTTTACACCTATTTTCTCTTCTAGCAGGTAGCTAGTACCACGCCCTCTGAAGGTGAAGCGGTCGCGTACTGGGTCCCAGGTGAAAGCTGGCACGTAGAGGGCTGAGTCGGCCTTGGGATCGTACCCTATTATCTCATTTACGCTTAGAACTCTTCTCACCAGCACACCTTCCCTATATATAGCGCTCTGGATTACTACGAAGTTCAGGTTGTCTAGCTGTGATTTTGGCACGTTTATCGGTGGAGACGTAAGCCTCTGAACTAGCCTCTCTACACTAGCCGCATGGAACGTAGCAAGCACTGGGTGACCTGTCTGCATAGCTTGAAACGCAATGAGGCCTTCCGCTCCACGTATCTCGCCCACGATTATGTAGTTTGGCCTTTGACGAAGCGCCGCCTTTAGCAAGTCGAACATCGTTACACTCGTCTCTGGGCTACCAGTATCTCGAGTTAGTTCACGTACCCAGTTGGGGTGAGGTATGTTCAGCTCAGCTGTATCCTCGATAGTAACTATTTTTGCAGTAGGATTGATGAAAGCTACTATGGCATTAAGTGTAGTTGTTTTACCTGATGCTGTCTCGCCTGATACGAAGCCGCTATTACCCTCAAGTAGTAGTATCCACAGGTAAGCTGCAACACGTTCATCAAAGGTGTTCCAGTTTACCAACTGTGTGACACTTATGGGTACTTTTGCAACACGGCGTATAGTAAAGTTGCTGCCCTGGAGACTTACATCAGTACCAAACACTATGTTGATACGACTGCCATCAGGCAGCGTAGCGTCTACTATAGGACGTGCATGGCTAACGGGTTTCCCAATGCGCTCGCTCAACTCTATTATAAACCGGTCTAGCTCTTCGGCTGTTTCAAACTTGAGATTTGTCTCAAGTGGCCCAAATATCTTGTGCACTATGTAGATATAGCCTACACCAGGGCAGGATATATCCTCTATATATGGATCCTTAAGCACTGGTTCAAGTATGCCAAGCCCTGCCTTGTCGCGAATCATATAGTAGATTAAGTTGTCGAGATGAGCCCTGTAGACTGGTATACGGGGTAGCAAGTGCACACGGGGGATAAGTGCACGATAATCTATTGGAGCGTCAACAGGCTCTATTATGAGCTTTAGTTTTTCGAGTAGCACACGTTTTCTTTCTTCGAGATCACGAACAGTATCCCTTTCTGTTATCACAGTTGCCAGCTTCTCTTCTATAAGATAGAACAGTTCGCGCGGAGGTCGTTCCGGCTCGACTGCTACATATTTGCGGTAGCCTGATTCTGTACCTTCTGGCGGCATATATACATGAATGAATATACCAGCCTCTTTATCTATTATATACATGACATTTATGTAGGAGGCTTTACGAAGGTCACGTGGCACTTCTTCGCCATAGTATGCAGGCCATCCTAGTCTTGGCACAATTTTATTTAGATAATTAGCAAGATGCGGGTAACGTCTGGCCAGTCTTCGTAGCTCCTCTACACCTTGGGTTGTAGCCGGCCTTGTTAGCGACATACTGCTTGCCACCTCTACAGTACATGTCTAAATACACTAAGAATCATCTATAGCTTATGCTTGTGCCACAACTATTGGCACTATTTTGATTCCGAAGGCTGGGTCTACATCGAAGGCTACTGTACCCTCTACTACGTCTGGCACTCCTCTAGCTTTAACTACTTTGAGCACCTTTACTTGTTTCCCACCAACACTTGCGAGGCTAAGTTGATAGTAGACATCTGCCGCCGCTTTAAGGTGTTTAGCTATTTTTTCATCAATTACTCCACTATGTGTAGTAACTATGAGTGACGAGCCGTCAGCTGCGAGGAGCCGTGCTATGTATATCAAGCGCGATATGTCTCCCGGCTCCAGATATTCTAATAGGGGCGTAAGAGAATCGATTATGGCAACCTGGAAGCCTCCACGGTTCTCAGCTAGAAAGCTAAGGAGCGCATTAAAGCTCTCCTTTACCCACTCGGGACTCCACGTTACACTCTTAAGGTAACTACTATATATGACTAGCTGCCCCTTAATGTAGTACTTTGTTAAGTCTATAGTCACGTTTCTAGTCTGAGCAAGTAGCTGTTTCACTGTAGACTCGGTAGTAAAGAATACTACACGAAAACCTGCTTGTAAAGCACCAAGTGCGAGTTGTGCAGCAAACGTTGTCTTTGCTGTACCGTTTTCACCTTCAATTATAACGAATGCTGGATGTGGTACCCCTCCACCCAGTCGGCTATCAAGCTCCTCGTTACCCGTTGAGAATATCGTGAGCCCCTTGAGGCTAGCTTTGGAAGACATAAGTAGCAACCACCCCCTTCCCATCACTGATTATGAAACGAATAGAGGTGTTAGCATCGGGTATACGAGTTATATTGAAGACTAGGTGCATTAATGCTCCAGGTTCTAGTGAGAATGGTTCGCCTGGCGCGATAGAGCGAGACAATGTGCCGACTACTACTTGATCTACTATCCAGTCTTTCCCGTATACCCCGATGTCACGCCTCTCAACGCTAGCATTAATGTAAACAGCAATGACTATTGAGCTATTGTCTATTATTACATCAACGCCGCCATTGTTTTCAACATACGCCTCTATCGTTGTACCCGAAATGAGACTTGCATTGACTACCTTAAATGACGCCTTAGATCTATAGCTGACATACTCGGATAATTCACGGAGTCCAGCTGCAAAAGTCATTACATAGTTGTTCCATATACTGGCAAACCATACAACAGACAGTACTAGTATGAGCAAGCCTAGGGCTATTCCTATGACAGTAGATGTCATTGTCGTCACCCAGTGTAGCTTTCTGACAGCTTTACACCACTAGACAGCGTCATGACAAAGCGATACGGAGGCTCAATCACTGTAGGTGGGCATGCTAACACTTCTATGGTCTCGCGCGGCTCCCAGACACCGTTAGGGTTCTCAACCTCTGTATAGCTCCAGCATCCACAGCCAGAAGAGGCTCCTGAGGGATTGTAGTTGAGTAGTATTGCATAGGTGTTATTACCAATTATAAGTGTGGATGAACCTATATCACCTATGACGGTGTCACCAACGTTCTTCAGAAATATGTGGTGACAGTTGTCAGATGAATTAACGAATGCATACACAAACGCTACGCGTTCGCTAATGTATTTTCCTGCCTCAGCGCCTGCTGCAGCCATGCGGTTGCTTATGTAGGATGCGTTATACAGTACTGCGCTCGCGACTACCATTGCTGCAGTTATAGCTGCCACTACGAGTATTGCTTCTGTTAATGGCGCTGACAGCGCTCTCATAGTTCTACACCTAGATTACTAGGGGTAGAGTTTAGCCGGAGACAAGGAGAGGGATTAACGTCGATTCGTCAAGTTTCTTACCACGTAGCTTATCGAGCGTCCGTGCAATCGCCTTAATCTTGCGGGCCTCCTCCTCTTTTAAGACGCCCGCCTTTACATATTCGTCTATCAATTCTTCTACGGTTTTTAGTCCTACTTGTTCGATAAGTTGCCGTAGAGACTGGACTAACGCTACCAGTTTGCTATCACCGTTGCCTGGTAACGGCGGATGGGCACCACCCAGAACAGCCGGTCCTATACCCGGTCTAGACGCCATGGCGAAGGGATTGTTCAACTCAGAAAGAGCTTCACGAAACTCAACAATCATATTCTCCATGCTGGATACTAGACCTTGAATCTCCTTACGTAGCTTACCAACATTCTCTTCTATCCTTTCAAGGCGTTCCACCAGAACCTTGTTACTCCCCTCTAGAACCTCACGAATACCTTCACTTATCTTGGCCGCCAAGCCTTCCATTATCTCTTCTGTTATCACTGGCTGCTGCGGTTGAGCTAGAGGAGGTGTTTGCATACCAGGTGTCCCGCCTACAGTTTCTGCCTCGGCCCCCGGCCCACCCATTATCTCTCCTAGCCCCTGGGGCTTAGGGGCCTCTTGCTCTGCTACAGTTGCTCCCGGCCTAGCTTCGGCTGCAGAGCTACCCCCGGCCCTCCGTAGTACCGGGTGTACTAGTAGCCGGCATATCGGGCAACTACACCGCCACACGGCCATACACAATCCCTCTCATCAATGCATATTAGGGTGGGCCGGGGGCGAGTATTCTACGAGCTAAGGCACTCCAACTTATAATACTTGCCAAGCAGACTTTATCAAATGTTTCTCTACCTCCCATGTAGCGTAGAAGCGCAAAACTATTAACACCGTATCATACCCCCTGGCTTGCTCCACGTAAGCTAGCAATACCTACCACTACCCAGTGCAAACCTATCACAAACAGTACAATGCTAGCAAGAAGCACCACCATCTGCATCGTAGTTCCATCTACCACAACCACGCCAGTATTAACTAGGTAAGCTCCAAGCACACCAATAATAGCCAGTATGACTCCTATTAACATATAGAGTATTACGAGTGTTCTAGCCCCGCTCAATGCTATACACCAATTCAACTATTCCACTATCTCTGGGTGCACGTGCAGATACACCATCAACTACTATACGGTAGGTTGTATCATTAACACTCATATTCATTAGGAAACCGCCACTACCACTACCAACTGGTATAAGCACAGTCACAACATCTATAGTGCTGTTAAACCCGCTTAGTACTAGCATAGGCCTACGTAACGTATAGGCTAGTATAACTACAGGCACATCCCTGAAGGCATCTGTCGGCCCCAGTTTTGCTAACAGTAGCGGTATACAATCAATTACCGGGCTAGCCGCCTCTATACGACATATTCCGGTACCAGTGAATTCCACTAACATTCTACCCATTTTCTTTATACCTACATGGGGTATACCATTTTCATCTATATATACTTCCGTAGCATATTTGAAACTGTTGTACTCCACTACTGTACTCCTAAATCCATCTGGCAGCACCGCACCATAGAGCATGAACGATCCAAAGCGACCTATTACTTTAAAGCTATCAAAGCTATATACAGATCCATCGATATTAAGCGATACATTGTCGATTTCATACAGTGAAATGGGGTTTGCAAGCCTAATATCTACCCGGTATAGGCTACTATTTACGAAAACCCCATCGACTCTAAGTATCTGTAACTGGTAGCTTCCACTATCCCCGGAACCTAGATGTTTTACAAACGTCGTAAATACAACTGTAAAAGCAACTAATGTAACTATAAAGGCAGTAAATATAATTACATGCTCGGGTATCGAGGCACCACGAAGCCTGAATTGTCCCCGGAAACGGGGTGCACAAAAAACCGATAGGTGCATTTCCTTCCCACCCCCTGTATGCTGTAACTTAACTAGTTAGCTATAGTACTATACAGATTAACCACCAACTACTAGGTCTATGTAGTCGCTTGTTAGTACGGGTGGTATCTGATACTTTACTACTAGGGGTGCACCTACTGGTGGCTTTATCTCTACCTGTACAGCGCTGTATGCTGGTAGACCGCCAGCTGTAGTATCAGTGACGTTTATGGCTAGTATTGCTAGCTCACCAGGCTCAAGTAGCGTGTTCGTGTCACCTAGAGATATGAACCACTTTGCCTCATAACTGTTTATCGTGCCGGTGGCACCTAGATCTGTCAGTGTTGTTAGAGCTGTTGGGGGTGTTGGTATCGCGTTGGCTATAGCCTTGTCGGCTGCGTCAGGCCTCTGTATGAGGAGGGATACTACAGTTTTGCTTAGGTCTATGGGGCTTGTACCAGCCGTTAGCTTTATTGGTACATATACCATAGTTACAGTACTGGTTGCTGTGTCTACCTTTGCTATTGCGTCTCCCGCTATGTCGAGTGCTCGTGTGCTGGACTCGTATGCCTTGGCCATTACTTCCTTGCTCTTCTGGCTAGCGAACATACCCATGTTGATTGCTACGAATGCTAGCGCGCTCGCGACGAGGACGAACGCTATTAGTACTATTGCTGCCTCTATACCTACTATACCTCTCATACGGGCCATGTTCCAGACCACCTCGCTTCTGGGGTGTACACCTTTTTCTTCTGGTTGTTTGGCCGTGCTATGTGAGGGTTTCCTGTTTGTTTTAAGCTGGTGGCTTGGTGTCGCCCAGTGGGCGAGCTGAGTTTTAACATTGACTCTACATGGTCTCGTGGCGAGTAGGCGACGGTGGTTTAATCTACTGCATCCTCCTGTATTCTTCTCTAGTCTCTGGGGTACTGCTTTGGCTGCTACGCGACAGACGCTCGTCCAGCAGAACAGGTTTTTCGAGAAGCTGGAGCTATTGCGTCGTGTTGACTCTGTTATAGACTTGTCTCGTGGCTGGCTTCAATTGTATATATTGATGCTTGTTGGCGAGAATGGTGCATATGTAGATGAAGTTGTTGCTGCGCTAAACGTTCCGCGTAAGGCTGTACTTGATAGTTTACGTAAGATGAGAGTCAAGGGGCTTGTAGACATTAATGATGGGTTTATTCGGCTTACCGAGAAAGGGATTGAGATATATGGTATCCTTCGGAGCGTCGCAGGTACAGATTCTATAAGCAGTGATATGACAACTTCTCGTTATAACGCTTCTAGTGTATATGATGTACTGTCCTTCGTTACTCGCTATGTTTATCTCTATGATGTTATTGTCGCGCTTGGTTCTAGTCCCGGCTATGAGCTACCGCTAGAAGACTTGGCTGCCATTGCTCGTGTAGGGTCGAGGCAGCTCGATGAATACTTATCCGTCTACACGAGGCGTGAGCCTCGTCTTCTTGCCCGTGTTCTGCGCAATAGTGGGTGGGGGCCTTTCCGGAGAACTCGTGTTTATTATAGGCTTACTCGTGATGGCTTGAAATTGTTGCACCGTTTGCCAGAGTATATGCGTGTCCGCCGTTCTACCGCTGCCAGGATTCTAGTATCAATAACGAGGACGCTTCATCCTCGTCTTGTTCTTAAGAGGCTCATGTTTATAACCTCTCTCGGTTCCGCCATAGCTATGAGTATTGTTGTAATTAATCCCAATGCAGGAGTGGTTGTGCTTGGTGCTTGGCTTGTAACGCTTAGCTTCCTTGCTGTACTCGTCTCACAGAGTTACTGAAATATTACTCTTTTTGTTTATCTTATCCAATTTTGAGACAACTGTGGTTTTGCCTTGTCCAGCGTAATACCGGAGTTATTATACACCTGGTCTCTGTTAAACATGCTAGTCCTGGATTAGCGGCATACCGGGTTGAAGAGGGTAATTTTTAACTCCTGGCTTCATAGGTACTTGTACGTGGAGTGGTGGGAGTATGCTGCTACCCCCTCTGACCCTAGAGGCTAGGGTACCTAGGAGGTTCAAGGAGCTAGCCGCTGCAGCGCAGGGTAAGCTGGGCGGTGTGTCTGGTCTAATAGAGTTCTACAAGGACATGCTAGCAGGCGCCGCTGAGCCTGGCCAGCCGCCGAAGAAAGTCAGTGAAATCGTGGGCGGCATTGTCCGCGTAGAGATGCTCGGCGAGAAGTACGTAGCTCTCAAGAACTTCGGCATGAACGACCTACTATACTACCTACGTATGATGCAGAGCTTCGGCCTAGTCCGCGTTATAGCCTACAGCGAGGCCCCGAGGAGGCTAAGCGACGTCGCCCTACAGAGGACCTTGCTCGGCGACACAGTGTTCAAGGCCGCTGACAGACCAGAGGCTGCTGTGATGTTCGGCTTTTACATGGGTGTTGTGTTCGATACACCTGCCCGCCACACGCTATTCGTAGGTAGCAACGCTGAGAGCATCATAGACATAGCACTCGACGAGAAGTTCAAGAAGGCCTACGCCTACAACACTGTGCTCAGCGGCCAGGTGCTCCTACGCGCCAGCGCCGAGCAGATGCCCGCCGGCGGCCGCGGAAGACCATGGTATGAGCCCTTCAGCGACCTCAGCGGCATAGTAGCACTACTCGGCGCTCTCCAGGTGGCCAAGATAAGGCCCTCGCCGGAGAAGATCCTAGGCATAAGGATACTAAGCAAGATTAAGAAGCAGGTACTAAAGCTCGTCGACCCCTACGGCGACTACATGCTCGCACGCGGTACACTAGTGCTAGAGATAGACAAGCTAGTCAACGAGCGCGAAGAGGATCCACTCACCGGCATAAAGTACGACAGCATTGGCGTAGGCATGGCCAAGGATGTGAGCTGGTTCCGCGGCAAGATACCGAGTAGAGCATACAACGCCCTAGAAGCCGTAGTGAAGGCCGTTAAGGAGAAGAGAGACGAGATCAAGGCAGAGCTAGACCAGCTCTTCAACCTAACCTTCGGCTTCGCTAAGCAAGCCTAGACAAGCCCATATCCAGGGTTTCCCTCCTAGCTGCCTTTTTCCCCTCAAGAGACATTATCACCATTTCTCACCGTCCTTGCTTCTTATAAGCCTTGAACCTCGGCATCAGCTATAGTGGAGTTGGGCCAAAGCTTAATTGTAATACCATAGCGGTATAGCCATTATTCTAGGGAGTATTAGGGGTTGCAAAGACCGCTAAGCACTGTTGGTGTGTTGGAGACGGGTGCCATAGTACTTGGCACTAATATTATTGCTGACGGTCATGCTGTTGGATTTAGCGTCCGTGTAGTGACACATATTCATCAAGATCACATTGTAGGACTTTCTAGGAGTATCCGAGAGTTGGGACTGATAGCTGGTACTCCACTGACGCTAGACCTGCTAGAGGTGTCTGGATACAGGATTCCTCCCAGTAAGAGGCTTGTATTACCCTATGGTGTCTCTGTATCTATTGACGGTGATGTGCTGACGCTTAAGCAGGCTAATCATGTGCCGGGTGCTGCCGAGGTTGTTGTAGAGCTTGCTAATGGCACACGAGTCGGCTATACTGGTGACTTTAAGTTGCCTGGCACTGATATACTGTACGAGCTGGACGTGCTGGTTATAGATGCTACGTACGGGGTCGAGGAGTGGGTACGCCCGTGGCAGGAAGAGATTGATTTACTGCTGGCCGATGTTGTGCAGGAGGGATTGATGTACGGCCCAGTGTACATTTATGGCTATTATGGTAAGATTGAGGAGATTATGCTCCTGCTTAGGCGGCATGGTGTTGACGCACCGTTTCTTGTCAATCAGCGGGTTGGCAGGAGTGTCTCTGTGCTGGAGCGCCATGGCTATCGTGTTGGTGACGTGGTTGTTGACGGTACTCGTGAGGCTCGCGAAGTTAAGCGTAGTGGTTGGTATATAGGGTTCCGGCATTATAGTAGCTGGCGCCGTCGCCGTGTGTTACCTAGCAATGGTTTGAGGCCTGTACACATATTGTTGACTGGCTGGGAGTTCCGGGAACCCTTACGCCGGGTTAGTCCCCGTGAGTGGATTGTATCGTTTAGCGACCATGCTGATTTTCGCCAGCTTGTCAGCTACGTCGAGGAGGCTAGGCCGAGAATGCTCATCGTTGACGGGTATCGTGGTGGCAGGGCTGCTGCTTATTTTGCATCCTATGTCTCTAAACGCTTGGGAATACCTGCAACTGTTATGCCGGATGTGAGAGGCTGACCACAATGAGGGAGAACATAGACGTTAAACATCTTGCATGGCTTTCACGCATCAGTCTTGACGACGAAGAGGCGAAAGAACTCGAGAAGAGAATTGTAAAGGCCCGTAGACTTATCGACACGCTTCTCGAGGCCGAGCTTGAGGGTGTTGAACCCCTCTATCACGCTGTTGATAAGGAGGGTCTATTGAGGCCCGATAACCCGAGCCGGGGACTTGACAGAGAGGATGCTCTACTTAATGCTGCCAAGACGGAGAAGGGATTCATTGTAGCACCGCGTACCGTAGAAGAGGAGTAGGCTAAGAACTTAACATTCTAACATTCCCTACTAGTTTGGTGCACGGTCTTTGTTAGTTCAACCTAGTCTAGCCGTAGTTCCTTCTTTATCCGCCGGGCTGTCTCGCTAATGGTATCAACATCGCCTGGGCTTGAGATTAGTATACCATCCACTAGTCCCTGTATCTTAGTGACGAATCTTACTGCCTCGTCTATGTTGTATACCGGCTGGCCTACTAGCATCTCTCTCAACTTGGAGTAATTTCTACTGCTAGCTACTATGACGTATGTATAGAGGCGCTTATTGAGACTCTTGGCAAGCTTGCTTACTTGTTCCAGCTTTTCTAGGGAATGGCTAGGGCGCAGTACTAGGTAGAAGTCCAGGGGCGCCTGGAGTCTTTTTGTTATTGCTTCTAAGGGGTATCTTAGGCTCATCATTGCGCCTAAGCGTGGCTTACCACCTAGTCTTGACGAGGCTACTTCCGCAGCTGACTCGACTGTTAGTTCCTCGACCTCTTTGCCTACTATTGGTTGGTCTCCTTTGAGGAGTACTGCCTCTTCTATGCCCGTGGCCTTAAGACCGCCAAGGATGCTAAGCAGTCCTACAGTGTTTAGATCTGATACACGTACGTGTGGGATAGCATCTATGCCGTACTTGGCCTTGATATATGCTGCTAGTATAGCCGCATGTGCTATTGGCTTTCCCATAGGGGCTTCTGGTATATCTATTGCATCGACTACTCCTGCAAGCTTTTCTACCCTCTTTGCAAGCTTTTCATTGTTCTTTGTCGGTTCCAGCTCTCCTAGTATTCTCATTGGCCCTATCACCTCACATCCCGTTACCTCGTGCTAAATCGCTACTTCTATCGCATAACTAGCAAGCAGTAGGCGACTCTAGGAGCTTGCTCTGCGGCTAGCCCAAGTGTTCTACTATTTATATCCTCTACGTCCGATTTAGAGATGGTAACATGGTAACTCTGATAGAGGCTTTACACTGGAAAGGTCTTAGCGCGTAGATTTTCTACCATTTCGGCCAGCTGTTTAGCCCGGCGTATGTCTATCGGGTTCTCGGCTCTACCCATATACTTGATCGATGACCCTACTATGAAGCCGTCTACGAGGTTCCAGTAAAGTTGTACATTGTTGATATTCAAGCCGCTACCGAGTATAACTGGTTTAGACGAGTTACGCTTAATGAACGCTATGTACCCTGGCTCTGGCGGTTTGGATGTAGCTGTGCCGCTAGCTATTATAGCATCCATATGACCGCGTTCTATACAGTTATAGAGTACGTTGCCTAGGTTGTAAGCTCCAAGAGGATCGCTATGCTTTACATCGATATCTGCTAGAACTAGAATGTTTCTATCTAGCTGTTTTCTAAGCTGTTCAACTTCTCTCGCAATGGGTAAGAGGACACCCTCGGGTGCTACGCGTAGTTCGCAATATGCATTTACTCGTACAAATCTAGCGCCGCTAGCATAGGCTACTGCTATTGATGCTTTAGCATTGTTTCGTAGAACATTAACTCCC
Source organism: Pyrodictium delaneyi (assembly GCF_001412615.1). Classification (NCBI taxonomy): domain Archaea; kingdom Thermoproteati; phylum Thermoproteota; class Thermoprotei; order Desulfurococcales; family Pyrodictiaceae; genus Pyrodictium; species Pyrodictium delaneyi. The sequence continues at coordinate 1,177,132 of NZ_CP013011.1, read as the reverse complement.
ACTACTAGCTTTGTGGATTTTACTGTTTCTCTCACTATCACGGATAACACGGATAATAGTACTTCGTCGCTAGATTCTATGTCGAAGGGTTTGTCGCCGTAGTTCTCTATTATTACTGCGTCAAATCCTGCTTCCTCTAGCTTGGCTATCTCGCTTAGCGTGTACTCTATGAGTCTATCTACGCCCCCATAGCCTCTGGGCGATGAAGGTGTTGGCGGAAGATGAACAACGCCTATGAGTGGCTTAAATCCGAGTATTGGTAGCTTTATGGGCTCAGTGCCATCCTCTCTCCGCATCTGGGCTCGGACCTCGGCCTAATTTCATCACTGCTATACTCAAGCTCCTTATACTTGAACTGACAGGGCCAAAAACAGAGTTTTAAGTCTCGTCTCGGAACCCATTATTCATCCTTGGCGAATGTGGAGGCGCTGTCCCCAAGCGGACCCTGCATTAGGGGATGATGCACCTCCCCCTTTGCCGAAGCTCGAAGGTGTATTCTCTTAGTCTACTCTATCATTACTTAATGGTCTAGCACTTCTCGTGCTATACTCAGTATCTTATCCTCAAGCCGTGACTCCTGCGTCGCACCCATAATAACGTCCGCCACATGACCGTTAACGAATACTATAGTTGTGGGAATGTTCTCTACGGAGTAGCGGTCCGCTATTTCCGGGAGTTTGTCCGTATCGAGGTACACGAAGACTATCTTGTCTCCGTATTTGTTCATGAGTTTGCGTGCTACTCTCCGGAAGACTGGTGTATATGCTTTGCAGGGGTTGCACCAGGGTGCTGCAAACTCTACTACTACTATTGGGTATTTCTCTAGTAGTTTATCGAAGTCCTTATCAGCGTATACTAGTGGATCACCTAGCTCTAGCTCTAGCTGCTTTATCTTCTCCTCTACTAGTTTTTCTATCTGTTCTCCTATGCTCTTCATAGCATACCGCCAGATGAGCCATGTCAACGCTCTGAATTAATATGTACACTGTAGCTTGGCTCGAACAATTCTTTTGCGCCTACTCTACGCCTTAGAAGCTAGGGATTATTTCGAGGCTATGAGGTGGCTTTTGAATGAAGATTGTAGTCAAAGAGCTTAGTGTTACCAGTACGAGTCGTTTCGAGATCATAGATTTAACTAGTGACGTTGAGGCTATTGTCCGTGAATCTGGTATTAAGAATGGTCTATGTCTCGTATTCGTACCTCACGCAACAGCAGCCATTATGGCCAATGAGGCTGAGCCTGGTCTTCTTGGCGACTACATCGAGTTTATACAAGAAGTCTTTAAGCCGGATTATGATTGGAGGCACAACAGGATAGATGATAATGCTCATGCACACCTCGCTGCCGCAGTTATAGGTCCTTCCAGAGTGTTCCCTATTCTGGGCGGGAGGCTTGTCAAGGGGACATGGCAAAACATCCTTCTGGTAGAACTCGATGGCCCTCGAACTAGGAGGATAATTGTCGAAATAATGGGTGACTAAGATATGAGTAAGCCGCGCCTCTACGTAGCCAGCATAGATGATATACTCAAGGGTAGAGCTACTGACGTGTACTTTACGAGGACACGCCGCATCCTAGAGGCTAAGGGCCTCTGCAATACTATTGTGAGGGCTGAGTTCCACGCCTATAGTTTGCCTAGAGGATATAAGTGGGCAGTGTTTGCCGGGCTCGAGGAAGCTTTAGCCATCCTCGAGGGAAAGCAGGTCAACGTTTATGCCATGCGTGAAGGCACTATATTCAAGCCAGTAGAGCCGCTAATGGTTATTGAAGGACCTTACTGTGAATTTGCCGAACTAGAGACAGCTATACTTGGCGCTCTACGCCATGAAACGAGCATAGCCACCAAGGCTGCTAGAATAAGACTTGCAGCAGGAGATAAGACTGTGTTATTCTTCGGTCTGCGCTCAGTACATCCAGCACTCGCCCCCATGGTTGACAGAGCCGCCTACATTGGTGGCTGCGACTCAGTCTCCGGGCTGTTATCACGGGAATTTCTAGGCATCGAACCCCGCGGCACGATGCCACATGCTTTGATAATACTGTTTGGCGATCCTGTAGAAGCATGGAAGGCCTTCGACGAAGTTGTTGAGCCTGATGTCCCACGGATAGCTCTTGTCGATACATTCTATGACGAGAGATATGAAGCACTATTAGCTGCGCGCACACTAGGCAAGCGCCTCTATGGTGTAAGACTAGATACTCCTAGCAGTAGGAGAGGCAACATGAAGAGAATAATCGAGGAAGTTCGATGGACGTTAAACCTCAATGGCTACAAGGATGTAAAAATAATAGTCAGCGGAGGCCTCGACGAGGAAAGCATCAAGGAGCTCAGAGATCTAGTTGACGCATTCGGTGTTGGCACATCGATAGCATTTCCGCCGAGCATAGATATAAGCATGGACATTATAGAGATTAAACGCGGCAATGAATGGATCCCCATAACTAAGCGCGGAAAGCTTCCAGGCATGAAGCAGGTATATCGATGCCCACCATTGAACGACGTCATACTTCCTTGGAACGAGTCCCCCTCGTTCAAGTGTAATGATGGCTCTGAGCCACGCCCACTACTAGAAAGAGTAATGGAGAATGGCAATCTCGTCACTGAGCTACCAGACACCAGTAGAATTAGAGACTATGTGTTGTCACAACTTAAGATGCTTAGCTAATTCAACCCCAACTCTCACAGCCATCCCTAATAATAGTCTAGGAACATTAACTACACCCTCTTTTAATGTTCCATAACCTATGCTTATTATCTTGCAAACATCACCAAGGTTAGCTATATCGTTCAAATCAACGTATACACTCCTCCCGCTTACTAGAACATGTTTACCACATAGCAATGTACAACCCACATTACACTTAAATTCAACTATATGCTTATTAACTAACTGTACAAGAACAGTGTTACCCTTTACACCAAAAGTAGTAAAGCTTCTAATACCACTCCTATCCCGGAGTACTACACTACCCATACCACCTGGCACGCGCAAATAGAATTCTCCTCCAACTTCAATAGGCATATCTATATCATTCACCCTAAAGACTATATGTCCACTCTTTCTAAGTACTACCTCCAAGAGTTCAATATCGTTATTAACTAATATATCTAGACTATTAATTATTCCAAACATATTAATTATCTCTCCTCTTACGTCTACAGAACTAAGTATCCTAATATTATTGTCACTTACCAAGAGTATATTCAGCCTATACCTATTAGCATATAATTCGTCTATTTCAACATTAATTATTGCTTCTGCTTCATAAATTATTCCTCCACTGTCACTATTCATCTTCAATTCTCTATATATTATCTTAGCTTGCTGATATCCTGGGAGCACGAAGAGCTTATACAGCTCAAAGTTACTTGTAATTCTGAGACGTATCCGGACCGTACTGATGTCTTGCAACGCTATGTCAACTATGTCAGTGTTTACATAAACCTTTCTTATATCAATTTTTTTAATTCTTACAGATATACCACTAGATTTCTCAACTACGTATAATCCATCAATATTATCCAAATCATCTAAATGCTTTGGCATAACATATTCTGCGTAAAAACTGCCATTGTTAAACTCAAGTACGCTCGGCCTAATATGATCCTCATTAACTACTAGAACTGGCTCAAAACTATTCATGTCAAAGCCTACGAGCCTCCCCCATACCCTAAGAATCTTATCAGAGCAAATACCGTCATACTGTATGCATATTCCACCTTTATCGATCCTTTGCAATATGCACCTTTCTAGTATTATTGAATAGTCAATAAATCTTCCTGTAACCTCATTCTCCATTACTGATACGACTCTGCCAACAGTGTCATGGTCTATTCCGCCGTATAATCCAAAAACCCTAATTTTCTTGGCAATCCCATCCCATACTACATCGGCTAGAACGCTAGTGATCTTTCCAAGCTCGATTATAGATATATTATTATCTACTAGTACTATATAGGGGAATATTATTAGGGACCTACGTGAAGATATAAGTTGCCTTAATAATGCTAGACCATATGATGCTACAGCACTTACACCGCCTATTACCCTATGGTCACACTCAATGATACTATATCCCTCATATGAGGGCATAACACTTATGCTATTACAACGAATTACCGGCTTAATGCCGCCAATTTTATCAATAGCATAAACCACTCCATCATTCCTATTGTAGAGAAGGATATCTCCTTCAGAATTGTACCCAAGCGGTTCAAGACTACTTTCCGAAGAAGGTATGTCTATGAATCCCGTAATAGGACTTAGGAGCCTAATATAGTCCTTAAAAAGAGCCATAAATACTCCATTTCTATGCTTAACCTCTAGAGGTTTCTCGCCAAGTCTCACATGAATAAATGAAGTAGCAGTATCAAATATTAAATAGTACTCGCCAGCACGACGGTAGAGGACATAACTAGAGACGAGATCTTGATCCGACTTTATAGTACTAGCCCTGTTAATTACATCACCTCTCCTACAACCGCTAGCACGAAACAATATACTCAGGGATCTCCCTAGTAGACCTTTGTGCTCATATACTATAGTATGGGGACCACGTATAACTTGTATGGAGTTATTATCGTCTCTACGGTTACTTGCACACACACGTTCATTATCATATAACTCATAGTCAACATCACCATCATAGTCTAGCGGTACAAAGACAAATTTATCGACACAATCTAGTTCAATTAGCTTCCCATGACCCTCAGCCACGACTAGCAGACTAGATTTACAATTATCAATATTAGTATAGTTCATATCGCTAACACGTCTTATCGAGAATGGTAACGCAAGCATAAACTGTTTCTTAATAATCATGGATCCCCTTTATCAGAACAGCATGGAGGTACCAGATTCTTAGAGATAGCTGATCGTAACTAATCCGAATACCGATTATTAATACAATAATCGTATCAGCAGAGAACCGTCAATAACTTGTGAAGAGTAGACGTGGACGTTCGCATTTTCGTGAAAGGAGGGAGAATTGGCGGCGGGGGCCCGCGCGCGGCGGGCTTGTGGTAGCGGGGGGTGGATTTGAACCACCGACCTCGGGGTTATGAGCCCCGCGGGCTACCAGGCTACCCTACCCCGCTATGCTACCCCGCCATCCACCATGCTGTAACATCATCTCTGTACAAACCCTTATAAATGTTTTGCACAGGTTTGATAGAGTACATCTCAAAAGGCTGAGACCACGGGGGATGACTGGCCTCCCCGCAAAGATGCCGATGAACCCTCCCTAGCATCAAGATGTAAAGGGTGAGGAGAGGGTGAGCTGGAAGGACCCCCGTTCAAGAAAGGACATAGTCTACTTACTCCTTATGATGGTTCCAATGGGCTATACGGTGACTTATGGGGCTCTAGCAGAACTTTGCGCGACCACACCCAGAGTAGTGGGCATGTACATGCGTCAGAATAAGGATCTTGTGATAGTCCCCTGTCATCGAGTGGTCTCAACACGAGGGCTTGGCGGTTTTAGCAGAGGTTTAGAATTTAAGAGGAAACTTCTTGAACTCGAAGAAGCACTAGATAACACCCGTGGGAAACCTATAAGGGTTATTAGATCTGCTAATGAGTTCTGGGATGTAGTAGAGAAAAATGGGTTACAACTACACATAGATATCAACTAGACATACTATATTTGCATATGTTGCATAGAATAGAATGGTATACCATAAGGGGCTCAGACCACAGGGAATTCATCACATTACCACATAATCAGCTAGGTGTTGGCTCAGCATGTTCATGATGAAGACCTTTGGGTCTGACAAGCATCACCCGACCATATTGTAAGGGCTGCAGAGGCGTGATGAGTAGGCGGAGCACTGAAGCATAAGTACACATTTATGGGGTTCGGTCCTGGCCACTCCCCTCATCCCGCCTTGGGGTCGGCTAAAGGGTGTGCACCACACCCCTTGTCGCTAGCAATGTAATAAGTTATGTCTAAAAATTCTCTCGACAATCAGTTGACAAACCCTACCAGCAGAGCTGCTAATTAGGGGTCTAGAGGTGAAGCAGGGTTAACGGGGGTTGAATGACCCAGGCGGACTTTAGGCCCAGAACTGTTAGAAATAAGAGATGGAAGTATCGTATAGACGATTTTCCAGAACCTTACCGCAGCTTATACCGTATACTTGAGAGGCAAGGCTACATAATTGTTGGCCGCCACAGCGTCGTCAAGAAGTGCCATTGGACACACGCGGCTCTTGTAGAGAATAGGTTCTGCTACAAGTGCCGGTTCTATGGAATAGAGAGTCATCGCGATATACAAATGAGCCCTGCTGCACTATGGTGTTGGAATGCATGCCTACACTGCTGGAGGCTACGCCCAACAGACACCATACGCTGGGACGACACTAAGCTACCATGGATAGACGACCCCGACCTCATAGCAGAAGGCAGCATAGAGGCGCATCGAGAATCCCTTATGGGCTACTGGGGCCACCCCAAGGCTGACGAAAGAATGAAGCGCATGCTGGAAGAAGCAATGAATCCAGTCCACGTGGCTATAAGTCTCACCGGTGAGCCCACACTTTATCCACGCCTTGGCGAGTTAATACACGAGTATCATAAACGCGGCCTTACAACATTTCTAGTAACCCGTGGTGTACGCCCTGACGTACTGGCTAACCTTGAGGAGGAGCCTACACAACTCTATATCAGCATAGAGGCGTGGGACAAGAAGAGCTACAACGAGTTTGACAAACCACTCGTGCCAAGGGCCTGGGAGTTAACTCTGAAGACTCTAGAAATGTTGCCAAGTTTCTCAAGCATTACAGTGATAAGGTTCACACTAGTGAGAAGCTTCAACATCCACGACACAGCACTCAAAGCCTGGGCCAAACTCGTAGAGATCGCACAGCCTACTTACATAGAGTTTAAATCCTATATGCACGTCGGTGCTGCACGACACCGCCTCTCCAACAAGGACATGCTACGTCACATAGAGGTCCTCGCATTTGCAAAGAAGTTCGCCGAGCTAACCGGATACAAAATACTCTCGCAGCAGATAGAAAGCCGTGTAGTACTCCTATCGCGCATAGACAAACCTATCCGCGTCGGCGAGGGATGCAAAGGCGAAATAGAAAAGGAGAAGAGTAGGCTTGAAGAGATGCTGGATAAGCTTAGAGTCGATAACCATCTCGACGAAGTCGAATACAGGATGGTACTAGACCAGAAAATCTAAAGCATTACTTAAACCAAACTTTAACCATACTACATTATAGCCTCTAGATTGCCTCTGTACCTTTGTCCTGGCCTTCTTCCCGGCGTATGCCATAGCGTTGTATGTACTCGTATAGTTTCCGGGCCTTACGTGTATACAGTCTTATCCTATTACCCCGCGGATACTTTATCTCAACGTAATTCTTAGTCTCATTCAGCTTTACCTCGCTGCCATCAGGAAGCGGAAATCCTATAACTTGGCCGAGAGAGCCCTTAACAATGATCCCCCTCTCGGTTACACGAAAGCCGTGGGGAACCATTGGTGGCTGTGCACGCCCACTCCTGGCTACTATCCGCCTAGACAACTGGCTTATCAAGAACATAGACTCGAACACGGACAACCACACTATGAATCCTGCTGTCGTCTCGTTGGGTACGCCCAAACTCTGCAGCCTAGCTACGAGGTCATTATAGTAGGTTGTTGCAGCTCTAAATATGACAATGTAGACTGGGAATAGCATAAACATTATCAGCATTGTCTTCGCTTGACCAGCAAATTGCCTTACTAGTTCCTCATCCTCCATAGCTAGTTCAAAGGCCTTATCCTCTTTTAGTAATGTACGTGCTTTCTCGACCTCCTCTCTGGGAACACGAGTGCCTCCTCCACCACGTGCGGTATACATACCTAGACCCATTATGGCTATAAAGTATATGATAAATACTAGCATATAGTATTGTGGTGCTACAGCTAGTACAAGCGACAGTATTGCGAGGTAGATTTGACTCACAAGCAGCATCATACGCTCCGAGAGCACGTCAACTACACCTCAGACTCAACTATCATTAGCTACTAGACTCCGCGCTACGAGCCTCCTCCGTTCAAGTTCAAGCGCCAGACCTACTAAACCCCTTAATAAGAGCATATAGACCTAATGGAGGACGGTGCATCATCTCCAGACCCCACTATATGATGAATGTGGCCGGCCCGAGCCCCGTTGAAGAGGAATCCGGAGCTGAAGAGGTAAATGCAAGAGTGATGTATGTCATGATGTAGGCGTCCTACGCAGAGGGGCTATGAGGACAAGGCTGAGCGCTGATACTTCTAACTCATAGAGATATGGCGTGTTTTGTAGACACACGGGCCAAGTTAGGCCTCGGCCGTGGACGGGCTATAGCATCCCCTCCCCAGCACCACCACTAGAGAATCGGGGAGGGTCTACTAGGCCTGCGTGTTGCGTCATCGGCTTCCAGGATGAATTATTGCACGATAACCCTATAAAGCCGCCTCTCACTGTAGACTCAAGCCTATACATGGGAGCCGCCGTAGCTCAGCGGTAGAGCACCGGCCTCGTAAGCCCCCGCTGGCGTCCACTGGCGGGATGAGCCGCGGGTTCCGAGGGAGCCGGGGGTCCCGGGTTCGAATCCCGGCGGCGGCTCCACTGCGGGCCTTCTACTCTTTCGATGAAGTCCTCTAGCTACATCAGTTTGAGATGCCTAACCATATATTTCAACTATCACCAGTTTGGAAGCGAACCCGTAGACCCTGCTGATAGTATCATAATCGTTACAGCCGAGACACCCTAGCCTATATGGTAACGGGGTTTGTATGCGGGGCTCTGCTACCCCAGGGGTGTTAGCCTCATCCTCTCCGCGTCGGGTGGCATGACTCTCATCACAGCCCCGGGGTTCTAGTAAATAACGACAACCTAGTTGAATTATACTTACTTCTTGGTTAGGACTGGATCCCATGTATCCTATGTCTATAAACTGGTGCAATACCGCCCTACAGCCCCGGGTGTCACAGTCTTTGAGACTTCCATGGGCTCCTGCTGCTAACGAAAGAGACCGCAGAGAGATGCTTAAGCGGATAGGCGTAAACGATGCAATGGAGCTGTACAATGACGTACCGCCAGAGATAATGCTTAAGGAGCCCCCAAACGTTGGGTTCGGACGCCAGCTCTCGGAGTGGGAGCTTCAGCGGCTGGTAGACTCGATGCTCTCCAAGAACAAGGTCTTCACTGACCCGCCACCCTTCCTCGGAGGAGGCATCTGTTTTCATACCGTACCAGCTGTTATAGACGCTATACTCTCGCGCAGCGAATTCTACACAGCGTATACACCATACCAGCCTGAAATAAATCAAGGACTCCTCCAAGTGTTCTTCGAATACCAGAGCCTCATGGCTGATCTTCTAGAGATGGACGTAGTTAACGTATCAATGTACGACTGGAGTACTGCCGCTGCAGAGGCCATACTAGCAGCTATGCGCGTAACGAGAAAGAAGCGCATAGTGGTGGCTGGGAATATACACCCTGAGCGCATGGAGGTTATAGAGACATGGCTCCTCGGCAAGGAAGCAGACATTCGGGTCGTGGAGTTTGATCGTGAAACAGGAAAAGTAGACCTAGATCGACTGGAGAACACTATAGATAGCGACACTGCTGCTGTATACGTAGAGGTTCCAAACTTCTTTGGAGTCATAGACGATGGTGTTGAGGCTATAGCCGAGATAGTCCACCGGAGAAAAGCGTTATTCATAGTAGGTGTTGACCCTCTAAGCCTCGGCATAGTGCGCTCGCCGGGGAGTTACGAGGCTGACATAGTTGTTGGCGACGCGCAACCGCTGGGCCTGGGTCTGAACTATGGAGGCCCCTACCTAGGGATATTTGCCACACGGTGGGACCGGAAGCTAGTAAGACAAATGCCCGGCCGTCTGATAGGATTGACGAAGACCGTTGACGGCAGCGAGTACGGGTTTACAATGATTCTACAGACACGTGAGCAGCATATCCGCCGCGAGAAAGCGACGTCGAACATAACTAGTAACGAGGCGTTAATGGCCGTAGCCGCTGCAGCATACATGGTCCTCCTTGGAGGCAGTGAGCTACGCGAGCTAGCCCGCAGCATATGGTTGCGCAGCCACTACGCCGCAAAGAGGCTCGGAGAACTCGAGAGAGTAAAGGCGCCACAGTTTAGCGGAGAGTTCTTCAAGGAGTTTACTGCACGGTTCCCAAAGCCCTACCATAGTATACACAGAGCACTCCTCGAGAAGGGTATCATGGGTGGTCTCCCTCTGGCAGATAAACCACCACTCATGGACGAGTACTCTGCGCTTTTCTGCGTAACAGAAGCCCACAGCATGAAAGACATCGATAGACTAGTCGAAGCTATAGGTGAGATGCTATGACTCTCAAGCTGAGAAGCGGCTGGAGGCAAGCAAGATGGAGTGAACCCCTAGTATACGAGCTAGGAGATCCAAACAACTCCGGATTCGTACGCCCCTATAGCCACGAGGATGCAGAGCTGGAACGTATACTCGACGTCACACCAGAAGAGATGCTTGGACACATGTTCCGAGACTCTATCCCAAATATACCGGGGCTTAGCGAGGTAGAGGTCGTACGTCACTTTACACGACTAAGCCAGATGAGCTACGGTGTTGACGTAGGCCCAGTGCCTCTAGGCTCGTGCACCATGAAGTACAACCCTAAGATAAGCGAGGAAATAGCCAGGGATCCTCGGATACGCTACCTGCACCCATACCAGGACCCGGAAACTGTACAAGGCTTACTTGAGATGCTCTACCTCCTTGAGCGCTGGCTTGCAGAGCTAACAGGTATGGATAGGTGCAGCTTGCAGACTCCCGCCGGGGCTGCCGGAGAACTAGCAGGAGCACTAATGATACGCAAGTACTTCATAGACAAGGGCGAGGACCGAGATGAGATGCTTGTCCCGGACTCCGCTCATGGTACTAACCCTGCCAGCGCTGCTATGGCGGGATTCAAGGTAGTGAGGATACCGACTTCTGAAAACGGAACTGTTGACATGGAAGCACTAGACGCAGCATTATCCGAGCGGACTGCTGGCATAATGCTGACAAACCCTAATACATTAGGGATATTCGAGGACCGCATACTAGAGATAGCAGATAAGCTCCACAGTATCGGCGCGCTATTGTACTACGATGGCGCTAACCTCAACGGCATAATGGGTATTGTGAGGCCCGGCGACATGGGCTTCGACATAATACACCTAAACCTCCACAAGACTTTCGGCGCGCCTCACGGGGGCGGAGGCCCGGGCGCAGGCGTTGTCTGCGCACGGGGAGAGCTTGCCGAGTACCTCCCAAGACCGCTCATAGCCAAGAAGGGTGATCGCTACTATTGGGACTATGAATGCAAGAAGTGCATAGGAAGAATACGTATGTTCTACGGCAACATCATACCCCTTGTTAAGGCGTTCGTGTACATAGCTATGTTGGGTGGCAGAGGACTGAGAGAGTCCGCAATACAGAGCGTCATTAACACAAACTATTTCATAGCATTGATGAGAAGCGTAGATGGCTACGAACTCCCATATGACCCGGAGAAGCCGAGGAAACATGAACTAGTCCTCTCCGCTAAGCCGTTAAAACGGGAAACAGGAGTTACAGCAGAAGACGTGGCAAAGGCGCTGCTCGACAAAGGGCTACATGCACCAACCATATACTTCCCCTTGATAGTGGAGGAGGCATTGATGATAGAATTTACAGAATCTGAGCCGAGGCGTCAGATAGAGGAATATGCTGGTGCCCTCCGGGAGATAGCTGGGGAGGCCCGCCGTAACCCTACAGCGCTTAAACAGCTACCGAGGAACACCTCTACAGGCAGACTAGACAACGTATATGCTAACCATCCACGTAGCGTCACACCAACATTCCGAGTACTCCGGAGAAGGTTACAAGGAGAACAATTATCGCTATAGACTTCCATATATTTCTTCAACGAGACGAATGACTAAGGGTGTGAGTCTTTCTACGGTCTTTTTATCAATAGTATAGGCCCTCGGACACTCCGGATCAACGTCCACTCCTTTGCCTGGCACGTATACTAGCGGGTAGAGGCGACAGCCCATAGGCCTATAGGGGTAGATCTTACATTTCCCGGTAGAAGGGTCTAGGAAGACGCAATGTCCATCGACGTTCCTCAGTCGTGGCACCCCATTCACGTAGTCAGCAAAATAGTCTATACTATAGCCTAGAGAGGTTATCCGCTCTATGTCTTTCCTAGAGAGGGGCATTTCGGTTGAATAGCAGCAGAGAGCACAGTACCTGCCATCTGCTAGGCGGCAGTCTAGCCTAAGCTCTGCTTCATACATGTTTATGGACTCTCGGCGGCTTCTCGCGGAGGAACCTTTCGATCTCTTCTCTGCTCGGCGCACTCTGCGCTCCCCTGCGCGTAACCTTGATGCCCGCTGCTATCGAAGCCGCCTGGAGAGCAGTGATATGGTCTCCTTTCTCGACTAAATACGAATTAAATACTGCTATGAATACGTCGCCCGCCCCAGTAGTGTCTACAACTTGCCCGGCACGAAATGCCTCCACATGCCAGAGGCCGTCACGTGATATCAGCGTAGCGCCTTCAGCACCCATCTTGACTATGATGTACTTGAGCCTCCCGTTAAGCAAGCTCTGTGCTTCGGCGAATGGCTTGTCACCCACTACTAACTTGTACTCGACACGGTTGAGCACAAGCACATCTACGGCATTCCGTGCAATATCTAGTATACGTGATGCCTCTCGACGAGCTGCTGCACCACCCGGGTCATACGATACCAGGCCTGCACGTATACTTGAGATTACCCGCTGGAGTACGTCGGTGCCACGGCTAGCCACATGAAGTACATCGACCGTTACACCCTGGACTTCATCACCTCGTAACCGGTTGTTGGCTCCACGCATGGTTATCATTGTCCGCTCTCCGCCCGGGGCTACTAGGACTATTACTATGCCTGGCATTTCGTTATCATGTATCCTTACCAATGATGTGTCTACTCCGCGTTCTTGTAGTAGTTTTAGAACACCGAGTTGCTCTGCAAGCTTACCAGTATGACTCAGCAAGGATACTTTGTGGCCAAGCCTTGCTACGGCAACAGAGTAGTTTGCTGCAGCTCCGCCAGGCCCAATGTAGGCCTCTCTAGCTACTGAATTTTCGTCAGGACCTGGTATATAGTCAACAACCATGTACACATCTATGTTGAGATTACCCACTGCTATATGCCTTGGCGTCTTCGGCTCCACTGAGGAGCCCCGAGTACCCTATGGCTAGCTGAGAGCACCTAAAATAACAAGGGCCTAGTATGTGCACTCTATCGCCGGGGGCCCGGAGACTATGGCACGATGGGTAGTCACGTCAGCATGGCCGTATGTAAACAACGTACCACACTTAGGCAACTTGATAGGCTCAATACTATCGGCCGACGTGTTTGCCCGCTACCTGAGGCTCCGCGGAGAGGACGTAGTATTCGTGAGCGGTAGCGACGAGCACGGGACACCTATAGAGATAGAGGCTATACGTAGAGGCGTTGAGCCCAAGCAGCTCACAGATCAAGCTCACGAATACGTCTCCAAACTCTTCCAGGAGTATCGTATAAGCTTTGACAATTACACCCGCACCGAAAGCCCCGTCCACAAGAACTTCGTTCAGGAGTTTATGATGAAGCTTTACCAGAACGGGTATATCTTCGAGCAAGACGATGTACTTCCCTACTGCCCTCGCGATAGAATGTTCCTCCCTGATCGATTCGTAGTAGGTACATGCCCTTACTGTGGCTTCGAGAAGGCTTATGGAGATCAATGCGACAACTGTGGACGGCTACTACATCCAACCGAGCTAAAGAACCCTAGATGCGCTATATGCGGTGGTCCCGTGGAGTTTAGGAAGAGCCGCCACTGGTTCTTCGACCTACCTAAATTGCAGGAGAGGCTGCTACGCTGGCTTCAAGAGTCTCGTTTACCGCCAAACGTTAAGAACTACAGCTTGAACTGGGTCAAAGAGGGGCTTAAGCCGCGTAGCGTTACACGCGACAACAAGTGGGGCATACCAGCACCCTTCCCGGGTGCTGAAGGTAAGACTATCTATGTCTGGTTTGATGCGCTTCTAGGATATGTATCCGCTACAAAAGAATATGGTATAAAGAAAAAGAGTGACGATGAACTTTGGAAGCGTTATTGGTTTGATAAGGAGACTAGGACAGTATACTTCATAGGCAAGGATAATATCCCATTCCATGCTATTATACTACCAGCAATGTTCATGGCAAGCGGTGATCCCTATACACTGCCATGGTACATATCCTCGACAGAGTACCTGATGTATGAGGGCGAACAGTTCTCTAAGAGCCGGCGCTGGGGCATATGGATGGACGAGGCATTAGAGCTGCTGCCAGCTGACTATTGGCGCTTTACGCTCATCAAAATGCGGCCCGAGACCAAGGATACTAACTTTACATGGAGCGAGTTCACAAGGATAGTGAATAGTGATATGAACGATGACATAGGTAACTTTGTACACCGTGTCCTCAAGTTCATAAAGTCCCGCTTCGGAAATAAGGTACCAGAGCCTAGCAATATGAAGGAACTGGACAAAGAGTACCTTGACTACATATTGTTGGCACCCAATAGAGTCGGTAGCTACATAGAGTCTTTCCGGCTGAAGCAAGCATTAGAGGAAGTAGTAGAACTAGCCAGGAGAGGCAACCAGTACCTAAATGCAAAGGCCCCATGGGAGAAGATTAAGACAGATCCCCCAGACGCAGCTACTACTATGTATGTGGCCGCCAACGCCGTCGCTACACTTGCAGTACTTCTAGCACCCTTCACACCAGACGCCGCCGAAAGGCTGTGGAGAATGCTCAACATGGAAGGTTCAGTGCACAGGTCTGGTCGTTGGCTAGAAGCATCTAAGCCACTGCTCAAGCCGGGCCACGTGCTGGGAGAGCCAGAGCCTCTCTTCCGCAAGCTGCCCAGCGACTTCCCCGAGAAGGTTAAAGAACTACTAGCAGAAGCCAGAAAACGCGTCATGGAGAAGAGGCCTCCACTACTACGCTGGTAGATACACTTCCCCCTTTCACAACTTTTGCATTGTTATTCCTTGGCATCTGGGACCGTGCTATGCCTAGGCGCAAGTACCTGCGCGTAATCAACGGCCTCGACGCAGTGGAGAAATTCCTCGAAGAATACAAGCGCAGAATATACCGCTACAACAGCTTGATACGTGATGCAGGGTTCTACCTCAAACCACTCCACATAGTCTCGAGACAGGTTGCCAACGGGCAGCGAACATACTACTATATTGGCAGGTATTGGTGGCGCGTAGTCTACGCCGGCAAGGCCGGAAAGACGTCTAGGGTGAAATGGATCTATGTCGGTAGGGAAAAGCCTCCAGAGCTAGCTGGGTACCCTGATCCGCCTTCTCATCCTATTGCAGGGCTTAGGTTTAGTGTAGATGGACGAGATGTTATAATAGATAGGCGTGTATATGAGAAGTACAGGTGGGTCTTTGAAGGCTACACTGTTGTAGAAGAGTAGAGGCGGACAGTGTTAATTACCTCTCTAGTCTGCTAGTAGGCTATAGGACAGCACGGTGTGGAGCCTTCCCCTCAGCCGAGCCTTACAGCGCTGTGAGGAGGTTTGTCGGCTGGCGGCCGCCACCGAAACCCCGACACTACTTTACATACCTACTACTCCTTGCCCGTGGGAGGGCTGAGCTCCGCCCTTGACGGAGCTGCGGATCAAGATAGTAGGCGCTGATAGCTTCGGTTCACGCTCGATGGCTACAGTAGTTGATGCGGGCGGCGTTAAAATATTCGTAGATCCTGGTGTAAGCTTCGCGCCACGTCGCTACGGCCTCCCGCCACACCCTCTCGAGCTAAAGAGGCTTGAGGAGATACGCGAGCAGATATACCGGGAGCTAGAGGACACAGACATGGTTGTTGTCACTCATTATCACTACGATCACTACTTGTACCACGGTGATGAGGCCGAGTTTTATCGGGGCAAGGTTCTGTTAGTAAAACATCCTACGCATGACATAAACGTGAGCCAGCGTATCCGTGCTCACCGCTTGTTGAAGCGTAACCGTGTAGCAGAGCTTGCCAAGGAAGTAGTGTACATAGACGACAATGTCTACGTTGTAGACCGGGGGCTAGAGATCCGTGGCTCGCCGCCTATGCCACACGGCCCTGACAGCACAAAGCTAGGCTACGTTGTCATGGTTATGATTAGGTGTTGCGACTCATCCTTTGTACACGCCTCGGATATCCAGGGACCTATCTCCTCTAGGCCTCTAGCTGTACTTAGAGACTGGCGCCCAGACATAGTGTTCCTCAGCGGACCACCGACGTATTTTGACGGCTACAAGATAGATGTGGAAAGTGTTGAGAAGGGACTCGAGAATCTAAAAATGCTCTGCAATCTCGCCAGAGACATGGTGATAGCCGACCACCACTTCGCGAGGGACATAGAGTACCCCAGACATCTCGAGACACTACGGGCCTCATGCAAGAGGATACTGTCGGCAGCTGAGTTTATGGGTGTAAGCTATGAGCCTCTCGAAGCGCTACGCAAAGAGCTATGGAGATCTAGCAAAGAGACCACTGATAGTGATAGAGCATCTTGAGGACCACACCTCGCGTTGGATAATGCTAGAGTACCAGCACGTAAGCAGCCTAGCCGGCAAACGTCTCGTATTCACAAACGGTAGAGAATATTGCGGCAAGCTGTCGAGGCTAGCCCCTTGTTACCGGGAGAGCCTCCTCGACCTCGAGGGTGTGCTCTATACCGAGCGCAGACGTGTGATAATCCTCGACCCCTCGGCTGATAGACTATTAGACCCCGAAGAGGCTGCCAGGGCTGATGCTATAGTGATCGGGGGCATTCTTGGCGATCACCCCCCACGACGTCGTACATGGGAGATGCTGACTAGCCGGGCTAAAGGCATGATAGCGCGTAGTCTTGGTCCTCACCAGCTGAGCATAGACGGCGCAGCCTACGTCGCCATAAAGGCGCTAGAGGGTGTTCACCCAGCTAGTATTCCGCTTGTACACCGTCCACGTCTCGAAATCCAGCTCGATGACCTGGTCTCCGTAGAGGTCGAGCTACCTTTCTCTTACCCCCTCGTGGATGGCCGTCCACTCTTTGCACCAGGTCTTGAGGAGCTCTTGGCCCGCGGCCTTGCCTACGAGGAGGTCCGAGAGCTAGAGGGACAGGCCTAGGAAGCGAGTGCGGAGGCGAAGAAGACTCCTAGGATGTAGGCCGCGAGCCCGCTCACTATACCAGTGGTGTATGGCTCATAACTCTCGAGGAGTGTGTACCTTTTTTCCGCGTAAAGACTACTAGCCAGCAGCATTAGTGAGTATACTGCAAGGCTCACGAGGCATCCACCCGGCATCGCCATCGTCGAGAGCCCTGCCACCATGCCCAGGGCTATGCGGAGGGCTGAGAGCTTAAGCTTCTGAACCCTCTTCTCCACGTAGACCTCTAAGGGGTCTTGGCGGTTCAACGGCTTCACCCCGGCCAATATACACTATTCTCGATCGCCCTGGCAGTCTTTCCCTAATCTCGTCGTGTCTTAACGCCTCTATTATAGGCCTATACTCCTCCGCCGCCTTGTTCGCAAACAGCTTTTTCATCCGCTGGGCTAGCTTCGTTGGATCCTCGTCGCCTGGGACTAGGATTGCATACACTATGCTACGCCTGCGGACTAGCTCTACCGGTCCCACAATGACTACTGGGGCTTCATCCTCGGCTCCCACACCCACAGCAAGCCGTAGCTCCACGTTGCGTATGTAGTTCCTCTTACCGTATACCATGAAGGCGCCCCGAGCTAGGTACTCTCCGGGTGGCGGCGACTTCGAGACCTGGTTACCCCAGACCCAGTATACGTCTACAGAGCCTACACCAGCCTTCCATGCCTTGGAGTACGCTGCAGTAAGTAGAGCCGCCTCCTGCAAGTCTTTCTCTGACGGCTCCTGGCCCTCCGCGAACAATACCACTGCCGGCGCTCCGTGCACGTCTGCATGCATGAATATCCTCTTGTCTGTCAGGTAGCGCTTCACCACAGACTCGTTCTGACTGGCATCCCGACCGCCTATTGCGAGAAGCCCACTGCTCGTAATGAGCCAATGGTAGCGTTCATACCACTCCCGGCGGCGCACAACCGCGCGTGCTCTCTTCGCTCTCATAACCGCCTTCTTCTCCAACTCTGCCAGCTTTTGCTCGACCTCCTCGACTGCACGACGACCACGCTCTATCTTAGCACGTATCTCGCCCGCACGCCGGTAGAGATCTACTACGACGCGGCTTGGATCACTCCTTATGTCGACATCAACAAGCTCGTCTCCGAGCTGCAGGACTATAACACCGCGGGCCGGCTGTACATCAACAACCCGGGGACACGTGCCCGGTATATGCTCCCAGCCAGCTGTCTCGCGAAGCCGCCTTGCACACTCAAGAGCCTCATACACCTCGGCCATACGCTCGGCGAGTAGCTGAGCCCTCTTCTCTATGGCTTGGAGCTTCTCCTCTAGCTCTCTGAGATTCCGCTTAGCCTTCTCCAGCGAAGCCAGCAGCTTTCTACGCTCCGCCTCTATCTCGCGCGTCGCCGTGTCGGCCTCTAGCCTGCGGAGTTCCTCTACAAAGTACTGGTCCAGCGCCTCGCTGAGACTCTGCTTTGCGACAACCTTCAAATCATACCTCTCGATGAGCCCTCGGGGTTCGAAGGGTACAACTGTTACCGGGGAGCCACCCTCGTCGTAAAGGATGTAGGCCCCCGGCTCTAGGGATTCCTTGTAAATTGCGCGGAGCGTCTCGACCAACTCTTCTTCGCGGCCACGGAGAGCAGTAACGCTGTCGGACGGATTTACGCGGAGTCTCGCTAGCGCCTCCTCTACCACCTCGCCGGGATAACCTAGAGCCCTAGAGAGTGTGCGCGCTGCCTCACCCTCTCCCTCCACGACACCAGCCACGTGCTCTACACTGAGCTCCAACGGATGAAGACTCGAGCCGGGCGGAGGAACATAGTTGGCGCCACGCTTTACCACCCGGTCTTTCATCACGCGTTGCTCATCTAACTGAAGTATCCTACCATCCTCGTCAACGAGTACGGCCACACCGCGGGGAAGGATCTCGGCTATGAACTTGTACTTGTGCCCACTACTTTCAAATGCCATCTCAACTATTCTGTCAAACCCTCGCTGTTGTATTTCTACAAGACTTGCACCGCGTATGTACTTCCTAAACCCCATTATGAACGGGGGTGGCATCCCCTTATCACTGATGTCGAAGGAGGTCAAATGAATGCGCTCGCCCGGAACTATGGCTACACGTACATCCCTCCCTAGACCCTTAAACCGAAGTAATATGACACCTCCAACATAGTATATGTTGTTAAGCTTAAGGCCCTGCAACTGCTTAAGCTCCTGCACAACCGCCGCTATATCAAAGCTTGTCATCGAGCGCTTTCTCTTGATCAAGGCCTTCAGCCCCGCCCTACACCAGGCCCGCTACCTCTATAGACGCCTCTACTCCATAGAGAGCGCCAGACAAGTCTCTCAAGCTATAGCACTGTCTGACCCCTAGTCTCGCCCCCTATGGGGCATTAGTACTTATACCCGGGAGGGGTACTGGCACGCCTCCGTCTGGGGATAGCGGCGTGTCTGAGCGCAGCGGCCGCGAGTATACGGCATTCGTCCCTGAGAGTCTCTACAAGAGGATAAGCAAGGAGATAAAGAAGGAAAAGTTTGTGACACCATACATGGTTGCAGAGAAGTACAACATGACAGTGAGTCTAGCTAAGCAGGTTCTACGCAGGCTAGAGAAAGAGGGTATAGTGGAACTATACGCTCCCAACAGAAGAGCACCAATATATATAATTAAGAGTTAAATCTACACATAATTTTCTCTACACCAGTAGCATAAGCATAGATAGAGGCTTTTGTAGAGGATTACACCGCTTCTATGAAGGCTTTCCTGTCATAACGACTAGTCAGTACAATGCTAATACGGATTGAGCATAATTAGATGACAGAGATAATCTACACAACTATGTAGTTATCATTATAGACGTAGAACTTGATAGATACTTGTGCGGATATACGTTCAGCTCAATATTAATTACACTGCAGAACCGGCTTGCTACATAAAGACGCAGCAGAGGATGAAAACCAGGAAAGGGACAAAGGCGCCAAATATTCGAGACAACACGGAGACTATAAAGTATAGAGGCTACCTCATAAAAATAATAACTGTTCTAACAACCCAATGTTAGCTGTGCTCTTCGATGACTTTAAGGCCGCTTTCTGTTATGCTGTAGAGCCCTTCTTCGCTACGCTCTACTAGGCCTAGCCGGAGCAGTTTCCGCATCTTAGCCGCCACACGACGTGCATCGAGGCCTGCCTTCTCCGCTATATCTTTGGGCTTTGCGGGGCCACCTATTTCCTTTAGAGCACGTAGTATTGTTATGTCTATCTCGTCAGGCCCAGTAGCTCTAGCCCTGCAAGCAGAGGGCATAAGGCTCCCCTCCGCGAGGGGAGTACTAATTTCTACTCACAACCGTTTGGCTGTTTTTAGTAGCTAAGTGGCAGGATTTTAAACCCTTATACGCAGATATTTACATCTCTGCCTTATCCTGTGAAGACCCCGCCTCTAGACGCTTTGATGATCTTATGCGACGATAATAGGCCGATATGGGACTTCTTGTGCCACAATCTGCTCTGCATATGCCTAGGGTCTTCATCTTCTCGCAACTGTATACACGGTATTTCTTCCCAGAACCCCGTAGGCCGGCTAAGTGCTCTACCTGGTACCTAGCTATCCTCTCGTTGAAGTCCGGCATGTTTCGGAAATAATCTAGTACGTACTCTATGTCGGCCCCGAGGTTGAGGAGGAATGTAGCGAGAGCAAAACGTTCATGGTGGCTCAAGTGCTCACCTTTCCGGGCTCTAGTAGCTAAGTCGGCTATACAGGGCGGAAACGCATCCTCTATGATAACGCCTTTGGGTATCTCGACACGGCCTCCCTCTATCCTAGGCTTTTGCCTTGCCGATATGATCTTTTTAACATGTTCTACGAGACCCGCTATAGGCTCGATGAGGCCGGGGTCTACACCCTCTCCGAGGCTCCTTATACGGTTCTCAATATACTCTGTTAGTACCTCCTTCAAAACACGCAATACATGGTGTTTCTCGAGAAAGATAACGCCCTTCTTAACCGGGTAGTTTATTGGCTTCCAGGAGTCGTCACCTAGTAGGCGACGTGCAGCCCTTATGTACTCTAGTAAACTCATGGAATAGCTGTATATCCGGTACACCGGAACCCCACGAACCATAGCTATGGGTTCACGATATGTCCTACCATATGCCAGGCTTCTAATACCCACTACTCTACCAAGATGAGCTACAACCTCGTCCTTCTCGTCCTTAAGTAGCTCATAAGCTCTATTAGCCTCCGCAAGAGCTAGACGAGAGATCACCCACCGGTTCTCCGAGAGACTGGCCGCAAGCGCCGCGTAGTAGAATGAGAGAACCTCTTCCTCAAGAGTCCTCCAAGGCCCAGGTATGAAGGCACGTCGTAGAGCTGCGTCAAGCCGTTTAAAAGCTATATCCACGTATTCATGGCGTCTACGAGCTACCTCGAGGGGATCTACCCCAAACCTCTTACGAGCAATAGCTACGGGATCAGCGAGGAACGGGTATAGACGTGTATCGAGCAGTGCCAGGCTGGTAGCATAGCTCATAGCTCTTGTAACCCCACTAGACTGGTAATAATACGTTCTACCGGTATCTCCGCTTTGGGGCTTCCACGGGGGAGTTTCTCCTACACCCTCCATTCTAGGCGTTAAGGCTTAACCCTCTTGAACCCTGGGCGCAACTCAATACCCCTATTGGATCGTCACCACCGATAGCAGAGCGTTTCCCAAGTCCCGGAGAGCGTGCAGACGCTATGACCACCGTCAAGTACCTAGCCGAGCCAGATCTCGACAAGGCTCATAATTTCATTAGCTCTGCCGTGGCTCAACGCGATATGATAGTGATGGCTGTCAAATGTAGCGTAGCATACGAGGGGCGTGGAGCTAGCCGTCTCGGCGAAGGCGATCGACTAGTCATAGTGAAGCCCGATGGTGCTGTACTCGTCCACAGACCTACTGGTTATTCTCCAGTAAACTGGCAACCTGATAGCCACGTGATAACGGTTGAGAAACAAGATGGCCGTATACTCTTCCGGAGCGTGAGAAAACGACCACGCGAGGTTCTTGAAATACTGATATCCAGGGTGTACTTTGTTGTAGCCATCCACGGGCTCTTAGACGATGCAGAGTTCATAGAGTATCTTGATGAGAGCGAGATAGCCGATTACCTGGCACGCCACCCCGATCTAATCGAGGAAGGACTAAGAGTGGTTCGTAGAGAGCGCCCCGTAGAGGGTGGATACGCGGACATAGTAGCAGTAGACAAGCAGGGCCGCTATGTAGTGATAGAGGTCAAGCGCGTCACAGCTGGCATCGACGCGGTTAAGCAATTACACCGATACGTAGAGATGTTCCGAAAGGCTAACGCAGAGGCCAAGGTCAGAGGTATATTGGTAGCTCCAGCCATAACCAAGGATGCACTCTCTCTTCTCACTAGCCTTGGACTCGAGTACAAACATGTAGACGTAGCTAGAATACACAAGAAGGCCAAACAAGAGAGACGCCATAGCGGATCCCTGTCGCTTCTAGACTTTATCGGAAAACGGGGCTAGAGCGACTACAGTGATGCCAGCATAGAACTCGATAGTATTAGCGAGAGAATTACAGAGAGTAATGTTATAGTTGTTAGTATTGTTGCGTGTAGGAAGCCTGCTGCGAGGCTTTGATCCTGTATCTTACCGGCTACAAGACCGCTTAGCCATGCATTGATTATTGATGCTACCGAGGCTGTTACGAGTAGCTTGTTGATGTTCTCTGGTGATATGTTTACGCTTAACCCACCCAGTCTACCTGTAGCACCGCCAAGTCCTGCACTCACAACGGCTTGAACCATCATCGACAACGTTAGTATACCCGTTATAGCCACCATGATCGCGCCAAAGTACGGCATCATTATGTATGGTTTTAGCCTCTTACGCATACTCTCATGTATCTCTATTAGCGTCGATATGAAGCGGGCAAGCGAGTCAACCGTGGTCGGACTACCGCCACCAACATCTATGGCGTCTACGAGAAACCTCATTGTTACGCGGAGGAGCCAGTTCCTGTAGCCACGTATAGCGCGTCTCACAGCTTTCTCGACGTGTAAGCCCGCAGCAAGCGCACCAGCTATTCGCTTTACTATGTTACTTAGTTCTCCATAGTCTCTCTCAGCGAGCACTATGATGCTCTTCTCTGGGCTTAGCCCAGTACGTCTGACCTCGGAGAGGTCGCGGAAGAACGATGACAGTGCTCGGCTTATTTTGCGCTCGCGGCGCACTTGCTTCATGTAGGCTACTGCCGGTCCGATGCTAGCTACTATGAAGCCGAGACCAACTGCTGTAACTAGCTTTACTATGTCGTTGACATTGGCTTCTCCTCTTAGTGCCGCCGTTCCTCCGCTAAGTGCTAAGAATGCCAGTGTGATAAAGACTCCGAGAGGTACCGTGACTAGTAGATAAGCATAAGGCTCTCTTATGTTCTCTTGGCTCGGTAGCAATGAGTTGAGCATGGCTATGACGGCCACTGTTACCAGTGGTAGGATCACGAGACTGTAGATTATTATGCCGGTCGTGCCAGCCATACCTCCGCCTCCTATTAGACCTGCGACTATAAAGAATATGTACAGCGATAGTGTACCCATAATTGCTACAGCAGCATAAGCCTCCACTATGAGACCCACGCGCTCAGCTCTGCTCTTGAGATCCTCCATCCTTGCTTGGAAGAGTTCTTGAGTACGTATCTCAAGATAGTGTATGATGTCGCCACCCGTTCGTAGAGTCGTGAGGTACCCGAGCATAAAGTCCCTGTACATTCTTGAAGGATGTCTCGCCGCATTACGCTCTAAGGCTGTCAATATATCACTACCAAACATTTTTACATCACGCAGTATCCGTATTGCCTCGTCACGCATAGCCTTGAACACTTTAATTTCAGCAAGCCTCTCTATGACTTTTTCCGGTGGCACACCGCCATAAGCCATAGCTGTTAGATACGCTGCAAAGAACGGAAACTCGTTGTCAACTGCCATGGCACGCGCCGCTGCCTTTGAATGCGGATAGTAGAGTCCAAGCGCAAATACTACCAACGGGATCATGAAGGCCATGAGTGCAATCACTATCTTAATAATTAGTGACACGTCCAAGAGGGCTACAAAGATTGCCAGAGAACCAAGAGTTAGAGACAATAATAGAATTCCGAAAAGGAGACGAGCCGCGTAGAGCCAAGGATGTACAGCCATACCAGCCTTGCTTATAGCTTCGTTGAGCTCAAAGCTGCGTGCAAATTTCTCAGCATACTTGCCAAAAGTAGCAATAGCCAAACTATCGTAGAGAAGCGTAAGCGATAGTCTGGTGCTCACTTTTCCATTCCGTTCACTCTTTTCTTTACCTTTTTTGTTAGCAGCCCCAGTCCTAGCACCACGCCGACGAAAGATCGCCATCTCCGCATTAGCACCTCGTAGTGTTCTCCATCCCTCGCTCTATCACCATCCTTCTACTACTCCAATAATACCCTATAAAACACCATAGTTATCATAGCGAAGTATAAACCTCATCCGGTAATAGAACATTAATTATTTCAAACCTGTTAAGGCAAAAAACACGACCCGCCGACTATACTATTAACGCTTAACAATGGCTACACATTAGCCCCACACGACTGATTAACGAGTAATAATAGTCTACAGTTTATCCTCACCGTATGAGCCCTCCTCGAGCTCTATTATTGCACGCTTATACACTTTGTCAGGCTCCAGGTAGTATTCACGGATAACCCGGGCGACTTCACGATAACTCCTCATGTTTCTCGCTGCCATCCATTTCATCACTACCGCTCTGCGGTCTATCTCCTCCAGTATCTCATCCATGCTCCATCCACGAAGCTCCGCTATAAGGTTAAGCAGCCTGCTAGACTTCAAGTTCAGTACATGCTCGTCACGACGTGCATCCCACTTATGCACTTGTATGTACTTACCATAATCTTCTATCTCCCATGTGTCGGTTATCCTCCGTGTCACCCGCAGCCTGCCAGTCTCTTTATCAACAACCTCTACACGCCGGATCAACAGTGCAAAGTTCATTAGCGGTATGTAGCCCTTAGGGATGTTCATAGGCGGACTTGTAAGCCTCTTCGCAGCCGCATCAATATTCTCTGCATGCAGGGTTGTCATACCACCATGACCGGTTGCTATGGCCTGGAATAGGACGTAAGCTTCTTCGCCACGCACCTCGCCAACCACTATTATGTCGGGACGGTAGCGTAGGCTTATACGTACTAGGTCGTAGAGAGTTATCTCGCCTGCTTTCTCGCTCCCAAAGCCATAGCTCATACGGGGTACGAGCTGCACCCAATTCTCTAGGGGAAGCTTAAGCTCCGGCGTATCCTCTATAGTGACGATCTTTACGCTCGGCTTAAGCATAGTCAATAGCGCGTTCATAGTCGTAGTCTTACCGGAGCCAGTTACACCCATGACCATTCCTGGCCGTTTATGCTCCATGAGTATCCAGTAGTAGGCAGCAAGCATCGGGCTCAAAGATTTGCCTTGTATCATGTCAACAACTGTTAGAGGGTCTTCGCGGAACTTTCGTATAGTGAAACTCGAACCTCCCGTAGTTACTTCCTTCTTATAAGTGGCTGCCAGACGGTGGCCACCGGGAAGTATAGCGTCAACCACCGGGAAGGCCACTGATATATGTTTGCCAGCCATATGTACAAGTTTCACAACAAGATTGTCCAGCTCTTCTTCCCTCTCGAAGACAAGCGATGTAGGTATGTACTCGTAGCGTCGATGCCACACATACACCGGGCGACGGACGCCGTTACACGAAATGTCCTCTATGTTCGGGTCCTTCATCAAGGGGTCTATAGGCCCGAAGCCGATCGAGTCGCGAAGCACATAGTAGAGTATTTTCCTCCAAGACACACCCGGGGTACGTCCCAGCCTTATTTGGAAAGTCCTCACTATACGTCTAGCCTCGCGGCTAAAGTAGGCAATAACATCCACGCCAGATGGCGGTGGCTTCATCTCCCAGTAGAGTATATCCATTACCTGCTTGTAGATCTCCTTCTCCCGGCTAGAGAGTGGTATCTCGTCTATCCAGTACAACAGCTCCTTTGTCTCCCGATGCCTCAATATTCTAGCATAAACCCATGGTTCCTCAAGCGGATAAGATTCTATCTCTTCATATCCTCTCAATGAACGCCTGGCTAAAGTAGTTGGCCTAACCATAATTTCCTCTGGTATGATCTCATCGAGAGGTGGTGCGGCAACGGCTTCAGCCTTCTCCTTCACCTTTCTCTTCTTAATCTTAAAGCTTAGCCGCAGTCCCTTAAGCTGCAGCTTCAACTTCACTGTATAAAGCCCCCCAAGCCCTGGAAACATGAAAGAAGACTCTGGTATTAAGCACTTCCATGTAACACGCTACCAGAGAGACTTAGAATGAATCAAATACCGATAAAGGTAGACCGAATATATGGGAATCTAGCATAAACGCTAAAGTATCTCGAATCAAGGGATTGGTTCATGAGAAGGCGTCGAGGCTGAGAAACACCAAAGCGGTGAACAACACAATGCTAGCAACTACCAGTGCCAAGAAGTATCCAAGAATCTATTTATTTGAATCGACATTACTGCTGATGCTTCTCGCTGTGATTACAATTATGTTGGCACCGCCTGCACATGCAAAGACAGATGTGCCAGCCATCGCATCAGCTCTCGTAAATGACACTATAATTACGGCATTAAACACGTACATGAATAAACTGGTATATGTGCGAGCTACAGATGAAGGTCTCTTCTTAAACATTGCACACATAAACACTAGCAATCCTGTTCCTTCGCTCACTATACTGGATGAGACAGAGTTAGCAACACTACCATCTTTACTTACAATCGATAACTTATATGATCCACGCTACATCATACTCGGCGACCTTCATGGCAACGTTATTATAAAGGATCTTCATCTTAATAGAACTCTAGAGTTCGGAGTCATAGGTTCTGTTAAGAATGCAGTCTTCCTAGACCGGGTTGGCGTAGCAATACGTACTAGCGCTAATGCTCTCTACGTAATAAGACCCAGCGAACTTGGCTGGTTTGAAGCAAGAGTGCTCATAGGCAATCTGCTACCTGAGAAGCTCGAACATGTAGAAATTACGGACTTAAAACCTATACTCAAGCTGGAGGACAACAGAATAGAATATCTTGGCAAAGGCCTAATAGCTCTTAGAGTTGCAAAACTAGCCTATAACACCCTTGTAAAAGCTGCTCTAATATGGAGCAACGGTACACCGGTAGCCAATGCCACCGTCTATGGCTATATAGATTCTATCGGTGCATTTACTCCGACGACTACTACGGACTCTAACGGCGAATTCACACTAAGAATACCACCAGACACATTCTATATAACATTGTTCATAAAAACGAACAACACGTGTTATTCAACGCATATCACACTTCGCGACATTAAGTCTGGCACCCTAAACATTGTAACTAAACCTATAGTTATTGATCCCCAAAACAGAGCTGTATGCCCTCCCCCAACTTTTGAAACTAAGCTACTAATTCTTAAGAATAAATACCCACCTACACTAACGGTGCTTAAGGAAAGTAGTAGATTAGGCGATGCCAAAATACTTACTGCATACATGCTAAACAACATCCTATATATATGGGTAACTGGTAGGAACATACCATTATTCAACGTCACCGCACCAGTATTTGCAGTCCTAGCATTTAATGCAGCTACGGGAGATCCTGTAGAATCTATCTGGGGATACTATGTTTCTAGCTCTATTGCAACTACTGCAGCAGTAGCACCCTCCGGTGAATTATTAGTTATTGGCACATCGGATGGCTCGATCTACATACTTGGAAAGAGCAATAACACTTACACCCTACTATGGAGCCAAAAGCTAGCCGGATCAATTATACATGTAACATTGTCTAATAGGATAGACGGTTTAGGCTATATAATAGCAGCTACCGATGCCATGTCGAATCTGATGTTACTAGCAGTAAACCCGGACAATAACATGGTAAGAATTATCACACGAGGACCAAGGGGCGAACCATACATAGACTCTGGCATGGACATAAACTACCTTTACCTGAGCCCCAATGCTGAATACCTCCTAATTGCCGGATCCAAGGGGATAATTGTATTCAACAACTTTCAAGCCGCTATCACGGGGGAACTTAAAAGCCTAGATGACTATATGCTAAAGAAAATACCATTACGTATATACAATGAAGACGGTGAGCCCGTAAAGGGCTTCATAGTACTAGCAACACTGCTTTACGGAAATAATTCAATTTATGAAACAACAGTTGAAACCAATAATTCGAAAGCATACATACCTTGCGTTAGCGGTTCAAAATTACTTATATCTGTCTATCCCAAGGACAACATTTATCTACCAATAACACTAGCTTATGACGCCATCAGGGCATGTACGGCTGATGGGGTAAGTATTACGGTCCCATACAGGCTAATGAAGGTAAGGCTTTTCGTAGTCGATAAATATACTGGTTCCCCACCATTACATGACATAGACATAACTATATATGATGTCAAAAGAAACCATACCCTGAATTACACATATAATGCTGGCCAAGAGGCACCCTTACTCATAGAGTTAAAACCCGGCATATATGATATAATAGCCTCAGATACAGATAAAACATTCTATAAATTATTTAGAAAACAGTTTGGCATATTTAACGATACAACCATAATCATAGATCTTCAGCGTGTTCCCGTAACAGTTGAGATAACTATAACTGCTGACCTCCTAGCTTATCCTCTAGACAGGTTGAAGGTGTATGTGGTAAGCCATGACGATAGGCCAATATATACTGAAACAACAAATGCACCTACACCTACTAATGCAACTAAAGTAGTGTTCACTACAGCATATAGAGGACCTGCAAGGATAATCATTAAAGACATTCCACCAAAAGGCCTTCCACCGTTCTTTATAGATACTAGCATAAATATCAATATAACCAAACTCGTTAACAAGGCTAACATCAATCTTGTACCAATGAAATATCCCGTGACTGTGACTGTAATCGATAACTTCACAAAATCAAAAGTTCCCGCTAAACTGGTAATCAGTCGTATATACGATAATAGGTCGCTTGATCCGCATCTAGAACTAGAATCCAATGGTACACTTACTCTCAATTTGCCACGTGGCATATACCGTGTATATGTGGAACCACTTCCTATCAATGGAAGCCTGCCACTCAATGCTCCAAGAATTATTTCAATAAACGTTAACGGCTCTATGAACATTGTTATTGAACTAGAACGTATACGTGTATTAACGCCTCTAGTAATAATTGACCCTATGTCGCCCGGCGAAGTAGTCATAGACAATATAATAGTATCAGTTGACGGACATAACATTACAAAGGTGTTAAGCGGGCACTCAGAACCCATAAAAGTACCATTACTCATAAACGGTTCTGAGATAGAACTCATCTCAGAAAATAGGATCTATGCACAATATAAGGGCAAGATAAAGCCTACGTTAAACGACACTATTGTAAAGATTAAACTGTCACGCATAAACCATGTATTAACAATAACAGTTTTGAATGATATCGGTGAACCAATACCTGGCGTTAGGGCATGGGCTACTGGATTAGACCTAGAGTATAGTACTGATAGCGTTGGCACACCAGAGGGCATAGTAAAGCTCGCACTACCCTTTGGTAGTTATGACCTCTGTCTATCGGCTGCAGGCTATAATGGAAAATGCATGACCGTAACATTGGCCACCGATGCATCTCTGGTGGTAACACTTACTCCCAAGCCGATAACAATCATAGCAAGATACTCTACACTGATAACCGCCGTAATTGTGGGCGTACTGGTATTGGCTGTGCTAAGGTTCTACTTTAAGAAGATAGTTGAGCGACTTTCTACAGAGGAAGAATTCTGATCCTATTAGTATTTTCGATGTCGGAATATACTGTATTGTAGCTATGAACTTATAGACTGGTAGACTTTTAGCTATAGACGCACTACCTCTAGCTGGGGTAAAACCGTTTGGCCTAACTCGCGTTTCCCCACTACTATATAAATGAGGTGCAAAGAAGATGGTCATTGGCATAAAGGAGTTTAGCTCTCCGCAAGAACTTCTCAAATATATAGACTCGCAAATGTCTGAGCTAAGACGAAAGCTCGGCGAGCTGCTACGTCTTATTGAAGAGCTTAGGGCTAAAAGCGAGCAGGATCAGAGGCTGCGCGCATTAATTGCATCACTAACCGGAAAGCCTGCAGAGAATGTCTCAACACCAGAAACCGTTGTAGAAATAGAGAAAGTTGTAATAGCTATTAACCCATCACCGTCGACGGAGCTCCGCGTAATGGAGGAATTGGCTGAAGCTATTAATAATAAGATAACCCGGCTACAGAACACGAAGAAGGCTCTAGAAAGGCTTGCAGCAGCTGGCATAGAGGCCAAGCTAGAAGTTATACTGTATGATGACGTGCCCAGAGCGGTTATAATTAGGATCTAGTAATATGCAATTACGATATTGATAAGTAGTATTTGCCAAGTCTATGCATATGGCATATATCATGCTTTGCTAACATAACTGAGCTAATATTGTTTGTACCGGTGAAACACCCTGGAGGTGCCTGAATGGTTATCGGGCTCACTTCAAGTTCTCTCACGCGCTGACATAAGGTACGTCTTGCTTACATTAGTTCTCTATATCACATCTGTATCTATTTATGCTGTCCGCTGGATTGTCGTACTACGCAAAGTTGGTGTAAAGCTCAGATTCAGGGACTCCTTTGCTGCGTATCTTGCCTCTATACTTGTTAATAATATAACTCCGAGTGCACGTGCAGGCGGAGAATTGATGAGAATAGCATATGCCTATATTAAGACAGGTACACCGATGATCAAGTTACTAAATACAGTAGCTTTCGAACGTATATGTGAATCAGTACCCGTGATATCCTTAGCAGCTATTGCCATATTTGAGGCCCTAGTTGCTGGCGATAAACCTATCGGAATCATTGTAGAGTTCTTCTTGATAGTTGCAGGTGTTGCCATAGGCGTTAAGTACTGGGATAAAATTCTAGCCATAGCAGCTAGAAAGCTTGGCTTCGGAGATAACTTAGACTCAAGCGTATCCATAAAGCGGCTAGTTAAAGACCGTAGTCTCTTCATTGTTACTGTTGTTCTTAGCTCTATTGTCTGGATTCTTGACGTTCTAAGACTCTATACAGCTGCATTAGCTGTCGGCTGGGAAGCTCCACCTCTACGTTTTGCGCTGGCCTCAGTGATGTACTTAGTCGTAGGCTTGCTCGCTGTTACACCTGGCGGCATCGGCATCGTAGAGGGTGGACTTACAGCCGTCTTCATAGCCTTAGGTGCATCACCGAGCGTAGCCCTAGCTACAGTTATGATAGAGAGGCTTATCTCCTACGGTTTCGCATCGCTAATTGGACTCCTCGTCATAATCGCCGGCGGAGGCCCACAGGCTTGGACCCTCTTAAGATCGCGTTGGCGTCAGACTGGTTTTACCCCAAGATAGGCGGCATAGAGACTCATATTCATGAACTGGCACTCAACCTCCAAAGAATGGGGCATGAGCCTCACGTCTTTACTCACGATTATAGACCTTTCAAGCCTTACAGCGATGACTTCCCTTACCATGTCCACAGGCTTAAGGGGGCTATTTATCTCAAGTCTGCACATATAAGCCTAGGCCCGGGCTCGCTCCTAGAGGCTAATCGCATCTTCAAGAAGATAGGCTTTGATATTACACATATCCACAGCATCTATTCTCCCTTGGCAATAGCTATAGCTAATCTCTCGAGAGGTATTCGCGATGTACCTGTTGTCGCTACTAATCATTCGCTTTTCAGTTGGCGTTTATCGACAATACCCATAGCCTATATGCTTCGTTATTTTCTCAAACGCGTAGATGCATTTGTTGCTGTGAGCCGAAGAGTTGCGGAGGATACGCGCAGACTGCTTAATATTAATGGCCATCCACTCTATATTGTCCCCAATGCTGTAGATCCATCATTCTGGAGGCCACCAGAAGCCGAAGAACGGGCCCGAGCTCGGAGGATGCTGGGGATACCGGAGGATCGGTTTACAGTTCTTGCTGTAGGCCGGTTCACTAAACGCAAGAGGATACACGTAGTGCCACGAATAGTAGCTGAAGCTGCTAAACGTGCTGCCAAGCGTCTTCATGTCGTTATCGTAGGCGATGGACCATTAGCAGAATTAGTCAAGGATGAAGCCCGCAAGTATAGTAACTACATCGACGTAAAGGTACTTGGCTTTGTTGAGAGACCGCAGCTGCGCGAGATATACTGGGCCACTGATGTAGCTATAGTGCCTGCTAGACTCGAGGCTTTTTCAATAACTGCTCTTGAAGCTATGGCCTGCGGTGTTCCCGTCATAGGGTTTAAGGAGAGCGGTGTTAGCGATGTTGTAGCTGACGGAATTACTGGATTTCTTGTCGAAAGCGATGAAGAAGCCTCAGCGAGGATTACCGAAATTGCCCTTAATAGTGATCTTCATGCTCGGCTGTCGCATAATGCCCCAGCACACGTAGCAAGTCACTTCTCATGGGAAAAAGTAGCCCGAAGCATACTGGAAATATACCGAGCTACCATAGATGCTGCTTCTGGGAGCGATAAACGCTATCTCCTATACCGATTGTGGCGGTGGATCCGGGGTTGACGCTGAAAATTGCTGTATTAAGCTTCGATGTTGAGCAAGATTGTCCGCCTTATCTATCCTCTACTAGGGGGATGGAGAGGGGGCTGCCACGCATACTCGACTTACTGGCTGAAGAGAGGGTCAAGGCAACATTCTTCTTTACTGCTGAGATGGCGCAGCTCTTTCCCCGCCTAGCCCGCCGAGTTGTCGACGAAGGTCATGAACTGGGTTCCCATGGCTACATGCATGAGCGTCTCGATAAGCTTAGCCTCTTCGAAGCTAGTTATCTCCTCGAGAAGGCAACAGCTGTGCTAAGCAGGTTTGGCATGGTACGTTCGTTTCGTGCACCGAATCTCCAGCTCCCCGACGAGCTGCTTCCTGTCTTGGAAAAATTAGGCTACTCTGTAGACTCCTCTCTGGCCAGATATAAACCACCATTTCCGCGAGTGGTGCGCAGAGTTGGGAGGATTGTACGTATACCAGTTTCGGTTACCTCCTCCGTGCTACGCTTACCTTGGCTGCTACAGCAGTTTATCCATAAGAGGCTGACACCGCCATTGGTGTACTTTGCTCATCCCTGGGAGTACGTGGACATGCGCAATGAGCTGGTCCGGTTCGACTGCCGTTTTAACACTGGAGACGCTGCGTTAGAGCTTCTAAGAAAGCTAATAGTCCTTCTGCGTAGGGAAGGATACACCATAGTAACCTTATGTGAAGCTGCTAGGTTGCTGGGCTACGAAGTCAACTGCTAATTGTGTTCGGCTGTTAGTACTCTTTTCGCTAACTCTACCAGTTCCTCGCGAGACGGTTTTCCAGTCTTCATCTGATAGTATAGCTTTGCTATCTCCATGCTGCCTGTCGCCGCCGCAATAGTCATCATTGCCTTTATTCCGCCCCTCTCCCGTTCGTCGAGCCCTAGTATCTTCTTGCCGGCCTCGCCGCCGCGTAGGTAGAGGAAAGTCCGAGTTATTGGAGGCCTTATAGCAACATCTATGTCTCGGCTCCACAGCTGCTCGGCTTCACCGCCTCTTAATACGCGGCGGATCGATTCGAGGTATGCTCTAGAGTATTCTGCCAGCTTACGCGCAGCCTCTAGGGCGGAGCCTTCTGCCAACGCATCTGATACTGATGCCCTGTATACGTATGCGGAGGTGCTTGCCTTAGCTGCCTCTAGTACCTTGTCAAGCCTTTCTCCGAGAACCACTATAGCTGATGCCACTGCCCTGGCTATAGCTACTAGCCTCCATGGCGACAAGTTATCCGGCGTATCGAGGCTAGAGTGGTAAAAGCGGTCGGGCCATTCATTGACAAGCGAGCCCGGTATCCCCATTCCTATTGCTACGTCGTGATCGCTACCCCACTCGTACTCTCTTAGACCGGCATAGGGTCCCTCGACGCTCGATGAGAGGGCTGCATCCAGCACTGGATCGAGCAGAGATATGAGAGGAGGCGGACTCCCCACTAGCTGTAGTACTCCTCCAACAACGTCTAGTTTAGCTCCAACCATGTCTATGCTGAGAGCTGCTAACAGATTATCAGCATCCACGAGGCCCTGGGTGAAGGCTGCTGCTAGCCCCGTCCATTCTGGGGCTGCAACACCTATCACTGAGATACCGTTCTCCTTCAGCCGCTCTTCCATAGCTTTGAGGGCGACCATGATCTCTACGAGGGCTGCTACACCACTAGCATTATCATGAGCGCCGGGCCTTGGGTGACAAAGATGAGCCACTAGCAGTACTGCGGGGTCGCCCTCGTTGCCTACACGGGCTAGGAGCACCGGTGTCTCGGGAAAAGTATGATACTCTGCATCTACCCTTACTCTTATCCTCTCACGGTTTAGCTTGAGCGCTTTCCCGTACTCTATGCTCACCGCCGGCACACTTGGAGGCTCCTGGAAGAACGGTGGATAAAGCCCCCAGTACCTAACGCCGGGCCCCTCGTGGAATGCTATCACTGCCTCAGCGCCAGCCTCGACAAGCTTGTAGTAAGCTTCCCATGCTAAGCTAGATACAACTGGTATCTGTTCACCCCCATAGTTCTCAGGACTGCCTACAAGTCTAGCCTCGCCTTCCACAATACCGGGCGGCGAATGTACGACTGCAACCAAGTAGGTCTCCCTGGTAGACGCAATAGTCTCCCAGGCACCGTCGCTCCGCTTTCTCTCAAGCACAGCAGAGTAAAGACGCCAACCTCGGGGCTCCCAGAACCCCCAATGCTCGTAAAGCCCCAACGGACCACGGAAATTCTCCAGGCTCGCCTCTACACCTAGCTCCTCTAGCATATGAGCAACATGCTCACCTGCAACTGTCACTTCATTGCTACCTTGGACGCGGTGGAACCGCGACAAGAGCGAGATCAGTTCAAAAGCGCGAAGCCCGTCAACAACCCCAGAAGTCTCTTGGAGAATTTGCTGCAGAGCACCCATAACAACGCCCCAGGCTATAGAGCATGACTAGACCAACAACCAATAAAGGAATACTCCCATAGACATCTGCGAATATAAGGTGCTAGCTTGACCTCACAGACTTCATGGAACTAAGACCAGCCTTTAGAAGCGTTTAGGATACTCCAATCTCTATTCCTTTCTAGTCTAGTTACCTTCGACATATCTACTATCGCTTTCACAGCTATGTTGTAGCCCTATTGGGCGCTATCCTTGCCAGTATGCCGCGTATGTAGTCTTTCGTGGACTGATCCAACTCTAGCTCACCCCTAGCTAGCGCATCATTAATCCATTCCTTAACACTATTGTCTCCCATGAAGCCGAATGCTATATAGGCTTTTGCAACACCATCATGTTGTTCTGCAGTTTTGATAACGTCTTCCAGAGCCTTAGGGCTAGGCGCTTCGATGTAGAAGACAATAAATGACGACTTATTCACCTCGTAAAGTTCGAAGCCAAGACCTTCTAGATGTCGTTTTACTTCACTTCTCTTGGGTTCCTCTCGATAGTGAGGAGCTATGAGGAAGAAGCCTGCAGCGAATGCCAAAGCAACACTCACCTTCTAGCTCTGCCTACTCCTACTTACACACATGCACGACTGGCCCCTTATACGGTATGTAGCGTTCTTTTACGGTGTAGAGAGTCTAAAACATATCTGGTGTAAGAGATACTATTGTTTCTGATATTTACGTTCTAAGTTCTAATATTTAGGTTCTACGTGTTTTTCCGAAGCGGAAGCCAAACTTTAGCACACCATGCGGACATACCTCGACGCAACGGCCACAATGGAAGCATCTATAGTCTATCACATCCTTTCCTGCATGTATATATTCTAGAAGATCTATGCTTACAGGGCAAGAGATGCTACAGAGGTTGCAGCCAAGACACTTCTCCCTGTTTATGACCTTTACACGGAGCGGGCTGTAGCGATTCATCACGTACCCATATATATTACCTATTGGGCAGACGAACCTACACCAGAACCTCTTTATCCCGAACACATACTCTGCAATTATGTTCACTATGAGCGCAAAGCCCGTAACCGTGGCCCACGCCATTGCCAGACCTATTGTGGCGCCGGGTATGTTGTATAATACACCAACCAGCACCGAGCCTAGCTTCGTGGCACCTGCTACTGGCGATATGGTTGTAAAGAATGGCTGACCCAGCACTACCGACAACCCAAGATACACGATCACCATTATTAGCGGTACGATTTTTTCGACGAGACCAGCACGGTGAGGCCTTGTAAGCGGTGGCGCCCTCGTGCTTGACAACTTACGCTCAAATAAACTGAAGATGAGATCCATCGGGCAGACCCAGCCGCAAAAGAAGCGGCCTAGTACACTATACAGTGCAAATACCACTAGTACCGCAATAACAGACTCTATTGTTGGGCTATGAGTTGCTGCTGCTTGTTCTAGCCAGGCTAATAAATCCATCATAGGTATTGCTCGGAAGACCCTGCTTGAGGCAAGACTTCCTTCTATAATTGCCCCTGATACCAACATTTGCGTAGCAAAGAGGCCAAGCACTATTACCTGCAACAATCTTCTTGCTATGGTATATTTGCCGCGAGGCGGTATACCACGTATGCTGAGCCAGAGCTTACGACCAAGCTTACTACGTGGAGGCATCAATGCCCACCTCTCACGTTGCGTCTAATCCCCCTTATGCCTCCTCACAGAAGTTACATTGATGTCACTTGCACCTAGTTCTGTAGCTATTTTCTCTTCCTCGATTCCCCTCACATTCTGAATATAATCTGTGTTTATAGCCGCCCTCCAAGTGGCCTTGAAGGGGTCATTCCGCTCTGTCTCTAGTATCAACCTTAAGTAGTCATCATAACTCATACCCGTATTCTTGTAATTCCGTATCCTTCGTTCATATTCATCCAATGGGAGCACATGTATTGCCGAACCGCCTATAGGACAAGCCGGAACACATAGGCCACAGCCCTTACACTTATCCGCGTTGACCCTTGTATGCACGCCCCACTCATTGAACGTAAATTCAAAGACCTCAGAGCCAAAGGGACAAGCCTTAGCGCAGCTCTTACAGTCTCCACTATTCCATGCCCAACAGAGATCTGGATCTATCAAAGCTATGCCCATCTTCACGTCTTCCTTAGGTATCTCTTTTAGCGCACCAGTAGGACAAACCTTGGTGCACTCCATACAAAGTGTACACGGGTATGTAATCATATTGTCGACAGCGGGGCTACCAAGTTTATGGAGGCCCTCACGCAAACTCGCCAAACGTATGGCATGGTAACCCATGTAGCTACACGCAAAGTAGCAGAGACCACAACGTATACACCGCCTGTAGAAGTCCTCCGTTGCACCTGGTGGAAGGAGAGGAAATCTATCATCCCTATATGGTTTAGTATAAACCATACACTTATTAGGAAGTAATGGATTCGCAACACACTTCTTACCGTTTTCTTCAACTACAAAGCCTAGTGCTTCATAGTAGGCTATACGATCCTCATCACCTTCAAGGAGAAATGGTTCATAGTATGAATCGTTATTATCTAGACTCGGCGGTGCCTCGAAACCCGCAACAAGCCTAGGAGTAGAAACCGCTGCAGCCGCCGCCACCAGTATGCCTGCTTGAAGGAATTCTCTTCGCGTCAACCCACATCTCTCTGATCTCCTAGACAATTCGGTTCTCCTCCTTGAATTCATTACCTGCCTTCTTGGATGTGAACTTAGCTCATCTCCATTACGTTCCTTTGGCGTGTAACTGACTAATCAATCCGATTTTCTAAACTATTACAAAACCATTAATGAACATACTTCTAGATACTTCAGCCCCCTGTTGCAAGCACTCTTGAGTATAGCGAATAACTCTTCACCGCTATTTTTCGGCAAACCCTACATGCCATGTTGCGTACACTGCCATCTGCTTCCTTTAGTTCAATAGACACCTATACTACAATACTGACTAGTCTAGAGATAATTATGGAGTATAAAGTGATATTTCTCGCGCCTTTCTTTTTAGGATAGGATAATTGAAGAAAGCATATAGTAGCCCTACAAGAAAACAATTAATGTTAAAGATTAGTATAAAAATATTGGATGGAAATATTTTAGTAAACCTTTATGCTGTAGTTGGGCTTGCCGGTTTGCTGAGTCTCGCTCTTAGGTATTTCGTCTGCTGTTGCCTTTCTTATCCTAGCAGCACATGTCTTGTAGTCTGGCTGGAAGAAGTACGGCTGTACATCATAGTTGTCTAGCGTTAGTGCATTCACTAGCTTGTTTTCATCGAACCATGGTATGAATACATAGTCCTTCCTGGGGCCGCCTAGACCTGTCTTCGGGTCCAGTACTACCGCTTTGACTGTTACCTTGCCACGTGGGCTTTCCACCGTCACCCAGTCACCATCCTTAATACCTAGTTGTTCAGCTAGCTCCTTGCGTATCTCGACGTATGCCGCCGGCTTTACACGCCGTAGTTCTGGCACCCTACCTGTCATAGTGCCAGAGTGCCAATGCTCTACCACACGGCCAGTAGTAGCCACTAGCTCGTAGCCTGATGCGTCTCTTACAGTTACCACTTGACCGTTATCAAGTTTGTATTTTACGGCAAAGCCTGGCACCTCTGCAGGTGCTAACGCTATTTCGAAGATAGCCTCTATGTCACCATAATTGCTCTTTAGTGCCTCACTCCAAGTCTTTGTTGCAAGTACTTGTAAGCCTCTCTCTGGATCGCCGCTGGCAGGCACTGCAGTATGCTTCTCAATTATCTTGAATGGTCCCTTGGGCTCGCTGAATACCGATATCTTGCCCTTGAATACATCATCTACGCTTAGCTGCTCCTTAGTAATTATCACTTCCTTGTTGATCTTTATCTCGCCACTCTCATGGTCTACTATTACTGGCAGCCACGGCCTAGCCCAGATGGTCATTCTGCCAGTTGGCTTAGCATAGAAGACTACGTACCAGTCTGCCGGTACTCTACTCGCCTTCTTGTAGGCCTGGTCATCTATCTCTTCAACTATCTGCTTGAGCACCCACTTCATAAGTACAGGATTGTGCGATAGTTTGCCTAGCCACTTAGCCTTATGTACCGGATGTACTACATTGGGATCTAGCTTCTTTACATACGCTTCAGTTTCCTCAGCACTATTCATACCCTTTATATCATTGTACATCTTTTTGATCACTTCGGGATCTGGCATTAATGGATCGTAGGGGTATGCATACCTGCTAGCAGCCTCGTACTTGTCGTAACGCATCTTCACACTCGGGTTTGTAGCGTACTGCTCAGGCCACGGCCAGCGGAAGCCATTAATCATCTTCCTAAACATTTCACGCTTCACATAGCTGAAGTCGTAGTAGGTATTCTTAGCTAGACTTAGTATGTCGCGATCCCATAGTCTGTTGAGGAACTCTTCATGCCACTTCTTGTCGCGGCTCTTTTCAACAACGTACTGTACCCAGCTCTTGCCAGCAGCCTTGGCGGCCTTATCTACGTCCTCGGGGAAGAATCCACTCACAATACCCTTAGGTACTAGACCTTCGTCTTCCAGCGCCTTACCGATCATGGCGAATATCATGTGGTCGCCTACAGCTTCGCCAGGTGGCGGTATGATGTATCTAGCCACACTATAGCGACGCTCTGTACAACCGTACTTGAATTCTTCT
The DNA here is from genome assembly GCF_001412615.1 of Pyrodictium delaneyi. Classification (NCBI taxonomy): domain Archaea; kingdom Thermoproteati; phylum Thermoproteota; class Thermoprotei; order Desulfurococcales; family Pyrodictiaceae; genus Pyrodictium; species Pyrodictium delaneyi. The sequence continues at coordinate 1,137,182 of NZ_CP013011.1, read as the reverse complement.
TCGCCCCATGCAGCTGCCGGGAATATTAGGTCAGCCAGGTCGGTGGTTCTTGTTGGATATATGTCCTGGACTACTATGAATGGGAATGCCGGATCATCGTCATGCGGCTTGGCCATACCAGCACGGAACTTGAATACGTTTGGCAAGCTATGACCTGGGTTCGTCTCGGCTATCCAGACTATCTTCAGCTGGCCAGCATTTACACGGCGGAACATCTCTACGACGTGTGGACCTGGCACGGGATGAATGTAGACCTTTTCAACCTCCTTCTTTATCGCGTCGGCTGAGAAGCCGCGTTCCCTGAGATAGTCTTCGGTTAGCTTCTTCCAGATGTTCTCTACTTGCTCTCTTGCAGCTTTGAGAGCTATGAGTCTACCATAGGGTAGTACATGTGCCAGACCGCCTTGGTCGCGGATACCGCCACACGCATTAGGCTGGCCAGTGAGGCTAAGCGCACCAGCACCATACTTGCCTATTTGTCCAGTGAGTGCTAGGAAGTTCAGTATGGCATTTACACTATGCACACCCTGTATCTTCTGGTTAACGCCCATTGTCCATAAGACTAGGAGACGCTGCTTGGCCATCCACTTTGCAGCAAGCTTCATAGCTTCCACAGGGTCTATTTCGACAAACGGTTCATTGCCAGCCATGTTAACTTTTTCTGGACTGAGTTCACCAGCCTTGATGAGCTGTTCTGCAGTCTTCCTATTTATCAGCGGCTTTTCGTCACCAAAGAGTATCTTTACCATTATCTCTGGCTTGTACAGCTCGAGGAACTTTAGGTAAAGGGCAAAGCCCTTCCACCAATCCCTCTCTATTTCATCCTCACTCTTATACTCCTTACCAACACTTGGATAGAGTTTATAGTTTGCAGCACTGCTCGCTGTGGTACCCATGTCCCAGACTCTGTTCAACTCTCCCATATTGTTGTACTTATTGTTGTATTCCTTGAGAGCCCACGTCTTAGCTGTAGTAGTCGGTATTGCAAAATCAGCATGGCGCTTCAACCACTTTATGTCCACGTACTCGCCCTTACATTCAACCTTACCAGTTTTAGCGTCTACCTTACAACCGTCTAGGTCGTATACCACTATGTGAGCTAGCGTATGGAGGAATGCTACATCCATACTCCAACGCAGTGGGAGCCATAGATCAGCTATGCTACCGCTTCTTGTCTTACGTGGGTCAGCTAGAATCACCTTTATCTTGTCTGGATTCTTCTGCTTGACTTGAGCTATACGACCAAAGACTATTGGATGCGCTTCTGCCGTATTGGTACCTATTAGCAGGAATGTCTCAGCATGTGTTCCTGTATCCGGCTCTGGTATATCAATATGATCATAGCTTACTTCCGGTTCGTCGGCTCCAAAGCTGGTTATGAAGCCGCCTACAGCGCTAACCATACACATTCGTGGATTTCCGTCAAGGTTGTTAGTGTGGATACCACCCTTCGTGAGCTTGTTTATTACATAACTTTCCTCTGTACCTAGCTGGCCGCTGCCGTAGTAGGCAAAACTATGAGGTCCATATTTCTGTAGCGCATACTTGAATACAGCGGTAAAGAATTTTACAGCCGTATCCCAGTCTACCTCAACATAGTTCTTCTTTATGTGCTCCACAGTAGGCACTGTGGCGTCAACATTCTTGCTTACCTGCTTATTCTTAACCCTAGGAGCTTCTGGTATTTCCTCAGGCGTGATTGGCGGCCTATTCTTACCAGGTATTATCCAATCCTTGATTACAAGTGGCCTCTTAAGCCTCTGCTCGAATGCTTCCTTGTTTCCACCACGACCAATAGCCTTGTGTATATAGAATGCCTTGGTACAGAGAGCACCTCTGTTAACGGGGTAAGTAGGTATACCCATTAATGCGATGATATCCTTAGCCATACCAGTCTCCGGGTCGAGCACTACTTGTGCTTGAACACCACATCCTGTTCCACAGAACCTGCAGGGGCCTACAGGGACTACCGCCAGCTTGGGTTTAGCTGTCTTAGTCTCTTCCGCCTTTGTTGTAGTTTCGGCGGGTGCTACAGTCTCGGTTACTGTCTTCGTCAACGTTTCTGTGAGTGTCTTAGTCACAGTTTCGTATATTGTCTTCTCCCTGCCAGTACCATAATAGGTGACTGCTCCACCTACAGCAGCTAGTGCTGCACCAAGGGCTATAGCTTTGAGCACATCCCTGCGAGTCTCATCCGGCAATATACAAACCCCCTTAGCAGTTTGTGGAAAGGGCCGCTAGAAAGACACCCCTTCAGGACTCCATAGGAATCTGCACATTCAAACCAATATTTTAGTGGTCACCCATATTGTTTCGGGCCTCCAGAGTATAAGGGGGATAACAACGTGCTGTCATTAATCGGCTGGAATTAGCATTACACCGTAGTGGGGTATAGGTCGGAATGCCTAGAACAACACACTACAACAATCATATACTCATAGTAGGGCCTGGCCTTGACGAGATACTTGAACCTGGTAGAAGAATATTACTATTTGACGAATTTTATGCAGACATATATGGGGACTATGTGTTTCTAGGCTATGATGTCGCCGCGGAGAGCATAATAACTGAAAGAGCTGACCTTGTAGGCCTCTATACAGCAGCTGTACTACTTGACTCAGACCCGTCAATAATTGTTTGTGGTAAGAACCCTAGCCAGTGCCTCTTAGCGCTAGCTTCACACTTGGTCTATCGCAACATGAAGAAGCCACTTGAAGCCCTAAAGGAGGCTACCAATGTATTAGAGCAGCTATACCATAATAAGAATAAGCTAAGACCTTCAATACAAGGTTTAATAGGATTAACCGGTCTTTATGCGTCACTCCAAGTAACCAGAGGAGCCTCTAAACTATCACCGATAATAGCGCTTGCATCAAACTATGAATATGGTCACGGCAGATTACATTACGGCGAGACTGTATCATGGCTAGCACACTTAGGCGCGAACAAAGAAGTAGTACTGGCTGCTCTCCTGCATTTTCTCGTAGAGGGACCTGGATCTCCAAGGGAGCTGTTGGAGAAAAGGCTCAGTGCAATAGGTAGAGATAATCTAGTTACACTCCTCGGAGATGATAGCAAAGAAGCTATAGACATACTCCAGGACTACGCTAACAACATGGAACACGAATACTCACGTATGTTAGCTCTGATCGAAACCTTAGGCCCCGGCGAACCTCAGATAATCCATGTTGACCGACGAGACAGAGAACTCATAGTATATTGTAAAGAAGGTAGCCATGGAGAACCCGTTAAAGACTGTGTACTAGCCGTCGGTAAAGCCTCAAAACTGCTTCCACTCAGAGAGATAGGTCTAGAAGAAATACGTATCACGACGAAATTCGATTCGTCGCACTCTCCGATGATGTAGCAGAGTAGAGAGATTTTGTCATTAGTTCGATTACTTCCTCAAGGCTCTTCTTAGGTCTTATATATCCTGTAAGTGCTGCAGCACCAGCCTCAGCTAAGTTTTCACTAACATGAACACCATTAACCCGAAGCATGTCAATAGCCTTGAACCCAGCAGGCTTCAAGCCACACTCTTCACATACATTTTTGTCGGCATACACTTGTACGTAGATGCCAAGACTCACTAGAGACTCGAGCAGCCTGGGACTAAGCCAACTAACACACGGCACATGAAATGCGAGTAGCCGTGCTGGGCTAGCTTCTACCGCCGATTTGTCTAACTGTTCGAGCTTATGATGACATATGAATAGGATACCATCAAGCCCGTATTTATCAATAAATCTGTAGGCATAGAGGAGGCCTAAAGGACCTGTCCAAAGAGGAGCCTCAACGGCCTCCGGGCACGTCCAAGCACATAACATACAGCCCTGGCATTTGTCTTCATCAAACCTGCCTGCTTCTAGAGCTGAGAATGGACACACATCGTCCCGCCTACAATTTACTGCCACAGAACGCAATCGAGGCAACATAACATATTTAGGAGGTATCAGGAAAAGTCGACGCAAGACTTCACGACGTGAGACGCGTGGGCTTCTCCGCTTTGCGCCTTTCCTCTCAGTAAGAGTCGCGGTAAGCATGCCAGCCCAATACTCAATTACAGTATCAAGCGGTAAGCCGGACAACATAGTTTCTGGTATCCCAGTAGCCTCGATAAGGAACGGATTGCTTCCCGATTCGCTGATTTCCTTTATAAGCTTTCCAAAACCGCTAAATGCAGTAACCACAAGTAATATTGGTTTAGACGGTTCGTCCGCCCAAATATTCTCAATTAAGTTTATCACATTACTTGTCTCACTTAGCTGAACCTCAACTCTTCTTGTACATTTCTCCGACACTAGTCCACCCGTACAAACTATCTCAACAGCATTATCGTTCTTACCATTCGGCAAGATCTTCCTCCACCCTAACATTAAACTTAGGATTATTTTAAGCCCCCATCATCATCGTATTATAAAATAGTATAGTACCAATCATAACTTTAACCTAACAGAATAACCCTGACGACTTGACTGAAGCTAGTATTATTTGCATTTTACAAAAACATTGATTCCCAAGTAAAAATAGTAACATGACAAGCTCAGTAATAGCTAGTTTTAATTCCTCTACTTTCTTGTCAGTAGTATATAGCCACCAACCACAATGATGAACACTACTATAGCTATGCCAATCGCTAGTGTTGTGTTATGCTCGGTAGTAGTACCAACCGGTGTTGTAGTTACCATTGTAGTTGTCGTTGTTTCCGTAACTATCTTAGTTGTAGTTGTTGGCGCTGCCTGGCCTCCTGCAGGCTCAACAGTTACCTCCTTAGCTGCGTATGCATCACCGTTGAAACTGCCGTCTCCGTTAGCCGCTATCACGGCTATCTTGAACGTTACTGGCTCTGCCGTATCAGGAGCCTTCCATTCAAATGACCATTCACGTTTCATAGAGCCGTCCTTTGTATGAGTTAGCAGCTTTTCACCAGTAGGTGTTGTAGATATGAATGTATTCTTGTCATCAGTTACTATGAGCTCGCCAGCATTCACTTGCACCGCAAAACCGCCACATGCTACTCCACCACTACAGTCAGGCCCTTTCGTTATCTTGATTGTTATCTTGTATGTCTTGCCGGGCTCATACTTGTCGGGGAGTCCTTCGACGACAAAATCAGCTGGGTTCTTGTCAGCACCAACGTGGCACTGAATACAATTTAGCTGCGGTGCACCATTGCTCATTGAACTGGCATGCAGTGCCGCTATACCTACTACTATAAGGGCAAATACACTAACTAGAGGTAGAAACCGCTTCATGGTAAGGTCTCACCATTTCTCGTTCTGCTTGATTTACCAATTTTAAACACAGCCCCTCGCATATGATAAATTAGTACTGTGCCACAAATCTTCGGGCCTTCAGCACGCTAAGGATCTAATTTCCGTGTAATCTTCAAAAACTCTGAAACAAGAGCTTATACACTATCCCGAAAACCATGCGCGGATATCTGTAAGAGAAGAATCAATGCCGAGCAGAACCATCTGTGGGAAGATGTGTAGCCATGGCGGGCCCGCGGGGATTTGAACCCCGGACCACCGGCTCCGAAGGCCGGCGCCCTATCCTGGCTAGGCTACGGGCCCGCCTTTCTCGGCCGGGGTTAGCCGTTTAGATTGCTTTATCACATCCGGTCTATTGCTTTTATGCCTAGCAGGTCTAGAGCGTTTGCTAGTATTTGTTTGACTGCGTATACTAATGCTAACTTGAACATCTGTTTACCTTGATCTTGTTCGTTTACAACGCTATCGCCACTTGTATACCATCTGTTGAAGATATCTGCTAGACGGTTTAGATATGCGACTATTAGTTCTGGGCGCTGCTCGTCCGCAGCCTTAGCGAAGACATAGGGGTAGACTAGTGCTTGAATTACCAGGCTACGGCGGAGCATGTTCTCGTTGGCGGCACTGTAGTCTATCCTGTCCCAGTCTAGCTGTATGCCGCGCTCGCGGGCCTTTGCTAGGATGCTAGCTGCACGAGCATGTGTGTATAGTATGTAAGGGGCACTGTTGCGCTCGAAGTTAAGAGCCTCGTTGATGTTAAAGGTCATAGGTTTGGGCGCGGAGACTGATACTAGAGTGTAACGTACAGCTGCTGTGCCTACAGCCTCAGCTATCTTCTGTTTTTCTTCTTCAGGTAGGCCCGGGCTCCGCTTCTCTACCTCTTGGCGGGCTATAGCTACTGCTTGGTCTATTAGCTCGTCTAGGGTTATGTAGCGTCCTCGCCGGCCGCTCATCTTCTGGCCGGGGAGGTTCACCATCTCGTAGGCATAGTGTATCATGTTTAGTCCTTCACGGCGGTATCCGAGCGCTATGAGTGCTAGCCTTACTTGTAGCTGTTCTAGTCTCTGCTCTGCGGCTATTACATTGAATACGCGATCGGCGTTGAACTCTCGGAACTTCTTGATACTGTATGCTATGTCTCTGGTGGTGTATAGTGTTGTGCCATCACTCCTCTGGAGTATTAGGGGTGGTATCTCGTAATCCTCGGGTAGGCCTAGACGCTCCCGGACCACGGGGTCGCGTAGGAGGGGCTGCAGGTTTAGGGCGAGCGCGCCCTTGTGTACTGTGGCATAGGGACTACTACGAGCTTGCTCAAGTATCTTGGATACCATGCTTGTCCACGCTAGCTCGCTTTCCCAGTCCCATTTCTCTATCTCTATGCCGAGCCTTGAGAGCGTTTCACGGAAGCCCTGGAGGCATAGTTGGACCACTTTGCGGACGAGCTCCACTTTCTCCGGATCTTGGCGGTATTCGTAGACCTGCATCAGCTTTGATATCTCTTGGCTCGGATCCTTACCCTTTAGAGCCTCTGCTATTCGCTCGAACAACTCTGGGTCGCGCTCCCGCAGCCTAGACGCAGTTGCCACCAGCTCGTCGAGTTCACGGAGGAGCTGGCGGTACTCCTCGTACTTCTCCTCCTGCTTCAACTGCTCGAGCCGCTTCTTCAATTCCTCTATGTCCGACAAAGTATGTGTTATCGCATAGACTAGGCCTATCCAGTGATCCGGCTTAACATCCTTAGGCGGCTTGTCCAGCCCCGCAGCTATGTAGCCATAAGCTAGCACCGCTACTTGACGTCCCATGTCGTTTATGTAGAACCGTGTCTGCACTACGTGGCCCCGCGCACGGAGCAGTCTAGCCAGGGAATCACCCAAGCTCGCGTTTCTCGCATGGCCTATATGGAGGGGATGTACAGGGTTAGCACTTGTATGCTCAACTACTATCCTTTCCGGTTTCTCTGTCTTCACACGACCATACTCGAAACCCTCTGCCCGAACCGCCTCAAAGACAAGTTTAGCAGCATAGCCCACGTCTATGGTTATGTTCAGGTAGCCGCCTACCCGTTTAGCCTCGGCGACTACGGGCTCTTGCTGCAGCAGGGCAGTTGCCTTCTTGAAGAAGATGTCCAGATCTATACCGTAGCGTTTAGCATACCTTGCTGCTGGTATTCCATAGTCCCCCAGCTCTGGGCGCGGCGACTCCGCGACGATATACTCTATTTCTTGGCGCTCCCGGGGTCCTAGTTCAACCCCTTGCTGTTCGAGTACTCTTGCTACTACCCGGCTTAGCACCCGCTGGGGCGCAGACTCGTATACATTCCTCGACGGCTGCTCTGGCAAAACGCGTAGCCCCCTGGCTAGAACGCGGGGTAAAAACCGCAGGATATAGGCTCTAGCTCTTCTCACCCTCTCTTAGAGCCTCGATAATCTTCTCCATGGCTTGCTCAAGCGTTACGCCCTTGACGCGTATACGTTTAGTTCTGCTACGTGCTCCATAGACTATATCAACCATCGATGGAGAAATACCGAAGAGCCTCGAGAAGAAGCGTACAATACTGGCATTAGCGCGGCCTCCTACCGGCGGTTCCTCCGTGTAGAATACAAGCTCTCCAGCCTCCATACGGAGTCCTGTGAACGCTGCCTCTGGCTTGACATGGAGTTGTATGTCTATGTACCCTTTCCCCTCTGTTATATGCGCTTTGAGTACCTCTTCCATCACGCCTCACCCGATTCCGTTAAATCTAAGTATAGGACAACTGAAAGAAAAAGGATTCTAATCACCCCACGCTATACTTGTCTGGGTACTGGGTGTACCCGGCCTGACACTACGTTTCTACGAGATGTTCGACCCATCAACTACTATTGCAAAGGCAATCCGTCTCATGGGCACGCGAGGCATTAGTCACGCCGCTGTAGTAAATGATGAAGGTCTGCTTGTAGGCATAGTGTCTGTAAAAGATCTAGCACGTCACATATTAGATGTATTCGAGGAAGCGGGTACTGTGGAAAGGTTTGACTTCAGCGCTGCCCTAGAAGCTAGTATACATGACATAGTGAGCAAGCCGCCTTACGTAGTAAGTAGGACGATACCTCCAGAGGAAGCTGCTGAGATAATGCTACAACGCGACATAGGCTTCTTACCTGTTGTGGATGAAGTGGGGCGGCTCGTAACGGCCTATACAGAGCTAGACTATGCTGTATCACTTGTAGAGCGGTTTGATCCCGCTCGATGCTACGCAACACACAACATAGTCATGGGCGATCCAAGCGAACCTCTCATTGAAGCCCTTGGTTCAATGTATGAAAAAGGGTTCCGCCGGCTACCCCTCAGCATCGATGATGAATACTATATGGCTACAATGTCGTCAATACTTATGACTATAGCTAGACGTCCTACTGAGGAAACCCTTCTGGAACCATTAGCTTCATACTCCGTACCAGCCCCCATGCTGGAGTATGAGACTGCACTTGTATCTGATGCTGCAGATGTCATACTGGCTGTAACGGAGAGAGCACTACTACTGGTTGACAAAGAGAGATTAGCACGTGCAATTATAACGGAGCGTGATCTAGTCGAAGCATATCTGGGCAAGAAGGAATGCTGACCGAGCTTCAACTTGCTTCAACGATATTGTCTATCATGGCAGCGAGCTTCATTATCCTCGGCCGGATTCTCTGTAGCCGCGGAGAACAGCCATGCAAGACAAGGACTCGGGAGAAATCCGCAGAAAGAGCTTCTGTATAGAGGATGTCGAAAAAATATGGCTAGAATACGATAGACAAAGTGATATACTATACATACACTTTGGAGATATAAATGAAGAGGCTGACGAGGCCATATTAACAGAAAACGACGTTATAATCCGTGTAAAGGGCGACAAGATACTTACAATGACTATAATGGAGTTCTCACGCAAAGCTGGATTAGAATAGCAACCCTTTAAATTGTTAACAACGAACTGTTAGATGCTTTGCAGTATGTTAGCAACATGATATAGACTAGTTGATGAATACCATTATCTAACCCTTACATAATCCGATGAAGAGCCGTGTTTCAATGAGCACTTGAGCGATGAAGAGGCCGCGGCCGTCTCTGAGGAGTACCCAGTATCAAGATCATAGAAGCTTAAGAGCAACCTAACCAGAAACTAATTTTAATTAATTGTTAATCCAATTAGTGCTGCTACAATACGAGTATTTTTGCCGGGGTATATTTAATTGAAATTGCTTTTATATTCACTTTCTTCTTAGTAAACCCCATTAGTTTTACTTCACTTTTCTACTTTCTCTCGTTTTCCGTTGCACCAGGTATACTACTACGGTCAGCATAGTGTACTATGTAGTATTTAGGCTTCAGCCTAGTTATTATGTAGTTGAACGCTTTCCAAGGATCACTTTGAGCTCCGCATGTATAAACATCGACCGTCGCATAGCCATAATCCGGCCACGTATGTATCGCTATATGACTCTCAAGTACTAAGGCGATTATAGAAACACCACCATGATAGCCGGTAAACTTCCAGGACTTTAGCTCTACTAGGTGCATATTTGCTACCTTTGCCGCCTCCACTACTATCTTCTTCAGACTCTCTTCATCCCAGAGTCTCTCCGGGTCAACACCATAGAGATTTCCATAAACATGCTTACCTACGATAAAGTCTTCAGCTACACTGTGTCCCTGCAGCTCTCTCCTAACTACCTCCATCGCTATTACACCCCACTATTCTTCAGCCACGCCGAACCCCTTACGCGTGGAACCTCTCAAGGGGAGGGGCCCTCATCGCTCAGTTTTTCACTCTTACGCACAGCAGGTACGTTTCTCTCCTTATACGCTAGAAAAGGGTCTTACAGCTTAACCTTATCCACGTTTTTTACAATTATATCCAACTATTATGAGATTTAACCTTTCTGCTAATCGGCATACTTCATCCTCAGGCACTACAGCTATTGCGCCATCTTCTCCACGAAGTATCACTATACCACCCTTATTATCGGCATAGAATTTCATGGGCTTCTTGGGCCTTGCCAGCAAAACTACTTCTGAAATATTTGTCTGCCTTTGTCTACGGGCTGGCATCTATGCACCCAACCCCAGAGGTACAAAGACTGGCTAGCATCTATAGGTCTGTAGGCTAGATAACTATGGCTTTTCTAGTTCTGGCTCTAAGTATAGTCCATCTACACAACCGTATAAGTTGGCTTTGAAAATAAATCATACATTTCTACATAAAAATGCTCGTCTACACCGGAGACAGTGGCTTTTAGTTCTATCACACTATATATCTAGCTGATACTAATTTGTTGCCCTTACACTCTTCTTACGCCTTGGCGGTCCATATAGCTTCCATTCGAGACTGAGAGCTTCGCGGAGCATCCTCCTACGCCTTCTTTCCTCAAGCTCCTCTAGTACTCCAGGCATGTCAGGTGTAGCATACCTTCCTCCACGCAGCTCTACTATATCGCCGCGCATGCGTAGCCGGCTTAGCGCTTTGCGTAGCCTGTCCTCGCCAGCTGTACCGCTGAATGCATCACGGAGTTCTTTCCATGTTACTGGCCGTCCCTTACTACGTATGAACTTGTATACTAGTTCTACTAACTCTTCGTCTGTTGGTGCCTTCATTAAGACTAGCTCTTCGTCTTCGTATAGTACCTTTAGGTCTAGGCTCATAACTTACTCCCCGTTAACAAGTGTTCATGTTCGTTCTTGATAAGTATTACTCTATACACTACACATATAAATTAACAATTTCAATAATAGAAAAGATGCATTTCTGTAAGCAAAACATAAACAAGTTGTAGAGTTGAATAACGGCTCCACCTACACAGCAAGACAATAGTGTGGACTGTTTCACTCAGTTTCATATCCTTCGGTGAAACGTTTCACAGTGTCGAGAACTTGGGCACTCACCCTAGCCAGTTGTGCAAGCACAGCTGTGCTCAATCCAGTTATATACATATGAAGAGATAGATATAGAGGCATTAAACTGGGCTCCTCAGCATACGATTCTATTAGGCCAACAGTGCTAGCAAATGCTGTAACAAGACTGGCAAGGATATCATCTTCAGTAGCTACACCATCCACCACGTTATATGCCAGAGATCTCATATTCTCAAGAAACTCTCGTAAGGCCGTAGACAACTCTATACCAGCGTCAGTAAGCCTGCACAAATTATCGTCACATTCTATAATGTCGTGATACGAGAGCATATATAATGCATCTTCCAGTTTATTACATTTAAATCCATAACTCTCTATTTGCATTAACAACTCCTCGATATTTGTACCCTCCATTCTAATCATCCGGAGAGCTAGTATAATGCATCTCGCTCGCGGCGATAATATCCTAAGTACTTGTCTATCTGCCTTCATCAGTAGTTTCTCTACATGTACATCTATACTAGTCCCCGCCACCGCCTACACCTAGTGGACTAACTGCACCCACAATATCCTCGAAACACATACCCCTTATAAGACAATGTAGTAATAAACTGTGCGATACAGTACTATGCTGAGTAAATCTCTACCTAGTTGGCATAATACTCCTACCAGCTAGCAAAGGCAACAGCATTATAATTAAAGCCAGAACCATAATTACAATTGCACCTATCACTGCAATTTTGACTGCTTCACTACTCGAACCGAATACTATGGGCAGCGGTCCTATCACTACAACTCCACCGTACTCGCCCTTGCCAGCATTACGCATTATACTGTAGAATACACCTACAAACACTAGCAATATACCAACGAATACTAGGATTATACCCGCCGGTATGAGTTTCGATGCGACGCCATTGTGTAGTGACGGGGTATCCATTGTATCCCCGAGACTGTGCTATAGTAACGTCTGAAGCGATGCTAATAAGGGTAATTTTTACACGAGGACTAGACGTAGCGGGTATAATTGCAGGTACAGAGTCTCTAAACCTCTCGGAGCCCGCACGATGTGAGCCCAGCTAGGCTGGAGACAGTAGGAGGCATATAGTCATGATTGGGCTTGGGTATCAGCCCTCTGTACCATGGGTCCCTACACGTGAAGAAGTCATAAAGACTCTCATAACTATACTACAACCCAGAAGTGGAGACATTATATACGATATAGGTTGCGGGGATGGCCGCGTAGCTGTAGCACTTGCCGAGGCATTTCCACATGCGCGCATAAAGTGTATTGAGCTTAGAAAAGACCTTGTTGAGAAGGCTCGCAAGCTTGTGAGAGACCACAACCTCGTAAACCGTGTAGAGGTTATTGAAGCTGATTTCTTCCAGGTACCACTAAGAGACGCTGATATAGTATACATGTACCTGCTTACGAGCGTTAACCAGAAGCTCCGACCCAAGCTCGAAGCCGAGCTGAAACCAGGCACAGTAGTAGTATCGCTGGACTTTCCTATCCCCGGCTGGAATCCCGTAGTTACATACGAGCTTCAACGTTCATGGCAAAGAACATTCTATATCTATGTCAGAGGTGTTTCCGACCAGAGCCTAGAGCCGCTCGAGAGAGATAAACTTCTGCACGAAGCCCTCGAGAGAATAAGAAAAGGAATAGCCTCCAACAATGTTTGAAAATTCAAGAGCTGCCAACGATATTACCCTATTGGATCAACTGCTTATTCTATACGCCAAGTCGTCTTACCGCCTGGATGATCATAGAGCCTTATACCCAGCTGCGACAACTCAGACCTTATACTGTCCGCTATATCGTATATCCTGCGTTTCCTCAGCTCCTGCCTCACTGAGACTATCAATTCTATTAGTTTTTCTACAGTCTCGCCGCCAGGCGCAGCCGAGCCATATAACACGTCGTCTATGACGCTGAACACGCTATTGAATTCCTCGTAGAGTCGTAGTGCTAGCATACCTGCCGTGTAGTATTCGCCGGGTATGATGGTGCTGTTTACCAGTCTCGTGAGTTTGAGTATGGAAGCTAGAGCTGCTGCTGTATTGAAATCATTACTCATAGCTTCATGGAATTCTAGGTATGCGTGACTTGTATCCTCGATAGCCTTTAGCTCGTCGTCGCTTATTCGACCTTCAGGTGTGGCTCTCTCTAGCATTCTAGCAAGCTCTGAAACTGTGCCACGTATCCTGCGTAGGTTCGCTTCAGCTTGTGCTAGCGATTCCTCACTGAAATCTAGCTGAGTGCGGTAATGCGCGCTGAGGAGCCACATTCGTAGCACGCTGGGGTTCCATTTCTTAGCTGCTTCACGGAACGGTATTATGTTTCCTAGGCTTTTGCTCATTTTCTCGCCGCGTATAGTCAGATACCCGGTATGGAGCCAGTATTTGACCCAAGGCTTCTTGCTGAAGTAGGCCTCGCTCTGTGCCTTTTCGTTCTCGTGATGTGGAAATATTAGGTCCTGGCCTCCGCCGTGAATGTCGAACTGCTCGCCAAGATATCTCGAAGACATCACGCTGCACTCTATGTGCCAGCCCGGCCTTCCGCGCCCCCAGGGGGCCTCCCAGTAGGGCTCGCCAGGCTTCCAGGCCTTCCATAGAGCGAAGTCATAGGGGTTCTTCTTTTCGCGTAATACGTCTTCTTCCTGCCGCCAGTCTTCTGGATGGAAGCGACCACTTAGGCTACCATACTCTGGGTATGCATCGACGTTGAAGTATACGCTACCACTCGGAGCTACGTAGGCATAACCCTTGTCTATCAGACCTTGTATGAAATCTATTATTTCCTTTATGTGTTCTGTTACGCGCGGGTGTATGTGCACCTTTATGTTGAGCTTCTTCAGCATGTCGAAGTAGTCGCGGCTATACTCGTCTACTATTTCGCGCCAGTCTCTGTTCTCGCGCTGTGCCCTATTGATTATCTTATCATCTATGTCTGTTATGTTCTGCACGTGTATAACATGGTAACCGCGTAGCACAAGATACCGTTTTATGGCATCGAAGGCCACATATGTTCTCGCGTGCCCAATGTGTGTGTAGTCGTAAACTGTAGGACCACATACGTACATGCGTACTATGCCTGGCTTTAGTGGCTTAAACTCCTCCAGTCGCTGGCCCATAGTGTTGCGTACACGTATCGTCGGCTTGCCCGACCATTTTATCATACTGAAGCTTTGAGACACAATAACTTCCATCCCCCATCGGGCCTAATAGCTGTGTGTCTGGCTCTAGTGACTCATTAGGGGTAAGTGGTTGAAGAAGCTTACGAGCCTCGTAGAGAGGCTTATAGCTGAGAAACGGAGGCTAACAGCCGAATTAGAGTCCAAGCTAAGCGATAGAGAGCAGCAAGAAGCGCGTAGGGATCACCATGCACGGCGCCGGCCTATACCCTGCGGCATGACCATTCATACGGGTATTGGCTGTAACTTTGGCTGCCTCTATTGCTACGTGCCTGAGATGGGATTCCCGCAAAGACCCAAGCCTTATCCGCTCTCCGGCCTGCAGCTAGTCTATGCTCTGCTCATCAACCCCTACTTTGTGCCAGGCAAGCCGGGGACCCTCCTGGCATTTGGATCTGTCACCGAACCATTCATGAAGACTACTGTAGAGAGGGCTCTAGAGTACTTAGAAGCCACGTGGCGTTATCTAGGCAACCCTCAGCAAATCTCTACAAAATCGATGCTGGACGGCGAGCACCTAGAGAGATTCATGTCAAAAGCTGACCCCAGGATAAGTGTACTATTATCGATAACGACTATACACTATGCCGCTGTGCTTGAGCCTGGCGCTCCTAGCCCCGATGAGAGGTTCGATTTCGCCAGCAAGCTAGCTCGTAAAGGCATGCATGTGACATTGTTCCTGCGACCTATAATCCCCGGGGTTACCGACAAGGAGTTTGACGAGATAATGCGGCGGGCTAGGGATGCAGGCATACGGACTATGGTTCCTGGCAGCTTGAGGGTTACACCCGGCATTTTACGTAGGCTCCGGGCATCGAGAGTCGTAGACGTATCCCTCATGGAGAGGAGGCTGCCGAGGCAGCCCCGGAATAGCCGCGACCAGGTGGTTATACGCGAAACCGACCTCAAGAACCTTGCTGCGAAGGTGGCTAGGCGCTACGGTCTAGCTGTTCTGCCGAGCAGCTGCTCAGCCAACATAGTGTCGCATGGGCTGGCGTGCTGGGCATGCAGGTGGGGGCCATGCGGCTCTGCCCCGAAGCCACCTAGCAGCGATGAGGTGGCAGAGGCTGCCGAGATTCTCGGATGCAGGAAAGCGCGGGCCAGGGTTACACGCAACATGGCCTATGTAGAGTGTAGAGGTGATAAGCGCTTGGTAGACGTGGTCGCGGTATGGATAGAGACCGTAGCTAAGATAAGGGTGGTTGCCAGACCATTGAAGGCGTGAGCAATAGACCCCATGCAGAGCCGAGCCCCAGAAAAAGGGGCATAGCCCTACCACTAGGCGTGTGACCGGCTGTCAGCGCATCATACTCTCGGCGACGTGGGAGGAGCTAGTACTATGGGAGCCGAAGAGGTGCCACGTTATAGACTCTTCAACTTAATAGTGGCTCACGAGCCCGGCTACTACTCTATGAGGAGAGCGTTACGCGAGATAGAGAGCATACTTGGACGCGCCAGGGTATTTGATGCGCCACGCTCACTGCTTCTGCTAAAGGTCAGCGACCCCTATGACGCTGTAAGACGTATAGCGAGAGAGGTTACAGAGGATAGCGCCATACTAAGAGCTATACCCATCGATCTTGAAGTGCCTCCATACGTAGACTATGTGGCTAGCACTGCAAAGGAGCTGCTTAGCGCTAAGGCAGATCGTAGCACGCGTTTCGCAATAAGGCTTGAGGGTCGGCTCTATGATAGAGAGACTGGTAGACTGCTACACAAGAGGGATGCGATAGAGATTATAGCCGATGGTATAGAGCTGCCGGTGGACTTAGACAATCCCGATTTACTAGTGCTTGTTAAGGTTGTACGTGTGCACCGCTCCCTAGGCTACGCTGCAATCATGGTTGCGCCGCCATGCGCTGTCTATTCTCGTGCACACCACAGCCGAGGCGTCTGCATATAGCTCCTAGCACCAGGAGTAATAGGGGCCTCGATTACTGCTCTAACTCTATGTAACTCGATACCATACTTGAGGCAGCATAGTGTCTGGGGGTTGCCCTAGAATGCACGAGATAGAGGACACTGGCAGCAAGGCTGGCGCCATAGAGCTGTCGGGTTTAGAGAAACCATTAGGCTTCGTGGTTGACAACTCGACGCCGGTCGTAGCCAGGTTTGTGTCCTCGAACCCGCCGCCTGTCGGCGACTATGTGGTAATAGAGCATCCCGACGGCATTGTGCTCGGGATGGTCGAGCATGTAGGCACGAGGAGTATAACGTTGAATGCTTTGCCCGGCGTATACGACCCCGCTATAGTCGAGAAGCTTAGTGCCGAGATGGGTGATGAAGACGTATTCTTCGAGTGTACTGCGAGGCTTCTAGGCGACGTTGAGACATTACGTATGCCTCGTCTACCTCCCCTACCCGGCGCCAGAGTGTACCGCGCCCCCAGTAATCTACTCAAACACGTCTTTGGCGGCAAGGAGCCGTATTGGATACGCTTAGGCGTGCTAGCCTCACGACCCGATATACCCGTCTACATTAATGTTAACCGCTTGGTTACTAGGCACACGGCAATACTCGCCGTAACCGGGGCCGGCAAGAGCAACACCGTCGCAGTAATAGTGGATAGGCTGGTTAAGCATGGGGGCACCGTCCTGATATTCGACTTCCACGGCGAGTACGTGGGCTCAAGCCTAGGCGGCCGTGTCAACGTAATAGAGCCGCTGCTCAACCCCCGCCTCTTAAGCATAGCAGAACTCATGGTTCTACTTGGGATAGAGCAGCGCTACTATAATCAGGAGCGCGTGCTCCGCAAGGCGCTGGCGAAGCTAAAGGAGGCTGGATCTGAGGAGAAGGGCGGCTTCCTCGATACATTAGCCAGTATAGTGGAGCACATGGCACACCGGAGGAGAGAGGAGTCCACCGCTGCAACCGCGGTTGTTAACAAGATTGAGTCGCTCCGGGAGCGCTACGGCGAGATAATACGCGACGATGCTGTGGATCCGGTATCGAGGATCCGTCCCGGCTACGCCAACATAGTTGACTTGAGCCGTGTTGACCGGGATGCCGCCGATGCAGTAGTGAGCCATATGCTACGTATAGTCCTGGCTGAGAGGAAGCGACACAAGCTCACCGGTTCTAGCCAGGTACCGTTCCCCGTTCTCATAGTAGTGGAGGAGGCACACATACTAGCTCCGAGGGACGAGGACACACTGTCCAAGTATTGGCTCGCCAGGATAGCCCGTGAAGGACGTAAGTTCGGCGTGGGCCTCATGCTTGTTAGCCAGAGGCCTAAGGGCCTCGACCCGGATATACTTAGCCAGGCTAACAACCTCGTAGTACTACGCATCGTAGAGCCGAGCGATCAGCGCTACATCCAAGCCGCTAGCGAGAGTCTAAGCGACGACCTCGTAGCCCATCTACCCTCTCTTAACACGGGAGAGGCTGTTGTTATAGGCCCGTTTATACGCATACCAGCCCTCGTCCGCATAGACAAGTATGAGGGCCGCCTAGGAGGGGCCGATATAGATGTCGTAGCCGAGTGGCAGTCACTCAGTCGTACGCTAGATGAGGCAGGGAGTGTAGATGATCTAGTCTCAGAGTTCATGTAGTAACACCCTATAGCGAGGAAGGATAAACTGGGGCCTGCTAGGTGCACAAAGACATGACGAGAGAATCTATCCAGATACTTCACACATCAGACACCCACCTAGGGTACAGACAGTACGGGCTAATAGACAGGGAGATGGACATCTACAAGGTGTTCGACGAAGTAATAGAGACAGCGCTGAGAGAGAAGGTTGACGCCGTAATTCACTCCGGCGACTTCTTCGACTCAACACGGCCCCCGCCACAGGCCATACATTATGCGATAAGATCTCTTCGCAAGCTAAGCGAAGTGGACATCCCATTCATAGTTGTCCCAGGCGATCACGACCTACCCCGGAGACGTATGCTTCCACCACTCCTCATATTAGAGGATGTAGTAGAATCCGTGACAGTGCTTGGACTCAAGGGCCCCGAGTACCGGCAGCTCCGCGTGCGTAGTGGGCTCAAGCTCCTAGTAGCCGGATTGCGTAACGAGAAGGGTATAGGAGCACGACAACGCGTCCGTGAACATCTTTCGAGACTTCCCGTAGACCCTGACCGACCATCGGTACTGGTTCTACATCAGACGCTCCACGAGGTTGCACCGGATTACGAGCTTGAACTAGGTGATCTACCTAAGGGCTACTCGTACTACGCTATGGGCCACATACACCTTTACCGTAGATTCGCCCTAGGAGATTCTGTTGCCGCTTATCCAGGGTCTATAGAAGCTCTACGTGTAGATGAGGCGGCTGCCCAGCCACAGAGATACGTCATAGTCGCCGAGATAGAGACTGGTAGGACTATTTCGCTCGACCGCATAGCACTACAGAGTGCTAGACCACAGATAGTCGAGGAGCTAGTGTTTAACAGCCTAGAGTCGCTGCGCTCGAGTCTCACCCAGCTCCGGGACCGGCTAGCCCGGTACCCCGAGGATAGGAAGCCTCTCCTCCACCTCACAGTGACGAACGTACCTAGAGGGATTAAGACTTCTGTCTACAAGCTTGTCGAGAACATTGTGTCACGATATGTTCTCTCATACCGTCTAAGGATAGACACTATTGAGACAAAGCTACCACCCTCTATCCAGAAGGCCTCCTCGTCCATAAAGCTCGAAGAGCTGTTGAGGGACGTACTGAGGGACGAGGAGCTGACACACCTAGCAATGAGGCTAATCGACGTCCTGGGCTCCGATCCCCAGAGCCATGCTGTACAAGAGGCGACACGACTAGTCGAGGAAGTATTCGGGCTAAGAGGGAGGCGATAGCCAGTGATAATAGAGCGCGTGGAATTGGAGAACGTGTTGAGCCATAGGAGGACAAGGATAGACTTTGGCCGCGGAATAATAGCTATAGTTGGCCCCAATGGGGCCGGCAAGACAAGCATCATAGATGCTATAACTTATGCATTATTCGGCTCCCACAGCCGCGGCACTCGTAGCCGTAAGGACGCGCTTATACGGCTAGGCTCGTCTATTGCACGTATCAGTGTAGAGTTCACAGCAAACGGGCACAAGTATCGCCTACAGAAGACCATCCAGCGCAATGGAGCAACCCAAGCCCTCCTATACCTCATAGACGGGGGAACAGCCAAGCTCATGGCGCGTGGCGTCGAGAGTGTAAAAGCTGAGCTTAAGAGAATTATCGGGATAGACCCGCTCCTAGCTGACTTACTGCTTGTGACAAGGCAGGGCGAGATAGACGAAATACTCGTAGACCGGGATAGACGCATAGACGTCATGAATACTATCCTACGACTACGAGCCATAGAGAAAGCCTATGAGCGCCTGGCGGTTATAATTAGGATGCTGCGTAGAGACAAGGAGAACAAGGAGGAACTATACCGCACTGAGGAAGCACGCCTTCGTGAAGCTGAAGAAAGTGCCCGTGAGTACGAGAGGATAGTTAAGGAGCTGGAGAAACTGAGGCCTGCTCTCGAGAAGGCCGAGAACGAGTATAGCCGTCTACAAGAGCAGGCCATTGAGCTACGGAGACTAAAAC
This sequence comes from Pyrodictium delaneyi, assembly GCF_001412615.1. Classification (NCBI taxonomy): domain Archaea; kingdom Thermoproteati; phylum Thermoproteota; class Thermoprotei; order Desulfurococcales; family Pyrodictiaceae; genus Pyrodictium; species Pyrodictium delaneyi. The sequence goes on along the minus strand of NZ_CP013011.1, from coordinate 1,117,307 downwards.
AGCGTTTCGACTTTCTAAGAGCAAAAAGGGAAGAGCTAGCAAGGGAGCTCAATAGGTTAGAACGCGAATATGAGGAGGCCAGGAGAGAATATGAAATAGCACTTAACGCGAAGGAGGAGCTGAAGGAACTTGAGAGACTCGAGAAGGATCTACAACTCATAGAGGAAGCTGTAAACCTCGTAAACGAGATTAGACGGGAGAAGCAACACCTGGAGTCCTTTGCATCAAGAATGGAGAGAATTAAGGAGGAGCTGCGAGACTTTCCAGAGGCTGAACGCAAGGCAAATGAGTATGAGAGGCTCAGATCACTTCTCGATGAGCTAGAGCAAGACAGCAGGCAGTATCACCAAGTTAAGTCTCAGCTAGAACAACTAGAGGCTCGAGCAAAGCTTCTTAGAGCGAAGGCCGAGGCTGAGACTAGTAGACTACTCGAGAGGCTTAGGACAAGTATACCTCTGGACTTCCCCCGTGAACCACACAAGATTATCGAGAAGCTTGAATCAATGCTCGCTAGCCTAGAGAGGACCATAGATACTACCAGGGCGAAGCTCGAGAACGTACATGGACAAGTTGAGGCTAAGCGATCAGAGATACGTGACCTTGAAGACAAGCTTATGAAGCTTACAGAGGCTCAGGGGAGATGCCCTCTATGCGGTAGACCGCTAAGTGATGAGCATCGTGTGGAGCTTATCTCTAAGATACGTGCCCAGAAGAAGCGGCTAGAAGCTGAGCTAAGGAGGCTAGAGAGTCAGGAAACCCTGCTGCGTAACGAGCTTAGGGATCTAGAGTCGCGAAAACGGCTAATAGAGCGGCTCGCAAGGGATGCCCAGGGAGCCGCTAAGAGAATAGAGTTAATGCTTCGAGAGGCCGAGGACGCTGAACAACAGAAGCAGAGGCTCCAGCAACAGTATCTCGAGCTTTTCGCGAAGTATAAGGAGTACGAGGAGGCAAAACAGAGACTACGCGAGCTGGAAGCATGGGTAAGTAAGTACCAAAAACTCCGGGCACGGATGGATGAATACAAGTCTCTCGAATCGGAGACCACTAGACTCAAGGCCGAGATTAGCAAGCGCGAGCAAAAACTCAAGGAGATACTTGATAGTATTAAGCTTAGCATTGAAGAGCTCGAGGAGGCCTCTAAGCGGATAAGCTACTACAGAGAATACATTGCCGGCGTGAAGAGCGAGGCTGCTAGACTCCCCCGGGCTGAGGCAAAGTTACGCGAGCTAGAGGCTGAGATTGATAGGGTCCGGAGCGAGCTGGAGAGTATAGACTCCGAGCTAGAGGAGATGGGCGATGTAGATACTGCTCTAGAGCAGACAGAGGTCGAACTTAGAGAGCGTGAACAAGAGCTTAGAGAGCTCCGGGATAGAGTCGCGCGGCTAGAGGGTATGAGGGAGAAACTTGAAGCCATGGCAGCGAAGACTGAGCTTCTACGGAGCCGGGTATCACAGCTACGAGAGGAACTCAAACGGTACCAGGAGGCGCTTCAAGCCCTGGAGAAGATACGTCGTGCACTAGGCCCTGACGGTGTACCACGGATAATTAGGCAGGCTGTGCGCAATATTCTCGAGTACCATCTACGGGATACACTGATGAAGTTCAATATTGACTTCCTTGATGTAAGGCTTGAAGATGATTATAGCGTTGTACTAGTGACGCGTGAGGGCGAGAAGACTGTGTCTATGCTCAGCGGCGGTGAGCGCATAGCACTTGCCATAGCTTATAGGCTTGCGCTTGCCCGAGTCGTCGGAGAGCGCATAGAGTCCATGATAATGGATGAGCCTACCATACATCTTGACGAGGAGAAGCGACGCGAACTAGTAGAGATTATCAAGTATGGATTGGAGGCTAGCGGTCTGTTACAACTGATAGTTGTGACCCACGACAGGGAGATAGAAGATGCTGCCGACAAAGTAATAGAGGTTACGAAGGTTGACGGTGCTAGCATTGTGAGAATACGTTCTCCAGGCGACGAGACCACCAGCATCCGAGCCGAATACGGATTAGCCGCGCATTAGCCTAGATTTCTCGAATCTCGATATAGGCTCCCAGCAACTTCTACACACCACAGCTATCTCTTCATATTCCTCGTCGAGGATTAACGACTCGTCCTCGATCCTAACCCCTACTATCCTCTCTACCCCAGCCGCCTCATGGCGTCTGAGCCATACCACTGTGCCGCTTAAACCCTCAAGTTCTAGTACTCCGTCACGCTTATCTACTATGATGGGTGCTAGCTGTCCTTTCTCTAGTAGCATTGACGCCAGAGAAAGTGGCTCCATAGCAGAGTTGACCGCCGTGCCTGCATAGAGTCGCGACGCAAAGGCTTCAAACGCGATGCCCTTTGAGAGAAGGCTTCTAAGTGTTGTTAAGCGCTTACCAGCCTCTATGCCTCCTAGCCTGTTTATACATTCACCCCATGCTGTTAATCCATACCCCTTGTTCGCTTCACAATATTTTACTTCATCCACGCTTTCTATACCCGATAGTAAGGGGTAAGACGTCTCTATGGGGTCCAGCTGTCTCACTACAGCTGTCACCTCATCAATGATATCATCGGGCAGAGCTATCTGGAGTATCGAGCGGCCCTCGAGCAATATGCGCTGTGTAAGAGTGATGACTCCTGTTCTCCGGAGTGGCAGTCCGTAGACGTCTAGTCCCGGCTTCGAATCGATTATTATGCTTGCATCAACTACTGTATAGGGTGGATAAGGTTGTGGCAACGATGCGTGTACTGGTGTAGAGTTTAGCAGGTCCCGCAGGTTACCATTATACTTTAGGCTTAACACCAGTCTGCCGCCCTTACTTCTTGCTACCATACAGCTGCCAACTTTATGTAGCTCTACATTACCATCTACAACTTCTACGCCACTGCTACATGTATATACTGCTTCGCAAGTTGTTTCATAGGTTACTCTTGCCTGACTAGCCTCTGCATCTATGTATATATTGACGCTGCATGCCACTAGTCTACACCCGTCCAAATAGTATTGAATAGGCAGAGTTTTTGTCTAACTTGTCCCTTTGTTTTCCCTAGCCCTAGTTCTACGAGGATGGCGTCCCTTTTCTATCACTACAGAACCCCTAATTCATAGTATAAGTGTACGGGAGCTAAGATAGCAATACTTAGTTATGTGTTCGGTAGCTGCGGAGACGCGGGCGAACAGTTATGCAGGAGATAGTTAAGCTGCTCGAGAAGGTTAGGTGGGTAGAATTCCACTTTGTGGATGTAGCTGGCTATCTACGCAGCGTCTCTGTACCAGCAAAAGAGGTTGGCGAAAAAGCCTTTGAACAAGGGCTAAGCCTACTGGACGGCAGCAGTGTCGAGGGATTCGCAGGTATCCATGAGAGCGACTATAGGCTCCGCCCCGACCCTAACACATTTGCAGTACTCCCGTGGAGGAAGGACACCGCACGCATGATAGCTGACGTGTTCTCCGTCAGCGGAAGGTTCCCTAAGGATCCCCGCTACATAGCCGACCGTGCACTCGAATACCTAGATTCTCAAGGCCTTGCTGCCTACTTCGGTCCCGAAGTAGAGTTCATGATTGTAGATGAGCTGTTCCTCGACATCGAAACGCCTACAAAAGGGCTAGGTTACCGTGTATCCTCCCGCGAGTACATTGACTTCGATGAGGACATAGGGTTCCAGAGGATAAAGAAGGCATACCATACACCCACCCCTATAGACAAGGCTGCCGATATACGTTACGAGATAGCCACTGTACTCGAAGACTACTTCGGCTTCCAGGTTGAAGCCCACCACCACGAGGTAGCTGCGCTCGGCCAGGTTGAGATAGACTTCAGATTCGGCGACCTCAAGACCACCGCCGACCGTGTTATAACCTTGAAGTATGTAGCGCGAAACATAGCAGCCAAGTACGGGCTAGCTGTCACATTCATGCCTAAGCTCGTTGCCGGCGACAACGGTAACGGTATGCACGTCCACGTGAGCCTATGGGACAAGAACGCCAATAGGAACTTATTCTTCGACCCGAGTGACGAATACGCCGAGCTGAGCCAGACAGCTAGGTACTTCATAGGCGGTCTAATAGAGCACGGTAGGGCACTAGCCGCCCTAGTAGCACCAACCGTCAACAGCTACAGGCGTCTAGTCCCCGGCTACGAAGCTCCGGTATACCTAGTCTGGGCTAAGGCAAACCGTAGCGCCGCAATACGTATACCATTCTATGAGAAGGGCGTAGAGAAGGCGAGGCGTATAGAGTTCCGCAGCCCAGACCCATCAGCTAACCCCTACCTGGCCTTCGCAGCAATACTCGCTGCAGGCCTCGATGGTATAAAGAAGAAGATAGACCCCGGCGACCCGATAGACCGCAATGTATACGAGATGACGGAGGAGGAGAGGAGGAGACTAGGCATAAAGCAGCTACCACGAAGCCTCGATGAAGCCCTCGACGAGCTAGAGAGCGACAACGAGTTCCTAAAGCCAATATTCACCAAGGAGATAATAGAAGCATACATCGAGGTCAAGCGCGCAGAAGCAGGTGAACTCCGCCAGTACCCCAACCCAATGGAAGTATACATGTACTTCAACCTCTAGCCCAGCTAGAAAGTAGTTTTTAAACATCCCTAAGAAGTCACCTTCTTCGATACTGGCCCGTGAGGAAGGCTCCGGGCTCTAGGGAGCCGAGAATTATGAGGACTAGGGGATGCCGGCCCGAGGCCCTGTCAAACTATTAGACTCTATTGAAGCCAAGAAAACAGCACGGATTATCACATGTCTTGGCTTGTCCTTCCACATCCTAGCATACTACGAAGAAGATACTGGGCTTTCAGCCCGCATCAAGCCGCTCTGCAGTAATAATGAGCCTCACATCATAGTCTACGCGGATAGATGTATAGACGAAACTCTCGACGTCCTTGTCTCTACCCTGCCGAGAATGCTTGGTGCACCACTTATAGACTATACTGTTGAGTGTAGCGAAGACATTGATGCAGAGAGCTTCTACTTCGACGAGATAACGCGGCGCCTTACCAGCGTGTTCCGCGACAGCTTCTATAGACCGTTACACAAACTCTCGACAACTAATGTTGAACACTTCCTAGCTATCGGGTGGAACGCTGAAATAGCATATGGTACGGGAAAAGAATATGAAGTGAATCTACCACTTATACCTGCCGTAGTCTTTGCACACACCCACCCAGGTCTCTCGTGTTATCCTTCTGCACGTGACACGACATCTACCGCTGAGTTCCTAGCGCAGGGTGGCATCGCGGAGTTTATTGTTTCAAGGAGCTGTATGTCGGTGACTAGGCTTCGGAGGCCATTTAGCGAGGAGGATTACTGGAGGTTGAAGGAGATTTCGAGATGTATCAAGAGAGCTTCAAGCGACGAAGACTATCTAGCATGTTTACAGGAAATGGCTAGACTTGGCACAGTTGAGTTTAGCGTAGCCTAGGGGGCTCTGCTAGGAAGGCCCCGGCCATCGGCAAAGCTCCTCCCCTATCTTCGGGGTCTTCATCGCCCAGCTATTAAACAAGCCATGATATGGCTATTATGTTAGGCCTCTGCATGATCTGCGTTCGTAGAATGATAGTTATTACCTCTAGCACGGCTTCTAAACTTCTTGGGCCGTGCTGAAGTGGACCGGAGCTGAAAGAAGGGGTTACTGCGTTCTGCATAGCCCTCTAGTGTGTGAGGGTGATGACGCTTCGGGCGCTACTGAGCCCTCTTCTTGATAAACTCAATCACATAGGGGAGCAGCAGCCAGCCATGCTCAAGTATTTGTCCACCATACTCCTTGCAAGCTATTTCGCTAAACTTTTTGGGCCCATCGGGTATCTTACCCCAGCTGAGCATCCAGGGCACCGGATCACCACTGTGGCTCTTGAGGCTCCATGGTGTAGCATGATCTGATGTTACTAGTATTGCTGTCTCTTCCAGGTCTATTTTATCCAGTAACGGTACTATGAAATACTTATCTATTAGTTCTATCGCCCTCTTTTTGCCCTCGAAACTGCCATCGTGCCCAGGCTCGTCAGGCCCCTTCAAATGCACGTATATGAAGCGGCTATCATCGCTAAGAGCCTTTAGCACCGCCTCGAGCCTCTCAGGGAGATCGCGAGCTAGGTCTCCTGAGGGAGGCGATACGGTGTAAGCCTTCATGCCAGCTGCCTTAGCTATGCCTATTTCGACCGGCATCTCGGCTACTGCGGCCGCTGGCGATAGCCCTAGCTGCTCAGAAATAGGCGGCATCTCGGGTAGCCTATCTCCAGCATCCCGTAGGAGGATAGCGTTAGCCTTCAAAAGACCTTTTTTACTACGTTCGATGTTAACTGGATGATTATCGAGAATCTCTATAGCCTTCTCCACGAACTCATCAACCATCCGACATGTTCTGCGTGCCTCTTCGGAATCATCGAGGGGTTTACACCTTGGCAAAGTCATGTCCGGATTCTTTACAGCCTCCGAGATTAGCCCTTTGCGAACGTACGCTGGATCAATGTTTGATACAGCTGCGCTTAGTCTACTACTCTCGCTCCCAATTATCACTACTGCTCGGTGGCCTATTGTCGCTTCAACCCTAGCATAGCCGTCACTACTGAGCTGCATCCCGTCAAGCGCACGTGCCAGCTCTTTAGCCTCATTGCTTGCTAGGCTCCTGCCAACCCTACGGTCTATTATCCGCCGGGTAGCTGGATCGATTGTAGCGAAATTGGCACGGAATGCTACCTCGTACCCCTGCTTGAGGGCTAGGCCTATGCCAAGTGCTTCGAGAGGTCCCCGCCCGGTGTAGTACTTTTCCGGCATGTAACCAAGCAGCGATATAGTTGCAAGGTCGCTTTCGGGAGCTATGCCTGGAGCTACTGGATAGTGAAACCCGCATACCGCGTTCCGAGCTAGCCGGTCGAGACCCGGCGTCTCTGCCTCGGAGAGTGGAGTCTTACCGTCTACTGGCCTATCTGCTGCACCATCTAGTATGATTAATATGAGACGTTTAGCCACTCTTACCCACCAGGCCCTACTCTATGACTCCTAATCATTGTTCCTGTTACCCGTGTAGGGGAAAAGCCTTATCCACCACATTTACTAGGTCTGCATATTCTCTGGTCTCCTCGTAGAGCCAGTTTACGAACCTCTTGAGCCTCTCTAGAAGTATTTCTGCCTCTCTACGTGCCTCCTCAGTGCACATGAGCTGTGGAAGCTTTGAAAGCTTCTCGTGATAGTGGCCGAGTGTATCATGCATGTTACGACTACGCTGAGCTGAGGTCTCTACGAGCCTATAGATCCCTATTGCACCTAGGGCGTCAAGCTTGTCAGCATCGCTAAGTATGCACGACTCTATGCTAGATTTATTACTGCTTTTTACATCCGGCCTAGATGATGCAAGGCTGAAGCTGTGCTCGAGTATAGCTTTCTCTACATGAGCCACCTCTTCAGGGCTAAAACCAAGGCCCGGCAGCACTAGTCTAGCGATGAACGCTGAGAGAACAGCATGATGCACACCTGTCTCGTTTTCAAAGGGCCTGCCTATATCATGCAAGAGCACAGACGCTATTAAGACCTTGTAGTCTACATTTTTGCCTTCAGCCAGTTTTAGCGCTCTACAGAGTACACGCAAGGTGTGAGGATATCCATGTGACTCGTCCTTACCCTCAACAGCTATTACTAGCCTGACTAGCTCGCGGCACCAGTTGTTTCTTAAACACTTATCCTCCAAAGCCTTTCTACACTCCAATCCCGGGCACCGATGAGGTGTTCCGGCGGATCTGAGCCTAGAAGCCCTTTAGGGCTCTGTAGCATTGATGACCTCTTCGCTGTCCCGAGGCCCCTACAGCACCTTGTTTATGCCTACATTATTACATTATCACTGATGCAAGTGTAAAGAATAGTACCGCTGCTAGCCCTATGAGCGCCAGTCTCGCGCCACTGACAAACATGTTTTCACCACTAATCTTGCCCAGATAGGCCCCGAGCGTAAACAGCTCAGCCACCATTATCCCTGCAGATGTATATACGAGTACTGTCACCGATACGTCAGCTTTAAGTATCTCCGCAAATATAAAGGGCGATACACCTATGACCGGCAACAACATGGCGCCAAGACCACTCCATAAGGCTACATATATCGGCACTATTTTGGCTGCCTTTTCGTATATACTTCCGCGTAGTGGGTGCAGCATTGCACGCTCAGTCTTTCTAAGCTCCTGCAGACGCTCAGCACGCTCAGAGAGATACGTTGCTACCACACCACTGAAGAACCCCATTGAAAACGATGCTCCTATAACACTACCAACATAGTTTATAGGATTTGATGCACCGCTAAGATAGCTACCCAGTATAACGCCTAGCCCGGAGAGTAGGCCGTCAAAGCTATTAGTTACAAACATTCTCCTAGCTATGCTGTGCGCGTTTAAGATGCGAGCATATTGCAGTATTTCGCGGTAGGGTTTCACTAGCTTCTCTAGTATCCTTCGCAACAAGGCTATCTATTCAACCCCCAGCTTAGAGGCAGCTACCTCCGGCTATGCAGAGCCTCGGTTTGCAAAGCACTACTTAAGAATGACTGATGTTCTCGTTGTTAACCGGAACTAAGTTTAAGGAGACTACCTACATTTCAATTCTAAAAACCTCACTATGCGTTCACAGCTGCTTTATTCCGTTCAGTTTTTCTCTCAATGTATTCCTCGCGCTCAACTATTACACCGCCATTATCGCCACGCTTAACAACTATTACCAAGTCTTGCAAACGATAGCCACATCGAGGACAACGGTAATAATAGCGTATACGCCTCATACCATTTTCTCCAAACTCCATTTCAACTCTATATTCCATGCGTGTACGGCATCGCGGACATGTTTTCTCATACATCCTCTCCAAGGCTTCCTAACCCCCAGTGTCGCTATAAGTCATGACCTAATTGCTTCGCTGTGCTTCCTTCTGCCCTCTATTGCTCCAACTACCTAGGGGTAGCCCGCCTTCCGGTAATAATGGGTTAGGGCCGTATACTACACGAGCATAGAACAGAATAGGAGCCGAATAATAGTCCGAGGCTGACAGCTATACACTGCCACACGGGTGGCTCCGCTACGCCGGTTATAGATAGGTACGGGAGACCATTAACTAACCTTAGAGTCATGGTTACTGGACGGTGTAACTTCTCATGCTTCTTCTGCCATATGGAAGGGTATCGAGAACAGGATATCGCGCAGCGAGAGTTGACCCTCGAAGAGATAGAGCTTATTGTAGAAGCTGCCCGCCGTCTCGACATACGTGCATTTAAGGTGACCGGTGGAGAGCCTACAATACGTAACGACCTGGCTGAAATAGTATCCACAATGAAGAGTCTGGGTAACGCTTATGTCTCAATAACTACTAACGGTTCGCTTCTACATAATCATCTGCCCAGACTCGCCGAAGCTGGTATTGATCACATAAATGTAAGTCTACATGCATTATCGGATAGGGCTTTTAGAGCTATAACTGGGTCATCATTACTAGACAGAGTCATTAACAACTTAAAAATAGCAAGGGAATATGGAATACCAATAAAAATAAATTTTGTCATATTGAAGGACATTAATGAGGACGATATACTCAAAATCATAGACTTTGCTGCAGAAATAGATGCATCGGTACAGTTTATAGAATTACATCCTGTAGGTAAGGCAGTAAAGAGGTTCCGCGAGCATCATCTACCACGTTGGCGTGTACTAGAGAAGCTCGAAAACCGTATAGTTGAGATAAAGTATCGTATAGGCCTTCATAACCGACCCGTACTCATTCTGGATAACGGGGTAAAAGTAGAGATTGTAGGTCCTGTAGGCAACTTCATATTCTGTGCAGGTTGTACACGTATACGCGTAACATATGACTTCAAGCTCATACCATGCTTAAACTGGAAGGGCGATCCAATAGATGTAAGGTCCCGACTTGTCGGACTGGAAAGCTTCGAAGATAAGGTAGAGGCGGTAATATCAGCCATAAAAGAGGCTAACCGTTTGCGATCGCCATCCACATTCTACCCAATAGGCTCAAGGCTACCTATGCCTCGAAGACGCTGGACTACAGCTAGGCTCGGACTACCAAAGAAAGACGGTTCGCTAAGGTTTACTGGATCACATGCAAAAGAAACAGCTAGAAAAGTGCTTGGAGAATGGGGGGATTACTCTTCTCTAGTCTAACATGAATGCAATAATTTTTCGAGCACCATAAAGAGGTATAATACACCAAGATGCATATTGCTAAACTTAAACGCCTTTCTGGCGTATGCTGCATCACCATGCGTGAAACTATAGTTTACGGCCATAACAAATATATGTAAAGCTGCAAATAAGCCATAAGCAAGCGGTATTATTCCTATTACACCATTGAGCCATAAGCCTACAACAATATAGCCCATTATGAGTGCACCTAATCCTATACCCATGGCCGTTACATTGGGGTCCGCTACTACTGGCAACATAGGAACAGCAGCCTTTCTATAATCATCTTTATAGTATGTAGCCAGGAACCATATGTGCGCCGGAACCCAGACCACAACAAGAAGCGAGAGTAACAGCGCGTTTACGTCAATTACACCAGTTGCAGCTGCCCACCCTCCAAGTGATGGTGCACCACCAGCCACAGCACCAGCAACTATGCTTAGAGGTGTTCTACGCTTAAGCATAATAGTGTAGGCTATTATGTCGAAGACGAAACCTATGAGTATTGCAATACTATAGTACATGTTTATGTAGATGCTTGCGAGGACTAGCGAAGCCGTGTAGAGTAGCGAAGATACTATTAGAACTGCTCTGGAGTCAAGCCTACCACTAGCTAGAGGTCTATTACTGGTTCTAGGCATTAATGCGTCTATATCTCTATCAAGATACATGTTGATAGCCGTTACTGCCGAGATAGACGCGTAACCTAACAGTAGTACAGCAAGATGATCAGTAAGTGGCCTATTGAGGCCGCCACCGAGTATGAAAGCCGCATACATTGATAGTACTAGGAGTGTTGTCTGACGGAGTTTTATTAAGGCCATAACATCAGCGATTAAGCTTCCTCGACTCTTCCTTTGCGGCTCTAGATAGCTAGCCTTAAGTGATGGATCCTGCCTACCCATGTATTATCATTCCCCTTAACCGGGTAGTAGCCTTGTGTAATATCAACCCACTTCACGATATCCATGATACGACGTGATGGGGCTCGCCCTAACCCGTTTAACCCGAGTTTCCTAGAACATTTCGGGAGGGTTTAGATACCTACTCTCGAAGCAACGCCACTTAGTTCCTAGATTCCTAGAATTATACTCCGCAAACTTCATGATAGCGCCAACACGTAAAATGAAGCCTCTAGGAAAGCCCTCTTGGAGCATAGGTACTATGGGTCTGGGTGACAGTTGCTTGACCGACTGTCTTTATGATATATCGTTTAGACTTGTTTCCGCTGATGTAGCTAGACTCTACAACTGTATACCCGTAATTATAGGAAGGCTATGTAACGATTCAAAATGCATAGCCGGAGAGAGAAATGGCTGGCTGATTTCACACTACAACTCGTGTCTAATACTCCTAGTACCCCCGCGTCCTGTTGCCGCCAGTCTTCAGACGCTACCTGCATCCTACGAGGCTATTTTATGGCTGAAGTGTAGAAGTCCTGAGGACGTAGTGGAGACTGCAAAGTTATTGGAGGCTTCAGTTGCCGAGTGTAAGGGAGTGGGGCTAGTGCCCAGAGAGCAGCAGTGATGTGGATGAGCGGTCTCCGACCATGCTCAGAGGGATGAAGAAACTCCCATGGACTGAGCACTTCAAGTCCTATCCAGCGCCTGCGGCTACACTATTATCCCACAGGAATATGCCCGTTACACTACGGTGTTAAGGAGAATTGACGAACCCGCTTTCTGGCCGCGATCTACTGTCTATTCGTGATCTATCCCCAGAGGAGGTTAGGCTAGTACTTGATACTGCAAGACAACTAAAACTCCGCTATTACTCAGGGGAACGCATTATACCTCTTCTTGCCGGAAAGACTATAGCGTTAATTTTCGAGAAGCCTAGTACAAGGACGCGCGTCAGCATGGAGGTAGCTGCTATACAGCTCGGTGCACATCCTCTACCTCTCCGGCGAGACGAACTCCAGCTAGGCCGCGGCGAGCCAGTAAAGGATACCGCACGTGTACTTTCCCGGTATGTAGATGCTATCGCGGCTAGGGTATTTAGCCATGAAAGCCTGGAGGAAATGGCAGCCTATGCAACAATACCGGTCATAAATATGCTCAGCGACCTTGAACACCCTCTTCAAGCACTAGCTGACGCAATGACTATAGAGGAGAAGAAGGGCGACATCAAGAACGTCAAAGTTGTGTACGTAGGCGATGGGCGGAATAATGTAGCGCATAGCCTTCTACTAGTTATTGCGAAGCTTGGAGGCCACATAGTAATCTCGTCACCGCCCGCGCTTTATCCAAGGAGAGACGTTCTTGAGGCTGCCAAGGCCACTGCTGCAGAGACCGGAGCTACAATAGAGATCATTAGCGACCCTAGAGAGGCTGTCAAAGGCGCAGACGTAGTATATACAGACGTATGGGTTAGCATGGGTGAGGAGTCTGTAGTAGATGAACGTAGAAGACTCCTCCAGGGATACCAAGTGAACGTAGAGCTAATGTCGCTAGCATCTAATAATGCCATATTCATGCACTGTCTACCCGCCCACCGAGGCGAAGAAGTCACAGAGGACGTTATAGAAGGGCCCTGGAGCGTTGTCTGGGACCAAGCCGAGAACCGTCTTCATGCACAAAAAGCTGTTCTAGCCCTAATCCTCTCATAGACTAGTAGCCATTTCAGGGACGTACCCTTTTGATCTCCACACCGAGTTCTTTTGCAGCAGCCCTGGCCTCGTCGGATAGCCTCGGCCCTGCACCATAGAGTATCAGCACAGGCTTGGCGTTAATGCTCTTAGCCTTCTCTGCCACCGCCTCTACAACATCTCTGCCCAGCACCTTACTCACTGTTACCACATCTACTGCCAGGAGCTGGCCACCCTTCTTCGCGACAAAGGAGAGTCTACCCTTGCTCGTGTTAAAGTCCATCCTCACATCATAGCCTGCCTCTACATAGGCGCCCGCAACCTTACCCTCTACACCATACTTTTCTTCAAGCTTCTTCTTCTGGAAAACTATCTCCGCTAGGGTCATGGCTATTGCGCCACCCCGGTGCTGCGTGGCTCTGTGCTCAGCCTTTTTATGCTTCCTAGTAGACCCAGCCCACTCAAGGATACCCTGGCATGGCTGAGGCAACGACCGTCATAGGCATAGTAGGCATGCTCTTTATAGTAGCTGGCTGGGCCATATCACTGTCAGCCGTACCGCCTCTAAGGCTTAGTGCCCTCTACTTCATAGGGAGCATTTTGTTAACTGTATACGCTGTATTGCTTAACGACCCGGTTTTTACACTCCTTAACGCCTCGGCATCCATACTCGCGTTCGCGAATATAGTTAGAGCACTTAAACTTCGCACAAGAAGTAGCCAGGCCACCGGGTCCTGAGGTGGAGCAACTGTGAACAATAGACCCAACATTCATCCAAGACTTGACAGAAATATTACAAAGTTCATAGCCATAGCATTGGTTATACTCTTTACTGCTATTGCATTCTATCTACGTGCACTACCATACAAGAACTACCAGATGGTTTATGACAACGCCGTTAAACTAGGTCTAAGCGACAAAGCCAAATACGCATTCCTAAATGCCAACGACCCATGGATAGAGTACTGGCTATCAGACTACCTACATCAGCATGGAATAACATCGTGGGCCAGCCTAACTAGGGATAATCCTGCCACACATATCTTCTGGTATCCGTGGGGTAGAGACTTCACGAACACTGAGCATCCATTCATACCAGTGATAGGAGCATTACCTCTTGGGTCTCTTGACACTGTGCGTTGGGTCTCTCTACTCCCGCCAGTCTTTGGTGCATTGATGATACCAGTAGCTTACGCATACATTAGGCGTCGCTATGGAGAACTAGCAGGCATAATTTCAGCGCTACTCCTTGCAGTACTGCCGGCATCAAGTGCGAGAACCTTCGCGGGCTTCGTAGAAAAGACGGGGATAGCAGTACCCTTCCTTATAGCCGGGTTTATGTTGTATAGTGAAGCTCTTCGGAGGCTAGATGCCCGCATTGCTGTAGCTGCTGGCACAGTGTTTGGCTTCATAGGATTTATATGGGGTGGATACTCTCTTGCCGCTGTATTAATCGCTGTAACGTCGTTACTCGCACCACTTGCTGTTGAGTGGAAGCATGCCAAGAATGTTGCTATTGTTAACATTGCTATAGCCGTTGGCTTTACCGTGGTATTGTATGCAGCGTCGCTATATGCACCCGTGTCAGCTAAGTACGGCTTCATAGCCATACTAGGTGCTGTAGTGTCATATGCTACTACACGTATCATCGAACAGCTACAAGCAACACGCGGCATAAGACTAGCCATGTTCTCAGGACCCCGGCTCTATGCTACAGTAGTAGTAGCACTACTAGCTGTGGGCACACTGGCAGCACCTCTACTAGGAATCCGTGGCAGAGCGCTATTCGCACTAGCGTGGCCCCTCCGGATGATGGGTAAGTTGCACTTGTCAGCCCTAGCAGAGACTGTTGCAGAGCACTCATCGCCTTTAGCTAGGCCCGATCTCTTCCAAGACTTCGTGAGACAAGCAAATATAGCAGCACTGTTTACACCTATAGCTGCACTATACCTGCTTTATAGAGCATTCCGTCGAAAGGAGGCAGAGCATCTACCGCTCGGGTTAGCCGCCCTGGGACTCTACTATGCTGTGATGGGAATGCTCTACTTTCTTCAAGTATCCTCTGTCATTGGTATACTCGCTATAGCAGCCGTAATTGGGTTAGTGACTACCCGAAAAACGTCTGATAGTCCTCACCGAACTAGGGTCAAGCGCACTCAGCATGACTCTAGCGAACTGAGAATGGTTGCCACAGGAGCATTATTCATTGTTATCTTAGTGGCTGCTATAATCGGCGCAAGAACCACGTATGCCATGATGTCTGGCCAGGTTGCAACCATAACTGGATACAGCATCAACGCTCAACAGTATGGCTGGCTCTATATGCTAGATCTACTAGACCGTGATACGCCTAACGACACTGTTGTAGTAGCATGGTGGGACTACGGTTACTGGATAAGTGTTGGGGCACATCGGCCTACTCTGGCCGACGGCGCTACTATAAATGGCACGCAGATACGTATGCTTGCAGAGTTCTACACCGCTACTAGCGAAGATGAGGCTGTTAAGATACTTGAGAAGCTACACCTTGAGCCTGGCAAAACACTGATATTCATCCACGATAACGCGCTCTATGATCCCAAGAATGGCAATCTGGCATACGTCATAGGTCTTGCCGGGTTCCCGTCAATAGATATAGCTAAGTCATGGGCTATGCTCCATATAGCTGGAAAGGATAAAATGGGCTTTACTGTGGGTAACGACAAGTACAAGCAAACCATCATATACAAGATGTTTGCAAGTGCACCCTACAGCTTCGGAGACGTAGGTACTGTATTCCCCCAGAAATACCTCCAGCTGGTTGGAACTAAGACTATAGAGTCTGTGACATTATTCGGTGAGAAGACAAAGCCTATAGAGTTTAAGCACTTCAAACCATACAAGGTAATCATAAGCTTCTACACTGATTCTAAGGGGCGTCTTCTAGCTGTAAACTATGGTGGCAGCGTCTATTATCTTGTACAAGTGCTTATACTCTATAAGTGGATAGGCTAAGGGCCTTACCCCTTTTCTTCCCTAGCCCAGTGCCCTAGAGATAGTATAGTATACGGGGTCTGCCGGTCATCCATGATTAGCTGTAGCTAGCAGTGTCTCTGCTAAGACTCTCCGGCCGGGGGTCTAGGGGCGTGATGTTGTTTAGACGGCGGCGGCAGAGGACATCACCTAGGATTAAGCTACTTGAGCTAGCTGTTGCTACGCGTTATGCTGTTTCGAGACTCGGCTTGTTAGCCGCAAGGCTGAAGGCAAGCTACGAGAGGACTGGTGATGCTTCCCTACATCAGATGCTTCGTAATGTTCTCCGGCTCCAGGCTGTGCTTGAGGTTCTTTCTATACGGCTAGAGACTCTAGCCAATATAGGTGCTATATCATCGGAGGACTTATCCATAGTTAAGAAGACGCTACTTGAGGCTAAGCAAGCATATGGAATTATAGCCCCCGGGATAGCAAGCATGCTAGCCGACCTAGAGAATATGGTATCCTCTATAGCCTCGATGTCCGGAGTCGAGGTATCTGTTACCGAAGATCCAGTAGTAAATGAACATGTGAAAAAGATTCTTGAAGAGGCTGAAGCCGTAGCCGAGCAACGACTAACAGAGATTATAGAAAAACCCGCATAAGGCGCGACTAGTATACATCACTTTTCTGCCATCCTTAGCTACAACATCTTGTGCCTGGTGTATGGAAGCCTTGTCGCTCGAGGATACAATACGTAAACGCATTATACGGATCCTGTTAGAGAGCAAGACCCCCCTAACTGCTAGGGAGATAGCTGAACTCGCCGGTATTGACCCGGTAACCGGCGAGCATGAAGTCTATATACATCTAAAACACATAGCCAAGAGTCTCAGGCGGAGCCATGGAGGAAGAGCCGTCCTATACATGATCCCACCGCGTTGCAGGAATTGTGGCTATGTGTTCACCGACCTAGATTCCCCCAAGAAGCCGAGCAAGTGCCCAATGTGCAAGAGTCAGCGCATAGAGCCGCCGAGATTCTATATAGAGGCCGAAGACTAGGCCCTTAACATTTTGTTCGGACCGTTCGGGTAAAAAGGAGCCTAAGAGGACTATCACTAGCATGGGCTGTGAGAGTAATGGCTGTGACGCTCCTCTTCCATATACGCGATAAAGGAGTTGTAAAAAAGCTAGTCTACGACAATGCCGGTAGGAAGGTATCAGAGGAGAAGTTCAACGACATAAAGAATGTCGTACTCGAGAACACCAATGCCAGGTTACCAACCGGCTTGTATAGCAATATAACGCTCTACGTAATAGATGGAAATGTAGACGCAACGAGAAATAACGCCATACTAGTGGTGAAAAAGAGCAAATGAAATGATAACACCCACAGCATACTACCCGAACGAGTTGGGAGGGTAGCATCAGTATGTTAAATGTCCGTATAGAGATGAGTAAGAGCCGTAGTGGAAAGCATGCTGTTCGTAGCTTAGCACTACTTGTATCAGAGAAGGGCGATATAGTAGAACCGCGGCCAAGGATGACCCAGCGCGAGAAGCCTCTATATAGTAGGGGTAGCGCCTACATAGCATCCATAAGTGTCCCTAAAGGCTGGTACCTTGTATACGTCTACTTGGTGAAGAATCTCCGGGGCCACGTCAAGGGATATATCGAGGTCTATTCCCCTGATGCACAGCTCCTCTACCGAGCCGTATACCGTAAGCTTAAGCTACGCTATAGTGCTGGTGACCCGCGCTATGCATGGATAGTACAAAAGGTTGTAGACTATCTCAAGCTCCCCGTCAAGAATATGAATCTAGGTGAGCCCAGCTAGCTAATACTGGCCGATGACCGGGGCCTTGTAGCTAACCCTCCGGGTATAGAGGGGATGTAGACTTCACGGACCGGGGGAGGCCGTATGGCATACGTGCGTAGGAGGCTCCTTGATAGAAAGCTTAAGGAGATGCTGCTTCATCGTGCACGTGAAGCTGGACTAGATCCAGCAGATCTCGCGGAATGGCTCTACGAAGAGGCTGGCGTAAAGGCACAGCCTAACTGGCGTGACGTTGAGAGAAAAGTCCTCTATAGCGAGGAGGTTACAGCGAGAGAGCTAGCAACGTATCTTATCTCTGAGGGCATTGAGATCGATGAGAAGGAATGGATAGAGATTGTGAAAAGGTATAGTATTGGTACCACCGTGCCTCGTCTCCCAGCCGAGGAGGACAAAGATGTGCAGGAGGGCAAGAGAGATCATAGCTAGCCTAGAGTGGTGCCGTACGAGAGAGGATCTTATAGACGCCCTGTCTGTCCTCCTCTTAATCCGCGACCTAGGACCTATTGGTAGGCCCAGTATATCACGTATATTGGGTCTTGGGGATAAGCGTACGCGTAACATTCTATTGAAGCTCCGCGAAGCAGGCTTACTGGGAACTAGTAGAGCAGGGGCATTCCTCAGCAGTTCCGCTAATAGGCTTCTCAATGGCATTTACTGTAGCAGAAAGGGAGACTATACTATAGCCGGAGTTGCATGCAACATTGAAGACCCCGAGTTAGTCTCTAGAAATATCATGGTACTACGCGACTCTATAGTCATAGCGCTCTCGGATCCAGGCTCACTAGAGGTAATAGGCTGGTTCAATGGAGACGAGTTAGCTCTGCCTAGGGTCTCAGAGGAGCTTGCCAAAGGCTACCAGGAGCTGGTAAAGGATAGTGTAGCGTGCAGCAACGGCTGTCTAGTTAGCCTCTTTCGCACGGAAGGAATATGCTATCGCTGTTGTGCTAGTCTCGTACATGCAGCCTCTATTCTGTAAATATTATCGCTTACTATTTCACGTATCCTCGACACGCCGTTTATACTGTCTATTATCTCCGGCACAGGACTAGGAACTAGATCTCTCCAGGATTCATCACCCTTAAGCATTAGGCATCTTATGTACTCACCACACCAAATATGCTTGTTTACTAGCGGAGGTTTTACCGTCTTTACTCCGGCATCACGGAAAGCCCGGTTTACCGCCGGATTAGCCGTGGCTACTGCATCCACTGGGGGGACATAGCCTAGTACGAATCCAGAGTTACCACTGTAGACCGTTAATGTCTGTATAGTGGCAGTTATTATTCTGGAGAGGTCTATTCCGGCGTGTCTAAGCGCTTCGCGTATCATTAGCAAGCGTTCCCCTGCGGTGAACGGGTTACGCCATGTATGACTCTCATCAGCCATGCCTACAAGTATCACTACCTCCTCGTAGCGATCTAGAAGCCACTTGACAGCCGCGAGATGCCCGTTATGGAATGGCTGGAATCTCCCGAAGAAGAGTACACGCCTATCTGCTCCAAGCATGCCGGTTTTTAGACTCATACTGGCCCTACCTCATCCCTATTTAGGCTAAGTGATGTGCCTCACCGAGCTTGGGTTGTGCCGGGGATTGTAATTGAAGCGTAGGCTATGCTTCGTAGTGAATCCTTTGGCGGGTATAGGCGGACCGCTAGCCCTCAAGGGCAGCGACGGGGAGGCCGCGCTTATAGCTCTTGAGCGGGGAGCTGAACTGACCTCACCGCAAAGAGCTACCAGGTTCCTAGAGAGGCTAAAGAGTCTAGGCCTCGACAGTATGTTAGAGCTACTCACCAGTAGCGGGGCTATGGGCGAGGAAGAAGCTAAGCTTGTAGACCTCAACGTTACTGTTGTCTACCGGCCTCCTAAGTGGCCTACTACCCGCCTAGACACAATAGCAACTGTGAAGGCATGCATCGAGAAGGGAGCAGATATAGTCGTATTCGTGGGCGGAGACGGAACTGCTAGGGACGTCTTAGAGGCTCTGAGGATCTCTAGAGCCGAGATGCCAGTTTTAGGCGTCCCCGCAGGCGTCAAGATGTACAGCTCTGTCTACGCCGAAAACCCGGAGGCTGCCGCTGACGTCCTAAAAGAGTGGCTTAGCTCGGGCGGGCTATGCGAGGCTGAGGTTCTCGACATAGATGAGGACGCGTTCAGAGCCGGAACGTTGAAAGTGAAGCTCTACGGTATAGCTCGTGTTCCCTGTAGCGCAAGACTCGTAGGGTCTAGTAAGCAACCGACCCCCTCTAGCCCGGAGGAGGAAGAGAATAAACAAGCCATAGCCAGGTACATAACTGAGGCAATGGAGGAGTGCACGCTTTACATCCTCGGGCCGGGTTCTACCGTCAAGGCTATAGCTGACGAGCTTGGTGTTGAGAAGACCCTTCTAGGTGTAGACGTGATACATAATGGGAGGCTAGTAGCATTAGACGTTGACGAGGAGAGACTCTACAATATTGTTCGGAACCATATTGCTAAGGGTGGTGTTGTGAAGATAATTGTAACTCCGATAGGCGGCCAGGGATATATACTAGGTAGGGGCAATCAGCAGATATCGCCTCGCATAGTGGGTCTGGTCGGTAGGGAGAACATAATAGTAGTTGCTACGAGGAGCAAGGTTGGACGGTTGAAGAAGTTGCGTGTGGACACGGGAGATCCGGAGCTTGACAGGAAACTGAAAGGGTACATACGGGTGGTTGTAGACTACGGGGAAGAACTAATGATGCGTGTGGAGTAAGCCTCCGGGTCTTGAAGACTATTGAAGATCTTGTCTCTTAGGGGTATAGATGGGGTGTACCTCTCTTGGCGTTCACGTTCAGCGACAGACCAATGTATATGGATGAGTGGAAGGCGTTGATAATAGGTGCGCTCTCGGTAGCATTTGGCTATGCTGGCATAGGCTTGCTAAGGGTGGCAGAGTCTCCGTTAAATTTCTATGGTGGTATACTCGCTGGCGCAATACTAGGTTTTCTCGTACACGAGTATTCACATAGAGAGATAGCTAGGAGACAGGGATGTATAGCCGGCTTTGTTCTAACACAATTTGGACTAGCACTCACGCTATTCTCGGGCCTGCTAAGGAGCATAGGAGTACCATTCGTTATCCTCGCTCCCGGTTACGTCGCTATATACTGTCGGGGATTTGCGCGAGAAGACTACGTTGCCGCAGCTGGCCCTATATCAAACATTGTCATGGCACTAGTAGCCATGATTGCAGCGAGGTTTGCTGGCTATAGCGGACTAGCGTTCTTTCTTTATGGGTTATCGGCGATAAACGCGTGGCTAGCATTCTTCAATCTGCTGCCCTTTAGCCCGTTAGACGGTTCAAAAATCGTTCAGAGGAACCCGCTAGCCTGGCTAGTAATGATAATTGTTGCCGCATGGCTAGCATTTTAGTTGCTGTGACAACTAGTTTCTTCTGTCAAGTGCTACTCCTCCCTCTTTTGCTCCTCTACGAGAGCGTAATAGACACGTTTTCTGCGCTTACCTCTACTCTGCAGCTTTACTGCAACAATACCAGGTACTTCGCAGGTGTTCCGTACGTGCGGCCCACCATCAGCCTGAATGTCTACACCGGGTATCTCAACTATACGTAGCTGCTCCACTGAAGGCGGTATACGGTCAGCGAGCTTCACTATCCCAGGTATTTTTAGCGCTTCTTCGCGTGGAAGCCAGTAGATCTTCACCTCTATACAACGCTTCAGTATCTTATTGGTCTCCTCTATGGCATCTAGTATAGCCTTCTTCCAGTCGTCAACGTTTATCTCAAAGTCATCACGAGCCATGTCGGGCGATATGTGGCCTCCAGTAACACGAGCCCCATACTTCTCGTAGAGAATAGCTGCAAGCACATGACTTGCCGTGTGGAGCTGCATCATCCTATATCGACGCTCCCAGTCTAGAACACCATGCACTTTCTCGCCCACAGAGACCTGCGAGAGATCACCTTCAATTATGTGTGCTACTTCATCACCTTCTGCAACAGTATCTACCACCCGGAGTTCGTATCCACTACTCGTTACAAGCCTACCAGTATCCGCGTCGAGCCCGCCACTAGGCCGGGGATGGAAGGCTGTAACGTCAAGATACACTTTATTGTTCTCGATCCTAGTGACCGTGGCGTCAAATTCCTTCATATAGCTATCTTCCTGGAAGAGTAGGCGTGTAGGCATCTCAATATCCACCTCCCATTCGTAGACTAATAGCCCGACAGACTTTGCCTAGAGTACGGAGTCCTCGCATCTATCGCTATTTTACTATACCTTGTGAGGTTACGGGGCTATAGCCTCCGCGACAGGAGAAAGATACTGGGCTAGCTCTGTAGGGCTCTCTACTAGTGGCAGCTCTAGTGTTACAAGCGGCCTTGAAAGCGCTGAAAGAAGTCTATCCACACGACTAGCACCGCCGAGAATACTATACACATTCCTAAGCCTGTCACCACTGTACAACATTAACCTCCCAGGAGCAACAATTATGAAGAAGTCGACTAGATCCACAACTCTCGTATAGGGTGCGACAGCATTATTGAAAGACTCTACTATCAGAACGTCTAAGCCCTCTTCTAGAACTTCTCTACATCCTTCCAGAACGGGTACAGCGCCATGCCCGGAAAGTGACTCGAGCATACTCCTTGGATCCGCCGGGACTGCCTTAAACTTCTCCGCGAGATCCTCTACATTTCGCCTTACAGAGTTTGTTAGCCTAGCAACATTCTCTACGAATACATAGTGCCTAGCTACATTTCTCTTACAATCATAAACACGTGCAAGCACAAGCATAGAGGCTGTATCACTGAGCATAGACAAGTACTGCGCAACTCCACGGAAACTGAGAGGATCAGGATACGCTAGAGCCAATGCTATAGGGTTACTAGGGCCAGGCTTAATGTCGCCAAGATACTCCATGTATGCCGTAACATCGTTTCCGACCAGCATACCTACCTCAATACTCTTTTTGAGAGCCTTCACGGACCCCCAGAGATTATGGCCTGCTACAGGTTTGAATACGGATACACGCAAGCCTAGCTCTCTAAGATGCTTAGCCAACGCTATTACGGTCCACGTCTTGCCAGAGTCAAACTCGAGAAGTCCAGAGACCAGTATGCGTAACACCATTCGTTATACACCTCAGTATTCCCCCTCTAGGATTCAATAAACCCAACCCGTCGCCACGCCGTCATATTGACACTCGTAAAGACGAGATCCGGGTAGAGTATTACTAACCCGACTGGCTGAGCTTCTATACATATCATCCATTTCTACACCGGGGCTGTCTATGAGAAGACGCTATACTGCCACCGCAGATGCTGCACCAGGACTCGCCGAGAGCAGCAGGTACGAGCCTGACGGGAAGCAAAAGGGAGGGCCGCGTAGCAGACTCGTAGAGGCGATAGCTGTTCTGCTACTCGCCCGGCCGATGAGGGCCGCCGAGATAGCACAAGTACTCGGCAAACCTACCAGGTACGTGAGTAGTTACCTAAGCTACTGGAGGACCCGTGGTCTATTCGATTACGAGAACGGATTCTGGGTGCTCACACCTGCCGGAGAAGACTTTGCTAAAAACATCCTTGAACGTGAGATGAACTCTAGGGTTGCACAATATGCCGCTCTAGCACGTCAAATAGCTTCATCATCTGTAGAACATAATTCTCTGGCAATGAAACACAAAAGTAGCCTTACCCCCCGCCAACAGTCAGGCGAATTCCAGCCGTTTATTGCACAATTAACTATTAACGCAGACAATAAATCACAAGAACACCTACTGGCATCATGCAGTAGAGCGCTGCTGGAAGATCTGGAGATAGATGAGGACGAGAGGCAAGTACTCGAATTACTGTTAGAACACTATAGACGGTGGGGCATGACCTACATGTACCTAGACCAGCTAGAAAGAGAGCTTGAAGCAGATAGAATATGGTTAATGAGTATCCTTCGAAGTCTCCAGACAAAGGGGCTTGTCTATCTATATAATGATCGTAGGCTCGGCATGCGTGTTGGACTATCAAAAAAGATCAAGAATGCCATCTCTGCGTGCATTCGTGCTATATCATAGACTGCAGTTCTATATCCCATCTATATCCTCCACCCCTACGTTTCGCCTGGAACATGGGTATTCTTGTCACGGGAATACCGTAAGCTTCACTGTCTTGCTTGAAGTTATTGCTCTCACCTATATTATCTCTACTAAGATAAAGACTGGTTTATACAAACCTGCAAAACTTATCCATAATACATGTAGGTGCTTGCCAGAATATCCTGTTGGGATAACAATCAAGTTACCCTGATTCAGAGAAATACTGCAGGCATGCTCAGCCTTGTAAGCAATACCGTAGCAACCAGGCAGTCAGCTAGGAGTAGTTGTAGTAAGAATACCAGCAAGTCACGAGAAGCTGGTGGAGAAGAAGCCTTCATAACGTTATTAAGCCGTAAAAGAGAAGTCTATACAATAGTGAGACCCTTACCATGTATTTGCTAGAGCCCGAATGCTCTCCTGCGGTTTCGGAGTTTCACCTCCCAGTATATCGATGTTGTATGCTTATTGGCTGGAATTGATAGTATCTTGCCGTTTGCGAGCTGGAGGTAAATGTAGCCATGCTGAATCCATGCATCACTTATAGCGTCAAGAGGTATGTCAATAATCGATTTATTATTTTGCGTGTCTAGACTTATGCGTTGTTTGTCTTCAATGTTTGGAGAAGCTGTAGTCTTATCCATGGCGGTAGTATTCACCGATTCTTATCATACTATACTTGCAGGTTATATAAAAGGGTATTCTTACTTGGCAAAAACGGTATCTCGTGCTGGGTCGGCTGTGATGATGCCAATTTATGCCGAAAGAATAGTATGTGGTGTGGAGACCTCGCTGAGCCGGCATTTTCTGGCATTCAAGGATGTCTATAGCATTTCCTCCATCTTCTCTCTAATTATTTTCTCTGCTTCACTACGGCTTATCTTTTCGAAACTAGCATGCTTTACGGCTTCAACTATTTTTTCAGGATTATTGCTTAGCTCCTCTATCTTGGTGTCCACAGTGAGTTCAGTTTTATAAGCATCCTTTCCGGGGACAAGCACTACCACTATGCGTGTAATGTTGTCTTGACCACTTAGTATGGCTAGTCCGACATTGTTCTCGTTTTCATCCTTTAGTATTGCGAGGTGTTCGTCTCTCCTAGTTCGGCCGTAAACTATAGCCTCAGCCAGTTCTACTGGAGGCTTTTCCTGCTTTTGCGACTCTTTTATCTCATGCTCGACCTCGGCCTCGGTTCTCGTGGTCCATAAGCGCTCTTCTTCTGTTTCTGGCCGGGCTAGAACATCTTCAGCCTTCTCGACTACATCGCGTATAGCCTTCTCTATGTCGCTGTCGGGTATTCTCCGGAAAGCTTCTATCCTTAGCGTATTTAGCCTCCAGACTATGTCACCATCCCTGAGTTCGTACTCTACACGTATACGGACTGCATCGCCCTTGTCGAGCTTTAACCTGTTAACAAGGATCTCGAAGAGGAGACGATTCATTTCGCCTGCACGGCGTGCAACTTGCTTGGAGTCTATCTTGCCACTCTTGATATCGTTCTTCAGCTGAGCAAATAGTACGCGGCGCAGCTTATCCGCATACGCACCAGCTATAATGAGCCCTGTTGAGAGCTGGGGCACAGTCCACCCCCAGCACTAGAAGTCTCGTGTAATGTTGTAGGGTTAAATGGTAGCTACCTCTTCAATGTAGCCCTGCGTAGATGTTACCTCTTCAGAAACATGTCTAGAGTGGCAGAGGACCGTATCTTCCTTAGAAGCCGGCTATTCCTAGCCTCGACAGCAGCCTCTCTCGATTTTGCCAGCTTCTCCACTATGGGTATGGCCGAGTCTACATCATCTAACGTAGCTATTGGTTTTGATGACAGTATTCTCCGGACTGTTTCGCGAATATGCCAGTTACCGACTGGAGCATAGTAGTCTCTAGTAATCTCTCTCACTATGAGTACCTTGGCTTGTCTTCTGCGGCGGTAGAGATGCTCTGCCACGGCGAGCCTAGCAGCTATATAGCCTCCATCAAGTGGCTCGATGCGAAGGCTAGGATACTCCACTATACGGAACGATACAGGACGACTGGTGACGCGAGTCCAAGGTGTGAGCGGGTGCCAAACCTCTATCATTTCTGCTTCATAGCTCCCTGGAATCAATATGACGGTGAAGTAATTGCCAAGATAACCGCCATGGTAAACCTCGACATAGTTGATAGTGTCGTAAGTTCTAACTTCGTGTAAGAGCTTATTGGATATAGTCTGGTCCACTGCCGTTATGGCCCAGCGTGTCGGAACGAGTCTCCGGCTCCGGAGCCTACCCAGTAGTCCCAGAGATAACGCCCTAATAAGTAAATATATGTCTAGACCACTCTGGTAGAGTTCTATTATTGCGTCGCTACTCTTTGCATCGTCCCATATGAGCTTCTCGAGTCTCCTAGGGGGTTTTGGTGAGCCCTCCACGTCTATTCTCTCTGCCGGAGCGGTGGGCCCTTGAGGTGCTAGGATGCCGTCGAACCGGAGACTCGGCAGCGGAGGCTTGGCGAGTACGGCCCGGCTCTCTACGGCTCTCTCCGATACAGCTGCAAGGGAGAACTCTTTCTCATAGAGCCTCCAGGGGTTCCGTGCATCGAGCCTTGTAAGAGAAGCTACTAGACCTGAGCGTAGCCTAAGCAGCTCTCTTAGACTGGGCCGAGTCTCCCTCCATACCTCAGGAGCATCGTAGAGATGGGCATCTTCTCCGTAGGTCTCCGGAGGGATGTTGAATAGTATTGGGACCCGCGGGTACCCAGCCTCACCCACAACTATGCTAGGCGGGGTAGCACCCTCGACCTCGCGACCTCTTTGCAACCTCGATACCGCTGCTGCTTGGAGTCTAAACTTCTCTAGGATTGGGCAGGTAGATAGACCACAGAGCTTCTTGTAGCCCTTACACCGGGCGCATAGTTGTGGTGGTATACGGCGACCCAAAACAAGCGCCCCTTCCCTTCCCCAGGCTATCGGTTATGAATGGCTTTTCCGGCCTAATCCTCTATGAGGAGATGTAACGATGCCTGGGTTTAAGTGAGTCTGAAACGGAGCACACCTACAAGACCCTTGAAGGTTTTTCGTATCCACTCTGCTTCAGGTATATCGCCGCTAAGGAAGTATACTTGTGTACTATACTTCTTGGCTTCATCGGCTAGCGCATCTGCGTCATCCCTGTTCTCATCGAGAATTATGAACTTTAAAGCACCCATCTGTAGGGCTTGCTTCACCATCTTGTCACCATAGACGGCTAGCCCGTCATCCTTAGCTAGGTGCAGCTTAAACTCTTCAATAGCTTTTACAAGCTCTGCATACTTGTTCTTAGTTATTACATCAGAGGCCTTTATGACTAACTCGCGGAGACCGGCCTCGCCCTGATATGCTACGTCGATAGTCTCCTTGGCTATCTTCTGTCTTACGCGGTAGTCTAGGAAGTCCTTTGCCTCTTCGAGGAAGTCTTGCTTAGCATAGCCAGGCCCGCCAATTATTATGGCTTTCAGCACGTTCTTCTGTATGAGTGGTAGAAAGTGCTTATTCATAGCTTCTGCTACTTCACGGTAGAAGCCCTTGACGAACTGCTCTATTTGGCGGTCGAAACGTCTCTGGCTCTGGCCGCCCTTATGGTGTTTGCCTGGCACGTAACCCTCCATCTCTTCTAGTACTTGTATCCTGCTGCCCTTTAGCAAGCCTATAGTGGCTTGGTCCCTCTCGACGATTACTAGCCCGAACGTCTCCTCGTGCTCTACCATCTCTTCGAGAAATTCTGTATGGAACCACTTGTCTGTACGGTAGAAGAATACTGGTACTGGTTCTGGTGGTGAGAACATTAGGCAGATGAAGTCTCGCGTTTCCATGTCCTCGCCACAGAATAGTACGAGGCCGTTGGGTGGAAGCTTCTGTATACGGCTCAGTCGATCCATGGCGGCTGAAAGTGCACGCTGTACGGCGTCGCGGGTCCTCTTCAGCTTAATGTTGTCTGTTATTGAATACTCTGTGCGAAGGAGGCTAGCTACGTCGCTTATTGGCCTCCCTGGCGGTATGTAGAGGCTCAGAAGTACAGTGGCTGGTGCCTTCCACTTCTTGAGCTCCTTTATTATCTGTTTTAGCATCCTCTTATCCACGGTGAGCTTCTGGGCATCCTGCATTGCTATTGGTCCCCCAGTGTATCGGTTTAGCAGGCAGTGACGGCTTATATCGGGTATCACAGCTATAATAAGCTAGTTGCTAAATAGCGTATTATTTCGTCTGTAGGCTAACCAGCCTCACAGTAGCGCTATACCCGGCAGATATGGGGCTAGCTATGCAGCCTCTGCTCGAAATAACGGTCATACACGGATACGGCCCGATAAGTCATGGCGTACGCGAGAACGCGAGAGCTGTAGCCGAGCTTCTAAGAGAGCTTGGCATACCGGTAGACTATACAGAGGTTACAATACCAGCACTCGATATAGAGGACTCCTTTGAACCAATAGTGTTTGTGAATAATGTTGAAGTGTATCTTCCCTCGGTTAGGGCTGATGTGGAAAAGCTTGCAGATTACCTTCTTGCAATGGTAGGTGGTGCGGCTGGTGTTGGTGTGGCGGGGTTCCCTCTGCCTCCAGTAGCAAACATAGCAGCTTAGGCCTCTTCTGCACTTCTCTGGTGTAGTCCCATTCGGTAGAAGGGGCAGGAGGACCAGTACTTCTCACATGTCTCTGCTTCGCTTCTAGTAAGTAGTCTGCCTAACACTTGGCACTGGGCTAGGTATCCACCGCTATAGTCGTAGATCTTTATGAACGGGCAGCGTGAACGTGGTTTAGAGTGAAGCAGATGTATGGGTGGATAAGGCCTTAGCTGCTGAGCTATTGCGGGCTTTACTCCAGATTCTAGTGGTGAACGTCGTTTACTCCCGCTGTCGGGCTCTACGTAGAACTGGCATGCAACATACTCTGCCTCGTTACCCTGGCACCTTGTAGGCGATGTAACGGCAGATGATGGTCTTGATAGTTTGGGTGAAGTGCAGAGTCCTCCACGAAACCAGGGACACGGCAACTCCGATCCCTCTAGACAAAGTATGGCTGTGCATATAGATGGGGAGCTGCTAGTTACTCGGAGCTACAGACTATCTTGCGAACTTCATCGAGCAGCCTGGTCTTCTCGCTGCACTCCTCTAGGCGTGTCTCTAGCTCTCTCTTTTCAGCCTCTAACTTCTCTATTTCTTGTCGTATCTCCTCTAACTGCTTCCTAACAGCCTCGACATCTTGGCACTTTTCTATCTCGCGCTTAAGTTTCTCATTCTCGTGTCTAAGTCTTTCTAGCTCTTCGCGTAGCTCCTGGGCCTCGCTGGATATGAATGGTATAGTTAGCTCTAGTTCGCCTCTTGCAATCTTCTCGTAAGTTTCGCGGACAATTTTGCCGGCCTTTGTTTTGCCGCTTAAGTGTGCACGTATTGTAGTCTCGCTGCGGCCCAGCTCCTCTGCGATCTGGCTCACGGTGTAGCCAGCTTTCTCCCTTGCTAGCGCTGCAGCAGCTACAGCAAGGCTGTCTAGCCACGTAGCCTTCTCTAATGGGTCCTTTATCAGTTCCATTATGTCTGGGCGATAGAGCGTTCCTACTATGAGTGCTGTCTCAAGAAGCTTGATCTCTCTCTTCGAAGTAGGCCTAAGCGGTACGTTTGATAAATCGAGCTTCTCCAACGTCTCCTACCTCCTCTTATAGGCACGTTACCCTGTTATACTACAAGTGGCCGGGAGCGTATGATCTAGCTATCGGCCCCGTGGAGACTAGACTAGATTGCAACATGGCGGATTCTTACAGCACGGATCGTTTCCAGCGCTACATCTAGTCCTAACCCACTCACGTATCAATGCTGCTATGCGCTCGTCTAGCGTCATTAGGGCACCTACAACGAAGCTATTGGCATGACAGTAGCCTTCTCTACGAAGAAGCCTAGAGAGAGGCGATAACAGCGACTTTATCATAACAAGCCATAGATTCCAATCGGGCAGTTCATAGAGCTCCCTTGTACTTCTTATGTTGTATGTTTCTAAGACTTCTTCAACAAGTGCTATGGCTTTGGCTGATACTTGTCCCGGCACCTTTGCAGCTTTAAGACTGGTGCGTATAGCGTCGATTAGCTGCAAGGCCCTAGCCCCACTATGGTAGCCCAGAAACAGCTGGGAAGCTATATAATCAAAGCTGGTCAGCCACTACAGCGTACTGGGGGATGATAGGTAAAGGCCTCTACCGATAGCAGGCTTTGGTGACGACGCTTTAGGCCGTTGACCCCGCAGACTCTCCTGCTTCTTACTGATTTGCAAGGATCTTGAGCATCCTGTATATCTCATAGAAGGCTGACCTAATCGAAGCTGGTATGGGCGTATTCTGGCCTATCATGATCTTATAGTATGTTTTGTCAGCTATATAGTATGCCTTCATTATAGAGGCTAGCGAGGGGTCACTGTCACATACAAGGTTGCTTATCCTGTCAACAGTAATCATAACGTTATCTATGCTTTCGAGGATCCCGGCGATTATTGCTCTAAGCCGTTCAGCTGCCTCAGCATTTTGGGTATTTGTGTTCTCGAGCTTAACAGTATACCTCTCTCGATACCTCGCGAGATTGTTTCTTAAAGCTTCTATCTGTCCACAAAGTCCCAGCAGGTCTGTTCGCAGTCTAAGCGTCATAGACGATGCATCCCCTAGACAGTGTTAGAGACGGGTACAGAGCCAAGGTAGTTTGGGGGTCAATAATACGTATCTTCATCTGTGCTGCATGATAGACTAGTTCAAGCTATAATCTAACCCCTATATAAGGGTGTGGACGCGCGGCTATAAACCCTGGAGGCGTGGGGCCGTGTCGGTTAGCCCTAGGCAGAATAACTACACTGGCGACAAGGAGACCTATGTCTACAACAAGGATATAGTCCTCCACAAGCTCTACGAGGACGAAGAGGTCGTTGTAGTAGTAGCCCCGAACGAAGATCAATTGAGGGATATTATCCTGCGCCTCCTCAGAGAGAGGCCTATGACTGTCCGAGAATTGCACTCGATTCTATCCGGTCTAGCAAGCGAGGACAAGATACGCTATGCCCTAAACAAGCTCGTAGAGGAAGGTATAGTCGAGAGCGACGAAGAGGGCAGATACTACGCATACTACATTTAGCTCTGTCTTTTATGAAGTCATTAGAAGCTTCGCTTAACCCGCAATATCTTCGTGGCTTGAGTTTGAGCAAAAGTTCTATGACAACCCTTTTGAGGTTTCATGATTCTCCTAGACTTCAGCTAGGGACTAACAGTTGAACCTGGCAGATATCATCCTTGCAACTATAATGTCTGCACTACTATACTCTGTAGTACACGAGCTAATACACTACGTAACGGCTCTCATGTTAGGGTACAATGCACGACTGTATATAGCATCAGATGGTATACTTCCGTCACCAGCTGTGGAAATCAAGAACGAGCCCCAAGGAGTAAACAAGGCAATAATACTCTATTCACCGTATATATTTAACTTAATTGTATTAGTTACGGTTAACACGGTACCACTGAGGCTCATAGCTCTGCTTACACTTCCAAACATTCTTCTCGAGGAACGTAGAAGTATACTAAGGACAACCATAGTTGCCATAGGCATATCCATGTTAATCTTGTTTATCGGAAAGAATGGTATAGGTATGTCTTACTAAGAGTTTCATCATGAAAAAGAGCTAATGGTGCGCCAATCCGGCATATATGCTACTTGTTTGTGAAGTTAAGGGGTCTAGGGTAAAAGGCCATAGAATCGCTAATAGTTGTTTGCTACGACAGTCGTTAGACTGATAGCGTTAGATCAAGGAAGTCCATGGGTAGTGGTCTTCCCTTCGACTTTAGCTCGTCATACTTCTGCGACAGCCATTCTATGAACACAGGGCACCCGTCGAACTTTCCATCGCGCTCGCACTTCTCGCCAAGCTTTAGGAAGCATTTGCCGGTGCGCTTGTCATAGTACGGACACATTTTGTGGTACTGTTTGGCGCTTCGCATCATGCGTGTAATCCATCTCTTCTTGGGGTCCTTGCGTTCCTTTTCCTCTGTCTGGCTTAGGATCTTATCCAGCTCCTCGTTAGATATACGAGTGCCGGCCATGGCTACTCACCACAGTGGATAGACTTGGACAGCGTTAGCCAAAAACACTCATACCCTGTCATTCCTTGTGCTTACACTACAGCTTTCCCATCTTTAACTTTGGCGCCCTAGATGCCAGCATTACTGCTATAAAACCATGAATGCAGATACTCGGTTCAGCATTAGCTACTAATCCCTATCCTGGTGCTATATCATGCATCTGGAACAATCATGACTCAGCATATGGTGGGATGAAGCACATGAAGAGAACTGGGATAGCTATAGTCGGAGCTGGTGTAGCAGGCTCAGTGCTAGCAAGGCTGCTATCGGCTAGAAATAGTGAGACGGGACAGGACATTACGATCTACGATATATCAAGGTCATACGCTAAGCCATGCGGAGAGGTCGTTCCAGCGCGTCTTGTAGACACTATAGTACCTTCACTTGGGATACCACGGCCACGAGTACTCAATAGTATACGTCGCTTTGTACTTAGTGTAGGTAGCGAGACTGTACGCGAGTATAAGCCAAGGTCTGTGATATGGTACTCTATCGACAAGAGTGAGTGGGTAAACAGCCTTAGGGATGGTCTTAATGTAGTGTATAAGGGCGTTGATCCGGCAAATCTTGTTAATCGTTATGGCGTTGTAGTTGATGCCAGAGGACCATTCTCTTCTAGAGGGAGAAAGATAGTCGTTTGGAGGGCCTATGCAGAGAATCCTGGATTAGAAAGAGACATGGCGTATATAATAATGAGTGGTAGAAACGCGGGACTAGTTTGGATATTCCCTCATGGTGATAAATTCAACGTTGGTGGCGGATTTATTGGCCTAAACAACCCGAGGGATAGAGTCATTAGGACGTTGTATGATGTTATGGGAACAAACCTAAAGCTTTACAGCGAGGCATATTCTTTAGTTACAGTCTATCCAAGGATACAGTATACTAGTCCAAGGGGTATAGTAAGAATTGGTGAAGCAGCAGGACTAATTATGAGTCTTGGTGGTGAGGGGATAAGGCCAGCAGTCCTCTCTGCAGCAGCTCTCGCAAACGCTTTGGAGCTGAGCAGAGACCATGTAACATTTCATGTAGATAGATATATCAGCAGTATCAGAGGTATCGTGGAGGAGGTAAAACTACACTCATTAATGCTACGGCTAGCTTCTATAATAGGTGACGTGGGGCTCAAAAGAATTCTCAGAAATGTTGACGAAGAGTTCATCGGGGCTTGGTTACAGGGAAGACTCACTAGTGTAAAATACCTAGTGAAAAGCCTTTATGCTCTGGTTCGGAGCCACTCCTAATGGTCACCTTTACCATGTAGCGCTGATATGAGCCTCTGGAGGTACTCTTGGGCTTCACTGAGGTTATCGAATTCAAGTGAGCCCTCAGCTTTATAGCTTAGCATGTATGTCTTCCTATCTTCGTCGTAGCGTAGTGTTGCTGTAAACTTGCCATCTAGCGCTATTACTCGTATCTTGTTCTCCTCCTTATCGAGTTCTACTTTGGCCTTGACTTTCTCAAGGTCTTTGAGAAGTGTATATGCATTATTAAGCTTCTTCTCTTTCTTCGACTCTTCTGCGGCCTCGAGTTCTTTAAGTCTGGCATCGATTGCCTCAACTATTTCAGGAATTTCACTGTATGCCTTTCTAGCTTCGTTGAGTATTCGCTTGAGAATCTCTATCCCTTGTCCACTACGATCAGTACGTACAAGTGTGATAAGGTCGTCAAAGTCGCGACTACGTAGATAATCAGCCAGCTTGCGCACGTCGCCGCCAAAAGCATTAAACTTGTATTTATCCTCAGCCTTACCTATCATTCTACGTATATCGTCCACCAGCTGTCTAGGTGCCCCTGGCTCGGCAAGTATCCTGTTAACTATATGTCTCAGGAAGTCTACTCTCCTAACTTGCTGTAGAGTCACAGTTCCACCCAATACCACTAGACTATGACTTCAATGCGCCTAAACCTTTACTCCAGGTGAAGGATTGGATAAAGCTAAACGAGCTAAAAGCCTCTTGTAGCATCCCTAGCCAGGAGCAGATCAGCATTGACAAAAGAACTTGGGGTATGTCTGGTTGCATACTACGCTAAAGTATAGGTATATAAAGTATGGTTGATACGAAATGGCTACGTAAATACATTATCACATAATGGTAAAAGAATATGTATTCAAGGAGCATAAAACATGGGTAAGTAACTTGACGATTATAGGCTAGAGACTGGCTATGTCGGGCTGTATAGAGGGGTGGCATAACCATTAACACTGTTTTTATGAATCACTGGAATGTAATGTGAACATATATGAATAATGTAACATGACTTATAGAAGACATCATAAGATAGAAATAGTCTATAATGGTAAGCGCTATAATAGAGTAATAAGCAGTATTAAGTGTATACGCATATTAAATAATAACAGTTATCCTATACCTATACGGTGTAGAGTCGTGGAGAATGACGCTGTGCGGATTCATGTTGTCGACGTACCTGTCCCTGAAGGGGTAAATGTAATCATAGGTCAAGCACACTTCATAAAGACTCTAGAGGACATTTATGAGGCGTTAGTGACCAGTGTGCCCGGAGTAAAGTTTGGTATAGCGTTCTGCGAGGCAAGCCAGAAGAGGCTGATAAGGCATGAGGGTAATGACGACGAGCTACGCAAGCTAGCGATAGAGGCAGCTAAAAGGATAGCTGCTGGCCACGTTTTCGTCATATACATTAAGGATGCCTGGCCTATAAACGTACTCAATTCGATAAAGAACGTGCAAGAAGTGGTAACAATATTTGCTGCTACTGCAAACCCTCTACAAGTAGTAGTTGCCGAGACCAAGCAGGGACGAGGAGTACTAGGCGTAATAGACGGCTATACACCAGTGGGCGTTGAAACAGAGAATGACATAGCCGAGAGAAGGATCTTCCTCCGAAAGATAGGATACAAGAAGTAGACCAAGAGCATCCTACTCCTTTTCAGCCTAACAGTCTAGGTTTTAGTTTTGTGTAAGGCGGCCCTCCAGGCCCGGCTGACTCGTCATAGCACCCCCTTATCCCTTCCCGGGGCTCAGCCCCGCCGTAGTAACGCTTGGAGGTTCCTCTTCACCGGGCCGCGTATACAGAACTCCGTATGCTTGTATTTAGTGCGAGTACTAGTCTAAATAGGCAGCCTTACTAGGATTACCCTTCTGTCTACTGCTTGACTTATTACTGTACGATACGGTTAGAGCAGCATGGAGCAGCTAGCTCAAAGAGTGGTGGCATCACACCACTACTATACTTAGCTGCTGCTAGCTATTGTTTATAGTAGCTCTGGAGGGTGTAGTGTGCCATGCCGCGCTCAAAGACTGTAGCAAGATTCTACAAGGCGATCGATGTAGGAATAGCTGGGGTGAAAATGACTGTACTAAAGCTAGAGAAAGAGGTAGACTATGTGTCGGCTGACGTACTTGACGTGATAAGTGATCTGCATGAAAGATACTCACGTACACCAGGTTACGTTGTTGAGGTGATAAGGTTCAACCACCGAGGAGAGGAGGTTGAGACAGCTGGGTTCGCCACCGTAGATGGGGTCATACTGTTTCCTCGGCCTGCAAAGCTAATCTCGCTACGCGTTATAGAAGATGGGGTTGATGGTACTCTGCCGCTCGACAAACTTAGAAGAGCTAGGCCACGGGAAGCATTCTACGTGTCAATAGGGAAAATAGAACTCCCGAAAGGCGTATGGGGTGTAGTGATAGAGACCGATAGAGGGTTCCGCATAGTCACTAAGAGTAACTTGAGGGGGTGAAGATAGACTCCAGTGGCGAGCCCATAGTCAGATGCATACTAGCTGGGCGATGAGCGTGCTCCACCCCTTCAGACCCTCATGATGCTCGCTATGTGTTCCTAAGCCTCCACAAGTAGGCTTCTAATTCGCTCTTGACTATATCATAGACTGTGTCGAGATGGACGCGTCTTATGTGGAGGTAGAGCCCCTTACGGGTAAAGGGTCCTCTGCCGCAAATCCTACAGCGCAGTGTGTCATTATCGTCTACTACTAGCTGCTCTGCAACTCTTTCGACGATTTCCTCTCCAGCATCTTGGAGGCTTCTCGGTATATCATTGAGGCTATAGCTTAGCCCTGTAGCCTTCCTTATAGCTGCTTCCGAAAGCTTGCCGACAACGTATAGCAGGTCTAGCCTTGCATAACCCAATGGGCTAGCCCCTCGGTGGAATCATTAAAGCTAGAACTATGAGGCTTCTAAGCCTCTTGCAGTCGGCTTCTGCTGCCAGCGCGTTAAACTCTCTAGCAGCATCGCTGCTGAAACCCAGAATCTCTGTTATCTCCGTTACGACCTCTCTAAGTAGGTCTATATTGCAGGAGTCGGAAGCTACGTAGCTTAGTACTAGTGCAAAACCCTCCTCTCCCCATATGTTGACTAGCGTTGTGGCGTCCCTCTTCTTGTCTGCTGCTATGACTGCTGCGTCCCTGATGTACTCTGCCTCTACTTGCTTAGCCCACTCGGAGAGTAGTGTGTAGAAGTGCTCCTTACACTCGCTACACTGTATGCCTAGCTCGTCGAGAGCAGAGCTTATTGAAGCTACTAAAGCTATGTCGCGTACTAAGCTGTGTTTATCATCGGTTTGGCTGGCTATCGGCTCAGCGGCCGGGAGGGGAGCTGGCGTGAAGTGTTCAGCATCTATGGCTACCACAGGCTATCCCCGGAGCTAGATAAGCAGCCTATAGGAGGGGATAGGGTTACCGGGCTGGTAACACCACGCTTGCGGCGGCCTCAGCTGGACTAGGATACGTCACAGCCACTGGGCCGAGAGCACGGCCCGCTCGGCTCCACCCGGGTCTATCTCATCACAGCGCGTAACCAGCTGGATGGCGCCCTGGTAAGAAGTATAGGACGCTACCAAGTTATTAGAGGATTCAATGGGAGCAGCTGAGATGGAGCGTATATGTGCAAGGTGTGGCCGAGTTCTTAGAAGCGGCGAAAGTGTTGGTGCCTTTTGCCTTGGCTGCTACCTGGAGACACGCCGCGTCCTGTGCGTCCCAGAGAAGATTAACTTTGAGTACTGTAAGCAGTGTGGATCTATAAGACTTGGATACCGGTGGGCTGAGGGTGGCGACCTAGAGGTTGCGGGTACAGAGTTCCTCAAATGGTATCTAGTGGAGAAAGTAGCTCCATGCAGCGATATTGTAGAGTACTATAGGCTAGAGTCTGTAGAACCTCTCACGGTGCCCTCATGGAGGACGATATACCGAGCCATATTCAGAGTACGGCTTAGAGGTGTTGACACGGAAGTGACTGTAAGCTACGATATAGACGTTAGAGCGAAGCCCACTATATGTCCGGCATGTAAGGACGTTAGAGGAGGAGACTACAATGTTCTACTCCAGTTGCGCGGCGAAACACCACAAAGGCTGGCAACGCTGCTTTCACCGGTTATTGAGAAGAGCAGCCAGATAGCAAACTCGATAGTTGATATTATAGAGTACGATAATGGCGTGGACTTTCTACTTCTAGACCGAGGTAGCGCGTCCAAGATAGTGAGGCATTTGAAGAAGCACTATAATGTGAGAGTTCAGAGCACTGGAGAGGATGTAGGAGTAACCTCGCGCGGAAAGCTGAGGAGACGGCTAGTGGTATCAGTGCATCTAGAGGAGAAGAGGCGTTGAGTGACGAACTAGACTACGTCCCAGAGGACGTGCTTGAGGAGGTACTAGAAGCGGAGAAGACCATATACCCTAGGCAGCGGGCAAAAATGAAGCCATATCCTAGTGCTCGTGATGTGGTAGAGGCTGTCGTGGAGGCTGTTAGGAGTTTCTCGGGTCATCCCGACGAGTTCCCCGACTATGTCCTTGAAATCCTTCATGAGAGGGGATTCGATGTAAGACATGTGACTATGAAACGTATATGGCGAACGTATGAGAACCTTGTGCGTAAGGGTGTGATATCTGATAGGCTTGGAGTACTCTACGGTGATTAACACGTCTAATCAGTCGATTGAGGTCAGTCTTAATATAACAATAATCTCTACTAACTATGTCCTGGGGGACTGTTTTGAAGGTGCTGATAAGGCATGGTGATACCTGGCTATTGCTAAAAGAGGTCTATACAATACAGCAGCAGCGGCGTAAGCGTGGCCGTCAGAAGACCCGAGGTGCTGCACCTTACGGTATGGTTGCGGAGAGTGTGGACAAGCTTCCAGTAAATGGGATGAGATACCGGACAGAGGTTAGTGTGCCTGCAACTAAAGTTAGCAGATTTGCTACAAAAATGTACATGGCGGCAGGGAATGCAGTGATAGCTATCGAGCCTGATGGCTCAGATAAGTATAGGGCGGTAATATATGCGAGGACCAAAAACGAGTTGCTGAGGATAAAGGAGCTCGCAGAGTCGATTATAGCATCGCTACAGGTTAGGCGTGGCAGAATAGAGCCCGAGGAGGAGGAAGAATCTGAGGAGGTAATTGAAGAACTTGAAGAGAGTGAGGCAGAAGAATGAGGACTAGTGTAGCCCTATGTGAAGTTTGTGGTTCATCTCAAGCCAGTTACGAGTGTCCCGTATGTAGGCGTAGAGTCTGCCACAGTGATTGGGCTAGAGACAAGTGTATAGTGTGTAATGAGGCACGTTGCCGTCTTTGTGGCGAGAAGCTAGCAATAGCTAGCTGCAATATTTGTGGCCGCCCTGTGTGCGAAGTCTGCTCTATACAAGTAAACCCAGTTGTGCGGGTTTGTAGGGAGTGCGTGAGACAGCTCAAGGATGATATGTCCGGATGGCCTCCGCGCAGGCTTGTACTCGCCGAGTTGAGAAGGCTCGGCGAGAGTCTGCGTGGCTTCTTATCCTCTCAGCCAGTTGTCTAGCTCTTTCTGTCGGTGCTCTGGCTTTATCCTTAGAGGTATGAGGTGTGAACCATCGCATGTGGGTGCAGTGTTCATTTCAGGGAATCCTTCACGGCATGTAGCGAACTCGAAGCCGTAGCTTAGTGCCAGTGTCCTAACTCTATCCAGGATTTTCTTCCTAAGATGTCTAGGTGGGTACCAGTAGCCGCTAATCCTCTCTCCCTGTCTACGGTATATCTCGTTGTAATTTTTCTCGAGCTCGGGGAATGCTGAAACGACTCTGCGTAGGTTGTCGGGCCTAGCTTTGTACACGGAAGTGACAACAAACCTCGCTCCAGCGTTCCGTACAGCTTCTAGAACTTCTTTAATCATGTGCTCCTCGTCTGTAAGTAGAGGGAAAACGGGATCTAGCCGTATCCCTACCGGGACGCCTGCCTTCGATAGTTTTTCGAGTGCACGTATTCGCTCTTGTGGTGGAGGCGCGCCAGGCTCTAGTTTAGCAGCTATTTCTCGATCCATAGTAGTGATTGTTACTGTTACGGCGGCGTTACCCATAGATAGTATGTCTGCGTCACGTGCAACGAGGACTCCTTTAGTAACTATGAGTATGCGGAAGCCCTTTGGTATGAGCTGTTCTAGAGTCCAGCGGGTTATCTTGTATGTTGCTTCCTCCGGGGGGTAAGGATCGCTGCTAGTAGAGATGTCTATATGGTAACGTGGATCTATCCTACTTATATCGCGTAGTAATCTTCTTCTATAGTCTTTCTTAGGAGTGCTCTTCCTCCGTCCTATGTATGACGTAGCGTAGCAGTAGAGGCAGAAATGGCTACACCCAGTATATGGATTAAGAGAGTACTTGAGCGGGCACGTGCAGAGGCTACTTCTCCAGGGATCAAAGACGCCTATAATGCTCCCTTGAGGTATCTTGGGCCGAGGCCTCTTCCCAGAATCTCTGGATGACATTGCAATCCCTTAGGAGACCGAGAAACGGAACAACAAGTGTAAAGGGTTACGGGGCACAATACAATGCTGCTAGGCTGCTCCAAACTTAGAGTTCTATGTTGGCGTGCTTGGCTCGCAAGTCAGCCTCGCTCTTTCCAAGCCTATGCATTAGCTCTACTACTACTCCATCGAGGAACACCAGCGCTGTATCCTCAAAGAGTGTTCCTAGAGGCGCTAGTGGCTCATGTATGCCTAATATCTGGCGTGCGAAGTAGTCTATATCTGGGGCCATTTTCGTCCTTCCCGGTATCTCAACTACAATGTCAGCTAGTTGGCCTAGGGGGCTGTCGGGATAGCTAGTCACTGCTATTATAGTGGCATTAACCTTCTTGGCAGCTTCTGTGGCTGTAACTATGAGCTTTGTCCTACCTGATCCTGATATCGCTACTACTACGTCGTCCTTCCCTATACTTGGAGTTATCGTTTCGCCTAGTACGTATACGTTGAAGCCGAGATGCATAAGCCTCATTGCAAAGGCTCTACCCACGAGCCCGCTACGACCGGCTCCCATTACTAGTACCTTGTGACCGCTACGATAGGCCTTTTCGAGAGTATCGAGCATCTGTTTAACCTGCTCTGGGTTAAGCCTATCGATAACCTTGTCGACGAACAAGACTATTTCCTTCATAGTCTTTCGTACATACTCCAAGAGGTCTCTTCCTCCCCGCCCATTAGGCCTCCGTGGCGGCACCAGGAGTTAGCCTCCTAAATTGCTTCTACACCTTTAGCTTGTAGCCTAGCTGTATTGGCTGAATACTTATTTCCCCAAGATGGGCTCGCTGCAGCGTGGACGGGACCCCTACGAGTGCTGTTCGCTAGGTTTAGTGGGGCTGTTAGAATCCTCGAGGGGGAGGGTGGTCAGTTATTGCTTCGAACATAGTGTCTAGAAAAGAGCCCATAAACGAGTTTGCCGCAAAGCTATACGAGATAGCCCGTAAGTGGCAAGAGAGGTGGATGAAGTCTAGGATATTCGAGGTAGAGCCCGACGAGAGTAAACCCAAGTTCTTCATAACAGCTGCATTCCCGTATCCTAATAGCCCGCTACACCTAGGGCACAGTAGAACATATACCATAACAGACGTCTATGCACGCTATCTACGAATGCGCGGCTACAATGTGCTATTCCCTATGGGATTCCACTATACTGGCACCCCAATACTCACTATGGCAGAGTCAATAGCTAAGGGTGACCGTGAGCTAATAGAGCTAATGATAGAAGTCTATGACGTGCCACCCGAGGACATAGAGAAGCTAAAAGAACCGCTATCGCTTGCAAGATACTTCCACAATGACGCTAAGATGGCTATGATAGAGTCAGGCTATAGCATAGACTGGAGAAGAGAGTTCACAACGATAGACGAGGAGTTCAAGAGATTCATAGTATGGCAGTTTACGAAGCTCAAGGAGAAGGGACTGATAAAGAAGGGTACGCACCCAGTTGGCTGGTGCCCCTTTCACAACATGCCAGTAGGCATGCATGATACTAAGGGTGATGTAGAGCCTGAAATAGGCGAGTTCACACTGATACTATTCGAGCTCGAGAAGGACCTATACCTGCCAGCAGCGACGCTGCGGCCTGAGACCGTCTTCGGTGTTACCAATATCTGGGTAAACCCGAAGGCTGAGTATGTGGTAGTAAAGCTAGACGGTAAACGATACATTGTAAGCAAGCGAGCAGCATTCAAGCTACGCTTCCAGCGTGACGATGTAGTAGAGGAGGCTGCCATAAAGGGTGAAGAGCTATTAGGCAAACGTGCAAGAAACCCTGCAACTGGTAAGGCTGTGCCGATACTTCCCGCAGAGTTCGTAGATCCTGACACGGCTAGTGGCATAGTAATGAGCGTGCCAGCACATGCTCCATACGACTATGTGGCCCTAGAAGAGCTGAAGAGAGAGCATCCCGAGGTACTTGAGAGGTTAGGCGTTGATCCAGACGAGCTACGGCCTATACCGCTCATAAGGGTAAAGGGCTATGGGGAGATACCAGCTAAAGAAATAGTAGAGAAAATGGGCATAAAGAGTCAGAAAGAGCGCGATCTACTAGACGAGGCTACAAAGAAGCTGTACAGCGATGAATACCACTATGGTGTAGTACGCGAGGATATAATTGAACATGTCTACAGTGATATGCC
Organism: Pyrodictium delaneyi; assembly: GCF_001412615.1. Taxonomy (NCBI): domain Archaea; kingdom Thermoproteati; phylum Thermoproteota; class Thermoprotei; order Desulfurococcales; family Pyrodictiaceae; genus Pyrodictium; species Pyrodictium delaneyi. Next base: position 1,075,672 of record NZ_CP013011.1, on the reverse strand, counting down.
AGAGCCGTATCGTAGTTTCGCGGTAGCTCCAGTGAAGGCATGGATAGCTGGCAAGAGTGTTGTAGAGGCCAGGGAGGCGGCGACGAAATGGCTGGCTGCGCTAGGTTATGGGGACAAGATGTACGAGGTACTCAACCGGCCAGTATATTGTCGCTGTGGAACAGAAATAGTAGTTAAGGTGCTCAAGGATCAGTGGTTCATAGACTATGGTAACTCTGAGTGGAAGAAGCTGGCATACGAGCTCCTAAACTCTATGAGGATCGTGCCAGAGGATATGCGAGAGGAATTCGTTAAGACCATTGACTGGCTGCATGAGCGTGCAGCAGCACGTACCCGAGGACTGGGCACCGAGCTGCCATGGGCCAAGGGCTGGATAATAGAGAGCCTTAGCGACTCTACAATATACATGGCGTTCTACACTATTATTCATAAAATAAGGATGTATGGAATTAAGCCGGAACAGCTAACAGTAGAATTCTGGGACTATGTACTGCTAGGAAAAGGCTCGGCCGAGGAAGTAGCTAAAAAGACTGGGATAAAGAGGGAGATAGTAGAAGAGCTACGGCGTGACTTCGACTACTGGTATCCACTAGACTCACGGCACAGTGGTAGAGACCTAGTGCCAAATCATCTAACATTCTTCATATTCAACCATGCTGCCATATTCCCTAGGGACAAGTGGCCTAGACAGATAGTGGTAAACGGCTTCGTGCTGTTAGAAGGAAAGAAGATGAGCAAGAGTCTACGCAATATAGTGCCGCTACGCAGAGCCTTAAGAGTATACGGTGCTGACACCGTTCGGGCTACACTACTAGCTGCTGCAGAGATACTACAGGATGCCAACTTCTCGGAAGACCTAGCAAAGAGTGTGATGAGCCAGCTCCGCAAGTTTGAGAACTATGCTAGGCTCTCCAGAAGCATGGACAGCGAGGAAACTATAGCAGATAAGTGGCTGCTAAGCATGCTACAGCAGCGGATCGAGGCAACTACAAAGGCGCTTGACGAGCTACGTACAAGAGCTGCCACTATAAACATACTCTACGAAATGGAGAACGACGTAGCCAAGTACCTAGAACTACGCGGCGGCAAGCCTGGCCCAGCCCTAAAGGAGTACATTGAAAGCTGGACAAAGATGATGACACCAATAGCGCCTCACATAGCCGAAGAGGTATGGCATGAGATCCTAGGCAAAGACACATTCGTCTCCATAGAGACGTGGCCATCAGTAGACCCGGAGAAGCGTGACCCTGAAGTGGAGCTAATTGTCAGCTACGTGGACAAGATAGTTGAGGATGTGAAATCTATATTGCGTGTATACAAGGGTGAAGCTAAGAGACTAGTAATAGCTGTTGCAAAGCCAGAAAGCTGGCACATAGCTAGAATAGTCTCATCCTATGTCGCTAAGCGTGGTCAGCTCCGTGACGCGATAAGGGCAGTAATAAACGCAGGTGTTCCCAAGAAGGACGCGGCACAGATTACACGTAAGCTCTACGAGTTCCTCCGCAGCGCCGACGAGGCGTTGCTATCGCTGATAGATGGTGTGCAGGAGTTCGACGAGAAAGCTGCAATAGTGCAGCTAAAAGACTACATAGTGCGTAAGACGGGCATAGAGCAAATAGAGGTATACTACGTAGACGAAGCCGAGAATAAGATGCCGCAGCAGAAGATTAGACAAGTGATACCACTACGGCCAGCAATACTTATAGAGTAGAGTAAAACACGGTCAACCTCGCTATTTCCCTAAGGTCTATACTCCGAGTCTTACAGCCTTACCACCGTCGACCAGCTCTACACACCCCTTTTCTGCAAGCTCTAAGACAAGTCTCCTGGCTTCTACGCGCCTCACGCCTAGAACCGAGGAAAGAATGTCGACGACGTCCCGTAGTGGGGCAACACCTCCCTCTATGGCCTCACCTAGAATCTCCATGACATCTTCTCTGCAGGGGGGCTCTGTGGGTACCGGTATGTAACCGCTTAGCCTGACATACTCGCGCATACCCCTCCTAGGAACCTCAAGCAGATAGACACCAACTCCAATAGTCTTCACGATCATGCGCTCTAGCCCGTATCTAGCCAGTTGTCTTATCTCGGGACCTGCAACAAATAGAGGACTATCTGCCGGGCTACACCAGAGAAATACAGCGTTCTTGTCAGCATCCTCGCGGCATCTCTCGACCTCAACGTCTAGACCAAGGGCATCCGCTACATGTTCTACAATGCTCTTGATGGGGTCGGCAGCATATATTGTCGAACCGCCTGCATTCCTTGCAGCAAGTATCCCAAGGCCTATTGATATCCGTTGCAGCGGAGGCTTCACGTAAACTCTCAGGCTTCGCCCGATCACAGAGAGTAGCCTGGCATCCATCTTCGAGTAACCCCGTCGGAAGGGGTGCTCAGCGTAGCTCAGCCTCCTCATAGCCCTGCTACAGGAGGCTCAGCCCTCAGCTCCTCATCCTCCAGCAACTCCACTAGCAGCTCCAGCCCCTTTATGAAGCCTTATCAGCTCCGGCACTAGTAGAGGGCTGAGCTTCCTGGAAGATCACCACGCTGTAGGGCGTGATGTGTAAGAGGGTCGCTGAACAGTTCAAGACTCGTGATGAATGCCGGAACGCTACTGACCCTCCACTACTAGTGGAGCCAAGAAGCCCTTATAGAGCCCCTAAAGGCTAGAGAAACTCAATGGCCCTGCAACAGCTCCGCACGGAGCACTAAGGGATGAGCAGGGCCGGGACGTATTCACCGCGCTCCCTATCCTCCTTTAACTACTCGCCCCAAGAGAGCTAGTGCCGGTGCACGCCTCATGATTATAATCGCTACTAGTGATGTGCATAGCCCTCGCTACTTGTTGTACTACATGGCTTCGCTTAGTCGCCATGCCGAGGATTGCAAGAAGGCCAGCCTAGTGATATGGGCTGGAGACATGGTTGAACGTGGACGCGTAGAGGCGCTACGCCCAGTACTAGAAGCTACTCAGAGAAAATGCCCCGAGGCGCGAATAGTGGCTGTGTTTGGTAATGAGGAGTATATGAGTCGTGAGCACGAATTCGTCAGAGCATATGACAATGTAGTATGGCTCAATGATAGCTACATAGTGGTAGAGGAGGAGGGCAAATCAATAGCAATATATGGTAGCAGAGGAGCCCTTGACAGACCTACAAGGTGGCAGCGCAGAAACATACCAGGCATAGAAACTATCTACAAGCGTAGAGCTGAGAGAATGAAAATCGTGCTCAGCCAGCTTCGGAACCGGACAGACATAGTAATAGTGGTGACGCATTACGCTCCAACGTACCTTACACTCGAGGGCGAGAAGCAAGAAATCTGGCCAGAGCTTGGAAGCAGAGCAGTAGAGAGAGCGCTCCTCGAAGCCAGACCCGACATAGCTATACACGGGCATGCACATAACTCGAGGCGGCTTGAGGCAATGCTCGATGGTATAAGAGTGTTAAATGTCGCGTTCCCAGCGCGTAAAGACATCACAATAGTGAAACTATAGTCCTGTAGTTAAGTAGCCCCCTGTGATGCCCAAGGCCGCCTAAACTGACGCCGGCCTCTGTAATGATGAGTCTTTTACGGGCTGAGGGGCTCAGCCAGCCGCCACAGTGTCATCGGAAGCCTCTATGTTCGGGATGGTCGTCACCGCCCCAGGCTATTACACTGCGGCTGCTAGCCCATATTACATCCTAACGGTCATCAAATGTCATCCAGGTTCTACAATATGGTGGTGCTCGGCGAGAACTTAGTTAGGACGGACAAACCTAAGCCTATACCATGAGAGGGAATGAACAATGGCCGGGTCAAGCCGGTATGTGGATGCACATTGTCATCTACATGAGTACAAAGAGGAAGAACTCAGACGGTTTACATCGAGCGATATAGTGATAGTGGCTGTCGGCGACGACCTAGAGACAAGCAATAGGGTGGTAGAAATAGCAAGGGAGCACAGGAATGTAGTGCCATGCGTAGGTCTACACCCGTGGAGCGTGAAGAAGAGAGAAGAGGCGCTAAATACGGCAAGAAAGATCATAGAGCTTGCGTTGGAGAACAACATTAAGTGTCTAGGCGAGATAGGGCTTGATACAAAGTTTGTAGGCGAAACCATAGAGCTACAGCGTGAGGTCTTCAAGATATTTCTTGAAGCAGCCAGAGATAACAAGCTAGTGCTAAACCTCCATACTGCTGGTACGTGGGAGGAAGTGTACAGCCTCCTAGTCCGCTACGATATAGAACGTGCTATGTTCCACTGGTATACAGGGCCTCTATACTTGCTAAAAGACATTGAAGCATCTGGATACATGATATCGATAAACCCGGCAGTAAAGATACAACGTAAGCACCAAGCAGTGGTCCAAAACGCACCATTATCAATGATGCTCACCGAGAGTGATGGACCCTATGAGTACCGTGGAATGAAGCTAAACCCGGCCATGGTACGTGAGGTAGTAGGTGTTATAGCATCTATAAAGGGTATTGAAGAAAACATTGTACAAAATCACGTGCTACGTAATGCTGAAAAACTATTCAAGCTATAGACAGAGCATTTACTCCTTCTTTCTTCCATAGAGTATGTCGTCAGGTACTATTCCTTTATAGGCTTCATAGTATATAGGTGAACTCTTTAGCAGCTTTATATTGCGCACGTACTTTACTGCGGGCCCTATTGAGTCTTCACCGTGTATCTTTGCATACTCTTCTAGAGATATCTGGTACTTGCGCAGCACATAGTCTCTATATATATCATTCAATACATTATAAGTACAGAATGGTATTACTCTGCCGTCGGGTGTTAGGTAGTGTATGTTACACCTCATGACGCGTTCAACATCGTAGTTATATTGATCCATGAAGTGCATGTTGCCTAGGAATAGCATCCTATAGTGAAGCTCTCCTAACGCATCGTAATTCCTCTTGACGAATACGTTGACTAGCAGCTTAGTTATGTTGAGGTCTTTGGGTATCCGCTCTCTGTCGACAAACCTTGATATGTCTTTGACTATGGCGGCGAGGCGTATTGTACGCTTAAACTTACTGGTTGAGGTGAATTCCTCCTTGCGGAGTTCAGCGGTTTTTTCATCTATATACTCTACGAAGCCTTCTACATCGAAGAACTCTGTTATCGGTATAAAGCGCTTGGGTAGTCCGTCATTTCCCCTCTCAACAAAGACGTAAGTGGCGGACCCGCAAGCCGGATGATTACCCATACATACCTTTAGTTCGCCACTCATTGCCTCAAGGAAGTATGCTACCTTTGCTGCAACTGGTATAGGGAACCATGAATCGGCCGGTATCTGACCATCAGTCTGCTCTTCCACCCACTTTAGGACGTCGGGTATTGTCACGCGATAACGGCGCCGCTCCTCCTTTCTCATGCGGCCTGTCAAGCTTACGGGCTGGAAGTTTACGCCGCGGATTACGTCCATGTGTTTTGCTGCAAATTTTATTATAGCTCCAAGTTCGTTATCGTTGATAGTCTTTATCACTGTTGGTACTAATACGACGCTTGTCATACCTGCCTTTCTGAATACCTCGAGCGTGTATGGTACTTCCCAGTGGTTCTTAGGGTTAGCCCGTGGTGTTACACCGTCGAAGCTCATGTATATAGTGTTTAGACCTGCCTCGCGAAGTGCTCGTGCATAGCTGACAGCAGCATCTATGCCCTTCTCGAACCATAGTCTAGCAAAGGTTATGCCATGCGTGTTTAGCTGTATGTGTGTCACACCTTCCTCTTTCAGCAGTTTTATTATCTCGACTAGGTCTGGACGTAGTGTAGGCTCGCCGCCGGTAATCTGTACCGACATAGTGACGCCTTCTTTCTTGTACTGTCTTATCATTTCGCGTATCTGTTCGAGCGTTGGTTCATACACGTAGCCCATTTTCTCTGCATAGAAGAAGCAGTACCAGCAAGAGAGGTCGCAGCGGTTAGTGACAACAAGATTAGCTAACGCTGTATGGTTCTTGTGACGCGGACAGAGACCACAGTTGAAAGGACACGGTGCTGCTAGTTTTACATGTGGTGTTACACCCACGCCCTCCTCTTCTAGGCTCATGAAACGATAGAATTGTCTAGCGTCGCTAAAGTATAGCTCATCTATAGTCCCGTGGGTTGGACACACCTTCCTTATGTATATGCTTCCATCCTTCTCGTATATGACTGCGGGTAGTAGACGTGTACAGTAGGGACATATGCTAGTAGTGTATGACACGAATTTCTCGCTATCTCTCAGCTTCGGTACTGGCCCTCCAACAGCTATGTGCCTGCCAGCGATAGATACGGTCTTCGTCTTGGCATCATAGCTTGCAGGAGCATCTAATACGTTCTCCTCGGCTCCGCCGCTACTCCTACGCGTCACCGTTGTCAACGCCATAGCGTATCACCCAGGCAGCCCCGTTCTCGCAATTATTAGCTTTCAGCAGCTGTATAAAAGCGGCTAGTCGTCTGTACCGAAAGGCATACGCAGCCATAGATACTTAGCATGTAAACCCGCTAAGAGAGAAATACCTATACTCCTCAGGCTTTAGGACACTATATAGCTCCTCAACGCTTCGGAAGGGCCTACGAGAAGCTATAACTGCTGCCCTGCTCCTTCCTAATAGCTTTGCAATAGTTGTAACTCTAGCAGTATTAGCATTAAGAGGTACAGGTAGACCTCTTACGCTCCGCCCCGAGTAACCATAGATGGCGACTCTAATCACGGCAGGAGCATCGACTCGGCAAGGCATCTCGACAACAATAGGATAGCTGCCAGCTTGCCTAGCAAAGGTAACCCCAAGTCTAGCATCATAGCGCTCGACATAGACGTAGCTGAGCATAGAGCCGCGGGGTAGTAGACGTTCGAGGAAACGCCTCGAATACTCGTTCACAATACGTTGAAATCTTTTTGCAAGACTTCGATGCTTCTGTATGATCTTTGTACCTACTCGTGCCATTGTAGTCCCTGGAAGTACGAGGACTTTTCTAACATTAATGCGGCGGAGTAGCAGCCCCCTCTCATAGATAGTCTTTATGAATTCTTCATTTAGCCTATAGGTTTCAGCAGTCTCGCCAGCGAGCCCTAGTACAAAGTTTATGCCTGGCAGCAATTCAGGAAGACCGTTATAGCCTGGTCTATTGCCATAGTGGTTGATGACTTCTATGGCCTTGAGGGACTCTTCGGGGAGAGTCTTGAGATTATTAGCCTTCACTACACGCGGGTCAGCAGTTTCTATGCCTAACGCGGCTACGTCGCCAGGAGTATGATACTTTATTATCACTTTCAGTGCTTCTATGCTCTCGTCTAGATACCGGACGATAGTGCCAGCATTCATGTTATCAATGTGAAGAGTCTTCAAGCCGGGTGCAACACATCTAATTCCGTAGAAGAGTTGTTCAAGTGCCCGGGGGTTCGGACGGGGCCACTCCTCCTGTCCGAGCGAGGTGCTTCCATAGACGAGTATGTCAGCTTGTCTCCCTATGCGGAAATGACGTACTCTGGCACGGTATAGTGCTTCAACTTCTCTCACAATGTCTCGAGGGCTACGCTGTTTTGGCCTCCCGTATAGCTTTGTTACACAGAAGCTGCAGCCTCCACTGATCCATCGACTGCAGCTTCTAAAAGTCTCTATCTCCGCTATGAGGTTATATCCGTGGTTGGGGTGCTGTCTGACAATCCTGGCTCCCTTAACTGCTACTTCGCTTACGATATTCATGTCGTCTACTATACGCCATGGCTCGGCGTGTTCGGGACCATAACGGGTATAGTCTAAGATGTATGCCTCGGGGTCGCCAGTCACGATTACGTCAAAGTTCTCCTTTACCGACTTTGGGAGCGATGCTACAGTTCCTCCCTCGTTGCCTATTCCCCAGCGTGCAGCAGCACCAACAAGTATCTTGAAAGGCTTATCTACGAGTCTGAACCATTGCTTAAGCTCTTCTAGCTTTATGGGCTCGCCGCCTAGATACTTTCCTGGCACGACAGCACCAGCTATAACTACTACAGTGTCGTAGGTGTTTGCCTTCTTTACGAATTCTCTTATGTCTACTCGTGCCTGGTCTACGGTTAGATAGTGAATTTCTATTGACTTGTCAATATGCCAAAACGCGCCTGCAATATATCTTGGATATACGTCTATGTATGGAGGAACCCCGAATCCCGCCGGCTCGTCAGTATAGCCATCCAGGATCAGCACGCGGCGAGGCTTAGCCATGGAAGAGGCCGCCTCCTAGCTAACAGGCTCATAGATTATGCCGAGTCTTTTGGCGTAGGCACATACACGATCTACTTCCTCACGGTATACGGGCCGTGCTAGCTCAGGCCAGCGTTTCGGATACTTTGCTACAAGGTGTTCCGGCCTATACTGATCCATTATGTTTACCAGTATCCGGTCGAGTGGCAAGTTAGCCGCTATCCACTTGAGCACCTTTATACTACAGCATTCAACATGCCCCGGTAGCACGAGATGCCTAATTATCATATCTCCAGACTCGACAGCTATTCTCAAGTTACGTGTAACTACCTCAAAATAGCGTGGTACAGCTGAAAGTCTCATAGCACATTTATTGTTGCCATACTTGAAGTCTGGGAGCCACAAGTCTATTATATCAACAAGGATATCCATAGTCTCTACGGTCATGTACATATTTGAGTTCCATATATGAGGTACATTAACATCTAGATAGAGTAGAGACTCGACTATAATGGGTAAGTTGGGTGTAGGTTCTCCTCCGACATGGTTTATGTTACGTGCGCCATGCATACGCAGCATGCGCTGAATCCAAGCAAGTCTTCGAGTGTCCACAACCTCTCCATACCGCGGTACTACTTGGCTAATATCGTAGTTCTGGCAGTAGACGCATGAGAAGTTGCATCCACCATAGAATATTGTGCCGCTGGGCACTAGGGGAGCCTCTTCGCCGAGATGGTGGAACCAGCTATGCACATAGACTTTATCGTCTAGCCGGCAGGCGCCAATACGTTTACTCCTATCAATCATGCAGCGCCTCTCGCAGAGTCTACACGGCTTAGACAACAGCCTTGCTAAGGCAGCGTCAACGTCTAGTAGAGAGTATCTTGGTCTTTCCTTGAATTCTCTAGCAAATATGTCAAATGTTAGCCTACCAGAACGTGCTTGATTAAACAGTTTTTCAAATTCTTTCTTAGCCCTCCTTTTAACATCGGTTAAGCTATCATAATCCAGACTGTATGGATTCTCATCGACTTCAACGACTCTGGCAATCATGAACTTGGCCGGAAGTTCGTTTGTCATTACTCCGTAGTACCATGATAGTCTCTTGCGTACTTCTTCGTCGCTCCATACGTAGACGGCGTCGGGTCTTACCATTCTCCATAGCCTCTCTGGGGCGTAGCGGTCAAAAACCAATGTTATACAGCCCTCGTAAGTCTAGAGATACAAACCCCTCTATTTCTACTACCTCATATAAGTTCATGATAGATTGAATATATTTGGTCTAGTTCTTTCTAGTAGTTCGACCCTCAACTCTTTCCTTAAAGATGCGGTAGGCTTTCCATGGAGGGAGTGATGCATAGTACTTTGCGAGTTCATAGAGCTTCTCTAGCTCCTCCGGCGTGGCATAGTCTATCGGCTCTCCCTGGTATCCCGCTTTTTCCCATCGAGACTGCAGCTCTTCTACCATGCTCTCAACGATTGGGTCACTATAGAAAGCTGCCTTGTTCATCTGTGGGGCGTTCTCTACAAGGTCGAGAACTCGTTGCTTTAAATCCATAAAGTTCTGCACCCCAGCCGGTAATACAACATAGAAGCTTCCTATAGTGTTAGTGTGTAATGAGTACGGAAGAAGTTACTCCTTCTCCTTCTTCACTGGATGTATAGCATCCTTGGGTGCCTTGGTGAAAGGCTCTAGATACTTTCGCAGAACCTTAGGTATTACGACAGTACCATCCGGCTCTTGGAAGTTCTCAAGGATAGCCGTAATGGCTCTTGTGGAGGCTATAGCTGTAGAGTTAAGAGTATGTACGTACTCTCGTACCATTCCCTTTCTTCTCACGAGTCTTATGTTGAGTCGATAACTCTGCCAGTCAGTAGTATTGCTAGCGCTAACCATTTCCCTGTACCGGCCCTGGGCAGGCATCCATACCTCTAGGTCGTATTTCTTTGCGGCTGGTGCTCCTAATTCCCCAGAGGCGACATTTACAACGCGGTAGGGTAGTCCAAGTCCCTGGAATAGCTCCTCGGCGTTACGTATAAGCTCCTCTAGTAGATCCCAACTCTCCTCAGGCTTAGCGTAGATGTACTGCTCTACCTTGTGGAATTGGTGTACTCTGAATATGCCCTTGAGATCCCTGTTACCGGCACCAGCCTCTTTGCGGAAACAAGGGCTGACGCCCACCAGCTTTAGCGGAAGCTCGTCTTCCATTATTTCCTCGTTGTAGTATAGACCTGCCAAAGGATGCTCGGCTGTTGCGATCAGGTATAGATCCTCACCCTCTATCTTGTAGATGGCATCCTCGAATGTGTCCATGTCTATGACGCCCATGAGTATCTTGTGTCTTATCATGTATGGTGGTAGTACTAGCTTATACCCCTTTGATGTCAGATGATCGATAGCGTACATTAATAGCGCGAAGTCTAGCCATACAAGGTCGTCGAATAAGTAGTAGAAGCGAGAGCCAGCTACCTCTGCAGCTTTCATGGTATCGCCAAGTCTTAGGACGTGTTCTAGCATGTCAGCGTGGCCTATGGGCTTCCAGTCTATGACTTCGTAGTCTACCTTAAATCCCCACTTCTCTGTTTGTTCGCGGAAGGCTTCAAGGAAACCTCTATACACCTTGGGCCGGCCCCAGAATCTTATAGGGACGTTATACTCGTCAGAATCTCCTACAGGGACGGACTCGTGAACGATATTGGGTAGTGATAGCAGCAGCTTTTCGCGTTCAGCTTCCACACGCTTTAGCTTCTCTTCAAGTTGCTCTCTCTCCTTGAGCAGTTTTCGAGCTTCCTCTATGAGTCTCTTGCGTTCTTCGGGATCCTTAGTTTTTGCTATACTCCGTGTTATTATGTTGTGACGATGACGGATTTCATCTACAGCCCTTTTTAGCCTACGCCACTCCTCGTCTAGCTTGCGCAACTTATCAACAAGTGATGGATCCATGCCACGCTTTCTTAGGCTCTCACGGAGTATCTCTGGATTCTCCCTAAGATACCGTAGCAGGCTCCACGTCAACTCTGTTGACCCCTATCATAGGCCTTAGGCTTACCACTCTATAAACCTAGACATTAGGGTACACCGTGGGAGAGTATCCCCTATACTGGGTGATTCGGTAGAGCAGCTGTAGGGCCGGGTCTACCTATGGTGGTCCCTTCCCCATCCAGGGATAGACTCAGTCGGTTGCCAGCCTCTAGCAGTTACGTCACACCCGGCCCTCCGGAGTAGAAGAAATGCTCGGAGCCTTCTTAAGGTCTCCAAATACATCCACATATGGTTGATGCGCGTCGATAGTAGTATCTTGGCAATTATCCTTGCATTTGCTCGTATCTTTTTATCCATTCCTCAACGACATCGTAGCCGAAGAGTTCCTGGAGTAGCTTTCTGCCCTCCGGTGTTACACGGCGTGGATCCCAGGGTGTTTCTAGGTCGAGTTCTACTTCGACGTCTTCGATCTCTGGTACGTTTTGGCGAATAGCTTCCTCGGCCATCACAGCGATTTGGCCGGCTATCGGACAACCAGGTGCGGTAAGCCCTAGCCTTATCTTGACCTTCTTGCCTTCGAATTTCATATCATATACGAGACCGAGGTCATATATATTGACTGGAATTTCGGGGTCGTATACTGTTCTAAGTGCCTCGACTATCTTACGTTTTATTTCCTCGGTGTTGATTTTGTCCCCTGGCCGTGTATCCTTCATGGTGGTTAGCCCTCCTAGACCTCTATCCCGCGAAGGCCCGTACTTCCGTGTATATCTCTAGCGTCTTGTATAAATTTGGCTAGTTTGTACGTTGAATAATTTTGGCTACTAGTCTGCTTGTAACAATATAGGCGAGTAACGGGGATATGGTTGTAAGTACTATTCCTGCAAAGAGTATTGTATCCTTGTCTCTTGTCCCACCAATATAAACCATGTAGAGTGCGATAATGGCTAATGGTATTAGGATAGCATTGAATATTGCTATACCGCGCATCAGAGGAGAAGTTGTCTCAACCATGTTAGATGCCTCCTATGTATTTCCTTAGAGCGTCCAGAACTCTAGTTGCCTTAGAGCGTGCGGTATCGCAGTCGGGTGCCGATGCTAGCACTTTGACTTCAACAATGGGGTTGTCGATTTCGTGACCCTTTGGGTGACTTTTCACGTAGCAGTCGCTGCATAGCTTAGATGCCTTCCTAAGCAGGGGTGCAAGAGACGACTCAGGTATCCCGGTTACGGTAATCCCTTCCTCGACTATGCAGAGTTTGGGGAGAAATGGGTTCAGTTTTTCTATCGCTATCTTAAGCATCGCCTCCATTTCGCTGGGCACGCCTGGCAATACTATGATGTGTACCCCTGAGTAATAGATGTATGCTCCGGGGGCTGCACCTACTGGATTAGGTATGGGTTCGGCGTTCTTAGGAAGATAGGCCATCTTGATGCGTTCTTTCGTAAGCTCTAGGCCGCGCTTATGGTAGAATTCTCTGACCATGCCTAGTGCGGCGGTGTTGAGGACTAGCGGTAGGTTCAGGGCGGCGGCTACTGCCTCCATAGTAATGTCGTCGTCTGTCGGGCCAAGACCTCCAGTGGTTACAACTATATCTGCCCGTCCTATAGCTTCACGTACAGTTGTGGCTACTTCGTCGAGACTGTCGCTGACCACTATAATGCGTTCAACTCTAACGCCTCGTAACGTAAGCTCGCGGGCTATATAGGCTCCATTGGTGTTTACTATTCGGCCTATGAGTAGTTCGTTACCGATGTTTAGTATCCATGCGCGTGGCCTGTACACTGGACGCTACCCTAAAACCCCTGGAGGAGGGGTAGTATACAACATGCGCGCCGCCCCCCAGACAGCCCCGCGGCACGGGGCATGGATGAAGGCTCGGGGACTTGCCTCCCGCAATTCCTTCTTGTTCTGACTAACTCTGGGTTTATGGCCTTGTACAAGGTGTAGTTTTAATTAAACAATAAGCGAATCAATAGCAACACTAAAAATGATAATAAAGAGTTATGCTTTAGGATAGCTAAAATAGATGCGATTATGCTGGGGCTTGATAGTCTAATATAGAAGGTACAGCTTCCCATCCTCTAGGGTGTTTACGTCAAAGCAATAGTGTACCTTGGTGTACTCACGACGATAGGCTTTGACCTCCTCGGCTATCTTGCGGGGATCTTCGCCATCTATAAGTACCCTCCTCATGAACCTTGCTATGTCCTTCATGTTATCCTCTTTCATACCATATCTCGTCATCTCTTGTACACCTAGCCTTAGGCCGCTCGGATCTTTTATGGCGTCTGGCGGGTCATAGGGCAAGAGGTTCTTGTTAACTATTATATTTGCTTCTTCAAGAAGCTGAGCAGCCTTAGCGCCTCCACCTTGTTTGCGTACGTCCAGGACTACCTGGTGGCTCCTGGTGTAGCCTAGGTGTTCTCCAAGAACCTTGAAGCCCTCAGCTGCAAGGGCCTCTGCTAGTGCTCTAGCATTACGGACTATTTGATCAGCGTATGCCTCGCCGAAGTGCTTCATTTCAACAGCTGTTACAGCCAGTGCTGGGAGACGGTGAAGATGATGGTTGCTCACGAAGTATGGAAACACAGCACGTGATATAGGCTTGTAGAGTTGCTCGTCGCGCGTAGCTATTATGCCTCCCTGTGGCCCAGGGAACGTCTTATGCGTTGACGCTGTAAGCAAGTCGGCGCCGTGGTCTAGGGGGTTGCGCCACCTCTTACCAGTTATTAGACCGAGAACATGGGCAGCGTCATAGACTAGCTTCGCGTTAACACTATGGGCTGCATCTGCTATCTCACGTACCGGGTGCGGGAATAAGTATACGCTTGCACCAAGCACGACAAAACTCGGCTTCACTTCTTCTATAAGCTTGACTGCGTGGTCAACATCTATATTCATCTGGTCAGGGTCGTAGGGCATCTCTATGTGCTCTATGCATAGTGCCCCAAGTGTCCCGAACTTTGTGTGACTTACGTGAGCGCCTGCCTGGACTGGAGCTATAACAGCCTTGGAGCCGCATTTGCCGAGGACACGGAAGACCGATGCGTTAGCTGTTGTGCCACTAATAGGGCGTGGATCCACGTAATCTGCGCGGAGTAGCTCACCCATGAGCTTCATAACTCTAACTTCTATCTCGTCGACATATCGTGTACCCTGGTAGTAGCGTTTGAATGGTTTACCTTCTGCGTACCGGTGCATCATGTCTGACATGTAGGCCGAAGTTGCTAGAGGGCTCATAGTGTTCTCGCTAGCAATTAGGTTTATAGTCTCATACTTTCTCCACCTATTATGTTTAGCAGTAATGTCGAGGATTTCCTTCAGCTCTTCGGGTAGGAGGCTTACTTCATCTCTCCAAGATTCCTGCAAGACGGGTTCACACCGCTAGTCAGCAACATACTGCTAGGGGTAAAAGAGCCCACTAGCTTCTCACTAAAGACTCTAAACCTTGACCTGAGAGACACTATGGTCTGTGGACTCTAGGGTCTTACGAACCTTTTCTACAGCTTGCTCCACTATATCATATGTCACTGGTATGCCTACTTCGTCTTCGTGGCGGCGTAGAAGCCAATATGCATCGATTGTATCGCTCCATTCACTTATGTGTTCTGCTAATATCTCAGCTGCCTTGTCAACAGCCATTAACAGTTTTTCATCGATGTAGTCTCTCTCTGTATATTGTTTCATGTTCGGCATCTCGGTATACCCTTGCTAGAGGTTTGCAGATAGCCTCTATTTGGTGTTACTTTATTCGAAGCGTACTACCGGATTAGAATGATAAACGTTACCTTGTCCTGAGCTGTTGCACGTCTTTAACTAATGGTATGATTGATGTAGGGTTACCGGGCTGTAGTGGCTTAAGCAGAGGTAGAGACCTGGAATAGTTGCGCCGGGGTCTCTCCGTGTCTGCTGCCCTTGATGCCGGGATAGCCATAGCAGTGCATGAAGCAGGTGTACCGGCCGAAATAGAGGCAATGTTCACAGCAGACATAGAGATAATAATATATGGAGCATTAGATGCAGCTACAGATGAGCTTATAGAGAATGCACGTAAAGCGGCAAGAATTCTAAGAGAAGAATATGGTGTTGAAGCTCTTGTGATACCCAACACTGTATACTGGGATGTATCGCATGTGGGTATGCTTACTCCATACAATGTCCCAATTCTAGTTATAAACGGGAGAGAGGTATCAGAAGGCCGTGTGTTAAAGGCCGAGGAGATAGTTGACATAGCACTCTCACTACTTGGTTATCGTAGTGATAAATCTCCGAGTTTACCCTTACTCAAAAGCCGAGATGACACAATCAATGCTGTGGCAACTACCTGGTAGTCTGTATAGTTTGGCTCTGTGTCCATCTGTGTATGCATTTGTACACAAATTATACCCTTTATCAGATACTTTATCTCTTCTTTCGAGAATGCACGATACTGCTGAAGCTGCTTTTAATACAGAGTAGTCGAGATCATAGCCACTCCAAAGACTATAGAGAATGAGTGTAGCTAGCATATCGCCTGCACCTGTAGGCATATTCTCAACCGGGCGTGGTTTTACGATGAAAGTGTAGTCTTCATATGTTACAAACACTCCCTTCGGCCCATTTGTTATAATGAGTGCCGTGTTGCTAGATGAGGAGCTGTAGTTGAGCAGCCTCTCCAGCATCAACATATTGTTTATGTCCTCTATACTAGCTTTAACTGATGTAAACCGATTGCTATCGGCTATAGAGGCAAATTGTAAGGCAAGCTCGCTAAAGCTTACCACATTATGACCGTCATGTAGCCTGGCGAAGCCTTGCAAATCGAGTATGGATAAGCTATAATGGCTAGCTATACGGGTGACGACATCGAAACCGTATTCGTAGAGGACTGGCGATACGAGTGCAGCAACTCCACCCGGGTAAACATCTTCAATCTTATACCGCTTGAGTAATCTCAGTCTCCTCCTATCTATACCCTCTTCGAGTGCAAACATGGTTACGCAGCCACGTATGCTAGCCATGATATTGCTATCAATGTTGTCTAAGCACCATTCAGTCCTAAGATACCAGCTAGTATCAATACATGGATCATATGGTAGTCTAACCTCAAAGTCCAAGGCTCCAATGGCTTGGAGGGCTAGGTTTGCATAGTATGCTGGCCCTCCTCGGCATAGACGTCCGTCTATGAAATCTAGTGTTGGTGAAGAGAAAACATCGAGTATGAATCGCCTCATTCCTCTTCATCTTCCTCCTCAGTAGCTACTGGTGCAGCTATGTATACCTTCTGGGCCTTCATTGTGTGTGCAAAAAGATGGTTTACGAGATCTCGTGGACTAAAGAAGTACGAGGCCTTCTCACCGGTGCCACAGATAGGGCATGCTATTAGCCCTGTAACACGGTCGCGGAGAACTTTCACTCGTATACCCTCAACGTCTACTACTACCTCCTCCCACTGAGGATCCCACTGCAGAGACATAGAGCCAGCACCGTTTACCAGGTTCACATTCCCAATGCTTGTACTAGAAGCCTACTTCTCGAGCTTCTTCTCGAACTCGCTAACTAGTGCATCTACTCTTCTAACCCAGTCGCTAAGCTTATCCGGCTCCTCTGGGTACTCCTCATAGAGCTGCTTTATGCTCTTCATGTAGTCTGCTACGAGCTTCAGCTTAGCCAATAGGCCCGGCCTCTGCAGGCCACGTAGCACTATCATAGCCTTATCTACTACTGATATGTTGAGGTCACCCTTACTGCTCGTATAGTATACGTCTTGTTCCGGAATGAGCCTCTTCTCCATGCCAAATCGTATTTCATCGTTGCTGAGCCTCTGTAGAAACCTCCTAAAGATGTCAAGAGCTGCCTGTTTTCCTCCTATATCCTTCATGTAACGTATGTTTAGGCTCCAGAGCCCGTGTTCGCTGAAGTCGTTCTTGTCATGTGCCTCCTCTATAGCCAGGACAGCGTAGTGAGCTGCCCGGAAAGCATAGCCCATACCTCCGCCATGCACAGGGTTGACTGTATAGCCTGCGTCTCCTATGACTAGTAGACCTGGTCCAACTAGTGTGTTAGATGGACGGCGTGTAGGTAGAGGTGCGCCTGCCGACCTCACTACATGGTAGCGGTGCTTCATGAGTGGATGATTTAGCAGCTTCTCGCGATACAGTGTCATTGGGTTGGGGTGGCCCATGCCGCCCTGTACACCCAGGCCAACATTCACACCGCGTCGTGATTCTGGGAAGTACCACCAGTACCCTCCAGGTGCCACTTCTTGGTCCAGGTATATCCTTATTACATTAGGTTCTTCAATCTCATAGTCTTCGTACTCGATTATCTCCCTATAGGCAATATTCATATCCTTCGGGTCAATGTCCTCGTAGACGGGCCACTCTCTAGGTAGCTTCATCCGAATAGCTCGGGAGAAACCTGTAGCCTCAATAACTACGTTAGCATGGACCTCTCGTACGCGGCCGTTAGCCTGGATCTTTAGCCCAACGATTTTACCGTCCTTGATTATGGGGGCGAGGACTCGGGTCTCGAGGTAGGCCTCGGCTCCGCTAGAAATGGCTTCGTCAAGAAGCCACTTACCGAACTTAGACCGGTCAATAATGTAGCCCTCGCCATATACGCGGTATCTTGTCGTCTCGCCGGGCGAGTAGATGTCTATCGCTGTCACTTTGTTCTTTATAACATGACTCGGCGGATCTGGCAGGCCTGCCTCGCGTGGATGATGTGCGCCAAGAGCGTCACCGCAAGGTTTACCCCATATGTCGCCAGGCTTTCTCATATCAAAGCCTGCTACACTGAACCCCTTCTTCGCTAGATGCCAGAGAGCTACAGTGCCAGCAGGACCTAGGCCAGCTATGATGACATCATATCTATCGCGCATTAGTAACCGCCTCGCCCACAAATACCGTGTGGATGATTTAACGGCTTGAAGGGGGTCTTTATGCAGCTCTATAGCTACTGGTGGGCTAGTAGTTACACTTGTACCATGAGTCCAAGAATATTAATAGGGCAAGATAGTAGATACGAAATAGGTTATGGTGAGAAGGGATGTCCTTCATATGGCGTCGCAGATTTAGTGACATATTCGATGAGATTGAGGAAATGATTAGAGAGATGGAACGTCTAGCCATGAACATGTTCGAAGAGTTTGAGGCTAGGGCAAGCCAGCTACAAGGTAGAGAGATAAAGGGCCCAATAGTTTACGGTGTCAGGATAACGATAGGGCCGGATGGCAAACCAATAATTGAGGAATTTGGTAATGTGAAGAGACGTGGACGTAGGGCTATAATAGAGGAGAGACTTGAGCCACTAGTCGACGTGATCGACGAAAAGGACCGCGTGGTAGTTGTCGCCGAGATACCTGGAGTAGATAAAGACAAGATAGACGTAAGAGTAAAGGATGGCAAGCTAATAATTAAGGCAGAGAACAAGGATAGGAAGTACTACAAGGAGATAGAACTACCGCCTGGTATAAAGCCTGAAACAGCGAAGGCTCGTTACAAGAATGGCGTGCTAGAGGTGACAATAGAGAAGGAAAAGACCGAAGAGAAAGATGAAGGTGGCTTAAAGATAAAAGTAGAGTAAACACTCTGGTAGCTGCTAGCCTCTTGAGCTTTCTTCCCAGTTTTTAGTCCTCAGCCACGATATAGCCTAGCTTTGCTAGTTCCTCCTTACTGACTGGTTCCTCTCTAGCCTTATCAGATACTATAGCACTTACACCTTCTGGATCTACGATTACTAGTGTAAACTTCCGTTTTCCTTGTTTAGCTTCCTCTATCATGTTTCTCGCTTTCTCGCATGCAGTCTTATCGGCTTCTGGATCTGCACACGCAGCATCAACAGCTTCTAGGAAACGCTCAAGTACTCCCTCAACAGTTGTTATGAAGCCCTCTGAGGCGGGACCAGGTATCATGCTAAGGTCTAGTTCAGGAATAAGTATGGAAGCGGAGGAGGCTCTAACCACAAGAGCGTTCAAGTCCTCTGGTCTTTCAATCTTCAGTACAAGCTTTCGAGGTTTACCTGCTTCAGCAAGTCTAACGTCATTAAACTTATAGCCGCAAGTGCTACACTTACCACTTGTCAATATAACCTTACCTATGATAGGCATGTTGTAAAGATAGTCTTCTATTTTCAGAGATTTCTCCTTGCAAACTGGACACTCTATTATCATCTCATTTATCTTCTGAGGCTCTCTTGCGTCGATGTCAGTGCTCTGCACGGCATCTCCCTAGTATCTTATGCTCACTTGCACTAGTACTTGTTGCCAGCGCACTATCGCCAGGAGCAAACCGACGTGAATAATTATGGCTACATGTAGTATAGTTGAAATGCCAATTATATTACACATTATTTAGTAGTACAATGATAGCTCTAGCCGGTACTACCGAAGAGCTGTTAAATCATATTAATGTAGTATATCTGAAGTCTCAGTACAACACTTTGCTACGGTTGATTAAAAACTCCGTTATAGGCTAGCCAGTTACGTGATAAGTTATGGCAGTGCTGGCGCGTATGGTGTGCTTACAATGGCTGGGAGACAGAAAGTGTATGATGTTGATAACGTGTTTGACATTCCAGTGCCGCCGCCTAAGAAGGTCGTATCAGTAAAACTTGAAGTAGACATAATAGAGGAGATGGATCGCGTATGGCGTTCACTGGGGTATGCAAGTAGGAGCGAGTTCATACGAGAAGCCATACTATATTATATGCAAGTAGTCATGTCCAATCAAGCAGTAGCTAGGACTGCAAGTATGGATATTGTCGCTGCAGAGAGCGACTCTGGTGACTATCAAACTGAGGAAGACGTAGAAGAGTTTTAACGCGGAGAGGGAAACAACTCCAAGCTATGTAACCTTGTAGTTTAGTTGCTTACGATGCACTAGCACATTCTGATTGTATTAAATTCTCTTCAAAGTAGAAAGTTAAGCTTGTTGTCTTTTCCTTTTGGCTCTCTCCTCCTCTATTACCTGTAGGAGTTCCTGTAAGGCTTCCTTGAAGGCTGATGAGCATCTCTCAAAGTCCTCTATTACCCTCATTATAACCTTTCGCGGATCTTCTACATAGTAACGGTAACGCGGCCTTCCTACGCCTGCGCGTTTTTCTCTAGCTCTTGATACGAATCCTATTTCGACTAGTTTAGAGAGGCTTCTGTTCACGGTAGCCTTGCTTAGGCGTAGTTCACGTGTAAGGTCATCAACTGTATACTCTCCACCCTTGAGTAGCTCGAAGAGGATTATTGCATCTGTCTCGCTCAAGTCGTAACAGAAGCGTAACCCCTCTACAAGAGCAGCTTCGCGTCCTGTTGGAAGCTTTAGCCTAAATTCGAGTATACCCGCCACTATCTCTCCCGCGTAGGTTTCTCTAGTAATCCTCGTATATTTACTTTCAATCTTTTAGGCTAAAGTAATGCAGTCTTAAATTAAAGAAGATGCTAAGCGAGGCGTCAGTAATACTTCAACAGCTGCTGCGAGGAGAAGCAAGTATACAGCTATAGGGAGACTAGCTAAGGCCCGCTCTATGATACCTTCACGCTTCTTGTTACTCATGAGTATAATTGCTATCGATAAACCTATAGAGGATGTATAGAACAGAGCTGTAAGCTCTATAATCCCGTGGGGGAGTATTAGCATCAACAGCCTCCATATGGGCTGGTCTACATGGAGCCATAGCGCAGTTAGGGTACCTAATACATAGCCGTTATAGGCTATAATAGCTAGACCAGGTATTACAATGCTAGATGATACTACTAGTATGAAAGCAAGAGCTATGTTGTTGACAGCTATGAGAACATAGCGATGAAATAGAGGAAGGTTTTCTATTCCACTAAAGCTCTTCAGTGCCGACTCAAGCATGTTTGCATTCGGCGAAGTAAATCCAGCAACAAACCCAACCATATAGATGACTAGATTTAGTATAAACGCTAATCTAATAGCACGGCTCCAAGGACTATCCGCCATAGCGTAGACCCCGGCGCTTCCGCTATACACTACCTGGTAAGTATAATCCTACTGCCTGGATAAACAAAACCAGGGAGGCAGAACATAGGCGTGATGAGCGATTCCGGCCAGAGGCTCTACTGTAGTGCCTATGAAGAGCCGTGTGAGGGCTGATAAAAGTCAGGAGGGGAACAGCTTTCGGTAGTTAAACACGCGACTATCAATTCAAGCTTGCATCAATGCATCGGGGTATGAGGAAGCCCCTACCAGGGAGCCCCGGGTGAGCCCAAGCCTCCGGGGGATGAACGGGTGGTCCTACACCGACCCTTCTAATTCTAATCAAGCACTGATAAAATTCTCCGTAGTCTTCTTCCGGAAGGTCTCAAAAATCCCAGGCCTAAGCCTTAGTGCATGAGGGTTATCCCGCTATGAAGGGTCTTGTTTTCGCAGATGCTCATATGCATAGTAGTCCTAAGGGCTTAGGTGCCGCGGCTATTGCTGAGAAATTTATCAACAAAGGCGGCTGGTTTGCTGCGTTGGTAATGCTGCCTCCGTGGCATTATAATATTGATGTAGAGCCGACATTCGAGATGTATACTAGGGCTATAAAGCAACATCTTGACGAGTGTAAAAAGGCCCGTGAGACTGGTCTACGCGTTTCTTGTCTGGCTGGATTCCATCCAGCTGAGGTAGATAGACTCATATCAATGGGCCTCTCGCCAGAGGATACACTAAACCTCGGGCTCAAAGTGATAGAATACGTAGCCGACTTGTGCAAACGTGGACTCCTAGACGGTATTGGAGAAGTAGGCAGACAGCACTATAAGACGATGCCCGAAAGGGTTGCAATAGCATCCACAATAACTACTAGAGCTTTAGAGCTAGCACGTGACTATGACTGTATAATACACTTGCACCTTGAGAATGCAGGACCTGCCACAGTGGATACTATGACAAAGCTGGTGGAACTCGTATCTATACCACGCACAAATATACTCTTCCACCATGCATCTATAAGGGTAGCAGAATATGCTACTCGAGGCGGATACTGGGCCACGATAGCGGGTAAAAAAGAACTAATGAGAAAAGCTTTCGAGAGAATGTCGGGCACGTCAATTATGATAGAATCGGATTATATAGATGATCCGAAGAGACCTTGTGTCTCATCATGTCCCTGGGAGATAATCGATAGACAACTAGAGCTACTCAAGGAAGGCTTAGTAGACGAAGAAACCCTTCATAATGTCAATATTGACAATATTGTGAAATTCTATAGAATCGAGCCGCCCTAGGTGCCGGCCATTATCACTTTGAGGGCTTCTTCTCTGTCTAGTTTCGTAGCCACCATGTAGCTTTCCGACACTACTCTCAGGTCTGGATTGTTTCCATATATCATTACTGTGTGTAATCTGGCATTAGCACGTGCAAGTGCGCGACGAACGGTATCTATAGCTACTCTGTCCTCGCCATCAGTTATCAGTATGATATCTGAGACTTTCGATGTTGATGAGCCAGATATTATGTCGTCCACGGCAGTCAGTATTGCACGTGTTATGTCTGTGCCGCCATTAGCTCTTATCCTTGCTATGTACTCGAGCAGTTTTACTATGTCTCTCCCGTGTATCCTCTTGGGTATGTGGAGTGGTGGGTAAGGTATGCTATCGAAGAACCGTATGTAAAATTCTCGTCTCTCTCTAGCTGCTCTTTGGGCTAGAGCTAAAGCCACAGCCTTAGCCCATATAATCTTCATCCCCATCATGCTTCCGCTCTTGTCGAGTAGCACGTAGAACTTCCCGTAATCCTCGTTGACAACTTTCCGATAGAGTAGTAGGTTTCGTTCAGCAAACTTTACGAGAAACAGTTCGTGGGGAAGGGCTAGCTCGCTTGCAGCTACACGTTCTATATCATTGCCTAATTCGTAGCCGTCTAACTCGCCTCGTGGACTCTGTATCTTCCTAGTCTTTATATATGCCTCGGAATCTTCTATGGTCTTGAGGGCTTCGAGTAACATACGTACATCAGTATTGCGTGCCAGGTTAATGACATCCCTTATAACGTCATCCAAAGTTAGTATGGAGGTGCTTCCTGCGGCAAACTTCATAGCAAGATTAGTTATTTCCTTGGCTTGCCGGGCTGCATCTTTTGCAGTCTCAAGTGCCCTCTCGACGCTCCTCTCCAGTTCGCTCTCTTGGGTAGATTCCCTGCCAGAGTCATACTTGTTTGATGTGCTTGCTTCGCCATCTTGGGGACGTGGTAGCTTGTTTAGCTCTTGAGCAAGGGCTTCTAGGAATACAGCTGACGCCACCATGCTCGTAGTGGAGTCAGCTATAGTGTGCTTTTTTACCTCGACAAGCCGAGGTGATGCAAGCATCTTGGATATTATCATGTAATGTAATAGGTTTTTCCGGTCCTTGACTTTGGGTTTTTGAAGCATTGGGTAAGGGAGGAATAGCGAATAGTACACTGTTATCGCAAAGTCTGTATCTAGATAGTCGGGTGTCTCAATTGGCTCGGGTAGAAGCTTACGAAGAAGTGTTATTATACGCTCTCCCCTATATCTTATGGGTGGATCGTTGTAGTTTACTCCCTTAAGTATAGTCATTATCTTACATCCCCAGCTTGTAAGATATCTTTTCTAGTAGTTCGTCTATCTCATGGAGGGTCTCGTCGGCAAGCATTCTTACACGTTCATCGTCTGCCTCCTTTAGTATGTTCAGTATCCTGCTCTTTGCTATCTTTAGGCTCCTAAATAGGTCGACAAGACGTGGGTCGTAACTCCTCATAGAGTCTACGAGTCTTGCAGCTTCTTTGACGTTAGCCTTAATATCGTTTAACTCTTTTATAAAGCGTTCCGGCATACGTAGTTCTTCTGAAAGCACTATGCTAACCTTGTCGAAGTCCTCGATATCCCTTGGTGCTATGTACTTGAGGACTATGAGGTCACGTTCCTCAGCTTTCAGCCTTCCTTCGAGAAGTGCATTAGCGGCGATTATCTTTAGTGATTTTGCCTTACGCCTATCTGTTAGGTGGAGTCCCCTTTCTTCTAGGACAGCAAATAGGCGTAAAAGTTTAGGCTTAATATCAGACATGTCAACTTCGAATATTAGTTTATGAAGTTCGTTTAACGTGTCTATGTCGAGTACAGGCTGTGCTGGAGGGATTTTGCCGGCTTCTATTCTCCAGCCGGCGTCGAGAAGTTCGCTCCACTTGTTTTCTGGAAGTGGCTTAGCATACTGGCGGACAAGGAACCTATCATATATAGCTTCTAGTTCCGGCTCCTCGGGTACTCTGTTGGTAGCGCCTATGAGTGTCCATAAAGGCACATGTACCTCGGTGTAGCCGTCATACCATACACGCTCCTGCATAATGCTTAGCAATGCATTGAGAACGGCAGAGTTCGCATTAAATACCTCATCGAGGAATACTATTTCGGCCTCCGGCATTTTGCCTCGAGTTATTCTGACATATCTACCCTCTCTCAATGCGTTAAGATCTAGGGGGCCGAAGAGTTCACTTGGCTCGGTATACTTTGTCAAGAGGTATTTAAAGAACTTGGCATTAATTAGCTCGGCGCTACGCCTAGCTATAGCCGATTTTGCTGTACCAGGCTCTCCTATTAATACTACATGCTCACGTGCAAGTATGGCTAATGTTACTGCTCGCGCTTCTTCATCTCTACCTATGAATGGCTCAGCTAAAGCCTCGTAGAACTTACGTATACGTTCTAATAGGTGACGTGTACTAACATTTCCCTGCAAATTGCTACTGCCCAAGGGGACAACTCTCCCACGTCAGGGAATATATCTACCGCCCTTACAGCTTCACGTTGTAAACGAGTGGGGCGGCTGGCTGGGAGGAGCCCGGTTTTCAGCTGATGATGTCGTGACGAGGAGTTGCTCTGCCGATGCCAGCCGCCCCAAACAGTCGTGAGGTTGATACAAACCTTGTCTGCCTAGCTGGCAAGGAATCTTGCATGGCCGATATCAAGGCTATGATTTATCGCGATATGACGATATAGTAGTGGGTCGGTAACCGGTGCACTCTTCACGGCGTACAAGGCTCACGAGACGGGGTTTATCCTCATCCCCGAATGCAGTGTTGTCACTTCGCAATCTATAACCTAAGCTGACTTAAAATAGGGTAGCCGAAGAGGTCAAGTAATATCCAGGAGATGATGACGATTGCACGTCGCTAAGCCCGTAACAGGGGGATGCCTGGCCTCCACCGGGTCTGATCCTTGCTGCTCGAACTGCTGAATAGATATTTTAGTTAGCTAGAGAATTAAGTTAATTTAGATGTGATAGGCAGTTTTTGCTTCTACGAGGTTCAGTTCTGCATTAATTGTTAGGGTTTCTTAACGTGCCTAAGCCTGTTTAATGACTCTGTATAAATACCAGTTCGTGGACAATACTAGATGGAGGTGGGCTTTTTGTCTCTACCAGGTACGGTAGTAGAAAAGCTAAGAGGATGCATACTTTATAGTGTTGACGGGCCATATATAATTGTTGTAAACAAATGCAGCGAAACGTTAAAAGTGCATGCAATCGAAGTTAAGTACTATATAACTGTTACAAGGAGTGAGACTACGTCGACAGAGCTCGAGCCGCAGACAATCAGAAAGGAGATAACGGAGCGTATAACTGTGGATCAGACAATTGAGTCAAACTCTAGATTAGAAATATACTTTGGTCCAATAGAGAACATTGATGAGGTATATGCAATAATCGACTACGATGGCAGTAAGTACAAGGTACCTTTAAACTATGAAGCATCCGAATTGGGTAAAGAATCTAAGGAAGCTAAATGAGACTGGCTTCCATTTTAGGCAACGTTTTGGACACCCCAATGTTATAGTAACCGATATAGCGTTCTAGCATAGTTTACACTGTTTAAAGGTTTATATGTGTGTTCCCGGGGAGCAAGAGGCACGGTATGGCACCATGTCTGAGCAGAGGCCACTAATAATCTGGATTGAGAACTTACGTGCCAAGGATGTTGACCTGGCTGGCGGTAAGGGTGCCAACTTAGGCGAGCTGGTTTCAGCTGGCGTCCCGGTCCCGCCGGGCTTTGTTGTTACAACTGAGGCGTATTGGCGCTTCATGAAAGTAACTGGCCTCTGGGAAAAAATCAAGAACATTCTTGACGGTATTAATGTAGAAGATACTAAGGCTCTTGACGAGGCAAGTCGGAAAATTAGAGAGATGATATTAAAGGCCGAGGTTCCAGAAGAAATAGCCAAAGCCATAAAGAATTCATATAGAGAACTAGCAAAGCGTGTGGGTGTAGAGGAGCCACTAGTTGCTGTTCGAAGTAGCGCTTCTGCAGAGGACCTCCCCGAGGCCAGTTTTGCTGGACAACAAGATACATTCCTCAACGTCAAGGGTGAGGATGCAGTAGTCGAGAAGGTCAAGGCTTGTTGGGCCAGCCTTTTCACAGCTCGCGCGATATTCTATAGGGCTCAGCAGGGGATAGACGATTCCAAGGTAGGTATGGCTGTAGTGGTCCAGAAAATGGTTAACTCACGCTCAGCTGGTGTCATGTTCACAATACACCCCGCAACTGGTGACCCAAACGTAATAGTTATAGAATCCAGCTGGGGCCTTGGCGAGGCAGTAGTAGGAGGTAAGGTTACACCCGACGAATTCATAATCGATAAGAAGACGCTCGAGATAGTTGAGAAGAAGATTAATCCTAAGAATATAATGATAACCTATGATCCCGAGCGTGGCGAAAACGTAGTAATAGAGCTGCCCAAGGAGAAGGCTCTTGCACCCAGCTTGAGCGATGAAGAGGCTAAGATACTGGCTAAGTATGGTATAAAGATAGAGCAGCACTACGGCAATCCTATGGACATTGAGTGGGCCATCGATAAGGACATAAAGCCGCCCAACAATATCTTCATAGTGCAGGCTCGCCATGAGACAGTCTGGAGCAGGAAGATGAAAGAGGGTAAAGTCGAGGAGAAAGAGAGTGGTACTGAGGCGGTTGAGGGTGGTCGAATCCTAGTACGCGGTCTGCCGGCAAGTCCGGGTGTAGCAACTGGTGTAGCTCGGGTAATCCTTGACCCGCACGGCCCTGAGGCCCAGCAGTTCCAGAAGGGTGACATACTCGTAACAAAGATGACAGACCCTGACTGGGTTCCATTAATGAAGAAAGCGGCTGCAATAGTCACAGACGAAGGTGGTATGACGAGCCACGCCGCTATAGTGTCCCGCGAGCTGGGCATACCAGCTATAGTGGGTACAGGAAATGCTACACAAGTAATAAAGACTGGAATGCTCATTACAGTCGATGCTAGCCGTGGCGTCGTCTACGAGGGCAAGGTAGAGATAGGTAAGAGTAAGAAAGAAGAGGAGAAGGGTACTGGGGTAAGCGCTGAAGCACTCCGTGAGCTATATCCTGTAACAGCGACAAAGATCTACATGAACCTTGGCGAGCCAGATGTAATAGACAAGTATGTAGACTTGCCCTTCGATGGTATAGGGCTTATGAGGATAGAATTCATACTAACTGATTGGATAGGATACCATCCAGTATACCTCCTAGAAACCGGGAAGGCAGACTTCTTCGTACAGAGGCTGGCGGAGGGTATAGCCAAAGTCGCGAGCGCAATATACCCGCGCCCCGTGGTAGTGAGATTTAGCGATTTCAAGACTAACGAGTACCGTGGCCTCCGCGGAGGTGAGAAGTACGAGCCGGAAGAGCGTAATCCGATGCTAGGCTGGCGTGGTGTCTCTAGATACATCCATCCAGCATACGAGAAAGCATTCCGGCTAGAAGTGAGGGCTATAAAGAAGGTACGCGATGAGATGGGGCTCAAGAACGTTTGGGTAATGCTACCTTTCGTGAGAACGACATGGGAGGTAGAAAGAGTACTAAACATAATGGCTGAAGAAGGACTGGAGAGGAACAAAGACTTCAAGGTATGGATAATGGCGGAGATTCCAAGCGTGGTTCTACTAGCAGACGAGTTTGCGAAGCTAGTAGACGGTTTCAGCATAGGCAGCAACGACCTAACACAGCTAGTCTTAGGAGTTGATCGTGACTCACAACTACTTGCTGGGATGGGTTACTTCGATGAGCGTGATCCAGCAGTACTAAAAGCGATTAAGATGCTCATTGAGGCTGCACACCGTCATGGCCGCACAGTCTCGATATGTGGTCAAGCTCCAAGCGTGTACCCAGAAATAGTAGAGTTCCTAGTAGCTAACGGGATCGATAGTATAAGCGTCAACCCAGATGCTGTTATACCAACGAGAAGGCTAGTAGCCTCAATAGAGAAGAAGATTATGCTCCGTAGACTCGAAACGATCGAAAAAATGCTACGGAGCCTAAACACATAATCGTAGGCTTTTTACTTAGTTAACTATGTTTCTGCAATCGTCTACTATTTTTAAAATCAGTCCTGGCATTTAGGGCAATAACTAGAAACCTAGACTAGCCTAACCTCCCATTATTTCGAGTACTCCCTCTCTTATCATAGCAATAGCTATCGCTGCAAGCAGTATAGACATTATCTTTGATAATGCTATGGCGCCGTTCCGGCCAAGTATATCCATGAGTTTTTGGCTGTTGTTGAGCATAACGAACGTTATCAAGGTGTTCACCGCAATACCTACGAGAGCGTATTCTATTCCATAGACTGCCTTTATGTACAAGACTGTTGCAATGGCAGCGGGACCTGCGAGTAATGGTGTAGCTAGTGGTACGACAGCTATAGTTTCTGCTTCCTCGGGATGTTTTATCATGGATGCTTCTGTCCAGCCAAGAATTCCAGCAATACCGTAGATTAATAGGATTATGCCACCAGATATTCTGAAATCAGCCACAGATAAGCCAAAGTATGAGAGCAGCATATCGCCTCCTATGGCGAAGACTATTAGTATTATTGTTGCTATCTTGCAGCTTTGGCGGACTATTACACGTCTTTTCTCATCGGATAGAGTTGCTGTAAGACCGTAGAACAGGGGGGCGTTGCCGAGGGGGTCTATGGCTATGAAGAGTACTAGCATCGAGCGTACTAGGTGGTCAATGTTTATTGGTTCTAGATTTGCGCTCAGCATACTTGTTTAACGCCTCCGCTATCTTGTTTATCATTCTCGACCGGCAGTCTTGCATGCATTTTTCGATACAGTCGTGGTCGCTGGGGCTACAGCCTTTCTCGTATATGCACTCTGTTCTGCAGCCTCTGTCGTTTAGTAATAGTGCGTAGAGGCCGTGTTGTTGGCTGAGGGTAACCGTGCTTAATAGCATAGCGATTCCGGAGGATCTCACGACTGTGAGTACGGCTTTTGGATCGTCTATGTCTTGCTGGTATATAAAACCTTGGAAGGTTTTTAGTGCCAATGCTATTCTTCTGGCTAGCTCTGCCAGCTGTTGACCGTCCATAATTCCCGTACCCGCAGTTTAGCCTATTTAACGGCCTGGCTAAAGACCCTCGGCTTTGCCCTACTTGTGTGGGTGGCGTGAACTGACGTGGGTATGCGGGGACTCGACAATAGTCATAGCTGGGGCGGGTCTATCGCTGGCAGCTACTGGAATGCTTTTGCAGCGAGTGTTCGTGAGTCGTAGCAGGAGGCCAGATGCTATACTTATTGTAAACAGGGTAGCGATACTACTGGCTCTTCTATCGTCTCTAATTGCTCTACTTCACTGTCACTAGGATAGTAGATTCACCATAGTTTTCAGCGGTAGAGTTAAGATGGATACAAAACTTATGGCAAAGGGATGGGGCGGCATGGACGCTATGGCTGGTCAGCGTAGACGCTTGTACGTTGCTCAGCTGGAGGGCATGGCCGCGGTAGGCCTTGTGAAGAGCTATTGGCTGGAAGATTGTGGTATACCCGGCATGAAACGTGTAGTAATTGAAGATAATAGCGGGGTTGTGTATGAGACTAAGTGTATCGACTATAGAGCGGCTAAGAAGGTTATAATGTATTTGGCTAATGCTATACAATATAGTAGTGATATTGTAAGAGAAAGTGATGTAGAGGATAAGGAGGAGGTTTTTGAGGAGGCGGACCAGAGTTAAACCCCGCATGCCTATAGCGTGTAACGGTGCATGAATATGGGTAAACGTATGCGTATGACTTTGCCCAAGAAAGAGGATGATTTACAGAAGGTCGTGGAAGAAGTTAGTGAGTCCCATCATCACCATGATCACCACCACCATCATCATGGTGTTGAGGGGTTAGAGGAGGTACTCCATACTTTAGATGTACTAATGGATACAATGAATACGCGTATAACAGATCTGGAAGAGAAGACAGGCAAACTTAGAGAAGAGATAATAAATCTATACAAACTGTTCGCAGCCGTAGTAGAGGCGATAACGGCGGAGAATAGTGAAGAGAAAGAAAAAGCGCTTAAGAAGGCTATGGAGTTACTAAAGAAGAATATTGAGGTAGAGGCAACAAGCTAACTATCCTTCTCCAAAGCATTAACCTTGTTTTAGGGATGCTGCAACGGTTCAAGAAAAGTGACAGCTTCACGGGCACCTATGATTAGTGCATCGAATTCCCCACTTTCGGTCAAAATCTTAGAGGTGATGCCACGTACCCTAAACCGGCCCCCATCGTACAGTGGAGGGACAAATAGCCCGTCATAGACTACCAGATAGATGCCCTCTAGTGTTTCAACTATTGCGGGAAAGTCTGCTAGTTCAATGTTTCGTGGCTCGACTCTGACCACAATCTCTTTAACCTTGTTGCCTGGAATAACGACTCTACGTTCTTCTTTCCACCGTGCAAAGGCCGAGGCAAATACAAGCGACACAATTCGTCTCCCTAGGACAAAGCGTGCCCAAGGGCGATAGAGTTTTGCTACAAGTCCAGGCGGTAGACCACGTGTAGAAGCTTCACGGTTGGCCCATTCTTGAAGCTCTCTGGGGGGAAGAGGTTGGATATGCTTATTCTGGGTATGCTCGTCTAGTGTCTTCCAGCAAGCAAGCCTATCAGTTACATAAACTACGTCTATATCCGAGAAGCTTCTAAGGGAACCCATTAGCGCGGACCCGGTCGGCCTCCCGCACTCCGTGAGTCCGGGCAGAGTCTCTGACAGCATGCTCCATACGCTGTCAGTAAACTCGTTCAGTTCGTCTATGATATCGTGTAGTGGTGGCCTGAGGGTACAGAGGAGTCCTCTAAAATTACTCAGACTTAGAACTGGTATTTTGACGCCATAATTAGGACTATATACGGAGTCAATAATTCTGGCTGCTATGTCAACGTCTTTGGGGGAGTATGTTTTGATGATACGCTTTAGGGTGGTGAAATAAGCCACACTCCATGGACCATTGCCAGCTGTGTATTTGGGTACTACAATTACATCTGTGCCGTGGATGCGTCTTACATAGAGTAGTACATTGCCATTATCGGTTATTAGGAGATCGCCGGGCGTTAATCCATTGCGTGTAACACTATCTTTACACCATGTACACCATACTGGTAACCTCATACAGAAACCCCAAGACCGGAGTAGACAGAAAGCTGCAAGAGCCTAACGTGTTGGATAGTCGTGTATGCTATGTAAGGTGATTATTGGCGGGCCCGCGGGGATTTGAACCCCGGACTACCGGCTCCGCAGGCCGGCGTCCTATCCTGGCTAGACTACGGGCCCACTTTGCTCTGCCGATGGAATTCTTCCAGTGTGAATCCCTTTTTAAGCATTACATGTGATTCCGCGTTGAACCCTTATGGTGTTATAGGTCAACCACCTTATACGGTGTTACATTAGAGTAGCATGGTATGGGGGCGTTGTGTGCCAAGGCGTGTGCGAAGACGCACCGGCGAGAGGAACCTGCTTGAGTTTCTAGCACCCAGTACGAAATCCGACAACAAGAAGGGTATTGAGGAGTATAGAGGGGCTAGAGCTACTGCTAACCCCAGAGATACTGGTAGTGGTTTTAGAAGCGGCATTGGCTCCGTTGAGGAGATTTATGAGAATAAATTTCGTGAGCTTCTGTCCGAAATATCTCGTAGGGCTGAGGGCGGTGGTAGTGATACAGAGAACAGTGGCATAAAGGGAGAAATAGTGAGTAATAGTGTCTATGCTTCGAGTAGACAGTACGGCAGCATAAGCAGTAGCGTAGGCATAACAAGTGGAGGCGTGCTAGAGGATGTACGGGGTGTCGGCAGAGACGCTAAAAAGGATATGTACAATAATGTTGAGAGAGAAGTAGAACATGACAAGCCTAAGCTAATACTTGGTGAGCGTAGGGTCAGCTTCTTTGAGAAACTTTCCTCTCATCCGCTTGTAAGGAAACCTCGAGAAGCGGTAAGTGGTGTTGAAGGTTTCCTGCTTCAGACTGTTTATGACAGTGAAACTAGTGTTGCCGCTGCTAAGATCTATGATGACCGTGAAGGAGTAGTTTATATATACAGGGACAAGACAGGGTACAAACCCTACTTCTTAACCGATATACCTCCTGATAAGATTCAGGAAATTCCGGACATAGTTAGACATAAGGGTTTTGACCATGTTGAGGTTGTTGAAAAGTTTGACTTGCTCAGATGGCAACAGAGGAAGGTTACAAAGATAGTAGTGAAGACTCCTGATGTAGTGCGTATTCTACGTGACAAAGTTCCACGTGCCTGGGAGGCGAATATCAAGTTTCATCATAACTATATATACGATTACGGTTTGATACCAGGGATGAGGTATAGGGTAGAAAACGGAAGACTGGTTGCAGTGGATATAGAGCCTAGTAAGGAAGACGAGAAGCGTATTCGCGAAATATTTAGTGGTGAGGACGAGAGCACTATAGAGATGGCTGTTAAGTGGTTCCCACTATTCGAGCAGCCCCCGCCCAAACCTCGTAGGGTAGCTATAGACATTGAGGTATTCACGCCTTTCAAAGGAAGGATACCTGATGCAACTAATGCTAGTTACCCAGTTATAAGCGTCGCATTTTCCTCGGACGAAGGTTGGCGCGCTATATTCGTTCTTGCACGACCTGGTATGCCCATGGAGCAGCCTAATGAGCCTCTCCCTGACAATCTTCATATAGAGATATTTGATGACGAACGTGCACTTATCCTAGAAACGTTCCGTATAATAGCCAATTACCCGATTGTACTCAGCTTTAACGGCGACAACTTCGACTTCCCTTACTTGTACAACAGGGCAGTGAAACTAGGCATACCGCGCGAATTCATCCCGTTCCGCGTCAAAGGCGATTATATGACTGTAGTTTACGGTTTCCATATAGACTTGTACAAGTTCTTTAGCATAAAGGCCATACAAACATACGCTTTTGGTAACGCCTACCGTGAATTCACGCTAGACGCCATAGCCTCAGCACTGCTTGGAGAACGCAAAGTAGAGATAGAGTCTACAGTGAGTGATCTCTCATTCTTCGATCTTATAAGATATAACGTGCGTGACGCGGACCTGACACTAAAGCTTACAAGCTTCAATAACGACCTTGTATGGACATTGATAGTGCTCTTGATGCGTATATCTAAGCTTCCCCTAGAAGATGTTACGCGTAGTCAAGTCTCGGCATGGATTAAGAGTCTATTCTACTGGGAGCATAGGAGGAGGGGCTACCTAATACCTACGAAGGACGAGATAATAAAGCTGAAAGGTGGTACAAAGTCTGAAGCCTTGATAAAGGGCAAGAAGTATCAAGGTGCTTTAGTTCTCGACCCGCCTAGCGGTATCTACTTCAATGTTGTGGTATTGGACTTTGCGAGCCTATATCCGAGCATCATTAAGAGATGGAATCTGAGCTATGAAACAGTTAATCCTGTATACTGTCCTGGCTCTAAACTTGTAGAAGTACCCGATGTAGGACATAAGGTTTGTATGAGCATTCCCGGGCTTACATCACAGATAGTTGGTCTGCTCAGGGACTATCGTGTGAAAATATACAAGAAGAAAGCTAAGGACAAGTCTCTGCCAGACTTGCAGCGTGCATGGTACAATACTGTGCAAGCAGCTATGAAGGTATACATAAATGCTAGCTACGGTGTATTCGGTGCCGAGACGTTCCCCTTCTATGCACCTCCTGTAGCTGAAAGTGTTACAGCTATAGGGAGGTACACTATTAGGCAAACGTTGCAAAAGGCAGGCGAAATAGGCTTAAAAGTGCTATATGGAGATACAGACTCTCTATTTATCTGGAATCCAAGCGAAGAAGGGCTCAAGGAGCTACAAGAATATGTGGAGAAGAATTTTGGCTTGGATCTTGAGGTTGATAAAGTATACAAGTTCGTAACGTTTAGCGGCCTAAAGAAGAACTACATAGGCGCATACGAGGATGGAAGTGTAGACGTTAAAGGCCTCGTAGCTAAGAAGCGTAACACCCCAGAATTCCTTAAGAAGGAGTTTATCGAAATACTAGCCATACTCGGCTCTGTAAAAAGTCCAGAAGACTTCATTAGAGTGCGCAACGCAATCAGAGAAAGGCTAAGAAAAGTCTACCACGGTCTACGAGATATGGAGTTCAATCTTGATGAGCTGGCTATACGTATGGCGTTAAATAAGCCGGTTGAAGCATACACCAAGAATACACCGCAACATGTTAAAGCTGCTAAACAACTAATTAGAGCTGGCGTTCAAGTTCTACCAGGCGACGTTATATCATTTGTCAAAGTTAAGGGTAAAGAAGGCGTAAAGCCTGTCCAGCTTGCACGTCTACCTGAGGTAGATGCCGAAAAGTATATTGAGAGTGTTAAGAGCGTATTTGAACAATTGCTATTAGCTATAAATATGTCATGGGACGAGGTAATAGGTTCATCAAGACTTGAATTATTCTTCAGACGTTGACTAAGAACATAACAATAGTGAGTTTAATTGAAATATGTTTTTTACTTCTTCTTTCTCTTGCTTCTGCGACGCTTAGGTTTTTCCTCTTCTATCTCTGTTAGACCCTCTTCAAGCCGTCTTAGCTCCTCTTCACCTAGTGTTATTGATTGACCGGTATCAATTCTCTTTGGTTCCTTGGTGGCTTCTATAGCATATTCCTCGAGCTGCTGTTTTGCAGCGTCATCTAAGTATATTGATACTATATACATGCGTCTATCTAGATAGGCATCGTCTAACCATGCATTGTCAAAGCTTATGGTTAGGACGGGAAGATTTACTATGAGTTCGTTACCTTCACGTACCAGCTCTAGGTTTAAATCCATTATCTTGTCGTAAAGATCTGGGTCTATAGGCAGTTTATAGCGTAGCTCAAGCTTGGTCCTTATTGCTGTTAGGTCGCTTTCTCCGGGGTTCCATTCTTCTAAAGCTCTCTTGACAACTTCTTTGGCAATCGCATTATAGTCTCCATCTATTATCTCAGATGATGTAAGTTTTCCCTCATCAGCTCTTATCACAAGTACTTTCATACCTAGTTCACCCTATGGATAGGTAAGACTTAAGCCATAGTATTACTAGGCTATCGTCGCATAATTATCTCGGTTTGGAACGCTTGGATCGCCCCACTATATATAGGTATATGCTATGTTAAGTGTGTCCATCATTTACTGGAGCATAAACCAAATGGTATCACGAAGTTGTTCTGAACTTATGAGAAACAGTTCGTTGTACACTGTGAAACTCTATTCTCTAACGGTTATAATGAGTATGCGAGTATCTCCGTATTTTGAAGTCAAAGTCAAAATAGCATATTGTTGTTTGATGCAATGACAACTTCAAGCATCTTACGGACGACGCAATAGTGGTAGGAGTGTAGGATACTAGAGGAACAGTTGTATGCATATAATATCACACGTTTGAGGCTTACATGGTCTGCATATTTTACGTTTGCAAATCATCAATTTATAAAGCTAAGCCATGTGTCGGATTAAACACGGATATCACTACTACAACAATATTGAAGAAACAAAATATTGTAGATAGTGTTAATTCGTTATCTCATTAAGTTTGCTCATCACTATCTGTTTTGCTTCCTCGACATCTGGTTTCAAGTTTTTGTCAAGCGGTAATCGTGATATGAGTACTTTGACCGAGTTGTCATCTAATTGAACTAATAACTGAGGTAGCCATGGCATGCCTAGATCATCTGTATCTCCGTATTCGGTTAGCAAAACATAGTCCTCTATCCTTACTTCCTTGCTTAGACCCGTTTCTTTTGCTACTTCGTCTACAAGCTGTAACCATAGCTTATGTTGTGGATGATGATCTGCTGTTACTAGTATTAGTTTAACCGGTTTCGCCAACTACTTATTCACCTCGGTTAGCTGTAGAAGTTCTAGCTTATATGCCCTCCTGCTCCAACGTCTTGCTAGACCTAGTCTGGCCATTTCGGCCAGAAGTCTACCTGCTGTTCTAGTCGACACACCTAGTATAGATGCTAACTGGTCCACTGTAACATATACATAACCAAGTACAACTAGTGTTGAGGCAAGTCTGTGTACGTCGATATGTACACGAGGCATTGCATTCGCCCGAAAAATCAGAAGAGGATGCTAGGCGCACTCCAGCAGGGAGCTAAGCGAACCTAAAACAGTGTGAGGCTGATAGTGGTAAGAATTAGAGCTATAGGGCCAGCCCGATGCGTAGTCTTCGTTGGGGGCTGTAAAGAGCCGTGTATAGCTTTGAGCATACACCAGCGTACGTTCCGGATACAAGTGTACTCATAGAAGGAGTAGTATCGAAACTTGTGGTAGAAGGAAAACTTAGAGGCAAAATAATAATCCATAGAGCAGTGCTTGCAGAACTAGAGAACCAGGCTAATCAGGGCAAGGCAACCGGATATGCAGGCCTCGACGAAGTAAAACGATTAAGAGAGCTAGCGGTTCAAGGATTAATAGATTTCGAAATAGCTGGACAGAGGCCTTCAATGTATGATATTAAAGGAGCACGATATGGTGCTATAGATGCATTAATACGGGAGTATGCCTATGAAGTAGGTGCAACACTAATAACTGCAGATAGAGTGCAAGCTCTCGTAGCAGAAGCTATGGGAATCAGTGTAGTGTATATTCAACCTCGGCGCGAAGAAAAACTAAGAATAGATGAGTTCTTTGATG
Source organism: Pyrodictium delaneyi (assembly GCF_001412615.1). Lineage (NCBI taxonomy): Archaea > Thermoproteati > Thermoproteota > Thermoprotei > Desulfurococcales > Pyrodictiaceae > Pyrodictium > Pyrodictium delaneyi. The sequence goes on along the minus strand of NZ_CP013011.1, from coordinate 1,038,622 downwards.
ACAACACTATGAGTGTTCATCTCAAAGAGGGGAGTCCACCGCGTGCAAAGAAAGGAACTCCGGGTAACTGGGTGCTAGTGGATCTTTCATCAAAACCTCTTTCACGCGAAGAAGTAGAAGCTATTGCTAGAGAAATAGTCGAAGTAGCTCGGCGTAGACCCGACGGATTTATAGAGATAGACCGGGCAGGATCAACAATCATACAGCTTGGTAGATACAGAATTGTAATAACCAGGCCACCATTAAGCGAGGGCTGGGAAATAACTGCAGTAAGGCCTGTGAAGCGCCTACGGCTCGAGGACTATAAACTTCCAACTAAACTTCTACGCAGGCTTGATGAGCGTGCTGAAGGTATACTGATAGCTGGCGCACCTGGAATGGGTAAAACAACGTTCGCACAGGCACTAGCAGAATACTATGCAAGCAAAGGAAAAATTGTAAAAACGATAGAGTCTCCTCGCGATATGCTGCTTCCACCAGATATAACGCAATACTCCAAGAATTACGCAGATATAGGGGAGTTACACGATATACTGCTACTAAGCAGACCCGACTATACGGTATTTGACGAGCTACGCGACGACCAGGACTTCCGTCTATATATAGACCTTAGGCTAGCGGGCATAGGTATGATAGGTGTTGTTCACGCTACCACGCCTATAGATGCAGTACAGAGATTTATCCGAAGAGTAGATATAGGCATGCTGCCAAGCATTATAGATACAGTGATATTCATAGACAAGGGACGCGTTGAGAAAGTCTATGAGTTGCGAATGACCGTAAAGTTGCCAACAGGGTTGCGCGAGGCAGATCTGGCTAGACCAGTCGTGGAGGTACGTGACGCACTAACAGACGAGCTTGCATACGAGATATACACATTCGGCGAGCAGACGGTCGTGGTTCCAGTCAGAGAAGTTGCGACATCGGCCTATGCTGATAAGATAAAGCGTCTCGTAGAACGCATAATACCTGGAGCAGATGTAGAGGTAAGAGATAATCTAGTAATAGTCAATGTTCCTAGAATAGCAGCTAAAACTTTGATGAAAAAGATGAAACGGCTTAAGAAGCTCGAAGATAAGTATGGTATTACAATACGCGTCAATATGGTAGGTTAGGGTATGTGACGGGAGAGAAGTATGGACAATGCCAGGCGTAGAAGAGGATTCGAAGCCGAAAGAGAGCTGGTAAGAAAGCTCTGGAGTAAAGGTTTTGCAGTCATAAGAGCACCAGCTAGTGGGGCTAGAACCAGGCTAGCAGCATATCCAGATATAGTCGCAATCTTTAAAGGAAGAATATATGCAATAGAAGTTAAGTATAGGCGTGATAATGCGCCAATATACATAGATAGGACACAGCTAGAGAAGCTTATCGAATTTTCACGGCGGGCGGGCGCAACTCCATTAATAGCTGTAAAGAGACCACACAAGGGATGGAAGCTTATACCCATAGATCAAGTCAAGGAGACAAATACCGGTAGAATTAGGATAGACGATGAAGTATTAAACAATGGAGTAAGTTTGGATGAATTCATCGCCATAGTCACAAATACTGGACTTAGGAAGTTTATGAAATGAGTAGTGTAGAGCTCAGCTGGGTAAGTTCTCTTCATCTCTTGCATAGTCTGTCCGGGAGTAATTCATCACTGTGACTATGAGGATATGGAGTTAGCTTTCGGTTCTAACTTTTAAGTCCTTAAAGAACGTCTTGCCCCTATGTTTCCATATTACACGAATCGTATTTATAGCTCCATGCTTTATCTTGAGCTGTAGCTTCTTAGCATCGCCGGGCTCAAGCTTACCCAGGACCTTTCTGTCTATAACATTTCCAACAGCTATAGATACTACAACAACATTCTCGGCTGCATCACTGCCGCTGTTAGATAACTGTATCTCGGCAATATCGTTTACAATTCTATGATTTACATCTATGCTGGGCTCAGGAACGTTCATCTGGTACACAAGGATAGATGACAACAGTATCTCCCTTGGGTAGTAACTGCCAGTTCCTCTATGCTCAAGCTTTAACCTCTTGGTTGTGCCCAGATCAACAATTAACTCGTTCATACCAGTTGTTCTCTCTATTATAGTGTTAACAGAGTCAGAACTAATGAGTAACTTGGCATCGCTGTGAGGTAGATAAGCGATAATCTTTGCCTTTGCATGCTCGAACTCGTACGGAAGCTCGATATCTGTCGCTGATCCAGGTTGGAGAGATACAGCGCCGCTCCAATAACTATAGATCGACATAGCTTCTTCATAGGAGCCCAGCATGAGAAGACCTATGTGATCTATAGATAATTCTTTTACACCGATGTATTCTATGTCTACTTTGTGTTGGCTGCTATCCTTTGAAGTTACAATGGGTGTCACATCGAAAACTATCTTGCAGAAGTACCCATTGCTTATCTCAACACAGAGTAAAGGTTTGAACTCCCGTGTGAGCACAACATCGTTAAATGATATCTTCCACCTAGGTATTTCCATGGATGCTACTCTAATGCCTAGCTCGAGAAGAGCCTTATCTATGGATCTTGTCTTTAATATATGTTCGAATGTAACTGTATAGCTAGTGGGGTGTCCCGCCCCTCCAAGAGTTATCTCTGGCAAGCTATTATCATACAATAGATCAATATTACCGTTGCCGCTAAGGTACAATTGTAGACTGCCACTGCTCATACAAGTAGCCCCTCCTTCTCCTATCGCCAATGCTGCAACACCACGCCTTATATTGCATTACGCGCCTATCTTCCGAATACAGCCTAGCCTAGTCATAACATAACCCTATACCTGGCCATGGATAGTGGTTTGTAGGACTTATATAGAATTGAGAAGCTTTTTAAGAGCTGTTTCTTCTTGAGTCCCCTTTACAGCAATATAGTATAGCTTTGCCACCTTACCTGGTTGGGGTCTAAGCAATCTCCCGAGTCTCTGGATGAACTGTCTACGCGAGGAAGTTCCAGACAAAACTATTCCTACATTGGCATCTGGTATATCAATGCCTTCATCGCCAACGGTGGTCAAGACTATGGCTCTGAAACGTCCACGCTTATATAACTCGAAGATTATCCTCCGTTTGTGTTTCTCTGTCTTGCCTGTGACCACAGGGATGCCAAGCTCCTTTCCTATAGTCTCAGCTTGATCAACATACTGTGTAAATATTATTATCTTTGAGCCCTTTGCAAGCTCGTTTTCAACGATTCGTCGTGCCTCCTCTACCTTGGATTTAGATAACGCTAGGACACGTCTTATGCGTGAGAGTAATTGAAGAGCTTGTTTAGCTGAATCGTCGCCTGCGGAGGCTGCTTTAACGAGCTCGTCCACCTTCCTTCCACGCGCCATAACTATAAACTTTTTCTTTAACTTTTTATACTCTTCGAATTCCTTTCTTTCGAGCTGGACAAGTACCGGTACGATCTCGAAAGAGGCGATGAATCCTTCCTCTAATAGCTCACTAAGAGAACGTTCGTATACAACACCTCCTACAAGTCGGAAGAGTTCTTCGTGACGCCCGTCTTCTCTATATGGTGTCGCGGATAATCCAAGCCTGTAAGGGGCTAGTATAGACTCGGCAATTGCTCTGAACTTTTCTGCAGGTAAATGATGTGCTTCATCAACTATCAGTAATGAGAACTTGTCGAATAATATATCTATATTTCTAAAGGCAGATTGATATGTAGCTATAGTAATTAATTTAATAGATTTTTGTTCAGAATAGAATAGTCCTATATTATTTTTATCAAGATTAGTAAACTTGACTATCTTTTCAGCCCATTCATTCAGCTGTTCGCGTGTATAAACAACTATGAGTGTAGGGACGGATAGAGTAACCATGGCTGCTAATGCCACTATGGTTTTACCAGATCCAGTAGGTAGAGCTATTACACCTCTATAGCGGTTCTCACGCCAGGCATTGATGGCCTCCTCCTGGTAGCTACGTAACTTACCATTAAACACTATGTTGAGAGTTTTCTTGGAATAAAGGAGACCAGTATTATCTTTCACCTTAAATCCTTCGCGTTGTAACCGGTCAATGACATCTACAATAGCATATGGTTTAACTATAAAGCCTCTGTAATTTCTTGAATACCTAACTAAGCCTTTTGCACGGAAAGTGGAGAGGTAATCTAAGAGAAGCCTTCTAGATCTTACTAGGAATCCTGAAGTAGAAGCATCTATTTCAACAGTATTGGCTTCAGCCAGAAGTTTATCTACAATTTGCTTAGATCTTTGATCAAACTCAGCTCCAAATGTTTTCAGAGAATCTAGTAGATCAAGCAACTTGTCTACATGTGAGTTGCTAAAACTAATCTCGAACCAGCTGCAGCCATCACGCCTACCAATATAAGAAGCCAATCTGACTAGGTCCTTGAACTCGTCCTTATCGAGCCAACGGCATATCTTAAACCTCAGGTACAATTGTTTGCTCACCGCAACATCTCCGCCGGTTTGAAACCATCACTGTATTATAGTTGTCATGTAGCTATTTGTGGCTAGGTAATACATCATATATTTTATCAGGAAGTTCGTTAAACGAATTAACACAGAAATAGTTGATATTATTAAAGTCTATAGTATTTGTGAAATCAATTATTTCTTCCAAGGCATTGCTGTTAGTGGTTACTAGGATAAGTATCGAGCCGTCTTTGTATATGTATGATGTATGCTCTATATCTAGATTGTTTATGCGTGCTACTACTTTTCTGTTACGTAATGGTGTAGCTATGAGTACGCCGTGTTCCAATAGTTTTGGTGTGGCATAAGCATCTATTGGTAGTATTGCATGATAGATGCAGCCAACAAGTAGTGGTGTTGACTCTTCTGCAGAAATACTTGGAGCATACACTATTAGTAATTTGCAGTCATTTATCTCAGCATATGCCTCTAGCTCTAAGCTTCGCGATCTAAGTATATTGTTGCAGAAGCGTGCTCCCTGCGTGGGTTCGACATCATCTTGTAAATCAGTGTTTAAAACCCCGGTCATCGCTGAATGGCCTCTCAACTATACAATTTACCCTAGCTCTCCGTTATAAAGCCGCAGATTATCTTTTCGTCATCTAGATTGCTATTGCATAACGGTGCAAGTATGCGTATATTCCCAAAGAAGTCCATGAGTTTACTTTTCACATGAATGCTATATTCAAGTGGTAATGTTAGAGGGTGTACAAAGAGTGCACTAGATCTACGTAGTTTGCCGATATTTCTTGCTTTTAAGCATATAGTTAACGAATTAATGTACTGTCCTATAGTTATACATAGATCTGCACCGGGAGGGACGAGTGGAGGAATGAATCCAACAATTACTTTAGCTCTAAGTTGTGATGCTATGCGCAAACCTATAAATGAGGAAATATCATTAATTATAACTATATAATCAAATACTGGATCTATTTTACGTGCTTTCTCTAGAGATATAAATGCCAATATCTCAAGTAGGTCGTTATCTGAGACTATCTCGTCTATAGCGCCTCTAGAAAGGAGTTTGCCAAGGTAATCTCTAACGATGCTACTTTTCATGAAGAAGTCTATTATTGCATCTGCGTGATACTCACTTGGGAGGTTGTGTCCGCGTATATACCTGCTTATCATAGATTGTGGTATTGAAAGCTTCTTGCTGAGTTCTTTGTATGTGTAGAATTTGTGCAAGTAGTTCAACATAGTAACGGCAAGCGTTCTTTTGACTAGATTACTTCGTCTCATAGCTTGTAGCCCTCGTTATACCCCAGCCTGCCTTATAGGACTATGTGCTACTAGTAGGTCTATCTTACATGTCTATTGCTGGCTTAGGTTGCTAAGTGGTAGTATACTAGGGTGTGAATATAATACGTTATATCGTGTAGAGCCTATACACGGAGATGTAGTGAATCCACGATTAGGGGAAGCTATATGGAGTCACAGCAGAGGATTCCGCCAGAAGTTAAAGCGCGTATAGAGGCATTCAAAAAGATACGTGAACAAGAGAAAAAGATACAAGAAAACATGAAGAAGATTAAGTACAAGGTTGCGATCCTCAGCGGTAAAGGTGGTGTAGGTAAATCATTTGTCACTGCTAGCTTGGCCTTCGCTATGAGTTATCTAGGTAGAAAAGTAGGAGTGCTAGACGCCGACATCTACGGTCCATCGATACCAAAGATGATGGGGGTACAAGGAGAAACAGTTATGGCCACAACTGATGGTAGAATAATACCAGTAACAGCGCCGCTCGGTGTAAAGGTTCTCTCAATAGGCCTGCTGCTCCCACAAGAAGATGTGCCAGTAATATGGCGTGGAACCTTATCTACATCAGCTATCCGTGAGATGTTGGCATACGCGGACTGGGGTACACTCGATTACTTGTTCATAGATCTCCCGCCAGGTACAGGAGATGAACAGCTCACAATAGCGCAGCTTATACGTGATCTTACCGGCACAATAATAGTTACAATACCATCTGATGTCTCTCGTGTCGTCGTAGCTAAAGCGATTAACTTTGCGCGTAAGATGAACGTAGACATAATAGGGGTGGTAGAGAACATGAGCTACTTTGAATGCCCTGATGGTAGTAAACACTACATCTTTGGCGAAGGTGCAGCTAAGAAGATATCAGAGCAGTACGGTGTGCGGTTCCTCGGCGAGATACCCATAGATCCACGTATATCACGAGCCAATGATGCCGGCGAGCCATTCTTTGTAAAGTATCCTGACAGCAAGGCGTCGAAAGCAATACTAGAGCTTGCAGAGAAAATAGTAGAGATTGTCGAGAAAAACATGGACAGGTAGGGTGTTGACAAAAAGTTATATTATTTCATTACATTTCCACATGTGGAATGGTGGTAGGAGTGCGGCTAGCTGAGATAGTAAAAGTTGATAGCAAGGGTAGGGTGACAATACCTCTGGTAGTTCGGGAAGCTTTAAACATCATCGAGGGTATGAACCTTATACTAATAGCTGACCCTGATAAGCGTGAGATCGTATTAACGCCGTTGCCGAGCGCTGAGGGCAAGCTCTTCGAAATGCGTATCGAATTTAAAGATGTGCCGGGTGCGTTAGCTAAAGCATCTGAGAAACTGGCCGAGCTTAATGTAGATCAAGTCACCACGCAGTGTACTACTGTCAAGCGGGGTGAGTATGCAGAGTGTATAATAATAATAGATTTATCGCGGAGTGGTATAGACATAGATGCGGTCAAGACAGAGCTATCAAAGCTAGACGAAGTCCGATTCATACAAGTCAGGCCTCTCCAGCGCTAATAGGAACTAGGGGACCCCATGGATGGTGTGAAAGTTTTTGTTGGTTGCTGTGGCTTCCCCTTCTCACGCAAGAAATACTACACGTTGTTCAATACCGTTGAGGTACAGCAAACATTCTACAAGCTGCCGCAGAAGAGCACGCTTGAGCGATGGCGTAGAGAGGCGCCTAATAGCTTTGTCTTCAACATTAAAGCGTGGCAGGTTATAACTCATCCAGCCTCAAGTCCTACGTGGCGGCGGGCTGGTATAAAGCCGACAGGCAATATAGAGAACTATGGTTACTTAAAGCCGACAAAGGAGAATATAGATGCATGGATAAAGACTATTGAGGCTGCAAGAATACTTGGTGCAAGAGTAGTAGTGCTGCAGACGCCACCAAGCTTCAGCTATAGTGAAACAAATGTCAAAAACGCTAAGGAGTTCTCCATGCTGGCAACGCGCTATACGGGTAACACAATAGTTATTGGATGGGAGCCTCGCGGGGACTGGCACGAACACAGAGACATACTGGAAGACATAATATGCGGGGTAGGAGTCATACATGTTGTTGACCCGTTTAGGAGAAAACCAGTAGTGTGTAGTGGCCAGAAGATTCTGTATCTACGTCTTCACGGTATTGGTGGAAGAGAAGTGAACTACAAATACAAATACACAGATGAAGACCTAAGAAGGCTTGTCGGGATTGTACGAGGCTATATAGATGAATATAGGTTTGAAGAAGTTTACATAATGTTCAACAATGTGTACATGGGAGAAGATGCACAGCGATTTAGGGATATAGCGCGCGCGGAGGGGCTAGAGGTGCTCTAAAGCATGGCTAAACTGAGAGAAGGCTCAGCCGGTGGTAAGGTCCTCACTGCCCCTCAACCGTCATGTGTGAGGGGCTCGAGGCGGGTAGAGCTGCATCATTGCATAGTTGACCCTATACCTCAGGTGTCGGAAATAGTAAAGCTGGTTCCTCTTCCAGTTTTCTCCTAGCGGGGATACTATGGGCTTTCGAGCAGTATACCCAGCTGCAACTAAGTTCAAGTATATAATCCAGACAATAGCCAAAGTTATGGATGAGATACCATTCATAGCAACTCAGGACGGCATCGATGTGAGAACTTTAACACCTGATAAGACTACTATGATAATACTACGGTTGCCAATGGTGGCTTTCGAGGAATATGAGCTAGATGAGGATAAGAAGACGTTCATTGTGCCAGCTGACGAGCTTAACCGTATAGCTAAGAGGGGGACGCGCAATGACCTAGTAGAGTTAAAGCTTGATGAAGAACGTAGGCGTCTAGAAGTAAACTTCATAGATAAGAAGACTGGTGTAGTGCGTAGTTTCTACGTTCCGTTGCGTGAGGGCGTAGTAGAGGAGTTTAGTGAACCGCAGGTAGAACTCACAGTTACGGCGCGCATGATGGCGGACGACTTCAAGAACATAATAAATGATGCCAAGATAGTTAGTGATGAGGTAGAGTTTAGCAGTTATGAGGATAGGATTGAGGTTTATGCAGAGTCTGCTCAGAAACGTTACATGGGAGTACTACGGGTCGGTGAGCCCCTCATAAGCCTGGATGTTACTGGTAACACGCCAGTCAAAGCTAAGTACTCGATAGATCTGCTAAAGGCGAGTGTAAAGGCTACAACGGCTGCCGATACAGTTACAGTGCAATACGGTGAAGCGCTTCCAATGAGGATAAGCTTTGACTTGCCAAGCGGAGGCACATTAATATACTGGGTATCGCCACGCATATAGAGAATAAGTGATGTTAGTATTTTTAGCTCTAGGATGATTCAAGTCTCTTCAAGAGTTCTTCAAGAGCCTTCCTCGCTTCTACCCTCTCTTCAGATCTGTCACGGGTTATACGGGGTTCTCGTAGCTCGGGGAACCATACAGGCTTGGGGCACACCTTCCGCTCCGGACACGCTATACAGCAATATGCACAGATGTTGCGATCACTGTGAATCCAGCACTGACGTAGCGGACGATGCCTACCACATATACTACAACGCTCCCAAAATATGCTCATGGCTATCTACCCTTCCTCGCAGAATACCCTCTACCACTTTGAGTTATAAAGCTCCTAGGGGTAGAACCCTGCTATACAATCGTGTAGAGCGATGCTTAGACTTTATGTGGTGGGCCGTAATTCTAGACTACCGGCTGACCGATGAGTGTGCAGTAATCGCGGCGGGGCACATTACAGGAGAACTGTGGTGAAGCCCCGTTTTGTAGGCTGGCACGAGGGATGAAGCCGCTTTCCATGAATGCATAATGGTATTATTAAAAATATATGGCTTGAAAGGATAACTTATGTGGCGCTTAGTGTACGTGGAGGGTGAGAGCATGTCCAAAGTGGTAGTGGAAGTCGATATGGCGAAGTACAAGTCTGTTGACATACCAGCGCAGGATGCTATAAAACTTTTAGAAAAAATAGCGGAAATCATGGGCAAGATGACACCGGACATGCAAGAGACTATAAGGTATATACGCAATTTTGATGAATTCTATGAGTATATGCGCAAGAAGTTCAAAGACTACATCGCGCCGCCCCATAGACCTGATGATTATATTAAAGGTAATGCAGTAATAGACAAGGTTAAGCTCTACAAAAGGGACGAAGAAAAGCATGTTGTAATAATTTTCGATAGGAGGGTAAGTGTTGAAGCGATAGTAGAAGCTCTTAAAGGGCTAGGATATGACGTCGAAATAAAGAAGGCATTCTAATTCATGGATGTTTAGCGTTTTCTTCTCCGCCTCTTTTCGAGGGATGGCACCTTTACTGCCTCTAGAAGGCTACCAGCCTCTGTCGCGTCTACCTCGCCTTTGGTGAACCTCTCCAGTATTTCTGTGCGTTTGACCATAGCTTCTAGAAGTGCGGCATTGAGGTCGATAACTTCCTCAACTTCCTCACTCTCTTCTACGGTTGCTGACGTAGCTTCTTCTTCGATAATAGCTTCCTCCTCCGACATGCCGCATTTCACCCTAGCAGTTCTCCCTCCCTGTTACCCCTTAGGCAAAAATCCTTACCCTAATTATACTCTTTACAGCCCATATATAATGCTATTTTAATATCATTCTTGAAGCTTAACTAGGAGAGGCGTCTCAATCTCTATATCGCCTACAACTGCATAACCTTTAGGTAGAATCGATAAAGTATATACTAGGATCTCTTTAGCGTCATTATTCAAAGGGTTTTTGGATACAACCTCTGCTATGAACTTAGACTCTCTGGTGTCTGTATGTTTTAGACATATATATGTACCCATATTGGCGAGTATTGTTTCATCTAGTTCGCTTGCCCGTTGAGTTACGAGGATCAATGCGACACCATACTTACGCAGCTCTGCGGCAATCAAGGGTAGGACTGCTCTTTTCCGTGATGTCTTACGCGCGAAAATGTGTGCTTCATCTACTAGGAGTATGTAACGTAGACTATCTGCAGGACCGAGCGCCTTAACCAAGTTATACAATTTATATAATATTGTTTCAGTGTAGAGTACCATCTGTTCGCGTGTAGCTAGCCGAGATAGGTCGAAAATAATAGCGCTAAGGCTGCTATCTGGTGTCGGAAATGGTAAACGGTCTTGGCTAAAGGCTTTTGCCGCTAGAGACGACAGGTACATAGCTACGATGCGTGCGCGAGCGTCTTGTCTAGACATGTCTTCGAGTATCGCGATTACATCTCTAATCGTTGGTGGCGATCTCCCCCACGTTGACGGATCATCATCCCTTATGCCGGCATTCTCGTATGATAGTAGTATGGCGTCCTCTAGTATCCTTGCTTGAATTGGACCTAGGTTGTAGAACTCCGAAACGAGTTCTACAAGCTCGGCTGCCCGCTCTCGTGGGCTTCGTCCAATGAGTTCCAGGGGGTTAGGAGCTTCTTGGGAGGCATCTACGACTCTAATATCTACTGTATGGTTGTTTAGTAGATTCTTATACTCGCCGTGCGGGTCTATAACTATGAGTACTGCTTTATTGTCAAATTTCTCCAATATAGCTCTTGTCAACTGCATTGCTGTAAAGGATTTCCCTGACCCTGTAGTCCCCGTCACGATGATGTGGGGATTCTCTTTTACAGTTATTTTAACACTATACCATGATGATGTAGGATATGCGGGTGACCACCAGCTACGTGTTGTAGAGAAAGACTTCTGGCCTTCTATATTATACTTTAGTGAAGGTGAATCAACTAGAACTGCCTCGAGATAACCAATGCTAAACCCGTTTCGCTTTTTGAGCTTAATTGTGACTGGTGTAGTCTCTATGGGAAGCATAGCTATAAACGCCATTAAGAGCAAGGGTTGAGGTGCTACAACAGCAGCTACTGTTACAAGTATAGCGGTAATGGTGGCAGAAATTTCTATTGATGCCAGTATGACTGCGAATGGCACCAATGCCATGGAAGTGTAGAGTAAAAGGGAGCACAGCATATCACTATGTGTATAGAATAGTGGTGAAGTAGAAGAAAGGGAATATACAGCAGCAGATGCAGTTATCAGTGATAACGCGATATAGCTTCGTCTACAACATAAGGCGTATATTAGTACATCTTTCACGCCAACATATGCTATATTACGAATAAATGTATCAATATGATATTTGGAACGTAGAGATGACATCACCTTGGTTACAATCATAATTGCTATGAGTGTCGTTTCTGCCAGAATAATTATTGTGCTATAAGCATCTTTCTCCAAGGTTAATTGCATAATGGTGTTATGTGTAAGTGACAGTGGCACGACATAAAGTATAAGTGTAATGTTGTAGATTAGTGCAGCTATCGCAATAATTATGGATCTAGCGACCAGCACCAGTAGTGTTGATATTGTCGAGAGTAGTATAGATAGGCGAGGATCCATTATTCTAGATAAGAGTATCAATGTTGTCGAGATTATTGAGAGTAATAGTAGACGAGTAAATAAGCTGGTATTACCTTTGGTCAAAACGCGGCGCCCCCAGGTTCTAGCTGCAAAGGTAGTGCTACAAGGGTGAAATAACACACTATGAACGCGCAGGAGAGAATTGAGAAGCGTAGAGTAAGTGGAGCGTTTAGACTGCTACACCCGCTACTTCAGCGTGTACTAGAGAAACACGGGTACGTAAAACCTACCGAGATACAAGATAAGGCCATACCAGAGATTCTTAGAGGTAACAACGTGTTAGTTATAGCGCCGACAGGCAGTGGTAAGACTGAAGCCGCCCTTCTTCCCGTACTCTCGAGACTCATAGGTGTACGTTCCAGAGGCATATATTGCATATACATTACTCCTTTACGTAGTCTTAACCGTGATATATTCAAGCGAATGTCAGGTATAGCTTCGAGTCTTGGTCTAGATCTCGAGGTTAGGCATGGAGATAGTACTACTGCGGAGAAGAGAAGGTTCCTCGAGAATCCACCGCACATAATGGTAACAACACCAGAATCATTCTACTTCTTACTTAGTGTAGAAAAATTCAGACATAATATAAATAACCTTAAATATATAGTTATTGATGAGATTCATGAACTGGTTTCAGATAAACGAGGAGCAGAACTATCCTTAGCACTAGAACGCGTTGCTAGGTTATATACTAAGGCTAGGCTCCAGCTTATAGGTCTTTCAGCCACTGTGAGTAATCCATACCTAGTTGCTAAGTTAATCATGGGTGAAAGATATGTCAGGATAATTGAGGCTGAGAAGACGAAAAAACGTTATAGTATACTAGTTACAGCACCGGGAGATAGCTCTAAGAATAGCAATAATGACACTAACAGCGTACGTTCTAGAGTTCATAATGAAACGTTGACACGAGTAAATCTAATCAAGAATATCCTTGCAAAGAGTCGAGGAAACGTGATAGTGTTTGTAAACACTCGTGATACTGCAGAGGTTCTAGGTGCATTACTAAAACAAGTTGTGGGTGACGAGTTTATAGAGGTGCATCATGGAAGCCTTAGCCGTGATAAACGTGTAGACGCTGAGCAGAAGCTTAAGAGCGGTAAGATAAAAGCACTTGTAGCTACGTCGAGTCTTGAACTTGGTATCGATATAGGTAGTATTGATCTTGTTATACAATACATGTCGCCTAGGCAAGTTGTGAAGCTTGTCCAGCGGGTAGGTCGTGCAGGACATAGAGCGGGCAGTGTTTCCAGAGGAGTAATAGTAGCGTCTAACAACATATTTGATATATTGGAATCTGCAGTTATAGCGGCTAGAGCTATGAGGGGTAACTTGGAGAATATACCACTCTACAACAAACCTTATGATGCCCTTATTCATCAAGTGGCTGGTATGATTATAGAGTCTGGTGAAATTGATGTAAATAAACTTTACAATGTTATAACAAGCAGTGGTTATTATAGAGATCTTAGCATAGATGAGTTATATCAGATATTATACTATATGGATAGCTCTCGGATAGCCAGAGCAAAGGAGTCAAGAGTGTCAATAGGGTCTATGAGTAAGAGCTACTACTTTAGTGTTACTATGATACCGGATACTAGGCAGTATAATGTTTACGAGGTAGCTAGCGGCAAGAAACTCGGTGTTCTCGATGAGGAGTTTGTAGCAACTCTAGAGAAGGAGGACAAGTTCGTACTAGGTGGACGTGTCTGGGAGGTAGTAGATATCAGTGAAGATCATGTGAGAGTGAAACCCGCTAGAGAGGACCGTCTAATACCTCCGGCATGGGAGGGTGACCTAATCCCCGTAGAATATGGAGTTGCGCGAGAACTTGGTAGCATCTTGCGACGTTACGAAGAAATTGGTGAAAGAGTATTAGACAATTATCCGCTAGATGATAATGCGAGAAGAATAATTGTAGACAGAATAACTAGACATATATCAAAAGGTTTGCCGCTACCGACAGATAAAAGAATAGTAATAGAGCACTATGGGGATACATTCATTATATATAGTTTCCTCGGTAGCCGTGGTAATAAGGCTCTTGAATATTTACTATCTGCCTACATATCTGAGATTAAAGGTTACTCGCCAGTAACTACGAGTACACCATACATTGTGGCTGTTAGGCTGGCATCTCATGAAAGGCCTAGTTTTATAGCTGATTCGTTGATGAAACTTGCCAGCTTTACACGTGAGGATGTAGATAATCTACTACGTAAGGCTATCTATAGAAGTCGGCTCTATCAGTGGATTTTACTCTATGTTGCTCTCCGTGCAGGCGCTGTGAAAAGAACTAGAGAGACTAATTTGAAACAGATAAAAACTATTATTCTAAAATTGAAAGATACTATACTTGGTGAGGAGGCGTATAAGGAGATAAACGTAAGAAAAGTAGACATCAATGCTCTATATTCATTCCTTGAAAGGATTAGAAACAAAAAAGTTGAAGTAAGAACAGTTAGTCTAAGGATCACATCCCCTATAACAGAAGATGCTGTAGCAGAGGCAAGATTTGGTGATCGTGTCTCTGTTGATAGTTTACCCTCCACAATACTAGTCGAAGCGATTAAGAGAAAGTTGTCGTCGAAAGAGGTAATCTTCTTGTGTGTAATGTGTGGAAAAACATGGTCAAGAAGACTATCACATCTCAGCGATAAAATAGAATGTCCGCGTTGTGGCGCCCGAATGATCTATCCAGCACTATCAAGGGAACGTATAGAGGTTGCCAAAATTGTTCTTGAGAAGATAAAACATAACAGTAGGCTCTCTAATAGTGAAAAGAAGCTTTCGCGTGAGGTAATGGATGCAGCTGGATTAGTATTAAACTACGGTAAGAAAGCTATAGAAGCTTTAGTATCAACGGGGGTAGGTGTTCATACAGCGAAACGTGTTTTACAGAAGCTGGTATTTGGAGAAGAAGCATTTTATCGTGCACTCGTGGAAGCTGAGGTGAAATATCATAAATATAAGCACAGGTTAGAGAAGTAAGACTAATTGTTGATAGCATGTCTATCCAGTTAATTATTATGATTTATATAAAAGCATCTTTAAGGGTGGCAAGTTCGGATACTTACACTCTGCACAGCCTCAATAGCGAAATGCTATACACCTTATCTTAAGGGGAATTATGAACATTATAGAGTTCATAAACTCTCTAACCATAAAGGTCATGAGTATAGCCTGGGGTCTGTTTCTGCTGACATGGAGTATAGGTTGGCTACTAAAAGGCTCACCCATACCATTCATGAGAGTAAAACGTGCCGGACAAGACCTCATAGAGGATGCTGTATGGGCAGCATTTTGGCTCGCTCTCGGTTCTTCGATATTTGCACTGGTATCCTATATTGTTAGCTCCGTTGCGTCGCCACCGCCAGTCATCTACAACGGTACAGCATAAGCCTAGGGTGCTAAGTCGTGCAGCTTGTGTCATACTTTCTGCTCATAGCGGCTCAGCTTGCTGTACTGACATACTACATTGGTGTACTTGTATACATGCTTCCAATACCGTTACGTAGCGTAAAGCGTTGGGCGCCGCTACTTATACAAGACGGTCTATGGGCTAGTATATTAATCACCTTATTCACTGCTATGCTGAAATTTTCTGACGCCATAGCGAGCATGAGTGGACACACGGTAGAAAGTATAGTATCATATATGCAAGTGCGAATGAAAGCCATAATAATGATGGAATATATCACACGTTTAACTGTTGGTGTACTGTCATCAGTGCACAGTATAATTGGGAAGTTCTTTAGCATATACATGTTACCTATGATGTTAGTACACTATGGCATGTTAACAGCTGCAGCAACAGTCATAGTAATAGCCAGTATACTTTCAGCTGCTAAAGCTAAACTGGCTGCTCTCGGTATAGCACTTATGGCAATACCCTTTAGGATAGGTAGGAATGCTGGTGCGTCGCTTCTCGCCTTTATAATAGTAGGTAATGTAATGCTACCATTCTTGCCATATTGGATATCCTTGATATATGGTAGTCTTGCTACGAGCTATTTGAGCGAAGTATTTGTTCATAACTATACAGAGTCTATAGCACTGGTACACATGTGGGGTATTGTAAGAGACAAATATGGGTATAGACCGGTTACAGGGCTAGTAAAATTCATAGATATAGGCAACAATGGAATATATAGATTCGTAATACATGAGGATGGCGGGTACTACATAACTAGGCCACTAAAAGCGCTTCCAAGCGGCAAATACCATGTGGAGATTGAATACCTTGGTCACAACCTAGGAGTAGAAAAATCGATAGTTAACATACCGGAAGACGCCAGACTAACTTATGAATTAGATGAGGCAGAGTATAGGCTAGATTTCACGGTTAGCGATGCAATCTTTATAGAGCCGGTAGGCTTAATGATAGTCAGAAGTTGCAATATAACTGATATTCATCAGACAGTTTATACGATAAATGTACAGTGTAAGCCTAAATCGAAATGGATAATGTTGACAATTACTATCCCAGATAAGGCAAATATGACCATGATTTCACCGGCTAGAGAATTCTTCGAAGAATATAATGTAGTTGAACTAACGAACCCTTGGAGGGGTATGCAAGTAAGGACAATAATTTTCAGTCTAAGAGTACCGGACGGCATCAAATTACTTAGCATTAAATTCAATAAAAGAATAGATAACTATACATATAATTTAGAAATAAGTGAAGGCTACAATTACCCTAACATGACCATGGAGGACGCGATAGTGTACTACATAGTCTACGGAACCGCGTTTCCTGTAACTGTATTTTCATACTTGACCATAATGTCTATGATGACCATAAGTTTTGCTAGGCTGATAGGTGCATCGTCGCCCCGCATAATATTCGACTAATCAGCCTTAGTAAAGGTGAATTAGGATGAAGCAGACAAAGGCTATAACGAATATAACATTCAGAAGGTCTCTACATATTGCTTTAGCATTATCATTATATGGTGTTATTGAGGGATTATATTCAAAAAATATAACAATAATACTGATATCATTGATAAATATTGTTCTATTTATGATTGTTAAAAGAACTCTAAGTTGGTGATTTACATGATTATAAGTACCATTGCTACGTATTTATACAAGCTAGTAAAGCTTACAAAGGGTAGAGATAAAGTTGTGAATACTCTTTGTGTCTCGGAACTAACAGATGGCGTTCTTGGCGTACTCATCGAGATTAAGGGCGACGAGACATGCTTCACAAAGCTACTGGGCAACAAATCTAAGTTACTGGATAGAAGAATATGTGGCATAATGCTACTCTATAAACATGTTAGAGGTAATTATGCTGCGAGGATTCTAGAGTCCAAAATACTATCCTACGAGGTTGAGCTAGAACGCAATCCTAACAATATGCGTGCAAGAAACAAACTTGAGGTGCTTAGGAAGATATATGAAAACATTATGGTTTATGATGATCCCGTCAAGCCGGCACTATACATACTAGTATGTGGTAGTACAAAAAGTATTGAAGAAAATTACAATAGTGTTATTGATATGCTTGCCGTACTTGGTTGTAAACCTAAACGTAAATGCCTAAGTGTGAGTTTTTTAAAAAACAATAGTGGGAATATTATTCAATCACTCAGTAGCATTATAGGCTCGAGTTTAAGTTGGATGGAGTATGTACGCATGTTAGGTAAGATCCTTGATGGTGTGAAAACCGTTCCTATCGGACACGACCTGGTGTTGGGAAAACTTGTCGGGCTACCTTTATGGGATAATAGGGGTGCTCAACATACTTTAATTGTGGGGCCAACTGGTAGGGGGAAGACAACCCTTGCAGTCCTAGTTGCATTACTGGCTACGTTACTTTACGACGTAAAAGCAGTGTTGGTAGATCCCAAGGGAGATGTTTGGAGGTTTTTGAAGGGGACCAGACTAGCAAAACATGTTGTAGTAGAGGATGGATATAGTTATCATCACTTAATTGTCTCCAACTTATTTAGTGATAGCTTCCACGGTATTATGGTATTAGACTTGGCGTATCTAAGTGAGAATGAAAAGTATATCCAGCTAGAAACTATATTAGATACCATCTTTGATGTGCTTCGAAACAATAGTGTGAGTTCGGTACTTGTAATAGACGAGTTTTGGAGAATTAAGAACAGTGATGTTGTTAGAAGGTTAGTTCGTGAAGGCAGGAGTAGCAATATTAGTCTCGTTCTTTCATCGCAACAGCCAAGCGACTATAGCTCTGAAGTATGGAATAATATCAGCAATGTGATTATGTTCGGATCAGTAGATGATGTATACATAAGAGATGTCAGTAGGTATAGTGGTGTCGTGTATGAGGATCTCGATGTGCTTCGTAGACTAGGTGTTGGCGAAGCTCTTCTCCGCTACCAGCAGGCGCAGAGAGCGATTCCTTTCAAGATACTCCCTATACCGATAACAGTTAAGAGTCAGAGTATACCAGGGGCGACGCACTGGGGACGGGTGCTACGCTATGGGTAAGCGCTTGATAGTACAGCGTAGAGGTAAGGGCTCGCCAGTATATCGCAGTAAGCCGTGGTTACACCCAGCGCCGGCCAAATACCCGCCTCTATCGCCAGCCACTCTAAGAGGACGCGTAGTGGAACTAGTGCATGATCCCGGCCGCTGGGTTCCACTAGCTCATGTAGTGCTCGAGAATGGTGAGGAGTTCTGGATCCCTGCAGCTGAAGGTATGTATGTTGGCCAAATAATAGAGGTCGGGCCGGATGCTAAACCTGCTAACGGTAACATACTTCCAGTAGGCAAGATACCTGAGGGTACGCAGATATATAATATAGAGATAAGGCCTGGTGATGGTGGGAAGCTAGCCCGCTCTTCCGGGGCTTATGCTGTCATACTTGGTCGTAGCGGTAATAAGACTATAGTACAGTTACCCAGCGGGAAAGTGAAAGAAGTCCCTAATGATGCTAGAGCAACTATAGGAATAGTTGCAGGTGCTGGTCGCTTAGAGAAGCCCCTACTCAAAGCTGGTGCGGCCTACTACAAGTGGAAGGCTAAGGCCCATGTATGGCCACGCGTACGCGGTGTAGCAATGAACGCTGTGAACCACCCACATGGTGGTGGTAGCCACCAGAGTCCAAGCTTCCCAACAACAGTATCCAGAGATGCTCCACCAGGCAGAAAGGTCGGCCACATAGCAGCGCGCTCGACTGGCCGCAAGAAGAGGTAGCGTTAAACCCCCACTTGTCACCAATCCCCACTACCCTGGGTGTATACGATGCAGCGTGTAAAACCACAATTAGATGAGGAAATGAAAAAGTGGCTTGAGACACTGCCGCAAGAGTGGAGAAAGTTCCGTTACCGCGGCTACACCCTAGAAGAGCTACTCTCAATGCCCATGGACACATTCATAAAGCTACTACCTGCTCGCCAGCGCAGAAGCTTACTAAGAGGCCTAACAGACCCTCAGCGTAGACTCCTTTGGAAGATCCGTAAGGCTCGTCAGAAGATACTACAAGGCAAAAAAGTCGTAGTAAAAACACATGTGAGAGACATGATAATACTGCCAGAAATGATTGGAATGACGATAGCGGTCTACAATGGAAAGGAATTCGTGCCGGTGCGCATAACACCTGAAATGATAGGCCATTACCTAGGTGAGTTCAGCCCAACATGCCGCCAGGTACAGCACGGAGAGCCTGGACTCAAGGCTACAAGAAGCAGCTTACACGTGGCCCTAAAGTAGCGCTGTATATGCTCCCGTATGTTTTTACGCAAAATGATCACAAGCAATATTTTCATTAACAAACAGTGTGCTTTAGTCAATAACATCCCTAGCCATATGCTGTATTTGTGCTGAAAACATTTTCTAGGTCATCTGTTTGTGTATCCTCGGGCAAAGATGAACACTATAGAGTGTTGGGAGTGCTGTAATAGGGTAAGTGTTGAGTATTGGTAGGGAGAGCATAATTGGGTAGAAAGGCTGTACTAAGAGAGAAATACAACGTGACAAGCGCTGGATACGACGAGCTCTATCGGGAAGAGCAGTTTGAAAAATACAAGTTGGCACTAAATGTTGTCGGAGTGTGTGGGACAGTATTAGATGACGGTTGTGGAACCGGGCTATTACTGGAATACCTAAAGTCTACAAGCAAACTAGCTGAAGTAAAATTGTATATATGTCTTGATCTATCGCCCGGGATGTTAGAACGTGCAAAGAGTCGCATAAGCATGCTCAACTTAAGGCATCTTGCAGAACTTGTGGAGGCTGATGCTGAGAATATACCGCTACGTGTAAAAAGCATAGACTATACCTTATCGTTCACAGTAATAGACCTTGTAGATGATAAACTAAGGGCTATAAATGAGATAGACCGTGTGACTAAGACTGCAGCAGTAGTCACGAGCCTAAAGAAGGCACACAGTATGAAAGCATGTTTGCCAAATTATGGGAGATATGTAGGTGAAACGTCAAAGGACTACATATTCATAAGATTCGTGAATAAGTTATCCAAAGGCTCCGACGGTTGATCCTTCATCACACTAACACATTTCAGTCTATCGGGCCCTCTTCATCGCCCTAGGACGCGCTAGCCGCCATCCCTACATTTCTCTATGCCCCTGATCACATATCTCTTTACAGCAGACTTAACAACCTCATAGACCTTAGGTGAGAACTCTATACGTACGCGTCTCCCGTCCCGGAGCGTCAGCTCTAGAACACCAGGGGTTACATCGCCTTGAGGTGATGCGATACGCGGTCTAACTAAATTGTAGCTCTTTATGCTGCAATAATCAATAGTAAATCCATGACTAGCCTCTCCCATGTTTCGTTCGCGTCGCTTCCTAAGCGAGTATATAAACAGGTCTACTCGCTGTTGTAGTCCGGTTCTAGGTCTAACACGCTGCCAATACTCACCCAGATAGATAAGTCTTATACAATCTTCTTCGAATACCATATCATAGTGGATTGTATCAGGACCGTGACGTATCCATACACTATAGATAACATTGTCCTCTTTACTTCTTCTCGCCTTGCCCAAACTAGCGTACCCCGACTTAGTATACTATGAAAGGGAAGCACATAACATCTAATAGCGGTACAGTCGGACCATAATTAGTATTAAGCGCATCAAATATGACCTAGGGTTCTCCGAGGAGACAATGGCCAAGGTATGTAAAGAACCTGGTGGAGTAGTAAATTATCCCCTACACCTTCTGGGAATAGTAATGAAGGGTGTAGTAATGGACAGAAAGAATGTGGAGAGTCAAGAGGGTCTAGATGTAGAGGCTATAGTAGGAATGGTTGGCATGGGTGAAGAGAATAACCCGGATAACGCTATGGAAAGTGTTGAAGAGAAGGTTGTTAATATATATTCTGAGATAATGAGTAAATATAAACGAAAACCAATTAGGAACGTTAATAAAATGATGGAAATCCTAAAAACCGAGTATAAACTGCTTGTAGATAAGAAGCTAGTAACGTTAGTAGTAGCGGCTTTTCTTGCAGGGCGGCCAGTGCTCTTCGAAGGGCCGCCAGGTACAGGAAAGACGGAGATAGGTGAAGCAATACTAACACTATGGGCAGGCAAGCCAGCTCTTGTCATACCATGTAGTGAGAACTATGACGAATATAGGGTTATTGGAGACTTTCACCCACTCATGGCGTTTAAGTATGGGTTTAACGAGAAAAGTTTCATACCACGCCCCCTGCTTGCAGCATTAATACTCGACGCTGGTGTACTGGTCGACGAGATAAGGAGAAGTAATGAAGAATTCCAAAACATGCTCCTAGATATAATAGATAAACGTCGCATAATAGTACCTGAACTCAGGAAGATTTTTTACGCAAAAGGCGAGGGTTTCCAAGTAATATTCACCAGTAACCCAGAGGACTATGCTCAGAGCGAGCTAAGTGATGCATTTCTACGGAGAGTTGTAAGAATACCATTCAACTATCCGCCCCCTGAAGTCGAGATAGAGATAATCCGGCTCAGATACGATGTAGATGTCGAGCTAGAACCTAAGATACTCGAGGGAATGGTACAGGTAGTTAACCTTCTACGCCAAAAAGCTGCATATAAGCCGGGGCCTGCAGACACGGTTCTATGGTCCCGAATAGCTGGCAGGTTAGCATCCTTGCGTGGCAAACAGCAAGTGACAGTAAGTGAAGTCGTAGATGCAGCAACTATAGTTCT
Organism: Pyrodictium delaneyi; assembly: GCF_001412615.1. Lineage (NCBI taxonomy): Archaea > Thermoproteati > Thermoproteota > Thermoprotei > Desulfurococcales > Pyrodictiaceae > Pyrodictium > Pyrodictium delaneyi. The sequence continues at coordinate 1,016,365 of NZ_CP013011.1, read as the reverse complement.
CTACAAGAGGGTTGGAGAGGAGGAAATTGTAGATGAGGCCCTCGAGAAAGTATTCGGGCTACACCCATAAGCTCAGCGATCAAGCTATGTACCAGATTGCTTACGAGACTGCACTAGAAGCGAGAAAGAGGGGGCTTCACGTATCAACGGCTGAAGTAGTCGAGGCCGCCCGCCTACTAGCACTGTACATGGCGGTATCCGGTGCAAAAACCCTTGCTCCAGACGATATAGCGTTCGTTCTTTCATCTGTATACGCCAAGAGAATGCGTGAAGGCGCCATAATACATGAGATAGTTAGAGAAATCACAAAACGGCGTCAGCCCAGCCAAGCATATGTTGCAAAACACATAGAGGCTGAAATAGATAAGGATCTGCAGGCACTAGGACTACGATATGGTTCAAAGATACGCCATCGGAGACTGACTAGCGAGAAAGCACAGAGTGCATACGCTAGACTCAAGCTACTAGGAATAATACGTAGAGGACGAAAAGGCGAGTATGTCGTACACAGTAGCCAGGCGCGTAGAATAGCAGAACAGCTAGCAAGACACTACAGAGACTATAAAGATGCAATAAAGGATGTAATAAGACGTAACATAACCCGTAACAGTAGCATAGTAGCGTCAATGGGAACTGAACTACTCAACTACATAGATCTCGAAGATCTCAGCATAGACGAGCTAACAAGACTCTATCGGCACGCTGGCAAGAATGAACATCTAAGATACATTGTGTCAAGGACCATAGAGGAAAAGATAAACAAAGGAGAACACTATAGCGACGCATCAAGCATCTACGAGATTCTACGCAAAGAAAAACTGCTCCAGAAGAAGCATTTGCGCTATCTACTCGAGCAGAACCCAAAGCTAGCAGAAAGGGCAGTCAAAGACTTTGGAAAAGAGGCAGTACTAGATGTCGTAGCTGAACTCTCTACGTACAATAAGGAGGGTGCAGTCGAAATAGCTCTCAAAGCTATAGGTATGCAAGCTTCCCGACGCGGTGTCGTAACAGAGATCCTCAATAGGAACCAGATAAGCCTACTAAGTAGTATAGGATCAAGCCAAAGCGAGGCCCTAGAAGTCCTTAATAGGCTTGCTACCGCGAAAAAGTATCTCGCAAAAAGTCTAGTTGACGATACACGTGCCCTATTGGACTATGCAGAATATGAGTATACACGTGCAGTAGAAGAATGGAGTAAAATAAAAGACCATTACGAAAACATTGATTTAGCGCAAATAGTAGAATCTGAGATAACGCGGCTTAAGCAATTAATTGATGCCGCAGAACGTGGCGACATCTATTCACTCATTAAGAGCATTGTAAAGAATATGGATGTGTTCGAGGCACTAAAGCTACTCAGCACTATATATAACGATGCAAACAATAAGAGAGTACGAAGCTACGCGATAATGCTTATGCGGAGTCTCTGGCGTGAATCTCGTGGAAATACCGGGCTAAGACCGTCTCGGAAAATCCGTCTAAGCAAAACCAAGGGAAGACTTCACATACGCAAGACCCTAGAAAAGATAGTACGCTTTAACCCCAGCCCGTTAACCAGGATAACCAAGCACACTACAAGACAATACATAGTGGTCGTCGATAAGAGCGGCAGTATGCGGTCATACGCACTCTACACGATTCTAGCAGCATCTGCGCTGGCCACGAGCATATCAAAGCTCATAGTATTCGACGAAAACATAACAATATACAGAAACATAAAGCACATCAACCCACTTCATGTAGTAGACCTAATACTCTCGACGAGGTTTTCAGGCTACACAAACATAGTTGATGCTCTGCGCTCAGCAGCTAAAGGCTCAACACCACGTCATATAGTGCTCATAAGTGATCTCAAACAAACCATAGCAACCGATGCCACTGTCGAAGAGGTGATCCGTGAACTAAGATTAAAAGGATGGCAAATAACCATAGTTCTTCCACCAAAGCATGACGCCAGAGTGCTGAACAGAATCAAGCCCTATACAAGATTCTACATCATAAGAACTCCCCAGGACATACCATCCATTATGCGTAGAATACTCCGCAGTTAGCCCCCAGTAGTAGCTGAGAAGCCGGCTATGATGAAGACGTATCGATACTATACACTTTGATGCCGAACACAAGGCCTCTGTGTTTTTCCCTAGTATCTTCTAGCAGGGCCCGTACTTTTTCTGCAACATCTCTGGGATCGGTATTGCCGACATTTATCTCAACGTAGTATAGCTCTGGGACTACTCTAGAATTAGTAGCCTTTACCTCGTAGCCTAGGCTCTTAAGCTCCTTGAGAACAGCCTCAGCTACATCAGTATAATATGTGTTGAAGAATATCCTAACGAGGCGCCGCTCCTTCCCCAAGGCTACTCAGACCTCGCCATATACTCGTCTATGTCGTAAACGCTTGCGCATTCACTTAATTTACTAACGTCCATTGGCCGTAGCCCGTGTCTCTCTATAAATGAATTTATAGTCATGAACTCTATGAATACTCTTTTTGCGGCCTCAAACTCGTTAGGGAATAGTTCTGGTATAAGCTCTGGGCGTGTAGACAGATGCTCCATCAGTTTTGGTCCGTGCTGTTTTATCCAGTCGCATTTACCGGAGGCCATTAGCTTTCCAGAGGGAAGCTCTACAAGCAGAGGATACATCTTACACGCTAGCGGTTTATCCTCGTGTATCATACAATGCCTACTGGCTCGATTAAAAAACGGGCAGAACCCTTGTATGATCCACTTATAGAGTGTTACGACACATGCCCCGTCCTCGTCTATGAAGGCTTGCGATGGTTTGAACCCTAGCTTAATATTCATTTCCGCTGCTATTTTTTCTAGTTCCCGCTTCTCCCAGGGGAAGACTATTGGCATCTCGTGCTCAGCACTAAAATAGCAACAGTGCTCACAGAATAAGCAGCTAAACCGTAGCCTTCGCCTAGCCAAGTCCCCCAGGCCCTAGTTTAGCGGCGTCCGCGCTGCTCAATATTTATCAGGACCTACCCTTCCGTCTACGGGCTGTGATGAGGGGTGCAAACGCCTAGCATTCCTGGCTATGCGGTGACGAGGTGAACCCGTCTGAGCCCCATATAATGATCAACGGTTGCGTAGATTCTACATGACGGCCTCAGTAGAAGGGGATATTCAGCACAACTGAATCAGTCCGATGTCTCAGCACTCGGCAAACACGTCACCGGCCCAGGATATGGGAGAGGAAGCGTAGCAGTAATGTACCTAGCCCTCTTCCCTGTCCCTTGCGGGGTGTAGAGGATGGGTGGCCGGCAGAGGACAAGCCTATTCATGGCAAAGGAGGAGGTAAAAGCCGCAGCCAAGCAGGCTAGGCAGCAACAGCAGCGTCGTGGCAAGGGGCGTCGGTAACCACACCGATTTCGGTGAGACATCTAATACCAGTGTGATGTGTTTTTACACTGCCTTCGCCGCTGTGTATATGGCCGTGGTTGTTCGTAGCTCGCGGCGACGAGTCCTTATGCGTATGGGTGCCAATTATGTTTGCTTAATTCTAGCTCCGGGTGAAGCATCCTGGCTCGAGGCTACTAGGGATGAAGAGCCGTAGTGTACCCTCAGCTAGGAGGCTTGAGCTAGCTGTAGCAGTGCCAGCCTCCTATCTTTCGACAGAACATGGTTTGATGTTAAAGACTATTAAGACTGGTATCCTTGCAAGAATACTAGCTGTATTCCGTGCTACACGGCTTATAGTATATGTTGACAGAAATGATGCTGAGAAACATGCTAAGTTGATGGAGGAAATAATAGGCTATATGCTTACGGCTCCCTACTTGAAGAAAAAGCTTTACCCATACAAGCCGGAGCTAAGGTATGTTGGTATCCTCCCGCCGCTACAGCTGCCTACGCACGGTGTAGGCGGGCCTCACGTGGGCGAGATTCGCGAAGCGCTGGTTGTACGCGACCTTGGTGGCCTAGTGGTGCTCGATGCTGGGTTGGGCAAGTATGTTAAGTGTGCGAAACCCCACTGGTTAAAGCGTAGTAAACGTGTACTCGTTAGAATCGAGTCGCTAAATCCTCCCAAGCTACACATACTAAGGGAGGACGAGGCAGGAATCTATACAGGGTTCAGTATAACCGTAGTACGAGGTCTCCGGGAAGCACTAGAGACTGCTAGCGGGTTGCTCCGAGTAGCCACTAGCCGTTTCGGCGAGGTTCTAACAGCGGACAAGGCAGTGAGAGATGCTAGGGAAGCCGCTAGCCGAGGCGGGATAGCGTTATTCTTTGGAGCCCCCGACAAAGGGCTTTTTGAGATAGCTAATAGTGAGGGCTTAGAGCCCGAAGCGGTCTTTGATAGGATATACAATACTATACCGAATCAGGGTACACGTACTGTCCGTGTTGAAGAAGCTCTAGCAGCGACACTAGCAATCTACAACATGTTCCTGGAGCAGTAGGTCATTGAAGGCTTAGGGTTAAAAGCTAGTAACCGGGGAGCCCACGTGAGACGGGGGTAGACTCTAGTACCGGCATGACGGCGGTGGTGTCTAGTGGGCGCAAGAAAGAAGCACGCGCCTCGTAGAGGCAGCCTGGCTGTAAGACCTAGGAAGAGAGCTTCCAGCATAGTCCCCAGGATCAAAACGTGGCCAGAGGTTCAGAGTGAGACGCCTCTACCGCTTGCATTCCTAGCCTACAAGGCCGGAATGACTCACGTATTCGTGATAGACGATGAGCCTGGCTCGCTTACGCAGGGTAGAGAGATATTCATGCCAGTAACGGTTGTTGAAGCACCACCGATGATAGTCACAGCCGTCCGTGTATACGGCTACGATCCAAACATAGGCCTCTACACTCTAGGTGAGGCATGGGCTCAGCCTGAAACCCTCATAGAGAAGTATAAGCTCGACATATACCGTGCGATACCCCGGCTACGCTTCCCTGATACCGAGAAGGCGATCAAAAAGCTTGAAGAGAGACTCGAAAAGGTATACGATGTAAGAATAATAGCTGCTACACAACCGAGGCTCGTAGGCGGTCTAAGCAAGAAGAAGCCAGACCTCATAGAGATAAAGATAGGTGGCGGGAACAGCATAGACGAGAGGTTTAACTATGCCGTTAAACTCCTCGGCAACCCACTCAAGATAACAGACGTCTTCAAGGAGGGTCAATTCGTAGACGTAATAGCGGTAACCAGGGGTAAGGGCTTCCAGGGCGTGATAAAGAGGTTTGGTGTAAAGGAGCTGCCCAAGTGGCACAAGCACAGGAAGGGTAGCCGCAGCGGTCCCGGTAGCAGAGGCCCCGCGACGACGTTCTCGTGGAGCGAGGTACCCCAGCCGGGCCAGATGGGCTTCCACAGGAGAACAGAGTACAACAAGCGCATCATAAAGATAGGCGAGAATGGTCTAGAGGTAACACCTGCTGGAGGCTTCCTCCACTACGGTATAGTGAGGAGCACTTACGTGATGCTGGCTGGAAGCATACCAGGCACACCCAAGAGACCGATAGTACTCCGCCACCCAGTGAGGCCACGCTGGATCCCAGAGGCAGCACCTAAGATAACATACATCAGCTTACAGAGCAAGCAAGGCAATTAACCCTTTAGCATGGCAGCAGCCCCTGGGGTGCGATACTATGGCAGGTAAAGTGGGCTCTATGGTATTCCTACTAGCGGCGGAGCCGCCAGTCGTCCCGGTATTCAACGTTGCAGGCGAAAAGAGCGGCGAGGTAGCGCTACCCAAGGTCTATGGGCTGCCGGTACGCGTCGACCTGATAAGACGCGCATTCCTATCAGAGTTCACAGCGAGACTCCAGCCTAAGGGCCGCGACCCCATGGCTGGCAAGAGGACGACTGCTAGGAGCTTTGGAGTAGGCTTAGGTATTGCCAGAGTGCCTCGCATCCCCGGCCTAGGTCGTGCAGCCTTCATAAACTCTGCTGTAGGCGGTCACCTGGCGCACCCACCTCGCGTAGAGAAGAGGATACACGAGGAGATCAACAAGAAGGAGAAGAAGCTTGCTACAGCTTCGGCGCTGGCTGCTACTGCTAGGAAGGAATTCGTCGAAAAGCGTGGCCACAAGTTCACGGCAGAGGTCCTCCCAATAGTCATAGATGATGAGGTTGAGACAGCTATAACCAGGGTTCGCGAGGCACGTGCACTCCTAGAGAAGCTAGGCGTCTGGGTCGACATAGAGCGCGCAAAGGAGAGGACAAGGATACGCGCTGGTAAGGGTAAGCGTCGCGGGAGGCGGTACATAACACCGCGGAGTATACTCTTCATACTAAGCAACCACAAGTCTCCACTTGCAAGGGCTGTCTCAAGCCTACCTGGTGTAGATGTAGCAGACCCTTGGCATGTCAACGTGCTACAGCTTGCTCCTGGCGGTGTACCTGGGAGACTAACAGTAGTTAGCAAGTCCGCACTGAGTGAACTATCTAAGAGGTTTGATGGAATACTACTAGCCTAAGGGGGTGTCGTACAATGAGCGCCTGGAGTATCATAATACGTCCGGTACAGAGCGAGAAAGCGTTGAGACTAATCGAGGAGCAGAACACGCTGACATTCATAGTAGATAGGAAGGCCACTAAACATGATATCAAGAGGGCGGTTGAACAAGCGTTTGGAGTCAAGGTAGAGAAGGTTAACACCCTAATAACTCCCCGTGGCGAGAAGAAAGCCTACGTTAAGCTGGCCAAGGAGTACAGCGCCACTGATGTGGCCGCACGGCTAGGCCTACTCTAACCACCATACGATGGTTTTAAGATGGCGTCTATATCCATTGTATCCCACTATATTTGGTACACACTTCTACTCTGATCCTTGTTCAGTGTATATAGTATAATGTGCCTCCTAGACTGTATTGTAATCCCCCAACACCATCCATTATCCAAAGGTCGTCGGGATACTGGAGCATCTTGGGCGAATATAGAGAAGACTTGATAGAGGTGTCTGATCCTACACTAGGCTGGAGCAGGCCCGCGCGAGTGCCCCGTGTCGCTCGGGGCTCGGTGAGCGCGTGGAGGCTCCACCCCTAGGCGTCAGGCCTCCCTAACACTTTCACTTCTTACGGTGTAGTAGAGGAATCGAGGGTCGCCAACAGATGGTCTTCTCGTCACGGCGTGTGCTCTGTGCAGGTCAGCTCGCTCATCCCCGGCAGCTCCGTAGATACTATCCGGTAGCGCTCTATTCACTTATTTAGGCGTGCAGTGCTGTGAGCGCCTCCTGGGGATGCTGTAGCAAGAGAGGTGGGCCTCGGGTTGCCGACATGGCATTACTCAGTACGAGTTGACGAGGAGCGTTCAGCTAAGGCTATGGTATGGGATGCGCCCATATCGTACAAGAAGATTGTCGAGTTAGCTCGTGTCATACGTGGTATGAGGCTGGAGGAGGCTCGTAAGTTTCTCGAGCGTGTTGCTGCTGGTAAGGAGCCTATACCTGTGCGCAGGTATGCTAGAAAGCAGGCTCACCACCGTGGCCTCGCTGCTAGGTACAAGTGGCCGATAGGCCGCTATCCGGTCAAGGCTGCTCGTATCCTGCTCAAGCTCCTTGACAATGTGGCCAACAACGCTGAGGTCAAAGGGCTTGACACGGAGAAGCTGCGCATTGTACATATAGCTGTTCACAAGGGGCGTGTGCTTAAGAGGTGGATGCCACGCGCCTTCGGCCGCTCCACCCCTAGGTTCAAGAAGTACAGCCATATAGAGGTAGTTGTGGCGGAGGAAGAGTAACCATGGTACTTATAAAGAAGCATTTCATAAAGAAGTCGATAGCCCAGACAAAGATAGACGAATACCTAGCCAAGAGATTCTATCGTGCAGGCTATGCTGGCGTACAGATAATACAGTTCCCATTAGGCACTAAGGTTTTCATCGATGCTGAGCGTCCGGCAATGATTATTGGCCGGAGAGGCGAGACCATAAGGCAGCTTGCTGCTATATTCGAGCAGCAGTTTGGCTTGCAGAATCCCCAGATAACGGTGCGCCGTGTAGAGAACCCGGACCTCAACGCTCGTGTAGTGGCATCTAGAATAGCTGTGTTCCTGGAGAGGGGTGCGTACTACCGCCGTGTAGCTAACGTGATGGCACGTCGTATAATGAACGCGGGAGCCATAGGTGCCCAGATAATCATCAGTGGTAAGCTACGTACAGAGAGAGCACGCTACGAGAAGGTGCGTATAGGCAAGGTCTACTCTACTGGCAATCAGGTAGAGTATATGGTCGACAGAGCAGTTATGCACATAACTCTAAACCCCGGTGTATTCGGTATAGAAGTCACGATAGTGAAGCCAGCGAAGCCCAGTGACTATGTACGCATAAAGCAGCCTGAAGAGGCTAAAGAGTTCATAGAGGAGATACGAGAGGAGCTAGAGAGGCAGCGCGCTGCGGAGGCCGAGAAGCTAAAGGAGGCCAAGCCCGAAGAGGCAGAGGAACAAGCTGGCTAGGCGCTTAGACAATCCCTCTCAGGAGGTGAGGTCGTGTGACCAAGTACATGATAAAGACTGATGATATAAGAAAGATGAGTGCCGAGGAGAGACTAAAGAAGCTTGAGGAGTTGCGTGAAGAACTAGTAAAGCTACGTCTAAAGGCTGCTGTCGGTACACTCGAGAACCCGGGCGCTATACGCGCTATAAGAAAGACCATTGCAAGGATCCTTACTGTTATGCGTGAGGAAGAACTTGCAAATCAGCGTGGAGCAGGCAGCAAGGCTTGAAGCACACGGAGTGGAATATAGTTTTCCATACCCTCGTGGGCCTTAGAATCCATGTTCTACTCCATCCAGATCCGACTCTCCGTGGCCTCGAGGGAGTTGTAGAACTCGAAACTCGCCGCGGTCTTCTCGTGAGGCGTAATACTGGAGACACAAGCTGGGTCTCTAAGGCAAACGCTATATTCCTAGTCCAACTGCCCAGCGGCACATGGGTTGTTGTACGAGGAGAAGAAATACCGGGAGTGCAGCCCGAGCGTCTTAGGCGGCTAGAACGGTACAAGGGGGTCGGATGGCTTGTCCGCGCGGGTGAGAAACGTAGGTATACCTGGCGTCAACCCACCCGAGAAGACATGCAGTGACCCGAAATGTCCATGGCATGGTAGCGTCAGAGTCCGCGGGCTAGTGCTAACTGGCGTCGTCATAAAGGCCAAGATGAAGAACACGGTTGTTGTCGAACGCGAATATGTGTACTATGACAGAAAGTACAAGAGGTACGAGAAGAGGAGAAGCCGTATACACGCACACAACCCTCCCTGCATCAATGCACAGCCTGGGGACGTAGTAATCATCGGCGAGACTAGACCTCTAGCGAAGACGGTGCATTTCGTGGTACTAGGCGTGGTTGGCAAGAAACCCATGAGCTAAAAGCCTAGCCACAGAGTGTCTTACTACCGCTTAAATAACTCTAACCGAGTTTCTCCGAGCGCCCGGGGTGTAGAGCTGCTATGCCGAAGGGTGGAGCTGGCGCAGGCCCCCGGAGACACATACCTGCGGGTCTACAGGTAGGTAGCTATGTACGTGTAGCCGACAATAGTGGCGCCAAGGAGGCCATGATTATAGGTGTCATAGGGTACCATGGCCGTCTACGTAGAATACCACCAGCAACTATAGGCGACATGGTAGTTGTCACTGTGAAGAAGGGTACGCCAGAGATGAGAAAGCAGGTAACACGCGCTATAGTGATAAGGCAGAGGAGGCCATACCGCAGACCCGACGGCACATGGGTAGCCTTTGAGGACAATGCAGTGGTTATCGTCAGCCAGGACGGGTCTCCTAAGGGTAGCGAAATACGTGGCCCTGTCGCCCGCGAGGCGGCGGAGCGCTGGCCAAAGGTGGCCAACATAGCTAGCATAATCATCTAAATCCCTATATTTATCGTCTTGCTAGAACGCTTGCTTATAGCACGTGGACACGACGATGTATGAATGGGTGCGGTAAGATGCGCTGGGTGAAGTCGAGTCAGCCTCGAAAGCAGAGAAAGGCACTCTTCAACGCACCGCTCCATAAGAGGCAAAAGCTCATGGCTGCACCTCTTAGTCCCGAGCTACGTAAGCAGTACGGCATAAGGAGTCTACCAGTGCGCGTAGGCGACGAAGTCGTCGTGATGCGGGGCGACTTTAAGGGTCACAAGGGTAAGGTTGTACGTGTAGACCTACGCCGTATGAGGATATTCATAGAGGGTGTCACGATAAACAATGCACGTGGTGAGCCCCGCTACTATCCGGTGCACCCCTCGAAGGTCATGATAGTGTCTCTGAACCTTGATGATAAGCGGCGCCGCGAGATAATAGAGCGCAAGCGCCGTCAGCGCGAAGTCCAGCTGGCCCTCCTCCGCGGGAGAGAGGGGTCTATAGGGGGCCAGAAGCCTGAGGCCCAGTAGCAGATGGGGACCACGCTAGGGGTGGCAAGGCATGGCTAGAATGGGTGGTCGTAGGCACCTGAGAACATTAGCTGCTCCAAAGTTCTGGCCCGTACGTCAGCGTGCTGGCGTCTTCACAGTAAAACCGTCGCCGGGCCCTCATCCCATAGAGAGATCCATACCGCTACTGATACTTGTGAGAGATGTGCTAGGCTATGCTAAGACTGGCCGTGAGGCTCGTAAGCTTATAGCGGAGGGCCACTTCAAAGTAGATGGTAGAATTAGAAGGAACTACAAGTACCCCGTAGGCTTCATGGATGTAGTTGAGATAGTTGATACCGGTGAGGCCTACAGAGTACTCCCGTACCCTGTACGCTTCTTCACACTACACCCAATACCAAAGGAGGAAGCAAGTTTCAAGCTAGGACGGCTGGAAGACAAGTCTACAGTGAAAGGTGGACATATACAGCTACATCTACACGATGGCCGCAACGTGCTCATACGTGTCTCCGACCCAACGAACCCAGTAGAAGCTAAGGAATACAAGACCCTAGGCACAGTAAAGATATCAATACCTCAGCAGGAGCTGCTAGGTTATGCACCGCTCGATGTAGGTAGCCTGGCCATAGTATTCGGTGGCCGCAACGTTGGCCGTGTAGGCAGGATAGTGTCAATACAGCGCGGCCTTGGACGTAAAGGCAGCATAGTCACGCTTGAGGATGCCCGCGGAGAGAAGCTCCAGACGAGTCTCGATTACGTCTTCGTAATTGCACCGCCCGAGGAAGAGCCCTGGATAAGCCTCCCGGAGGGTGCATGGAAATGAGCTACTTTAGCTATACGCCGGTTGTGCAGCAGCCTACATCCCCGCTTCCACTGTCACAGGAAGAGATAGAAGCTATCAAGAAGCGCTGGGAACAGAACCCTATGGTAAAGCCCCGCCTAGTCAAGGTTACAGTCAACATTAGCGTCGGCGAGTCCGGCGAGAGACTACAGAAGGCTATACGCGTGCTCGAAATGCTAACCGGTCAAAAGCCATCGGTACGAAAGGCTAAGAAGACAATACGCGACTTCGGCATAAGGAAGGGCGAGCCCATAGCAGCCGTTGTAACCCTTCGCCGCGAAAAGGCGATCGAGTTCCTACGCAAGGCGCTCCAGGCTGTTGGCAACAAGCTAAAGGCTAGCCAGTTCGACGAGTTCGGCAACGTAGCGTTTGGCATAAAGGAGCACATAACTATACCAGGTGTACGCTACGATCCAGAAATAGGCGTATTCGGAATGGACGTAGTACTAACCATCGAGAGGCCAGGTTACAGAGTAGCACGGAGGAGGCGTGCACGCAGCAGGATACCACGCCGCCACCGTGTAACAAAGGAAGAGTCTATGGTGCTTCTACACGAGATGTTCGGAGTAGTTATAGAGCCGAGGTAGAAATGCCGGGTCTAGACTCGGGGGTGCCTGGTTATGGGGAAGTATAGGCCGCCTAGAGTAGTAAAGTACGGTAAGGGCGCATACAAGTGTCAGCGTTGTGGCAGCCACGATGCTGTAATAAAGAAGTATGGATTGATGCTCTGTCGCCAGTGTTTCCGCGAGCTAGCAGTTAGTCTAGGCTTCCGTAAGTATATGTGATCAGGCATAGCGGGGTGATACAGGATGGTTATGCTTGATACACTTGCTAACGCGATGGCTGCTATAGTTAACGCTGAGATGAGGGCCAAGCCGGAAGTAGTCATAATGCCAGCGTCGAAGCTGATAGCTAATGTACTCCGCGTCATGCAGCGAGAGGGCTACATAGGTGAGTTTGAATATATAGATGATGGTCGCTGGGGCAAGATACGCGTAAGACTACTAGGCCGTATAAATAAGGCCGGCGTCATTAAGCCAAGATATTCTGTGAAGTACACCGACCTAATCAGAATGCCAGAGTGGCTTCGTAAGTATCTACCAAGCAGGGATATCGGTATACTGATACTGTCGACAAGCCAGGGAGTAATGTCGCATCGCGAAGCACTAGAGCGTAAGATAGGTGGTGTACTGTTAGCATACGTCTACTAGCGGGCATTACCTAATTTTACAGTGTCTAGGCTTGTCGTCAGCCTCCTGGGGTTTGTAGAAGCATCTGTGCGGGAGGTAGTGGCGTTACAACCTCATGCTCATCGCTACATCTACATGCAGTAAAGGGGTGTGCGGCAGGATGGCTAAACTTGTACATATAGCTGAGGAGGTGCCTATACCAGAAGGTGTAGAGGTAAGTGTAGATGGGTTAAAAGTTACTGTCCGAGGTCCCAAGGGGGAACTAACGAGAGACTTCTCGCATGCACGCGGTGTGATAATAAGGGTCGACGAGGACGAAGAAGGTAAGAAGGTAGTAGTTGAGGCATACTTCGCCAATAGGAGGCTTAAGGCACTAGTGGGTACAATAGCAGCTCACATAGAAAACATGATTACTGGTGTAACTAAGGGCTTCAGGTATAAGCTAAAGATAGTGTTCTCACACTTCCCTGTAACAGTTAAAGTGCAGGGTGACAAGGTAGTCATAGAGAACTTCCTTGGCGAGAAGGCGCCGCGTGTTGCTAGGATAATGCCGGGCGTTACGGTAAAGGTCCAGAAGGACGATGTCATTGTTGAGGGTATAGATATAGAGGCTGTAGGCCAGACAGCGGCCAACATAGAACTCGCTACAAAGGTTAAGGATAAGGACAGACGTGTTTTCGTAGACGGTATATACATCTATGAAAAGGGGGTGGCTGAGTAATGGAGCGTGGCAAAGATATAGAGAGGCTGCTTAGAGTAAGGCGTTTGCTGAAGTCCAAGAAACCTGAGTTCCTACGTACACTATGGTGGAAATTCCCCAAGTTCAAGAATGACCCGAAGTGGCGTAAACCAAAGGGTATAGACAATCCTATGAGGCTACGGCTGAAGGGTAGACCTCCAGTAGTGGATGTCGGGTACCGAGCACCAGCAGCAGTACGTGGACTACACCCTACTGGGCTAGAACCTGTACGTGTGAGCAGTCCCTCAGAGCTAGACAGGCTGGACCCGTCAAGACACATAATATACATAGCGGCGGGAGTCGGGCTGAGGAAACGTCAGCAGATACTAGAGAAGGCGCGTGCTAAGGGCTTCCGTGTAGCAAACGCATAAGCACCTCTTTCTTATACCGGGGTGATTGCTCTCCGAGGTCAGGGAGCTGGGAGAGGCTGCGGGGTGGCCTAAGAATGGCTCAGGATTTGTCCATGCAGCGTAGACTCGCGGCAGAGATACTGGGTGTAGGCGAGTCGAGGATATGGATAGATCCTTCCAGAATAGACGATGTAGCTAGTGCCATCACTAGGGAAGAGGTGCGCCGCCTAATCAAGGAAGGCGTGATAAAAGTCAAGCCTAAGCACAGCCCCTCTCGGGGTCGCTGGCGTGAGAGGCACGAGGCCAGGAAGAAGGGCAGGCACCGTGGCTACGGTAGACGGAAGGGCGAAGCCTCGGCGAGGCGTGACCCCAAGGAGGAATGGATGCACCGGATACGTAAGATGAGAAGATACCTCCGCTACCTTCGTGACCATGGTGTAATAGACAGGAGGACCTACAGAAAGCTCTACATGTGGGCTAAGGGCGGAATGTTCCCAACATTTGCGTCGCTCAAGAGATGGCTAGAAGAACACGGATACCCTACAAGCGTCCGCAAATAGAACTTTCTCATAATACTCAATACTCTTCTTTGATTCCCATACTCCTAACAATCCTCCTACCCGTCTGGTATAGTCTGCTTATAAAGCTCGGTTGGCTAGTTAAACCTCTTTATGCTAGCCTTTGTGTGCTCCCCTTGTTTACGTAATGGGCTCAGGGTGTGGTAAGGTAACAGAGGGAAACTGTGCCCCTCTCTACGATTTGTATTTATTAAGGGAGTGTGGGGTTGCGCTTCTCCGCACCGGGTACGCGGTTAGGGCCGGTGGACTGTCATGGCTCATGGACCAAGATACAAGGTGCCGAGGAGGCGGCGTAGGGAGGGTAAGACCAACTACTATAAGCGCTACATTATGGTACTCTCTGGTAAGCCCAGGCTAGTCGTTAGGAAGACTAACAAGTACATCTGGGTTCAGGTAATCATTGCTAAACCTCAAGGCGATGTAACAGTTGCTGCGGCTCATAGCAGAGAGCTCGTGAAGCGTTATGGTTGGCTAGGCGGAACGAAGAACACCTCGGCAGCCTACCTCACCGGTATGCTTGCTGCCCTGCGCGCCCTCAAGGCGGGTATAGACTACGCGGTACTCGACATAGGGCTACACAGGCCAGTACGCGGCGCTAGGGTCTTTGCTGCTCTCAAGGGAGCTGTCGATGCCGGACTAGAAGTGCCACACAGCGAAGAGATATTCCCGGAGGATTACAGGATACGAGGCGAACATATAGCCAAGTATGCTGCTATGCTTGCCCAGGAGAACCCAGAGCTTTACGAGCGCAGATTCAGCCTATACCTCAAGAGAGGTCTACGCCCCGAAGATCTGCCTAAGCATTTTGAGGAGGTTAAGAGTAAAATACTAGAAGACTACCGTGATGTTGTTGAGAAGGTAAAGGCTGCTAAGGAGGCTGTTGCGTGATGAGCCTCTCGCCTTACGAGCTCGAGCAGGAATGGAAGCCACGTACATTCGTAGGGAGGTTGGTAAAGGAGGGTCGTATACGCAGCCTCAGCGAGATATTTGAGCGTAACCTGCCGATACTCGAGCCCGAGATAGTGGACTACTTGATAGGCCCAGAGCTAAAGAGCGAGACTGTTGACGTAAGACTGGTACAGAAGATGACTGACGCTGGCCGCATAAACAAGTTCCGCGTAGTAGTCGTCATAGGTAATGAGAACGGCTTTGTAGGCGTAGGCCAGGGCAAGGCTCGGCAGCTAAGGCCAGCAATAGAGAAGGCTATACGCAACGCCAAGCTCAACATAATACCCGTGCGGCGTGGGTGCGGTAGCTGGGAGTGTCTCTGTGACCAGCCACACAGCGTACCCTTCACAGTACGCGGTAAGAGTGGTAGCGTAGAGGTGGTCCTCAAGCCAGCGCCCCGTGGTACAGGGCTAGTAGCAGGCGACGCAGCCAAGGTAGTCCTAAGGATGGCTGGTATACAAGATGTGTGGAGCTTCACTCGCGGCGACACAAGGACTACGCTGAACTTCGTAAAGGCTACCTATAACGCGCTAAAGCAGACCTACAAGTTCGTAACTCCGCTCGACTGGATACAGGCTTCGCAGAGCTAAACCAGGCTCTAACGCTCTAGCCTCTATAAGCCCTTATTTCCAATACCCATGAATTAACCGGTGCTTGTCCAACCCCTGGCTATACGCTTGTCCGTATACGGAGAGGTGGATGAAGAAATGGCAGTCGCGTCTGCGGAGCAGAAGGCAGCCCCAACGGGCCAGGTAAAGCTCTATGCTATAATCCGGCTCCGCGGTAGGGTAGATGTACATCCCGACGTAGAATACACACTATCACTGCTAAGGCTCCACCGTAAATTCCACCTAGTACTGTACCCGTCAACTCTACCTGGCATAGAGAGGATGATACACAAGGTTAAGGACTGGGTAACCTGGGGCGAGATCGACCGCGAGACACTCATAGAACTGCTGCGTCGCCGCGGCCGCGTATCTGGCAACAAGCCTCTAACCGACGAGTATGTGCGCGAGAAGCTTGGTCTACAGGGTGGTATCGAGGAACTCGCGGACAAGCTGCTAAAAGGCGAGATAATGCTACACAAGCTCTACGACAAGAAGAACAAGATATGGATAATAAAGCCTGTGTTCAGACTACACCCGCCACGTGGAGGCTTCAAGGGCAGCATAAAGAAGCCATACGGTGCTGGCGGCGAGCTGGGCTACAGAGGTGCTGGCATAAACGAGCTTATAAAGAGAATGCTCTAACCACTCCCGGCCCGGGAGCCAGCGGAGAACGCTCTGGGTGTGGGCAATGGTTGTCCGCCGCAGGAAGAAGAGTAGACGTCTACGTGGCCGCACTAGGACAATGGGCTGGGGCCGCATAGGCCAGCACCGCGGCAGTGGTAGCCGCGGCGGTTTTGGAGCTGCCGGTATGCACAAGCACATGTGGACATGGGTAGTGAAGTATGCTCCTACATGGTTCGGCAAACACGGCTTCAATAGGCCACTAACCTATGAGGTCAAAGTGAACGAGATAAACGTGGGTGAGCTAGCAGAGAAACTTGACGTATGGCTCCGTGAGGGCAAGGCTAGCGAGGAGGGCGGAAAGATAGTAGTAAACCTTGCTAGTCTAGGCTACAACAAATTGCTAGGCCGCGGAAGCATAACAAAGCCTGTGAAGGTAATAGTACCAGCGGCCAGTGAATCAGCTATACGCAAGATTGAAGCAGCTGGCGGCGAAGTAGTAGTCTTAAATAACGAGGAGAACTAACCCTAACTAAGAATCCTTTCCCCGGCTTTTAGTTCCATCATCCAGCTCTGCCTCTGCTAGGTCTCTTTCTGCCCTAACTTGGGCCTGGTGGTGTACTATTTCTTGGACCCGTTTTACCCTGCAAGGTCTTCTATGAATATTACTATACCTTAGTACTTGGTATGAGCCGCTTCAGCTTGATTAGCTCCATTGGTTGTTTTTAGTATGACAGTATTGAGTAATCGGAAACGCTGGAAGCCTAGTCGGTGGCTCTTTTAAGCTGGACGGGAGCTTCGCCTGGCCTGGGGGCGACGCTCGCAATGGGTGTACTGGAGGCGCTCGCTGCAGTCTCACGGTATATCCCGGCAGTGGAAAAGCCTGCTCGCCGCCCGCCTCTTCCTACTAGACTGGCATGGACCGGCATAGTCGTCTTACTATACCTCATAATGAGCGAGATACCTCTGCTTGGTGTGCTGGGATATCAGCAGCAGCAGGCTAGCCAAGCTCTCGCATCATTAATCCTGGGTATGAACATTGGATCGTTGATGACGCTTGGTATAGGCCCCATAGTGACAGCTGGTATAGTCCTTGAGGTGCTAGTTGGTGGCGGTTTAATCCAGATGGATCTCACTAAGCCCCGTGATAGAAAGATATTCATGGGTGCGCAGCGTACTCTTGCCCTCCTATTCGCTGTGCTCGAGGCAGCAGCTTATGCTGTAGGCTGTCAGTTCTGGGTGACAACACTAGGTGGCGGCGGCTGTCCTGTAGGTACCGGAATAAAGCTACTAGTGGTTGCGCAACTAGCGTTCGCGACGCTCATATTGATGTGGTTCGATGAGCTAGTACGCAATGGATGGGGTATAGGCTCGGCGCTAAGCCTCTTCATTGTAGCTAACGTCGTAAAGGGCCTTGCCTGGCAGTTTGCAGGCCCCGTCCCTGTACCGGTTGGTGAGAACCAGGTAGACTACTATGGCTGGCTAGCACACGTGATAAAGACAGGCGACTTTGCAATACTTCGCCATGGTCTCCCGGACTTCGTGGGCTTCCTAGCCACAATAGCAATCATAATGATATTGGCTTACTTCCAGCTAATGAGGGTCTACATACCGGTGACAAGCCCACGCTACGGCAGCATAAAGACTAGGATCCCACTAAACTTCATCTACGTGACAAACATACCTATACTCTTCGTCGGTATAGTAGTATCTGACATAGCAGTATTCTACCAGATGATAGCAGGCATCACGGGCCCCGACAGTGCAATAGCCAAGGGCCTAGCAGTACTTTACCACTATGTAAGCCCGCCCAGAGGACTCCTCGAAGCGGCAGCCGACCCCCTACGTACAGTGATATTTGTCATAGCATGGCTGCTACTCGGCCTATTCTTCGGCTTCATCTGGGTCGAGATAGCAGGGCTGAGCCCGAGACAGCAGGCAGAGAACTTGATAAAGTCTGGTATGGAGTTGCCAGGGCTTCGCCGGAACGTGAAGCTACTCGAGAAGATACTCGCTAAGTACATATACCCGTTGACAGTAATTAGCTCGCTACTAGTTGCTGGCATAGCGGTTCTCGCTGACATATTCGGCGCGTATGGTACAGGCTCCGGACTGGTACTGCTGGTAGGTATAGTGTATAACTTCTACCAGGCGCTAGCATATGAGAGAACACTAGAGATGTACCCGATGCTGCAGAGGCTAATAGGCGAATAAGTGGTCTAATTTTTTATAACACCGGCTCCAGGCCGACAGAGTGGGCCTAGCGTGGCCCGATTCCTCAACAGTTTAGCATACAGAATGTATCCAGCTCAGCCTTCAACCCGCAGCAGCGTGTTTGCATCTCTAGGCTTCACAGCTCAGCCTCCAGAGAGTAATGCGGGGTAGGTAGGACATGGTGCTGCGCAACCCCTTCGTAACTGTAGTGGTGACCGGTGTACCTGGCGTAGGAAAAACTACAGTTCTTGGCAAGGTTGTAGAAATAATGAAGAATAATGGCGAGCAAGTACTTGTAGTAAACTTTGGCGACTATATGTTTCGTGTGGCTTCGGAGCAGGGGCTCGTAAAACACCGTGATGAGATGAGGCACCTCCCGCTCCGTAAGCAGCTTGAGCTCCAGGAGATGGCGGCAGAGAGTATACGCCGCGACGCCGAGCAGAAGCTATCAGAGAAAGGGTTCCTATTCATCGATACACATGCCGTGATAAAGACTTCTACGGGATACTGGCCGGGACTGCCAGAGAATGTTGTAAAAGAACTCCGTCCAGACTCCATAGTCCTAGTTGAGGCTGCACCGGAGATAATCCTGGCGCGGCAGCAGCGCGACAAGGGCCGAGTAAGGAGTGACATAGGTAATGTGGAGGCCATAAAGCTGCTCATAGAGATGGCGCGTGTAGCTGCAATGGCTAGCGCTGTACGCGTCGCTGCTAGTGTCTATCTCGTCGAGAACGTGGAGGGCGATCCTGGTATAGCCGCACAGAAAATAGTGGAGCTAGCGCTAAAACTACGCTAGCTTAGTTCTACATGCTTTTTATGACGTTGCCTTGACCTTGATGTAAGCCCAGAAGCTTCCCGAGTCCTTCAGAGGGGCTGATGTAGTATATGGTTACCAGTATCCTTGTTTACGAGGTCTATGTGGTAATGCTCGCTATTATCGGGGTCCTTGTCGCGGAGTACCTATTCTACCGCATAGCAGGCTCCTCTTATCTTAACGCGAGGGCTGAGCTAGAGCAGATAGTCAGTGATTTCCGGAACATCGAACATGCCACTGATAAGCGGGTTAGACGGCGTGCGGGGAAACTATACTCTCGTATAGCATCACTCCAAGGGATGGTACGTCGATATACGCTACTCCGCTTGGGGCTCTTGACTCCTGTATATCTTGGCGCTATAACAGTCTTCACAATGCGTCCCATACCGCTCCCGTCGCTGTGTTGTATACCCGTCTTGACGCTAGTTCCCGGAGACTCTGATGTATGTGTGACAGTGCCGAGCCTCCTGGCAGCACTTACATTCCTAATCTCGCTGCCCATTATACAGTACGACCTCGTAGGAATACTAATGCTTAAGAAAGCCCGGCAGCAGACCAGCTAGAGCCCCGGGGAGCCTATAGCGCGAGGTGTGGACAAGGGATGCCCAGGCCTAGGTATAGGAGCCGCTCTCTAAGGAGGGTATTCGTTCGCACCCCGGGCGGCGAGACGCGTATACACTACGAGAAGCGGAGGCCAGGGCCTGCCAAGTGCGCTATATGTGGTAGTCCGCTCAATGGTGTGCCGAGGCTACGTCCGGTAGAGCTACGTAAGCTGCCTAAGACGGCTAAGCGCCCCGAACGTATGTATGGCGGTGTACTATGCCCGAAATGCTTGACAAAACTGCTAAAGAAGACTATTAGGACGCAGTTGCTCCAGCAGTTGCAGGCTAGCCGGCAGCAATAACGCGCCTCTTGCTGAACAGTAGCGCTTCATGTATTTCCTGGCCAGAATGTTGTAGAGCAAGGGCTCTTTCCTTCTCCGCATAGCGTTCTTGACTCTTCTCAGTTTCTACTTTCAGGGCATAGTGTACACCAAGGACTGAGAGCTGTGTACTTCTTATTTGTGGATGGATAGAGGTAGTAGCGGTTACAATCATTATTAGCTCGTTAGCCTGCTTAGCGGCATGGGGGTCGGAGGGGCGGCTTGATCGTACGGAGATGCAGTACTAACAAGAGGGGTCCTACAATAGCTGTTAGCGGGCCTCCGGGCAGCGGTAAAACAACATATGCTCGTCGGCTAGCCGAGGAGCTAGGTCTCGAGTACTACTCGGCGGGTATGATTTTCCGGATGGTGGCACGGGAACGCGGGGTAAGCATAGAGGAGCTGAACCGGATAGCTTCGGAGGATCCGAGTATAGATCTAGAAATAGACTCGAGGACACTAGAGATAGGCTGTCGCGGAGGAGTAGTCCTCGAGGGCCACCTCGTGGCATGGGTTCTGGGAAGTGTTGCTGATGTAAGGATCTACGTTACGGCGCCACTAGACGTCCGGATAAGGCGCATAGCGGCGCGCGAAAACAGGCCCCTAGACGAGGTCTATCGCGAGACTGTCGCGAGAGAGTACATGCATTGGCGCCGCTTCCTAGACTACTACGGGATAGATGTCAACAACCTGCAGATATTCAACCTAGTACTCGACACCGAGCCGCTAAGTGTTGACGAGGCGTACAACGTGATAAAGACGTATACGTGCCGGCTACTTGCGAGGAAGGGGTTCAAGATTGAAGCTTGTAGCCGGTAAGGCTTAAAGAAGCTCAGACCCCTGGTGGCCCTTAGGCTGGGGGTAGAGAAGCGATGCCCGCGATAGAGGTAGGCCGTCTCTGCGTAAAGCTCCGTGGCCGCGAGGCGGGCAGGAAGTGTGTAATAGTAGAGATAATTGACGACAATTTCGTCGTGATAACTGGGCCTAAGGACGTCTCAGGCGTCAAGAGGAGGCGTGCCAACATAAACCACATTGAGGTGCTCCCGGAAAAGATAAACATAGAGCCAGGTGCCAGCGACGAGGAGGTAAAGAAGGCCCTAGAAGAGGCAGGGCTACTAGACTTCATGAAGGAACGTGTACGCGTCGAGCTAAAACCCGGGCTACTCTAGCCCGCGGCCAGCGGCTACAGCGTTTCCTCCTTGACTCTTGTCTCCTCAGCCAGCCTTTCCGCGTCCCGGCTCCTCTCCGGGGCATGCCGACAGCTTCTAGCAGCTCCTCCTACAGCTCTCTGCACCGTATACCGGGCCTCTACGTTTCCTCCTGCTTCCTGTACAGCTGTGGTGCGTATACTGGGGAGTTATAGGGGGCCAGGCCCTCTACTAGGACATAGATGGCTGAAGGGGAGGGTAACGCCGCTATGTCGAGTAGCCTAACCCGGCAAGGTCTAGAGTTTATAGAAGAACTTGATCGGTTTGCAGGGCTTGAGCGCCACTGGATAGTAAAGCTCGAGGAGGAGACCAGTCCAGACTATGGCACACTGCCCTGGAGGAGGCCTATAGAACAGTACATAAGGCTCGGTGTAGTAGCGCTAGACAAGCCGCCGGGGCCTACAAGTCACGAAGTAGTAGCCTGGATAAAGAGGATGTTTGGCCTTTCCAAGGCAGGACATGGTGGCACGCTAGACCCGAAGGTCACCGGCGTTCTACCTGTAGCCTTGGAGGAGGCTACGAAGGTCATAGGCCTAGTAGTCCACACCGGCAAGGAGTACATGTGTGTAATGCAGCTACACAAGCCCGTACCCGAGCAAGACCTACGCCGCGCGCTGGAAATGTTCGTAGGTGAGATCTACCAGAGGCCACCCCTAAGGAGCAGTGTAAAGAGGAGCCTAAGGACTAAGAAGATCTACGAGATAGAACTCCTAGAGTATAACGGCCGCTACGCCTTGATGAGGGTGTTCTGCGAGGCAGGCACCTACATGAGGAAGCTCTGCCACGACGTAGGACTCATACTAGGCGTGGGCGCTCACATGAGGGAGCTACGCCGCACCAAGAGCGGTCCCTTCCGCGAGCAACATGGTCTGGTGCGGCTTCAGGACCTAAGCGAAGCACACTACCGGTGGCGTAACGAGGGCAAAGAGGACCTCCTAAGGAAGTACATAAAGCCAGTAGAGTACGCGGTAAGCCACCTCCCCAAGATAGTGATACGTGATACAGCAGTAGACGCGATAGCCCACGGCGCGAACCTGGCAGTACCCGGCATAGTGAGGCTGCATGAAGGCATCAGGCGCGGAGACCTAGTGGCGCTCTTTACACTCAAGGGTGAGCTTGTAGCAGTTGGTGTCGCGCAGATGAGCAGCGAGGAGATGGCAAAGGCGCGGCGCGGCATAGCGGTGAAGATCCGCCGCGTTATAATGAAGCCGGGCGTCTACCCCAAGGCATGGAAGCAGCGGGAGAAGAAGCGTTGACCTCAGGCCACTACTATCGTCCACGGAGCCGCCGCGGTCCCCGGAGACTGATAAGCGACCACATACGCGGCGTCACAGTAGAGTTCTACGTGTCCAGCGACGTCTTCTCCCCCGACGAGGTGGACACAGGCACCCGGCTCCTCATAGAGCACGCCGAGGTACCAGATAAGGGTGTAGTACTCGACCTAGGCTGTGGCTACGGAGCAATAGGGATAACACTAGCCAAGGCTTATCCAGGCCTGCGCGTAGTAATGGTTGACATAAACCCCCGGGCCGTAGAGCTGGCAAAGCTCAACGCCCGCCATAACGGAGTTGATGACCGAGTCACGGTGCTACACGGCAACCTATACGAACCGGTAGAGGGTATGGAATTCAATGTGATAATCTCCAATCCCCCGTTAGCAGCAGGGATGGCCACGATAGAGGAGATAATACGTGGGGCGCCACGCCACCTGGCCCAGGGTGGCACACTACAACTCGTTATGAGGAAGGGAGCTAACCGGGCACTAGAACTCATGATGGACGTGTTTGGAGACGCCCGGGTAGCCCTCAGGAAGAAGGGCTACACGATACTCTACGCGAAGAAACAAAGCCGGGAGCCCCGCGGGGAAAACCAATAACCCTCTACCCTCCAGAGCCACTACCTCTACACGGGGCCCAGAGGCCCTCTGGGCGCCGGGGTGCCCGAGCGGACCAAGGGGCCGGCCTGGAGAGCCGGTGGCCGTCGAGGCCGCGCGGGTTCAAATCCCGCCCCCGGCGCCACAATTATCTAAAAACAGTAAGTGCGTTATGGTCTCATTATCATGGTTCTTCTGTGTCTTCTAACTATATTGTAGCTTGGCTGCTCCTAGAGGTCTCATGTCTTCTTCTGAGTTCCGGTCGGTTGTCCGGTTCTACAGCGTGCCTGCCTCTATGATGTTCGCTTCAGCTAAGAACTAGACTGTACAGTGTTTGTGTTTTTCCAGCATTCGTGTTGTTGTAGAACTTACGTAGGCAATTCGTATCGTTGCTGGTAAGTATTTTAACAGTGTTCGTGGCCATTCTCGGGCGTCGCGGATGAGTGGGGTATGTCTGGGTTCAACCCGGGAGATACTGCCTGGATACTGACGGCGACGTCTATGGTTGTGTTGATGACACTGGGTCTTGGTTTCTTCTACGGAGGCATGGTGCGGAGGAAGAATGTGATATCAATGGTGTCGCTATCATTTGTATCGTTGGCGCTGGTAAGCATCCAATGGGTAGTAGCAGGCTACAGTCTTAGCTTTGGCAGCAGCATCGCTGGCGGCTTTATTGGAGGCCTTGAGTACGTTGGTCTCAGTGGCATAGGGGTAGACGAGCCAGCGCCAGGGCTTGAGAATCTGCCGCATCTAGCATTCGTGGCATTTCAGATGACCTTCGCCGCCATAACCCTAGCTATACTGACGAGTGCGCTGGCAGAGAGAGTAAAGCTAGGAGCATTTCTAGTCTTTGGCCTACTCTGGACAACGCTAGTCTACGATCCGGTAGCCCACTGGGTATGGGGTGGTGGCTGGCTCCACACATGGCTACACGAGTGGCTTGGTGCTGCGCCATTAGACTTTGCCGGCGGTACTGTGGTGCATATAACGTCGGGTTTCGCGGCACTAGTACTAGCTATCATAATAGGCAAGAGGCTGGGATATGGCGAACACGACATGACACCCCATAACATACCGCTAACACTTATCGGGACAGCACTGCTCTGGTTCGGCTGGTTCGGATTCAACGCAGGCAGTGCCCTTGCAGCAGGCGTGTCGGCTGCTAACGCGCTACTAGTGACACACATAGCAGCCTCAGCAGGAGCCTTAGCATGGCTTGCTGCGAGCTGGTTACGCGATAAGCCCGGCTCACTAGGCCTTGCCAGTGGCGCCGTAGCCGGTCTTGTGGCGATAACGCCTGCAGCTGGCTACGTTGGCGTTGGTGCAGCAGTAGCAATAGGTGTAATCGCGGGTCTACTGTGTTATGGTGCTATGTTGTTCCGTATAAACCGTGGTCTCGATGAAAGCCTTGATGCATGGGCAGTTCATGGGGTCGGTGGTCTTTGGGGGCAATAGCTACAGGGATATTCGCTGATGCTAACGTAGGCGGTGTTAGTGGTCTCCTCCAGGGTAATGTGGCACAGTTCGTGGCGCAAATAGTGGATGCCGGGGCGGCGATAGTCTACACTGTAGTGGTTACCTATATTCTGGCAAAGATAGTTGATGCAACTATAGGCCTACGTGTATCTGAAACAGAGGAGTACGTCGGCCTAGACATATCACAGCACGGAGAAGAAGCTTACGCATGGGGTGGCTAGCTTTGAAAAAGATAGAAGCAATTATACGTCCTGAGAAGTTTGACCAGGTAAAGAAGGCGCTCGAAGAGAACGGCTACATAGCTATGACTGTAACCGAGGTTCGTGGACGTGGCGAGCAGAGGGGGATAAAGCTACAGTTCCGCGGAAGGACAGTAACGGTAGACTTGCTGACGAAGATAAAGATAGAGATAGTGGTCCCGGACGAGGAGGTTGATAAGGTAGTAGAGATAATAATGAAGCATGCAAGGACCGGAAAGCCGGGTGATGGAAGAATATTCATCATTCCGGTGGAGAAGGCTATACGGATACGCACCGGCGAGGTTACCGAGTAATTACTGGGTGTAAGGAAAAGACTCGGCGGCTAACTCTGCTCTTCAACATACTGTTTTACTATCTCCACAAGTCCCTCTTCATCCAGTATTCCCACGAAGCCGTCAACGGCCTCTCCATCAACATACACTATGGTTGTAGGTGTAGCTGTTACGCCGGATTCAAACGCTGCTTCTGGAGCCTCATAGGCGTCTACTTCTATCCACTTAGCCTTATCTCTGAGCTTCTCTGCAACCATGTAGAATATTGGCTTATATATCATGCATGCACTGCAGGTAGGAGTTGTGAAAACAGCTACGACTACTGGGTGATTTTCTATTATTTCACGAAACCTATCATAGCTCGTAACATATTCTACGACACCCTCCTTACGTAGCCTCTCTATTTCGTTGTACATTTTAGTATAGAAGTCTAGTTCGTCGCCATACATGGTTGTGGTTCACCCGTCTTTGCTACTCCTTACATGCACAGCCTTCTATGTGGTGCTCTTTTCTCAGCCAACCTACGCAAGCAAGAATTCGACTATAACGGTGCCGTCGTTCACACAGCGGTGTTGTACGAGAGGAGTCGAATATAATCGTGGCTGCTGGGGGCACTAATAACAGAAGAACTCTAGTCCAAAAACCGTCGTGGTGATATGCAATGGCTAAGGTGAAGATCAAGCTAGTATCTCTCCTACGTGAAGCGGTGAACGGGAAGGGTGAGGTAGAGATAGAGATAAACAATGACAAGGTCACGCTCGGTGAAGCCATAGCCAAGCTTTTCGAGGAGTATCCACGCCTCCAAAAACTGGTGAAAGAGCTGGAAGAGCGCGGCCTCACGGTGATATACACGGTTAATGGACATAGTGCATCTAGAGATACTTCAGTATCCGACGGCGATGAGATAGCAATCTTGCCTCCTGCTTCAGGCGGCTAACACTTAGAAGCTACCTGCCATACACGCCGTAGGTGTACCCGTAGCCGACTACATGCCCTCTAGCGGCTTCGAGGATGGTACGGCAAGGGGCACCAGGCTCTATTCCTAGATTATCCACATCAAGGGCTATGATGAGAAACACGTAGCGGTGCGGTCGATCGCCGGAGGGCGGGCATGGGCCTCCATAACCTATTCTGCCAAAATCGTTACGTCCTTGTAGTCCCAATCCCTTTACTACGGGATCCTTAGGGATGTCTTCTGGTATCCTGGTAGTAGACACCGGTATGTTGTAGAGTATCCAATGATAGAATGTACCCTTGGGTGCGTCAGGATCATAGACTACTAGGAGGAGACTCTTGGCGGATGATAGAATGTTCTCCACTACTAGCGGCGGTGACACGTCTAGACCGTCACACGTATATTTTGTGGGGATAAAGTCTCCTCGAGAAAAGGCAAGTGAATATACTTTTAGAGTCTCCGGGGCATTCTTTACCACGTCTGGTAGGGGTACCTCTTTAGCTCTCTGGGGACCCTCGGCTTCGCGTATGATAGTCATGGCAGCTATAGTCATGAATACAGCGAGCAATAATGCCAACACTAGCTGTCTTCTAGGCAAGAGTGCTCAACCCCAGACCCTGAGATATGTTGTACTGACGTTTCTTGATTCGGTTCTACCCAACTATTCTAGTCCCGGGGAATCCTTGATTAGCTCTCCTCCGGGCTTACTACGTAGCATAGGCCCAAGGGGACGGTTCAAAAGAGCTAGTATAAGCTGCGGTGTGGTGTAGACAGCAATGCCACGCGTTTACTTTGAGACCTATGGGTGTGCATTAAATAACGCTGATACGGCTATCATGAAGAGTGTATTAGCTAGCCGTGGGTATGTGATAGTAGACGATATAGATGACGCCGATATTATTATATTAAACACGTGTACTGTAAGGATGGACACTGAGGAGCGAATGAGAAGGAGGATAGTAGAACTATACAAGACCGCGAAAAAGCGCTCCGCAGTGCTCGTAGTAACCGGTTGTATGGCCTCAGCACAACCTTACACAGTGAAGCGCATAGCACCAGACGCAATACTAGTCTCGACCCACAACGTACACAGGGTAGACGAGGCACTCGAGACGGGCAAGAGTCTACTAGGAGAACCTTCAAGGCCTAAGACACTCTACACCCCGGACCCCGGGCTAATGCAGAGAGGAAGGATAGCAGAGATACCAATAGCTGACGGCTGTGTAAACGACTGCAGCTTCTGCATAACCAAGCTAGCTCGGCGCCGCGTATACAGTAGGCCGATGGAGAACATTGTCCGGCTAGTCGAGGCGTTGGCACGCCGCGGTGTCGTAGAGATAAGGATAACGGGTCAGGATGTCGCAGTCTATGGGGTAGACATCTATGGGAAGAGAATGCTTCCCGAGCTTCTAGAACGCCTAGCAGAGATAGAAGGTAACTTCATGATACGCGTCGGGATGATGAGCCCTGAGCAGCTGGAGCCAGTACTAGACGAGTTCATAGAGGCTCTCCGAAAGCCTCGCTTCTTTAAATTCGTTCATCTACCTGTGCAGAGCGGCGACGACCGCGTATTGAAGATAATGAAGCGCCGATACACTGTGGACCAGTATCGCGGGATAGTAAAGGAGATACGGAGGAAGATACCGGGAGTAATGCTGGCAACCGACATAATAGTAGGACACCCTGGCGAGGACGAGGAAGCCTTCATGAATACTGTGAAACTCGTAGAAGAGTTGCGTTTCGAGCGTGTACACCTAGCACAGTATACACCACGTCCACGCACAGTGGCAGCAGGTCTTCCCCAAGTACCAGATCCGATTAAAAAGCAACGCTCAAAACAACTCATGAATATCATAGAGCGGATAGGGCTCGAGGAGCACATGAGGTACGTCGGTACACGTGCTACAGCCCTGGTAGTATCCCTTGGAGAGCGTGGCGGACTTGATGCTAAGCTCTACAATTATATGCCAGTAGTACTCCCGGAGGGTTCAGCCAAGCCTGGAGAGTGGAGATGCATTGAAGTAACCGGAGCCACCTGGTACGACCTCCGGGGGCGCGTTATTGAGTGCTAGCATCGCCAAGCAGGTAGCTGCGGAAAAGGCCCTCAGCCTCCTCCGCGGTAGGCTAGTAGAAGCCACACGCATAGGTGTAGGCACCGGATCCACGGTTGCCAAGATAGTAGAACTGATGATGAATGACCCGGAACTCTCAAGGATTCTAAAGACAAGGAGAGTCTACGCATCCAGCCTAGCTACGCTCCTCCTCCTCCGGAAGCATGGTGTCGAAGCCTATAACCACGCACCCCGCGGTGGTCTAGACGTCTATTTTGACGGTGCAGACGAAGTAGCCATAGATGCTACTGCATGCATGCTGGTCAAAGGCCGCGGAGCTGCTATGGTTAGGGAAAAGATACTGGCATATAACAGCCGCTACACTTTGATAGTTGTGGACGAGAGTAAGGTTTCTAAGAATTTGGGTGAGAAAGGTAAACCTGTTCCCGTAGAGGTGCTAGAGTATGCTCTCGAGCCGCTTCTGGATGAGCTGAATTTCCGAGGAGTACGCGTAGAGGTAAGGAGTAACTGTGGTTGCCGTGACGGTCCAGCACTTAGTGACAATGCCGGCATTGTCGTTGACACATGGCCTTGGGGTGTTATGGCTCCGCAACAGTATGAGACGCTCCTAGATACGTTGCCAGGCGTAGTAGGTCATGGTCTCTTCATAGGTTATGCAGACGCTGTCGTCATCGGTCATAGTAACGGTAAAGCAATGGTCCATAGCTGCAAGAGGACTCGGAGGAACCCAGCGCTTTGAGTCACAATGATAACCGACTTGGCGAGCTTAGAGAACGTATCCGCAAGCTAGGAGAGGAAGCGCATGGCGATGCAGCAGCTACTGCTGGGGAGATGCGTGCTATCCGTGTCTCTGTGCAGCCCGTAGAACTCTGGATAGTTATGGGTCGTGGAGCAGACTATGTAGTTATACCAGGTACGTATTGTAGTTGTCCACATTTTACTATACGTGTAGTGGGCCGGGAGACAAATGAACCTTGCTATCACCTGGTGGCTGTCGAAATCGCTAAGCGTAGTAGAAGGTTTCACGATCTTTCTGCCAGTATAGATGGTGACAAGCTTATCGACATACTTCTTGAGACACTTCTTGAGAATAGGACACGCACACTAAGACGCATCCTCTACCAGAGCCGTAGAAGACCTCGGTCCTAAAAGCAATAATATAGCTCTAGGGGTGTGGTCTCCTACCCCGGTGCTATAGGCTAAAGCCCCCATTTCGCGAAGGGTTGATGCGCCCTTGCAGCCAGGCATCATTGAAGCTTCGGAGAAGGAGATACTTGACAAAATAACAGCTCTGCGCGAGGAAATTAAGCAGCTAAAGGAGAAACGCTACAGCCTCATTGAGGAGGTCCGCGGCCTTAGACAAGAAAGACGGCAATTGATAGAGCGTGCAAAGCAACTTCGTGAGCAGATACGTCAGCTTAGGGAGAAGCGCCGTCAGTTGGTCGAGGAGGTCCGCGGCCTAAGGCAGAAACGCCGTGAACTTCTAGAAAAGTTGCGTAACTTAGTAAATGAACTTGAGCAGCAAAAGCGTATAGCGGCGGAGTTGAGGCCCCTTGCACGTCGAAGTATAAATGCTATTCGTCGCCGTATAGAGGAGCTTGAGTGGCGGCAGCAGACACAGATACTTACCCCACAGCAGGAGAAAGAGATCATTGACGAAATAACCAGGCTCGAGGCGCTCCTCCAAAAGACCCTGGAGGCGAGGCAACTTCTCCAGGAACTCGCCGAGAGACGTGCCGAGCTTATGGGACTCCGCCTACAGCTACGCAGCTACGGCGAGGAAATACGTGCTCGTAGTGAACGTATATCCCGCATAGACGAGCGTATCAACTCGCTCCGTCAAGAACTCGATTCTCTCAGTCCAAGGATAGACGAGCTTGCGAAAAAGATAGAGGAGATGAGTGCAGAGATAGATAGGCTTCGTGAGGAGATAAACACTAAGGTGCAGGAGCTTCGACAGCTAAGCGAGCAGCTGAAGAGCATATACACTGGCAGAGAACGCGAGAAGATGCTACAAATCTATGCTGAGAAGAAGCGCCAGGTAGAAGAGAAGCTTAAACGCGGCGAACCGCTTACACTGGAAGAGCTGAGACTGCTATACGCAACGCAGTTAGACGAACTAGAGGAAGAGGGTAATGAAGGAGAAGAAGAGACTGCTAGTACTGGCAGTTGACCTAGATAACGACCTAGGCCGTGCAGGTATAGCTACACCTATACTTGGCCGTGAACACGTACTAGACGCGGCTATACGTTTTGCACTCTATGATCCTGAAGATTCCGATGCAAACGTTCTTTTCGCTGCAATAAGGCTGGCAGATGAACTAAAGCGTAAAGGTTACGAGGCGGAGCCAGCGGCAATAGCAGGCAGTGAACTTGGGGGAGCAGAAGCCAGTATACGTGCACGCCAAGAACTCGAAAAGCTTGTTGAGGAATATCAGCCAGACGGAGTAATAGTTGTCTCCGATGGGTCAGAGGATGAACTCTTAGTTCCAATGGTGGCGTCGCTTGTACCCGTCTATGGTGTCCACCGGCTCGTGATAAAGCAGCTAAGGGGTGTTGAGGAGACATACGTGCTCTTCGTCAAGTATCTGCGAAAGGTGTTGACGGAGCCCAGGTTTTCCCGCATGTTCCTAGGCGTTCCCGGCGTTATATTAGTCATGTTCTCAGCCCTAGCACTGATGAACATGCTTCGTGAAGCCCTTCTTCTAGTCTTCATGATAGCAGGTGCGGCTATGATAGTTCGGGGCTTTGATCTTGAAGACAAAATAATGAAGGCTCTGACAGAGACTCCTGTGACACTTGTATCATACGCTACAGCTGGTCTCTCAGCAGCACTTGCCATCGGCCTGGCAATTACGCAGCTCATGAACGCGAAGTCTATGGGGAGTATATCGCCACAAGATCTTGCTGAGACGCTACGTGGTGTAACTGGGTTATTGGGTTTTGCAGCTAGTATTGCAATACTAGGTCATGCTGCTTCAAAGTTTGTCTCCGGTAGCCTAAAACTGACAAGAGAGCTAGTATCCATAGCTACCGTGATAGTTGCAGTAGTATTGCTCGACACTATAGCCTCAGCGCTAGACATGATGAACGAGATGAGTCTAGGGAAATTCATCCAGGCTCTCATAGCGAGTAATTTTGCTCTCTATGCGGTAGCCTCAGTAATACTAGTAGCTGTTGTATGGCAGCTTGCGAGAATACTAGAACACTCTATCTTCCGAAGCGCCGCTCCCGCCTCTGAAAAGAGAGAAGAGCCCGGTACAGCTCAGCCTCGTCAAACTCGGGCCACAGACGACGAGTGAAATACAATTCGGTGTACGCGATATGGTAAAGGAGGAAGCCGCTTAGCCTCATCTCGCCTCCCGTCCTTATAAGTAGGTCGGGCTCAGGAAGCCAGCCGAACAGCATACTGTCCCTCAATTTGGCGTTATCGTTGCAGCTACGTCGGACAGCCTCTTCAACCTCCCAGCGCCCGTTATAACATACAGCAATAGCCAGCGTGCGGGGTTTGTTATTAGCCGTAGCGGTGTTTATCTCTTCTATGCGTTCGACGAGCCAGCCGGGAAGGAGCGAGAGGTCGCCGCCGATGAACACTCTTGTAGACCCGTCTTCTACTCTTTCATCTTGCCATAGCTCATCGATAGCGCGACTAAGCAGTTTGTGGATGTTCTCGAGCTCATCTCGCGGCCGGTAGAGACAATTCTCTCTAGAAAGCGCATAGAAGGTAACATTATCTATACCGAGGCTCCACAATCTATTGAGAGTATTCTTTGCAACGTAATAACCGTGTACGTGGCCGACTATGGGGCTAAGTCCTCTCCTACGGGCCCAGCGGCGATTACCATCAGGTATTATGGCTATGTGGCGGGGCAGCTTATCTTTTGACAGATTACGTTGTAGCAGCTTCGCGAGTATCTTCCTATACACTATCCTCGCCACCCTTGCCTGAGGCCAGCTCCACGTGGATCTTTTCCCGCACCTCCGCGTTGATTAAGGATTCTAGCCTGCATCCTTTGTGACTACATTATGTATTATATACATGAAGGTGTAACGTTTCTAACAATAGTTTGGTTAGATACAAACTTTACCGAGTGAAGTTTTTAGTACGGTACATTATTTAGTTATTGTATACCTTCACGAGGATATAAGTCAGGATATTACCCTTGCTACGTATAGGCGTGAGCGTGCATAATCATAGAAGATCTCTGTGCCTACCAGCTTTGGCATCTTCACTACTATATCCCTCTCCGTTATTATGCCTTCGAGTATCTTCTCTCTACCGACAACTGGTAAGCCGCTTATTCCTCTCTTACGCATCAAGCGAAGAGCTCTGCCCACGTCTGCCTCCGGGTCTATAGTGGCCGGAGCTCCGGTGGCAACTTGAGTGACGACTGTGTCAAGCACTTCGCTATCAAGCCCCTCTTTGAGTTTGCTGAGAGTGTTTTCGAGAGCTATATAGTCTAGGACGTCGCGGGCTGTGAGAAGTGCCACAACACGATCATGGTCATCTACTATGGGTATGTGGCGGTAGCGGTGTACTGCCATTAACTCTATGGCGTCTCGGAGCTTTGCCCCTTCGCGGAGGCTGCGAGCAGGCTTAGTCATGACCTCGTGTACAGCGACATGTATATCCACTAGAGCCATTATTCCGGTTATGTGTTTCTCGGAGATTATGCCCAGTACCCTCTCATCCTTGTCAACAACAGTTATAGCGCCAACATTAAGCTTGGAAAGTATATACACTACATCGTCTATACCAAACTCGCCCACAACTACGCGCGGTGGGTTGCGCCACATTACGTCAGCTACGGTTGTCTCCTGTAGTCCCTGGTATACATTGCCGCTTACAGCCCGGCGGTGTATAAACGATAGTATACGTCTTATGGATAGGATCCCCTGGAGCCGCCCCTCATCATCCACTACGACTGCGTGACGTACACCCCTCTGGTCCAGAGCTAGAAGGGCTTCGAGAAGGCTCTGCCTAGGGTCTAGAACAACAGTAGGGGGGTACTGTCCTAGTAAAACGAGTTTCCCCGGCAAAGAGAACCTACCCAGACTATCTACGTATGTCGCTGAGAGGGAATTAAGCTAGGCGAAAATAAAGTTAACATGCTTCAGAATGGAGGAAAGGCTAGAGTGGAGGTACTGGCTGCTCCGCGCCACACGCTTCGCAGATGAGTATCCACGCCTTTCCTCTTCTTTCGAGCTTTGTGTCGGGTGCGCCGCAAGTAGGGCAGATGACGTAGGTCTTGACGAACCTTTGTATGAGATTACCTAAGGTGGTGCTCGATACTTTGGCATTTATCACCAGTATACCGTTTTCCTCATCATAGTTGCCGCTGGTACCTAGCTCCTTCAATAGATACCTCATTACTAGCCGTGGTTCCCTCCTCATGACGCTTGACAGTTGTTTAAAGTTGCGAATCATAGTCTTCGTTCCTATCCTCTCTACCATGAGCTTTGGTAATTCGAATCGTGAAGCTTTAGCGGTCCTAGCTGGTAGTCGCGAGTAGAGACGCTGCAGAAGATAGTCATAGTCATAGATTAGCTTCAGTGCCTCGCTTCCTCTAGCCTCGCTCAATTCTCCGTCCCCACGCTACACTGCGGACGTGGCGGCTAATTAACCTCCTCTAGCTAAGACGCACACCTAGGGGTGCAGGAGGGTCCTATGGAGTCTGAAAGTGAACCCCTAGTATACATAAATATCATTGAGGCTCAGGGAGAGAAAATAGTAGCTATGTGTGACCGGGACCTTCTAGGGGTAAAGCTAGTGGATGGTAAGCTTGTCCTCCACGTGAACGAAAGATTCTATGGTGGCGAATTAGTGCCGCTAAGCTATGCTATGACAAAGGCACGTGAAGCTACGGTGCTTAACCTTGTCGGGGAAAACGTAGTGAATGCTGCCATCCGAGAGGGGCTTGTTCATCCCGAGGCCGTTATACGTGTAGCTGGAGTACCTCACGCACAGGCTGTAAAGATGCCCTATTAGTCTCTCTGTCTTCCCCGTAGAGTATCAAAGTAGGGTTAACGCCGTACCATTCTCTGTACAGGTAGTCACGGAGAACCGTTTCGACGAATACAGCGTTCTCGTGGCCAAGACCTATAACATGCTCTATATATTCATGGATAAAGCTTTCGTCAATGAACCACTCGGCTTCATCCTCTAATTGGAGCCAACGTACATTAATGTATATAGTTCCGTTGCTATACCATGCAGCTCCATCATCGTCTTGTGTGGTTATGACGATCTCCGTCAACTCTCCCTGTCTACCCCCGGCAGCTCTGGGCGGCTCCTCTAGGGGCGCCCCTAAAACGTGTTTGAGAACCATGATATTTATTAGTACGACGATATGTACCATGACTATTGTAGTGAAGTGTGTGTCGTGGGCCGGGTTACTAGAAGTTCAGCCTGCGAGGCTTTCACGGACAGCCCGGGTAATACCCGAGTAGTATCAGCCCTGGCAGCTTAGTGCAGCCGGCTGACTCATACGAATATAGTGGATATGGTAGGTGAAGAGGTGGATACAATGTACAGCGAGGCAGAGCTAGCTGCTAGGATAGCTAAGGAGCGAGGGAGGGCCTACCGTGAGCTAGCAAACAGTATAAGGAATCTCGCTGAGGGAGCGTATACAACCAAAGAGGCTATTGAAGGTATCTACGTTAATAACGGCGATAGAGTACGCTTAGTAGCCGCTCTTGCCGGTATACCTGCTGCAGCAGTAACGCTGGCGTCCGGAGCCCCTGCCTACGTGGTGGCGCCACGTCTAGCTGGGGCGGCTTTCACGTTGCTAAGGGCGGGTGTACGGGTGAGAGCTACTAGGGATGCCTATGTGTCTCTGCGCGAGGTCCTTGAGGAGCTTTCACGGATGGCAATTTAGCGAAGTGGAATAGCTTACACTATGGCATCACGTTAGACATTCTATAGGATGAAGTAGCTATAGGGATAGGGGAACAGTTTGTGGTTCTATGGCTATGCCCTAGCGTGAAGCATAACTACGGTTAACCGGTCTAGACAAATACATGGCTTTAGTTCTTGCCTGTATAGGGATCCCTACACTCGTCTCACGTGTTTGAGTAAGAATAAGGCGTGAAGGGAGTGATACTGGCTTGGTCAGGCCCATATACGAGGAGGAACTGGATGGACTCTTGCTGATGGAGTATGAGGAATTTGAGCTTAAAAAACCGAGCTTTATGGTGCTTGGTTTACCTGACACGGGTCTTGTCGGCGTAATATCTTCGAGCCATCTTGTAGAAAATCTCGGAATGAAAGAGGTTGCGGGGATAGACATACTCTCTATGATGCCGCCTGTGGCTGTAATCTCTAAGGGTGTCGTGAGGCCGCCTATAAGGATATACCTTAGCGACAATGTTATGGCAGTCTCTGCTGAGACACCAGTTCCTCCCCAAGCGGTGTACCCTCTGGCAAAAATGCTCGTAGACTACGCAATGAAGAGGGGTATAGACTACATAGTATCGATAGTAGGCATTGCGTCGCCCAACAGGATAAACCTTGAGAAACCCGGGATTTACTGGATAGCAAGCGACGAGAAAACGCGGAAACTAGTAGAGGGGCTCGGTATAGAGAGCTTCACAAACGGATACCTCGTGGGGCCGTACGCGTTGATACTAAAGCAGGCTATACGCAGCCGTGTATCCAACCTAGTACTATTAGCTGACGCCTACATAGAGTTCCCCGACCCTGAAGCAGCTGCGGAAGTGTTGTCAGTCGTGTCAAAGCTGGTAGGAGTAGAGGTTGATGTCAAGAAACTGTTAGAACAAGCCGAGATGATACGGATCAAGCTACGAGGGCTAATGAAGCAGACTAAGCAAGCCATGGCGGAGATGAGAACACCTAGCTCTCTAATGTACGCCTAAAGCGGCTATGTGTAGGCGTGTGGGGTGAACATGTTGACCCTCTATGAGGAACTGCGCCGCGAGTGGGAGAGGCTACGACGCAAGATAATGGAGGAAGTAGATAGAATGCTATACGAGCTAGAAGAGTCAATGCACTACGGCTGGTCGCCTGACGGTAGCCTACGGCCCCTCTACACGGTATACGATTATCCTGACCGTTACACCGTACTCGTCGATTTAGCAGCTGCCGATACTTCGTCGCTCGAGGTGAAGGCTACAGAAGACCGTCTAGTAATAGAGGCCAGGCTTGAGCGTGAAATAAGATTCAGCGACGTTTACGGAACCCCTCTTGGGCGTGAAGTAAAATTCCGCCTATACAGGCACGAGATACCGCTGCCGCCGGATGCAGACCCTAGTGACATACACGTGAGAATACGCCCGAACAAGATTGTTGAGATAATAATCCCCAAGAAGAGGGGCTAGGAAGGGGAGCTGGATTTCTACCTACATACATCTTCTTAAAGCCCTTAGGCTAGAGCTGCTAGGCGTGGAGGTGCTATCCTTCATGGTCTACGAAGGTGTGATAGATCGGGACGAGAAGGGCTACCTCATAAGGCTCCCGGACGAGTTAATGGCTAGCCTACGCTGGCGCGAGGGTGACAAGGTAAAGATAGAGATGAGCGAGTGGCGCGGCAGACTCGTAATTGTCGTCTACAAGTAACCCTAGAACACGGCTAACAGCTTCCCAACAGGAGTGGTTCACTAGTTTTTACTTAGTCAGAAGCTCCCTGGATCCGTCTTCTACCGACGTTCCTGAGCTCAAGGAGTTTCTTCGGAGTGAGTCTACCTAGTACTATGTACGGGTGTATATCCTCTTCAAGGTCTAGCTCAGTGTAGACACCTATGCTGTTGAGCCTCCGGCGTGCCTCCTCGAGGCTAGAAGACCCGGCTACAGCCTTAGCGGGTGGTGTGTGCTCGTAAGTCTCCCTGGCGTTGAGGAAGACTGTGGCAGCCTGGTATACTGTTATTCTCACTACGCGTGTCCCGCCCCGTATAGCCGTAGAGCCGTATTGCCCCCGTGCGGCTAGGAGAGCTATTTTGCCGGCCTCGGTCTCAACGTGCTGGAAGAGTTCCTCGAGAAGACCAAGATCAATGGCGTCTAGCCCGCGTATCCAGCGGTAACCTCCGCTTCTTGCTATCTGTGCTATTCTCTCTAGCAGCCTCTCTTCCGGCAACTCCCCGTCAGCCCCGAGGCTATGGACAGCGAGGACTGCGGGTAGGCCTGAGTTAGCGGCAGCTGCTAACCCGAGGCTGTCACCCAGGGGGCTCCACAGCTCCTCTTCGTGCCCCTCAGCTAGCACGTCGCCGCCAACGTCTACGTCTAGCAGTGCATCACAGCCGTGGATACCCGCTATCTCCTCTACGGCTCTGCGTATAGACAGCTCTCCACCCCACGTATTCACCGCATAGACTGGTATGGGAAGCAATGAGGCTACTTTACACGCTGCAGGCTCGAGGAGTCGTCCCTCCCTTAGGGCTGAGCAGCCCGGAGAGAGCCGGGCTGCGTCGCCGCTGGCTATAGGTTCGGCTCCGCTAAGAGCTTCGAGGGGTATAGGCCCTGGCGCTGGATCACGTACAAACCTCTCCCACAGTGAGGCGGCGATGACAGTCCCAACTCTCTCTCTGCGGAGGGCCTCTGCTAGCATAGCAGCCGTAGCTACATCGCCACCGCCACCGGTTGAGAGGACTAGCACGCACCGTGGCTGGAAGCCGTAGAGACTTGTAGCCATGCACATACCGTGGCACCACGTGCCGCCATTGTAGGTGATCTGCGCCGGCCTCGAGGCGGCGCCGTGGTGTCCAAGGGATACCGCCTCTTAGAAAAGGGGTTTCCTTGTATAATGGTGTATGGAGGCTCTTAGAACCCGGGGGTGCTAGCCCTGGGCAGACTATTCGGTACAGATGGGGTTAGAGGTGTCGTCAACGAGCTGCTTACCCCCGAGCTCGCTCTAAAGCTGGGTGCGGCGATAGCTACTTACTATGGCGAGGGTGCGCGCATCCTAGTTGGTCGTGATGCGCGTGTAGGAGGTGACATGATACTCCACGCTGTTGTAGCAGGCCTCCTTTCCTCCGGTGCTAGGGTGTACGTGGCGGGTAGCCAGGGATTTGCACCGACACCAGCTGTGCAGTACGCGGTTAAGGAGTTGGGTTACGATGCGGGGGTAATAATAACGGCCAGCCATAACCCGCCCCAGTACAACGGTATCAAAGTCGTAGGTCCACTCGGGATAGAGATTGACCGTGACACGGAGAGGAAGATAGAGGAAATATACTTTGAGGAAAGATTTCGTCGTATCCCGTGGAGTAGAGCGATAAACGAGACTAATACCGAGCACCGTGTGGTAAACTTATACGTAGACGCTGTAGTGGACAGAGTAGACAAGAATCTGATAAGGAGACGGGGCTTCCGAGTACTCGTTGACTGTGCTAACAACGTCTCCTCACTTACAAGCCCCGAGATACTCCGGAAGCTCGGAGTCAAGGTGTATACCCTCGCGTGTAACCCGGGCCCCTTCCCCTACCGCGAGCCGGAGCCAACCCCAGACTCGCTCGCAGAAGTAGCAGCTGTTGTCAGGACGCTCGGGCTAGATATGGCGGTAGGGCATGACGGTGATGGTGATCGTGCCATAATATTGGATGAAAAGGGAGAGGTGTGGTGGGGAGACCGGACTGGCACACTACTGGCAGCCTACATTGCTGAGGAGAAGCTCCCCGATGTACCGAAGAGACTCTACACAGCAGTGTCAAGTAGCAGGCTGGTCTCGGACTACCTAGAGCCGCGCGGTATAGAAGTGGTGTGGACTCCAGTCGGCTCGATAAACCTCAGCTATCGGTTGCTAGAGGAGGGAGGCATAGCGGGCTTCGAGGAAAATGGAGGATTTATATATCCGCCTCACCTCCTTGCCCGTGATGGCGGGATGACTTTAGCTCTGTTCCTCGAAATGCTTGCCAAGAAAGGTGTGAAGGCCTCCGAGTTGTTCAGCGAGCTACCTCGCTACTATGCAGTAAAGACCAAGGTGCCCATGCAGCGCGAGAAAGCTCTGAAAGTGGTAGAGGCTCTCCGCAACGAATACGAGGGGAAGCCCGGCTAT
The DNA here is from genome assembly GCF_001412615.1 of Pyrodictium delaneyi. Taxonomy (NCBI): domain Archaea; kingdom Thermoproteati; phylum Thermoproteota; class Thermoprotei; order Desulfurococcales; family Pyrodictiaceae; genus Pyrodictium; species Pyrodictium delaneyi. The sequence continues at coordinate 977,126 of NZ_CP013011.1, read as the reverse complement.
AGAATAGTAACCGTCGATGGGTTACGTGTTGAGGCGGACGACTTCTGGTTCTTAGTAAGGCCAAGCGGCACAGAGCCTGTCCTGCGGATTATGGTTGAAGCTAGAAGCCCAGATAGAGCTAAAGAGCTAGCAAATAACCTCGTCGAGAAGGCGAGGAGGCTGGCCGCGCTATGAAGTATCGGTTTATGGACCTGGCTGCGTGTCCTATGTGTAAGCACTTTCCCCTAGAACTCTACGTCGTTGAGGAGAAGAGTTACCCGGAGCGCGAGCAACAGATACGAGAACTGCTGGAGCGGTACAAGCCGCCGCTTTGCGAGCTATACTGCTACCGTCTACAGACGCCGGTTGGCAAGAAGATAGAGGAGGTAGGCTCAGCAACGCCCTGCGCTGACTGCCTAAAAATAGAGGTGGTAACGGGCGTGCTATACTGTCCTAACTGCGGCCGCTGGTACCCGATAATAGACGAGATACCTCGCATGCTTCCCGATAACCTGAGGAAGAGGGATGAGGATCTTCGCTTCCTACGTAGATATCAGGACAAGCTACCCGATAAGATAGTCTACGAGGGGAAACCCTGGAGCCTAAGCCGGGGCTAAAGTGTGTTACGGCTTTCGAGCCCTTGACTGAATATCTCTTCTCATAGCTGTTAGATTGTCGTACTGAACGGGAGAGGTGTGTGGAAGCAATGTCTCACGATTCACCAAAGATATTAGTGACGAACGATGATGGCGTTCATAGTCCTGGGCTCCGATTACTATATGAAGCAGTGAAGGATTTAGGTAAGGTCTATGTCCTAGCACCGGAGACGCCGAAGAGCGCCAGTGGCCTAGGCATAACATTGCATAAGCCTCTTCGTATAATGAAGGTGAAGCTGTGGAGCGATGTAGATGTGTACATGACTAACGGTACACCGAGCGACGTCATATACCTTGCTATAGAGGAGTTCTCGCCCCGCTTCGATGTAGTAGTATCGGGTGTAAACATTGGCGACAATACTAGCATCCAGGTTATACTATCGTCTGGCACTGTGGGTGCGGCGGCCCAGGCTGCACTACTAGGTATACCGGGTATAGCATTCTCGGCGAACGTGGATGAGGCTAACCAGCTTGAAGAAGACAAGGAAACGTGGGACAATATCAAGAAGATTATACGTCGTACTGTGCTGTGGGTGTTGGAGAACGGTATACCCTCCGGAGCAGATCTTCTCAGCGTGAACTTCCCTCGCCGTGTAACGCAGGGCACCCGTGTCAAGATAGCACCGGCAGCGCGGATGAAGTTCCTCCAGAAGGTCAGCGTGCTCTACGATCCCCGCGGGAAGAAGTACTACTGGCTATACGGTACGCTTGTGGATCCGGAGCCAGGCTCAGACGTCTACGTGGTTCATGTAGAGCAAGCTGTAGCAATAACACCCTTATCACTCAACTTAAACGTAACTGGCGAGGCTTGGAGCCGCATAGTCGAGGAGCTCAAGCCAGTAGTCAGAATGCTAGAGGCCGAGCTTGCAGGAGAAGAGGAACAATCAAGTACCTCCGAAGCATGATAACCCTCTTTCCTGGGGGTGGTGGCCCGGCGGACGAGATGACCCCCGCTCCGGGGTGATGTGGCGCCGGGTCCGACCTCGGGTACACAGCATCATCCACTAAACTCCCGGCTCTCTTATTCCTCGCAAGTGGAATAACCTTACGAAACTATAGTCTAAGGGAATGGATGGGATGGCATGGAGAGCTAGGCCGCAGAAGCCCTGCCACATAGTTGTACAATCTATCGAGATAGTTGGAGAGCTTAGCTCCGAAGAATGTGGCGATGTATGTCCCACAGAGGCGCTACGGTTTGAGAGGGACCATGTCGTTGCAGAGCCCGAAAGATGTCTGGCATGTCTGGCATGTATGGCGCTCTGTGGCCCCTCCCGGGTGCGCATAGTTACAGACTGGATATGTCCCGAGTAGACGTATGTACAAGCTATGTCTCTGGGGCGACAATAAGTACTGCTGACACGGAGGATATCCACCGGAGGAGCTGTTAAAAGCATAGGGTGTGTTCAGGAATGCCTCTCCGCATACTTTTCTACGACGTATACATAGTCGATGAGAAGGGTGCAGTCCAAGGACCCGGTTATATACACATCTCTGCCGGAACTATAAACTACATTGGGATCGGCGAGCCTCCTGAGGAGGCGCAGTATGCGGAACTAGTAGCAGGGGGGCCCGGTCGAGTAGTATATCCAGGCTTTGCAGCGCCTGCAGTCTTCCTTGAAATGTACCCTTTTCGCCACCTCCTTGTTGATGTTAGGCCGCAAGAATATCCAGAGAGCAAAATCGCGGAACGAGTACGTTCGATGAGCAGCCGTGAGGCATACTATGCAGCACTCATGGCTCTCCATGAACTCTCTATGCATGGCTATACCCGCGTAGTAGCGGTAGATCCTCATATCGATGCAGTAGCCCGTGCCATAATAGACTCGGGACTAGAAGGAGCAGTCCTCTACCCTTATGGTTGCAGCCTAGCACCGACTCAGGACTTCAATGAACTCGTCAAGAAGATAGAGGAATATGGGATTGACCGACGTCGTATACGTGTAGGAATAATGGTCTGTGAGGATAGAGAGCCTCCAGAAGTAGTTCTCGAGAAGGCAGAACTCGTCTATACGAGAAGATCCGGCATGCTAAAGGCCTCGAGCGGTGAAAGAAGCATTGTTATCTCGCCGAGGCCTCTTGAGGGCGCGGTACCCGGCCCCCTATATCCTCACACCGCTAGTCCCTGGGCACTACTAGCTCAACATAATGGCTGGAATCCTAGGGACGTTTACAGGGCACTTACACAAACTCTACATGAGATCCTCGAACCAGGCTACCGGGTATACGAGAAAGGCCGGCCAGCCCACATAGTGGTCGTCGATGTGTCGGAGCCCCCCGGCTGGCTGCCGACGCCAGAATATGCGGCACCTTGGAGCCTCTCTGGCTCAAGGCCACGTGTCGAGACAATAGTTTCAGGTGGTAGACTAGTGGTAGATGGTGGCGAGCACCTAGCAGTAGGGAGTAATGCAGCGCGACAAGCGTCAGAAGTTCTACGACAAGTATTAGGCTAGGAGGACTGTGCGAGGGGTACCTGGCTACGGTTATGATGCTGGTGTCTAAAAACCAGGGAGGTTTTAGCCCTGGGTACTCCTATTCTAGGTTCCTCGTAGTGACCTTTCTTTCTACGCGCTGGGCACGTAGAGCAGCAGCGATGTAGTCGAATGCCTTCTCCGGGTTAGTGTGCTTGCCGCAGCTATAGACGTCTACAGTGGCGAAAGCGTATTCGGGCCATGTGTGTATAGTTATGTGGCTCTCGAGGACTATAGCTACGATGCTGACGCCCTCGCCTATCTTCCAGCTGCGGACATCCAGCAAGGTCATGTTGCCTAGTTTGGCAGCATTTACGACTATCTGGCGTAGCCTCTCCTCGTTACTGAGTACTTCACGATCACAATTGTAGAGATTGCCGTATACATGCTTGCCATACACTCTAGGCTCTCCTGGCGCTGGCTCCGGCCTTGGCCTGATAGCGTGTGTTATCTCCATCGCTCTCACCGGGGAGGGGCACCCCCTATAATTACCTTTAAGAGTTACCCCCCTCCGCCGCCTGGTTACGTCGTGCAGACAAGCCGGCTAGCTGTAGTACTCTCTCTTCTCGCTGGAAGCTTTGATAAACCCAGAGCGGCTACTCCCGGCTCTCATCTCGGGCACATATACCGGGGGCATAGGGTATTGCCTAGAATCCAGCCTTTCACCAAGGCCGGTAAAGGTGATGTGTCGTCACATGTACTGGTTACCAGCCTCGAGGAGGTCTACGAGAACGCTATTAGTCTTCTACACGACGTGGTAGAAAGGCCGGGGAGGCCAGGTTTCCGTCTGGCGACAGGTAGTCTCCATCGCGCGGAGCTCTCTGTAGCCCTCCGGCCGGTCGGTCCTTCGGCTCTAGCGATACTTGTTGAGGAACTCTCAAGGCTTGGTGCACGTGTCATAATGCATCTTGATACGGGTCTAGCTATATCACCGAGCTTGGGCATAGGTAGTGTCGTGCTGGCAACAGCAGCTATAAAGGGCGATGGAGTGTCGAAGACGTATGCACCGATAGAGGTCCCGGCTATTCCGGACTACTCGCTGCTACGCCACATACAGCAGTCGCTCGAAGTGCATAACATAAAGACTGTAGCCGGGGTTGTCTGGAGTCTTGACACGTTCTACCTTAACGAGCAGCTACTAGAGCATGGAGCCAGGCTCTACGGCAAAATAGCACTCGCAGTAGACATGGATACAGCGTCACTCTTCACTGTCTCGATGAACAGAAAGCTTATGTCCGCATCAGTGCTCGTGATAGAGTCGAGTCTACCCAAGGGTATCGAGCGCGGTTCTTCCTACCTCGAAGATGAGTCTGACGAACTGCGTAGGAAAGTGTTTGACAGTATCGATAAGCTGCTAAAACCGCTGCTTGAAGCTCTAGCGCTCCACATGGAGAAAATGAAGAGTAAAGTTAACGCGAGGATATAGGATGTAGGAAGGTTAGCTGTAAGGGATACAAGCTATGAGCTGCGTCAACAGAGTAGACGAGGCACTGCGGTTGCTAGACGAAGCTATGGCCCTAGTAGAGCGCGTAGAGGAATCAATAGGTGAGATTGCAGCAGCTGCCAGTAGCGGGCAGCCGGCCAGCCGGGGAAGTCTCTACGCAGCCTACACCTACATAGTAAGACTACATGACAAACTTGCTCAGCTCCGCAACGCTATATACAATCTAGCTTCCAGTGAATAGGCATAGCGTTACACCCTTAGCGCGGCTAGAGGACACTAGAAGGCCCTGGCTAGGTGCAAAAACTCTGGCATGGTGGGTGTAGATTGTATGGGAAGCTGCTACAACAGCTGGGCCTTGTGAGGCAAGCATGCAAGCTAGCGTCTCTAGTATCAATGGTGGCCTTTATAGCCTCTATAGTGGCGTTGCTGCTAAACATGCCTGGCCTAGCCATAGGTTCCTGGCTCATTGCGGGGGCAACAGCCGCTACTGTATCATTTCCAGCTGCAGTCTACACGGAGCGCGTTGCACACCTACTGGTAGAGAGGGTTGAAGAAGCTGAGACACCACCGCCCAGGCCACCTATAGACCCTTTGATGGCAGCAGCGGCCTCCATTATAGCGCCGCCAGCTACAGCCCTCATAGTCCGGAGCATAGTTGAGTGGCTTGCGTCTATGATAGACTGGCTCGTACAGGTTATCCCGGAAGCTCATGTAGAAGTAGAGAAGTATGAAGTAACTCCTATAGACAAAGGCGTATATGCAGCAGGAGTCTTGATGATGGGTTTGCCGGCCCTGGTAGACCCCTTGTGGAGGCTACTAGACCAGCTAACATGCCTCGCACTCCGAGTGCTCTCTGTCAGAGATAACTCCCTTAGGGACAAGCCATGCACGAGTAACCTTGTAGAAATAGTGGTCTGGGCCAAGCCTCTCTACAACGCCCTCGACGCAAAGCTCTTCTCTGAAAAGTGGAGCATCAAGGACTAGAGTTTCGGCCTCGCCGCCTTCAAAGGCTGGGTTAAACCCGTACCTCTTAGCCAGCCTTATCACGGTCTCAACAAGTTCCTCGTCTAGAACTCGCCCCACGAGCCACCCTGGGAGGCCATAGGCCTGGACGCTAACAATCATCACCTTGAAACCCTCACGTACAAGACTTCTCATGTAATCCTCCTGGCTGATCCTCCATAGAGGTGTAAAGATACGGAGTCCCGCCTCTTCCGCAGCCGCAGCGAAGCGGAGCCTTTGATAGTCACTTAGAAGAGCCCCAGCTACGACCGCTTCACACCCTCTCTCCTTCGCCTCCATGAATATTTCTAGCAGGCTTGCCTCCTCGTCCTCGCCAGCCTCCCTCGATATGAGGGGAATGCGAAGCGCCCTAGCCTGGAGCTCTGTAAGCTGGATGCCCGGATAATGGAATAGCATACTAGCCCATCCACGATTAGGTCGTAACGATAAGAGACAGCATACATCAAAGCCGTGAAGTACTGCCCAGTGGAGCGCATAGGTGCTATCCTTTCCGCCGCTAAACATGCTGCAGACACGCAAAGAGGGCCACCGGGGCTACTACAACCACATATGCAGCCAGGAAGGGAGCTATACCCGAAGCAGTATATGAAGAATCATATGCTCTACACGGCGTAGATATATTAGTGGGGCTTCTGTCAAACCGGTTACTAGAAGCTTGGACGAGAATTGCTGCCTCGTAGATGCCGTGACTTGCTGCGAACTGTCTACGAACTAGAGCGTGGAGGTGACTGCTATCCATGAAGGTGACGCTGATGATTGTGACGGTAGCTGTAGCTCTAATAGTCATCTACCTACTTGTCCAGGGTATCGGTATGGAGATAAATGTAGGTGATATAAGCATCGCATCCGGTTATACGCCTACAAAGCCGTACTCTTCAAATCTCGTAATCTATGGCGATAGCCACGTAGTAGATAGGCAATTGTATGGCATGCCGCTACTGAATGTACTTGAGCTGTATCTGCACGTAGGTGCTAGAGATGAAGCGGTAGAAATATGCGGCATAGAGATACCAATCATCAATGAGGATATCCAACTATATGCCAGACTTACCCCGGGGTCATCGGCATGGCTTACTCTAGACGGTCTTTCCGAAAAGCCAGCTCCTATAGAAGTGAAGGCGCAGCCGTATAATAGTATAGACTCGGAGCTGGATATAGTCATCAAGCTTTGCGACGGCTCTATCTACTATGCTAGGGTCACCGTACGATAGAGCCGCTAGAGAAGTAAAGTGGTATCACTGCATACTGTGTATGACCGCAACAGAACTCCAGAATAACGGGCAGAATGCCCTTCTCTACGTAATCCGCAGGAAGACCATCCACCCGGAAATGTACAGTTATCTCGGTCGATACACTGGTATGCTGTGTCGCACTGGGCAGCTCAACATCAAGCGGTATACTTGCAACGCCAGGTATCACTAGATTGCAAAGCTTCGCAGAGGAGGAGTGTGCATATACATATACCCTAATTGTTACCCGGAGATTACTAGCCTTAGTACTGTCGAATATGGCGTAGCTCCCGGAGCCGAGTACAACCGAATCTATTTGCTCGTCCTCCCCTACAATCTCATTGTATATGTTTCTAACAGTAGTCAATGGGTTGGTGTTATATGCTATGGATGCAGCTACAGCGAACAATACGTTAGCAAGTGCTAGGGCTGCAATGGCGGCTAGAAGAGTATCTCTCAAGATTAAGATCTACCTCTACATACCCGGCATCCGGGGCTACAAGGCTTCTTCGGGAGGCTATAGCAGCCGGAAACCCTAACCGGCGCGTTAGAGCTGCCAGCTCTATAGCCTCCATATCGTCTTAAGCTCTCTCTATGCGAAATAATGTATCGTTGAATAGCTATTAAGACTGAAACTTATATCGATCCCTACCAGGAGAAGTTGCCCCAGAGCGATATTGATGGATAACTACTTCCTTGTGACACTTATATTTCATCATAAGCCCCATTATAATGTTTATCTATCCTAGTTATGAGTTCGAGGTTTAAGGAGGGTCATTGTTTCTAAGGAGTCTCTACTAGGAGATGGGTAGGCGTAACAACATGGGCGGGGCCAGCAAGGTCGCAGCAGCGCTGAGGAGCCTCGGCTACGAGGTGTTGCTCTGGGAAGAGCCGGGCGAAGAGCCAGAGCAGACCGGGAAACGTTTTGGAGACATCGTTCCGGCCCTCGCGGGTAGCGGGAAAGGTGAGCTACGGCTTTATCGTCACCAGCTAGAGTCCATAGAGGCGCTAACTGCCGGTATGAACGTTGTGCTGACAGCCCGGACAGGTTCAGGTAAGACTGAAGCGTGGGCACTGGCAGCTTTACGTGAAGGCTGGCGTGTCCTAGCAGTCTATCCTACTCTAGCTCTGGCTGCTGACCAGATACGGAGGCTCGAAGAGTACTACAGCCTGGCGGGACGCCGTGGAGCAGTAGTGCGTATAGACCGGCCTAGTATAGAGAAGAAGGGACAACGTGGCGATGAACTGCTAAAGTTAATCCACCAAGCACGAATCGTGGTAACGAATCCAGCGTTCCTCCTCGCCGAAATGAAGAGACTAGCCCTCCACCCGCACCGTGCTGTGTTGGAGGACTTTATCTCGTCGCTAGACCTCATAGTGTTCGATGAGCTAGACTTCTACGGGCCCCGGGGCGCTCACCTCCTACTAGCCATCGTGGAGCTAATCTCACGGTACCTTGCCTCCCGGCCGCCGCGCGTTGTCGTGCTCTCAGCGACGCTCGGCAACCCCGATGAACTGGCATCACTGTTGACGAGGCTTACGGGCCGCGAGACCAGGATAATCGAGGGCCGACCATTCAAGACGCCTAACCGGACAATCATAGTGATCGGTAAGGGTCTGGAGGCACTACGGGACTATATACGTGCATACTCTAGCGTTATAGCTTCCCGTGCACCCTGGATAATGGACATTGTGTATAACGAGGAGGAGTTCCGCGAACACCTCTACGAGGTCTACGAAGCCCTTGAGGCCCTAGGGCTGAGACCTCCCCGACCCGGCCTAGATCCGGTAGAGATACTCCAGACCATACTAGAGGCCTCCGAGCCGGGCAACGTGACCCTAGTCTTTACCCGGAGTATACGCATGGCTGAGAGACTGTACCGCGGCCTCCTCGAAAGACTACCAGCAGACAAGCAGAGGCTCGTAGGTGTGCATCACCACCTTGTCTCTAAGGAGCGGCGTGAGAGGATAGAAGAGGCTGCTCGCAAAGGACAGATCGCGATGATAATAACGGTCAGAACGCTCGCCCAGGGTATAGACATTGGGAGTGTCAACCGTGTCGTCCACATAGGGCTCCCAGCCGACCTTCGGGAGTACATGCAGAGGGAGGGGAGGAAGGGGCGTCGCCGCGAGCTAGGCGTCACAGAGACCATAGTCGTGCCTTCGGGGCTCTGGGACCGGAAGCTGCTGGAGGCCGGTAGCTCGGCCCTGAAGCAGTGGCTCGGTCTACCCCTGGAGAAGCTCTACATAAACCCATCCAATGCCTATGCAGCTATATTCAAGGCTATGTGGAAACTACTGCGCGGCCTAGAACTCGATCCAAGTGAAGAGCAACTTCTACGCCGGTTGGGCCTAGTAGAGGAATACACCTCTCTCAACGGCAGTAGGCTCACCTTGAGCCGGCGAGGCAAGGCGTTCTGGAGCGACCTAGGCTTCTATGAACATGGTCCGCCCTATGGCTACCGTAAGGTGCTTATCCGTAGAGGCCGGGAAACACTGATACGTAGCGAGGAAATATCACACCGTGATGCGGTCGAGAAGTATCAGCCCGGCACCTATGACCCTATGAGCGAGATGCTAGTGGTAAAAGTAGAACCTCGGGAACTCCGGGTCTACGAGCAGCCTCCCGACGAGGCTATCGCAGAACACGACTGGATAGCCCGTGCAGTATCCAGGTATGAGGATCTTAAGCGGGCGTGGGGCGAGAGACCAGGCTTCGAGAACGACCTCCGCTACGGCAGGATATACACTGCCGTGGTGCTCAACGTGTCTGCGCCGACGGGAGGTTTCGGTGAGCTAGTAGAGGAGCCAGTGGAAGTCGAATGGCTCGTTGAGAGCCGCCGCCCCCGCCTAGCTAGCCGGCCTACCGGGATGGTACGGGTCTACCATGAGATGGCGTCGATAGAGCTTAACGCGCCGGTTGCCGGGCGGTATCGTGACTACACCTATGGCTATGTATTTGAAGCCCCGGGTACGTTATCGGCTGAGGATCTCCGTCTAGGTCTAGCAGCGCTAATGGTGTACTTGCGGCTAGACCCTCGCTACGCTATACCTCTAGGGCTCATACGTTATCGCGTCGTCTCCGCGGGGCCTGTGAAGCTGATACACCTCTGGGAGCGCGAGTCAGCAGGACTCCTCGATACGCTTGATTGGCTCGAGGTCGCAGAGAAGGCGCAGAGTTACGAATACCCGGGCATAACAGTGCCCCTGCTAGCAGCTGTTGATCCTGTCTCTGCGCTGCGCGTAATGCGTGGAGAAGTCTCCATAAAGCGGCTGAGGGAGCTCGCTGCCCAAGCAGCCCGGGTAATAGCGGGCTCAAAGACTATACAGGCCGGCGGCGTGATAATAGAACATCCCAGGCCTTCGCGGAGTCATGGGCTTGGAGCAATAGCGGTAGTACATGAGACCATTGAGGACAATGGTCAGACTGTGGCAGTGGCAGCCGTAGCCAGCTATGACGGAGAGCGGGTAGAAGTGGACAGCTATAGGGGTAGAGCGAGCCTGGAGTCGGCATCTGAGATGGCTCGGCTAGCCCTCCGCCATCTAGACAGGATACTGAGCCAGGGCTTGCGCGTAGCCTACTACGGGCAGGATCAGCGCAACATGCTCCTCCGCATGCTCGCTGGCAGCTATACGGGCGTACTAGCGCTCCGCGGGGCTGAGCACGAGGGCCGTCTCGTCGACGCAGCAGAGCAGGCTGCCAGGCTAGCCGGCGACACACCGCTGCTCATGCTTGTAGAGCCGCGGATAAGGAGCTACCTAGAATGGGCTAACCGGGCGAAGGCACGCCACGACTCCGAAGAACTGGAGACAGCCCTCCGGAGCCTAGCCTCCGCCATGGCTATTGCTGCGTACCGTATCGCGCTGGCAGCCGAGAAGGGTAGGATAGTCGTCATGCGTGGCAAAAAAGCCTCGGAGCAAGCATAGAGCCGTGCAAATACTCGTAGAGAAGCCTGGCAACAGCGTTAACCACTACATCGGCTATCGAGCCTGGCCCGGTGCTCTCCAGAACCCTCCATAGCTCCTTTTCGGCCCTTCTATCGCCTTCGGCTGCTCTCAGCCATAGCTCGGAACAGATAGAACCAGCCTTCCTCGACAGTAGCAGGTCGCCCTCAAGCCCAGCTAACGTGTACGTTGCCCGACGCACACCCCTTTCTAGGCAGTCCTCCTCCCGGAGAATAGGCAGCACCATGCCAAGACTAAGCGCCATAAACGAGACGGCATCACGGGACACCGGGTCGTAGAGCGAGGCAGCCTCCAACAAGGCTCTCAGCGTCACCCTGGCCTCGCGGAGCATCTCAAGCGAGTGCCTGCCATCGACCTCTGGCAGTCCGCTCCACGATATTCGGGCCAGGTATCTCGGGCTTACGAGCTGGAGGCCACGATAGAAGGCTACAGCAGCTTCAACACCACTCTCATCGACTACTATGCGGCTAGACGCCATAACAGCCTCCACGGAGTCTCCTCTGCCTCGGCGGAGTGAGAGGCCGAGCGCAGCAGCCTGTAGCGATAAGAGGAATAGGCTCCCGAGCCCGGGGTTTCCCCAGCTCGTCGCCATGGCCCCCACGGAGGATAACCAGCACTCCACCCAGTCACTAGCTGAGCCGTGGAGCGCCCCTAGGCAACTACAGAGGCATGCTTCATACGCCAGGGGGGCGAGTCCGGCAAAGCCCAGAGGGTCTAGGTCTCGTCTCGGCCTCTGGAAGCTAGAAAGCCCGGGCCGTGGGACAGCAGCATCCACCACTACGGCGGCTGCACAAGCCCGAGCTAGGCTCTGGCATGCTAACTCCTCTGCCATACGGTCTCTCCCGCCACTATCGTGGCGTTGAAGCCTATTCCAGTGATCTCCTCTACGTCAACTTCCAGCGGGTCGCGGTCAAGCACAGCCATGTCCGCGAAGCAACCCAGCTCAAGGCAGCCTGCTCTCGTCTCGCCTAGCAATAGGGCGGAACCAGCAGTGTAAAGATGCAACGCGGTTTCGACGTCGAGAGCCTCTCTCATAGTATACTGTGCTAAAGTGCCACGCGTGACGGCGGAATAGATTCCTTCAAGCGGGTTTAGGGGCTCTACAGGAGCGTCACTCGAGAACCCAAGTAACACCCCGGATGTAAGCATGCTGCGGAACGGGTATAGCCACCTAGCCCTCCCGGGGCCGAGCCTATCCACGGCCCAGGAATCGCTCACCAGGAACCGGGGCTGAACTGCGACCCTCACCCCTAGCGAGGCCATCTTCTCGACTAGGTCAGGTGGCGCTAAGCTAGCATGTTCAAGCCTACACTTGCATCCCGAGGCAGCAAAGCCCCTTAACGCCTCTTCTACAGCTGCGTCGCCTATGGCATGTACAGCCACATCTAGCCGCCATTTACGCGCCCTCGATGCAATATTGGCAAGATCTTCTGCGGAGAGAAGCCTCCGGCCCCTCGACCTGGGCTCATCGCTATAGGGCTCTCGGAGCCATGCAGTCCGCGCGCCAAGGCTCCCGTCCATGTAGAGCTTAACTCCAACAACGCGGAGCAAGTTGTCTCCGAGCACCGGGACAGCCCCTAGCTGGTCCAACTTTTCGAAAAGCTCTTGTGAAAGGTAGACGCGGAGGCGTAGACGAAGCAATCCCATCCGCCTAGCGGCGACGAGGCCCCGGAACACGTGAGCATCCACATCCATTGCACCGGCCAGTGTTATACCGTATCGTAGAGCCTCTTCAGCACCCTCGACAACGAGGCGGACCGGGTCAAGACTCTGTATAGCCTCACGGTAGGCCTGGGCAGCTAACTCCTCAAACACGAGGCCTGTAGGCTTGCCGTCGCAGCCACGGTCTACGAGTGGGCTGCTAGACTCTAGCAGCCCTAGAGCCTCCATTGCTTTGGTATTCAGTGCTGCGGCGTGGCCACAGACACGGAGCAACACCACGGGTTTATCAGGGACGACCTCGTCTAGCTCGTAGCGTGTAGGCCAACCGCCTAGCCGCTCCTGGTCCCAACCCCTGCCGAGGACCCAGTCGTTGAATCTATCCGCCTCATGCCTAACAAGCTCGAGAAGCTCCTCCAGGGACTCCGTGTCTGACAAGTCGATAGAGTACTTCGTGGCACCTATGCCGCGTATGTGTAGGTGAGCGTCAACAAACCCTGGCACAATAACTCCATCGAACTCCACAAGTCTTGGCTTGCCGCAGCCAACAGCAGCGGATATCTCCTGTGCAGCACGCATGGCATCGCCGAGGAACCCAGCATAGACCACGTATCCACCGTAGACTGTTACTGCCTCAACGTATCTAGTCGGCTTAAACCCTGTATAGATCCGTTCAGCACTATATACTACTGGACACCGAAAGGACAAGGCATCATGACACCTTACCTGATAGAATACTTCCTCGAACCATCTTAGGGATGCCCCTACCATGAGTTAGAGGTCACCGTGCTGGAGCTTTATAACTATAACATTGTTTCCCGAGAGGTCCGCAGAATAGATACACCCCCAGACGAGCAGAAAGTAGCCGTGAACCAATCGGGTCACGGGGCGTTACATGTAGCGACATCTGCTGACATGGGAGGGTGTAGGCTGAGATGCCTATGTGTATACGCTGTGGACGTGAAGTAGACAAGCTTGTAGATGGAAGGTTATGTTCCAAGTGTTATCTAGAACTATATGGGTTTGGTAGGCCGCCTGCAAAGCTGCAGCTAGCGGTTTGCACGAGATGTGGGAGCTACCGGTATCAAGGGCGTTGGTTCCCTCCACCAGGTGATGGCGGACTGGAGGATGTTGCAGCACTAGTATTCCAGGCGAGCTTCAAGCCAACCGAACATACAGAGTACTACCGGGTTGAGGGCGTCGAAATAGACTATGATGCTGAGCAGGCTCTGGTGCGTGTAGCTGGCCGGCTACAAGGCATGGAGCATGAGGACACCATAGTCTATAGTGTGCCTGTCGTGGTACAGAAGCAAATATGCCCGGTATGTTTCCAGCGGGCGGCAGGAGTTCCTACAGCTATCGTGCAGGTTAGAGGATACAATGGTAGGCTAAGTGAGGACGATAGAATCGCTGTTGAAGAGATTATAGACGAACTGGGAGAATCCATAGAGAGCGTTATCCTATCGGTAGACGAACTCCGTGAAGGTATAGACCTCAAGATGTTAGACCAGAATGCAGCTAGAAGCCTCGCTGCGAGGCTGCGCAGCCGGCTAGCAGCCAGAGTGAAAGAGAGCCATAAGGTAGTGGGCAGGAGGAACGACGGCCGCCGCGTGTCGCGACTCACGCTATCTGTTCGTTTACCCTTCTTCAAGCCGGGGACGTTAGTAGAGTACCAGGGATCGCTGGCGCGCGTAGAAGAGATAGACCGTGGCTATGTATTGGTACGTCAGCTCGGCAGTAGTAGACTACACCGGTTAACAGTGGAAGAGGCGTGGCGGCAACTTCACGAGCCCCGGCTAGATGACCACCGGCGTGTACTTGTAGTAGCGCTAGAACCGGGCTGGATACACCTGCAATATCTCGACGGCAGTTATGAATATCTGGAAATTCCTCGTCGAGATACCAGTATTGAGGGGAAACTAAAAGAAGGGGTAGAGGCAGAATTGCTTGTCTACAATAACCGTTACTACCTCTTACCTCGCTACTAGCCCTACATCACGCCATGTACGTCTCCACGAACGTTCTTCCTCTCTTCCTCAATGTGTCGTATCACTCGTTGTACTAACTCTTCGGGGCTGGATTCTTCGACGTCCCTCCTGTCATCAATCATGACTATCGTTACTATACGTGGAACACCCATGCTATATAACTCGTCGTGAATCATTCTGACTATTGCACCAACTTCGCTTAGATCTCGAACATGAATGACCGTGGTGTCGGGAGTGACTATGGGTTTGTACCCGTGAGCCTCTAATAGGGCTACGACTCGAGCCACATAGCGAGATAGACTAGTACCTACGCCTACAGGTAGGACTTTAAGCGAGACTACAGGCATAGCTTGGAGTCCCTCCAGGCACATATAAAGGGGATTCCGTGGAGCCCAGGAAACCCCAATAATTGTAGTACGTGGTGTAGTTCTGAGACTTATACCTACCCGTACAAGCCTTAGAAGTATTCCGGGAAGTGCTGACTACAGCCGAGGCCGAGCCCCGGAAGCCCCGGCCCGGGGCCATGCGGTACAACACCTAGGCTGAGCATCCTTCAGCCTTCTATATACTCCCTCTATACTCCTCTAAATACACCAGACCCCTCTACATCGGCGCTAGACGGTCTATAGATGCTATAAGTAGAACTCTATAGACCCTAGAGCACTCGGCCCTAACACGGGACAACGCTATAGACTCGAAGCCCGGTGCTAAATCGGTAAGGAGTCATGAGGTGTACTGGTATGGAAACCCGTATGATCGCGGTAGTGGCACTAATAATATCCCTAGTAGCCTTGGGTATTTCACTCAAAGCTCTAAACCAGTACAAGGAGTTAACTCAGAGGCCAGTGGCTAACAGCGTTGGAGAGGAGACGGTAAGCCTGCTTGGCAGCGGATCAACATTCGTGAAACCAGCTATGGATAACTGGATAGAAGAGTTCACGAGGGGACACCCTAATATCGAGATAGAATATACTGGTGGCGGAAGCGGTAAAGGTGTAAGCGATCTCCTCAGCCGGCTCGTAGATTTTGCTGCCAGCGATCCTCCGCTACCCCGCAGCAAGTGGCAGAAACACCAGGGTGAGATACTACAGTTCCCAGTAGCGCTTGGCGCGGTGGTCGTAGTATATAATATACCGGAGATAGGGGATGCACAGTTAAACCTAACAGGTGAAGTGATAGCAAAGATATACCTTGGCGAGATAATCTACTGGGACGACCCGGCCATAAAGCAGCTCAACCCGGCAGTTGCGGACAAACTACCACACCGGGAGATAATAGCTGTGCATCGTAGCGACTCGAGTGGTACTACCCAGATCTTCACAACCTTCCTCGCAAAGACTTGTAGCGAGTGGAGAGAGAAAGTAGGAGTCGGAAAAAGCGTCGAATGGCCTGTTGACAAGACGGGCCGGGGTATAGGCCAGGAGGGCAACCAGGGCGTAACCCAGGCGATTAAGTCCACACCCTACTCGATAGGCTACGTTGAGTGGGCCTATGCGCTAGAGTACGGGTTGCCCTATGCGAGGCTCCAGAACCCAGCAGGCAAGTTTGTAGCACCCAGCACAGAAAGCATATCGGCAGCCTTCGCTATAGATAATCCGCCTAGCCCGCTAGACGATTGGAGTGATGTAGCTAAGGAGTTTGTATACTCATCGGCAAGCCCTGATGCATACCCACTTGCGGGCCAGACATTCCTCCTAGTGTGGAGAAGCTGGGATGATTCAGCCAAGTGTAACGCTATGAAAGCATTCATAGAATACATAGGGTCTCAGGGTCAAGACAACCTGCCTAGGGGCTATGCACCGTTACCCGAGCAGCTAAAGAAGGTAGTATCCCAGGCAGCCCAGCTCCTGGAGTGCGGAGGTTAACGCCCAGCAGTAGCTCATGAACTAGTAGCGGGGTATCGCTGGAGTTGAAGGGAGGCCCGGCCTCCGCAAGGCGTAAGCGCGTTTTTACCCTAATGGTAGGGGGATTCCTTCCACGGCTCCGTAGCCGTGACGATAAACGGTTCTTCCTAGTCCACCTCCCCGTACCACTTCTAGTCTTCCTTATACTGTCCTCGATGCTTGCAGTCATATTGCTAAAATCGCTCCCGATACTCAAGCGTGAAGGCATATCCATATTCATTGAGAATGTATGGAAAGCGGTAGAGGACAACCCAGAGAAGGAGAAGTATGGATTACTTGCAGCAATCTATGGGACACTCTACACTAGCACAATAGCCATACTAATAGCTGCACCACTCGCAGTAGGCTTGGCTGTAGCCATTGAGGAGCTTACCCCTAGACGCCTCCGGGGTGTGGTGTCGATACTAGTAGACCTCATGGCTGCAACACCCACCATAGTCTATGGTGTCTGGGGCGCCACCTATCTAGCACCAACCATGAAGGAGTTCCTAGACTTCATGTACCAGCATTTCAGCTGGATACCCTTCTTCAGCGAGCCACCAGTGACGGGATACACTATAGCCACTGCAGGTGTAATGCTTGGCATAATGATCGTGCCCTACGCGGCAGCAGTAATACGCGAAGCATACTCCATGCTGCCCCGGCACATACGGGAAGCGGCTTACAGCATCGGGGCTACGCGATTCGAGACAATAAGGATCCTCCTAGGCGCGGTAAGACCCAGCATAATAGCGGGTCTCGTGCTCGCCTTCGGCAGAGCCATGGGCGAGACCGTAGCTGTAAGCCTGGTCGTAGGCAACTCGCTCGATACACCGATAGCAGTGACGCGTCCCGGTATAACTGTGTCGAGCCTAATAGCTAGCATGTTCAAATCGGCCAGCTACTACGAGTACATGGAGAGCGCCCTTTTCGCCGGAGGCCTAGCCTTGTTCGTTATAGGCCTAGTCGTGAACACGCTAGGTATACTCTACATAAAGCGCTGGGAGGAGGAGATGAACCGTGTCTAGCGACACTCCAAGTATAGAGTCAAGGCGTCGCCTAGCTAACATTCTAGGTCTCGCAATTCTAGCCCTACTAGCGCTCCTAGCAGTAGCACCCCTAGCCCACATAATCTACACTGTAATAGTCAATGGTGCCAATGTAATAGCGAAAGTAGGCTTATTCGACTTTCTCACATCGCCGCCAAGACCGCAGAACCCCCAGAACCCTGGAGGAATAGGCCCAGTCCTACTCGGCTCTGCCATGCTCATAGCGCTCGCCTCTGCTATAGGTGTAAGCCTGGCCCTCGTCGCCGGCGTGTTCGTGGCGGAATTCCGGCGTGCTGGTATCTCGAGGCTAGTTCTCATACTCAGCCTTCTCCTTGTAGAGTTCCCCACAATACTCGTAGGCCTCTACATATACGCAACCATAGTTCAGCCTATGGGTACCTATAGCATGCTCGCTGGCGCGCTAGCCCTCTCGCTCGTAATGATGCCCTATGTCGCCGTTCAAGTGA
Source organism: Pyrodictium delaneyi (assembly GCF_001412615.1). NCBI lineage: Archaea > Thermoproteati > Thermoproteota > Thermoprotei > Desulfurococcales > Pyrodictiaceae > Pyrodictium > Pyrodictium delaneyi. The sequence continues at coordinate 959,315 of NZ_CP013011.1, read as the reverse complement.
GCGAGGCTCTCCGTGGCGTCCCCCAGGACTTACGTGAGGCTGCCTTTAGTCTAGGCATTTCGAGGCTCAAAGCAGTGTATCGTATAATCCTTGGCATAGCGCGTCGCGGAATACTAGTCGGCATACTCATAGGCGTGGCCAAGGTTGCTGGCGAAACTGCGCCCCTCCTATTCACTATTGGAGGCGCGTTTAACAAGCCCCCGACCAGCCTAACGGAGCCCGGCGGGGCTGTGCCCCTCCTCATATACGAGTTTATACAGCAACCAGGTCCAGGCTATCATGAACTCGCCTGGGGTGCGAGCCTCATCCTCTTGACCATAGTGTTCAGTATAATGGTGATTGCCAGGCTCCTCGTAAAAGGGGTGCGGTTATAGCCATGGCCAGATATGTGTTGAAGGCGGAGAAGCTTAACATATGGTTTGGCGACAAGCACGTAATCAAGAACGTCAGCCTAGAGGTGCCAGATAAGAGTGTTTTCGCTCTAATGGGGCCTAGTGGTAGTGGTAAGTCCACACTACTAAGAGCATTTAACAGACTTCTTGACCTCTACGAGGATGCTCATGTAGAGGGCCATGTATATTTCGACGGTGTCGACATCTACGCGCCTGATGTTGACCCCATATGGGTGCGGCGCCGGATAGGTATGGTATTTCAGCATCCCAACCCATTTCCGCACATGAGCATATACGACAACGTAGCAATAGGCCCACGGTTAAACAGGATGGTGAAGAGTAAGAAAGAGCTGGACGAACTAGTACGCTGGGCGTTAGAGAAAGCCTACCTCTGGGATGAGGTCAAGGACCGTCTGCACATGCCGGCCGCTAAGCTCAGTGGAGGCCAGAAGCAGAGGCTAAGTATAGCCCGCGCCCTCGCTCTAAAGCCCAAGCTCCTCCTCATGGACGAGCCTACGGCCAACCTAGACCCCGTAGCTACCGAGAAGATAGAGGAGTTGATACTCGACCTCAAGCGGGAGATACCGATAGTAATAGTAACTCATAACCCGCAACAAGCAGCCCGTGTTGCGGACTATACTGCGTTCCTCTACTACGGCGAGCTGGTAGAAGTGGGGCCGACAAGTAGGATATTCACAGAGCCTCGTAGCAAGCTGACAGAGAAGTACCTTCTGCGCCGGCTCTAGGTGCTATCGAGTGGCGCGGCTAGGACCATGAAAAGTGCAGAAGAGAAGAAAGTCATCGTACGAAGGGCCTGGAGCATATATGCCGGCCTCGTAGCAGCCCTCGCCACACCCATAATAGTAATGTATCTCATTGCACCTCTCTGTGGCAGAACTATAGGCTGTAGTCCGGGTGGCTGTGTTATCGAAGTAAACATGATTGTGCTTGCCGCGTCGCTGGCGAGCGTGGTCGTACTCCACGAACTCATCCACATGGTTTCTGCGAGGCTTATAGGTGTAGAGGGTGTCCGGCTTAGGCTTGTAGCACGCATGGGCGCTATAATGATCGACTATTCGTGGATGACCCCCCGCCAGTACCTCGTAGTTGCTCTTACACCGCAGCTCTTAAGCATCATAGCGTTAGCTATGATAGCTTATGGGATGATTAGGGGTACATTAGGCCTAGCTCTCTGCATAGCTTTTGTCTTCAACGTGTCGGGAGGCATGGTCGACATAGTTAATGCTGTCTACTTCAGCTTAACCCATTGGTACGCTAAACGCTTCCTCCTCCTCTACAGCGAGAATGGAGGCGTAGCCGGTGGTGTAGTAGAGTATGATGATAAGCTGGTGGTCTACATGTTATAGTTATGAGACTATAGAACTAGGATAGCTCAGTGCAAGTGAGAGTTGCAAGGGGTTATCCTAGAGACTAGGGTAGGAGCCCCCATTGCCTTCTCTAACATATCCTTGACCCTGGGAACCACATCTCTGCTACTAGTAATAGCGTAGACTGCTGGTCCCTTGCCCGATACACCTACAGCATCTACGCCCTCCATAGTTAGGAGCGCTAAGAGCTTACTAGGCTCTGAGCCGGTAGCCATCATCGTGGCTACGCCATTTACTGTCGCGGCTGCATACCAGTCACCTGCAAGTACAAGCTTCCAGGCAGCAATGTAGAGCTCCTGGTACAGCCGGAAGGTCTCAAGGTCTATGCCCCGTATACTCCGGCGCCCTGGTACAGCTATCACAGCATAGCCGCTTAGGCTGGGCTCGCGGGTCACTATAGCTTGACGTGTGTTATCAGTGGCGTAGGCGCCGCACCCGCTCACCGCTAGGTGATCGTCTAGAGCACCAGTGACAGTAAGTCCAGCACGTCGTGCTGCATCGACGCCTAGCCTGGCAAGCTCTTCCACGCCGAGGGAGACCCCGTAGAGGCCCAGTACTGCCTCGAGCAGTGCGTTGATCAGTGCACTGCTTCCTTTAAGCCCAGCTTCTAAGGGTACCTCTGAGAAGCCCCTCGCACAGATAGGGGCAACGTGGCGTCCGAGAACGTTGCTTGCCGTCTCCGCGACTGCATCGAGTATTGCTGGGTCTATGTCTACGTGCTGGCCTCGGGTAACCGTGTAGCCGTGGGAGCTGCTACACAGCCAAACCTCGACCTCGACGGAGAGGTCAAGGGCGGCGGCCGCACCGTAGCCGCCACTACCTATAGCGTTAACAATCCCAAGCGCCCCGTGAGCTTTTCCTCTCCCACGCTTCTTCACGGCGACCGCGATACCCCCAAGTATTTCTGTGGGAACGGGGTGGGCCCAGGGTATAACTGCCCCTCCCTAAGCCCAGGTTTGAGGGAGCCAACTAGAGGCTGGCCGAAAGATGCAGAAAGCGATACTGCCCAAGAGGATAATAATAACTCCTTCGAAACCCGAGGGCAATGTCAAAGCGCCGCCTTCAAAAAGCTATACTCACCGTGCAATCCTCGCTGGACTCTTGGCTGGCAGTATAACAATAATTGAGAATCCCCTATGGAGTAGCGACACAGAGGCTACACTAGCTGCTGCAGAGAAGCTGGGCGCAAGAGTAGATAGGGCAGAGAGCCTTCTGGAGTTGTCATCGCCTGGTGCAGGGGCACTGGAATGGACGCCTTGCATAGATGCGGTAGAATCCGGCACCACTATGCGGCTTATAACCGGTATTGTATCGCTCCTTGATAAGCCAGTGATTATCTACGGAAGGGGGAGGCTCCACCAGCGTCCTGTACGCCCTCTCCTCGAGGCCCTTACTAGGCTCAGCGTCGAGTACATGGTATCTAATGGTTGCTGTCCTCCCCATGCCGTGAAGGGACCAGCACAGGGCGGTTCTACACGGGTAGATGCGAGGGAGAGTAGCCAGTACCTCTCAGCACTCCTTCTCCTTGGAGCCGGTCTACCCGGAGGCCTAGAAATGGCGGTCGATGGTTTAGAGTCCAGGCCCTACGTGGACATAACCGTCCGTGTCCTTGAAGCTTTCGGAGCCAAGGTCGAGAGGAGGGGCTACGCCTGGTTCCGTGTCGAGGGTCCCCTAAGGCCGTCCAGATACCAGGTTCCAGGAGACTGGAGCAGTGCTGCACCTCTCCTCGCGGCGGGAGCACTAGCAGGCGAAGTCACTGTGGAGGGTCTAGACCCTAACGACCCGCAGCCGGACCGCGTCATAGTTGACGTGCTCCGGGGCATGGGCGCTCCCGTAGAGGTTGCTGGCCGGAGTGTAACCGTAGGGGCACCGTCAAGGCTTCAAGGCTTCAGCGTCTGCATCCGCGACTCTCCCGACCTTGCCCCCGCTCTGGCAGCCCTGGCTGCGGCTGCTTGTGGCCGGTCGAGAATATGCTGCATAGAGAGACTCCGGCTCAAGGAGAGCGATCGCGTTGAAGCAGTGCTTGACTTGCTCCGCCGCTCCCGTGTCGAGGCAAAGCTGCTGGAGTCGCCTAGCGAGGGACTCTGCATAGAAATCACTGGGCGGTGTGGTAGACTCCCCGGCGGAGTAACCTATAACAGTCATGGTGACCACAGGATAGCTATGGCAGCGGCGCTGCTCGGCCTAGTCTCCGAGAAGCCAGTTATAGTAGAGCCAGCGGACGTAGTGGCTAAGTCGTATCCCGGCTTCTGGGATGCGCTAAGAACCCTAGGCGTTGAGATAAGAGAAGCCTAGGAGTCCATAGCAAAGCAGAGGTGTATCTGGTGCCGCTGGGCTCTGCTCTCCGCCTGTCGATATTCGGGGAAAGTCACGGCTGCTGTATAGGCGCAGTGCTAGAAGGAGTACCGCCTGGCATACCTTTGTCGCCTGAGGAGATCAACAGGGAGCTAGAGCTACGCCGCCCGGGCCGGAGACTCACTACGCCACGCCGCGAAGAAGACCGGGTAGAGATACTCTCTGGAGTCTACATGGGCTATACGACTGGCGCTCCTCTCGCCATGCTGATACGCAACCGGGACGTGGACAGCAGCTTCTACGAGCAAGTGGTACGCCACCGGCCGCGCCCGGGCCACGCCGACCTTACTGCCCGGCTTCGGAGTATGGGGTTCAACGACTACCGTGGCGGAGGCCCCTTCTCCGGTAGACTAACAGCAGCCATAGTCGCAGCCGGCACGGTGGCCAAGAAGATAGCTGGCCTCCACGGGGTAAGGTTCTACGCATACCTCCGGGCTCTAGGCCCGGCTGAGTGCCCGCCGCCCAACGGGTCGGCAGAAGACTGGATTCAACAGCTACAACAACTACGCGAAGAGAGGAACAAGAGCACGGTATTTTGCCACGATGCCGAGGCCTCTAAGGAAATGGAACAAGCATTGATAGAGGCTATGAAGAATGGTGACAGTCTTGGTGGGCTCGTCGAACTCTGGATACTAGGCGTGCCGCCAGGTCTCGGTGAGCCGCCATTCGATACCCTAGATGGTGACCTGGCTAAGGCGTTCTTCGCTATACCCGGTGTCAAAGCAATAGAATTCGGCACAGGAATGGCCATAGCCCGCATGAGGGGCTCCGAGGCCACTGACAACCTCGTCCTGAGCCCCGAGGGAGCACCCATCCCAACACCGGGTCACAGCGGCGGAATCCTAGGAGGACTCTCCACCGGGGGTCCGATAGTAGCTAGAATAGCCTTCAAGCCAACATCAACCATAAGGTTGCCGCAGCGAACTATAGACTGGCGGGGCCTCGAAGAGACAGAAATGACCGGCGGAGGACGCCACGATCCCGCAATAGCGGTTAGAGCAGTACCAGTGGTAGAAGCCATGGCAGCACTCGTAGTAGCAGACCATTTGCTCAGATGGCTCTCCTGGAGACTAGAGCACTACCACCGGCTAGAGAGAGGCCTAGAAGCAGAAAAGGAGAACTGGTTTTGAATGAATAAGTCCTATCAATACTTCAGAGGAAGGTTGAGGAAACAGAATTAGCCAGTTCTCCGTAGACTATTAGATCTGCTAGCTGGTTTCTCTCAATCTCTTCTCTCCGGCGGCCTAACAAGTAGGTAGAGCAGCAACACTAGCAAGCCGCCAAACACGACAGCGACGGTCCATATGAGTGGTGCTAGGCTTCCCCGCGGATACCTCTTAGACGAGTCACTATAGACGTAGAACGCTATGAGTAGACCTATGAGGAGCCAGACTAACCCCATTAGAGGGTTAAGGAGATATATGCCGTGGCCGGTAAATGCTGGTGGCAAGGCTTCTCCCGTGTATGGTTACAAGAAATCTGAAGTTATATTATGAGTGTCGGGTTTGTCTTGATAGCACTTCTAGTGCCTGGCTGAGTGCCTCCAAGACTTCTCCGGTATAGGGGTTCTCTCGCCGTATCTCCTCGACGACGCCTCTCAGCTGCTCTAGTCTAGCAGCGACGCTCTCCGTCCTCTTTAGGCTCCAGGTAACCAGCTCCTTAGAGAGTCCTGGGTCTATGCCTAGCTTTTCGTGTAGTATCTTTGCAGCTTCCCGGTAGAGGTCATAGACTAGATGATGTAATACCTGGTTGACAGCCATTATACGGTCGTGGTCCTCAGCGGTGACGTATACCGGGTTGAGCCCGATCCCCGTGAAGAGCTTCTCTAGCCTTCCACGCCATCGCTCTAGCTTCACCGGGACTACAGCGATACTTTCCCCTGCAGGACATGCGAGCGGCCCGAATAGCGGGTGAAGGCTCACATATTCCGGTGAGTCCTCGCCGAGCAATGACGTTATCTGCTTCACTACTGGGGTCTTGACGGAGGCTATATCTGCTATCAGCATGCTTTCCCGGAGCAGTGGTAGATGCTTCTTAAACAGTTCTGGTACAACATTGCCTGGTACAGCATATACTAGCATGTCGGCCCAGTCAACGGCCCTCGATGGCTCCATATAACGTGCCCCTATGGCCTGGGCTGCCTCCTGCGCTTTCTTGGGGTCACGGCCAGTTATTGCCACCCAGCAGCCGCCGCGGGCGAGTATACCTGCTAACATTCTAGCCATGCGGCCGTAACCGTAGAATGCTATCCTTAGCGCCTCGGGGCAGTATACTTGGCGGCACCTGGACTCCCTGGCCAGCATGAAGTATATCTCCTTGACAAGGCTGTCTGGCACACCAAGGCTCCGAGCCTCCTCCGCCAAGAGGTTTGCGACAGTTATCTCCCGGGCTCGATCGTAGACCGGCATGCCTTCGCTCCGCTTAACGCCTCCCAGCACATCAGCTATGTTGAGCCGTGCTGCTATCAAGCTGACTATTGAGCGATCTATCCGGAGCAGGCTCGAACGTAGAGCCTCAGCCGCATCTCCACTTGTCACGGGCCTTCACCTCTTATGCCGGCCTATTATCTCGAGGATGCGTGAGGCTATCGAATCAGCTAGGAGGGCGTGCTCACGATAGAGGTCGAGCACGCTGCGCGCGCTATGCCCGTAGCTCTTGGCGGCGATCGGGTATACTGGAACCGGGTAGCGCTGCGCCAGTGCCTCTGCTACGGCGCCGAAGAGCCCGCCTCTGGGAAAGTGCTCCTCAACGACTACTAGCAGCCCGGTGCGCCGGGCTAGAGCCTCTAGCCCTTGCTCGTCTAGCGGCTTAACCGTGTGTAGATTCGCCACTGCGGCGTCTACGCCTTCCCTCTGCAGAGCCTCGGTAGCCTCCAATACCTGGGCGAGCAGTGGCCCGGCGGAGACGATGGCTATGTCGGAGCCGTCCCGGAGTATCTCCAGCTCTCCGAACTTGTAGTCAGAGGCGGGGTCAGTGACAGTGGGAGAGTAGTCACGCCCTATTCTGAAGTAGACAGGTCCCCTTACTTCCTCGTGGATCCTCACTACAGCCTTGTAGGCCTGTGGTGGATCGGCAGGAACCACTACAGCCATGTTATGGAGGACACGCATTAATGCTATGTCCTCAAGGCTCTGGTGGCTAGCACCGTCACCATGATCGCTAAACCCGCTATGTGTGGCTATTAGCTTCACGTCGAGGTTCATTCGATCAATACTGTTCCTTATCTGCTCCCAGGCCCTCATAAGGAACATTGCGAACGCGGCTGCGTAAGGCTTCTTACCGGCTAATGCTAGCCCGGCGGCGAACCCCACCATGTCTTGTTCGGAGATGCCTATGTTTACGAACCTCTCGGGGAACCGGTCTGCAAACCATGAGGTCCTAGTACTCCTGGCAACATCGGCTGTCAGTACCACTACGTCGGGGTCAGTGTCGCCGAGGAACAGTAGTGCCTTGCCGACGGCATCACGTATTCGTGTGACACCCTTTAGCTCACTCGGTAAACCGGTCTGCATGCTTGCGGTCAATGTGCTGACCCCCACTAGCTTCTAGGAAGCCGAGCCCCTTTCCGCGGCGTGTGTAGGCTAGTATGACTGTGGGCCTCTTCTCCTGGTCGGCCACCCTCAGTGCTGAAAGGAGCATCTCATAATCGTGGCCGTCAACCTCCACTACGCTCCAGCCTAGACTACGCCAGCGGAGCACCAGGTCGCCCTTAGTCTTGATAGCCTCGACAGGACCGTCGAGCTGGAATCCGTTAACATCAACAATAGCTACTACGCTGCGAAGCCCTAGGTGTGCCACGGTTGCTGCGGCTTCCCAGACCTGGCCCTCGTCTAGCTCGCCGTCGCCGAGTATCACGTACACTCGATGCCTATCCTCGGTGCCATCCAGCCTCATAGCGTAGGCTATGCCGGCGGCTATGCTTAGACCTTGGCCGAGGCTGCCCGTAGAGACGTCAATGCCTTCAGTAGTATAGTCGGGGTGCCCCTCGAGCCCGTCGATAGCCCTTATGGCGTCTAGGCGATCCTCTGGTATTAGCCCCTTCTCTGCTAGGACTGCGTAGAGCGCGGGTACAGCGTGACCCTTGCTTAGTATTAGCCAGTCGCGCTCAGTGGGGCGGTTGCCGGTCCTCCGGAGCCCCCGGCCGAAGTAAAGCGTGACAAGGATATCAAGGACGCTGAGCGAGGCACCAACATGGACGCTTTTCTCGATAATGCCCATGCGTATAATGCGCCGACGGGCCCGGAGGGATATCTCGTGGAGCTTCTCGCTCAGCGAAATTCCAATAGCATCACCCGCCTGAGCTATTCCGCCTAGCTTCGATACAATAAGCTGTCCCCCCTCCACAGCTAACTCGCTTCGTTTTAGAGCCCAGGGAGGCCCACCAGAGTGGGAACGGTATAAAGCCCTTTCGCGTCCCGCTGCTCCCAGGGCGCTAAGCACAAACCCCAAGAGCGGCTCGTATGAGTGTGATGCAGAGGGGGTGCTAAAGAGTATGGAGTGCAGACGTGTACTTCGCGAAACCGGCGAGCCGGTGCGCTTCCGGGTAAGAGACGTCGAGATAGGCGGCGAGACCCCAGTAGTCATAGTTGGGCCATGCAGTATAGAGGATAGGGACATGATTATAGAGACTGCAGAGGCGATAAAGAGAATATTCGTCGACAAGCATGGCTTCAGGAACGTAGTGATACGGGGTGGTGCCTGGAAGCCCCGTACTAGCCCCTACAGCTTCCAGGGCCACGGGGCACGCGCGCTTGAGTGGCTCCGCGAGGCCGGCGACAAGGTGGGCCTGCCCGTAGCCACCGAAGTAATGGATCCCCGCGACGTAGCAACGGCGGCAGAATACGTCGACATAATATGGGTTGGAGCCCGTAACATGCAGAACACGCCGCTCCTACGCGAGCTAGCCAAGGCCGGGAAGCCAGTCCTCCTAAAGAGACACTTCGGGGCCACGATAAACGAATGGCTATGCAGTGCCGAATACCTCCTAGCAGGCGGCCTAGAAGAGGTAGCTCTCGTCGAGAGAGGAACAAGGGGCTTCAACGAGTACGCACGCTTCAGCCTAGACATAACGGTAGTCCCGATAATCAAGGAGATCTCACGGCTGCCCGTGATAGTCGATGTAAGCCACCCTGCTGGTAAACGCAGTCTAGTACCTCCGCTAGCCCGTGCAGCCCTAGCAGCCGGAGCCCATGGAATAATGATGGAGGTGCATCCGAGCCCCGACAAGGCGCTCAGCGACTCGAAGCAACAGCTACCGTTTAAGATGCTCGAGGAGCTTGTAGACCAGCTACGGGGAGCTGGGCTCATATGAACCAGGTAGAGCGTAGCTGCTGGGTAATCCAGGACAGCCACGACGTAGCTATAATTGTTGGTCCGGGAGCTAGGCGGCAGCTAGGCCAGCTAGCGCTAGAGCAAGGCCCCTACTCTGCAGCAGTAGTGGTCGCGGATGCTGGCGCGCCACGAAGCATGCTCCGCGACTTGCTTGCAAGCCTACAGGACGCTGGAATTCATGTCCACTTTACAGAGCTGCCCGGCGGCGAGGAGACAAAGAGCCTGGAGACTGTCGCGTGGCTCTGGAACTGGATGGCCCGGGAGAATATCCCCCGCGACGCGCTCCTAGTAGCCTACGGTGGTGGCGCAGTCTCTGACACGGCGGGCTTCGCGGCAGCCACCTACATGAGGGGGATAGACTGGGCTACGGTGCCAACCACGCTCCTAGCTATGGCCGACGCGGCTGTCGGTGGCAAGACAGCGGTGAACCTTGAGGCTAAGAACATCGTGGGAGTATTTCATCATCCCCGGATAGTGATAGCCGACGTGGACCTTCTAGAGACGCTGCCCGAGGAGGAGTACATCTCTGGTCTCGCTGAGATAGTGAAGCATGCGGCTATACACGGTCGTAGCCTCCTTGAGTGGCTCCGCGAGAACTCCCAGAAGCTGCTAGATAGGGATCCGGAGGTGCTGACTAAGGCGATAAAGTATAGCCTAGACGTGAAGATGGACATCGTGGTGAAGGACTATAGGGAGAAACGCGGGGACAGGATGATACTCAACCTAGGCCATACAGTCGCACACGCCATAGAGAAGGCTATGGATTACTCGATGAGGCACGGATATGCAGTGGCCATCGGTCTAGTTGTGGAAGGAATTGCTGCAACACTGAAGCTGGGCACGCCCAGGGAGGACATAGAGGAGATACGTCAACTCCTCTCAGCCCTAGGCCTCCCCACAGCGCCGCCCCCCGGACTAGACCCCCAGGAAACACTCCAAGCAATAATGCTGGACAAGAAGAGGCGTGGAGACAAGATACTCGTACCTATGCTCAAGGAGATAGGTAGCCCTACACTAGTCGCCATGAAGGTGGATGAGGCTCTAGAGCTGCTTGCTGAGGCGTGGCACATTGCAGCCAAGTCTACTCAATAAGGTAGCTTGCATACCGGAGCCGAGCGAGCCCAAGCGCCTAGCAGAGGCAGCTGCAGGAGAGGGCTGCCGAATAGTCGAGCTAAGACTAGATCTACTAGGCTATGGTCTCGAGGAGGCTCGCTGCGCCGTAGAGGAGCTCTCTAGCCGGGGGATTAGGGCTATAGCCACGCTCCGCGATAGCCGCGAGGGCGGCCGTTACACTGGCCCCGACAAGGAAAAGCTGGACACGCTACTGGCGCTACTGGATCACGGGGCCTGGCTCATAGACCTCGAGTACCGGTTCAGCCTCCTCGACGAAGCACTCTCCGTTGCGAAAGGCCGCGTAATAGTCTCGATCCACGATTTCCGCTGGACACCCCCATCCGAGGTGCTCTATAGCTACGCGGGCGACATGATCCGGCGCGGCGCGGCGATAGCCAAGATAGTGACAACGGCTAGAACCCTAGAGGACAACTGGAAAGTACTAGGCATTAACGCCAAGTGGCCGGGCAGAGTAGCAGCGTTCGCCATGGGGCCGCAAGGCAGGCTATCGAGGATACTAGCCCCGTTGATGGGTGGTGCCCTCACCTATGCTAGCCTCGGCGAGCCCGTAGCACCAGGCCAGTTAACACTGAGAGAACTAATCCAGGCATGGAGGCTCCTGGGCGCTTTAGACTAGCTTCCAGCACTTCACGATTAAACCCGGGACGATAGCGAGTATAGACACGGCCTCGGTGAGTCTTAGTGGCCCCTGACCGCCTATGGTCTTCTCGGTTTGGTGGAGAGAACGCCGTTAATCGAGCGGCCGTATTTTGAATCTGTTCTGTTATGATGGTCTAGGGCTGGATAGAGTTATCTCCGGAAGCTCGACCCCCGGCCTTGGGGCTGGACTTTGGCTGAGACTCGTAGGTACGACTTAGTGGTTATCGGTGGAGGGCCGGGAGGCTACCCTGCGGCCGTCCATGCAGCCCAGATGGGTCTCCGCGTGGCTCTCGTAGAGGCACGAGCCCTTGGCGGCGAATGTACGAACTACGGCTGTATACCGACTAAGGCTCTGCGCCGCATAGCACTCGCTGCTGACATAGTCTCCTCTGTAGGCAGGGTTGAGCTTGAACGCGGGAAGCTGATCCGTGAGGCTATGAGGGTTGTCGATAGGATACGGGCCGGGATAGAGCAGCTCCTAGAAGGCTACGATATAGACGTCATCCGGGCTAGGGCTCGGCTCCGTCCCGGGGGGATAGTGGAGGCTGGGAACCTCGTCCTCGAGGCCGAGAAGGTGGTGCTGGCTCCTGGTACCGAGCCTTGGTCGCCGCCGGGCTTGGAGCCCGACGGCCGCCAAGTACACGATAACCGTAGCTTCTTGAGTCTAGAGGAGCTGCCCCAGAGGCTCCTCATAGTAGGTGGGGGCCCTATCGGCGTCGAGTACGCGGATATCATGGCCCGGCTCGGCGTCGAGGTCTACCTCGTGGAGCTGATGCCCCGGCTACTGCCCGGCATGGACCGGGACCTGTCGCTAACCGCCAAGAGGTGGCTCAGAAGCCTCGGTGTAAAGGTGTACACGTCTACCCGGATAGCCAGGCTAGAGCGCGGCAAGAATAACGTGGAAGCGGTGCTAGAGAACGGGGAGAGAATAGAGACTGACGCGGTACTCGTTGCCACTGGGCGGCGGCCCTCGACCCATGGCATGGGCTTAGAGGAGGCTGGCGTGGAGCTGGACGAGAAGGGCTACATAAAGGTCGACGATTACATGGCCACAAGTGCTCCAGGGGTCTACGCGGCGGGTGATGCAGCGGGGCCGCCTCTTCTCGCACACAAGGCTATGGCGCAGTCCATCGTCGCTGGGGTGAACGCTGCAGGCGGCAAAGCGGTCTACAAGCAAAAAGCAGTCCCGATGGTGGTCTACATGGAGCCTGAGCTAGCACAGGTGGGCTACACGCTAGAGGAGGCCCGTAAGGCGGGCCTAGATGCTGCTGAGACCCGGATAAGGCTGGGAGGTATAGCGTCAGCAGTAATGGAGGGTGCAGAGGCGGGGCTCGTCAAGATAGTGTACGAGGAGCGGAGCCTCCGGGTGCTAGGCGTCGTCGCGGCAGCGCCACGCGCTTCGGAGTTCATAGCTGAAGTCGCTCTCGCGGTAGAGAAGGGTGTGACTCTAGAAGAACTAGCCAGCGTTGTGCACCCACATCCTTCGGTTAGCGAAGCACTACAGGAGGTTGCTGAGGTGGCTCTGGGTAGGCCCACCCACTATATGACCCGGAGAGTCCGGCGCCGCTAGTTTTTTATAGTGGGAGTTTAGTGGGCCAGCTAGTCCTGGACAAGGCCTTCTGGCGGAGGGAGTGGGAGTGATGTCCTGCCAATGGAGTTAAGCCGGCCGGGGTTTAGCGTCTACCTCACCCTTGGGTTCCCCGAGCCGGCCCAGTTCTCTCGGATCCTTGAGAGATTCTCTAGCTGTGTGGACTTCTACGAGCTGGGGCTGCCGACAGCGAGGCCTAAGTATGATGGGCCTACAGTACGCGCGTCGCACCGTCGTGTAGTCTCAGCAGGGCTGCGGGGTCTGAAAGCGCTAAAACTTCTAGAAAAGACTAACGTGGACAAGCCGTTCACCCTAATGGCGTACATGGAGGATTATGTAGACAATCTACGCGAGCTGCTCGAGGCAGCAGCATCTGCTGGCGCTGGCTGCGTATTGCTACCCGACCTCGCCTTCGACTACCCCGAGATGCTCGACACATACGTCGAGGAAAGCGAGCGTGCAGGACTGCGACCCTGCTTCTTCGCCTCGAGCAGGTTCCCGCACAACTGGCTGCAGCGCTACGCGGCGTTAAACCCGCTCTACATCTACCTAGGTCTACAGCCAGCCACTGGAGTCGAGCTGCCGATAGCCGTGGAGAAGAACGTCCGTCTAGCCAGGATGCTGATCGGCGACCGGTACCTGCTCACCGGGTTCGCAATACACCGGCCAGAGACAGCAGCAGCGCTGATCCGGAGCGGAGCCGACGCGGTAGTGGTCGGCTCGGCGATCATACGGCTCCTCGAGGAGAAGGACATCGACGAAGCCAAGAGCCTAGCCTGTGGCATCTACCAGGCCGTACACTCTGTAAAACACAGCCAAGAGGAGAGGTGACCAAGCTTATGGTTGATGTGCCCCGCTACTGGTACAACATAATAGCCGACCTGCCGGTGCCGCTGCCACCGCTCCTAGACCCACTCGAGGACGAGGACTCGAGGATAGCACTGCTGGTAAGGATACTACCCTCCAGGCTCATAGACGAAGAGTATACGCTCAGCCGGCTCATACCGATACCCGAGCGCGTCCGCGAAGTCTACAGGAAGGCCGGCAGGCCGACCCCACTCATACGCGCCGAGGGACTAGAGAAGGCCATTGGAGTCCACGGTAGAGTGCGAATATACTATAAGTACGAGGGTATACTGCCCACAGGTAGTCATAAGCTCAACACGGCTGTACCGCAGGTCTACTATGCTCTCCTCGACGGCGCCGAGGAGGTTGCCACTGAGACCGGGGCGGGCCAGTGGGGCCTAGCAGTCTCCATGGCAGCAGCCATGCTGGGGCTCAAGGCAACAGTCTTCATGACGCGGAGCAGCTACGAGAAGAAGAAACCCCGCCGTGTAGCCATGCAGACGCTAGGCGCCACTGTACACCCCAGTCCTAGCACCGTGACGGAGGCGGGCCGGCGGGCGCTACGAGAGCGTCCCAACCACCCCGGCAGCTTGGGTCTAGCAATAACAGAGGCAATAGAATATGTGCTTGAGAATCCCCGGCGCCGCTATGTCGCAGGCTCTGTGCTCGAAAGTGTTATCACACACCAGACAGTGATAGGCCAGGAGCTTCTCCAGCAGCTCCCCGAGGAGCCAGACTACATGATAGCATGCGTCGGCGGCGGCAGTAACATGGCTGGTTTCACCTACCCAGCACTAGGTATGCAGCTCCGCGGCGAGGGCTTCGAGAAAACACGATTCATAGCGGCAGAGTCCCAGGCAGCGCCTAGGCTCAGCAAGGGTACATACCGCTACGATGGTCTTGACACGGGGCTAGTCCTCCCCCTCGCCAAGATGTATAGTCTCGGTAAGGACTATGTACCGCCGCCGATACATGCTGCTGGTCTCCGCTACCATGGTGCTGCCCCTAGCCTATCACTCCTTAGGAAACTGGGCTTAGTAGAGGCAGTGGCTTACAGCCAAGAAGAGGTCTTCGAGGCGGCACGTATCTTCGCCAAGGCGGAGGGCATACTCCCGGCACCTGAAAGTACTCATGCGATAAAGGCTGTCATCGATACGGCTCGCCGCGCCGAGCCAGGCTCTGTCGTGGTTTTCAACTTAAGCGGCCACGGTTTCATGGATATTGACGCCTACGAGAAGATAAGCTCTAGGATAGTGGAGGGCCGGATCCCCGAGCCCAATGATGGGAGGAGGTGATAGCTAATGCAGAACGAGGGCATAGACTTACCTAGGGTACTAGAGGCACTTCTAAGCGGCGCGGGCATAGGCTTTCACGATGCCAGGAAGATAGCAGCAGCCATGCTGAGTGGTGGGCTAGACGATGTATCAATAGCCGCGATATTGGTAGCCCTACGGGCCTACGGCGAGACACCAGACATAGTAGCGGGCTTCGCTACAGCGCTGCGCGAAGCCTGCGAAAGAGTAGACGTCAATGGCCTAGATCCCATAGACACTGCGGGCACGGGAGGCGACGGCTCCCATACATTGAATGCCTCGACGTCAGCCGCACTGATAGCAGCTAGCCTCGGCGTACCAGTCCTAAAACATGGTAATCGGAGTGTGAGCAGCCGTAGCGGGAGCGCAGACTTCTTGGAGGCTCTGGGCTACCGGATAGACCATGGCCCACGCGAGGCAGAATGCATGCTGACACGCGTGGGCTTCGCCTTCCTCTACGCGCCCCGCTACCATCCCGCGATGAAGAGGGTTATGCCGATCCGCCGTAGGCTCGGCATAAGAACGGTCTTCAACCTCGTAGGCCCCCTCGCGAATCCTGGTATGATTCGCCGCCAGGTGCTAGGTGTAGCACGGCCAGAGCTGCTAGACGTGATGGTATCGGCGGGCGCCATGTTGGGCTACGAGCGGCTCCTTGTAGTCCACGGTGAGCCGGGGATAGACGAGGTAAGCGTATCCGGCGAGACAATAGTCTACGAGCTAAACAATGGTGTGCTCGAGAAGTACACAGTAGAGCCTGAGGACCTGGGGCTGAAGCGGTACAACCTCAGAGAGCTCCAGGTAGAGACGCCTAGCGAGAGCGTTGAACGATTCCTAGCAGTAATCCATGGCGGAGGGAGGCCCAGCGACCGCGACTTCATCGCGGCCAATGCGGCTGCAGCGCTCTACGCGGCAGGGCGTGTAAAGAGCCTCCGTGACGGTGTAGAGGCGGCTATCCAGGCTCTAGAAGACGGTACAGTAGCCGGGTTCATAAACAAGCTCCGCGAGGCTTGTCAGCAATGCTGCGGCCAAAGCTGAAGATATGCGGGCTCACACGTAGAGACGACGTCGAAGCGCTTGACGGGCTAGCCGACTACCTCGGCTTCATAGTAGCCAGAGAGAAGGTGTCGCCCAGAGTGCTCGAACCCAGCAAGGCCCGCGACCTCGTGGAGACTGTAGCAAAGAGCCGTCGCGTCCTCGTAGCTCACGGCTATACACCGCATGAGGCCCTAGACCTGGCGGCGAGGCTAGAGGTGTTCCACGTGCTCCAGTATCACCAGCCTGCCAACCCAGGAGAGCTGGAAAGTCTGGCAACCGGTCTAGAGGAGCTAGGCATGGGACTGGCCCCCGTCTCGCTATGGAATGGAGAAAGACTAGCCCCTGACCCCTGCAGCGTAGCACAAGCCGTACCGGTCCATGAGTACCTCCTCGTAGATGCCTTGAAGACTCTCAAGAAGCGCTACCGGGCCGGGCTAAGGGTCCCTCTCGACGCCTACTGTCGTGCCGTCAGTTGTACAGAACGCGCAGCGGCAGCTGGCGGCATAGATCCAGGTAACGTCTGCCTAGCAGCTTCTACCGGGGTCTACATGATTGATGTGAGTAGTGGTGTTGAGGCCGAGCCTGGCCGCAAGGATCTAGAGAAGGTGAAGCAGCTGATAGAGGTGCTCGGGCAATGCAGCTAGCAGACTTCATGTGGCAAGACTGTCGCCGTATACCCCTCTCTAAGGCGCCAGAGTCTCGCCGCCTCGCAGCCTGGGCAGAGGAGCGCACCGGGTACGTCGCGCTCCTAGAGAGCGGTAGCGGGCCTAGCGAGAAGGCTCGCTACACGATAGTAGCCTATGGCGCCCGCCAGGTGGTAGAGGAGTACAACCCTCTAGAGGCTTACAACGCTTTACGGCGGGTCGCCGGGAGCGAATGTACCAGTATACCATGCCGGAATATGGTGTTCGGTGTAGTCGGCTACGAGGCGGTAGCAGCAGCTGAGCCGTGGCTAGCACCCATACTGAAGCAGCATTCGTGGCCTGTAGTAGCGGTCTTTGAGCCGGAGACACTCGTAGTCTATGATAATGCACGTGGACATGTAACAATATGTCCGGGAGACGCTGAGATCGGCGAGCAGAGCATAGACGGCTGGGTCAGGGCCCGAGGCCCCGTCGAGGAGACACCTCGTCAAGCGTTCGAGGCCTGGGTCCGAGAGGCTATCGAGCTGCTGGCGAGAGGTGAGTTCCTCCAAGTGGTGCTCTCCCGGCTGGAGCGCTACGAGTACAAGGGGAGGCCCATAGCGCTCTATAGCCGGCTTGCGGACGGGAATCCGTCGCCCTACATGTTCTACATGAGGCTCGGGGAGCGCTGGATAGCGGGGTCTAGCCCAGAGCTGCTCGTCCGGATGGAGAACGGCCGGCTAGAGACGCACCCAATAGCCGGGACGAGGCCGCGAGGCAAGACGCCGGAAGAGGATCTCGCGCTTGAGGAGGAGCTACTCCGGGACGAGAAGGAGCAAGCTGAGCACCTCATGCTGGTGGACCTGGCTCGCAACGACCTGGGTCGCTACGCAGCCCCAGGCACAGTAAGAGTGACCCGGTTCATGGACATAGAGAAGTATAGCGCGGTGCAGCACATAGTTAGCCGTGTAGAGGCGGTGGCGCTCCCTGGCGTAGACTATGCGACCGTGCTAGCAGCGGTGAATCCTGCGGGTACGGTTTCAGGTGCCCCTAAGCCGCGCGCTATGGAGACAATTGCGCGTCTTGAGGACAGCCCCCGGGGGCCCTATGCAGGGGCTGCAGGCGTCTATGCAGGCTATGCTGGCGAGACAGCCATAGTGATAAGGAGCATATGGAGCATAGACGACTCGACGGTGGAGACACGAGCGGGCGCCGGCATAGTCTACGACTCCCGGCCCGAGCGGGAGTACATGGAGACACACCACAAGCTGGCTGCGATACGTCGTGCTCTAGGCGTAGAGTAGAGAGGGGGTTAGGAGACCCTTGGCCTACGACACACTCGTCCTCATAATAGATAATTACGACAGCTTCGTCTACAACCTGGTGCACGTTCTTGCCGAGCAGGGCGCCCGCAGCATAGTGGTGAGGAACGATGAGATAACAATCTCAGGTGTCGAGAGAATAAACCCGGACAGGATCATAATATCGCCAGGCCCCGGTAACCCGCTGGTAAAACGCGACGTAGGCATATCAGTGGAGCTAGTCCGCCGCCTCGGCCCCCGCATCCCGATACTAGGCGTCTGTATGGGCCACCAGGTAGTCGGAGTGGCCTACGGTGCCAAGATACGCCGTGCTCGCAGGATAATGCACGGGAAGCTAGACGTGATAGAACACTACGGGAACAGGCTCTACCGCGGCGTCCCCCGAGTCTTCACTGCGGTCCGCTACCACAGCCTAGTCGTAGGCGATCCACCAGAGCACCTTGAGGTCACGGCCCGGAGCCGGAGCGACGGCGAGATAATGGGGCTAAGGCACGTCGAGTACCCCGTCCACGGAGTACAGTTCCACCCCGAGAGCGTAGCATCGCCCACAGGACCCAGGATACTACGCAACTTCCTAGACGACCCATGGTGAGGCAAGAGAACATGGAGCACATCCCCAGGGGCTTCCTAGCGGAAGCCTACAAGCGGAGCCGGGAACGGACAGAGCTACTATCATCACCCCCGGAGCCGATGAGCCTTCGCCAAGCAGTAGAGCACACCGTCCAGCAGGAGAAGAGACCAGCACTGATAATCGAGTATAAACGGTGCAGCCCCCGAGGCTTCGTAGCCTACCACACGCCCTGGAGCTACCTAGAGGCAACACTGCCCGCCGCGGACGCCTACTCGGTGCTCGTAGAGCCCTACTGGTTCTGTGGCAGCACCGAACTCGTTGCCTTCTTCGCCCGGTACCGTCCCGTGCTAGCCAAGGATTTCGCCTCATCGCGGGCCCAGCTGGAGGAGTACCGGCGCGCTAGCGCCTCAGCTGTACTCCTCATATTGGACATGCTCGGCTGGAAACAGCTCGACACGCTCTACCAGGAGGCGAGAAGCCTGGGCTTAGAGGTACTCATAGAGACCAACAACGCGGAAGACGCGGTAGAGACCATGCACACCTACCCAGAGGCACTAGTCGGGATAAATGCACGAAACCTAGAAACCCTAGAGATAAGCTACCAGCGTCTCCTCCAAGAGATAACCAAGGCATCAGCCCGCAAACCTACTGCTGCACTACTTGTTGCAGAAAGTAGCATAGATAGTGCTGAGAAGGCTGTAAGTCTGGCACAAGCTGGGGCAGATGCTCTACTAATAGGCACCTGGGCAATGAAGAGTCCTCTGGAGGTACGTAAGCTCCCAGAAAGGCTAAGAGGATACAAGCTGGCATAAACTCCTTAATCAATTTTATGGAAAAAGACTCATATTAGTTGCGGAATGCGGAAAATCGGTACACGTAGCTTACGCTACTTCCGTTGGTTTTCATCTGGCGGCTCCCTTACTAGCGTCAGCCTATTGGACTTACCTTCCTTTTCTATCTTGATGTAGCCTTGCTCTGCTAGCCTCCTCACGTGTCTCCATAGCGTGGTCTTCGGTATCCCGGTCTCTCTCAGCAGTTGACTTTGCAGCATCGAGCCGCCGTGTTCACGTAGTTTACGGAGTATTAGCCGGTCTACGTCGTCGAGGGTAGCGCCGGAGACTACTTGGAGTGATGCGGGAGAGCCTACGCCCCCGCTACGAAAATTTCCCCTTCGCAACACCATGTAGCCGCCGATGGCAGCGACAACTATTATGACAGCTACTATCGGTAGTATGGAGGTACCGCCTCTCGTCTCTTCAGCTGCTGTTGCGGCTGGTGCAGTTGATGTAGCAGCAGGCATAGTGGCTGTTGTTGCAGCCGTAGTCTCTGTCTCAATGTGAGTTGTGGTGGTTGTTGTGGTCTCTGTTGGCGAAGTTTCTGTCTCAGTAACTGTTTCTGTAATTTGTGTAGTCGTTGTCTGAGTGGTTGTCGTCTCCTGTGTCTGTGGAGGGCTTGTCGTAGTCGTCACTGCTGTGGTTGTAGTCTCTGTTGGTGTTGTCGTGGCTGTAGCAGTTACCGTAGCTGTAGTGGTCGTTGTCGGTGTAGTCTCTGTCTGGGTCGTTGTAGTTGTCGTGGTCGTTACAGCTGGTGCTGGCGCAGGTGCTGCTACGATGTACTGTACAGTGCTAGGCCCCTTGACGTAAAGTATCAGCGCGCCCCCACTGCTAGTAGCGTTTACCAGGCCCTGGGGGAGGTCGAGAAGCACAACACCGGGGCTTATGTAGAGCTTTACGAGTCCATCGTATGTTATGTTGAACGCTAATATGCCGTTAACCTCGGCTACGTCGGCTATATAGCGTATAGAGACGTTGCCGCTCGTGGAGGTCGCTATGAATACACTGTTGTTAGAGTAGATAGCGGGTACTATCTCGCCATCAAGCCGCGCCTCTATAGTAGCGGGTATAGCTGGTACTGGCGCTGGGTATTCGTTGAGACCAGGCTCAGCATACCCTTTAACCTCTACAGTTACAACACCGTCGCCGCCTATGGTAACAACCGGCACGTTGGTTAGCTCGGCTTCTGCATGGATTGTTCCTAGCTGGATTATCATAGCTACTGCCAGTAGAGCTGCAGAGACAACTATTACACGGGATCTTACAGCCTGCATGACTATCCTCCTCCGGTTTGGGGATCATCGATCTCTACTCGGGTTACTGCACGGGCGTGCCAGCACCCAGACCCCCAAGGGGGCCTAGTAACCCCAGGGACTAGTATTACGCGGTTCCGCTGCCGGCACGCCCCTCCGGGTTAGGGGCTTTCCACGAGCTGCCATGCCCCCTTACCAGCCCCATCTTTTAAGACATTAGTGTTTCAGTTAGTTTCTGAAACCAAAGCTTTGTTTCACAGCATACGAAACACTGTGAATTCTCGTTGTCCCGGCCTCCCCCTTTTGAGAGCCAGAGCCCCCTACTGACTCCTGGGGCACAGACGGTGAGAACAATGACCCGGACCCAGGCATACAACATAAACATGCTCCGTATGCTCGCTCTAGGATTCATAATGTTGTTAATGATTAGCAGTGTTTCGCCACTACTAACAACCATCGCGGCAGCCGAGGACACAAACACAATGGCGACAAATACTACCCTAGATAATACTACAGATACCAACCTCACAGTAACTGCTGTGGCTGTGAATCTAACAGAGACGAATACCACCCAGGAAATGAATACAACAAACGCTGTAGTCGAGACAACAACGGCTGCTGAGACAACAGCAAGCAATGAGACCGTAACAGTGAACGTGACCGTGAGTGTATCAGTATCCACTCCAGGTACTACATTTGATATGACGTTCACACATCTAACCAACGTGACGCCTGGCGAGGCGCGCGCACTAGTAATGATATACAGTAGCATGGTGCGCAGCGCGCTAGCAGGTCTAGGCCTGCTCAACGCGACACCCGAGCAAATAGCAACGGTTCTAAACGTGACACCCGAGCAAGCAGTAGCGATATACAATGCTGTGACAGTTACTACCCAGCAGCTAGACAACATGACCGATGAGCAGGTCTTGCAGCTGTTACACGAGGTAGTGGTGGCACACAAGATCGTAGTGGAGCGGATAAAGGAGATGACAGAAAAAGTTGCTGAGAAAGTGAGGGAGAGGATACAACAGCGCGTCATGGAGCGGATAGCCGAGACTGTAGAGGAAATGGCTCACCAGCTGAATGACACTGAGCTGGTACAGCTAGCTGAGCAGCTCAGGAACATGACCCGGCTCGGCAACTATACTGCAGAGAACGTGACGCAGCTCATGAAACAGGTGGTAGCCAGAATAGAGGCTCACAAGGCTTTCATGTTGGCTATGCAGATAGACAATGCTACTATGACTCGACTACTACAAATGGTTAATGCTACCAACGTGACTGACATAGGTCAGTACATGAAGCAGCTTCAGGAGAGCCTAGCTAAGGCTCTCAAACTGCTAGAGCAGGTGCGTGTAAGGCTTCAGCAGATGGAAGCCGATCCCGAAGTGCAGAACATGGTGCAGACTGCTCTGAAGAGTATGACTGGCGCGAACGAGACGGTACAGCAGGTAATGACCGCAGCCAAGATATACGCTAAGGCGGGTGTGAACGCTACAAACACTGCAGCTGAGGCAGTCAAGGTAGCGTTCGCGGCTAGAATAGACAGGTTGGCGGCGAGGATAAGCACACTAGAAGCAGAGATAACTATGTTAATGAACGTAACCAGCGATCCTAAAGCACTTGATCTACTACATGATGCAATGGAGGAGCTAATCGATGCTAACGCGACACTTGCAGAGGCCCGTGTAGCGCTAGAGCAAGGTGACCTAGTCAAGGTGGTAAAGCTACTCGACGACGTGGAAAGGAGTCTAGCAGAGGCCGAGAGGTATGTCGGCAAGGTGCACGCCTACCTAGCAATGATGGTCACTGCGCAGCGTCAGGGAGAAGAAAAGCCTGAGAAGGAGAAGCAATGGCAGACTGGTATCAGCAATGAGACTATTGCTGCGCTAAAGGTGAGAGTGGAGGCCAAGATAAGGGAAGCTGAGCAGGCGATAAACCAGGCAGTACAAGCTATATACAAGATAAACGATACGGAGGCACGGGAGGAGGCTCTAGACGAGCTACATGATGCTCAAGAGGAGCTACACGAAGCACTAGAGTATATGAAGCAAGCGCAGGAGGAATTCGCGAAAGGCAACATAGCAGAAGCACTTGAACTATACACTGAAGCGCTTGAGAAGGCGGGCGAAGCTCTCTTCAAGGCACAGCTAACTATCCAGATAGCAAATATGTATATGAATGCAATAAAGATTGCAGAAAAGAGCTACCACAAGGAAGATCACGAGGAGAAAGCGGAAGAGGCCAAGAAGGAGGCTGAAGAGAAGAAAGAAGAAGCCAAAGAAAAGGTCGAAGAAAAGAAAGAAGAGGCGAAGGAAAAGATAGAGGAGAAGAAGGAAGCTAATAGCGAGGCTAGTGAAGAATATGAAGAAGAGTATAGTGAAGAATATGGCGAGACCGTTAGTATGAGCAATCAGACGCAACAAATACAGCAGGGTAACTACACTAACATCACAGCATGGCTAAGTGCTAAGATTGGTAACCTATACCAGAGAATAACTGTGCTTGAGCAACAGGTAACGAATATAACACAACAGTTACAGAGCCTTGAATCTATCAACGATACGTCAGACCTAGCAGATATCTACGAGTATTTAGCAGAGGCACAGAATAGTCTTGAGAAAGCAAAGACATTACTCTCACTAGCAAACGATAGCCTAGCAGTAGGTGACATCGAAAAAGCTAGAGAGCTAGTTGAAGAAGCTCAGAGTGAAATCGATGATGCAGCAGAGTATCTGAAGGAAGCTAAGCAACTTCTTGAAGTAAATAGCAACTACTATGCTACAAACCTAGAGAACGATATAGAGAATCTGCTGGAGAGAGCTGAACATCTACGCGAACGCATATACAAGTTAGAGCCAATAGTGACTGCCAACGAAACCTTGGCAAATATGGTGAATGAAGCAGCTAAGTTGGTAGACAATGCCACTAGTCTGCTATACCAGGCAAAGGAAGCTCTAGATAACGGAGATGCTGCGACAGCTCAGAGCTTAGTGGCACAAGCACGCACACTACTAGACCAGGCGCAACAGATACTAGATAATGTGCAAGAACAGCTGCAGCTACCTGCGAACAACATGAGTGAGGAGCGCGAAGAACACGGTAAGAAGGCATCTGCTAGTACCGAGGAAAATAATGAAGCCGAGAATGAAGAGAGTGAAGAAGGCTAGAACACTTTTTAATTTAACACATCTCGGTTGGTAAGTGAATCTGATACTAATCGTTATTTTCGTCCAAGAGTATATCATAGATAGTCCTAACTATCTTTTCATGATTTTCTTCGTCCCTAATTATGGATTCAAGGAGACCATGGAATAGACGTAAAGTCTTGCCTTCAAAAGCGTCTTCCAAAAGTGGGACTAGTAGCCTCATGTATTCCTCCTCGCTAGTAGTTGCTTCTGCGCTGGCAAGCTTATTTAGTATTGCGATTGCTTCTCTTCGAGATATCTTGTCTCTATCCTCTAGCCATTCAAGTAACTTCTCAAGCTCTGATATGATGTCATTAGCCTCTGGCATACAATGCTGCGTTTCCAACTTGAGTGTTTCAGCTATATGCTCGAGTACATGTGCGTGAGCTTGACTACCACGAGCTATATAGTGTAATGCTGCAGTGAGTGTATCATCGAGCTTTTCGGCGAGTTGACTATAGATCTCGGCTGTAAGTTTTTCAACTCTTAATGCGCATGCTAGTGCAGTTGATACTGCCTTATAGAGCTCGACCTTAGAATCTTCATTATATACTTCTCCTTCTGCTAGACCGAGGAGTATCATTATGCCTCTGTCATCGCCTTTAGCAGCAAGTTCAACAACCTTGTTAATATCAACATCTATTACACCTAGAGCTTCTATGAGTGGTTTTGCTAGGAGATTACGTGCTACATAGAGTGCTCTGCTTTTGTATGCTGTCTCAAGCACGTTAAAAGCGGAAGCAGGGGAGCGAGCTAGTACGACATGGTACTCGTAACCATATATTTGACGGGAGTAGAAGTTTAGCACAGTAAGGAAACCAGAGGCCTTCTCACGGAGAATAACCTTCAACTCCTCGGCAAGCCGAGAATCGTCATAGGAGGGTCCGGTAGGTGGACCTCGAGGCTTCCGGGGTACTGGCAAGTAACACCTACCAGTAGTATGTAGTGGTAGGTGATACCCCTCTTATTACTTGTGTAAGATGACAGCTACCCCTCCTGTATCCCACCCAATGATAGGGACACTTTAGAACCGACCCTAGTATCTGATACCCCATTTCATGCCTCTAAAAGCTCTGAGCCTTTTCCCGTCTACTTCTGGAGTCAGCACCCATCTAGTAGACTGCTTAACGCCCCCTTATCAGTCTAGCAGTGGCTGCTACTACGGCTGTCAATGTTGCGCCATCATCTCCAATTACTAAAACTACTGGGAGAGATGCTCCTCCGATACCTACTACCAGTGCTAGGAGTTTGAGGATTGTTGCAACTATCAGGCTTGACATAATTGCGGTATGAAACCTTAGCGATACGTTGAAGAGGTCTCTGAGGCCTACTAGACCCTTTAATAGTACAGCATCCGCGCTCTTGGCTACTGGGGCTATCCGGGCTACTGCAGCACCTACATCTGCGGCTGCAAGCATAGGGAGGTCGTTAACTCCGTCGCCCACCACCATTACGGGGCCGCGGGCCTGCAGCTTCTCTACGAGCTTGGTCTTATCGCTTGGCCGGAATCCTGCGTAGAATTCTACCCCGAGCTTCTCTGCTACTCGGCGGACTGGACCGTGGGAGTCTCCACTCGCGATCAATACCCGGAGTCCCATGTTTTTCAGATGTTCCACGACCTCAACGGCGCTGGGGTCTAGTTCCTCCTCTAGACAGAAGGCTGCCACGTAGACGCCATTTACAGCAGCGTAGACGGTTGTCGTGCTCCCACAGGGGCTTGGAGGTAGCTTCTCCCCTGTATACTCTTCCACGAAGCTGCGGGAACCAAGCACCACGTGGTGACCTGCGACCCCAGCTACGACGCCACGGCCTGGCTCTTCTCGGGCGTAGTCTACGGGTAATGGCTCCTGGGATAGCTCTGCGATAGCCCGTGATGCAGGGTGTAGACTTGCACGGGCAGCTGCTGCCACAATATCTACTACCTTTTCGTCGAAACGTCTCCCCGGTACTATCTTTGCAACCTTTAGCGAGCCTAGGGTAAGCGTACCTGTCTTATCGAGCACTATAGCCCATACACGCGGCACCTTTTCGAGGACCTGTGCTCCTCGGACTACGATCCCACGGCGAGCTAGCAGACTTATCGAGAGCATGTAGGTGTAGCTAGACGCTATTATGTAAGCACTCGGGCACCCAGCCAGTATGACTACAAGACCCCTATCAGGCCCGAGGGTTATCGATGCGGCAGCGTACAATGCGAAGAGAAGCACAATATACGCGGGGATAACACGCTCGAACAATCTCTCAATGCGGGTCTTTCGGGCTAGAGCCTCTTCGGTTTCACGCACTAGTAGCTGTAGTAGACTCTCCCCTGCAGGCCGGATAGCTCGAAGCTCTATGGCAGCCCCTGTCATGTTAACATAGCCGCTCTCGACCAGCGAACCTCGCTCGAGTCGTCTCGGTATGTGTTCGCCAGTCACCATGGAGGTGTCGAATACAGCATAGCTGCTTAGCAGCACCGAGTCTACGGGCACGGTGCCGCCGTGAGGGACTATTACTATATCCCCAGGCTTTACATTACCTATTGATACTTCCACTACTCTCCCGTCGCGGCGGACAAGTGCACTACGTGGGAGTAACTCCTCAAGACTTGTCAAGCGGCGTCTTGCAAGCTCCTCCACCAGGCCCTCAGCTATCTCAGCAACGGCGTAGAGGCTAGCTACTAGCGTAGCCTCGAAGACCATGCCTTCCAGGTAGAGTACTAGTAGCGAGAACCCCATGAGGAGGTCTATGGTTACTCTTCTCTCTCGAAGCTTCCATGCAAACCTTGTTAGAAGCACCACAGCGAGTAGTGCTATGAGTGAGCTGGCGTCCCAGCCTAACAGCTCTAGAGCTAGTGCTGTAAGGCTGACTGCTAGCACTGTAATCCATAGTCTTACGGCGTGTGTTTTAGCCACTTTACTGCCCCTTGAGAGGCCGTAGTGCGTGCTGATATAATAACAGTTATTGTTAAAAGCTATCATTGATAATTATATCAGGAATATTAAGGAGTAGTAGTGGTTCTTAGTATATGGCTTGGCTCCATGGGTGGGAGAAATGCCCATAGTGAGTGTCTCTATACCTGAGAGCCTGCTTGAGAAGGTGGACAACTATGTGGAAAAACTAGGCTTCGTGGGTCGCTCGGAGCTAGTACGGGAAGCACTGAGGCGGATGATTGAACAGCTAGAGGCGACCGGGGAGGACCGAGAGAGGAGAACCTGGATCATAGTGACAGTTACGCGACACAACGGGGGCTCGGCAGCAGATCGCAGAGTCATAGAGGCATTCCATAGCCACCAGCCGCTAGTGAGAGCGCTCTACCACCAATTGCTCGACGACAACCGCTGCATAAACATAGCAGTAGTGGAGGCATCGACTATCGAGCTGAAGCCCCTAATGTCTACTGTAAGGCGGATACGAGGCGTAGAAAGAGTATGGTTCATACCCATCTAGGCCTTCATAGCATCGAGGGCAGCCCTTCGGGCAACCTCGTATAGCTCAGAGGTAGGCTCCACTCCAAGCCATATCTTGTCCGCGTAGAGGGCCTGCCATACAAGCATGCACAGCCCGTCCACGGTCCTGGCTCCAGCCTCCCGGGCCCTCTTCAGAAGCAGCGTTTCCAGCGGCCGGTATACCATGTCAAAGACCACCTGGCCCTCGTGTAGTCCATCCAGCACTGGGGGAGCCTCGCCTGGGCAGCAGGCCTCGCTGCCCAATGGCGTCGCGTTGACCACTGTGTCTGCTCTTGATGCCCATCCTGCAGCCTCGCTTAGGGAGACGGCGAGAGCGTCGAGGCCCAGACTCTTGCTCCACTCTGCCAACCTCTGCGCGCGTCCAAGGCTACGGTTAGCGATAATCACCTTCACAGCGCCAAGGTCCCGTAGCGCGTAGACAGCGGCCCGGGCTGCGCCCCCAGCACCCACGATGAGGGCTACCCGGGGTCTGTGGCCTCGCAGACACTCGGCTACGCCTAGATAGTCGGTATTATAGCCGGTTAGACTCCCGTCCTCAACGCTGACGGTGTTGACAGCGCCTATCGCTTCGGCGGCCTCGTCTAGGCTGTCTAGGAGCCCCAGTACCGCCTCCTTGAGGGGTATAGTGACGTTGAAGCCTCCTGCTAGGTTGCGGAGCGCTTTTACCCGCTCCTCTAGCTTCTCCTGGGGGGTGTCCCAAGCCAGGTAGACAGCGTCGATACCGGCTGCACGGTATACAGCGCAGTGTATTGCTGGGCTTAGGCTATGAGATATAGGGCTCCCGATAAGCCCGTAGAGTCTAGTCGAGGGACTGCAGCCTAGAGCCCCCACGTCTAGCCCACCGTACTTCAGGTCTTAGGCTGCTGCTGCGTAGGGTATTAGCAGCTACCCCGGGTAGGGAGTCACTAAGCAGCTGGGGCCCCTGGCTGATCAGGGAATAATAATAATGCGTGGATTGAGCAGCGATGAACAGCGGTAACTCAGCTAGCAATAGGCCGGATAAATACGAGCTTGTTGAAACTATACAGCGAGAAATCCGTAGACATGCGCCAGGGCTATCTGCTGTATTAAATCTACACTCTAAAAGAAAGTATGGTATCAGCTTTGCTAATCTCTCATTGATGTCTCCCTCTAAGGCATATCGTCTGCTAACTGAATTATACGGAAATGAACGCGGCCGCCTAGTAGCCGAGCTGGTAATATCTAAGCCGCTTGCAGCACTAGCTAAATCAAGGATAGACCCGAATCAATTATTGAAACTGGCTGAAAAGGGCAAAGATGCAGAGATATTAAGAATGCTAGGTCTTTTCGGCTTCGAGGCTGAAGCCGAAAAAACAACAGCAGACATGAGCGCAGTAATCAGCGAAGCACTATCCTGTGCAATCCTCATCGAGGAACTCACATCTAACATATACAAGCGGCTCGCTGATTGTGCTGGAGGCGTTACGAGCATCGCTTTCACCTATATAGCTAGTGAAAGTAGTACGCACGCAGACATCTTTGGCTTCATTGCGAAAGACCTTGGGATAGACGTGGACGAGAACAAGTGCCCGGTCGAACCTGGCGGACTAATGGAGCAGCTCAAGAAGATGAATAGGAAGCTTTCCGAGGAATGTCCCAGAAGAACTGAATTATTCAATATTCTCCGCTTCCTGGCATCACTTGAGGAACATGTTGGCGAGGAAGACTATACTAGAATACTCATACCAGCACTTAGAACAGTAATGAGCAAGAAGGATATCGACGTATATGAGACGATACTTGAGTCTATAATTCGTGACGAGGAGAACCATGCAACAATTCTGCAACGTGTCTACGAGCGTCTATCCTCCCTTAGCCAGTCTACTGGCCACTCTGAACGCCAAACATCCAATAGGGTAGACACTACATAATGTCATACTCTGGAAGCAACAATTGGAAGAGGTGAATACAAGTCATGAATGAGGATGCAAAGAGTGAACACAAGCAAGAACCATCTAGTACTGCCCGTGCAGACGATGTAGAAGAGCTTAGGCAAGTACTAGGTGCTATAGCAGAGTTTTTAGACAAGTTAAGCAAGACGGTAAGAGAGTCGCTAGAGACCGTCTTAAGTGGTGTTGATGGATCTAGGCTCGGAGAAGACGTAGGAAACTTCTACAAGAGACTCGTAGAGAGCGGTATACCACCCGAAGAGGCTATGAAGCTAACTGAAGAATACTTTAGGAAGAGGTTAGACAGTGTTCCGTCGCCGTCTAAGCTTATTGAAACATTTAGTAGGTTCGTAAAGCGGCCACGTGCGATAATCACATCAGGAAAAGTTGGAGAGAGGAAGACCGGCACTATAGAGAACGTTAGTTCTGAATCGCTAGAGGACAAGCTAGAGGAGGTTATAGAGCGTATAAGGGAAGCTCCTATACCTGACGAGAAAAAAGAGGAAGTTATAAGACAACTTAAAAGCATCGTCGAAGTGATGAAGGACTCTAGGAGGGAAAGGAGAGAAGGAGGAGGAAGTTAACTAGCACCCAAGAAGGATTACTAGTACGTAATTAGCTTGACTACATGGTCCTAGACTTATTTTACAAGCATACGAAAACTGCTATCAAAACAAAATCAGTCTAGCACTGCTACTAGATTTGAGGCCTACTGTCGTGGGGCTGTGTTCATTCAAGCCCTTGATGAATGAGGAGCTGTGAGGATATGCGGTGTTGAACGAGAAGGATACACATAAAGTAGATATTGAGGAGAGGCTTGAAAGGCTCGAGATACTCCTAGAAAAGGTGTTAGAACGTATATCCAGGCTTGAGAGGATCCTAGCCTTAAACAATGATGAAACGGCGAGGATTGCTAGCCAGTTAGTAGTAGCGCTAGCGTTACCAGCCATAGAGGCTCTAGAGGCTGCACGACGTGTTGTAGCGGTAACTAGTAGCCTAGAAGACCCTGTCTCGCGTAGCATAGTAGAGGTTCTTGCGGACTGCGAGCCCTTATCCATATCGGAGATTACGCGTCGTCTCCGAAAGCTTAGAGGACATGCATCGCGTACAACAGTACGAAAACGTCTTCAAATCCTAGAAAAACGCGGAATAGTAGCAAACATCGGCACAACTGCTAGGCCGCTCTATACTCTCACGATATGCATTAGAGAGGATGGTGAACAAAACTATGAATAACAAGTTGAAGACATATCTTTCGCTAGTAAGGCTGACGACCAAGATATTATTGACCCTACTTAGCTTCGTACCCCTCTATATTAAAATCAAGCTACTGCTAACATGGTTCCGCATCTCATTCCACATAGCTCTGGTACGCCACCACGTCCCACGAGAGCTGCGGAGAAAACTCTACAAAGAATGCAATAGAGAAATCGGGTACCTCTCGAGCAAGCTGAGCCTAAAGAAATTCATGAAACTTGTTAGAAGAAATACCACTACGCTCCTATAAGCTAGGTTCCGGTAAAAGCCGGTAACACTATTGCACATGTAATCGAGGAACCGCGCAACCTGCTTGCCGAGGGATAAAGGATTGACAGATATCTCAGCATGCTACGTGATAGACCAGGCTATCGACTCTAAAGCCAGGGCAAACAAGGCACTGGAAAAGAGCTCAAATACATATGTTCACGGATAGGAATATAGTCATGGACTCGTAATTAAGCGTATCAATACGTATTCACGGAAACCATGAAAGATGGTAACCCCTACCCAGTGCGCGTGGAGATAGAGAATGGGGGTGGTGGACCGGCCGGGATTTGAACCCGGGACCTCTCGGGTGCAAGCCGAGCGCTCTTCCAGGCTGAGCTACCGGCCCACCCTCCCTCCCGAGGGGAGGGCTCCGTTATCGAAGGATAACGCTGCGGGCTGGGGTTATTTTTAGGGTTCGCCCCGTAGCTGCTGTAGCGTCTCCTCGAGGAGTTTGTGGACCTCTTTTATACTCGGTAGTTCTGCGAGAAGTCGTGCATGCAGTGTTATAGTGACTTCGCCCTCCTCTGGGTCGTAGGATACATCGTATTCCTCTACGCTCTGTGTCTCTGGTGACTCCTCTATGAGTTCTGCTAGTGTTCCCTCGAGCTCGTTCTTGTCGAGTCCTCTAGGCGCCTCTAGGGTTACTACCGTTTCGACGCCGTCGGGGCTGGCGTCGAGGAAGAGGCTGCGCGCGCCATGCTTGCTAGGCTTAGCCTCTAGCACTATGCGTGGCCCATATGGATCTATTTCAAGGCTCTCTATATCCTCGATACTTATACCTAGCACATCTACTATAGGTCTAAGGGCTTTTTCTAGTAATTTTGCAAGTTTTTCCGAGTTGTCCATCAGGTATCTCCCCGGTGTTGTTACTGTTACCACCGGTCTATAGCATGTTATGTAGCACGACAAGGCTCCGGATGATTGAGATATATGTTTGTAGTGATATTATGGAGTATTCTTTTAATCGATAGTTTAATATATATAGTATGTTTTAGTGGGTTGTATTCAATAAAAAGGAGTTAGCTTTATATTCAATTTATAATTACATTTTTGCCATGGACTGGTGAGGGTGGAATTAGGGTTGGGCATTACACGCCGTGAGATGTTAAAGCTTACAGCTGCTACAGCTGCTGCAACTGCTCTCCCATTATCGCTACCTAGGCCTAGGACAGTTATAGCAGGAGCAGAAAGTAGTGGGTCTCTTACAGCCACGAGGATAGCCAAGACAGCTTGCATAATCTGTGGTCAGAAGTGTCCAGTAGAGATACATGTGGCCAAGGTTGGTGGTAAGGAGATAATATCCAAGGTAGTCTACAACCGTGACCCCGAGTACGACCAGTTCTTCGCGGTCTGTGGACGCCCACAGACCATTCCGGAGCTAAGGTTCCTGCCCGAGCGTATACGTAAACCACTTCTCCGTGTCGGTAAGAGGGGCGAAGGCAAGTTCAAGGAGATAAGCTGGGAGGAAGCGTTCAACATACTGGCGGAGAGGATAAAGAAGTACATGGATGAGCCTTGGCGTATTGTGGCTGTGAGTCACCAGGGCTTCGAGGGCGGTCTAGTACGTGAGTTCTTCAAGAAGGTGATAGGTACTCCGAATACGACACAACACTGTGACACTTGCCACACTGGAATGGATATAGGACATAAGTTCATATTCGGCTCCCCCAAGGGGCCCTCGGCCTTCCAGCCCGATTACGCTAATGCCGATCTAGTAGTGCTTATGGGCAGGAACCCCGCGGGCGGCATAGTAGCCTCAGCATGGTCCAAGATATTCACTGAGGGTCGTGCCAACAAAATGAAGTTAGTTGTGTTCGATGTGCGTGAGAGCCGGTTGACAGAGCTGGCAGACAAATACTACATCATACCTCCCGGTACAGACCTTGCTATAGCCCTGGCGCTGCTTAACGTAATCCTAAACGAGCGTCTATACAACGTGGACTACTTGATTAACTGGACTAATGCATCTATGCTCCTCTATGTAGACACTCTCGAGCCGGTAAAGCTTGAGGACAACCCGTATATGGAGAAGAAGAAAACGTACCTGGTTTACGACGAATACGACCAGCGCTTTAAGCTAAAGACGGAGGCTAAGAAGCCAGCGCTGGAGTTCGAGGGCGAATACAATAGACGCCCGGTCAAGACAGTGTTACTAGTGCTGAAGGATGCCGTTAAGGAGTACACGCCAGAATGGGCTGAGAAGATCACTGGTGTACCGGCTGAGGAGATACGCTGGCTAGCTCACGAAATGGCCCGAGCAGCACCTAGGACCTTCATTGACCACAACTACAAGGCGACAAGGTACTACAACGAGGGCATGTTTAGCAGGGCTAAGATGCTCGTCAACGTGCTGCTTGGAAGTGTGGGCGTTAAGGGCGGGCTCGCTTATCCTGCTGGCAAGCCTAAGTTCAAGTCGCCGATAAGCATACTGGGTATAGAGACCACCAAAACACAGGGCGAGGCGATATACAAGTACTGGAGCAAACATGGCGTAGAAAACGTGGTATCTAAGTGCTGGTCCCAGCTCCTAGTCAAGTCTATCATAGAGGGTAAACCCTACCCGATAGGTGTGCTATTCATACACCTAGAGAACCTCGTGGCTCATGCACTCACTGGCCGCCGGCTAGCAGAGGCGTTGAAGGATGAGAAGCGTGTCGAGTTCATAGTGGTCCTAGATACCACGTTCAACGAGACAGTGATGTATGCTGACCTAGTGCTACCGGTGCCATTCTTCTTCGAGGCCGAGTCGATAACGCTAGGCTATGCCAAGAAGAGCTATGTAAGCATAGTGGTTGATGCACAGAAGGCGGTAGACCCGCCGGAGGGTGTAGATGCTAGGCCAACCTGGTGGATACTCGTAGAGCTTGCGAAGAGGCTAGGTAAGCTAGACCAGGGAGTCAAGGTAGACCCCGTCGAGGTCAAGAAGAAGCAGGCGGAGGAGGCAGGTCTAGACTACAACGAGCTCCGCGAGAAGGGCTACAAGCTACTCTGGACTAAGCCCAAGTATCACCCGTGGGGTGGCAAGCCATTAGCAACTGTAACTGGCGAGCTCGAGTTGATAAACGTGGCTATGCTTGAGAGCTACCGTGACTACATTGGTAAGGAGTCGCCGCTCAACCCGCTACCCTGCTGGGTACCGCCTCTCTGGATGAGGAAGGGTACGCTAGCAGACAACGAGTTCGTAGTGGTAGAGTACCAAGACTCGCTAACATCTATAAACACGTTTATGAGGTTCTCGAGGCTGACAAAGGACGTTCTCGAGTGGAAGCACATCTATGGTGTATTGATGCATCCGTCGAGGGCTAAGAAGCTTGGAATAAAGGACGGTGACATGGTCAAGCTAAAGGGCCCCAATGGCGAGATAGTAGCAAAGGTTAGGGTAACCGAAGCTGTCCACCCATACGTACTTGCAGCGCCTCATGCAACAGCCGTAGACAAGGCCATTATACCAGGAGAGGCAGTCATAGAGACTGCAGGTGGCACAGTGAAGGTAAAGCTGTTCAGCAACGGTGGCGGCTACGGTGTCAATAATAACTTCCTAGGAGATCCATTAGAGAGTGTCGTTCCTGAGGAGGGCTATAGAGCTGCTCAACACGATTTTGTAGTCAAAGTAGAGAAGCTCTAAACCATGGACGGAGGTGACGCTGATGGCCCGGATGGGTATGATAATAGATCTTAACCGCTGTATAACATGCATGGCTTGTACAATTGCGTGTCTACGAGAGAACGTGATGAGGCAGACCGGAGACGCAGTAGAGCTGCCAGAGGGCAACAGCACCTACTACGCACGCACCAAGCCAGCTAAGATGACAATGGAGGGCTACCCGTTCAGTGGCGTCACGTACTTCATACAGTGCCTGCATTGCGAGAACGCTCCATGCGCCATGGCGTGCCCGACTGGCGCCACCTACATCACCGAGAACGGTGTAGTGATGCTCGACCACAACAAGTGCATCGGCTGCCGAGCATGCGTCATAGCCTGCCCCTACGGCGCTAGGACGATGTACCGCGGCAAGATAGGGGGACCAGCACCCCACAGCGAGGCACTACTACCAGGCTACCCTGACAAGTGTACCTTCTGTATACATCGCGGTAGCGCTTCCTCCAACAACTGGGTGCCAGCCTGTGTAGAGGCGTGCGCCTTCGGTGCAAGAATGTTCGGCGACCTAGACGACCCAGCAAGCGAGGTATCGAGGATCGTCAGGAGCGGCAAAGCAGTGACGCTAGCACCCGAGCTGGGCACAAGACCCAAGCTGTTCTTCATACCTCCACAGCGTACTCCAGCCGTATCCCGTACAGGTAGAAAATAAGCCGTGTACGCGAGAGGTGAGTCTCCATGGCGGGTGAAAAGGCGAAGACAAAGGACATGGGCGTAGCAGGCTACGCGCTCCTAGGAGTCGGCGCACTGCTAACACTACTATTCATCTACGGCGTCTACGGCTACCAGACACTGAGCGAAGCATCGCCGCTACACGCGCTAGTACCCTGGGGCCTGATGGTCACCGGCTACGTGTTCTTCGCGATATCGAGTGGCGGCGTGTTCGATGCGCTTGCGATAAGGCTGGGCATATACTGTGAGGAGGAGGCGCTGCCCCTCGCGAGGAAGACGCTGTGGCTCGCACTAGCACTGCTGGTGCCCGGTATACTACTTGTGTTCGCCGACTTGACACACATAGGGCACAGCATGTGGATATACCTGGGCTTCAACCCCTCGGCGAGGATAGCGTGGAACGGCATACTCTACATAGTGTACGCCGGCTTCGCAGTGACGACACTACTGTACACCATCATGAAGGGTGAGGAGGCGCTGACTAAGCCGATCGGCCGCGCCCTGCTGCTAGGCGGTCTGCTAGCAAGCCTAACGCTCGAGTACAACCTGGCGCTAGCCTTCGGCCAGAACCTGGCGGTGCCGGCATGGTTCTCAGTACCGCTCGGTGTGCTCAACATAGCGCTAGCATTCATGCTGGGCGCCGCGTGGACAGCGATAGGCCTAGGCGAGGTGGCGACGAGGCTCACGGCACTGCCTTTGGAGCGGTGGCGCGAGTGCTGCGTCCGCGGCGTCTCCAAGGAGCTGGCTGGCATGGCTGTTGCTGTAGGCTTCCTGGTGATGTGGAGCCTGGTACAGCAGGAGGGCTGGGGCCTAGCAACAGTGGCTAAGAATCTGCTAGTCGGTGGCGAGCTGGCAGGAGTCTTCTGGCTCGGCGTGCTGCTAGCAGTGATAGCACCAATAGTATTGGGCCTCTATGCCGGGACTAGGGTGAGTAGACCAGCAATGGTCGCTGGCTCCATCGCGGGCATAGTAGGCGCCTTCCTGCTGCTACACTCGCTGGTAGTGGCCGGCCAGCTGGCGAGGCTCGAAGCTATGCCCAGTTACGAGGCATTAGCAGCGCACGCGCTAGGCCAGGAGTACAAGGCTGAGGTGCTACACGAGCTGCTGGCTAGCCCAATCGAGGCAGCAGCAGTAGTTGGCGGTTTCGGCCTCTGGCTATTGCTCTACATCATAGGTCTAAGAATACTAGCCATAGAGCCCGGCGAAAAACCAAACAAGATACTAGTGCTAAGGTGACTTTAGCTAGACTATTCTCGATACTTTTTACTCAAATTCCTCGGCGCTCTTTTCTGCTACCACGGCCTCCTCCTACTCATGCTATGCTG
Source organism: Pyrodictium delaneyi (assembly GCF_001412615.1). NCBI lineage: Archaea > Thermoproteati > Thermoproteota > Thermoprotei > Desulfurococcales > Pyrodictiaceae > Pyrodictium > Pyrodictium delaneyi. Next base: position 922,963 of record NZ_CP013011.1, on the reverse strand, counting down.
CATCTGCTTTAGGCATTCTATTCAAGGTCGATAGTCTACTTAGGCGTCAAAGCCAGGGGCTTCTGCACACTGGGGGATGAGCTGGGCCTTAACAGCCGACCCTCCGGGTGGGGAGGGACGCCCTTTCGGCGACCCCGCCCTAGAGGAGCTACGCGAGCCTTACTACCCCCTCCATAGCCGTACTCTCGACACGCGTGTGGGGTGCTGTAAGACGTGTCGGCCGTCGAGAAGCTCATGCGCTCAGTTATCACCGGTCTACGCGGCGAAGCCGGCTTCCTCTACATAGCTAAGGCTCGTGAGCTTGCCCGTCGTGGTGTAGATGTGATAAGCTTCGGTGTAGGCCAGCCCGATATCCCGACCTTTGACCACATTATTGAGGAGGGGAAACGGGCCCTCGAGGAGAAGTTCACAGGGTACACCGAGACCGCTGGTATACCCGAGCTACGCGAGGCAATAGCTGAGTATCTCAACACCCGGTACCAGGCCGGAGTGAAGCCCGACGAGGTGCTCGCGACAACTGGTGCTAAGACGGCTATCTTCCTGGCAGTTGCCGCCTACCTGGGCCCAGGCGACGAGGTGATTGTACCCGAGCCGAGCTACCCAGCCTATCCTGAAACAGCCAGGGCTATGGGCGCACGGCCAGTGTTCATCCCGCTTAAGTGGAGGGGGCCGGAGCACGGCTTCGAGCTAGACGTAGAAGCTATCGAGAAGGCTGTCACCGAGCGGACCAAGATGATTGTATTGACTAATCCGCATAACCCGACAGGCGCCCTCTTCGGCCCTGAACAGGTAGAGGCAGTGCTAGAGATTGCGCGTAAACACGGCCTCGTAGTGCTCGCAGACGAGATCTACGACAACTTTGTCTACGAGGGTGGGTTCCGCAGCATACTCACCTTTAGCGGCTGGAAGGACCACGTGCTCTACGTAAATGGGCACTCGAAGACCTTCTCTATGACTGGCTGGAGGCTCGGCTATCTCGTCGCTGCAAAACCCGTAATAGAAAGGATAAAGAGGCTCGCTGTGAACGTCTACAGTTGTCCGCCGAGTATAAGCCAGCGTGCAGGCGTCGCTGCGCTCAAGGGGCCCTGGGAGCCCGTAGAGAAGATGGTGGAGGAGTTCCGCCGCCGCCGCGACGCAGTGGTCGAGGAGCTACGCCGCGTCCCTGGCTTCGAGGTGGCAGTACCCCGTGGCGCCTTCTACGTGTTCCCCAGGGTGGCCAAGGTTCTAGAGGAGACCGGGATGTCTACCGAGGAGTTCGTAGACCACCTGCTCTACAGCCGTGGCGTAGTAACGCTGCCGGGCACGGTGTTCCCCGAGAAGGCCGGCGAGGGCTTCATCCGGCTAAGCTACGCGATAAGCGTGGAGAGGATACGCGAGGGCGTCGGAAGGATACGAGAGGAGGTAGAGAAGCTCCTAGCAGAGAAGACACGCCGTTAGCCCTCTCGGCGGTCCAGTGCCCCGTGTATGGCTATCCACTTTCTCTCCATCTATTGGCCCTAGGGCGGTATAGCGTAGGGGGTTGTTCTTCCTCTTTCTCCGCAGCACAGGTGTAGTGTATTGGACGCTGGGCTTCTCCAGCGGCTCTTCGAGGTCAATCCTGCCAAGCTCGAAGAGGAGTATAAGGCTCGTGAAATCTTCCAGAGGGAGCGAGTCGAACCGCCCTTTGCACTCCGTCTTGACGGCGTCGGGTGGGGTCGCCGACTCCATGGCTTTGAATGGCCCAGAGACGAGCGGGTTCACCGGGCTCTAGCGCGTGCAGCTGTAGAACTGCTACACGTCATGGGTGGTTGCTGTATCCTTGTGGTCAGTGATGAGGTGAACCTTGTGTACACTGGGGAGCCGCCTTATGGAGGACGCGTCGAGAAGCTAGTCAGCATATCCGCCGGCATAGTATCGGGCTACGTGTCCCGGGCGCTCGGCCGCCTTCTCTTCCTCGACTCTCGGGTGGTCAAGCTCTACTCTGGGAGAGACGCGGCACGGTACCTCCTCTACAGAGCACGGGTGGGCTTCAACAACTACATTTCAAGCCTATACCATGCAGCCGGCCTCGGCCCAGCCCATACCACCCCTGGGCTCCACGAGATGATCGAGGCTCTACGCCGTGCCGGCCGCGACCCACTCCGAGAGCCTAGCTGGAGGCTAGTCGGTAGCTGCGCCGCCTACACGTCCTCTATTAGGAGAGTCAAACCGCCCGGCGTTACTGTGGAGAGACGCCGCCTCATAGTTCTTGACGGCGGGCTAGAGATGTGCCTCGAGGCAGCCCAGGGATAGACACTTGTGTCTTCCCGGGCAACCAGTATAAGGACGTGTAGATGGTCATCCATCCTGGTTAGTATAGAGCCAGGGTGGCATAGGCCGTGGAGAAGTGTGGCGTCGAGCCTGTCGTGCGTAAACCATGCCGCGTAGTAGCGGTTGTGAGCGGCGGCCCGGACAGCTTCGGCTACATGGTCCAGTGGCTCTCTAGGGGATGCATGGTTCACGCGCTTAGCTTCAACTACGGGCAGAAGGGCAGCAAGGAGCTAGAGGTGGCGAAACGGCTCATAGAGGAGGCTAACAAGCTAGCCGAGAGCCGTGAAGGCTGGGGCAGGATAGTAGAGCACAAGGTAGTCGACATGAGCTTCATGGCCAGGCTCTGGGTGGGGAGCCAGCTGACAGACGAGAAGGTAACGGTGGAGAAAGAGTACCAGCCCACAGTGGTGGTGCCGATCCGGAACGTGGTTATGCTAAGCATTGCGAGTGCATACGCTTATAGCTTGATGGGTCTCTACCCGGGCGAGAACATCTACGTCGCCTATGGTGCACACTACAACGTCATAGCCCCGAGAAAGGATACGTGGGAGCCTCTCTACCCAGACTGTAGCCCCGAGTGTATCGAGGTACTCCAGGCAGCGTTCCGGGTCTGCCACTTCCGTGGTGAGCGCCGGCTAGAGATATGGAGCCCGAGCCGCCAGGGCCTCACTAAGGCAGAGAACCTCAAGAGAACCCATGAGCTTATCGGAGACTTGATATACGAGACTTGGAGCTGCTACCTCTCGGGCAAGTATCACTGTGGCCGTTGCGAGAGCTGCCGCAACCGCCACGCAGCATTCAAGGAGGCAGGTATACCTGACTGCACACTCTACGAGCAGCCGCCAGGCGACCCCAGCGAGTTCGTCAAGGTGGGTGACGCGTACGTTCACAAGAGTTGCACCAAGCTAGCGGAGCCGAGGAGTTAGGTTAACAAGCAACGAGCAGGCCTCATTACTGTCTAAGAGTTTTTGCCCCGTATATCCACAATGTAAACACTTATTGCTACCCGTGGTGCTATGATAGATTCTGGTGCCTAGAGGCCCCAGAGGGTTACACAACAAGCCGGCCCTCTGGGGCTTCTCCGAGGAAATTAATGATTAGTATTACGCTGGTATTAGATGGAGGTGCCCCCTCTACGTGGAGACTAGAAATCGTCTGGCTTCTAGAGAGGTTTTGCCACCACGTCCGGACATAGGTGCTATAGCCGTAGCAGGAGCAGTCATAGTATTAGCCGTAGCTACTGGTACGCCTGTTGGCGTAGCACTAGTTACCGGAATTGTGGTTGGTGTAATCGCGCTCCCTATACTGTTCCTCGTCAGGGAGATGGCTCTATTCCATAGTAAAAGACCGCTTCGACCCGAAGAAGCAGGTGTCGTTGCCGAATGGTTTAGTCGAGCCAGCAGCATTGTTGGCGCCAGAGAGGTAACGGTTCTGTATACCTACCGTCGTGGTGCAGGACTCCAAGTAATGCAGTTAGGGCTTGCTGGCAATAGCCGCAGCAATGAAGCGTTGCAGGGTAACCTTGTGGCGCTTATACACCGCGCAGCCTGGAATGCTTTGCCAGCAGCGTTAAGCGCGGGAAGCCGGGTCTACATAGCCGTACCAGCCCGGATAATGGAGTACCTCTACCGGCTCTCGGGCCGTAGTCGCACAACAGTATACCTTCACCTACATAGCCGTGAACAGGTAAGGATGGTTTACCGCATCCTCCGGGAGATAGCACAAGCTGTGAACCGTGGTGCTGGCCGCTTATACGTAGCCTATATGGCCACCAAGGCGTTCACGAGACTCCTAGTAGCTGGCGCTATAAGACTTGATCCAGGGGTGGCAGAGAACATCGATAGTCTAGTGCCAGCAGAGCCGCCGTGGATACGCCGTAGTATAGCCCGGCAGCTCTATGAAGAAGCTTTACAATCTATAGAGCCTTAAGGAGGGCCTCTAGACAGCTGCTATGGAGGGTCAGGAGGAGACGGCTCCTCCCACGCCACCGCCCCGAGAGAGTAGGGGGCTCCGCCAAGGGTGGGCTCATCACCCCCGGAAAGAACCCTAACAGTGAAGGGGCTCGGGGCGGCAAGCGGTCCACACCCGGCTCTTCGGGTGAAAAGCACGTCCTCACAGCCCCGGTAGTCCTCTAAATCTGGGTCCCCGGGCGAATATAGACCCTCAACTTGGAAGTATAGAGTCCTCCCTCGGGGCCCGCCGGTGAGGCTCCGGGATCAACGCGCAATAATTGCGGGGCAGAATGCGAAGGGCCGCCCCAAGGGGCGGCTGATGCGCAGGCCTGCCGCCCCCGAGGCCTGGGCCCCTCTTTGCCTGGAGTGGCAGTGATGATGGGTAGCAATGCCGAGAGATCGGACAGCGTTGATGTGGAACCCTAGTGTGGCTGAGCCCTTAGAGTTCTATCACGTCGCCAGCTGCTACATTGATGTAGCTGCCCGGCTTCCTTGAAGCAAGGTATTCTGCGGCTCTACCGCTGCAGTGTATAGGTGCTATCCGGTCAACTAGCTCTAATAACGCTTCAACCTCGGCTGCCTCCGCATTGTGGAGCCCACCTATCGCTAGACACGCGTGCTCAGCTCCGAGTATTCTCAGGGCTGTTGCTGCTAGTCTGCTGGGGCCTGGATGGCTACAGCCTAGAAGCACGGATACACACTCGTTCTCTTTGACGGCTAGTGCGTGTTCACGTAGCCCGGCTCCATCTAGGGCGGGTGATATAGCTGCGTTTGGGGCAGCTTTCAGCCCCTTAGACTGGACTACGGGTACGAGTCCCAGTTTTCGTATCCACGAGACAACATGGCTTGGCGAAGGGGGCATGTAGACTACTGTACCAGGGGCAACCTCGGCTACACATGGGAACCCGCCGTAATGATCCCGGTGCGGGTGGCTAAGCACAGCAAAGTCTATGTCGAGGCTGACTCCGAGTCTTTCAGCGTTCCGGCAGAGGAGTTCAGGACTCGGGCCGGCATCGAATAGGATACGCGTATCCCTTGTCTCAACGAGTATACTGAGGCCCCAAGCGCTCTCTAGCCAGCTACGAGCTCTATTATCTACGAGTATTGTGAGCCGCGAGGCACGGCCCCAGGGGGACACGTAGGTGGATCCCGGTGGTCCCTTCTAGCCTTAGCGTCTATAGGGTAGTATACTGCAGCCTCAATCAATGCCGATAGGTGGATAACTAGCATTACCCGGGGCCGGGTCTAGAAGAATTCCCCTGGGGCGTGTACGGGTGTCAGAGCTTAGAGATTTCATGAGAGAGTACGCGGCTAGCATTTACCGACTGGCTTCGGGGTTTCTTGAAGCTCGTAGAAGACTGATAGCTACGCTGGAAGGGCGAGAGTTAGCCGAGCTAGTGGATGATGAGCATACCGTAGAGATGTTGTTGGGCGGCTTTAAGCCGGAGCGGCGGGGCCAAAGGTATCCGCCGCGGAGCCTAGCTAGATTCTACCGTGACGTCATAGGCGTCTATATCCAGCAGCCTGAGAGGCTCGCTGCAAGGCTGCGTGACGGGCTTCCACTCAGCATAGCTAGTAGGGGTATACGCGTAGCGGCTTCGAAGACACGACCTGTCTCCCAGATAGAGGCGCTCCGCGATGCAGCCCGAGCGCTTCTCGAGAGTCTCGGCACAGATGCCTCTGAGCCTCAGGAAGTAGACACAAATGATCCCATGTGGGCACCGGAGCTCGTTCGCCAACTCTTGTCAGCTATAGTGGATGGCATGCCTCCCTATAGTAGAAAAGCTCTAGTCCTCTATAGTGCGTGGAGCATCACTGCCGCGCTACTGGAGAAAATAGCCGAGAAAGACGAGCGAAGGGAATTAGAGGAGCTAGGCTTAGAAGAATATGCCCGTTTCTTTGGGGCTGATGTTGACCCGCTGAGGATAGTCTACCGGGCTCAGCCGGGTTCACCTCTAGCGCGTTATCGATGCCTAGTACACGCTGGAGCTCGGCTACTACAGCTCAGTGAGCTAGAAGCCTTCTACAAGAAGCCCGACCCAGTAAAGGACATGCTCCAGGCAGCCATGAGGCACGTATCGCGTGCCTCAAAGGAGCTAAGAGAATTATTAGACCTCATGGCTTCAAATGCGTCACAACGCAGCCAGTGCCTCCCGAGGGCTGAGTGCCCCGGCGAACCGCCATGCCTCCCTCTGGGCGCTGTATGGGCTGAGCTAGACGTAGAAGTGGAGGACACTTTAGCTAAGCTAGGAAAGGGAGTAGAAGCCGGCGTAGGAGAGCTACTATCAGCTTTATCTCCGTTGATGATCTATGGGTTAGCTATTATAGAGAAGAGATACGACGGCGGGGATAAGGGGCTAATACGTATAGCATTTGTCGCCGAGCAAAAACCGCCCCGAGACAAAGCGGGCTAGAGCTTAGCTAGAGCCTCTACGAGCATGGGCTCTAGCCGTTCGTGCTCCGCGAAATGCTCATTAGGATCCCTGGTCACGGCATAGATCCAGTAAAGGAGAAAGACTCCTAATGTTAACACTGAGAGTATAACGTATACAACAGTATTCCTATACGGTATGACACTCCGCGGCTCCTCAAGGTATATGCCACGCTTCTGGAGGATGCGGGAAAGAGTCTCTAGGAAACTCCTTTCCCTCTGTTCGTGCTCGTAGAAGTCTTTTGTGAGGAAGTGTAGCACGTAGATGTACACGATGTTAAACACAAGTGATAGTACTATCCAGAGAACTGGACTTCGGCTCTTTTCCTGCATCCTCATTTCGTAGATGAGGCTTCGGAGTGTACCCATCTCTGGGTCGCTGACGCCGCGGGCATCTAGGTAGGATACGACGGTTTCGAACATCCTTAGAATCCTTTCAAAATGCGTGTTACGCCGGTCAATCCACTTGTACACTACATAGATGTTTAAGGCGGCGGCAGCCAGCAATATGATAAATACTGTAAACACTAGTACATTGCCAGTACTGCTGGCTACGATGTTTCCACTGCCCTGTAGAAACATGGTATACTTGTTGGTTTCTACCACCACGAACGTGTTGCCCGCGATAGCTAAGATCGCAGCCACAAGGCTTAGAATAGCAGGGATAAATGGAAGCCAAAGTGGCATAGTATAGTCGGTTTCCCGTCGCCGCTCAGACTCACGCCGTATGATCTCGAGATATTGTTTAGCTATATCGCCGCGGCTTGTCTCCAACACGAATCGCCCCACACATGGAACCCACGTATACGGGAATATCGCTCCTGTCTTATCAAAGGAGACTAGGTTTACGAGTACACCTAGCACAGGTAGTAGACACTACGTTAAGGGGCTCATAAATAGTAGGGTCTCGGCACAGATAGCCCAGTATAATGCATGAGCGGTTATACTTACGGGTTACGCTCCCACTTCAAGGCCACTAGGGATATAGGATAGGAGATGCATAGAAGGGAGGAGTGGGTGGGAGCCCGGGAAACCTCTCCCCTCTCCCCGGGATAGGTGGCCCAGTATCTCAGCCAACCCCATTTTACCTACACACGCCAGTGTAACCGGATATTTCAATGTTACTCTCAGCTGCCGGTCTCTTGTTGAACCTTAACACTCGGTATCCTGTTAATCAAGTGTATAACATCAATGCCTCGAACCTCAGCGTAGCCTGGTCCAGGTTCGCCACGGAGGAGCTGTTGGAAGCCCTCCCTCGTGTCTTGGTCTATACGATAGGCTATGCTGCGCATGGATAGACCCTCGAAATGGTTTAGTCTAGCTGCGATTGCCACTAAGAGGCGTAGCTGGCCCTCCTCGACGAGCTGCTCGTTCGACTCAAGAGTGAGCGGCTCATCGAGATTCTTAGCAACAAGCCAGGGGCCCCGGAGCTTTGGCTTAACAAGCCTCGGGGCTCTGACGAGGACGCGGCTACGCGGGGCATGATAATCCTCGGAGGCTGTGATATCCCTGGCGAGCTGGTGGGCCTCGGGCGTAACGTCTCTCGGCTTGTAATCCTCCATGATTATGACGGTGTCTGCAGCGGCTATGAGAGGCATCGAGCCGCTTGAAACTATGACGAGGGATACGCCCTTTGATGCCATAGAGGCTGCCTGCTCGGCTATGGTGGTTACCGTCTTCCTGCGGATGAGCGGCGCAGCGCGCTCGTCGTAGAAGAGTAGGTTAGTAGCCGAAGTATCCTCGTCGATGAGTATGAGTTTGGCACCGGCCTCTACTGCCTCCTGTATAGCGGCGGCCATGCTTGTAGCGCCGCTAGCATCGCTCGTAGTGAAGCAGCTAGTACTGCGGCCCCCCGGCAGACTGTGGACAAAAGTAGAGATATCGACACACGCTACGCTTCTACCGTCCTCAGCGCGTACCTTGACGGCTTCACGGATTGTGACGACGCGTTCTCTGCCATCGCCGGGTACGTGGTTGTACACGCCGTACTGTATGGCTTCTAGCAGTGTTGTCTTGCCGTGGAACGCTGTACCTGCTATGACTGTGACACCGCGGCGCACACCCATGCCGGTGACACTACCTAGGCTCGTCTCCACCTCTACGCGGAGGCTCGGAGGCGACTCGAACGGTACAGCACCAGGAAGCGGATCGTCGCAGCTGCCACAGCGTCGTGGGAGGATACTGCCGTCTCCAATAAATGCTACGAGGCCGAGGCGCGGCAGCTTGCTGCGTATCTCCTCCTGGAGGCGCCAAGTGTCGACGTGCCTCCTGAGGGCCTCAGCATCTACGCGGATGGCTTCTTGTACTGCACGGGGTATACGGTGGAGTAGGAGATCCTCGGCGGCATCTGCCAGGACACGTCGCCGCCGGCTTGGGAGGCCAGCCCAGACGCGGACTACGAGATGCCCGCTATTGTCTAGCTCTACGCCGCTGCGCTGCAGCATAACAGGGCCGGGCCGTGGGACGCCGAGGAACCCGCTGTGGCCCTCGCCGAGCCTCGCCGAGAGCCTCCGAAGAGCACGGTAGAGCTGGCGGTAGATATAGTCGGCTGTTGCTACTGGATAGCGGATAGCCCACTGCGGCAGCCTCGGCTTGACGTCAATCCGTACTACGCTTGGTGGGGCGAAGGGGTCACCCTGGACGCGGGTAACTCTGATGCGGAGGCCCTGAATAGTCTCGGAAACGCCTAGGAGTTCGCGATAAGCCTTGTAGCCCCTGCCGTCTATGCGTCGGAGCACATCAGATATGGTATGAACCACTTGCTTAGCCACCATGGGGCAACGATAACTGACAGGGGCAAAGAAGGGTAGCATCATGAAGCCCCGGGGAGAGGGGAGGGGCCCAAAGGGCTCCGTTCCTCTTCGTCCCTCACTTCTAGCGGTAGTGTTCCTACACTTGTGGTTTGGGGATGCCTCTTCTGCAACGCGTATAGGCTTGTTTAGAGTCCCGTCTTAGTTGGTTTGCTGTTTTTGTCAGTAATTCTACATAGAAATATTTTGCTATAGGAAGCATAACCAAATAGTTTATTAACATGAGTTTACGGGTGATGCTACTCCATGGGGTGGCGCGTATGGCTCGCCGTGTAAAGGTCGGGATAGTAGTGTACAAGGAGGTTGAAGAAGACGGTACAACCTGGTACGTGGCAGTCGAGCCTATGAGCGGGGCTCAGGCTCAGGGAGAGAGCCTCGAAGAGGCAATTGAGAAAGTGAAGGAAGAAGTTGTCAGGATGAGTGAAGCCTGGTGTGAATCGGAGGTGCGCGAGGCGGTAGACGCCAAGATAGTCGAGGTGGAGCTTCCAGAGTAACCCCCGGGTTCCCGACTACCAGGAGAAAAGTCGTCAAAGCGCTATGACTGTTGTACCGCCTATACCCTAAAGCCTAGCTCGCGGAGCTTGTTTACCACGAAGCCCCGGTCGTCCTCGGGTAGGAGTTCTACGTCGCGCTTGATTATCCTCTCGTCTACCCGCAGCTTACCCTCATCGATGTACTCTCGGACTATCCTCAGGTCCTCGATATCAGCTTCTCGAGCAGCCTTAGCCTTGAGAACTATGTAGTCCTCTGGGCGGATAAACCGGGCCTCTGTCTTGCCGATCCTCTTCTTTGGTGCATTCTCGAGTATCTCGGGAGGTATATAGTAGTCGAGGATGTTCTCGTAGAGCTCTACTACTACCTCCTCGCCGCTGGGGAGCTTTGCTACGAGCTTTGGAGTTCCGAGAGCAGTATAGCTTATCTGCCATCCTTCTTCTTCAGCTAATCCGCGGTAAAAGTCTTCTTCGATGAGCGGACTTGGCTCTATCACGAATATGTCTATATCGTCTTCGAACTGCTTCTTCCGGAGCTCGAGATCAATGACGGTGCTTCCCACTACTACACCTTTGACGCCCTTTGTCTGGAGTTTTTCGAGAAGCCAGGCGAGGTCTTTGAGGCTGTACGCCATCCCAGCTTTACACCCAGTCTAGGGTCAGCGTGTCCTGGAGTATTTTACCCCTAGTAGCGGCTTTATCGTCCGGGCTTGCCGGAGTTCGAGCTTCTGTAGCGGGTAAGGCTCTAAATGCTAGAGTTAGGTTAGGAAAAAAGGTAACTGGGGCTGAAGGGAGGAATGAGCATACGGCTCACAGTCGCGCTGGACTCCGAGAGTGTTAGGAAGCTCCTAGGCAGAGTTACTGAGCTCTTAAAGGGTATTCCCAGTGTTGACGAGGTTGGCGAAAGCTACATAGTAGTCAAGGTGCCACGTCTCCTGGGATTTGGTACTAGGAGAATAAGGCTAGACGTAAAAGTCTATGAGACCGATGAAACTATATTGCTAGTCATGAAGGGTGATATGGATTCACTCGTAATAGCTATAGATATACTCGATACGGGTGAAGGTAGTCACATACTTGTTAGTGGAGGTGGCGGAGGTAGAGTCTCAAAGCTAGTCAATGAATTTGTGAAAAGTATAGCAGAAGGCATCTCTAAGAGGATTGAGGCATCCCAGCCCAAGATAAACCTAGTGTCAGCCGACAACAACCTCGCCGCGCTGGAAGAACCACTTCCACCCGTTACAACTCTCGTCTACTATGATAGTTTCACTCCAGTCTCAAATGTCTTGACAGAAGCAGCTTTAAGGCTTACAGCAGTACTGGGCTACGACGACTACCTTGCAGAAGTTAAGGACTACAAATCTAGGTATCTACTACGCTTCGTGCTACGCGGTAACAAGGTAACAGGTGTCTATGCCGAGATAAATGGCAAAAAGGCTAAGGGAGAACAAGCTATAACAATAGCTCAAAGGCCGCCAGGCCACCGTGTACGGATAAAGGCATGGAGCCTCACGGGTAGTAGTGAGGCACTCCTCTACGAACCTGAACCAGTCTACGAGAGTACTGGGCACAGAGTATACTGGGTCGGTGGCAAGACCCGGCTAGAATATGGTGGCATAGCCCCTAACACGTATATCATAGTTGATAACTACGAGGCGGCTATAATTAATCCCAGCGGCGATGAGAGACTACTACGTGGTCTACGCAACGTCATAGGCGACATGGATTATGTAAGGTACATACTACTCACGCACGCCGAGGCCGACGTTGCAGAAGGCCTAAAGGCGGTAGCATCCAAAGTAAATAGAGCTAATATACTAGCCACGTCCTACTGGGCCGGTCTCCTGGCTTCAGCGGCACGAGAGGTAGCCGGAAAGCTCACAATACTACCGGCGAGGGAGACCGAGCTAGAGCTAGGTTCTACAAAGCTCCTCATCATACCAGCTAGGACACGGGGTGCACCAGTAGTCTCGATCTATGACCCGACAGCGAAAGTTCTGTTTACAGGAAACGTGCTCGGAGCAGTATCACCACCGGGTCTCTGGAGCATATACGTCGACGACTTCGACGCCTACCTGGACATGGTAAAGAGCTATGTCAGCTACACGGCGGAGTCAAGGCCTCTCCGTGAGTGGCTTGAACGCGTAATCAGTCTCGACATAGAGGTGCTGGCCCCACACCATGGCCCGATGCTTGCTGGCCGTGCGCGCGTGAAGAAGCTTCTATCAGATCTACTCGAATTCATAGAGAGCTAGAAGTAGGATAATCAGGGAAATGGGGTGACGTGTTTGACCGAGAACAGTCTTGAGCTACGTGGTATGGGTCCATTTATACCCTATAACCTAATCGAGAAGCTCATTAGAAGAACTGGCGAAGCTATAGTCGATGTCGACAAAGAAGCAGTCTCTGTTGTAGAACGTTGGGCAGCTAAGAGAGGCTATAGCATAAAAAGACTCAACGATTATAGGATACGTATCTCCATAGTAGCTGGTGCAGCGGCGAAGCTAGAGACTGTACAAGCGAAGGCTCCAGCTAGGCCACAAGCAGCGGAAGAGAAAATGTTCAAACTTGTAGTTGACGAGAAAAAGTGGAGCAAGGAGATGTCTGAGAAGCTTGCAAACGTAACCTATGTTATCGAGACAGTTCTCCGTGCACCCATACTCTACCGTGGTCCCCTCGCAGGGGCTGATTTTGTCGCAGCATTGTCACGGAAGAAACTAGTACTTCTCCGTATATCGGTAGATAACTCAGACTACTTTATAGCTGCCGACAATGGTCGGGTGGTAGCGGCTGCGCAGCTAGGAATGCCGTTGAACCCAGAACAGGTAAAGAACGTCATAGAGAGTCTACGTGGCCGTAGTGATGTGTTAGTCACCATCTACGATATATCCTCTATAGATAAGAAGAGCTAGCTTGTATGGTATATGAACACTAGAGATGCATCGTCATCAAAGCCGCCAGTTTTTTCGAGAATCTTCCTAAGCAAGTATGCTGCGGGATTGCCCACACTAGTTGGTGATGGGTAATTTAGTACGATATCCATTAGTGTTTCAGCCAATGCTGCGGGATCAACACCATCAGTCGCCAGCACGTAGACGTGGCCAGGCTCGCTTCGGAGAACCATCTCTACGGGGTGGCCGTGGAGTCCACTACCTATTTCTACAAAGCGGGCTAGCCTACTTCCCTCAAAGAACTGGGGCAATGCGCCCCACAGCAGCCATGTCTCCTCCTTGGATGTACCTGCACCTATTACTATGCCATCGCCTGCTAACGTGAGTGCAATAGTGTCTCCGGCAAAGAGCGCTCCTAGAAGCGTTGTGGCAGGTATTTCGGCTCCTAGCTCTCGTGGTTGTGGCTGGGCTGCTTTGAGAGGCTTTAGAGTTATTGTGTCGAAGTCTAGCGGTGTGACGCACGGTGTCCCGTCCTGGCTACACTCCTTGTAGTATCTCCTCTTTACCTCAGCGATAGTGTCGGCGTCTGAGATATTTGATTCGCGTGCCAACTTAGATACATAGGATAGGCAGGATCTTAAGGTGTTGAGGCTAGCTTCTCGGGCTAGTATGCGGCATGCTAGGGTAAACCCGTGTGCTGCGAGATATGATGCGCCTCCCCCGCCAGTTGTTGATACACCGTCAGCTACAGCCGCGGCACCCCTGTTAGCGTCTTTCGACAACCAGTAGCTGATGTCGTCTTCTCCGTGTACTGTATTGAGCGTCGCGACCCACACTCGCCAGGGCAAGGCTTCCCCTCACACCCGTAGCTCTTTATCCCACTGATGGCCCCCTAAGTAATAATATTCCTCCCCAAAAGGCTAACAAATTCAGGCTGGGGTGCAAAGTCTGGTGCCTAGTATTCGTAGAGACGTTGTTCTAGATATACGTGCGCCTTGTGATAGAGTCATAACGTTTCTAGCCTCCAAGAACCCGGGCGACTTCTTTGCAGGAGCCGCAAGACTTGTTGAAAGAGGCGAAAAGAGAGACGCTGCGATACTGGTATTCTCCTCTACGCTGAAGCGCGAATATCGCGTAGAGGTTCGTCTAAGGAAGGAACCCGACCGTCTAGTATACGAAGCAAAGGGTGATCTTAATGGCAAAGTGATAGTCACGGCAGTAAGCCGGGGAGCAACTTGCCGCCTCTATATAGAGGCGGAGATGGGAGGCCCTCTCGTAGAGGAGTATGGCGGCGATGCTGTCTCGAGGATAGTTAACCGATTCGTTGTTGGACTCGTTAGCTCATTCCCTGCAGTGCTCCAGCCGCGTGCACCAGGCGGCAAGCTAGGAGACATATTCGTAGAGCTTCTCAATCTTCTCTCAATGGCTCAAGGCGGTCAAGCAAAATTCGCCGGCGGTAGCACTATAAGGAGTATGGCGGTGGACCTCACTACCAGCAATATGATAAACGTTGATGGATTACCTGAGGACCAAGCAGCAAGGGCAGCCCGTGGTTTATCGGAAGCTATCTCTATTCTCTCTAAAGCACTTGAAGAACTTGGTGAAGGACAAGTACAACGCATAGTAATAGCTACTCAGAATTCGATAGTGTTTGCTAGCGTTGCTGGCGGAGTAGGCGTCATCACTGTGTTAAAGCGCGAAGAAGAATAGAGATGTATCAGTTAAGTAACAATATATAGCACTTTAGAATAGCTTAGGCCCGGATTATAGAAACGCTGTGGGTCTTACGGGGGAGAGGAGGATTACTATGGCGCTTCCCTCGACGATACTAAAGGTGTTAAAGAAGCGGCCACTTAGCTATACTGTGCTAGTAGTATTCGTTCTTGATCGTTCACTTAGCATGAGCGAGCCGAAGACTTATGACCATAGAGGTAAGTGGGATCATTTGGTAGAACTTGTTGAGAAGCTATTATATCGTTTGAACAGAAGCAACATGGCGCCAGCATTTCGTGTAGGCTTTGTATGGTTTAGTGATGATGTAGCAGTTGTTGAGAGAGGCGGGCAGGTGTATTTTCCCGTTACTGGGGATAACCCAGCTCTACAAGCCTTCAAAGAAAGTCTAAACGAGAATGAACCATATGGCATGACTGCAATGGCGGATGCTATCGAACAAGCTATGGGTGTAGTTGAAAGATATATAAGTGATACGAGTCTACCAAGCGAGAAATACGTCACTGTATTCCTCTTCACTGACGGTAAAGAGACCAAGAGGACACCGGAGGATGTGGCTACTGCGGCGGAGAAGCTCACGGGAGAGATGCTGGCAAAGCTTCAAGAACTTAACCAGAGGAATAGGATAGGCTTAGCTACTATAGCACTCGGGCTTGACGCAGACCGTGAAACACTACGCGACATAGCTAGCTTTCTCCGAGAGGCACAACGCAAGGTGCTAGAAGAGCGCGGCCTTATAGACATAGTAGATCCGCCGTACCACGAGAAGATGTTCATCGATGCACCAAGGGATGATAGGATAACGAAAGAGTGGGAAGAGGCTGTACGTCGCTTCGTAGAGAGACTGAGCGAGACAGCAGTACTCTAGCTCCCGGGTAACTTTCGTTATCAGTCTAGTACATGGTTTCTTAGCATTTGTCTTTTGTATCTCCCGGATAGTCCCTAACTGCACTAAGTAGCTCCTTAGACTATGGGTAGTCAGGAGGTAGGGCATGGTGGCCAAGATAACGCTAGTATTTGTTGATGGCCGTGTCGTGTCGAGTGATACCTCTAGCTGGGAGTTCATAGATAGCGGTGGCGAGGCTGACATATACGAGCTCAAGATAGGTAATCAGAGATACATAGCTAAGGTGTTTACTGAGAAGCAGACCCAGCTTGCTAAGCCCATAGAGCGTATAGCGGAGATACTCCGCAGGCTAGTTAGACTTCGTCGCCGCTGTGGTCCAGCACTTCCCCGTAGCCTCGTTAGTCGCGGACTTCCCCTTGCAGTGGGGGCTCTTGGCGAGCAAGCGGTACTTGTCTTCCGGAGCGTGGAGGGCTTCACTACTATAGCGGATATAGTTAACGATGAGGAGAAGCTGCACGACTACCTCCTGATGATAAATGATGGTGAACGTGCTGCAATGGCGCTCGACGTGCTTAAGGCTCTAGCCTGTCTCGAGGCTGCCGACATAGTCCATGTAGACGTGACTACCTCTAATGCAGCGCTAGGCATTGTAGATGGTCGTAGGTGGGTCTACCTCTTCGACATAGAGGCTGCAGCAGTTATGAGTGAGCCAGATTACCCGCTTATAGTTATCCCGGCGCGTGACGCCCACTACATGCCTGTCGATCTACTGGCTGACCTCGGTATAGAGTTGCGTAGTCCCGATCCAGGCGAGCTGCCGATACCGTTGCTCCCATCGAAGCTCCCGCACAACATACTATCATGGGTTGCATGGACCCCCACCTGGTATGGTCTACAGCTCGTAGCTCATGTGTATGCGGGGCTTAGCCCCTTCCAGGGCCTTCCAGCAGTCTCTGCGAGCTACTGGAGGGACGTAGTAGAGATCGAACGTGAGAAGGGCTATCCTGGTGGCTGGCCACCCCAGGCCATGGTTGACCTGGGCTTCCTCGATAATGGGGAATTCCGGGAGCTCCGGCAGCTCTGGGGTAGGCTCGGCGATGAAGTGGTTGCAGCATTCTATCATGTATTCGTGGTGGATGTTGCCGAGAAGAGGAATATGCCGAGTTACACATTATCGGCCATAGTCTAGTACAGTGATTTTGCTAGACGCGGGAGTATATTATTAATGCAGAGCCTTAAACCCTCCTGTAGTAGCGGGGTGTTTCTACGTCGTGACCGAGGCGCTGGCTGTGCCGAGGATAGCTTCTCCCGAGGAGAGGATTACCAGTATAATTGCGCTCGCATCCTCCGTCGACGGTGTTGATATAGTTGTTGCTGCTCATGAAGGTTTCACTTATAGTGTACAAGCGCTGAACCCCGAATATGAAATATACGCTGACGAACTTGCCGCAGCGAGCGCTGTTTATCTCGAATCTAGCTGGCAGAAGCTTACTGGTAATGCCCGCGTCATACTAGCCGATCAAGGCGGTAAGGCTCTCCTTGTAGCTGATGTAGGTGAGGGATTCACAGTAGCTATCCTAGGTGAACGCCAGGCAGTAGAGAGTCTGCTTGACCCGGTGAGGAGGCTGGCTACGGGAGCGCCAATCTCTTGCCCGAACTGTAGCGCGGTACTCGACGTACATACCTATACCTGTCCGAGCTGCGGCAAAAGAATACCATTTACGGCCACTCTTTGCCCCTACTGTGGGACAGCAAGTCCTGCACGTAGTTGTCCCAATTGCGGCGCAGAATTAATGCTCGCGCCAGGACGTGTTGAGCCAGCTAAGGCGGAGAAACAACGCTCAGCAGTAGCAGTGACTCCACGTGCTCAGAGCAATGAAGGTGAAGTAGTCTCAGAAGAGAAGGGCGAAACCCCGCTCCTAATAAGATTGACTATAGGTGGAGGAGTAGTTGCGGCATACTATGCTAGCTCGCTCCTACTCGGCATAGACCCAGTCATAGCCACTATAGTTGGCGCAGCACCTCTAGCAGCGTCGCTGGGTCTAATACTGACGGAGAAGAGAAGGCAATAATTTATCTGCATCCCGGGCTCGTCGAGAGCCGGTAGTGTTTACAACGTAGTCCCGACTCATAGTACTCCTATATTATCAATACTATCAAGAGAGGTGCGGATCAAGCCTTGTTTGTAACCCGTGGCCATACTCTCCGCCTAGTAGACGCTTCAAGGCTTCCTCTCCGTAACGCCATCGTGGAAACTATTAAGCTAGGCTATGCACGCCTCGTTTACTACGCTCCCCACGGCTTCACATTCCATTTAGAGGTTTCTCGCGATGGAAGGGCGGGCTGTATAGCGGTTCGATCCCGTGGAACGCCATTATATGGACAGCAATGTCTCCAAGAGCTTGCTAAGTTTCTAGACGCGAAGCAGGGCACTATAGAGATAATTAAACTCAGCGATGACAGAGTGAGGATAGACTTCCAGGCAATGCCTTCAAGTATCATACCTGGTGGCGTTGCTGCCGTAGCACAACTTGTAGGGCTACGCTCCCAGCAAACGGGCTCACCAGCTGCACAGGCGACCCAAACTAGGCAGGTCAGACCTATGGAGCCAGCTAGGGTACAGCAGCCGGCTACGCCGCAGCCTAGGCTGACAACGATACCCTCCCCGGCAGGCTCTATGTACGCTGCGATTGTCAGGAGGAGAGGCTTCGAAATAGGTGACATCTTCAACATCCTTGCTGCTAGCGCTATAGCGCTGAGGGGCCAGGAGATAGGGGTTCGCACAGCCGGCAGAACATGCATTGACATCCTCGATGAACTATTAACGGTGAACGCCAGGCTATACATGAGGTGCCGAGGAGAGCAAGGTGAACTACACGTCTATAGTGACCCCTCACCTAGGAGGATCGAGCTACTCCTAATATCGGGTGAAGAGACGCTAGTCGGAGAGCGGGCTCTCGAAGGCGCGGCTCGGCTCCAGGCAGAGGAAGTAAGAGTCTACGTAGAACAAGCTAATCTTCCTCGTCCCCGGTGAACCCCGCTACTAGCTGTCCGGGCTCGGGCATCCGGAAGACTATCTTCTCGTAGCCGCCTGTGCGGCCGCCTCGATGCCCGTAGATGGCTAGGGTATTCTTCCCGACTATCTCCCAGTCCTCAGTCCCAGTACCCATATCCACTTCGAGTATCCTCGAGCCCGGCGGGAATATCCAGTAGGCTTCGTAGCTATACTCTATCTCCTCCGGCTCATAGTGGTTCTCGTACACGTTTACGCCCGGTCTTATAGGCGCTGTGAACCGGAGCGCGAAGACTATGAAGACCCGGTTCTTGCGGCCCCGGAACCCTATATCGACCATCGCGACCCGGGGTCTTACACGCTCGCCGTTGACGACCACCTTCTCCTGGTCAACGAGCTCCTGCATCCCGTAGTAGAGCCGTAGAACCTCCTCCTCGTAGAGCCTCGGGTCCCGGAGTACAGCGTCGTAGTAGCCCAGTGGATCCAGGTAGTCGAAGACAAGGTAGTATGCCACGTAGCCGTAGCCCACGTAGAAGAACCCCTGCCCATGTACGGGCTCAACGGCCTCGCTAGCCTCTCGTAGGAACGCATCACTAGCCCCGGGGCCTCGTCGTCCACCACTACTGCCGCTTCGCTGCATCCTCCGCCGGCGGAGACTCAATCTTCCTGCCCCCTACTCCCGGCTACAACCCTCTGGGTGCAAGACTCAAATAACCCTAGACGGGCCTCTAGCTCACCAGACGGGGCCTGGGGGAAGCCTCGGCCAGGGCGGTCTGGTCCACGTTTGGCTGTGGGCCCGTAGCTCAGCCCGGCGGAGCGCCCGGCTGATAACCGGGAGGTCGGGGGTTCGAATCCCCCCGGGCCCACCACCCTATTCTCCCCTGCTCCTTGCGGGCTTCTACGGGATGCAGTGGCTTCTTTAGGTCTCTAGCCTCTGTGCTAGAGAGTATAGTGGGTGTAGTTGGGCATGGCGTCAAGCTTCTACGAGTATTACCTCAATTGGGCTGGGCCAGCGCGCCGAGCCTATGCTTCGGGGCTTGCTCTCCAGCTCCCTCCGGGCTACGCGCGGGCAGAGAATGTCGTAGTATGTGGCATGGGGGGCAGTGGTGCGGCAGGAGACTACCTAGCAGCGCTCTCTGCCGCGTATGGAGGGCTCCCAGTCTATGTGGTGAAGTCGGCTGAGCCTCCGAGGTGGTGTCGGGGGAGCCTAGTCTATGCTGTCAGTTTTTCGGGGAACACGCGGGAGACGCTGAACTGTGCCTCCAGAGCCTACAGGCTAGGAGCCAACGTGGTGGCCGTCACTACTGGTGGCCGGCTAGCTGCCTGGGCTAGGCGTGTAGGCGTGCCGGTAGCGGTGGTAGAGGAGGCTCCGGCGCCGCGTGCAGGCTGGCCACAGTTATTCTACACTATGCTTGGCAGCCTCAAGGCAGCTGGTCTCATCCAGGTGCCGAGTAGCCATGTGGAGGAGTCTATCCAGCTCCTCGGTGACCGTGAGAAAGCCGAGGCGGAGGCCCGGGAGCTGGTTGAGTGGCTACTGGGTAGCAGCGGTCGTCTCGTAATCCTAGCCCCGGAGCCTTACTACCCCGTAGCGGTGAGGATGAGGAGCGAGCTAGCAGAGAACGCTAAGCTGGCAGCCGATACCGGTCAAGTTCCTGAGATAGGCCATAACATGATTGAGGCGTGGGCTGCAGGGGGTGATGCCAGGGTACTAGTACTAGACCCCGGAGAAGAGCCATGGAGTACGCTTCTACACCAGGTTGTGGGCCTAGCGAGGCCGGCTAGCGTCCACGTGGTGAAACTCCGCGGCGGCAACATGGTCTCGCGGATGGTCTGGGGTACGTGGCTCGCGGGTCTCGCTTCTGTGCTGTACGCGCTGAGGAAGGGTATCGACCCAGAGCGTATCCGGACGATAAAGGCGTTCCGCTCGGTGGTAGAGGGTACGACGGGCTGGGACGCCCTGGACTAGGGCCTGGTATTGTAAGGCAATATTTAATACAGTAGCAGCGCCTCGGGCCCCTGCATGGAGGGAGCAGGCCTATGGCCAGCGAGTACCTATCCAAGCTAAAGGAGCTAATCAAGCCCAAGCTACAGGAGAAGGGCATAAAGGTAATGGTTGTCGGCTCGACAATGAAGCTCATTAAGGAAGGCGAGACTCTGATGAACATTGCCGACAAGGGCGAGATAGTAGAGCTAAGCTTCAAGGGCAAGAAGTACACCTACGACAAGTGGTACACGAAGCCGGAGCACCTAGCAGCAACTATAACCCGTACAATCGATGTACAGCTCTAAACGGCTCTAACACGGACATATTCTGGAGCCTAGAAACCGAGGACAGTCCAGCGTTTTTGCAGAAATGTGACGCTCCTGGCTGGTGGCCCCTGAGCAGAGGAGCCCCACGAGGGGCCTCGGGGCGTCCACCTGGATGAAGCGATGAGGGGCACTATTTCCTCAGCGGCGCTAGCCCTCGTAGCAGTAACCGTGTCTTGCAGCCTCGGGGGACACCTTGCCGTCTTCTATGTCGCGTTCTACTAGCTCCCGGGGCCTCTCGCAGGGATCCCCATAGCCGCCGCCCCCCGGCGTCTCGACGTAGACGGTGTCGCCGCGGCCTAGCCTCAGCGTGGCCTTAGGAGGTAGCTCTACCTTCTCCCCGCCAGCCCTTATCACGTAGCTGCGGAATGGTGCTCCAGCTCCTCCACCCTCCAGCCCCCATGGTCTTAACTGGTGGCGCTCCGCGTACACCGTTACGGTGACGTCGTCCTCGAGCACTGTGACAGCCCGGACTATGCCTAGGCCTCCCCGGTTCCGCCCTGGACCGCCGCTGTCGGGCCGTAGCTCGTAGGCGCGGAAGAGTAGCGGGTACTCTGCCTCAGCCACCTCTATCGGGGTGTTCAGCGTATTGGTCATATTGGTGTGTACGCCGTCTACGCCGTCGCAGCATGGCCTGCCGCCAGAGCCGCAGCCTATGGTCTCGTAGAATGCCCAGCCCTTGCCGCCCAGGAGGAGGTTGCTCATAGTCCCGCAGCTCGCGGCGGGCACGCGGCCAGGGAACGCCTCAGCTAGGGCGCGTAGGACAACGTCTGCTATCCTCTGTGATGTCTCCACGTTGCCCCCGCCGACTGGGGCAGGGGGCACAGGATTGACCAGTGTCCCCCGGGGCGCCCGTATCTCGACGACCCTGTAGAACCCGCTGTTCATCGGCATGTCGGGGTCTATCACGGCCTTTATCGCGTAGGTCGTAGCGGCCACGGTTACGCCGTAGACCGCGTTGAGAGGCTCCTCGACCTGCCTAGCGGTCCCCGTGAAGTCAGCTACTATGCGCTCAGGGCTTATCTCTAGCCGGACCCGTATCTTGGCCAGCTCGCCGCTCTCCAGCTCCACGTAGTCCTCTGCAGTGTAGACCCCGGTTCTCTCCTTGGCTAGGCTGCGGAGGATGGTCCGGGTATAACGCTCGGTGTAGCTTAGTATCTCCTCCCAGGCCTCGAGTAATGTCTCAACGCCATAGCGCCTAGCTAGCTCTTGTACCCTCTTCTCCCCAGTGTTGAGGGCGGCTAGCTGCGCCATCAGGTCGCCGCGGAGATACCTGGGCGTCCTCACGTTGGACTCGATGAGTCTCACAATGTCCTCTCGTAGCCGGCCATTCTCGACTATCTTCACTGGGGGTATCACTAGGCCCTCCTCGCGTAGGCTGCGCACCCCCGCCCCGATGCCACCGGGTATGAGGCCGCCCACGTCTACGTGGTGGGCCTTGTTGGCCACGTAGGCTACGAGCACGCCGTCCACGTAGACGGGCTTAAGCACCATAACGTCGTTGAGGTGTGTCCCGGTTATGTATGGGTCGTTGGAGACTGCGACGTCGCCGGGACCCAAGCTGACACCGTTTCTCTCCAGCGCCTCTACCATGTTCCTTACTCCGACGGGCATGCTGCCGAGGTGTACTGGGATGTGCTCGGCCTGTGCTACTAGCTCCCCGCTCGGTGCCAGGACTGCGCAGGAGTAGTCGAGACGGTCCCTTATGTTTGGGCTGAACGCGGTGTTCCGCAGGACGATGCCCATCTCCTCTGCGGTGAAGATGGCTGCGTGTCTTATCACTTCGACTGTTATCTTGTCCAGCATGGTTGTTCCCTCCTAGAGCCTCTCTATGCGGATTGTGTAGAACTCGTCAACGCGGGCATAGTGGCCGGGAGGAACAAGCACAGTGCTATCGTCGGACTCTATGACGGCGGGGCCCTCGATCTCGGCGCCAGGGCGTAACCCGGCCCTCCTGTAGATGGGGGTCTCTGTCCACCCGGCTTCGTCGAAGTAGACGCGTCTCCGGCCGGCAGGCTCTGGCCGATACGGCTTGGGCTCTGCCCGGGGGAGCCGGGGCTTAGCCACGATGCCGTAGGCTGTGAGCCTCGCGTTAACCACCACCACTGGGGCGTCGGGGAGGCTGAACCCGTACCTCTCGCGGTGCATCTGGTGGAACTCCTCCACGGCCTCCCTTAGGCTCCCGCGGTAGGGGATGCTCAGCTCGTAGGCCTGGCCCTGGTACCTCATGTCGAGCCTCCGGACTAGCTGTACCCGGTCCTCGGGCACGCCCTCGCCGCGTAGCATGGCTAGTGCCTTCTCGGCCATCTCGGCGAAGACCTTCTCGAGCTCCTCCTCGGCGAGTTTGTCCGTTCTCCGCATTACTGCCATGTGGAAGTCGTGGCGGTAATCCGTGACGAGTAGCCCCAGCGCCGAGAACACGCCGGGCAGCGGGGGAATCACTACCTCCTTTGCTCCCAGCTCGTCTGCCAGCTCCACGGCGTGGAGGGGTCCAGCGCCGCCATACGCGTAGAGGGCGAAGAACCTGGGGTCATATCCTCTCTCGATGGTTACGAGCCGCAGCGCCCTCGACATAACGGTGTTGGCTATCCTTATGATAGAGGCGGCGGCCTCGACAGTCTCCATGCCGAGCCTATCGGCTAGCCTCCCTATGGCCTCTTCTGCGAGGTCTCTCCGCAGCCTTATCCTCCCACCAGCCAGCTCCTCGGGCAGCCGGCCAAGCACGAGCTGGGCATCAGTCACAGTAGGCTCGCGGCCTCCACGGCCATAGCAGGCGGGGCCCGGGTCGGCGCCAGCACTCATCGGGCCCACGCGTAGCGCTCCGCCGGCGTCGACCCATGCTATGGTGCCGCCGCCCGCGCTGACCTCGGCTATGTCTATGTAGGGGTAGCGGACAGGGTACCCGGAGCCCCGTAGCAGTCTCCCCATGTGGACGCGGCCGCCTACCTCGTACTCTGGGACCACGAGGGGCTCGCCGCCGACTATGGACGAAGCCTTAGCCGTGGTGCCGCCCATGTCGAAGCCTATAGCGTACTCTATGCCCATTAGCCGGGAGAAGTAGGCCACAGCCACGGCGCCAGCAGCGGGCCCGCTCTCGATGAAGGCCGCGGGCCTCTCCACGGCCTGCTCTACGCCGGCTACACCACCACTACTCTGCATGACTAGCAGCCGCCCCTTGAACCCCGCGGAGCGGAGCTCCCCGGCGACCCTAGAGAGGTAGGAGGAGAGCACTGGCTTCAGCAACGCGTTCACAACCGTGGTACTTGTGCGCTCGTACTCCTTCGGCTGTGGGTCCACTTCGTGGCTCGCCACTACTAGGGCGCCAGGACACTCTTCCTCGATGATCTGCTTGGCATGCTTCTCGTGGCTCGGGTTAGCATAGCTATGGAGGAATGCTACTACGAATACCTTGGTTCGGCTGCACCACTCCCGGGCTATCCGGCGGACGGCGTCCTCGTCGAGGGGCTCTAGTTCCTCGCCCCTGGGCCCAATCCTCCCTGCCACTGTAAGCCGCCGCGACCGGGGGATGAGCGGCCGAGGCCGCTGGAAGAAGAGATTGTATAGCTCTGGACGGTTTTGCCTCCCTATCTCCAGTATGTCGCGGAACCCCTTGTTAGTTATCAGCACGGCGGGCGGGGGCTCGAGCCCCACCTGGCCTAGGAAGAGGTTGGTACCTAGCGTCGACGCGTGGATGACAACCTCAACACTGTCTAGCTCCCAGCCAAGCTGGCGTAGAGCCTCCATGAAGCCCTTCCAGGGTTCACGGGGCGTCGTCAACACCTTGAGGCTCTTCAGCTCGCCGGTCTCGTCGTCGAAGGCCACGAGGTCGGTGAAGGTGCCACCTATGTCTATCCCTACCCTCCTCAACTCCAGGACACCCTTTACATACAAGCCTGCAGAATCGTAAACGGGACAACAGCCTCCCCGGCGGCTCCAGGGGCACGCGGTACTGCACAGCAGCAGCTACACGGGGCCACCACTTCGGCTCCAGCATTCTTTAGTATTCTCTACAAGCCAGTCTCCATACACGTATAGGGGCCCGTCAAAGCAATGCATGACTTAGCTCTGGCGACGGGGGAGCTGAGTGTAACCCCTTACTAGCCTCTCAGCAAAGGTGATCCATGCGAGCACGGCTAGGACGGTGTAAAGCCGGGCTGCGGCCTCGAGGCCCAGCCGCGCGTGGACTAGGAGTACTATGAGCTGGGCGGCTAGCCGGTCGCTCCTCTCTAGTAGGCCGATGCCCTCCATGCTTCTTCCTGCTAGGGACTCATAGCGTGCCCGGGCGTAGCTGGTCAGCAACGCCCCTGTGAGGAATACTAGTACGCTCCACACCGGGTAGCCGAGGGCGAGGAACCCGGCCGCGTAGGCTATGTCGGCCACCCTGTCGAGGAGACTATCGAGATATGCTCCCCGGGGGCCAGCTTCTCCCCGAAGCCGGGCGACAGCCCCGTCGAGCGCGTCGAGGAGACCGCTTACGGCGAGCAACAGGGCTGCGAGCCCTACGTTCCCGCTGTGGGCAGCCCAGAGGTAGGCCAGAGCCCCGGCTAGTCCGAGCACGGTGTAGAAGTCGGCTGGCAGCACGGCTAGTGGGGCAGCAGCGGCCTCCAGGACGACTCTAACCCTGCCACGTAGCCTGCCTAGCACCGCTCCCGGCGCCCCGCGCTCGGCTTCTAGGACTCATCCAGCTTGACCAGGAGGGCCTTCAAAGTGTCGGCTAGCGGGTCGCCCTCGGGCAGCGAGGCGCGAGTCAACACCTCCCGGTAGACTAGCTGGGCCAGCCCACGGCGTATCCTGGACTTCTCGTGCGCGAGCACCACCGGCAGTGGGTAGCTCTGGCCAGGCACGGTAAGTCCGTGAGCAGCCGCAACTACCCTCTTTATAACCTCGCCTGGATCTGCACCTTGGTCCACGGCTACTTCGATGCGGTAGGGTCGGAGCGTGTACCGGGAGAACGTGTAGCTAGCATAGACGCGTAGCCCTGCGACCCGGTACTCCCGGTAGACGTCCTGAGGCAGACTTGTGGCCTCTATTGGCTCGGTGTAGAACACACCACTTCCTCTACTCTTCGCGGTAGCGGTAAGGGCTAACACTAGGTCCTCGTCACCCATATAGCCGTCAATACTGATGCCTATCTTCGCTAGATGTGAGGAGAGCATGGATACCTGGCCGATTCTCTTAACAAGCCCTACCACCGTGTGTCCATGCTCCACAAGCTCTGCTAGAGTCCTAGCCCGTAGCCGGTGGTACTCCTCTACAATCCGTAGTGCCTCCTCGGCTGGCGCGTTGAGGAGCTCCCTCACTGCCTGCACCGAGTTGCTGGGGTCGAGCCGGGCTGGTGGGTCCACGATAGGCCCGTCTATGAAGACTAGCCCCGGCTCGACATTTGCTAGCTTGCGGAGCGTCAGCGTCTCCAGAACCATCATAGCGGCCTCCGCGGCGGCTTCGATGCTAGCCCCCGTGGGGTCCACGACCTCTATTATGTCCACGCCCGGGAAAACTATGTTGATCCTAGTACTCCTCAGCCCCCGGGGCAGAGTCACCAGGGTAGTGGAGAGGAAGATGTAGTAGCGGCCGAGCCGGCCCCCAACCACCTGCCGGGAGCCGTCGACGCCGTAGCTGGTCTCGCCGGAGAGGGGCTGCGGTACAGGGTGGAGCAGTCCACGCCTCTGCATCTCATCGTAGACTAGCGGGCCGAGCCGGCGGAGCACGCTGTATAGGGCCTCCCGCTGCCTCCGACGCCTCGACGCCTGCTCGATGATCCTCATTACTAGCTCTGGCTCGCTCTGCTGTACGTCTAGCATCTCTCGCATTTTACGCTCGAGCGGTTCTGGCAGCTTATCGCCCTCCTCCACGGCCCCCGGCCCTCAGCCTCCCGTGCTGTAGAGGCGGCGCAGTGTCTCGACTACCCGGGTGCGGCCCATAGCGTGGCCTACGCTCCTCCTCCCGGTTCTAACCAGCACTGGGAAGCCTAGCACGTTCATCTGCCCGGTGACTACGGCTACGCCGCGTGGGAGCTTGGTGAGCCTCCGCTCCAGCGTCTTGGGAAGCCCGCCGCTAGCCCGCGAGACGTAGCCCACGTCCTCTACGGGGAGCCTGTATATTATCCACGTGTTGAGCATGGAGAGTACAACGGGGTCCACGAAGATGGGTCTCTGGCTCACCAGGACGAGGCTGAGGCCGAACTTCCGGCCCTGCGTCGCTATCAGGGAGAGGTAGTCCCTTGCAAGGCTCCAGGCTACCGGGTAGCTCCGGGGGTTCGGCGCGTAGTTCTGCGCCTCTTCGAGCACCAGCACCAGGTAGCGCTCCTCGCCCCTTATCTTGTAGAGGGTGAACTGCTTGTAGAGGAGCCGGGCCAGGTACGCCACTACTAGCTGGCGGACCGGGAGTGGTACCCCTGGCGCGCCCTCCGCTGAGAAGTCCAGTATAGCTAGCCCCGGCTCCCGGGTAAGTTCCTCGATGAAGCCCGTGTCGAGGCCCGGCTTCCGGGATATGACGCGGTAGCCCTCCACTATGTCCCGGTGGAACTTCTCTAGCGCTGCGCGGATAGCCCGGGCGGTCTGCGCGTGTATCGCGGCGCTGCGGCCTCGGCTAAGCTCGTCGAGCATGTCGTAGACGAGGCTTATCCTCTCCGTGAGCAGCTCGGTAAATCCATAGCCCATGGCCTCTAGCTCCCGGAGGACCCGCTCCAGGCCCGAGACCTGGAGCTCGTTGAGCTCCACACCTCCAGCCTTGTAGGTTATGATGAACTCTGCTATCTCGCGGGCTGTGAACCCGTCCAGGTCTATCGTTACGGGCTTGGTGTAGGGCCGGTACCGGGCAGGACTACTAGGGAAGACTAGCCGGTAGACCCGGCGGTACTCGCCCACCTGCTTGCCGGAGGCGTAGGCCTCGTAGTAGTCCAGGTAGTCGCCGTTAGCATCCACAACTATGGCTGGCAGTGCGCCGTAAGCCCCGTCGCCTAGGGGGATGCGCGATAGGAGCTCGAGGAGGTAGCCGACGCCGTAGCTCTTCCCGCTGCCAGTCTCTCCGAACACCCCTACGTGCATAGTAATGTTCTCCACGTCGAGAGGGAGCCCGAGCCCCTGGTAGCCCAGTAGCTCTCCAAACCAGACTATCCCGGGCTCGTCCTCCGAGAGGCCTAGGGCCTCACGTAGCTCGCCAGGGCCCAGGAGCCTCACGCGGTCACCGGGAAGCGGTGGTGCACTCAGCTCTTCGAGGCCGCGGGGCCCGGCCCGGCCTAGAACAGCAGCCTCAGCGAGGGTGTAACGGCGTGCCGCTTCCTCGAGAAGCGGAGGCTCTAGGCCGCGGCGCCGCGCCTCACTCCAGAGGTCGCCTTCCAGATAGAACTCGTTGACAGGGACTATCCTCTCTATCCGGGCTATCACCTTCTCCTCGCCACGGCGAGCCTCCACGAGCACTAGGAGGCCCTCGCGAGCTACCCGCTCGCCCGCCACTGTGAGCTGCATCTTAACGGTATCAGTCGTGGAGCCACTAAGCACTATAGCTATCGTGTCCAAGATGTTATCCGTCCTTGTTTGCTCCTTCACCAGTATCTCAACCCTGGTTCACAGATTAAAGGCAGACGCCAAGATATAATGCTAGGCTTGTCACGGCTATACACGTGGCGGAGGAGTCTACACCTTGTGCGGACATGACGGCATTCACAGAGGGCACGAGGTGTTTCATACAGGTCCTCGTGTACGTGTTGAGAAGATATCCCCTAGCGTCTATTTGATCCGTGTAGATGACGAGAGGATAAGATTCTTCGAGGCCCTCTGGGAGATACCGGAAGGCGTAACCTACAACGCCTACATCGTTACCGGGCCAGAGCGCATAGTGCTCATTGATACCGTGAAGAAGGGGTTCGAGGGCATCTTCCTCTCCGCGCTGCGCCGCATAGTAGACCCCAGAGATATCGACGCCATAGTAGTTCAGCATGCTGAACCCGACCACAGTGGTGCACTCCCAAGGGTTCTAGGCCATGCGAGCCGTGCCACGGTCTACGCGCATCCCCTGGCTAAGGGTATGCTTGAGGGCCTCTACGGGCTCCGCATCGAGAGGTTCAAACCGGTAAAGGACGGCCTAGAGCTAAGCCTCGGTGGCGACACAAAGCTGGTCTTCATTCAGACGGCGTGGCTCCATTGGCCCGAGACTATGATGAGCCTACTGGAGCCCGAGCAGATCCTCTTCACGGGGGATGCGTTTGGTGCCTACTCAGTGCCCGGCGTACTAGTGGATAGTGGGAACCCAGAAGTCTTCAAATACTACATCTATTTCATGAGGAAATACTTTGCAACAATCATTGGTGCATATAGGAGCTGGGTGACAAAGGCACTGGATAAGCTTGCAGGACTAGAGCCCAAGATGTTGGCACCCCTGCACGGTATGGTTATAGAGAAGCATGTACAGGAAGCTATAGAGCTCTACAAGGGCTGGGCCCAGGGACGGCTTGATCGAAGCCGGGCGGTGGTAGTCTATTCAAGTATGTACGGTGCTGTGGAGGAGGCTATGGAGCGTATAGCTGGTATGCTGGAGGCACGGGGTCTAGAAGTGTCGGTCTATAGGTTCACAGACGCTGAGAGGGCTAGTATAGCAGACGTGATAGGCGAGGCTCTCGACGCGGGATATCTGGTAGTTGGCGCCGCCACCTACGAGGCCCACGTATTCCCGCTGATGGATTATGTGCTGGGCTTGCTCTGCAGTAAGGCCTCAGCGGGGCAACGTGTCCTCGTTGTGTCGTCCTACGCGTGGGGAGGAGTAGCAGCACGTAAGATAGCCGAGAAGCTCGGTGGCTGCGGCTTCAACGTAGCCGCGACTGTCGAGGCTAAGGGCCGTCTACCCGACCATGCCCTAGAGGAGGCGGTAGAGAAGCTGCTATCAACGGGCCCGGAGCAGTAGCCCGGCGGCCCAGGGGACGGGGAGCAGCGGCTATGGCGCTGCAGGGGCTGCTAGAGGCGCTGGAGAGGCTCGGCTGGCTCCGCGACCCAAGCGTCCCTGTGCTAGGCTGCCGGGGCTCCGGCAAAGTGTGCTGGCGGGTCCGGGGAGACTACTGGCTAGCAGGCCGCTACGAGCGCCGCCTCCTAGACACACTGGCTAGACTAGCCTTCGGTGCTGACCCGGGGCTCCGGGATAAGCTAGTCGTATTCCACCGAGTACCAGCGCCGAGCGGCGAGTACGCAGCCGAGGTCTTCGCGGAAGCCCTCCGGCTAGGCGTGGTCGAGTATAGCCGGCGGGGATGGGTGCTCCACCCAAGCGGGGCCCTAGCCAGCCTAGCAGCAAGCCTAGGCGCCGGGGTCGTGGAGGCCCGCGGCCCCGGGCCCAGGCTAAAGGGGAAGAAGATCCGACTCAGCCCGGAGAGCTGCCTGGGCCGCCGCTGGGTCATAGTCGGTTCGCGAGGCTGGGTCGGGCCAGCCCGCGTAGTCGAAGCAGACGGGGAGGAGTGCACAGTCAAGGTCAAGGACATGGCGCCCCAGGGGCTCAAGCCCCTCCCGCCAGCCGAGCTAGACGCAGCAGTGGAGCGCAACGCGGAGATAGTGGGCGGCCTTGCCTCCGAGGCCCGGGAGTTCATCCGCCGCGCCTACGCCCGGGTACAGGCGAGCCAAGGCCGGGTCTACGTCGCCTTCAGCGGCGGCGCGGACTCCACGGCTGTGCTCAGCCTGGCCCGGGAGGCCCTTGGCCCGGAGAGGATCGTGGCAGTCTACGCCGACACCGGTATGGAGTACCCCGAGGCTAGGAGGCACGCCGAGCGGATAGCCTCAATACTAGGCGTGGACCTCGAGGTAGTAGAGCCCGACGTGGACCCCCTAGAGGAGGTCGCGAAGCGCGGGCTCATGACCCGGGACGACCGCTGGTGCACCCGGCTACTCAAGCTCCAACCTCTCCGCCGCTTCTACAGCCGCGTCGGCGCAAAGCTCGTCCTCGACGGAGCCCGGCGCTGGGAGAGCACAAACCGGGCCCGGACGCCGAGGCTCGGCCAGAACCCCCTCATACCCGGCGTGGCACGGGCGCTGCCGATACACCACTGGCCCCGGCTAGTAGTCCAGCTATACCTCGCTGAGCGCGGGATCCCCCTCAGCCAGTTATACCACTACGGTCTCACGAGGATAGGCTGCATAGCCTGCCCGGCAATGCACCTCTACGAGATACACATCGCGTACCACTTGCACCCCTGGTGGTACAGAAAGCTGGCGAAGGCGGTAGCCGAGCACCAGGGCATAGACGAGGCTGAGGCCCTCCGCCTAATCCTAGCCGGTGGATGGAGGCGGGAAGGCGAACCCCAAACATGGCTCCAGCAGTGAAACTCTGATCCTGCACTAGCGCTCGGCCGTGCAGTTAAATAGTAAGAAACATGGTACAGCGGTGAAGTAATACCCTCTTGTGAGCCAGCTTGGTTTCGTAAAGGCCTGCCAACGTGTAGCCCGCGGAGCTTCATGATAGTTCATTTTATGTAGTGGGCAAGACTAGCATTATTATGTCCCCCACATCTCTCCCTGTGTAAGTTATCGGAGGTGGCGCCGGTGAGGATGTGGGCCCTTCTCCTACTAGTTCTAGCAGCCCTCTCGGCGGTGTCCCCCCTCACAGCGGCCGCATCGTCCCCTGAGACCGGGGCAAAGATAATCGTAGGCCCTACCCCGATACCGGAGGGTGAGGCTAACGGCGAGCATGATATTACGCTTATGAACCAATATCTTGCAGTCACATTCGGTATAAGCACTAGCCCGCCGTGGGGCGTGCCCCGCGGCTTCATTGTCGATGCTGCCCCGGTAGAGAATGGTGAGATCCTCCAGGACACCCTGGCCCAGTTCAGCTTCCTAGCTAACGGGTGGGGCCGCTGGCCCAAGATAGACTTAGAGAGCATAGAGTATGGCAGCAACGAGACGGGGGTCTGGCTCCGGGAGGTCGGGTACTGGGAGACCCTAAAGGTGGAGATAACATTCTACCTGCCGTCCGACAAGCCCTACCTGGTAATCACGGCGGAGGTGACCAACACTGGCGACAAGGCGTTAGAGAACCTTGTACAAGGCTTTGCTATGAGTCTTGAGAGAGGCTGGACCTTTAGCCCAGGATTCGGCACGGGTAAACACTACAAGCCGACGCCCCTAGCAGAGCTAGGCATACCCGAGGACGCTAAGTGGGTTGTAGGCTACCATAAGGACTACACAATTGGCCTCATAGCGCCGTACTACACACACCTCTCGACCAGCACCTCATGGGTAGACCCGCTCACCATAGCCACTATACAGCCGGGCGAGACCAGAGTCTATACGGCTAAGCTAGTATTCCTGCCCGAGCCCAACTCATGTGCCGTCGCCGCAGAGGCTGCTGGCGAGACTGGCACTGTTGCGGGCACAGTAGCTGCTGGCGGCGAGCCAGTAGCACCCGCGTACATAGTCGCTTTCCTCTCGACGGGGAAGCCGTTCTGCTGGGGCTATAGCGAGAAGCCCGAGTACACCATTGCACTGCCATCCGGCAGCTACGCGCTCCAGGCCTGGGCAGAGGGCTACGGGCCCAGCAGCAAGCACTCAGTCACAGTAGAGGTGGGCGCTGAGGCCCGTGTAGACTTCACCGACCTAAAGCCCAGCGGCAAACTGATACTCCACATACGCGACGCAGACACAGGCAGACCCCTAGATGCTGCGGTCCTCCCCGAGGGCGGCGAGAAACCGCCACTAATGTTCCTGGGCAGCCGCATCTTCTACACGCTCCCTGAGAAGCAGGGAGAGGCGATAGTAGAGCTGGCGCCCGGCGTCTACAACATCACTGTGAACCATGCTGGGGGCTTCCTAGCCAAGCCGGTCGTGCTCACAAACGTCGAGGTGAAGCCAGGCGAGACAATCGAGAAGACCGTGGAGGTAAAAATCCTCGTAGATCCCAACCAGTACGGCTACTACTGTGCCGACCTCCACCACCACAGCGACATAGCTGACGGCAGAACCCCGCCGCCCTACCTGGTCGTAGCTCAGAGCGCAGCAGGCCTAGACTTCGCCTTCGTCAGCGACCATGACAGTGTAGCTAACCAGGCTGAGATAGCCAAGTGGGCAGAGACCCGGGGCATGCCATTCATACCAAGTATAGAAGTATCGCCGGGATGGGGTCACTTCAACCCCTACCCCGTCACCAGGACGATCAACAAGGATACCCCGGAGAGCCTCATAGAGGACGCCTGGGAAGCAGGGGCACTAGTAATCCGCGTAAACCACCCGTTCCGGGGAGGATACTGGGAGAGCTGGCTTGACGACAAACTCCCAGGAATTTATAATCCATTCTACACTAACGTCGAGATAAACGGCAGGTGGGATAAGACTGACAACCAGACAGTAACACTCCTATGGAAGATGTGGAGTAACAACATCCGCTACTACCTCACAGCTGGAAGCGACACCCACGACATATGGAGCGGCTTCACAACCGGCAGTCCACGCGTATGCGCTTACCTAGGAAGGACAGCTACAGTTGAAGCATTCGCTATGGCCGAGAGGCACGGACACACATTCATAACCTACGGGCCCATGGTGTTCATGTACCCGCTACCGGGTAGCACGATAGCACCCGAGGACGGGAAGATAGTACTAGAACTAGATCTATGGGCGGTCAACGGCCTCAAGAAGCTCGTGGTAGTAGCCAACGGTAAGCCAGTCAAACAGATCCAGTTCAACGGAGAGCAGCACAGAGAACTAGCACTAGAGCTACCAGCAGAAGAGGTGCTAGCAACACCAGGCCAGCCCTGGGTACAGGTAATAGTCTACGACACGGCAGGAAAGCTAGCAATGACAAACCCAGTCTGGATTGACACCACCGTAAAGAGCCTAGCTATGCCCGAGACAGTAGAGACAACAACAGTCACAGTGACAACAACACTAGTAAAGACAGACACTGTAACCCATACAGCCACCGTGACACAGCCAGTCACGAAGACAGCAACAACCACTGTAACAACGACAGAGACGTCGACAATAACCAGCGAGAAGATAGTCGAGAAGAAGGTAACAGTTGGTGGAGGCGCGGCGACAGCAGCGCCAGCCCTCATACTCGGCGTGGTAATTGGTGCCGCGATAGCCTACCTTATGGTGAGAAGAGCCTCCTAACCCACCTTTTTAGGCAGACCCTAAACAATAATCAATCCCACTTTATGCATCTATACGTACTCTACTAGTAACTTTGATGCCCGTGGATACTACTCTCCTCTTCCCTAAGCCGGCACATTTGATGTTGAAAGGCCTTCTATAGCTCAAGATCTATTTCCTTGTAATTCTTTCTCAAGGTTGTGATGGTGGGCGGGAAACTGGTATAGTGGTTCGGCACTTAGCCTTGGCATGGCTGTGGCTGTGTAGGGGCGTGGACAGTTTAAGGAGTGGTCGTTTTGTTCCCCTCTGTAGCTTCCTTGCAGTCGTCTCTTGGGGTGTTGCGGTGTGGCTAGCTGTGAGGAGTTCTGCAGAGAGCTAAAGGGAATCGTTGTCGTCGAGGAGCCTGCAAGGGGGCTGGGTATACGCGTAGCCTACAGTCTCGCGTGGGGTAAACCGGTCAGCGAGCTTGACCCTGGGCCGCTACGGGCCGAGGAGGAGCGGCTTCTTGAGGAGCTCAAGAGCCGCTATAGCCTTGAGACCCTAAGGAACGATCCGGTGGTCCGGGCGTACCGTGACTTCTACTGGAGGATAGGCATAGACCCGACGAAGACCCGGCCTAGCAGCGAGGCTCTGGTGAGGAGGGCGCTGCGGGGCCGCTGGCCGAGGATAAACCCGGTTGTGGACGCGGGCAACATAGCGTCGGCCCGGTACATGGTGCCTATAGGCCTCTACGATGCTGGGCAGTTCCAGCCACCCGCTAGGATAACCCTAGCCCAGGGCGGAGAGGAGTTCCACCCCATAGGTGGGGACCCGGAGCGGCTCGAGAAGGGCACGCCGATAATGATCGACTCGCGGGACGTCGTGATGCACCTCTACCCGCA
Source organism: Pyrodictium delaneyi (assembly GCF_001412615.1). Taxonomy (NCBI): domain Archaea; kingdom Thermoproteati; phylum Thermoproteota; class Thermoprotei; order Desulfurococcales; family Pyrodictiaceae; genus Pyrodictium; species Pyrodictium delaneyi. The sequence continues at coordinate 888,256 of NZ_CP013011.1, read as the reverse complement.
CCGCGATAGCAGGGAGACGATGATACGCCCCGAGACCAGATGCATCCTCATACTAGCAGCTGGGGTGCCCGGGGTGGAGCAGACGAGGCTGGAGGCGGCGGTCCGGGAGGTGCAGAGGCTCCTAGGTCTCCTAGGCTGGCAGAGCTGCAGCGAGCTAGAGCACGCCTAGCCCTTCTTCACGGGGCTTGTGTGTCCAGTAGGGCTACGGGGCTGGCGGAGGGATGCTGCTACTCGCTGCCGCGCTGGCCGCCGGAGTAGTCCTTGGACTCCTCTTGGCCCGGCGGGGGCTCTACCGTAGACTAGGCCGCGCTGTGGACGGGGCGCTCTTCTTGATGGTCTACGGGATAGTCTTCACAGTTGGCGTAGAAGCGGGGAGCAGCCTGAGAGGGAGCAGCCGCGAGATGCTAGCAAGTATAGCCTTCTCGAGCATAGCCTATGCTGCCGTGACAGCGGCTGCTAGTCTCGCGGCTGCTGTCCTCGTCCTCCGGCTCACTCGTAGGGATAGACGCTAGGCCCCGCGTGGTTCCTCCGGGCAGTCCGCCCCGAGCCTCCGGGCCAGCTCCAGCCGGTCCCTCGTTAGGGGCGCGTTAACGTCGACCACCAGGCTGTCCTCGAGGGCCACGGCCCAATGCGGGACACCTGGGGGTATTACCTCGTAGTCGCCGGGGCTCAGCACCCTCTCCCCACGGCCCTCTATCCCGAGCAGGAGCCTCCCGGCGAGACAGAACGTCGCTTGCACCGAGCCATGGCTGTGCTTGGGTACGCGGGCGCCACGCTGAATCCGGGACTCCATGACGACAAGGTCTCTGCTACAGTAAGTTATCCTGGAGCAGACGCCCTCCAAGACCTCCCTGCAGTCCAAGATGGCTACACCAGTCGGAGGCCACAACTAGCCCATACTCTAAACTGTTAGCCCGCGCAGCAGGCTAGAGTGGTAGACCCGCCTCTTTATTCGGCCCTTGCCGGGCCCCTTGGGCAAGGGGTGCCTAGAGCGGTGAAGCCCAGCGCCTTACTGCAGCCCCTCTCGACACTGCTGGTTCTCCTGGCCGGCATACTCCTCGGCCACATGGGCTACACACCGCCGCCTGGAGTCGTCGACACGCTCCTCATAGTCCTCGTATTCGCAGCGGGTGTAGCTATAGGCGGACAGCTGCCTGCGCAGCGGCTCCGCCTCCGCCAGGCGGGGCTCCAGGGCCTCTTCCTCGCTGCATCTACTACAGCCTCTAGCGCGGCGGCTGCAGCAGTACTAGCGGCTATAACTGGCACTATGCCTCCGAAGGTGGCTGCTGCTCTGGGCGCAGCGGCGGGCTGGTATAGCCTCGCAGGCCCGGCCATAGCCCGGGTAGACCCCGTCTACGGTGTAGTAGCGTTCCTCTCCAACCTGCTCAGGGAGAGCCTCCACATAGCCCTATACCCGGTGTTCGCCCGCCGCGGTCTACGGCTAGAAGCCATAGCGGTAGGTGGAGCAACCACCATGGATACCGGGCTCCCAGTGGTGGCTCTCCACGGCGGAGCGTACGAGGCGACAGTAGCCCTAACGCATGGCTTGGTGGTAACACTAGTAGCACCAGGGGTTATCGCGCTACTCCTAGCCTCCTAGGCTCTAGCCATGCCTGTAACCGGCCAGACCACAAACTGAGACGGCTAGATGGTGTAGCCGGGAGCGGGTATCACAGGTACGGGTGTGGCTCAACGTGGTAAGCCTATAGAAGGGTATCCCTTCCAGCCTCTCACAGCCCGGTGAGGCTAGAGTGGAGACTAGAACACTCCTCGCAGCAGTAGCAATCCTCGTAATCATAGCGGGTGTCGCAGCTTTCACCCTAATGCGTGGCGGCGAGCAAGCTGCACCCGTGGCTGAGAAGACCGCTACTACGCCGGAGACAACAGCAACACCAGCAAAGGAGGCCACAGCAACTACCACAACTGCGCCGGCCGGGCAGAAGCTTGAGCGCAACAAGATCTGTGTCGTCTACGACGTTGGTGGCCGTGGCGACCTAAGCTTCAACGACATGGCCTACCTCGGCGCGAGCAAGGCCTCCAAGGACTTCGGCCTAGAGGTCGTGGAGGTTCAGAGCACTAGCGAGAGCGACTACCTCCCCAACCTACGCACCCTAGCCAAGGACGGCAAGTGTGCCGTAATAGTGGCGGTAGGTTTCACTGATGACTGACGCGGTTAAGCAGGTGGCCGACGAGTACCCTGACCAGCTCTTCGCCATAATAGACGGCTACATACCCGACAAGCCTAACGTGCTAAGCGTGCTCTTCAAGGAGCACGAGGGCAGCGCACTAGCTGGCGCCCTAGCCGGCATGGTGGCCCACTACTACGGCTGCAAAGCAGTAGGCGTAGTCCTGGGTATGGAGATACCGGTACTCTACAAGTTCGAGGCAGGCTACTACTGGGGCATACGCTACGGTGAGAAGATATTCGAGCAGCACGAGGGTAAGAAGGTCGAGCCCCTAAGGATACTATACACCTACACTGGTGCCTTCAACGACCCGGCCCGCGGTAAGACTGCGACTGAAGCCCAGCTAGGCCAGGGCGCCTGCGTAGTCTACAACGTGGCCGGCGCCACCGGCCTAGGCATCTTCGAGGCAGTAGCAGAGGCTGCTAAGAAGCAGGGCCGCGACATGGGCCCGCCATTCGCCATAGGCGTTGACGCGGACCAGGACTGGATTAAGCCAGGCTTCATACTAGCCAGCATGATGAAGCGCGTAGACGTAGGCGTCTACAAGGCCGTTGAGAGGGCCCTAGCCTACTACGAGGGCAAGATAGACAAGTACGGCGGCATAATGGAGCTAGGCCTCAAGGAGGGCGGCGTAGGCCTAAGCAAGCTAGAGGACCTAGAGACCTTCCTAGAGATAGCAGTCGAGGCCGGCAGCATCAAGCCTGAGCAGAAGCAGGAGATATACGAGAAGGTCAAGGCGATGAGGGAGCAGATACCAGACTGGATCTGGGAGGAGGCCTACAAGCTAGGCGAGATCCTCAAGGAGAACAAGGACATAGAGGTCATGGGCCTAAAGTTTAGCGACATAGAGAAGATGATACCAATGGATGCCAACGAGATACAGCAGATACGCGAACAACTCAAGGCAGGCTAATAACCCTCTAAGCCTCCGAAGCCCTACTCTACAGCATTTTTCACGCTCTCCCCATACCCCTCTTCCAGCCTTACCCTTCTAGGGCTCTCGCATCCTGTAGACGCTTAGCCTCGTTCTGCATGGCCCGGTAGTACCCCTGAGGGGCTTCATGGAAGCAGCCCCAGAGCAGTGTATACCACCGGAAACGGTGGGTCGGAAAGCATGTGGATGGAAAGCATATACTGTGATAGACCGGGCATATAGTAGTCTGGGAGGTGTCCTCTTCTGCTCCGCCTAGCACACCTAGCCCTGCTTCTAGCTAGCATACTAGCGGCTCTCCACGCTCTCCAGGCGCTAGAGAACCACGGCTACCATATAGTCTTCCCGAGACCGGGCCAGGGGCTAGAGGTAATAGTTGATACTCCGAGCGGGGCACCTCACGATGGAATAAGGCTTGTCCTACGGGCTCCGGGTGCATGCAGGCTATGGGTCTACCGTCTACCCCAGCAGCTGTGTCCTTGCTGTGGGGCAGCGGGGGATGTCAAGTGTCCCTGCGCGACGATATTGGTAGTAGCAGCTGCTGCTCTACCTGCTAGCGGGAGCTGTAGCGGCGCAGAAGCAACGGTAAACATACCGTGGAGCCTACTGCCCAATAGCACTTGTTGTCTGAGGATACGCGTAATACAACTACAATGCCGGGGTCTATAGGGCGCCGGTACAGGTACGGGTAAAGCAGGAGGCTGGTACCAACCCCGTTAACATACTCTGCCTCTACAAACCCAGCGTTCCTCAGCATTAGGGAGCTTGCGTCGGTTGAGGTCAAGTGGGTGCGTTATACAAGCAACCTGCTAGGACTATGCCTCATCCTAAACCACGGAGGCCCCATAGGCGTCTACATAGACCCGCTCGACCAGCCACCTATAGGCACCGAGGCTCCCTACGGGCTAGCTCCTGCAGCAACTACCACCCTGTTGCCAAATGGCACGCTAGTCGTAGACTACCACATACTATCCCTCCAGGGCTACTTCGTGACGCAAGCACTGATTATAAGGCCTTATAGGGGTACAGTCTGGCTCCCACCTGTTACAGCAGACAAAGTGCTTGTACGGATCAACGTGAATGGCGTGCCCGTGGCTAAAGCATGGGCCGAGAAGGGAGATCCTTGGGGCAGCTGTACAGTTGTCCCTGAGGAGCTGGTAGCCGTGCTTGAGGCCCTGAAAGAGGCTCTAGAGGAGAACACTACGACTAGTGGCATACAAGAGCCCTAAGCATTGGTTCTACCTCGTACTCTGGGCATAGAGGGGTCTGTGGTGCTACCGGGCTACTGGTCTTTGGTTCTTCCGAGGGGCTCGGTGTTGTTTTAGGGGTGTCTCGTGGCCGGGGCTGCTGGGGGGCTGGGCTGGTCTCTTGCCCGGTGGCAGTCCCGTTGTCGAGATGCGGGGTATAGTTAAGGTCTATCCTGATGGTACTGTGGCTCTCCGTGGCGTTGACCTCCGGCTTGAGCCGGGGGAGATTCACGGGCTTCTCGGCGAGAATGGTGCTGGGAAGACTACGCTGATGAAGATCCTGGCGGGATTCCTCCGCCCGACTCGTGGCGAGATAATCCTGCGTGGGCGGCGCGTCAGGTTCCGCTCTGCCGCTGACGCATTGCGTCATGGTATAGGGATGGTTCACCAGCATCTATCGCTTGTCCCCGTGTTTACAGCCTATGAGAACATTGTCCTCGGCCTAGGTGGCCGGGAGCTACGGGGCGCCCGGGAGAGGATCGAGAAGCTGATGCGGGAGACCGGGCTGGAGGTTCCCCTGGACGATGTGGTTGAGGAGCTGCCTTTTGGTGTAAGGCAGAGGATCGAGATTCTCCGTATGCTGTTCCGCGAGGTAGACGTGCTTATCCTGGACGAGCCTACGACTAACCTTACCCCGATTGAGACCAAGGAGCTGTTCCGCGCGCTCCGCCGGCTCCGGGACAGCGGGAAGACAATAGTCTTTATCACGCACAAGCTCCGCGAGGTAATGGAGATCGCTGACCGGATCACCGTGATGCGTCGGGGCAGGGTGGTTGGTAGTCTCACCCGCGAGGAGGTCGAGCCCAGGAAGCTCGCGCGGATGATGGTAGGCCGCGAGGTAGTGTTCCGGATAGAGAAGCCTCCGGCGAAGCCTGGCGAGCCGGTGCTCCGGGTGGAGGATCTCTGGGTTAGGGGCGAGCATGGCCGCTGGGCGGTACGTGGTGTGAGCTTCGAGGTGCGCCGTGGTGAGATCTTCGGCATCGCTGGGGTGGAGGGGAACGGCCAGGCGGAGCTAGTCGAGGCGATAACGGGGCTGCGCCCGGCTGAACGCGGCCGCGTATACCTCGCGGACCGGGACGTGACGAACCTGCCTCCCTCGGAGCTCTACAGGCTGGGCCTCGCGCATATACCGGAGGACCGGCGTAAGACCGGCCTCGTCCTAGACATGAGTGTCGCCGAGAACAGTATTCTGGGCATCCACCGGTGGAGCCGGTTCCTCCGCCGCCTCGGCCTCGTAGACTGGAGTAGCGTTGCAAGCCATGCTGAGAGGATCGTCGAAGAGTATGAGGTGGTAGCGCCGAGCCTCCGGAGCCCGGCGAGGCACCTCAGCGGCGGCAATCAGCAAAAGCTGCTCGTAGGCCGCGAGCTCTCGAAGGACCCGCTGGTGGTGGTTGCTGCCCAGCCCACGAGGGGCCTCGACGTCGCAGCTACCGAGTATATTCGCCGGCTTCTCGTCAAGCTACGTAACGAGGGCCGGGCTGTTCTACTAGTCTCTGCTGACACTGACGAGGTCATGCAGCTCAGTGACAGGGTAGCGGTTATGTACGAGGGTAGATTCGTTGCAGTCGCGAAGCCCGAGGAGCTGACCGAGGAGCGGCTAGGCCTCCTAATGGGTGGCGCTGCCGAGACAACCCATGCATAAGATGGATACGCAGCGGGGTGGATTAGGTAATGCATGTTCCCAGCTGGGTCCGGGATGCACTGCTCAAGCTGGGTGAGACCGCTATAGCGCTTGCAGCGGGTATACTCGTCGGCGCAGCTATCATGTGGCTTAGCGGCTACAATCCCTGGGAGGCGTACCGCTACCTCCTCGAGTCCAGCATCCTGGACACCTACTCGCTCACTATGACGCTTAGCTTCGCAGCTCCTGTAATGCTCACCGGCATCACCTTCGCGGTCGGCGTCCGGGCAGGCCTATTCAACATAGGCGCCGAAGGCCAGCTCTACATGGGCGCTCTAGGCGCCGTCCTAGTGGCCTATGCTGCGCGTAGCGGCCTAGGCTTCCTAGACAGCCCCCTGGGCACAGTGGCAGCTTTGCTGGCGGGTGTAGCTCTGGCCTCCCTCTGGGGGCTAGCTGCTGCACTACTGAAGGTACGGCGGGGAGTCCACGAGGTAGTATCCACGATAATGTTGAACTGGATAGCCTTCTGGCTAACCGAGTACATGAGGGTCTACGTGGTCTATGACCCCCACGACCCGTCTAAGACTGTCTCGGTGCCGCCGGGCGCCCGCCTCCCGCTGCTCGCCAGGGGCACTGAGCTCTCGGCGAGCCTGCTCATATCCCTGGGCTTCACGTTGTTCACCTATGTGCTGCTATGGCACATGGTCCACGGCTATGAGTTGCGTGCAGCAGGGCTCAACCCCCGCGCAGCCCGTTACGGCGGGATAAGTGTAGAGCGGATGATGGTGCTCGCCTTCCTCGTCGGCGCCGTGGCTGCTGGCCTCGCGGGCGCCGGGGAGGTGCTGGGGAGGCCGCCACACTACGCGATAACCACGGGGCTGAGCAACCTAGCCGGCCTAGGCTTCGACGGGATAACCGTGGCTCTCATCGGCGCGAACCACCCGCTCGGGATAATAGGCGCCTCGGTCCTGGTGGGTGCGCTGAAGGCCGGGGCCAAGGGCATGCAGATCTATGCCCACGTCCCGCTCGAGATGGTTCGTATAGTCGAGGGTGTGATAATCATAGCCCTGGCTGTGCCGGGTACACTGCGCCTAATCCTTGAGTATAGGCGTAGGAGGCTCGAGCTAGCTCGCGTGGAGAAGGCGGGGAGTACCATGGAGGGGGCTGGGAGCCGTGCCTGAGGCCAGCGTAGTCCTGGACTTCACCCTGGGAGTACTCTACGCTATGACGCCTATACTCTTGACTGCTGTGGGCGAGATAGTAGCAGAGAGGGCCGGCATAGTCAACATAGGGCTTGAGGGTATCATAATGCTCGGCGCGCTAGCCGGCGCGATGGCGGGCGAGGCTGCTGGGAGCCCCTGGGTCGGTCTCGCAGCTGGCATACTGGTTGGCGCCGCGCTGGGCCTGTTACACGCTGTGCTGACGGTCTACCTCAAGGGCGACCATATTATCCCAGGTGTGGGTGTCAACACGCTCGCCTACGGCCTAGTCCCCTACATGATTATCGTCTACTGGCATAGCGCTGGCCAACACCAGGTGCCCGAGTATGCCCGCGTCCCCCACGTGGCCGGTATAAGCCCCGTCACCATAGCAGCGATAGCTATAGCCATAGCGACTTGGTATGTACTATTCCGTACCAGCCTCGGCCTTAAGCTGCGTGCTGTGGGCGAGAACCCGGAGGCAGCTGACACAGTGGGTGTGAGGGTCGAGAGGCTCCAGACAGCCGCAGTAGTCTACGGTGGTATGCTCGCCGGGCTCGCGGGCGCCTTCATGAGCATTGACTGGCTCAGCACAGTGACCAAGGAGATAGCCGCGGGCCGTGGCTTCATCTCGCTAGCCCTCGTCGTGTTCAGCAACTGGAACCCTCTACTAGCCCTCGGCGGCGCCGCGCTATTCGGGTTCTTCGATACGTTCCGCGAGTGGGTAAAGGTGCTCCCAGGTGTCAAGGGCGTGGTGCCAGACACGCTGCTGAACACGATACCCTACATAGTCACCCTAGCCGCGGTCGCCGGCGTACTCCACCGCGTAAGGCCGCCGAGCCACGTAGGCGTGCCTTATCGCCGCGAGTAGCCCCATCCCCCTTCTTTGGTCTTTGGATCCCCTCTCCTCCTGCTTCTCCACCGGGCTAGCAGCGGGCCCCAGGCCGCGGCGCTGCCGCGGGCAACGTAGACCCAGGCACGAATCTCCCTCCCGCCATGCTCCACGGGGAGCAGCCTCCTCTCGTACAAGGGGCCCTCGTACCGGTCTAGGCCAGGAAGGAGCCAATAGGGCACCGTGTAGAGCTCGCCCTCCACAGCACAGTCCGCCTCGGGGCGGCACGGTAGGGCGGCTGGATAGCCCTCCAGCACAGCCAGCGTGTAGCCCCGGAGCAGCGCTGAGCCCTGGAACCGGGCCCCCTTCATCAGCTCGTGGGCGCTGCCACGGCGGCGGAGCGAGCCGTATACGAATAGAAGTTCTATCACCCTCCTTCTCCCCCTACACGGGGAGCCTCTAGTGGCGAGACCCAGGGTTATCAGGGTAGACCCCGAGCAGCCAGACCCCCGGGCGATAGAGGAGGCAGCCCGCGCCGTAAGAGGAGGCGGGCTAGTAGTCTACCCTACCGATACTGTCTACGGGCTCGGCGCCGACCCCCTTAGCCGCGAGGCCGTGCTACGGGTCTACCGGGCCAAGGAGAGGCCTCTCGGCCGGCCGCTACCCGTCCTAGTCTCGGGCTCCGAGGCCGCAGAGAGGCTCGCCAGGGTCACACCGGAGGCCAGGAGGCTCATGGACAGGTTCTGGCCCGGAGCCCTTACCATAGTCCTGGAGGCCCGGCCCCAGCTGCCAGAGGAGCTCCACGGCGGCACCGGGAAAGTCGGGGTACGGATGCCCGCGCACCCCGTGGCGCTGGAGCTGATACGCGCCTCCGGCGGCGCACTCGTCGGCACGAGCGCTAACCTCCACGGCCGCCCCAGCCCGAGGACCGCGGAGGAGGCCCTGGAACAGCTCGGCGATCGTGTCGATATAGTTCTCGACGCTGGTCCAGCACCCGGTGGCACACCCTCCACAGTAGTAGACCTCACGACCCGGCCGCCCAGGATACTGCGGAGGGGGCCGATAACCCGGGAGGAGGTCGAGAAAGTGCTAGGCGTAGAGGTAGAGGGCTAGCCCGGCGGCGTGCAGAGCCCGAGGACAACCGTGCTCAGCATTAGCATGCCCAAGCCGAGGGCTAGGGGAAGCGCTACGAGGGGGAGCCCGGGATCCTCCTTGGCGAAAGCGTAGAGCACCCCCGTGACGGCAAACCCGATGGCCGATACTACCGTTATTATCACCAGTAGCTCGGTCTTAGAGCCCACTTTGTCAGGCCGCCAGTCCCCGGAGTAGTGTACCGGGACCACGTCGGGGAGCAGCGGATAGAGCATCACAGCAGCCAGCGTGAAGAAGGCGAAGACCCCGAGGGCGGCGGCCGCCAATCTCCGGCTCCGGGGCTCCAGCACCGGCCTCCCGCGGGGCCCCTCGCCGTTCCTCCCCTCCAGCTCCCTGAGCGCCTTTGGGGCGTCGCCGCCCAGCACTATCCTCTCGCCGTCCTCTGTGACCACTAGTAGCAGGTTGTCGAGCCTCTCGCTATAGAGCCTCACCTTGCCGAGATCGCTGTCCCTGAAGAGCCCAGAGTAGTAGCAGCCGGGTACTGCTGTGCCGGCGAGCCTGAGCACCGGCCGGGCGCGGTCTAGGAGCCGGGCCTCTTTCACGCTGCCCAATGGGACGCGGAGCACCCCGCAGCGGCCCAGGCGTGCGACCAGGTAGCCGTCCTCGATGCTTGTGTTCACCCGGCAGAGCCGCGGCAGCAGCACTAGCGCGGTGAAGAGCCCGAAGCCCAGGGCGAGCCAGCTACCGGCTATCAGTACTGCCCCGGGTGGGCACCATGCCGGGAGCCCTACCACGTAGGCGATCACGGAGAAGACAATGATGCCCGGGAGCAGTAGGGCAATGAGTCCAGCGGCGCAACTAGACATAACACTGCGGCACCCGTGTATAAGGAGGGGGCCTCGGCGGCGCCCAAAAAGCTCACAGCCCTCCCCAGGGGGCTCGTCCCCCGCAAGGTGGACGGCTCCTCACAGGCCCTCGGATACAGAGTGTCGAACCCCCTTCATAAGATGGCTGTAGGCGCGAAGAGTACAGACTTTAGAGTCTGAGACTCCAGAGTCTGTACTCTAGGGTCTGGTACCAGTGGCGCTGTTTGTTGACCGTAGGCGGGAGCTGGGCTGGCTCGAGGAGCACTGGAGAAGCGGCCGTGCCGAGCTACTGCTGGTCTATGGGCGCCGCCGGGTTGGGAAGACCCGGCTTGTATGGGAGTGGATGAAGGGGCGTCGGGTCTTCTACTTCGTGGCGGAGGAGGTGCCAGAGCAGAGGCTCCTAGAGAAGCTTAGCCTGGAGCTAGCAGAGTTCACGGGGGACGAGCTACTCGAGGAGAGGCCGTTTACCAGCTGGAGGCAAGTGCTCCTCTACCTGGCCCGTCTCGCCGAGAAGGAGAGAATAGGGTTTGTCATCGATGAGTTCCAGTACGCGGCCGCGGCTAGCCCTGGGCTCCTCTCTACGCTACAAGCCGTCTGGGATACCAGGCTATCGGGGACGAGGGTGTTTATCCTTCTTATGGGTAGTCTCGTCTCCTTCAGTGAGGGCGTGCTTTCGCAGCGTAGCCCCCTCTACGGCCGGCTGACTGGTGTGATGAGGCTCCAGCCTCTCGGCCCCCTGGAGGCTAGGTGCTTCACCCCGGGCTGGAGCCCAGGCGACTCTCTCCGCCTCTACGGCGTAGTAGGCGGCGTCCCCGGCTACCTAGCCGAGGTAGACCCCAGCGAGAATCTCTGGGAGAACGTCGAGAGACTCATGCTGAGGCCCAACGCCCGGTTCCTCGACGAGGCCAGGTACTTGCTCCGGGAGGAGCTACGCGAGGTGACCCGGTACTACGCGGTACTAGAAGCCATAGCGGGCGGCGCGACGAGCTATGGCGAGATAGCCTCGCGGAGTGGCGTCCCCGCGGAGAGCCTCTCCAAGTACCTCCGAGTCCTAGAGGAGATGGGCCTAGTGGAGCGCGTCGCTCCCATACTTGGGAGGGGTAGGGCCCGCTACCGGGTCGCAGACCGGTTCCTGGCTTTCTGGTTCCGCTACATACCCCGCCACCGCTCTGCAATAGAGCTAGGCCTCTCTAAGAAGGTCGTAGAAGCTGTCCGGAGGGACTTCGAGGCCAACGTGATGCCCGGCGTGTGGGAGGAAACCCTAGCAGCGATAGTCGGGCGGATGGCGCAGAACGGCGAGCTAGGGGTAACCCCGACCCGCATGGGCCCCTGGTGGCACCGTGGCATGGAGATAGACCTGGTAGCACTAGACGAGACCCTAGAGCCGCCACGGCTACTCGTAGCCGAGGCAAAGTGGGCAGCCCTAACAGCCGTGGAGGCACGCCGCGAACTAGACAAGCTGCGGGCGAAAGCCCAGCATCTACCGGTCAAGCCCTCTGAGACCATCTACCTGCTAGCAGTACGCGAGCTTGAAGGAGAGCCAGCAACACTACCAGACGAGCACATAATCACCCTGGAGGACTACGAGCGGCTGAGCAGAGAGGCATGCAGCCCAGGCTAACAACATAGACAGACAATGCATAGCAGTGTAGCTTAAGGAGCGACAGCTACCCGGCCTCCAGGCACTCTATGGCGTGTTTCCTCCAGGCTCCTCGTGGGCTTGCAAGGGTTGCAGACGACACTTGATTGCCTCTAGGATCCTTGTTGTGGCTGGCCAAACGCTAGAGTGTATGGAGCAGCGGGCATGACTGCTGGTATTGTACCCGGTGCCGGGGATATAAGCATAGACGTGCTCTAGCCTAGCTTTCTGTGGCCGGGGTGGTGCTGGTACGGCCAGCGGCTCCACGGGTAAGAAGAAGAGCATGAGGATAACTACTGAGGAGCAGAGACGGGCAGCGATGAAGCTACGTGTGCTCGGTATGCACTGTGCGAACTGCGCGGTAACTATCGAGAAGGCTCTGCGTAGAGTGAATGGTGTCAGTGGGGTCTCAGTAAACTTCGCTACAGGAGAAGCTGTAGTTGAGTTCGATCCTTCAACCACGAGTCTTAAGGACATAGTTAGGGTTGTACGCGAGGTCGGCTACGACGTTTACCGTGAAGAAGCAGTGTTTATAATTGAGAACCTAAGCACCCCTAGCGACGAGCTCACCATAGAGAACAAGCTGTCGAAGATACCAGGGGTTGTCGAGGTCAAGGCTCTCCACACAGCTAAGAAGGTGATAGTAACCTATAACCCGCTGACACTTACTGTGGACGAGATTAGGAAGCACCTGGAGTCAATGGGTTACCGTGTAGTCGAGGTTGGAGCCGAGGAGTCTGATCTCGAGGGTATTGAACAGCGGATAGCAGAGCGCGAGGTTGCTGAGCTGAGGCGCCTTGTACTCCTCAGCCTCCCGCCCTCGATCATCCTAGCTCTACTCATGTATCTAGCAAAGCCCCTACTAGGGCTCCCCAAGCAGGTAGTAGACCTTGCGGGCTTCCTCATAGCTACATTCGTGCTAGTAGTCGGGGGACGTAGATTCTTCGTCGGCGCTGTCAGGTCTCTGAGGAACCTGTCGGCTGGTATGGATACCCTTGTAGCCCTCGGCAGCGGCGCCGCCTATGTCCTCAGCGTAGCCGCTATGTTTGGCCTCATAGAGTCCGAGACATACTTCGAGGCACCAGCCTTCATAGTCTCCTTCATACTGCTGGGCAGGTACATTGAGGCAAAGATGAAGCTGCGTACTGGTGAGGCGGTCCGGAAGCTGCTCGAGCTGCAGCCCCCAGTAGCGAGGCTGGTAAAAGATGGAGCCGAGGAGGAGGTGCCGCTAAGCCGTGTCCGGGTCGGAGACCTGGTCGCCGTGAAGTCTGGTGAGCGGATACCGGTCGATGGCATTGTCGAGGAGGGCCATGGATACGTCGACGAGTCAATGGTGACTGGTGAGCCTATACCAGTGGAGAAGAAGCCAGGCGACCCCGTGATAGCCGGGACCATGCTAACGACCGGCTACCTACGTGTCCGCGTAACGCGCGTAGGCAAGGACACGGTGCTCGCCCAGATAGTCAGGCTTGTAAGGCATGCCCAGGCAGGTAAGCCTCCGATACAGCGCCTCGTCGACAGAGTTGCCGGCGTATTCGCGTGGCTCGTCATGGGGATTGCAGCTGCGGTGTTCATCTACTGGTATTTCGTGGCGGGTCTGCCGCTTGGAAAGGCGCTCGTCTTCCTCGCCTCTGTGCTGCTCATCGCCTGCCCCTGCGCTCTAGGTCTAGCCTCGCCCCTAGCAGTAGTCGCGGGGCTCGGCCAGGCTGCGAGATGGGGCGTGGTGATAAGGAACGTTGAGTCCATAGAGAAGGCGGTAAAGCTGACAATGGTAGTCTTTGATAAGACTGGTACCCTCACCATCGGCCGTCCAGAGGTCATAGAGATTGTGACCTACGGCTTCCCGAGGGACGAGCTGCTAGCTCTAGCCGCGGCGGCCGAGAAGAGGAGTGAACACCCGATAGCTAGGTCCATCGTGGAGGCAGCCAGGAAGGCTGGAGTAGAGCCACCGGAGCCAGAGAGCTTCACAGCGATCCCCGGCCAGGGCGTCGTGGCGGTGGTCTCCGGTGGGACTGTAGCGGTGGGCAACGAGAAGCTGATGAAGGGCTTCGAGGTGGACCTTGCGCAGGCGGAGGAGGACGTGAGGAGGCTCCGGGAGCTAGGCGCGACGATAGTATACGTCGCGGTGGACGGTAAGCTAGCCGGCGTCGTAGCGGTCGCCGATAGGCCTAGACCCCATGCACGCGAGGTCATCGAGACTCTGCATCGCATGGGGCTGCGCGTGGCCATGCTGACCGGCGATAACCGTGTGACAGCATGGGCTGTGGCGAGGCAGCTGGGCATAGACCACGTCATAGCCGAGGCAAGCCCGGAAGACAAGGCGGAGATGATACGCGGGCTTCAGCGCCGCAGCGAGGTCGTAGCAATGGTGGGCGACGGGATCAACGACGCAGCGAGCCTCGCACAGGCCGACGTAGGCATAGCCATGGGACGAGGCACCGATATAGCCAAGGAGGCTGGCGACATAATCCTCGTGCGCGACGACCTACGCGGAGTAGTAACAGCCATAAAGGCTGCCAGGGGCATCTACAGGCTCATCCGGCTAAACCTCCTCTGGGCCTTCCTCTACAACGCGACCCTAATCCCGGTCGCAGCAGGCGCGCTCTACCCCTCGCACGGGCTCATGCTACGGCCAGAGGCGGCAGCTGCAGCCATGGCGTTGAGCTCCATATCCGTGACCCTCAACACGCTACTCCTAAGCAGACGCCTAATACAGTAGCCAACACGCCCAGCAGACGTCTAGCCCAGAACCCCTCGAGCTCGAGACAGCATACCAGCTTAGCATTACGGACTGGCTACACCCCGGGTAGCAGCCGACCAGCACCAGAAAACACCGGAACGGCCAAGTAGATGTAAACCCGGGAGGGAGGAGGCGTGGCAGGCCACGAGGCGGTAGACCCTGTCTGCGGGATGAAAGTAGACCCGGAGAAGACGCCCTACAGGACGGTCTACAAGGGCCGGATATACTACTTCTGCAGCCCGATGTGCAAGAAGGAGTTCGAAAAGAACCCAGACTACTACCTAGAGCACGGTCCACAAGGCATGCCAGGCCACAGCTAGGAGAAAAGCGCCAGCTAAGACCCCAGGGCGGACGGGGCTAGAACTTCACGTATCTTTCCCGGGGGGCGCCGCATATGGGGCACCGGTCTGGGGGCTCTGGGCCGACGTAGGTGTGGCCACAGACGGGGCACACCCAGATGTTGCCGTCGATGGCGAGGTCTTCGCCCCGGTCTACGGCCTCCTTGGCTCTGCGGAAGAGCTGGGCGTGCGTCTTCTCGGCCTCTAGGGCCCAGCGGAAGCTGAGCGCAGCCTGTTTCTCCCCCTGCTGCTCGGCTACCGCGATGTAGGCTGGGTACATCTCTTCTACCTCGAACTCCTCGCCTCTGATCGCCATCTCTAGGTTCTTCGAGGTTGGGCCCGGGCCGAACGGCGCGCCGGCGACAACCTTGGCGTCCAGGTCTAGGCCGCGGAGCTTCTCGAAGTGGTTCCGGGCGTGCACCTGCTCCGCGAACGCCACCGCCCGGAAGAGCCTCGCGACGTTCCCGAAGCCCTCCTTCTCGGCTATCTCGGCGAAGAGGAGGTACCTCATATGGGCCATAGACTCGCCGCCGAACGCGGACAGGAGCGCATCCAGGGTCATGGGCCGGGGAGCAGCCATGATACACCACCTGTGGCGTACAGAGTATGGATGCAGGCACTAGGTATATGTATGGCATGGGCTCCGGATTAAAACAGTCGCCCCGCCTAGAGCCCGGGGGCACCATACCCAGCCCGTAGAGGAGCCCCCGGGGGCGTCCGGGGGGTCTCCTTGTCCTGCCTCGTGCTACGTCTGGCCGTGTATACGGCACCACTGATATTAACTTGTGTAAACATCGTTTTGTTCGCGGTGAAACACGGGAATGCAGGAGCACCAGATACCACCCATAACCGTAGAAGCCGAGACAACACCCGAGACACCCACAGCCACGATCCACACCGGCAACGGCGCGGTCATAGAGGCCTCGGAGCCCCCAGAGTATGGGGGAGAAGCGGGCAAGCCCACACCCCTGGAGCTATTCCTAGCAGGCTTAGCCTCATGCGAAGCGTTCATGTTCAGGATGATAGCTAGCCGGCTAGGCATAAACAAGCCCTACAAGGTCCGGATAAAGGTCAACGGCAGGTTCCGGCTAGGCCACGGCCTCCAGCAGCTCGAGATACGGGTACACGTAGCCGGGCTAGACCGGGACACCGCGGAGAAGCTATACAGGCTAGTCCGGAACAGCTGCCCAGTATACGCGAGCATAAAGAGGATCAACCCGGAGATAAAAGAAGAGCTAGTAGTCGAAGACTAGCCCCAGGGGCCCTCATCCTTCTCCCCGGATAGCTCAGCTAACACACTAGGCCAGGCAACACCATATGGCGCCTCTCACCACATAGTTATGGTTGTTATCTCCAGTAAGCCTGCTATACTACATCCTACCCCTAAGGAGGATTCCATGTAGGGGTATAGCAGAGTATGGCTAACTATGTCGTCCTACGCCGAACTAGGGTATTACTTCTAGCCACGGTACCCGTTTGAAGTCCTCGTCGAAGGTCAGTATTCTCCCGATACCGTAGCGTCTACATGTAAGGGCTATCAGTGCATCACCTGGGAGAAGCTTGTACCTCACATGGTTTCGTGTAGCTCGTCAAGAGCAGCTATGTCGGGTAGCACTTCTACACCATAATCTCTGATAATGCCGCGTAGCTGCTCCAGCTCCCTCTTCACGAAGCCAAGCCCATAGCGCTTTATAGCCTCTCTTACCCCATGTACTCCTCGTACCCCATACTGCCTCGTAGCCTTTACACGTATCAGGACGTAGGAGACCCCTCTAAGGTGCGTAGACTAGTGTATACCCTATCCTCCCGGCTCAGTACATCCTCTACTATATCGGATCTAGGCCTAACATCATGGAGGAGGTATACCAGGGCATTAGCATCCACATAGATCAAAGAGTTTCTGCCTCCTCCAGCGCCTCCTCCAACAATTCCTCGTCAACAGGACCCAGGACACCCTTATACTTCCTCAATACACGACGTCTCTCCTCAACACTAATCACTCTTATTATCACTTCCTCACCCTCATCTAGCCCGAGATCCTCCAAAGGCCTTAGTACGCCCTTCTCGTACCGGGCACGAACTATCCTAGCCACAGCCGCAGCCCTCCAGCTCTAACAACAATCCTCGTAGCCTTAAATAGCGTGGCAGCAGCGGTAGCGGTACAGCAGCCAGGGGATACAGAAACGAACCAACCACCAGGACCCAGCACTAGTCCAGGGGCTGCCATGACTGCCCCTGCAGCTACGAGGGGGTAGAGGGTGTGTCGTGCCCTACGGCCCGCCGCCCAGGATCCCCCGGGTATCGCCTAGTATCCATGGCTGTCTAGGACTTGCTGCATAGCCTCTAGCCCCTTGCCTAGTTTAACGCTGTAGCCTAGCCTGGCGAGTACCCTCTCGAGCACGGCTATCGTGGCGGCTATGTCGTTTACCGTGGTTTCGCCCATGTGTCCTATCCTGAATATCCTGCCCTTCAGCTCGCCGAGGCCCCCGGCTAGCTCTACGCCCCTCCTCCGGGCCTCCGTGTAGAGCCTTGGCCACTCTATGCCCCGGGGCAAGTAGACGGCTGTGACTGTGCGGGCCCGGAAGGGCTTCTCGGCGACCAGCTGGAGCCCCAGTGCCTCGACAGCGGCCTGCACAGCCTCAGCCATGACGCGGTGGCGGCGGTAGCGCTCCCCGAGCCCCTCCCCCTCTATCATCCGCTTGAGCGACCTGTTGAGGCCGTATACTAGGTTGACTGCTGGTGTGAGGTAGTAGTTCCGGGTAGACTCCATCTCCGCGAGGAGCTTCTCCACGTTGAAGAAGAGTGTCGAGGTGTCCCTACGGGGCTCGAACCCCTCGCGGAAGGCCACTATGGCTAGGCCTGGCGGAGTGGAGAGCGCTTTCTGCGAGCCCGTGAAGCACACGTCTACGCCCCACTCGTCCATCCTCATCTCCATACCGCCTATCGAGGCCACCCCGTCCACCACAACCCGGGCGCCGTGCCTCCTAGCCACCCTAGCTAGCTCGGCCACCGGGTTAGCGACAGAAGTAGAGGTATCCACGTGCTGGAACAACACAGCGGAATAGCTGGCCCCGGACAGGTACTCCTCCAGCATAGACGCCGTAAACCCCTTGCCGGGCTCCACCCGGGCCACGTCGACCCGCGCCCCAACGCTCCGGGCCGCCTCGGCGAGATAGTCCCCGAACACACCCGCACGGAGCACGAGCACACGGTCCCCAGGGCCGACGACACTCCGCACCGCCAGCTCCATCGCGGCAGTACCACTCCCCGGGAACAGTATGACACGGCCCCCGGTGCCGAACACCCTCCCCAGCAGCCCCAGTGTCTCACGGTGCAGCTCGTCAAACTCCGGCGACACATGGTTCATCGTCGGCCGGGCCATCTCCAACAGGACGTCGGGATCCACAACCGTCGGACCCGGCGTCATTAGGAGGAAGCGCGCCACACCAGCACACCACCCCCGAACCAGTAGAACCCGCGATAAAAACCTACACACGCCCCCCCCCCCCTACAGAGGGACCACCACCCAGAGCACCCCCGGCAGCACGCCAGAGCCACAGAAGAGAGGTAACCCCGGAGAGAACCACCAACACGGGCACAGAGAGCAGCAACCAGGCCAGGCCACAGACACCCTACCAGGGGTCCCTAGCCCCGCCCCTCCCCCTTCTCCTCCATCTCCTCCCTCCTCTCCCCCGACGGCCTAACCACCAGGTATATGAGCAGCACCAACAGCCCGCCAAACACCACACCAACCGCCCACGCCAACGGCGCCAAGCTACCCCGCGGATACCTCCCCGACGCATCACTGTAAACGAAGAACGCCACAAGCAAGCCCAGAAAGAGCCACACTAAGCCCCCAAAACCCCAGAACAAGCCCATAAACGGGAACACCCACGGAGACCAGGGGTACATATGGCCCCAGGAGCCACCCCAGTAGCCAGCCTCACCACCCCACCACCAATGCATCCCGGACAACACACCAAACCAGACAAAGAGCAAACCAGCCCTTATATCAAAGGCCCCGGCCACAACCCCTCCACAAGCCAGCCCGGCGCATGTCTCTCCAGCCAGGCTCCCGGAGCACCGCCGGGGGTGCCTGCTGACCCTTCACCCCCTCTTGTGGTATCCCTCTGTGTGATCATGTCTACCCCGTCCCGGGGGCTCTACTACTGCGGTACCGCACAGTAGAAGCACCCCGCTGTCCTCCTGCTGGCACCACCTCGGTCTTGGCCTGGAAGCGGCAGGCAAGAGGAAGCCAGGGCCGGTAGGAGCGAGACCCAGCCACCTCCCGAAGAGCACCAGGAAGCCATAGACGCGCCCGAGAGACAACTCCAGCCCCA
Organism: Pyrodictium delaneyi; assembly: GCF_001412615.1. Lineage (NCBI taxonomy): Archaea > Thermoproteati > Thermoproteota > Thermoprotei > Desulfurococcales > Pyrodictiaceae > Pyrodictium > Pyrodictium delaneyi. The sequence goes on along the minus strand of NZ_CP013011.1, from coordinate 869,225 downwards.
CCAAGCCCGGTCTTAGAGCTCTGCCGTGTCCAGGTGCCGCCGGAAGAACCTTGCCAGCTCCCTCTCTTCGATGTGTATCGTCTCCACCTTGGCGGTGGCTAGAGCATAAAGCAGCTCGTGCAGGGTAAACGGCCTATCTTGCTCCCTCTCCATCTTCTTGCAGTACTTCTCTAGGCCAGGTATAGTCAACAATGTAAGCAAGTGGATGTAGCCCTTCTCCCTCTCGCCGATACCGTAGAAGTATGGTATTGGCTGACCGTTGGTCGGTATAACGATAAACGCCACCGGCTTCCTCTCCCACTGGTAGCTCTCCCTAAGGTGCATGAAGGTCTTCGCAATCTGGTCTGGAGTGCTCTTGGCCGGCGTATCCCTTATGTCCTTCGGCGACTTGATGTCTATAGCCACGGCAGCGTCGCGACACTCTATGAATATGTCTACCCTGCTTACGTCAAACCGTGGATGGCTCTCTACTCCTACTATGCAGTCTGGGAGAGTGATACGCAGAAGTCCCTCGAGGATCCTCTTAAACATCACCTCGTTGTTTATCCGCATCTTGAAGAGTGCGCTCAGCAGTCTTAGAAAAACAACACAACGCTCCAGGACATGCTCTTGCCTGGAGACGCCCTTAAGGCCGCCCTGTATACAGCTGGACGCTATCAGTTCCTCGAGGCCACGTGCCCCTACGCAACGCGCTACATAGATCGGCGGCCACAACGACTCCACACAGTCCCCGCAGACACCTCCCTCCCAGCAGCAGACACTCCTCGCACCAGGCAACGACTCCATCTCGTCCACGCTTATGCCCAGAAACGGGAGCTGAGACTCAACCACACAGTAGTACCGCTCCCCACCAATCACATACCCCTCCGCAGCACTAAGCAGCATTAACAGCCTTCTGCAGTCCATAGCCCCGCTGCACCTGCCTAGCGACCTCATCAAGCACTCTCGCTATAGAACTCTCCAGGGGCTTCACAACATTCTCGTATGCAGCCTCCTCCGTCATGTTAGAGAAGTAGTCTACTCTCAGCCTAGCCGGCTTAAACCCAACGTATGGCTTGCTAACGCTGCTGACTATAGCCTTGACAATGTCGCTGCTGCCTCCCATTATACCCTGCCTCGCATCATCCAAGATCTCGCTATATAGGTCTGGATTAGTTACATTACTTAGCTTCATATAGCCTATCTCATAGCCCCTGGCTAGGACATTCTTTACGAAGTCCTCGACGCTCATCTCGCCATTATTAACCTTCCGGATAGCCTCTATGAGCTTCTTTATCTCCGAGTCTCCGTCATCATCACGCATAATCGGATAGACAAGCTTTCTCCCAAATATCATAAGGGCGAAATCCATCCCCCTCAGGGCCATAAACGATAGCTTATGACTGCCGTTCAACGCCTCCCAGAGATTAGACGCGATAAACGCTCTATAAGGCCTTATAATGGGGAAACCCGCATCAAGAACAATGGTCTCTCCTTTTCCGCTTAGCCTACCGTTCATAAGGGCTGTAAGGAAGGATACTATGCTGTCAAACATCCTAGCCAGTCTCCGCTGGGCATAGACCCTTAGCTCGACAACAGACCAGCCATTCCCCAGCCTCCTACTAGTTACCAACAATGCACCAAACGGGGTAAAGGGGCGAATCTCGCTGATACCCTTGTCAGTCGAGGGAGCCACACCCAGCTCAAAAGCCTCCCTCCTCCTCGCCGTGAACAAGTACAAATACCACCTAGCGTCGCCGAGCTGCAACATACCATCAGAACTATCCGGGCTAGGAAGAGGAGCCAGAGTGATCTTACCCACGCTCGAGCGTACAACGATAGCACCATTATCTAGAAGCTCCACACTACCCCTAGGCCAGTCACCCAGCTTCACCCCATACACAGGCCTAGCCTCGACACCCAGCCGGCCAATCAGCATACCATCTGAACGACGAATAGAGATCGGAGGATCCTCGGGATAATGAAGCACATCGCCCAGCCTTCCGGCATCAACAGCCTCTAGCACGGGAAGAAAATACGACCGCGTATTCTTCGCAACTATAGTCTCACAGCCCTTAAACCCGCTATCAAAAACAAGCCTCTTTATCACACCAAAGCATTCATCAACAAGACCAAACGCACAATCATACTTCAAATCGTCCTTCCTGCATGGCGCGCTTTTGCATAGCCTCCTACTCAGCCCCCTCAGTGTGCTAAAGGAAACCAACCGGTAGAGCGCCATACCATAGTAGCCCTGTACATTTACTCCTCCATCGTTGGTCAAGACACCGACCCGTATTACCTCAAAGTAGTATTACCTCTTCAATATAACTCTACAAGTGTTAAGGCCTAACACAAATAAAAAGCCACGTAGCAGTCAATTAATTCTAGATAATAAGCTAACTAATATATAGCACGTGAAAAGCACGGACACTAACTACACTAACTAGCCTAAACCATCTTGATGAAGATAAAGTATAGCATTGTTTCTTACTACAATCCAAGAGCTATGGTACGGTACTACTAAGAAAAGTTTATATATATGTATGTGCATATTTTTTCGTGGTGTCAGAGATGCCGAAGGAATCGTACCGTACCATAACTATTAGGAAAGAAGTCTATGAAACTCTTGCCACAATAGCAGACATACAAGGCAAATCTATCAGCGAACTTGTCTCAGAACTCGTTTGGAACTATGTTAACGAAGGGAAGGATAAGGGCTTCATGGTAGACCTTATGGGAGAACTTGGCATAGACTTAGCCGAGGCCATAAATAGGCATGCCAAGCCCCGCATAGAAGTTGACGAAACGGATCACATAATCTTTCGGTGCCCCAAATGCGGTGAAAGCTTGGCCCTATTACGCATAGGCTACAGCGGTGATGCTTATGGGACTCTGTACCTTTACTTCCTCTGTCCCCTCTGCGGTACAGTAATGTATCGAAAAACGTACGCGACGGGGTTCCCGCCACAGACAATTAAGATCAGTAGCGTGGAAGATATACCGCGCATAGCCCACAAAGCCCTAAGCACCTACTCAAGAGCCGAGTACATTATAGAGGACACTGGATCTACAGTCCTAGCCTCGCTAGCTCCCAGTGGCTATGGCGTAGGTTTCCGGAAACATGGAGTGTGCATTGATGCAGGCATATTAGACTTCCCAGCCGTAAAGAGCGTCCTTGGGTACTACGGAGTATCTAGCAAATTCTTTAAGGACTACCCAAAGGTGAGCAATGATAATAGAATGGTGCTGATAAACGATAAACTATGCTTCAGCTATGACTACTTCGCAGACGTCTACCGTAGGATCCTAAACGATATAGCCAAACAGCTCAAGCCCAGCCACATACTAAGTGACGGCACACAAGTCTATGAATTCACAACAGACTTCTATAAAGAACCACCAACCCTTCTCAAGCCACTATACGGTATAGCTGTCGCCGAAGCAGGTACTCTGCTTAGCGGAATGGATGCTCTAAGAAGCATATACCGACTAACAACAATAGGCGGTTTTGACATCATCGAGGACTGCATGGAGAAAACAGCAGAATATGCACGTAATGCAAAGAACTACAAGCAGCTCCTAGAAACAATCGCTCCCATTGCTGATTCCTGCACACGCCACCCTAGTGCACTACAGCAGCTATGGAGTACAGCAGAGGCGCTAGCAGTATTCCCGCTAGAGAGGAAAAGGAGGAAAAGCATCCAGAAAGCAGTCATAGTGTTCAAGCCCAGAGAAGGAGCCAAAGAGGAATACATGTACGAAAAGGTAGCGTAGAGCCACATCTCCAATTCTCTCGTTCCTATTGTCGGGAGTAATTTTAAACCAAAGGTAGTACATAATGACTGTGAACTGCATTAAAGGCTCAAAAATTATATATTTTACTTGAAAATCACCACTTTACGTGAGAGCCATGGATGTGCAACGATGCTATCAATGCGAGAATCCGAAGGTATCATACGTTAACGCTAATAGATTTCATGTTTACTTCTACTGTACTAAGCGTGAAAAATCGTTATCATGCTATGTAATACTAGAGAGTAATACTGACATCTATATATTGGATGAATGGAAGTCTATAAATAAACTCACGAGAGAATATAGGTGTAGAAGATTAATACCTAGACCATGTAAGAAATTTGATCATGCTAAGAAAGTAACAAAAGCGTCTTTAAGCGCTATTATGCAGTCAAAAAAGACTAAGACTAAAAGTTCCTCACAACCCCCTCAGCTATTATCTTCGGCTGTTCGAGCAAGTCAAAATAACTGGCAAGATCATAAAGAAAAAACGGTTTTGGATTTACAGCATACTCAGTTGTCTTTCCGTACGCAAGAGGAAAAGAATCAAAGTAAAAGTAAAAATGAAGACGTCTCGCGACAGCTTGGTGAGGCCGCTCGTTTAATTAATCCTAGACTTTGTATTGAAGAAGTTAAAGAAATAAAGGAGAAAGTTAATATTTTTGAGAAAAACTTAGAAAGTATTAGAAGCGATTTTCAGATCTATGTTAGAAGTATTATGGAGAGCGAGCTTAAGGACATTATAGGGAAGATTGTCAAAGAAGAACTAAACAATTTATTTAATAATATAATGCTAGATTGGCCACTAATAAATAGAACCATAACGTATTCTAGTAATGAAAATGCTGAAATAGATAAGTCAAATGAAGTAGTTAATAATTTAAATTATATTATAAATCTGCTTTTGAAGCTCGCGAAGATTAATGATGACGAAATAGATGAATTTATAGTAAATACTGTTGAAGATATTTGTAGAAATATTAATATAGGTGAATTAAGAGAGGAATGCAAAACCATTTACACGCACATACTGCGGGAAATGTTGAAGCATGTCTTGGTTAGTCGTAGAGTATTCATCGTTGGACCACCACGGGCAGGAAAAACATACTTATCAGTTGAAATATTACCTAGACTACTTGAAAGAATTGTTAACAATATAGATAAGAATGCTGTAAAAGTAGTTGTCGAATATTGTCCCATAAGTATAGATACTGGTAGAGCAGAATTGGTGGGTACAGTTGTTAGCGATAACAATGGTAGACTTGTGTACTTGCCTGGCTGTATTGCGAGGGCACTGAACTACGCCGCGCAAGGCATATTGCCAGTACTTGTCCTTGACGAGGTGAATAGAACCGAAATAGATAAAGTTGGTGGCGAACTGTTAAGCATGCTATCTTTCGAGAGACGGATTGTTGTAACACCTCGCTTAAAGATACTTGCAGAAGATAATGTAGCTGTCTTTAATGACTATGTATACTTAAAACACCTAATTAGTACTTTGGCCAAAGAAGGAGGATATACAATAGAACAGCCATTTATAATTGTATCAAGCGCTAACGATGTCGAAACTAGCTTGCTATTTCCCTTTAGTATTGCATTTCAACTCCGCTTCCCTATTATAAGGGTAAACGGTATATCGCTTGGAACTCTTCTTAACATAATGAGATTTAAAGAGGGGCATAATAAGTGTATATGTAGAAAGCTCGCTAGTATAGGCATAAACTGCGATATTTTCGAAGTAGGTATTTGGGCTGTAAGAGATATAATGAATATATACAGGGCGAGCTTCATCGATGATAATGACAAATGTAATCTACTATCAGAGCTACTAGGCTTTACTCAACATAGCTTAAGGGACGGCATAAAGACAATCTGTAGCAGCTGTATTAGGATGCCGCAATAATATAAGGTGATTCTTGTGACCTATGAAGAAGCTAGCAATATTGAAAATACTTACATAAAATATATTCTACGATTTTCATGGCTCTTAGAACAGCTAGAAAAAAGTAGTATTAGAGGAGTTAACAGGCTACATAACTTAGTTTCGCGAGAGTTCAATATACTGTTCACTAATAGGAGTATTCGAAAAAAGATAATAGATTTCTGTCTAGATAACAGCAGCTATACTAGGTTATGTGAAACTTTCATAAAAAATTTTGTGTACAATAGTAGATATGTCCCACGTATGCGGCTTTCTTTCGATTATGCTTTCGATGAGGATATATACGATATGTCATACCTTGTCAACGATGTTCTTGCATCGAAGCTATTGTTAAAAGCAAAATTATCTACTGATATATTAAATGACTTAATTTTTAAAAAAGCTTATTATATTAAACTTGCCAGTGATAAACTCATGGGTTATATTGTACAGTTCCTCGCTATACTCACACTATACTTGCTGATGACGGTTGGCCATGCGTCTGCTGATCAAGGATGCGAAGTTTATCCCTTCTATAGCGGGCATGCTCTAAAATTCAGGATTAGAACTGAATGTGTGGATAACACTATAACACTTATGCATGAATGGGGTGTCAGAGAAGAGTTTTCCCTAGGGAAAATTAAGCCCTTAAGACCGGATGCTCTTATAACTCTAGTTAATAAACCGGACCAAACAAGGTATAGAGTTATTGCTGAGGTCAAGCTTAGGACAAAGTTTAGTCGGGAAAGTATTCTGAGCTATAGAAAACAAGTATATAGCTACATGTACCTAGCTAATGCGAGATACGGCGTACTAATACTAGCAGGTGCAAGCGAAAAAGTCATAGGCAATAATTGCTTAGTTGTGAAGGCTAGAAGACGTGAAGAAGTAGTTGCGACGGTAATAATAACTAGCTTTACGTACTTGCTCAATAGTCTCGAAAATATAATAGGGCAAAAGTCTGCAGCCCCGGCTCCGGATAAATCGATTGAGCGAATTCTTTGCCATTAATATTTAAGGATTTGTCAAAATTAGTTAGCTATGATGAATAATTCGCCACGCATGCTCTCACTACGGCTGCATAAATACAGGATTAAATATAGGTACAGTAATATAGTTGTATTTGTGCAAGTTGACTGATATGGTAAGGTAGAAGTCTATGCCGCTCGTCGAGTCATATCATGAGGTCTGTAGAACCCTCGGCAAGTTGTGTCCAAGGCTTGTGCCTAGCCCCTTATGGGGCATTAGTCTAGCGAAGCTCGCCCGAGCAGACCCCTGGCTGATCGATGATGCCTTCTGTAATGGTACTGGCCGCTGTGCAGAGGCCCTAGAGAGGCTCCATACGTGGTGGTAGGGTATCCCCAGAGGCGGCGCTTGTGGCACATGTGGTGCGTCCCCTGCCTACGATGTCGATGAGGACTGGAGGTACTACCTGGAAGACGGTAAAGGAATAGCAGTGCTAGCTGGAATCCGGCTTCTCTGTAAAAGATGTCATCTCGCTAAGCACCAGGGCTATGCACTAGTAATCCACAGAAGGATGGAGGCGATAGAGCAGCTAGCTGCTGTTAATGGTCTAGACATTGAGGCCGTCAAAACACTCGTAGAGAAAGCATTCAAGGTATGGAGAGAGCTAAGCAGCATCGATGACTGGAGGATAGTGCTGGAGGAACTGCCAGGCCTAGACGTGGAGACGAGAAGAACAATAGAGAGCATACTCAGCACAATGGCTTCCGAGGGCTACAGTCTAGACAACAAATGGCTGCACTACCTTAGCCCAACGAACACTAGAAGACTCGAGGAGGAAGCCCTGAGAGAATCCGTAGAGTTCCTCCGCCGGGCATTAGGAGCCGATAGAGACGAGCCGCTAGAAATGCTTCTAGCCGAGCTACTAATAGCAGACAACCAGCAACGAGTCCTACAAGCCTTGAAACATAAGCTGGGCAAGGCCGGCATAGAGGTGCTCAGCAAAGAGGCTAGCCACGCACTAACATGGCTTAGACCCGATAGACTCGAAGTAGGCCCCAACGGCAAACAGCTGCTCGACATAACTAGCACCTCAGGCAAATGGATGGTATTCGTGAAGAGAAGGCTCCGCGGGAGATTCCTAGCAGAGGTCATTCGAAGGCTCAGGGAGAAGAAGCTAGACTACGCAGCCAAGACGGTCGGAATAGTGGAGAATAGTGAGGAGCAGCCAGTGATAGTCTATGTGCCCAGCTTCCTAGCAGTAAGCCTAGTCGTAGAAGTAGCCAAGACAATAGCGGAAGTAGCTAGGGAGTTCAGAGTCAGAAAGCCGATAATGTTCAAGCCGGACACCTTCACTAGAAGAGGAATCTACAGCCACGCAGGACACAGCACAGGGCCATCCATTAAGCCATACATATACGTGGTTAAAGGCTACTAGGAGATCATGATACTCTAGACGCCCTTAGATCTATAAAGATTAGTGTGCTTATTTGACTGAGCATGATAGGGTAGAAATACACTGCAGATGCCCTTCCTCCTTAGGGAGACTACACACTTTGCCCATTCTAGGTTCGGGTTCTATTATCTCTATGATGCTATTCTGTTCAGGAGTTGTGTCTCTAGACGTGCATGGTGTTACTATCGCAGAGGCGGGTGTTCACGCCTCATTCGGAAGCTGCGTTGTGGGGCTGGCAGGTGGCTGCTCAGCGAACGCTAGACGAATACCTGAGGGCTGTAGGGCTTGCCAAGCCAGCTAGGCCTGGGGGGCCTCGGCGTGGCCGGGGCGTGGACAGTAGTGTGGGTGATGTGCGGGATCTTGTGATGTGTCTCCGGCCTGGTTCGCGGCCGCGTAGTGTGCTCGTTTGTGGCTCGCTCGAGGATGCCCGGGACGAGGCGGGTGGCGACCCCGGCGGCTACCTGGAGCTGGGTGTGGCCGAGGCTGCTGGGCTGCTGTGCAAGGGTGGCTGCCCCGGTGCTGGCACGGTGGTGCTGCTGCTCGACGGTGCTGACCTGGGTGACCGGTGGTGGCGGCTGCTAGTCTTCTGGACTATCCGTAGCCTGCCGCAGCGCACGCGCGTGGTGCTCGTGCTCCCGGGGCTCGCCCGGCTCGTCGAGGAGGCGGGCGGCGAGGAGGCGCTCCCCCTCAAGCCCCCGGGGGAGTGGTCCTGGCTCGTGACCCTCGTCTCGAGGAAAATAGGAGTGTGCTGGGAGGCGTTTGTCTAGCCCCGTGAGAGCTCTATGTACACGTCCTCTAGCTGTAGGCCGGGGTACTTGGCCAGCATCCTGCGGTTCAGCGCGTCAGCTACGTCGCGGAGTAGTAGGGGCTTGCCCTCCCGCCTCCTTAGGTCTATGTCGAGCCGCACCTCGGCTATGCCTCCCAGGCTCCTAGCTACGTCTAGGATCCTGTAGAGCTGCTCTATGCTAGCAGTCTCAGCGTCTATGGTCACGCTTGATACCCTGCTCTCTGACCTCACCACGGCCCGGGCGTTTAGGGAGTAGCCGCTCCCCCGGGACGCCATGTCCTTCACGGCCTGTAGTAATATCTTTAGCCCGGAGACGAGCTGCTGGTCCACCCCGCCGCTCAGTACTAGCCGGAGGCTAATGGCCTCCACGGGCTCCTCTAGCCGGTCTGTCTTCAGCAGCTCCTCGCGGAGCTGGTACGGGTTGATGCCCCGATAGCTCAGCGTCCACGGCCTCGCCGGCTGCCTCGGGGGCTCGGCTACGGCTCTGCCTATCTCTCGGCCGGTCTCCTCTGTTTCTCCTGTCTCCTCTCCTGGCTCGGCTTGCTCGGTGCACTTCCAGGTTCTGGTCTCGGTGTCCCATACGGGGCTTCTGCAGTCCTGCGGGGGCTTGGGGCGGCACTCGAGGCCCTCATCCCCGGTCTCCACTACGCAGCTCTGGCGGGCCTCTGGGGAGCTGCAGGGCGCGAAGCGTACGTCCTTGCTGGCTAGCGCGGGCCTCTTCATGCAGACGGGGCCGCTGGGGGTGAGGGCTACCAGTCTGCCGCGCTCTACGAGGCTGGCTAGCTTCTCCCGTACAACCTTCTCCGGGTCTATGAGTAGTACGCTGCTGGGGTCCTCGGTGAACGCTGAGGCTATCTCGTCGACGCCTAGTGGGCGGCGTAGCGCGTTATACCTCTTGGCTAGTATCTCGGTTAGCACGTACTCCTCGGGCACGTCCGTGGCTAGTTTGCCTATCTCGCGTAGCTTCTCCCGCACTGTCTGCCAGAGGCCGCTGCCCCGGATCTTGGAGGGGTCTAGCTCGGCTTTGTCGAAGACCACGCTGCCGTCGGGCCGGGCTTCGAGCGGGTAGTAGAGCGTCGCGTAGAGTGCAGCAGTGTCAGAGGCGATCTCGTCCAGCAGCTCGTTCCTCATCCTGTTCAGCTCGTCCTCGTCGGCCTTCTCTAGGCCGTAGTACTGCTTCTGCTCTGGCTGCATCAGTCTCTCGACAGCCATGAGCCTGGCTATGCTCTGGAGTAGCTGCTGGTAGAGCCTCATATCCGGGACCAGGTAGAGCACGGTGTTCCGGTGCTTCCGGTAGGCGGCTCCGGCGCCTGCCTGGCTGTACATGGTGAACCTCTCTAGGAGGCCGAGGAGCCTGCCCCCGCCCGCGGCTACGGCTGGCTCCTCTGGGTCCAGGAGCACCAGCTTAATCCTCGGCGTGTCCTCCACCTGGCCGGGGTGCCGGGGCCAGACAACTATCCTGCACTCAGCCGTGGGCTTCGCTATCTTCCCTATCTCCCTGCGGAGCCTCTCTAGCACACGGTCCCTGCTCCTAGCCAGTATCTCGCCCGCTATACGGTGGACCAGCATGTAGATGTTGGCGCGGGACTTGACCATGTACAGTGTCTCGCCGCCCCGGTCGATGCGGTGGAGGTGCGCGGTCTTCCTTAGGAGCTCGCTCTCCAGCATGTGCTGGACGAGCTGCACAGTGACGCCGCGGACCGGTGTGACGGCGCCCAGCGCTACCTCCTCGGGCCGGGAGGGCTTGCCAGCAGCGCTCCTTACTAGTACGGCCGAGTAGGTGAGCGAGGCGACGCGTGGCAGTCCCTCGCGGGCCAGCTTCTCGTCAATCTCCTCTATGACCTCCACGTCGTAGGACACGGCATTGCGGAGCTTCTTCAGGAGCTCGTTCCTGGTGAGGAGCTCGTCTAGTATCTCCCTCCTGGTGGCGTCCAGGTCGCCTAGGACAAGCATATCGTAGGTGTCGCCGCCCCGGCTCCTCCAGTACAGCGCCCACGCCACGATACGCAGTATGTCGCGCGTACCCTGGAACCCAGGGACCTCCGCAAGCTCCCCATAGAGCACGTCCACCAGGAACGGGTGGAACGGGTAGCTCGAGGCCATCCGCCGCCGGTACTCCGGCATAGAGGCGTCCACGGGGAACCGGTCCCGCTCCCCCTCGTAGAGCCTCGCATACTTCTCAGCCACAGCGGCGGCAGCGGCCTCGTCCACCTCCTCTAGGAGAGCAGCCCGGAGCACAGCAGCAGCATCGCCCCGGCCCACAATGGAGGTCGGCATGGCTACCCTCTTCACGTCCGAGAGAGTGGCTATCACCTGCTGGGACTCCCCCTCGTACTGCTGCGGTGTAGCGATAGCCAGCACAGCGTACCTGGAGTTCGACACTGCCACGGCGAGGTTGTGGAGGAATATCCTAAGGCCCTCGGCCTCGCGCCGAGCCTCCTCGTCGCCACGCACCTCCAGGTTCCGGAGATACATCGCTATTTCGTCGATGAGTATAACCGGCCTGACCCCGGCCCCCTCGAGCCGGGCAAGAATCTCGCCAATCTCCTCGCTGCCCGGCGCAGCCCTCCGGTAACGAGCCACACGTCTAGCCAGCTCGCTGGCGCCTGCCGAGCGGACAAGCTCCTCGAGGATAAACACCCAGGCGTTAGGCGCCCCATAGACATCGCGTAGCCGCACCGGGTCCACAGCAGCCCCGTCGAACACCGCTACCGCCGAGCGGAAGCCCGCCTCCCCCGGCTCGACGCCCACCTCGTGCAGGAACTCCCGGAGCCGGCGGCTCCTAGCCGCCTCCCCGAGCCCCCGGGCAACGTGGTATATCGAGAGAAGCGTGTGCGACTTACCCCCGCCAAACCCGGTGTGCAGGAGCACAACAGCGTTACCCTCGCCCCCGTAGACCAGCCTCCGCACCACGTTGCCGAGGACCTGCCGCAGCCCCTCAGAGAAGTAGGTACGGTCAAAGAACTTCACCGGGTCACGGTAGCGCTCATCAACGCAGCTCCAGCCGCCACCCGGGCAGCCACGGTGCACATACCAGAGCTGCACCACGAAGCTACTATCCGTGATATGCCCCTCCCGGATCTCCTCAAACGGGACCCAGCCAGCACGCCCACCAGCCAAGACAAGCCACCCCGACTAGCACCAGGCCACAACACGCACAAGGCTAGGCGGTACACGGGGCGCTACCTTCTGCCCAGGAACTCGACGAGCGTGCGCTGGCCGCCGGAGCCCTCGCCCGGGCCTCTGCCGCCGCGGCCGCCGGCCAGGCCACGCTGCACACAGGCCGCGTAGATACCCTGAAGCGCCTTCTTCTCGCCGCCCTCGCTGTCAGCCATAAGCGCCTCCACGTACCGGCACACAGCCGTGTCGAGCCCATAGCCGGCCTCACGCAGCGCCTCCAAAGCCTCCTCCACGCCAGCCACGAGGAACCTCCGCACGGCGACAGCCAGAGCCTCCACCAGCGAGCCCGGCCTCAGCACAGCGTCTATCTCGTCGAGCCTCTTCAGCGGGTACACCTTCCGGCCACGGCTCGTCCTCGATCCCTTGGTGAACCTCTCTATGAACACCTCGTGGCTCAGCCCAGCAGCATAGCCCAGCCGCCTAAGCTCGTCGTACTCCGGCTCGCCGTACACGACCCTGGCGAGGAAGTACATGGTCGACAATGGGTCGATCTCAGCCCGCAGCACCTCCCGGGTCACAGCACGGCTCGCAACACGGCTAGCAAGGTCAACCACCTCCCTGACACCGACCACGCCGCCCTCGAGCCTCTGGAGAGGCCAGCACTCCCCAGCAACACGAAACGCGGCACCAACACCAGCCAAGACCGCGTCGACAAGGCCAAGCCCGAGCCCTAGCGTCTCCCTCACAGCGGCCTCAACGGCCTCTTCGACACGGCGCTGCAGCCGCGCATCCCAGAAACACCCAGAGCCGCCACTACGGGGCACAGCGCCTATGACAAGCATGCTCCGGGCAGCAGCCTTGCCCACAATATGCTGGCTACGAGGCTGCTCCGCAGCAACGCCCCACACGCCAACAGGCTTCCAGCCAGCCCCAAGAAGCGCCCCAAACATCGCGTAGAGGCCCTCACTGCTCCGGTGAGCATACATCACAGCAAGCCTCCCAGCACCCTGCTCCCTCACAAGCTCAAACACCGCCCGAAGCCTCGACTCAAACCACGCCCCATCCCTCCCACGAGCACGGTTAACAACAATCTCAGAATCCTTAGGCACAGTATCCCAGACAAACGCCTCCGGATACAACTCGCCAAGGCTACGCTTAAACCAGACATAGAAGAAGTCACTAAGCTCACCATACTGCACATTATCGTAATACGGCGGATCAGCAACAACAAAGTCTATACCATCGACTCCAGCATAGGTAGCAGGATCAGCAGCATCACCAAGAACAACCTCAACCTCACCGCTAGCACCCTCGAGGAGGCCAACAATACGCTCCAAAGCCTTCACGATACCCGTATTGCTAAAGAACACCCAGCTCAGTAGATCCCCCTGCTTATTGCCAGGAATAATGTCGCCTTCGGCAAAGTCGTTACCAAATGTGTACGCATGACGAGCAAATGTGTGACCTATTACTCCTTTAATATGCCACATGGTCATAGTAGAGCTATAGTCTAAAAGCTTACCGTGACCGAGAGCAAGATAGGTTACAACCGCCTTTGCATAGTCCTCGTCGTAGCCCTTGTTCAGCATTTCTTGGTAGGCTTCTCTAATGTACTTCACTACTATCGCATGGACTAGCAGCTGGCGTGCATTGAAGAGTTTGTAGAACTTGTCTATGCCGCGTAGTAGTACTTCGCGGGTCTTCTCGCCCTCGGGAATCTGCTCTGCCGGGATGAGGTCTTCCGCTAACAGCTCGTCCCAGTGCTCTCGAAGGTACTGTTCAGCTTTTCGATATGCTTCTATCATCTCTTGTGTGGGCTCTGCGTAGCTGCCGTCTTCTAGCTTGACGGCTGCTAGGACTGCTGGGTGGTAGCCGTAGCGTCCTTCTTCCTCCCACTGCTTCATGGCTTCTTGGTACTGGCGTTGGAGCTCCTTGGAGTCGAGGGTGGCTGTGGGGCAGCGTAGCTTCTTGCGGCGTATAGTGGCGTACTGCTCCTTAGCCTTACTTACATCGTTTACATTTACTACCCTTAGTATTGGGTTGCCTTCCTCGTCGAAGCCTTCCAGCTTTAGCGCTATCTTGTTGTCTTTTGAGAGTATGGGGTTGCTGAGGCTTGGTACCTTTTTGCCGTCGGGGCATGTGTAGACTCTTACCCAGATGTAGTTTGTGGGTCGTCCCTTGGGGTGTGGTGGGTAGTAGGGGGCTAGCTCGCGGCGGACGTTCTCTACTAGCCACTTGGCCCAGTACTCTACGTCTTTTACCAGCTTCTTGCCGTAGCGGAGGGGGTACTCGAGGGTTGCTTTGAGTATGATGTAGGCTACGGGGTTGTACTCGACTGCCACTACCTTCTTGAATCCTAGGCGGAGGGCTTCGAGGGGGATGCTACCGCCCCCGGCGAAGGGGTCTAGGAGCGTGGCCTCCTTTACGCGGCTGTGCCTGGCTATCCATTCCCGGTCCGGGCTGTAGTTGTACGCTGGCCGGGGGAGCCCTGGCACGAGCTTGATGGCTTGGAGGAGCTCTTCTACGAACCTCTTGTCGGGTGGCTTGTTGGTGTCTACTGCGAGGGCTGCGACTGTGGCGCGACTTGCTGCTAGGGGGCGGCGCGCCCACCAGAGATGGAGATAGAAGAGCGGTGGCGGTATTCTTGTCCCTCGTTCTCTTTGTGACTCTTCTCCGGCTTCTTTGGTTGGGTAGTAGTGTGCTATGAGCGGCTCCAAGGTGTTGTTGCCCTTGTGCCCGCGGTGGGTCTTGATTGTTATATATGTTCTGCGTTTCTTGGTAGCCGGTGGCCGGGGTGTTTTGGCTTGTTGTGTAGATGTGTTGTTGCGCTGTATTTAATACTGGGTTTTATGGCGCGGCGTGTGCTATATGGGGCCTCGTGTCTTGCTTGTTGAGAGGTTCTTTGTGGAGGCGACCGGTCGGCCTGGCTGTGGGGAGGATGGTGGCCGTCTTCTCGGGGCTACTGCGCACCTTGTGAAGGCCCGGAGTGTTGCTACTGCTGCTGCGCAGTGCGTGTTTATGGCGCGTCTCGGGGAGACGATGGGTGTTCGTGGGTTCTATCACTCGGTGCTGCCTGGTAAGGGTGAGGCTGTCCACCTGGTTCTTGCCCTGGTGTTTCCCCGGGCGCTGCGGGAGCATGTGGGCGGGGGTAGTGTCGACTACGGTGGGCTTGTGGAGGAGGCGTTTGGCCGGCTTAAGTCTGATGGGGTTCTTGATGTTGAGAAGATTGACCAGTCGCGGGAGGACGAGATAATCCGGACCTCGGAGGAGCTTGCCCGGGCTGGCGTGGAGTTCGTGGAGACTGCGTTCCGTGCTCTGGCGGGCGATGAGGCGGAGGAGGCTCTTGCGAGGAGCCGGGTGCTTGCTGAGCACCAGTTTATGAGCTATCGTCTCCACGTCTGGGGGGTCGCCGATGTTGTCGTGGAGGACCCGGTGGGCAGGTACGCTGCGGTGATCGAGTGGAAGTCGTATAGCCCTGGGGAGGGGAGGACGGCCCAGGTCACCAAGGTGGACATAGCGCAGGCGTATGTCTACGCTATGCTTGAGGCGGAGCGGCTGGGCCTCGCCGGGGACGGGTTCGAGAGCTACGTCTCCGCCGTGCTCGGGGAGGGGCCGGACGGCAGGGGCGCCCGCGTCGTGCCTGGTGTTGTGAGGCCCTCGCCTACGGGGAGGGCTTCGAGGGTCTACGTGAAGCACCCCCGGCTGTGCATCGGCGGGCGGGGCGGCTGCGACTACCACGAGCTGCGGAGGCTCATGGCGGGGCTGGTGCTGGCGGCGGAGCACCTCACGCTCTCTGTCACCGACCTGCGGGAGCACCTCAAGTATGCGCGCAACGTGGAGGAGATATGCAGCGTCGTGACTAGGGGCGGTAAGAGGAGGCCGGTGTTCCGCCTCGTCCCCGAGCTGGTGCTGGACGGGGACAGGGTACGGCTCCCCATGGGTAGCCCGCTGCGCGAGGAGCTCCGCTGGCCCTGCAAGCTGTGCCCGGACAACGTCCGGGAGGCCTGCGTCTACTACCTCAGTAGCGGCCGGGACCCCCGCTACGCGGACTTCAAGGCCTTCCGCAGCGAGTCCTGGAGGGCCCGGTTCGCGATATACGCTCACCGCGAGAACGCGCTCGCCCCGTACAAGCACTTCAGGGACCTAGCACTGAGGTACGGCAGCGGCATGGACTGGATACGCGGCAGGCTGGTCAACCGGGTGCTGCCCGACGGCTCCAGGGTGGACCTGTTCGACGAGGCCTGGGTTGATGGCGGCGAGCTGGTGCTGGCGAGGCCGCCGCTCCGCTGGGAGCGGGAGAACATGCACCTCTTCACCCTGCGGGAGGGCAAGCCGGCGGCGGTGTTCCTCAACGAGGGGCATGTACGTGACCCGCTTCTCCGGGCAAGCTTCCACGGCTCTGTCAGCAGCGTGGAGTACGACGAGGGGGCCGACCGGGTCTACGTGAGGGTCGCGCCTGCCAACAAGCTCTCCAGGATATACCCGGCGCTGCTCGAGCACCTGGCCGAGACGAGCCCCGAAGTGTTCCACGGCGTTGTGGCGCTCGAGGTGAACGTGGAGCTGACCCAGCTAGAGCTGCTGGGCGTAACGGCGGCGGAAATGGGCACTGTGAGGAGGGGTGCTGAGGCGCTGGAGAGGCTGGGTAGGGAGGAGCAGCTGGAGGCCGAGGACATGCTAGCCCTGCTCTTCGGCGGCGTGAGGATATAGCCCGACGGGGTGCGCCGGGGATGGCCCGCTACAATGTCTGCGAGCTGCTCGCCGAGGCGTGGAGGCGCGCCGAGGAGGCTAGGTCTGGTAGGCGCGTCCTCCGGCTGAACAGTAGCCAGCAGAAGGCGGTGGACATACTGGTCCGGGTGATGAAGGGCTCGGCTAAGGCGCCGCTGGGCGGCGTCCAGGGGCCGCCGGGGACGGGCAAGACTAGCGTAGTCGAGAGCTTCGTGCACGACCACATGGCCGACATGCTTGACGATATGCTGGATGAGCTGGTGATATATGTTGCCCCTACGAACCACCTGGCTGCGCAGGCGTTTGAGAGGGTTGCTGCCGCGCTCCTAGCACGGGGCTACACGCTCCGGGACATCGTGGACCGTGCCCGCGTCTACGGCTCCAAGGTGACGGTCAGGGACTGCGAGAAGGTGTTCCGGGCAAAGGGGGTGGACGAGAGCCCGCCGAGCGAGACGGCGCTGAAGAGCATGGTCTACGGGCCCGTGGACCCCAGCGTGGTCCGGATAGTGTTCGCGACGGAGTACCAGAGGGTGAGCGGCCGCTTCACGAGCAAGCCGGGCAGGATACACCTGGTGGTGGACGAGGCTAGTAAGAGCCCCTACTACCGGGCCTTCATAAGCATAGCCGACGCTATAATGAGGTACAGCGACTACCCGGCCTCGCTCGTCGCCCTCGGCGACCCGGAGCAGGCGATAACGGTACCGGAGGCGTTCCGCGCCCAGAGGGTAAGCCTACTGATGAACAAGGTCATGCACCTGGTGCGCCAGCACGGCCTAGAGCGCGACAACTTCGTGATGCTCGACACCACGTACAGGCTCCCCGGGCCCAGCGAGCAGCCGATAAGCCACGGGTTCTACGACGACAGGCTACGCGCCTACGAGCCGGCACACTGGAGGCTACGCAGCCTCCGCGAGCTATTCGAGGACGCGAGGACCCGGGTAGAGCGGATGCTGCGCAGCACTGTCTCCTGGAGTACCGAGCTGGACAGGCTCTTCAACGCGGTGTACGAGGCCGTCACCTCGGAGAAGCCCCTCGTAGTAGTCGAGACAGGCGAGTTCAGCGCCTCGAGGACGGCGTCCACCTATGACAAGAGGAGGACCAAACTGGGGCTCGAGGTCTCCCTCATACTACAGGCCTACGCCAAGGCTGCCCGCGAGCTGGGGAGCTACGCGGAGCCCTCTACGATGGTTATAGCCCCGTACAGCGACATAGTCACCAACGTAGCCTTCAACTTCAAGCACAACTATGGCCAGTACTTCGACCCGCCGCTCTCAGCCACGGTCCAGGCCGTTATAGGCGGCGAGGCAGACGCAGTAGTGGCGATACTCGGCAAGGAGTATAGCGGGCGCAGCGACTACGACCCCTGGGTAGACGACAACTTCTACCAGACAATGTACTACAACGAGCCCCAGGTGCTGAACGTCCAGCTCAGCCGCCACCACAAGCTAATGGTCGTCATAGGCGCCGTAGGCAAACTCGCCAGGGCTGGGGGCAGCTGGGCTGGCCGTAGGCTATCACGTACAGCCCAGAAGATGCAGGAGCTAGCCGAGCAGGGAGACGCCGTCCGGGTAAGGCTAGCCTAGCACACTCCCCTCAGCGAGCATCTCCCAGGGCCACGGCTGCATGTCCGTGCTTCAGCTCCCCCTAGGGTGGCGGGAATGCCCCGCCGGAGGGGGCGCGGGAGCGGCTACGAGTCCTTCGTGGCCAGGCTGCTAGAGTCCAAGGGCTACTATGGCATAGAGAGGAATATCGTTAGGAGCTACGGGGAGATAGACATAGTGGCGTGGCACGCGGGGAGGAGGTACGTGTTCGAGGTCAAGCACCGCCCCTCGAAACCTGTGACCAGGAGCGAGGTAGAGAAACTAGCCAGGAAGGCCGGGAGGGCGAGGGCCATACCAGTGCTAGTGCTTTCCTACGAGACAGGGATAACTACCGCAGCACAGAGGCTCGCCAGGCAGCTAGGCGTGAAGATCCGGAGAGTCAGGTACGGCTACTACGACTGGCTCTAGAAGCGCTTAGAGGAGGGCCGGGTTGCCTGCTCTGGCTAACCCTTGGCGCAGTATCGCGGTTCACCGTATCGGCGTGTACACCGAGCACGGGCTCAGCCCAAGCCTCGTAGAAGAGTTCATGCAGGCCGCGAGGGAGGCGGGCTGCCGGGGCATCGTAGACCCGTTCGTGGGGAGCGGCGTGGTAGCAGTCGAGGCGCAGAAGAGGTGCTTCTCCTTCCTAGGCGTAGACGCCGACCCGTGGAGCCTCATCCTCGTAGCCGCGAAGACCAGGCCCCTCGACTACGACGCGGTACTCAACTGGACCCTGGAGCGGCTTGGCTCGGTGGAGGAGCTGGAGCCCCTAGTGCCGAGCCCCAGGCTAGAACGGTACCACCCACGGGAGGTGCTCACTGCTCTCGGCCGCCTCCGCCGCCTCGTAGAAGAAGCACCCCGGGACTGGAGGCCCCTCCTACTAGCGGTCCTCGGCCGGGTGGCAGGCGAGTATAGCCTGCTCCGCCGCAGCCCGGCTCCCAGGTTCCGCCGGGGAACAGTAGAGGCCACAAGGCACGATGTGTACCAGGGCTTCGCGGAGGCCCTCCGCGGGGCCGTCGGGGACCTCCGTGGCCACCGGTTCTGCGGCCCAGTGGACCTCGTATGGGGTGACTCCACCGCGTGGCTCCCAGGGAGGATCTGTGGGCTGCTGACGAGCCCGCCCTTCGCCAACAACCTGGACTACGTGAGACACACCATGCTCGAGCTACTCTGGGCCGGCCTGGCCCACGGCAGCGAGGACCTCGGCTGGCTCCGAGGCATACAGATGCCGGCATGCGAGGCAGCCGCCAGGGCCTGGAAACAGGAGACACGGCATCCCTGGCTCCGCGAGCTAGCCTCTAGGATAAGGGGGAGCAGGGCCCGCGGCTACCGCCGCTTCCTCCTCCAGTACTTCCACGCCATGGAGAGGCACATCGAGCTTCTAGCCGGGAGGCTAGAGTGGCAGGCATGGTACACCATCGGGGACAGCATACTCGGCGGAGCATACATCCCGGTCCACGAGGCCCTCGCGAGGCTAGCCAGGGAGTACGGCCTACAAGCGGAGACGAAGCCGCTCGGCGAGAGGTTCCGGCCGGGCAGGAGGCTCTACCTACTAGTCCTCCGGAGCCGCAGGTAGCTGCTGCTTAGCCCCTGGGCCGCTGGCTCTGGGCCTATCCTCTGTGGATTCCTCCATTAGGGGTTGTGTCTTGTAGAAGGCCAAGGATGTTGATTTCTGGCTTCTAGTTTGAAGGTAGTTAGTAGCATAGTTATGGTAATACTG
Organism: Pyrodictium delaneyi; assembly: GCF_001412615.1. NCBI lineage: Archaea > Thermoproteati > Thermoproteota > Thermoprotei > Desulfurococcales > Pyrodictiaceae > Pyrodictium > Pyrodictium delaneyi. The sequence goes on along the minus strand of NZ_CP013011.1, from coordinate 849,176 downwards.
ATGTTCTGCTACGTATGGGGCATTGTAGATGAGTAGTAATGTGCTGCTGGTACTCATGGTCTTTCTGGTGCTGGTTCTGGTAATAGTTACAACAATTATGATAGTTGATAGCCAGGCTACTCTAGTTAACTCGGTTAGGGATCTGGTTCTGGGTCAGCATAGCTATGGCAGTGCCCTGTCGTATTATATTGGGTCGGTTTACAGCGCTGCGTCCCGCTATGGGTATGATGGGGTAACACGTGTGCTGGCGAGTGGTTTTGCGGGGCTGCCGTTGCTGCCGGAGTGTAGTATGCATGATGCTATCGCTGCTGCCGGGGGCGGCTATGATAGGGTTTACGAGGTTTTGAACGAGTATAGGAATCTGGTAGAGGGCCTGGAGAAGGATCTGGGTGTACGCTTGCCCTACCTGTCTTACCGGGAGATTAGGGGGCTGATGGACTCTGCTGGACGTGGCTCCGTGGAGGCCTTGCAGACCCTGTGCGGCTTGGCGAGGGACTATAACGGTCTGGTGAGAGCGGCAAATCTAGTACTGATGTATGATAGTGGCTGGGCGTGGAGCTGGTTTTACGGGAACTTGACGAGGCTGGTGCTCGACATTGTGCTTATACGGCTCGACCCTACATATGGCCTCGCGTTCAAAGTCGTGGGTAAGGTGTTTACCTCTACGGGGCTGGCCCGCGTAATCCTGGAGTACGGCGGCTATGCCGCGCTCGAGTACTCTATGAGTCTCTCCCACTGGCAGCTAAGGCATAAGATACACGAGATCATAGAAGAGAACGTAGCCAATCCAGATAGGATAATACATTCGCTCCAAGAGTACCTGGGCCTTGGGCCCTAAGCCCAGGCCTAGGGTTCAGGGATGTGAGGCTACTACGGAGTGCGGGGCTGCCGGAGGGCCGAGTTTTCTGGGGTAGGGGGAGGGGTAGAGTCCTTGGAGCCGGGGGATGCGGTGTAGCGGTTGAATCGTTGCCCCTTTTTACCAGAGCTGCTATGGCCGCGTTGGCGTCTAGAACTACTGCTGCGTAGCGCTAGGGGGTCTAGTAGCGAGTGGTAATTAGGGCATGCACTGGTCAACTGGTTTGGGTGGGCTGGCCTTGTCCAGGGTTGTAAGGGCTAGGTATGAGGGTGGTGTCCTCAAGCTGCTAGACGATGTGGACCTGGAAGAGGGTGAGGAGGTTTTCGTCCGCCTGGAGAGGTTTGAGGATAGGGTTAGACGTCTACGGAAGTATAGGGGGATGCTTGGCAGGGCGAGTAGGGAGGAGATAGAGGAGCTACTGCTTGAGGCGGAGTTCGAGCGCCTCTAGGCTCCGTGGGGGTAAGGGTTGAAGCTGGTTGACTCGAACGTATTCATACACTACCTGCTTGAAGGGGAGAGAGCCGATGAAGCAGAGCTCCTTCTAGCATCTCACCCGGACTTAGCAGTGACAGTAGGGATAATCAATGAGGTCGAGTTCGTCATAATACGTCGTCTAGCCAGGGTCAGGCTGGGGATTAGGAGGCTTGACAGGCTGAAGGAGCATATAAGAGAGAAGGGGCTGGGCTTCGCAGCTGATAAGCTAGAGGAATACGTGGAAATGCTCCGGGAACTCGGTATTACGGTTCTAAGAGATCATGCAGAGCCAAGCGAACTACTAGAGGTCATGAAAAACTATAATCTGACGCCAAGCGACGCTATAATAGCCCTTACATGTAGGCACTACGGCATAGACACTATCCTGACGTTTGACGGGGACTTCAGGAGGGTGCCGTGGCTGAAGGTAATCTCGTGAAACAAGCTTGCTCCCTGAGGCTCCTCGCCGAGGCGCGGAGCAGAGATACGTGCTGGCTCCGGGGTGTCTCCCCCGGGCTATGGTATCACCTTGAGCCATGGTATCTGCTTGAAGTCCTCGTCGAAGGTGGCTATCGCCTCTATACCGTGGCTCCGGCACGTCGCGGCTATCAGCGCGTCGTTTGGCAATAGCCTGTAGCTGGTCATGTACTCTACTATCATGTCTACTCCAGCATTGGTCGGGATGTGCCTGAAGCTCGTGAATAGTGGGTAGACGTCCTGCTCTAGCAGCTCCTCGACCACGTCTATGTGCTTGGCTATGTAGTCTCTAGGGCTTGTACCTGGAGACGTTGAGGGCTAGTCTCGGGTAGCCGTAGACGACTTCGCTGACCACGATATCGTTCACATAGTCCTCCCATTCGCCGTGCTCAGCCATATCTACAAGCTTCTTGGCCTCCCTGGCGCCGGCGAGGCACCGAGGAGGACGTTGGAGTCAAAGAATACCTTCATCATCTATCTCCTCGATAACCCGGTCGACGTCCTCCTGCCTGAGGCTGGGCCTCCGGCGGACGATTATCTCGACCTCCTCCCCCTCCTGGAGGCCGAGATCCTGGAGGGGCCTTAGCACGCCCTTCTCGTAGATAGCCTTGGCCACGGTCTCCTCCTGTAGGCTGCTCAGGGAGCCCCTATACTCTATGGCTATGAGGACAACTGCATAAACACATGCTTCTTGAGGTAATAGAGAGTGTGAGGCAGACACTAGCCCGGGCAAGGACAGCAAGGCTGACAGACTACTATACCCGCAAGACACAGCTGATAGCCAGGCCCCAGGGGTATCGGGGTGTGCCCTTCCGGCTTGCGGTCTAGAAGACGCGCTTGAGGGGTGTCTTGTCGAAGTCGGTGTCGTTTGACACTATCTCGGCGGCTTTGTGTCGTAGCGCGACGGCTAGGTGTAGGGCGTCTTCGAGGTCTAGGCTGTAGGCCTCCATGTAGCGGGCTGCGTCTAGGTAGTCTTGCTGTGTTGTCTCGACTACTCGTAGCCCCTGTAGCCCGCTGAGCGCCTCGAGGACCTTGTCTACGAGGCTCTTGTCGCTGAGTTTTCTCCCGGTGAGCCGTGCGAGGACTACTATGAGCTCGTAGATGGTGATGCTTGCTGTTATGTATGTGCCTCTTGTGGCGGCTTCTACTCTCTTCACCCACTCTAGGGCTTTTCTGCCGTACTCTGGGTGCCCGGTGAGCCAGTAGACGAGGATGTTTACGTCTATGTATCTCCTAGCCAAGCCCTGTACACCGCCTCCTCTATCTCCTCCTCTACGTCGTCTACGCGTCTACGGGGCCTGAATACGCCGTAGTACCTCTCGGCTATGGACTCTGCTTTCTCGATTATTATCCTCCCCTTCTCCTCGTCGACGAGGACCCGGAGCTGGGAGCCCTCACGGAGCCCCAGCTTCCTCCTAACCTCTAGGGGTAGGGTGACCCGGCCCTTAGAGTCAAGCCGGACTATCGTCCCACTACTCACTGTGGTCCCACCATACTCTACCTACCCACTAGGCGCCGCTAAAATTAGGCACCGCCCTGGAGAGGCGAGGAGCGCAGACGAAGACTAGCCTATAGAGGCGTACCTAGAAGATTAGGCTGACTGTTGTCACCAGTGTGGCGGCCGGCTATACAGCCATAACAATACTTCTCTACACCCTACCGATGTCCCCCCGGGTGGAGAATCTGCCAGATAGCGCCTAGGCTCTAAGAGCCAGCGCTACCCTATATGCTGTTGATATTTATATTTCCTGCTGGCGTGTATGGTGCTGGGGCTGCCCGCCGTGGATACCGGCCCTACCGGTGGTGCTGGGGAGCCTGGGCTTCTCCGGCGGGGCGCCGGCTACGTGTACCAGTACTTCCTGGCGAGCCTCGGGCTGGGCCTCGCCCACCGGGCTGTAGGCGCTGTCGTGGGCGACCTGCTGGCCCCGGGGCCGGGGGCGCCGTCTGGGAACCCGCCGCTCCTAGAGATGTTTCTCGCGGGTTTCGCGCTGCTGGCTGTCTATGCTTTGCCGGTCTACTTTCTCTGGAAGGGGTTCGGCTTGCTGAGGCTCTACCGGCCGGGCTACAGCCTGGGGCTGACAGGCGCTAAGCTCGTCATTGCTGGTCTGGCCTCGGTGACGCTGGCCGGCGCCATGCTCGTCTTGGCTGCGTCGTGTGCTGCCTCCCCCGGCTGTGTAGCCTCTGCTGCCGGCGTCTTTGCCGGCGTGTTCGTGTTCGCCGCGCTCGCGTTGACTCTTATCGGTATCGTGGCTGGCTTTGCCGGACTGGCTCTGGAGACTGTGGCGCTGTGGAGGCTGGGAGGCGAGCCCGGCGGCAGCCCGATAAGGGCCGGTATAGTCCTCTGGCTTGCTGGGCTCCCTCTGGGCTTCTCCTCGGCCCTACTGGGCGACGCCCTGTGGCTCGCTGGCTCCCTGCTCGGGGTGCTGGGGGCTAGGAGGCTTCGCGGCCAAGCCGCGGCAAGAGAGGAGGCTGGTACTGTGTAGGTGCTCCAGGGGCTACAGGGGTGCAGGGGTGCCTGGGGACTGAGTGACCCCAGGCGGCTCCTTGGCGGGGATTTGTCCAGGAGGTTATGCTCGTGGAGTGTTCGCCTATTGTGCGTGGGCTCTGGATAGTCTGAGGCAGCTTTTTGCCCTGGCCTGGGCCTTGGAACTAACTAGGGGCTGTGTACAGAGCCCTCCCTGATACTAGAGGTGTTGTGGGTGTGGCTGTCGGCATAGTAGTCGACGCGCTTGCGAGAGAGGCTAGGCTTCTACGGGCTAAGCTACGGATGTACGAGACCCGGATCAGCCGGCTCGAAGAGAAGTACGGTATGAGTTCTAGCGTGTTTCTCGAGAAGTTTGAGAGAGGCGAACTAGGTGACGATGAGGACTACTTCCTTTGGTGGAGCTATCTGAGAGCAAGGAGAGTTATAGAGGAAAGGCTGAGGGAGCTTGAGAAGGAGCTACAGAGGCTTCAGAGACTACGCTAACTGGGTTGCCGAGACGCTGAAGAGCTTCACGGATATAATTGTTGACTACGAGCTAAGCGTTGAAGAGGCTACACCAACTGAGGGCCTTGTTAGGGGTAGAATAGTCTTCGTTGATGGGTCGCAGCTAGAGTTCCTAGAATACGTGGTAGTCTCGAAGAGTGATATATCTAGGCTCAAGTACAGATATCATTACGCCGACCCCGATGGTAAGCTCGTATTTAGGTATGATAACGCGCCACATCATCCGGAGGTTCCTTCTCATCCACACCATAAACATACTGGAGACGGCAAAGTAGTGCCAGCGGCTCCTCCAACGCTCCGGAGCATACTGGAGGAGGTGCTAGAATACATACCGTAGCGTCTTGGACCACTCCCCGGGGCTAGGGGTTCTCTGCTCTACAGGATGGTCAGCGGACGGCAGGGATGCCAACGCATGACCCTAGCGGGACTGTTGACCGAGGGATACCCGGCGCGGGTGTGATAGTGGAGGCTATACTCTTCTATAGCCTGGTGGCGTCCTAGGGCTGGGTCTGGGGTGGGCTGGTATGGCTGGCTATGAGTGCGGGGAGCCGCCCTGCCTCCACGTGGCTGTGGATTACCGGCGTAAGCGGTTCGCGGTGTTCCTGGAGACGGGGGACGGGGAGCTGATATACATACCCTTGGAGAGGCTGGAGAAGGCCTACAAGGAGGCGAGTGAGCTGCTCTCTAAGCGGTTCCGGGAGGCCCGCGGCGATGAGGTTGACGCTATAGCTGAGGAGGTGCTAGGGGCGGAGCCCCTAGAGGAGGAGTAGCCCCCTGGGGCGCGTGGGCCGGGCTCCTTATCTAGCCCCCTGGGGCTCATTCTCTCCCACTGTGGTGCCACCTGGCGTGCGTCCTGGGCGGGCGGTGCGGGGCCCTGTGGTGGGCGTCGGCGCCATAGTGCCCCGCGATAGCGGTGACGGGCTGGAGATTCTGCTGGTGCGGCGCCGGTACCCACCGTTCCCTGGCCGGTGGAGCCTCCCCGGCGGCCACCTTGAGCCCGGGGAGACGATACTCGAGGCGGCTCGGCGGGAGCTGCTGGAGGAGACTGGGGTTGAGGCGGAGCCCCTCGGCGTGGCGCATATCCACGAGCTGGTGGCGGTGGGGCCTGGCGGCCTGCCGGAGCACTACGTGATAATAGACGTGCTGATGAGGTACCTGCGGGGCGAGCCCAGGGGCGATAGTGACGCGGAGGAGGCCAGGTTTGTGCCCTACAGGGAGGCCCTAAGGCTCCCCCTGACGCCGGGCGCCCGTGTCCTCCTAGAAATGCTCCCGGAGATACTGGGCAGCTGCACGCTGAAACCGATCAGGACGGAGGCCCTGGAAGAGGAGCCGAGAGCCCAGGAATAACCCTAGGCCCGGGCCGGCACCGTAAAGGGGCTCCATGCAGAGCCTGGAACGGGATAGGTGCCGGCCTCTCTCTGGGCTAAAAGAGAAAGAGGGGCTAGGGCTCTAGGGCTACTACTAGCTCGTCCTCTTCTATCCGCCAGCGCTTCCCTTCGGCGGGCGGTTCTGCTGCCAGCTCTACCCGCTCGACGCGTACCTCGCGGGCTATGAGCTCCATGTGCCGCTCTACGGCGCTGCGTAGCCGGCCGGCGGCGTACACTATTAGCCTCTTGGCGGTGTGGTCTACTGGGAGGTCTAGCTCCTTCCTTAGCACCTGGGCGCGGCGTATAACCTCCCTGGCTAGGCCCTCGAGCATGGTCTCCTCGTCTAGCTCCATGTCCACGTAGACGACCATGCTGTCTGTCTCTAGCTTCTCGGCGCCAGCCGCCCACTCGGGCGCCCCCTCTACGACCTCGACCGTCTTTATGTTGGCGAACCTGGCTAGCACGTCAGCGGCCTCCTGGAGCCGGCTGGGGCTCAGCATGGTGCCCGGCTTCGCGGCTACAGCGGCGCGGCGGAGTGGCCAGCGCCTCTTCAGCCGGCGCTCGCTGCGGAGGGCCAACACCTTCTCTGCAGCGTCTAGCGCCTCCTCTACGGCGCGGTAGCTCTCCTCGTCGAGCAGCTCCCCGGGCACCTGGGGCCACTGGAGCATGTGTACGCTCTCGGGGGCGTCGGGCTCATACTTCCGTATGAAGGCCTGGTAGAGGTACTCCGAGAGGAACGGCACCACCGGGGCCATCGCTGCCAGTGTCGCCTTTAGCACGTAGTAGAGGGTGGCGTAGGCGGCGTCCTTGCTCTCGGTGGCCTCCTCCTCCCAGACCCTGGGCCTTATCAATGGTATGTAGCGGTGGCTCAGCTGCTCCACTACAAGGTCTACCAGGGCTTGGACAGCCTGGTGCATGTTGTCGCTCTCTATAGCCTCTTCGACCCTCCGCAGCGCCTCGTGTAGCCTGTAGAGTATCCACCGGTCCTCAGCCTGGAGCCGTGCCTCGGTGGGCGGCTTCGGCTTCCACTGGTCTAGCTCCATGTAGGTGTCGGCGAACTTGACTGTGTTCCAGAGTATGTTGAGGTAGCCCTGGTACCGCTTCACCTCGTCTGGGTCGAAGTTTATGCTGTCCCACGGCGCGCGGCTTAGCAGGAATATCCTCATCGGGTCCGTGCCGTTCTTCTCCATCCAGTCCATGGCCCATATCACGTTGCCCTTACTCTTGCTCATCTTCTTGCCGTGCTTGTCGAGCACGTGGCCCTGGAGCAGCACGCTACGGTAGGGCGCCCGGCCGTGCCAGACTACGCCCGTCACGAGTAGCGTGTAGAACCAGCCACGGGTCTGGTCGGCGGCCTCGGTTATCCAGGTGTAGGGGTATAGCTTGTCCCACAGGCTGAGCCACCCGTACTGCCGGAGCGCAGCAGTGTGCGCTACGCCGCTGTCCATCCACACGTCTACCACGAACGGCTCACGCTTCATCACGCCGCCGCACTCTGGGCAGCGCAGCTCCACCCGGTCTATGTGAGGCCGGTGTGGGTCCTCCGGCACACTCTCCGGGTCCACGGCCAGCTTGCGTAGCTCCTCTAGGCTGCCCACGACCACTATGTGGCCGCAGCCGGTGCACCGCCAGACGGGGAGCGGGGTGCCCCAGTAGCGCTCGCGGCTTATACACCAGTCACGGGCGTTCTCCACCCAGTCGCCCATCCTCTTCACTGCCCAGCCCGGGGCCCACCTCATCGAGTATACTTCCTCGGCCATCTTCCGCTTCAGCTCGTCGGTGAGCCTTATGAACCACTGCCTCGACGCGTAGTAGAAGAGCCTGGTGCCGCAGCGCCAGCAGAACGGGTACTCGTGCCTCACCACGCCAGCGTGGACAAGCAGCCCCTTCTCCTTAAGCACCTCGACTACCTTCCTGCTAGCGTCCTCGAACCAGAGCCCCTTGAACGCGCCAGCCTCCTCGCCGAATACACCGTCCTCCCGGAGCGGCGTGTACGCCTCCAGGCCGTGCTTCTGGCCTAGCTCGAAGTCCTCGGGGCCGTGGGCGGGCGCGGCGTGTACTACCCCGGTACCATCCTCCATGGTCACCCAGTCTGCCGCTAGCACAGTGTGGTACGGGGGCTCGTGGCGCTGGTGGTAGGGCACTTCCTCGAGGAGCGGGTGCCGGTACCTCATGCCTACGAGGCTGGAGCCTGTCACCCTGTTTATCACGGTGTAGTTCTCTAGCCCGACCTCCTTGGCAAATGCTTCTAGCCGCTTCTCGGCGAGTATCCAGACCTCGTCGCCGACTGCTATGAAGACGTACCACTCCTCAGGGTGGACCACAGCAGCCTCGTTGGCTATTATGGTCCAGGGGGTGGTGGTCCAGGCGACTAGGTAGGTGTTCTCGAGCCCCTCGAGGGGCAGCTTGAAGTAGACGCTGGGGTCGTCTACCTCCTCGTAGCCCTGGGCTAGCTCATGGCTGCTCAGTGCCGTGCCGCAGCGGGGGCATCTTGGCACTACGCGGCGGCCCTCGTAGAGTAGGCCCTTCTCGTGCGCCCGCTTGACGAACTCCCATATGGCCTCTATGTAGCGGGGATCCCTTGTCTGGTAGGCGTGCTGGTAGTCTAGCCAGAGGCCTAGCCGCTTGCTCGCCCGCTCCCAGTGCCCGAGGTAGTAGTCTACGAGCTTCTTACACTCCTCTATGAAGCGCTCGACGCCGTACTCCTCTATCTCCTTCTTGCTCCGAAGCCCCAGCCGCTTCTCTACCTCGAGCTCTACGGGGAGCCCCTGGGTGTCCCAGCCGGCCTGGTCCCAGACCCTGTAGCCCCGCATCCGGGCATAGCGGAGCTTCACGTCCTTCAGCGTCCTGCCCCGGGCGTGACCAACGTGCATGAAGCCGTTAGCGGTGGGCGGGCCCTCGAGGAACGCGAATATCGGGGCGTCTTTGCGCTCGTCCCAGGTCATCCGCTTGACTTTCTCGTATATCTTATTCTCCTCCCAGAAGCGGAGAACCCATTCCTCGACCTTGAGTGGGTTATAGCCTCCTTTCAGGACGGGCCTCCCGGATAATGGACATCACCATGTTCATCGCGTCCCCCGGGGCCCCTTAAACTCTCCGCGCCCCTGGGGCCTAGAGGATGGCCACCGAGTAGAGGTGGTAGCGGGCTAGCCTCCCCGATACCGGGTCCCGGGGGTAGAGCCGGAGCTGCCGGGGCGCCGCCCCCATGCTATGGAGTATCGCTGCTAGCTCCTCTGCGCCCCGCGCGGCGAGGTCCACGTCCACGAAGCTCGGCGTATACACGGCGACCGGGGCGGGGTCGCTGGGCTGCCTAGGGGTCTCTACCCGGATCGCCCACGTCTCGCCTCTACCCAGTGCCTCGATGAGCCTAGGTACTAGCTGGGCCCGCTGCCCGCGAGGGAGATGGACCACCCATGCTGCCTCCAGCGCCCAGGCAGCCTCCTCGGGGCCGCGGATACAGAGACCCCAGTCGAGGAGCAGGTCTATGTGCGTGTGTAGCGCAGTCCAGTCCGGGCTGAGGCCCCGGCGCTGAGCCCGAGCCGCGAGAATTGAAGCATCTACGCGCCGTGAGCAGAGCGCATCCACATCATCGAGGACCATGACCCTGATAGTGTCTAGCGCATAGTTGATAGCAGAGACAGTCCCTTCCGCGAGGCTATAGCGGCCAGCCGCGGCGCCTCCGAGAAGACGCTCGAGAGGCTCGTGGTCTACACCTAGCTCTCCTAGTCTTGAGAGGTCTACACTCCACTCAGATACCCGGGATGCAGCCCTCCACTCCTCTAGAACCCTGTCGAGTAGCTCCTCTACCTCGCCCTTGTCCGTACCGTTGACTTTCGCAAGCCACTTAGCAGTCTTCCCTAGGCGACGCGGGCTAAGTGCTTCAGGCCGTAGAGCTTCTAGACACCTATCACAGAGGGGGACTAGATCCTCGAAGACAGCGAGACCCTGGGAGCCCTCTATCATGTAGCTCCAGAGCTCAGCCATACCCTCTGTCTTGCGGCCACAGACATGGCAACGATCAGAGACGCGTGAGGCGAAGAATTCCTCTAGCCCTGTAAGGGCGGACGCTATAGTGTCCTGATCTACGCTTGCCAGGCTAGCCGCAAGCTGCTCGTCGATTTCCCGCAGGTTTGCCAGGAGTACACCTTGTTCACGTAAGTGTAGCGGAGTCGGCCGGGGGCACAGCTTTTGCAGCCTGCTGCATGCCTCCTCGTAGAGCCTATGCATTTCAGCCCCTCCATCTCAACCAGCACCGGCATGTACTGGGCACGAGTAGTGACCACGTGACTAGAGTCCAAGCTAGTCCACGTTTATATCACGGAGGTGACTGGCTATACATCTTCCCCCGCTAGGAGCCCAGCACTACCGTTATTAACACGAGTATAAGTGTATCACTGGTGTAGGGGCTAAGAGAGTGTAGCTAAGCATGATTGAGAGTATAGGCCAGCAGCTGCTAAGAATTATGTACACACGGGTAAGGCCGAAGATACATACCCGTGCTGCAGAGCTAGTCACGTCTATGGAGCCGCGCGTACTCCTCGACATAGGCTCTGCTAATGCCCTCCTAGCCAGTGCACTAATGGATAAGGGCTACATGCCGCAAGTATATGTGGCACTAGACCCCGACCCAGTGCTCCTCACGTATGCTGAGCCCGGGATAGCACTTGAACGAGTAATGGGGGTGGCGGAGAGTCTGCCGCTGCGCAGCTACTCTGTCGACCTCTCGGTCTTCCACGACTCGCTACACCATCTCAACGACCCCGACAAGGCTCTAGAAGAAGCGGCTCGTGTCTCAGAGTGCATACTAGTCGACGACATAGACCCCGACAGTCTGCCCGGGAGGCTTGTAGCCCTACTAGAGCGGCTCGTGGGCTTCCCCGCCCGGTTCATAGATGCAAGTACACTCGTAGAGAAGCTGGAGGAAAGAGGGCTACGAGTGATAGTTGTCCGTAAAACCCGCCGGCTACCAACTTACCGGATACTAGCCTGCCGTTAAGCGCTAGCCCCTACCTGCTCTGGGAGCCCCGGGAGTACCGTAGCCTTAGACCGGTAGTAGGCGGCGGGCCTCCTCCTCGGGTAGGCCGCTCTCGGGGCTGTAGAGTGCTTCCCGGAGCTTCTCCAGCACCTCCTCCAGCACACGCTGGTAGTCTACGAGGCCCTCCTCTATACGGTCCATGGTCTCCTGTAGCCTCCGAGTCACCTCCTCCGAGACTAGGCCGCCAAACCGCTTCATTAGGAAGTCGTAGACGCCTATACCCCTGCTCGTGGCTATCATTGAGCCTGCCCGACCAGCAGTAACGACGTAGCCGCGGCGCAGGAGTGTGTCTATTATCTTGGCGTAGGTGCTCGGCCTGCCTATGCCACGCTCCTTCATCATCCGGACGACCTCCGCCTGTGTCAGCAGCTGCACCGGGCTCCATACCCGGACACGTAGCTCCTCTAGCCGGTATTCGCCCGGCGCCACTCTGGGCTGCGGCCTCGCTACCGGGTATACCTCGAGCCAGCCCCGCTCCAACACCTCCACTGTCCTCTCCACGACGCGCTCGATCCTCTTGGGCTGCTCACCGGGGAGACGGATCTCCAAGACCACCTTCGCGCGCTGCTTCCTCACCCTGGCCGGCCGCATCTGGCTCGCTATGAACCTGCGGAAGATGAGGTCGTAGAGCCGGTAGTGGCGCTGGGTCAGCGGGCGGGCTAGCTGCAGCGCGCCCTCCTCTACTAGGCGGCGGAGCGTCTCAGCGTCAATTGGCCTAGTGGGCCTTATCGCCTCGTGGGCTCCGCCCTCGCCCCAGCGCCGGGGCTGGAACACCTCCTCCAGCCTGTCCTCGCCGTAGCGGTAGCGGAGGTACTCCCAGGCCACTGCTATGCCCGCGTCGCTGACCCGGGTGCTGTCGGTACGGTGGTAGGTTATGAGACCCAGCTCGAACAGGTCCTGGGCCAGCCTCATGGCCTCCGGGGCTGCGAGGCCGAGCCTTGACGCGGCCTCGGCCAGCAGGGCGTCGGTCGTGAACGGTGGCAGCGGTTTTAGCTCATCCTCCCACTCCTCCACGTCGCCCACAGTGGCCCTGACTGCGCCGCCACGCTCCAGAGCCTCGTTGACCTCTCTTATCACCCTGGCTTTGCGGCGCCGCACCGCCTCTAGCTCCTCGAGGCTCTCCAGCACGTTGTGCCGCTGGAGGGCCTCCTCTAGAGCACGCTTGGCCTCCTCGAGGGCAGCCCGTATCCGGTCGCTAGCCTCGTCGCCCCGTAGCTCGAGCTCTAGCTCGCCCTTCTCGCCGCGTAGCCGTAGACGGTAGAGCGGTACTCGGAGGAACCTGCTCCCGAGCGTGTGCTCCACGATCCAGCCGAGGACCGGGGTCTGGACGCGGCCAGCGCTCAGGTTGTAGTTGGGCCGGTCGCACTCCTCGCGGAGCCTAGCCATCTGCTCCATAGCGTTGAGCATAGCTGTGGCTGTCTTCAGGTTGCGGCGGGCACTACGGTGCCTAGCTGTGAGGCTCCAGCGGCAGAACCATGGCCAGAACCTTGTCCAGAGCACCGGGCTCAGCGTGAAGCCTATCCAGCGGTCCTCAACCCTCCGGACTATCTGGGCCTCTACCAGCCTCTCTAGGAATGGGCGGGCGCCGTGGATAGCCTCGAGTATCGCTCGACGGGTTATCTCGTGGAACTCGACCCTCACAATCCCCCGGGCAGTGGGCCGGATCAGGCTAGCCAGGTCCCAGCCAATCTTCTCACCCTCGGTATCCGGGTCAGTGCCTATCATAACCACGTCGACTTCGCTGGCTAGGTCGCGGAGCGCCTCCACAATGTCCCAACTGTTCTTGACCAGCGGCGAGCCGCAGACTGGGCAGCGTAGCTCGCCCCGGCCCGTCACCGGGTTGTAGTCCTCGGGGCTCACCGCCCACTGGTGGCCACATGCAAGGCAGCGGGCTAGCGGCGTGTAGACCGGGAGGAACCGCCGGCCGCCATCGCCAGCCACGAGCACTCCGTGGACGTTCCGCGCCGACTCCCAGTCGTAGCCCTCCACCGAGTCCTTTAGGAGGTCGAGGAGCCAGCCCGGCTCCACCACCTCCCGGGGCGTCGCGGGCTTCACCAGGTCGTAGATGTGACCGCCGCTCGCGGCTACGAGGAGCACGTAGTCGCCAGTGGAGACCTCGTAGACCCTTAGCGGGCCTATCTGCCGGGCGCTAGGCCTCCCGAAGAACCCGGCTATAGTGCGGGCCTTGTTCGGGCTCTCGACCACGAGTAGCGCCGTCTTCACCAGCTCCATGAACTCCGGCTTGACCCTGCCCTCGAGTACAGCTCTTACCCTCTCCCTGTCCCTGTTTATCTCGCGCAGCAGGCTGGGGAGGTCTAGCTCCTCGAACCGCTTCCACTCGGCCTCTACGAGCCACCGGGTTCTCCGCATGAGCCCGTTGAGGAGCCTGGGGTCGTCCACCACTACTACGCTGAGGCCCCGGGTTATACCGCCCGCGAAGAGCCTGCTAGTCCTACCCGAGGCCTGGATGTAGGTCGCCACGTCGGGGACTAGTATATAGGCCCGCTCGCCCTCCCGGACCACGGCTATGTCGTCGGCCTCCTCTAGCGCCTGCCAGACATCCTCCCTCTTCATTGTCTCGCGGAGCCACTCGAGGGCCTCCGCAAAGGCCTTGGCAGCATCGCTCTCTAGGGGCCGCTCGCCCCTCAGCTCCTCCGCGACTCGGGCGAGCGCGGCCTGGCTAAGCCTCCTCACGATACCCCGTAGCCTACCTAGCAGCATCTGGGCCCGCTCAGCCACGTCCCTGGGCCCGTGCTCGGCGAGAACCGCGAGAGCGCGGAGCATGCTGACGGGGTGGGGGTCCTCGAACCGGGCGCTGAACTTTAGCCGGGGCACACCGGCGAAGACCGCGTAGCGTATCCGGTCGGGCAGGTCGAGGCCGCGGACCGCGACGCCGTAGTAGACGGCTACGCCTACGAGGACCTGGGTCTCCCCCATGCGGAACCGGTCGAGCGCCTCCTGGTTCCGGGAGGTGAACGCCTCAGCCGCGATGCCGTGCTCGCGTAGCAGCTCCGCGAGCCTCTCAGCGTACTCGGCGCCCCGGTCAACCGGCACGTAGACTAGGCCGCCGTCGCCTAGCTTCGCTACGAGCTCCACCACCTTGGCCTCTAGGCCCTCGGGGCCGGGGAACGTGTAGGAGTCGACGATGTTCCTTATCGCCTCCCCCGCCGAGCCGGCCTGGAAGCCTAGCAGCGCCTGGAACAGCCGGACCCTGCTGCCCCTCGGCCTCCCAGTAGCACTGCTCACGACGAGCACGGCGGCCCGGGAGCGGGCTTCCTCGAGCCTCTGCTCAACCTCGCGTAGCTCACGGTAGAGGGGCTCCAGCCGCTCCTCGAACACCCGTTTCCGCAGCTCTCTTATGTCCTCGGCGCGTATCCGGCGCCCCCGCCTCCTCATGGCCTCGCGTAGCCGCTGGAGCCTCCTGTTGAACTCCTGCTGAGCCCGCTGCGCTTCCCAGACTAGGCGGCGCTGTAGCTGCAGCAGCCGCCAGCCCAGCTCGACCTCCTCCTTGCCGAAGCCGACGACGCGTAGTACAGCGTCTACGCTCTTACCGCTCTTCAGCACAGCGTCGACGTCGTCTACGAATACGAAGCGGAATCCACGGCCCCACCTCTCCCGTAGACTAGCCAGCGTCTCGGCGTTCCGGATCATGTACTGGCTCGTCGTTATCAGTATGTCGAAGTCGCCCTCCTCTACCAGCTGTAGCAGCTGCCTCCTCTGCCGCTGAGAGAGCCGGCTATGCAGCGCGATTATCCGGGCCGGCACCCCCGCAGCATCCGCTAGCCTCCTCGCCCTCTCCTCAACCATCCGCACCAACGGCGTAGTAGGAACCACTATGTAGCTCTTCTCACCCCGCAGCGCCAGGTAGACAGCCATCAAGACGCCGAACGTGGTCTTACCCACGCCAGTCGGCGCTATAGCAGCAAAGCTCTTCCCCTTGAGGACACGACGCACCCAGGTACGCTGGGCACTCCACAGCCGGGAGCCAGTAGCCTTCTCGAAGAGCGCCTCGACCTCCCGCGCCTCCCTCTCGACACGCGCATAGAACTCTAGAGGGCTCCCCTGGCGCAGCCTCCCAGTCTTAGCGAGAACCTCCGCAGCATCCAGCGGGCTCTCAACAGCCACACGCTCCGGGAGACAACGAGGACACGGGAGCCCGAGGAGGAGCCTATCGTCTCCCACGGGGCCGCCACAGTTGGGGCACGAGTACACGTAAACGCCCCGTGCCGGCTCCCAGCCAGCTCCACCGGCTCCGCCTAGAACACCGCCACTACTACCAGCCTGCAAGCCAGTATCAGTCCCCGCACCAGGCCACGCCAGGTACCCAGGTACAACTACTTTAGGTATTGAGACTAGAAAGTCTAGGGCATAGCACCGGGGCTTATATTGTACTGGGCCCCGGCGCCCTGGTAGACACTAAGCTCTGATAACGCCTAGACTTAGGCTTACCCCTCCCATAGAGGATATATCGTTCCCGGATGCTGTTAGAGCAGCTACTTGGGGGCAATTCCGGCTAAACACGGCTGCCTCGGAGCACCTGCATTGATGACGCTCATTGCCACATTGTCTAGCCGTCGCCGCCTCGACACTACGACGCTATACTTCAAGAATGGGGAAGCTACGTGCCAGTTCATTGTGACGATTAGATGAAATTATGACGTGAGGGACTGGGTAGTGAGCGTGGAACTGGGCGCCGCCCGTGTGGACCCCGCCCTCATCCCTTCCCGGGGTGCCGCCCCGGTGTCAGGGGCGGGTGAGCCGCCCGCCCAAGGGCTGTGTGTCTCCTAGGGCCCTGGGGCTTAAACCCTCGGCCAGGTCTCCATAGAGTGTCTACGGCTAGTGTAGAGGACGAGGCATCGAGGGAGGGTTCTGGCTGGAGGGTTGTTGGTGCTGTGGCCGAGTCGCTTACGCAGCTGCTGGAGACTGTCGGGGTCTACCTCTACAAGGGCGCTGTATTTACTGCCGTCCTGCTAGTGGGCGTAGCGTTGTCTATGCTTGTAAGGCGTATGGTGCGGCGTACGCTCGAGCTGAGCCAGCTGCCGACTTCTGTGGTGGATGTGGCGTCTAAGCTGAGCTACTACGCGTTGGTGGCGCTGGCGGGTGTGATAGCGCTCGGCGTGGCGGGCTTCGATGTGACGGGGTTCGCGTTCGCGGGTAGCCTGATAGGCGTAGCGCTTGGCTTCGCGAGCCAGACTGTGGCGTCGAACTTCTTTAGCGGCCTCTTCCTCTACTTCGACAAGCCGCTGAAGCCTGGCGATATTGTCGAGCTGCCGGAGATGGGTATAATGGGCCGCGTCGAGGACATAACCATGTTCTCAACGCGTATAACGACGCTAGACGGGCTCCGGCTCCGCGTCCCCAACGAGACTGTGTTCCGGAGCACCATTAAGAACCTCTACAGCCACCCTGCCCGGAGGATAGAGTACCGGGTCGGGATAAGCTATAGGAGCAGCATAGAGGAGGCCAGGAGGGTGATACTCGGGATCCTCGAGAAGCACCCCCTAGTCTTAGCAGAGCCCCCGCCCAGGGTTTTCGTTGAGGAGCTGGGCGATAGCGCCGTGGTGCTCCGGGTGATGTTCTGGGTGCCTAGCTTGAAGTGGCTAGAGGTAAAGTGGGAGCTGCTAGGGAGGATAAAGGAGGAGCTAGACCGCGCCGGGGTGGAGATACCGTTCCCGCAGCGCGTAGTCTGGCTAAAGCTGGAGCAAGGAGCCGGAGAAGCAGAGGAGGCGGTGCCTGGTGCAGCAGTCGGCCTGGAGGAGGCTCTCGCGGGCACTACTGGAGGCTCTTGACGGGCCCCTACGCCGCTGGGCCGGGCTCCACCTGGTGGACGCGTTCGCGGGCCGCAGCCACGCCTACGTGGAGCTCGAGGGCGGCTGGTGCGGTGTCAGCCTGATCCCCCACTGGCTCCCCCTAGAGCCGTTCGACGAGCGGCTAGAGGACGCCACCCCCAGGATGCTAGCCCGTCTAGCAGGCCGGGGCGAGCCCCTCGCAGCAGCGCTGGCCGTGGCGGCTGTGAACGCAGTGACGAACGCGTGGATAGAGTGCACCACCGAGCCCCCGGTGGAGGTGCAGCGCCGGAGCCTATCAGAGATACTAGGCGTCAGAAGGGGCGACAGAGTGGTACTCCTAGGCTACATGGCCGGGGTGGCGGACGAGCTACGCAGCACCGGCGCCGAGGTCTTGGTCGCGGAGCTCGACCCAGCCCTCCGGGAGGAGGCGCGCCGCGCGGGCTACCCTGTGCTGGAGGCCCGCGAGGAGGCCCTCGAGGCGCTACGCAGCGCCGACATAGCCGTGGCCTCGGGGAGCGCTGTACTTGACCCCCCGCTGCTCCTTGAGGAGTTCGAGGCAGCAAGGGCTGCGCGGGAGCGAGCCCTAGTAGGCCACACTTCTAGCTTCCACCCGGTGGTCGGAGCGAGGCTCGGGGCAACCCTCGTCGCGGGCACCTACATCGACCGGAGCATATGCCGCGAGATCCGCTGGACTGTAGCGGCTGGCGGCGGGCCACACCGCGCTGAGACGAGGAGGCGCGTGAGGCTAGTCAAGTGGGTCGCGAGGGCCAAGAAGAGCTAGGCGCCGGTCTTCATGCCCCATTCGCGTAGCCCGTTTACTGCCATGTAGATGCTGCGCTGAACCGCGTGGGCTGCGTAGAGGCTGCCCGGTGTCTCCAGTACGTAGCAGCTGCCGTCTCTCTTCTGCTCGCCCAGTATCCTCAGCGCTGCCGCGACCATCGCGTTGAGGCCGCGGGCTAGTAGGCCGTAGCGCTTCCTGAGCTGCTCGGGGCACCAGCGCAGCCCAAAGGCCATGGAGGAGGCGTAGTAGAGCATATCCTCCTCCACGGTGAGCTTCTTAGCTAGGGCCGCTGCGTGGCCCCTCTCCGCCACCAGCTTCACGTAGCGCTCGGGTGTGAACGTGTTCACGTATATGTAGCCCTCTGTGCGCCCAATGGCGCTGAGCCCTATGGCTAGGAACCGGTCGTAGTCAACCACGTACTCGTCTATCAGCTCCGACCCCTGGTCCATACACCATGGTGTCGCAGGCCGGTAGCCCGCATCTCGAGCAGCCTGGAGCACCGCCTCGTAGAGCCTGGGCTCCATGGGATGCCAGGGACCCTCCCGTCTCTCGCGGAGCAGCCTCCGCAGCCCCGGAGCGGGCATGAGCGGGTAGAAGGTTACCTGGCTAGCCCCCAGCTCGAGGGCCCGCCTGGCCTCGTTGTAGACCGTCTCCGGGGTGTCGCTCGCGATACCCCACACTATGTCTATGTTGAGGGTCTCGAACCGGCCCCGGGCTGCTTCTACCGCGCGTAGCGCGTCCTCGACCGTGTTGCTGAGCCTGCCTAGGCGGCGTAGCCTCTCATTGCTCAGCGCCTGGATGCCTATACTCAGCCTCTTGACCCCGGCTGAGCGGAGCACCTGGACAGCCTCGTCGTCTATGTCTAGTGGGCTAGCCTCCGTGGAGACGTCTATCCCGCGGCCGAAGTAGCTCCGGAGCACGTCTACAAGCTCCGCGAGAGCGTAGACGTCTATGCTCGGGGTGCCCCCGCCTATGTAGACGAGCGGCACCTTCGCGGCCTCAGCTGTTGAGGCGAGCCAAGTGGCCTCGGCCGCGAGGGCCTTCATGTAGCTCCGGTTCATCTCCCTGTCGAACGGGTAGCGGACGAAACAGCAGAAGCGGCAGAGAGGCTGGTGGCAGAACGGCATGTGCACGTAGAGTGCGTGAGGCCCCTCCGCCCTAGCTAGGGCCTCCACGTGGCGGCGCGGGTCGGCAGGCATCTTCTCAAGTGTCTCGAAGAAGGCGTCGGCACGACGTAGCGCAGTAGCAGCTATTATCCTGGCGAAGCGTACTACTGTTCCCGGCAGCACGATGTTGTCCCGTCTATTTCCTTCCACCTCTAACCCCTCACCATAGCTATGGCGTGGTTATAGTGCAGTAGGCGGGCCCGCTTTCCTCCAGCTTACCGCATGCCTTTATCCTGCAGAGGCGGGTATACCTGCGTTAACCCGTTCCCCTACCGTAGGGGCATTTATAAGCCTAGGCCACGGCATGGATTTGTAAGCCGTGATAGACCTTGCATATGCGTTGCTAGGCTGATTCCCGGTCTTATCCTGTCAGGCTGGGCGGGAGAGTCTTGGAGGCCTCTACTTAAGGTAATACGGCTCCTTATTCTCCGGGGGCCGGGGCCGGTCCGGGGCCCAGCCAGAACTTCTCCCCAATACCGAGGAGCGGGGCTGTAGAGAAGCCTTGGGGAGGCGCAGCAGGGGCGGCGAGCCTATAGGAATGGTTACCGGCGACTCTAGGCCAGACTACTTCGTGTTCACAGTAGATCCGGACAACATCCCGCCCCTCTACGACTACGTCTACGTTGAGACCTGGGAGACACCGCCCGGCGAAGACACCCGCGTCACAGTGAAGGTCCTGGCCCAGATCCGGGCTGTCCGCAGGCTCGCCGTAGGCGTCTCCCCGGAGCACCCTTGGCCCGTTCTACGTAACCTCAGCCTACCTCGCGGCAGCGACACCGTGGTCGCGGCGGCCCGGGTGTTGGGCTACAAGTGGAGGGGCCGCATTTACCTCCCCCGCCGCGCCCCGCCCGTGGGGAGCTGGGTCTACCTCGCCCCCGACGAGCTTCTCGAAGACTTCTACGCTGTGGATGAGCCTCGCCGGCTCCACGTGGGGAGCCTGATCTCCCGGCCGAGCGTCCCCGCATACCTGGATCTGGAGGGCGTTAAGCGCCATGTAGCAATCATAGCAGCTACGGGTGCGGGGAAGACGTGGGCTAGCGTAGTGCTAATAGAGGAGCTGCTGAAGAAAGGCGCCACTATAGTAGTGTTGGATCCTCACGGCGAGTACACGGCTATGAAGAGGACTGTCTTCCGGCTCGGCCCTGGCTTCGAGAACGCGGTCCGGGTCATCAAGGGGAGGCGGGACCAGGAGGGTGATATCCAGTACCGGGTTAGCGTAGCCGACATGTCGCCGGAGGAGCTCGCCTCAATAGCCGGGGTGCCGGCTAAAGCGACCCGTATAAGGAGCGTGATATACGGTGCAAAGAGGCTCGCCCGCTGGGTGGCAGAGGCTACTGGGCAGAGGAAGTGGCTAGGCCTACGCGGCATGATCAAGGTGGTTCACGCTGCTATAGACGCTGTGGAGGTCGCCAGGCTCCAGGGTGGCCGCCTCGACCGCTTCGCCGCAGAGCTGCTCCGCCGGCTGAGCGCGGCCGCGTCCCAGGACCTCTACAAGGCAGCTGCAACCGGTAGGAGGCTGGAGGAGCTGCTGGCAGCCGACGAGAGGCTGGGCCGGGGTATCCGCCGGCTCTGGCTAGCTCTGAGCAAGGATAGTAGCCCGGGCTACGACGCGATACGCTACCTGGAGGAGCTCCGCCGCATAGGCGTCTACGGTGTGCGTAGCCTTCCCCTCGACCAGCTACTAGAGCCCGGCACCGTGACGGTCGTGAACCTGGCTGGGCTCCGGGCTGAGGTGCAAGACCACCTAGCCTTCAACATACTAGCAAGGATATTCAATGCCCGGCTCCGCTACGTGAGGGGTGTCGACGGCGAGAGCTACCCTTACCCAGTAGTGATCGTGGTCGAGGAGGCCCACCGCTTTATGCCGCCTAAGAGCCAGAGGCAGACTCGTAGCCGCGACGTAGCAGCCACTATTGCGAGCGAGGGCCGGAAGTTCGGCGTCTTCCTGGTAGCCATCACTCAGAGGCCTTCCCGTATAGACCCGGACGTGCTCAGTCAGCTCCAGGGCCAGATCATACTGCGTATAGTTAACCCCAGGGACCAGGAGGCTGTGCGGGATTCGAGCGAGCAGGTGAGCCAGGACTTACTCGACAACCTTCCAGGCCTCAACACCGGCGAAGCTGTGGTTGTCGGGCCGCTCGCCCCCAGTCCATTGATGATAAGGCTTAGGGACAGGGTCCTCGACTATAGCGGCGGCGACCTAAGCCTCGTAGAGGCTTGGGCCGGGGGCCGTGAGGACTTACGCCTCGTAGAGGAGCTTCGGGCAGAGGCCCTGGAGAAGATAGGCCAGCTCCTCGGCGAGCAGCCCCCAGACCTAGCCGAGGCAGTAGCCGCAGTAGCGGGGATCGACCCGGCACCGGATACCGTAGAGAGGGCGCTACGGCTCCTAGCCCGGGAACAAGTCTGGGCAAGCTACAGCGAGGAAACCGGCACCGTCTACGGCGAGGTAATGACCCAGAGTGGTTACTCCTACGAGGCACACATCAGCCTCCCCGAGCGCAGGAGTAGCTGTAGCTGCAAGGCGCGGCAGCCCTGCAGCCACGCTGTCGCAGTGCTGCTCCGCGCTGTGCTCGACGGGCTACTATCAGCGCCGCGGAGCCAGCAAGCACGGGCACCTGAAGACTGGTGGAGCGAGTTCCTCTAGACCCCTCTTGCGGCCCACACGTATCCCACAGTATAATACCCCTGCATTCCGGGGCCACCCTGGGGTGTAGCCCCGGGGTGGCAGTATACCTGTCAAACAAGGAGGTAGACCAGCTAGTCGACCCAGCGGAGCTCGTTGAGGATGTCGAGAGAGTGCTTCGGAGCACAGGCGTTGTAGCCCCTGCAAGGCTTGGGCTAGAGCACCGGGGCTCCTGGCTCGGTGTAATGCCTTCCGCAGGCCAGGGCTTCTACGCTGTCAAGGTGGTCGGTGTCTACCCGGGGAACCCTGGGCGGGGATTGCCGCTGGTTCGTGGCCGGCTCTTCCTCGTCGACGCAGAGACTGGCGAGCTACTCCTAGAGGCTGACGCCGAAGCGGCTACCGGCTGGAGGACAGCAGCAGCCACTGCCGTAGCACTCCGGCTCCTAGGCGGTACAGGCGGCGTGCTCGGGGTTCTCGGCGCGGGGGTGCAGGCCAGCTACCACTTGAGGCTCCTTACGAGGCTCTACAGGTACGAGCACGTAATGGTCTACTCTCCTACCCGCAACCGGGCCGAGAAGCTCGCGGCACAGTACGGGGGCGAGGTTGCAGAACCCGGGAGGCTACTCAGGGAGGCCGACACCGTGATCGCTGCGACCACGTCGCGCGAGCCTGTTGTCCTGGGGAGGCTGCTCCGTAGCGGCGCCGTAGTGGCCAGTGTTGGTGCGCCACGGCCTGTCCGGGAGCTTGACCAGGATACCCTGGCTAGGGCGCAATGTGTACTCGTGGACACGCGTGAGGGTGTACTGAGCGAGAGCGACGACGTGGGCGAGAAGCTGGTTGAGGTTGTTGAGCTCGGCGAAGCGCTTCGGGGTGTGAAAAACTGTATGCCCGGGGAGATACGTGTCTACAAGAGTGTAGGGACGGCTATACTCGACCTAGCTATCGCGCTACACCTTTACCGGAGGCTGGGGCACCAAGACTCTTAGCCTTCTCCTCGAGCTTCTGCCGTGGCAGCGGGTACATCGTCTTCTCTGGGAGTACTCCCTGCGGCCTCACCATTAGCACTATCACCAGCAGTGCTCCCAGTATTAGTGGGTCTAGCCATGCGGGGTCGAATGGCAGGTAGGGCGCTATGAGCGTCTTATTGTAGGTTATCATCTGCCTTACTAGTACCAGTATGAATGTACCCACGAGGGTACCAATGTTGTTAGCCATACCGCCTAGTATCATCATAGCCCAGACCCAGAAGGTCCAGGACACTCTGTTGTAGCTGGTAGCCATCCAGCCTAGTGTACCAGTGATGAATAGCGCGCCTGCTACCGCGGCTAGCGCTGAGCCTATCATTAGCGTCTTGAGCTTCACCTTCGTCACGTCCTTGCCTAGGGACTCTGCTGCTACCTCGTTGTCACGTACACCCTTCAACAGCCTGCCCATGGGGCTACGGAGCACCAGCTCTAGGTATGCAAACACTACTATGGCTACCATTATTGCTACTATCAGTGTTGATATTATGTGGACGTTTGTCGAGACGAACCTGCTTACTATGTTGTCAAGCCATACGAGAGTATTGGGTACCGTCAGGCCGAGTGTGCCACCGAGCTGCGGCGCGTTATACGCTACTATCATGGATGCCTCTGCAGCCGCTAGTAGCGTTATAGCTAGGTACTCTTCACGCAGCCTCGCCGCAGGGTATGCAGCGAGCCATCCCACAGCTGCGCCGAGAAGCGCTGCTGTCGCTAGTACTAGCAGGAAGAGTGCTAGTGATAGCCCTGGGTGCTGAGCAAAGTACTTGTTCAATGCATCAGCAATTAGAGAGTTATAGTCGCCAGCATAGCTGAGTTGGCCTCCAGTCATGGCCTCTAGCTGCTGCTTTACATCGGCCGGGAGTAGTGCTAGGCCAAGATAGCCTGGCAGTGCAGCAGCAACTATAGCACCTACTAGCACTGCGAGGTGCTTACCAAAGTTTGGTATGCCCGTTACACCAGCCTCGATGTTGAGGCTTAGGGAGACAATAGCGTATATAGCCACCCATAGCCAGAAGCTAGGCTCGAACAATACACCTATGACCGGCACAGCCATGGATATCCACCTCCGCTTTACCCTTTAGCTTCTCTCACCCTTAGCCCTGTTCTTCAGCTTGCGCAAAATACTGCGCCAGTTAACACCCATAATACCCTCTGGAGCAACAAGGAGCACTACCACTATGAGGGCCAACGATACAACTTTACGGTACGCTGCTATCCCGGTAATGCCTAGCAGCTCGCCGAGGAGCCTTGTACCAACAGTCTCGCTGAGGCCAACGAGATAGCCGCCGACTACACCGCCTAGCAGGCTCTGCAGCCCGCCCGCAATGCTCGCTGCGAATACGCTTACTACCTCGATGCTACCTGTAGCAGGGTTTATCCTCATTACGAACGACATGAGCCCGCCCGCTAATCCTGCAAGACCACCAGCTATCAGCCATGATATCGCGTAGACTAGGTCAACGTTGACTCCCAGCACCTGTGCTAGCTGCGGGTTCTCAATGCTAGCCCTCATAGCAACGCCGAACTTTGTCCGGGTTAGCAGCAGATAGAGCGCCACTAGGCTAGCCACTACGAGGCCTATGGATATCCATGTGCCCTCAGTGAGACCTGCTACACGGCCTAGTACGAAGCTACGGAGGCTCCAGTCACGGCTAGTCCCCGTAACGGGGTGCATATCCCTAACTATGTCGGCATAGATGTTCAGCGCACCTATGAGGAATATGTCCACACCCAGCGTCGCTATCATGAGGCCTAGTGCATCTGTTCCCCTCCTCTGAAGCGGGCGGAGAACAACAAGGTACTCCAAAAGCCCCACAATAGCGCCCGCAAGGAATGCAGCAATAAAGCCTAGAGCGATACTAGCCTTGTACACAGCCACTACTGTGAAGAGCAGGTATGCACCGACTATCGCTAGGCTGCCATGAGCGAAGTTCGGTATCTTAGTAGTCAGGTAGGTCATCGTTAGGCCTATAGCTAGGAGTACAAGCGCATTACTGTATACGAGACTGTTCTCGAGGTAAACGAGGCTAATCGGCATGCCCATCACACCCCTACTGGCTTAACATTGTTCATTCTCGTCATTACTCTGCTCCCGCGACTAGGCCTAGGTACATGCGTGCGAGGTCTGGGTGGTGTAGCAGCTCCTCGGCCTCGCCTTCGAAGGCTACCCGGCCGCCGACGAGGAGGACGGCACGGTCGCCATACTCTAATGCCTTCTTAGCGTTCTGCTCTACTAGTAGTATAGTTATCTTGTACTCGTCGCGTAGCCGGGCTATTATGTCGAGTATCTCTATGGCTATCTTCGGTGCTAGTGCTGCTGTAGGCTCGTCGAAGAGCATAAGCTTAGGCCTCCTTATCAGCGCTATGCCTATGGCGAGCATCTGCCTCTCGCCACCGCTGAGAGTACCAGCTCTCTGGTCGAGCCTCTCCTTTAGGATCGGGAACATCTCCAGAACCTCTTCCACCCGGTCTTGCGCACTCGACTCATCCATACCATATGTGGCCATTACGAGGTTCTCCTTGACGGTGAGTTTTGCAAACACGTTATCCGTCTGGGGGACGTAAGCTATACCCATCTTTGCTATACGATGCGGAGGAAGTCCAGCTATATTCTTACCATCAAAGAGTATTTCGCCGCTATAGATAGTAGTGAGTCCGAATATCGTCTTAAGGGTGGTACTCTTGCCGCTACCATTGGGCCCCACTATCACTGTTATCTTCTCTGATGGCGCTGAGAAGCTTACATCGAAGAGTATCTGGAGTTTACCGTAGCCAGCATTTAAGCCGCGAATTTGAAGGCTAGGCATAGCTTCATCACCCTCCTAGATAGCTATCTATTACAACGGGGTTGGAGACTACTTCCTCAGGCTTGCCTTCAGCTATCACTCGGCCCCGAGCCATGGCATAGACGTAATCGACATACTGCATAGCTATGTCGAGCCTATGCTCAATAATGAAGAACGTTATTCCCTGGTCACGAAGCTTTACGAGGAACTGAAGTATCTCATGAGCCAGAGTCGGGTTAACACCGGCAATAGGCTCATCCATGAGAATCATCCTGGCACCGCTCATGAGTACACGAGCGATCTCTAGTAGCTTCATCTGGCCGCCGCTGAGCTGGCCAGCAGGCTGGTCCCATAGGTGGATAAGCCCAACGAGCTTAAGAATGCTGAAAGCCTTATCCACTAGTTCCTCCTCGCGGGGCAGCCACTTGCTCCTCTGCAGCGGCGCTGCAAAGGACTCGCCGGGATGACCCCGAGCGGCAAGAAGCACGTTCTCAAGCACTGTGAGCTTATAGAAGGGCTGAGGTACCTGGAAGGTACGCGCCATTCCTAGGTGATATAGCTTATGTGGAGGCCATCCCGTCACATCCTTGCCGTCGAAGATAACCTTGCCGCCGTCGGGCTTGTAGAAGCCTGCTATGACGTTGAGTAGTGTCGTCTTTCCGCTACCGTTGGGGCCTATAAGGAGCGTGATAGTCTTCCTCCGCACCTTGACCGTAGCGCCATCTACCGCGATGAGGCCGCCGAACCTCTTCTTTATCCTCTCCGCGACTAGTATGTACTCGCTACTATAGCCGATGTTTGTCATGGCCTCCGCCTTGCTCTCCACGCTCTCCATGAGGGCCCCGTGGCCCACTGCTGTGGTACTTAGAGTCTTAAATACTCTTGTCCCAGTAGACACATCATGTAAAATATTGTAAATAATAGCGAATCTTTAGGTTGTGACAACACGCGTATCCTCGCCTCGAAAATATAAAAGGGGCTAGGAAACCGGTTTCCTCGTGGCCCATACATGGTACTCAGAGAGCTACTAGACCGCGAGGTGTATAAGTCATGGCAAGCCCGCGTACAAACATAGCAATAGCAGTTATTGCTGTACTCGTAATAGCTGGTATAGCCCTCTACCTAGGCGGTAAGGGCGGGGCACCCGAGGCAACACCAACACCTACGACAGCTGGTACTCCAGCGGCATCTCCTGTTACCACACCGACTCAACAGCCGCAAACACAGACTGCCCAGGCTGAGGCTACAACAGCCGCCGGAGGCCTCAGCGGAGAGGTTCAGATTGGTGCGCTCCTCCCGCTAACTGGTGACCTAGCCAGCTACGGTGAGAACAGCAAGGCCGCCCTCGAGCTAGCTGAGAGAGACATCAACGCCTTCCTAGAGAAGGCTGGCGCGCCATTCCGCATAAAGATAGTAGTAGAGGACACCGAGACCAAGCCCGAGGTAGCTCTACAGAAGATACAGGCGCTAGCCGCTAAGGGCATCAAGTTCTTCATAGGCCCACAGACCAGCGCCGAGGTGCGCCAGATCAAGAACTTCGCTGACCAGAACAAGCTGCTAGTAATAAGCCAGAGCAGCACTGCCCCAGCCCTAGCCATACCGGACGACTACATATTCAGGTTCTGCCCGACCGACAACATACAGGGCCCAGTAATAGCCAAGATGGCCAAGAACTTTGGAGTCAAGGCTATAGTGATAATGTGGCGCGGTGACGCCTGGGGTGACGGCCTACACGACGCAATAAAGGAGGCTGCTACCCAGCTAGGCATAGAGGTGATCGACGGCCCCAGGTACGACCCCAAGGCCAAGGAGTTCAGCACCGAGGTAGACCAGCTAGCAAGCCTAGTACAGGAGGCCGTGAACAAGTACGGTAAGGATAAGGTAGCAGTAGTCTACATAGGTTTCAACGAGGTAGTACAGGTATTCCAGGTAGCCAGCCAGTACGACATACTCAAGCAGGTAAGGTGGTTCGGTAGCGACGGTACAGCCCTACTCGACGAGCTAGTCAAGGACCCAGTAGCTGCAGAGTTCGCTGCCCAGGTGAAGTTCCTCAACCCGATATTCGCCGCCTCTAAGAGCCAGAAGTACGACAAGATAGTTGAGGAGCTACGCCAGAAGCTAGGCCGCGAACCCGACACCTACGCCCTAGCAGCCTACGACGCCGCGTGGGTGATAACACTATCCCTACTGGCAACACAGAAGTACGACGCTACAGCAGTCAAGAACATACTACCTGACGTAGCTTACAACTACTTCGGCGCCACCGGCTGGATAGTACTAGACAAGGCCGGCGACAGAGCCTTCGCCGACTACGACCTATGGCAGGTAGAGAAGACCGCTGAGGGTTACAAGTGGGTACTCAAGGGCGTCTACAACTACGCCAGCGACAGCTTCACCTGGAAATAACCCATAACAACTTTTCTCAGACCGCTCCTCAATGCCGGGTAGCATTTTTTAAACTATTTATTGTTGCTGCATAGTACCGTTCAGTCCTCACATTTCTCCACCTGCATTCACACCTCTTTTTGCCCAAATCATTGTCTCAGTCTCGGTTTTAGTTGATACACGTAGCCTCCACTACCAGCGATTGAACAGAGTAAGGTGGTGCCAGCATAGCTAGGGAGAAGTAGTAAGCTAACGTTACAGCATTATAGTGTTAACTTGGGGCTACTTAAGTGGCTAAGAGGCTCAGACAGAGGCAAGGTTAAGAGAAGTTATTATCCTAGCCTTCGGGTTCTCCACTACTAGCTAGCTTGTAGCGCCCTGCTAGATTCTCCACCAGACTATCCTTAGCAGCCTTACAGTATATCGATGCCAGAGTTTTTGCACGTAGACTCGTCTCTACTATGTCCCTTATATTGCTCGGTTGCTCCATTACCTCTACTAGAAGGAACGTATCCTTGGGCTCATTAATCTCTTCTACTATCCCGTTCTGTGGGTCTATAACCATAGTTGGTATTTCTACCATTTTGTCCGTTGTCTCGAAGACAGCGCCGACTGCTAGTATGGGAACGTTGTTCTCCACGCTGCGGGCGAGGAGGCTGAGTTTAACCTTGTTCTCGTTCTCACCGGGCCGGAGGGTTGCTATGAACGCGGTAGCGCCTTCGAGGAGGAGGCTACGCGCGACCTCCGGGTAGTATATGTCGTCTTCTGCTAGAAGCCCTATGCTTCTGCCTATGTCGTCTATGACTACAGTGTTGCGACCGGGACTTATGCCTAGTTCCTCGTCGAGGCCGTTACTTGCTATCTTCCTGTACTTGGCTATGAGGCTGCCATTAGGCGATATCACTATGGTTGTGAGGAATATTTTGGGGCCTGCTCTCTCGATGAGCGGGCCTGCTACGATGTAGACACCGTTCTCTAATGCTACCATTGAGAGGTACTCGTAAGTGTTTCCGGGTATACGCTCCGCCTGGTTCCGGGTTATGGCGCGATTGCGGGTCCGCGGGTAGTGCAAGAAGAATGGACCGATGTTCACAAAGGCTGGCAGAACAACGAGCCTTGCACCCTTAAGTGCCGCTTCTTTGATTAATTTTCGAGCTTTTTCGAGATTAGACTTCTTGGCAAGGGGCTTTAGCCTCATATGTACTAGCGCTACGGTTATAGGCACAGGCCACCAACCCCCACGGTTTTACAGAGCTGAGGCAGTATTCGTTATGCAACCCGTTTGCAACATAGAGATGCACCCCCTTTCAGGGGGAGAGCCGCTAGCATGGAGAGGCAAGGGTCTCTCTAGGCCTATGGTATATGGGCTTATACGAGGGAACCCCGGATAACTCCTATACGGTATTCCAAGGGATAAAACCTCTTAGGCCCCCTGGACTTGGCCGTTTTTGTAGTGTTATTCTATACCCCCTGTTGCAAAGTCTGAGACAGAGTATATTGCCTACCAGATAGCTAAGATTAGCAAGAGAGGAGAGGTGTAGTATAGTCCATGTATGTTCATTCTACACGCAGCTTAGCAGCAGCTGTTATCCTATTAATCCTTATAGCCGTGCAACCAGCACTAGCAGCTGCGCAGCAACAGTACCAAGAGCAGCTCCGTATAGACGTGAAAGAGTCTCTTTTCAAGCTGGTAGTGTACAATGATGGTGCAGTACAGCCCGTCTACCGGCTAGATATGATCGTCTACCCTTCAGGTGGGATAGATGCTGTAGGTAACTTCCAGCTAAATTATCAAAGCAGCTATACAGGTTCCGAGTCCCATACAGTAGTGGAGGGTAGGGGCTCCTTTACGTTCCCCGAGCCAGCTACAAGCCCAGGCATAGTAACTGCTGACCTTAAAGGTGAATTCAACTACGAGGGAGGCAATGGAGTCTTCACCGTAACAGGTGCAGCTAGCTTCCCGGCCGAAGACGACAAGATAGCTCATATCAGGATAGAGAAGCTTGAAATAAGGATATCCAAGGGTTCATACGCGGTTATAGTACTTGACGTGACTGCTCCTTCTAGCGGCACCGAAGAGGAGACCCCTCATATACCAACTGTCGACGAGATAAACAGACAACTAGCTTTCATGGGGCTAGGTTTTGTCCGCGTCGAAGAGCTAGGTGCTGTAATGCAGCAAGGTGGCCAAGTCAAGCTACACCTAAAGATGAGTACCGATCTTAACCAAATGCTTGCAAGTGCCGAGGCTATGGGACTGTCTAGAGATGACGCCGATAAGATACGTAGTCTTCTAGAGTCGCCGGTGAGCATAAAGGGAGAACTAGGTCTAAAACTTGAAGTTAAGGTTGAAGGAAGTCAGGCCAGCATAAACCTATACTATGAGAGCATAAGCAGCGGGGATCTCGAGGAAGCTCAAAAGCTTTGGGCAGATGCTTCTCCAGCTCTACAGAGGCTAATGCTGATTATCGCCTCGAGGCTAGGCCAGGCGAGTGGCGAAGTAGGCCCTGAAGCTGCTATCGCCATCTCGGGGCTAGGAGCCGTACAACAGCAGACAATACCTCAACTAGCTAAAGCAGCACCGAGTAAGGCTAGTGCTAAGCTCGACGTCAACGTGAAGCCAGACCAGGTAGAGATAAAGCTAGACTATACTGGCCATAGAATGAGGGTACCAGAGCCCAGCGGCGAACCAGCCCACGACGCCGAGAAAGCATTGACCCTACTGGCAGCCGGCTATGGCCAGCTGGTTAAGCAGCTGCTCCAGTTCGCGGTATTTGCTCCTGGCTTGGAGAAGGCTGTCCCGACCGAAGTTGTTCTGGAGGCAGCTGATCCAGCAGTAAAACTCTCTCACCAGCGGGTAGCTTTACATCAGCTAGCCTCGGTTCGTGTAGAGATGGCAAGCGGCCAGGTATCCAAACCACAAACAACAACTACATCTACAGCGACGTCAACACCAACAGAAACCATTACAACTACAACTACAGAGACACAAGCTACACAGACAACAACACCTACAGAACCCACGGAGACAGCACACCCGACAAGCACCGAGACGAATACAACTAGCAGTGTTAACACGACTCTTGTGGCAGCTGGAGTTGTTGGCATAATAGCCGCTGTAGCCCTGGCAACACTTCTACGACGCGGCTAACTCAGATGCGGTAATGTTTTATGCATCAAACCTGCATGTTTTTAGCTAGGCCATGAAAGCTTATGTCGGGTAACAGCTTCCCGGCTTCTTACCGCGTCAAACTAGCTTCTCTACTGGGGGTTACAACGCCGGAACGCCTCTTCAACACAGCGTTAAAAATAGGCATAGGGGAACGCCAGTTGTGAAGAGGGGCAGGGCGGCGTGGTGCTCCGGGAGCTATTCCGGCCACCACGGGAGCCTAGCGCGCTAGGGATAATGGTTTTCAGTGCGTTGGTAGGCATAGCTACCGCTGAGCAGCTCAACGCTATAGGGACAATTCTCGCGATATTCGCTTTACTCCTTCACATATTTACATTTGATGCAGCCTTTACTGCTGCACAGCTACGTAGAAAAAGTAAGCTAGCATTAATCACTATATTGAATGCTGTTCCCTACCTTGCCGCTACAGTAGCCTGGCGTGACTATACACTCATCGTAGCGTTACTAGCCTATACACCTGTATTGGCAGTCTATCTGGCACTCGGGCTAAGGGGCATGCTAAGGACTCCACCAGGCTACGTAGCTGGAGCTGCGCTACTATCATATGCTGCTATACTCTCTGCCGCACTAGCTGGGAATCCTACGCGGCTCACGTTACTAGCATTCGTGCTAATGATGTTGTATACGGCTAGCACTGCAGCTTATGTAGAGTCTAGACTACCGATAAGGAAGACTAGCCCGCTTCTCCCCCTAGTGCTCTGGCTGCCAGCACCAATCCTAGCAGCCGTAGAGGAGCCAATCCTCCTCCTGACTTGTATAGAGCCTAGTGCAAAGTTCCTAGCCAACGCGGCTAGGAACACCAAGATAGACATGAAGATGATTAAGAGGCTCGGCTGGATAGAGTTTGCACGACTAACATTCTTCACAGCATTACTCGTAACAGTCCTTGTCCTGCTTAGGGCCTAGTCGCAGGAGCTTAACACCCAGGGCTTTTATCAAGGGGTAGAGGGACACGTCCAGCCGCTAGGGGCGTAAGAGTGCTAGACCGGGGCCTAGTCGCGGTCACACTCCTCAGCCTCGCTGGCGCTGCTGTAAAGATCTACGGCTCGTTGTTCTACGGTAGCCGCGCGCTGCTAGTAGACGCGCTCACGTGTGTCGCTAATATCGCCGCGCTTGCCGCTGTGCTCTGGTACCTCCACGTAGCCAGTGCCCCGCCCGATGAAGACCACCCGTATGGCCATCAGAGGCTGCGGTACGGCGGCGCACTAGCGAGCCTCTCAGCCTACATGTTCGCCGCCGGTGCCTCCACGGCGGCGCTGATGTACAGTATCAGCGGCTACACGGTTGAGGAGGGTAGCACGGTGGCGGCCCTGGTCGGCGGTGCATTCTACGCCGCAGCTATACTCGTAGCCAGGGATATCGACCCCGTGCTCCGGGTCTACGCCGGGTTCACCGCGAGCGAGCTGATAGAGAGCGGGGTCACAGCTGCTAGTAGCTGGCTCGGCGCCAGCATAGGCTACCTCTACGACTTAGCCGGCGGCGTGATTATACTCGCCTACCTGTTCCACGAGGCGGTTGAGACCCACCACAAGCTCATGAGGATATTCGCCGACACTGCTGCCCCGCAGCACTTCTATGAGCTGGTAGAGCGGGAGGCGCTGCTCCGCGGCCTCCACCCTATACGCGTCCGGCTCCGCATGATAGACGAGAGACACTGCAGCGGAGACCTCATAGTAGCGCCCGAGAAAGGTATGCCCCCAGACGTAGCCGACGTTCTGGCCGACGAACTGCAGCAGGAGCTTCACCAGCACGGGTGCGACGTGGTAATACACGTCGGGCTAAGCGAGAGAAGGAACCACAGTAGTGAGTCACGAGAGCATCGGGGAAAGGAAGCGAGGAGTTGAGGCCTCGGGGTGGGACCCGCCGGTTCACCCTCCTCCGGGCACACGGGCCCGGCGTCACCGGCGCGGCCTCCAGGGGGATTAGGCGTGTAGACCCTTTGATAAACGCTCTCTACGCCGCCAGGGGACCCTCAATGCTAGGGACGTGGCCTTGGGCCCTCCCGGTGGAGCCTCGCCGCTATGTCTAGTAGGCGCCGGGCAACCATCCGCTTGGGCATCCGGGGTATCTCCTCCCGCCCGCCGCGCCACGTCACAACTATGAGGCGGTTCGTGTCACTAGCGAAGGCGGCGCCCGGCTCTAACGCGTTGTTGGCGGCCACCGCATCTAGCATGTAGCGCTCCAGCTTAGCCCGGGCCCGGGCCTCTAGCTCCTCGTCACTCCCCGCAGTCTCTGCTGCGAAGCCTACGTGGACTGCGCGGGGAGCAGCCTTCACTGCCTCCTCGACTATCTTGGGAGTGGGCTCGAGCTCGAGGACTAGACGGCCAGTCTCTGTCGGCACTTTCCCGGGCGAGGCCCTGGAGGGCCGGTAGTCGGCTACGGCGGCCGCGTAGAACGCTACATCGGTACCCCTGATCTTTTCGAGGACGGCACGCCTCATCTCCTCCGCCGTCTCGACGCCCACAGTCTCGTCTAGGTAGCCCTGCCAGCCCTGGGGTAGCCCAGTGCACAAAGGTCCGTGAACCAGCGTTACGCGGGCGCCCCGCCAGGCAGCCTCCAGGGCTAGGGAGACACCCATCTTCCCCGTAGAGGGGTTGGTGATCACCCTCACGGGGTCTATGTGCTCCCGGGTAGGCCCAGCTGTTACAAGGACGCGTAGCCCCTCGAGGTCCCTGCCCCGGGCCAGCAGGGCCTCTGTCCACCAAGCGACGAGCTCGACCGGCGGGTACTTCGCCTGCTCCCCCTCCAGCACGGGCCTCATGACGTAGAAGCCCTGCTTCTCCAGCTCCTCGACTAGCCTGGAGGCCCTCCTCCACATGCCGAGGTGCATAGCCGGGACGAGTAGCACTGGCTTTCCGAGCCCCGCAGCCTCCTGGGCGAGAGCCGAGACCGGGGTAGAGGCACGGTAGCCAACTATCTCGGCCATTGTGTCGAGGCTCGCGGGGGCTACCAGCACAGCGTCGCAGAGCCGGGCAAGCGACACATGCTCTATAGCGCCGGTCATCTTGGTTACGGCGGGCATGCCAGTAGCCCACTCGAAGAGCGTGGGCGAAACCAGCTCAGCTGCAGCCGGGGTCATGACAACGCGTACAACAGCGCCATACCGCATAAGGAGCCGGGCAAGGTCCAGGCTACGGTAGATAGCAGCGCTACCCGTTACCCCTAGAGCTATACAGCGGCCCTCCAGATCCCCCCTCTTCTCGCCCACAATACCGCTGCTGGGGTGTAGGCGGCCCCATAGCATCGGCTCCCAACGGCCCTCCATGTTCCTGGCTCAGCCTCCAGGAGCCAGGTAGCCTCTAGGGGAATTAGTCGGCGGCGTCCTAGAGGCTTAGCCCAGCGGATTCTCTTGTGTAAGCCTTATAGTCCCTGTTGCGAGATCGACTGAGATCAAATACTTCTTGCCAGCCTCGTTTACGTGGAGTAGCGCCAGGCCCTCTGGATGATTCTTGTCGTATATCACGGCTGTAAGGTATATGGTGGTATTGGGTTCCTCTAGGAGGTTAGAGAAGACGGTGCTCTGTGCAAGTATCCCCCTTACCCTATCCGCTACAGAGAGCTTGGATGCATCGAGTCTTGCTTCCTCTGGGGGCCAGGAGAGCTCCGGCCATATACCAAGGAGCTCGCCGTCCTCAGTCGCGTATACACGGAGCGTGTCCAGCCAGATTACTGCCCTCATATGCTGTCCGGTCACAGGGTGCTGGAACTCTGCCTCCACAAGCCGGCTTTTCTCGAGCCTTAACCTTATACACCATATAGTCTTCTCTACCTCGCCCTCCCGTAGCTTGACGGGAACTATCCTAGTTATTATTGTAGTTCAAGCCACCGATTATGCTCGAAACTTGCTGAGTCTTAACCAGCCTCTCAGCTACTTTGTACAGCTTTTGCTCGGGTGTAGACTCTGTAGGCGGGCCAGCCTTATCGCTCAGATTAGACACCACCAGGATAGCGAATACTACCGTTAGTATGACAAGTATAGTCACAGCAGCGAATGTGCGGGCCATCACAGATTCTCCAGATTTGATTACTATCGAGTGTAACTATTTAGCCCCTATACCGGCCGCGGACGGGCAACCATTACCCATAGATGCCCGGGGAGCCCTAGGAGAGCAAGCCCTGGGGTGGCCAGGGCTGCCGGAAGACTGCATCTACCAGGTACACGTACCACTACACGTTACCGGGATCTGGCTCCCCTTGTGGAGGCCAGCACGCCGCGAGACAGGGAGCCTCGGAGCAGGGCTCCTTCTAGAGCCGGGAGCCGAGGCTGAGATCCACACATGTAGCAGCGTGGGCTGCGGGGCAGAGGTCCACGTTGAGGGCCACCGGCTGGATGGGGTGCCTAGTGTCCTCGAGGCGCTCTGGAGGCTCCTAGGCGGGCCCAGGGCCCGGGTCGTGGTCCGGCTCCCTGTACCCTTGGCTGTAGGTTACGCCGCCTCGGCCGCTGTGGCGCTAGCTGTGGCCGTGGGCGAGGCCGCACTACGGGGCATGAACGTGGAGGAGGCTGCTGCGCTAGCCCACGAGGCGGAGGTTGCGGCTGGCACCGGGCTAGGCGATGTCGCGGCCATGTTCCTGGGCCGCGGGCTCGAGCTACGCCTCGCACCCGGGGCGCCGGGGCTAGCCCGGGTAGCGAGCTACCCCATCCCCGTGTCAACTATTTACAGCCTGGAGCTGGGCAGAATGACGACCTCCGAGATGCACCGGGAGCTAGGCGAGCGGCTCTATACGCTAGCCGCGCCCCGCCTCGCCCGCCTCGCCCAGGAGCCAAGCCTGGAGCGCTTCCTGGAAGAGGCCAGGGGCTTCAGCACCGAGGCAGGCTTTGCTCCACCCTGGCTAGTAGAGTCTCTCGACAAGCTGGTAGACATGGGGCTGCTGCTCGGCTGGTACGCCAAGAAGAAGGTCACAGTAGCTGTGCCCAGGCCCGGTAGAGAGGACGAGGCCCGCCGGGAGCTAGAGAAGCTAGCCCAGGAGCACAGTTTGATGCTGCGGAGCCACCGTCCAGCCTCTGCACCTCTCTCGATACGGCCGTGCAGGAGTTCAAGGAGCCACTAGGTGGTGCCCCAAGTCCTTGGCTGTTTTCACTTTCCCTGGAGGCGGCGAAAACAACCCACTCTTCACGGACTCCAGTCACTATGCTGTATAATGAATTCTCCTTAGGGTTCTTGACTGCGCTGGATTCTTCGTCTGGCGAGTTACGCTCTACACCGGGGTTGCCTGGGTTTGACCGGCAGGAGGCTGTGTATCGAGGAGAGCCTCGTCACGCTGCTCCACCCCATCTACCCCCGGCATACTAACAGGTATGGAACGCTACATGGCGGGAGGCTTGCCGGCTGGATGCTTGAAGCCGGCGGTATGGCGTCTATGAGGGCTGCGCGGGGCTATACCGTGCTAGGCGCTATGGACTATCTGTTCATTCTTAGCCCGGGCCGCGTGGGAGAGAACCTCCACGTCTACGCCTGGGTAGTGGGCTCTACGCAGCGGACGCTAGACGTGCTGGTCTACGCCGAGGCTAGGCCGCTAGGCGGGGCTGAGCCCCGGCCGGTGAGTCTCAGCCTCCAGACCTACGTGGCTGTAGATGAGAATGTGCGCCCCCGTGAGCACGGTGTAGAGGTCGCGGCGTGTAGCCTCGAGACGGAGCCTCTGGTTGAGGCGCATCGGTACTGGCTAGAGGCGCGGCTACCACTAATAGAGAAGCGGAGAGAGATAGCCGGGTCAACAGCACCGCTTGACGCCGTTTACCGTAAGACTAGCTACTTCTTTACATCGCCTGAGGACACCTTCACTATACCGACGGTGATGGATGCTTCCCGGCTCTTCTACCAGATAGACCAGATGGCTGCTGTGCCCGCGATAGAGTATACTGGTGCAGCCATGGTTACAGCGGGGTTCGACGCTGTTGTGTTCGCCTCCCCGGCCAGAGTCGGGGACCTGGTTAAGCTCGAGGCCGGGATAACAGGGGCGGGGAGGAGTAGCCTAGAGGTCGCGGTCAGGGTGGCGGCCTACAATCCCGTGACCGAGGACCGAGAGAGGACAGTGGCGTTGCTCTACGCGACAATGGTGGCTGTGGACGAGCAGGGTCGGCCCCAGCCGCTGCCCCGCCGCCCGGTGCTGAGCGATGAGAGGATGCAGGAGTACCTAGAGAGGCGCCGGGTCCGCGAGGAGAGGCGGCGGATAGCATGGCAGCTAATAGAACACGCTAGGGAACTCGTCCGCGGACGCTGAGGGCACAGCCATGAAGGTGGCTGTGGTCGGAGGCTGCGGCGCTGTCGGCAGCGCCGTGACAGTAGCGCTCGCCCTCGCCGGCGCCGATGTGGCTGTGGTTGCGAGGCGCCGTAGCGGCTGCCATCTAGAGCGGGTGACCGTCGAGGGCCTGGGAGAGGCTGCAGTCAAGGTTTGCGGCTGGGATGCCGCTCCCGGCTTGGAGCCTGAGGTAGTGGTCTACGCGACTAAGGCCTACGACCTCGAAGCCGCAGTAGAGGCCTCGCTCAACGCGGGCTGGAGCCCGGGCCTGGTCGTCTCTATGCAGAACGGGCTGGGAAGCCTCGAGCAGCTTGAGCGTGTCTACGGCTCCTCTAGGGCCGTGGCTGCATTGGCGTTCTACGGTGTCTACCGGCCCCCCGGAAGCTGTCATAGCCGACTCGCCGGTAGAAGCCGCCGCGTAGTGGTCGGCTGCCGTGCTGTCTCCGGCCAGTGTAGCCCGTCGGCCCGGCTGCTAGTCGAGCTCCTCCTGGCGGGAGGCCTAGACGCCGAGTACGTGGCTGACATCGAGCCGTATCGTTGGGCTAAGCTCGCGGTCAACGCGGCGGTCAACCCGGTGACGGTGATTGCGTGGGATAGGAACCGGGTGGTCGTGGAGAATCCTTACGCCCGACAGCTCGCCGTGGAGCTCGCGGCTGAGACGGGCCGGGCTGCGGCGGCCGCGGGTGTGGAGCTCCCCGTGGACCCGGTCGAGGAGGCTCTAAGGGTCGCCGATGCTACCGGGGACAACTGCTCCTCCATGCTACAAGACGTAGCCGCGGGGAGGCGGACCGAGATAGACTATATCAACGGCGCTGTCTGGAGGACGGCGGAGAAGCACGGGGCGCAGGCCCCCGTGAACAAGGCTGTGTACAATGTTGTGAGGCTGCTAGAGCCATGGCTGGCCGGGAGAAGATCACCGTGCGCCACATACTGAAGGCTAAGCAGCGTGGCGAGAAGCTCGTAATGGTTACCGCCTACGATACGCCCACCGCCCGGCTTGTCGACGAGGCCGGCGTCGACATGATCCTGGTGGGCGACTCGCTGGGCATGGTTGTGCTCGGGCTTCCCTCAACCCTCCAGGTAACCATGGAGGACATGGTGCGCCATACAGCCGCCGTAGCCCGGGCCCAGCCCCGCGCAATGATAGTCGGCGACATGCCGTTCATGAGCTACGAGGCCTCTGTCTCCGAGGCCGTGAGGAACGCTGGCAGGTTGCTGGCAGCAGGCGCCGACGCAGTGAAGATAGAGGGCGGCAGCCTCTACACGGACGTGATAAAAGCGATGCGCCGCGCCGGCATCCCGGTAATGGCTCACGTCGGCCTAACGCCTCAGAAGCACAAGCTCCTCGGAGGCTACCGCCTAGTAGGCAAGACCGCCGAAGAGGCCCTAGAGATCATACGCGACGCCGAGGAAGCGGCCGAGGCAGGCGCCTTCGCGATAGTCGTGGAGTTCACCGCCTGGGAAGTAGCCAGGGAGATAACCAGGAGGATACAAGTGCCCACCATCTGTATCGGCAGCGGCCCCTACTGCGACGGCCAAGTACTTGTCATCCACGACCTACTAGGACTAACCCCAACACCGCCACCCTTCGCCAAGCGCTACGTCGACCTAGCCTCGATAATACGGGGCGCCGTTGAGGCGTACGCCCGCGAGGTACGGAGCAGCCAGTTCCCCGCCCAGGACATGTACTGGGGGATGAAAAACGGCGAGTACCAGCGCCTCCAGAAGCTACTAGAACGAGAAAATCAAGAGGAGCATGAGAACCAAGGCTAGCCGGTGAGGCGGGGTCGGCTTCGCTCCCCTTCCACACAGCCCTTGTCCAAGGGGGCTCGGCGAAGCCAAGCACTACCTCATTCCCAGGCTTTTGAGCAGCCCGGAGGCTAGACTACGCAAGTCTTTCGCTCTTAGCAGTCTACGTCGGCTATTTAGCTTCTCTATGGCTGGGAGATATCGCCTTGGCAGGGTAGAATACCTATAACGCGTTTCTCTGTAAGCAGCGGCGGCATGACTCGAGTTTACTCGTGGCAGTTCTTCTCTAGTACTCTAAGCCGGTTAATTATCTTCAGTGAGCTTCTAAGAGACTGGCGAATAGACCAATAGCTCAGCCAGATAGAGAAAATCGACAAATATATTATTTCGGCTTTACCCCGCCCTTACAATATTCTCGGAGGTGTTGGAAGGAGGCTCTAGAGAATATGTCAGTACTCGTCGTCAATGATCTCGTGAAAGTCTATCCTGGAGGCGTCGAAGCTCTCCGCGGCGTCAGCTTCCGTGTCGAAGAGGGTGAGGTCTTCGGCCTAGTTGGGCCGAATGGTGCAGGAAAGACTACCACGTTCCGGATCATTGCAACACTGCTCAAGCCTACTAGTGGCCGCGTTATTGTGGATGGTGTAGACGTTGCTAAGGAGCCTCTAGAGGCGCGGAAGAGACTCGTCTACGTGCCAGAGGAGGTCGGCGGCTACCGGCGGCTCACAGGCTATGAATACCTGTCCTTTGTAGTCGAGACATTCATGTCTGCGCGTGGCGCTTCCCGAGACGATATTGATAGGGCTCTAGAGGAGGCTGTGAACCTCACTAGCCTCGATCCAGATGTACTGAGCAAGAAGCGGATGCAGGAGTATAGCAAGGGTATGAAGCGCCGCGTCCAGGTTGCCTGGGCCTTAGCTGTGCGGCCTCGGCTCGCTATACTCGATGAGCCCACGTCGGGACTTGACGTCGAAGCCAGCTATGAGCTACGCCGTGTCATAGTTGAGTACGCTAAGAGTAGAGGAGTCACCGTGTTGCTGAGTAGTCACAACATGCTAGAGGTCGAGTATGTTTGCGACCGTGTAGCCCTCATAAAGGATGGCAGGATCATCGAGATTGGCACACCGCGGGAGATTATTGAGAAGTATGGTGCCCGTAACCTCGAAGAAGCCTACATGAATGCTATAGCTGGGCACCGTGAGGGGTGATGTTGTATGCGTAGACTGCTTGAGAAGGAGCTTAAGACATTACTACGGGAGCCTATGGTAATAGCTATGATTATTCTCCCATTTGTTATATACTCGGCAATGACTCCATTCTATGGTGCTGCCTCGGAACAGATAAGGAAAGCTGCTGAGCTGCGTGGCACTAAGCTAGCATTAGCTGTCTGCCCGGAGAGTCCTGCCCAGACTACCATGCTTAACATGATAGCTGCTGGATTGCGGGCAAGCAACGTGTCTATCGATGTAGTTGAGACGTGTAACCCAGTAGAGCTACTGAAAACAGGCGGATATGACGCCATCATGATGCTGAATGTAACCAATGGAAAGATAGCTGTAGATGTGTATGTGCGTGGTGAGCTATCGCAGCTAGCACGCACATTAGCGTTACCAGGTTCTATAAGCAGCCGGATAGCACGCGCGCTATCGCCAAGCGAAAACATAACATCTAACGCATATATACTGCTCAACGATCGATTATGGAGTATAAATGAACTCAACAATGTCCATGGAGCAGGAATAACACTGGGATATGCTACGTTCTTCATACTCTTCCCGGCAGCATCGCTTGGTGCGACGCTCATAGGTGCTGAGAGAGAGGAACGCATGCTTGAAGTATTGTTCTCGCTTCCCGTGAGCCGGCGGCGTATAGCGTTATCAAAAGCTATCGCGGCCCTCATAGTAGCTATACTCGCTGCTATCTCTGCAATGGCAGGGCTCTATCAACTCTTCAGCTCCGTAGGCGTTAGCCTAGATTTAACCAAATACTATACTTTGACGGACATGCTCGTGTATGTCGTCGCTCTGGCATCGGAGGCATTCTTCGTCGTAATACTGTCAATGCTCGTCGGGATGTTTGCTTCAACAGTACGTGGTGCACAGTCTGCCGCGCCAATAGTAGTGATCCCGGCAATAGTGCCAACAGTAATGACCATGACAGGCATACCAGCATCCAAGATATTCACGCTGCTGCCTTATACAGCCGTCATATACGCAGGCATGTCGCCCCTCATAGGCTTGGACTACGCCGTGACAGCTACTATTGTGCAGCTTGCCGAGACCTTACTAGTACTAGTGGTGCTCCTTAAGGCACTTGAATCGGAGACCGCCGTGACAGGGCCGGAGACTCTCAGGCAGTTCCGGGCCCGTATAGCTGCACGGTTCAAAAGCCGCCGGTAGCTCCGAGAAATCCATAGACTCAGGCTTGAACGCACTGTTTTCTCTGGGGCGTGTATATTGGCGCTAGCCCGTATGATGGCTGAGGAAATTCTCCAGTGGCTCCGGGAGGATATGCCCCACTGGGACCTCACTACGGATGCTCTAGGCCTAGAAGATGTATGTGCTGAGGCCGTGGTTGTTGCAAAGAGCCGGGCCGTAGCTGCATGTACAGCCGAGCTTGCTAGAGCACTGCGTATCCTAGGGCTGGACGTTGAGGCCCCAAAGAAGCCTGGCGAACTAGTAGAGCCGGGAGACATA
The DNA here is from genome assembly GCF_001412615.1 of Pyrodictium delaneyi. Taxonomy (NCBI): domain Archaea; kingdom Thermoproteati; phylum Thermoproteota; class Thermoprotei; order Desulfurococcales; family Pyrodictiaceae; genus Pyrodictium; species Pyrodictium delaneyi. The sequence goes on along the minus strand of NZ_CP013011.1, from coordinate 807,554 downwards.
GTACTTCGGATCCGGGGGCCTGCCGGGCTACTACTGGCGCTGGAGCGCACAATTCTGAACCTCCTCATCTACGCGTTTGGCGTGGCCACTCAGACACGCCGTATGGTGGATACTGCTAGACGCGTAGCCCCGGGGGTGCGGGTTGCCGCGACGCGTAAGACGCCTCCGGGGCTACGCGTCTGTGCGAAGAGAGCCTTTGCTGCTGGTGGCGGGGACACCCATAGACTCGGGCTCAGCGACGCGATTCTGGTAAAGGACAATCATGTGGCCCTAGTGGGAGACTATGGCGAGGCTCTACGGAGGGTGCTGGAGCAGCGGAGCTTTATGCACAGAGTTGAGGTAGAGGCCTCTACGCCGGAGGAGGCCCTCACTGCTGCAAGACTGGGTGTAGATGCTGTACTCCTTGACAATATGTCTCCCGATGAGGTTCGGGAGACAATCCTTCTGCTAGAGAGGGAGGGGGTGAGGAGTAGGATTGTCGTCGAGGCTAGCGGCGGTATAACGCCCGAGAATATAGCCGAGTACGCTGCTACAGGCGTTGACGTGGTGAGTACTAGCTATCCTCTGCTATACCCGGCTCGTGTCGATCTGTCTATGAGAATGAGGAGGCTGGACCAGTGTTGAAAAAGCTAGCACTCATAGGCTGCGGCGCTATAGCTAGCGAGATAGTAGAAGCCGTTAACCAGGGTGTGATAGAGGCGGAGATAACAGCCTTTATGGACCTGGCGCCGGAGAAATGCCTGAGACTACAACAGCTAGCCCCCCGAGCCCGGATTGCCCGGAACATCGAAGAACTCCTTGAGACTAGGCCAGACCTTGTAGTGGAGGCTGCTAGCCAGGAAGCTGTCCGGCAGTACGCCCTCCGCGTAGTGGAGGCTGGTGTAGACCTCGTAGTGCTTAGCGCCGGTGCACTGCTCGACAAGGAGCTGCTCGAGAAGCTTAACCGAGAGGCGGAGCAACGAGGTGTACATGTCTACGTCCCTACGGGGGCGCTCGCAGGCCTTGACGCTGTACGAGCACTACGTCGCGCTGGGATACGGAGACTGCTGCTCCGCACCGTGAAGCCCCCAAAGAGCCTCGGTGTGGAAGTCAATGAGCCCAGGGTGTTGTACCGTGGCCCCGCGAGTGAGGCTGTTCGACTCTATCCCTTCAATGTGAACGTCGCTGCCGCGCTGAGTCTCGCTGCGGGCATGGAGGCTGAGGTCGAGATAGTAGCCGACCCGAGAATTGAACGTAACACCCACATAGTAATAGTCGAATCCAAGGCATCTAGGCTTGAAATACGCGTAGAGAACGTGCCCTCGCCCCGTAACCCGCGGACAAGCCTGCTCGCAGCTCTCTCGACGATAGAGCTGCTCCGCCGCATCACGCGTAGCGGCGGCGTAGAGGTAGGCAGCTAGTCCTCCAAGCAGCGCTTTAATCACGGGGTTACACCGTCTTGCCTACTCTTACTGTATCAGGTAGAGAGGGCTTCCGTGCACTTCTCATCGGCCTCTCCTTCTACGCCACCGGTGGTGGAGGTAGCTGGGAGCGGGGCTGGAAGATAGTAAACGAGGTCTACATAGCTAAGTCTCGGTCGCTCATACTCTATGACATCGACGAGGTTAACGAGACTATCGTCTCTGCCTATATGGTAGGAAGTATGGCCCGTAGTGCTAGCCATCAAAGCCTCGATGCTGTACGCGTCCCGTTGGCTAGAGCCCTCTCCACCCTACGTAGACGTGTTGGTGTCAACATAGGGGCTATAGCCCCCGTCGAGCTTGGTGCTGGCAATACACCAGTAGCCTTCCTAGCTGCTTCGCTTGCAAACGTCCCCGTAGTTGACGGGGACCGTGTAGGAAGAGCTGCGCCAGAGATACACCAGGACACGTTAAACATCTATGGTCTAAGCTTGGCGCCAAGCGCGGTAGCCTCTAGGACGGGTAGTCTTCTAGTGCTCTATGAGTATGCGAGTATAGACGAGTACGAGCACATAGTGAGATCGCTTGCTGCATCTTCCGGCTCGTCCGTGGCTGTCGTCGATGCACCACTAGGGCCGGAGGAGGCTAGGAGGGCTCTGATCCGGGGAAGCATCTCCCGGGCTTTCGAACTCGGTGCTAGAGTGTTGGAGGCACGCGCTACAGGCTCGAACCCTCTTGATGCTCTTCTGGAGGCATGTCGCGGGTGGCTTGTCTTCGAGGGCGTTGTAGAGGATACACAGCTTAGTGATAATGCGGGGTTCCTAGAAGGCTATGTAACGATAAAGGGTATAGACGCTAGTGGAGGTAGAGAACTCAAAGTGTGGGTTAAGAACGAGTACATAATGGCCTGGCTCGACGGAGAACCCATCGTTATGCCTCCCGACATTATATCGCTCGTGGATAGTAAAGCTGAGCTTGTACTCGTTACGCGGCTTAGGCCCGGCCTACATGTATATGTTGTCGCGGCTAGAGCACACGAGGCGTGGAGGACGCCAAGAGGCCTTGAACTCTTCGGCCCGAGGCATTTCGGGTTTACATACGACTACAAGCCGGTGGAGACTCTTGTAGCTGCACATGGCACACAAGTTCTCCCAACTAGCTATTAGTTTCAAAGCCTACTGATGGGGGCCGTGCTTTGGGGCGCATAGAGCGGCTAGCCTCTGTAACTGTAGCCGTAATAGAGCATGGCCCCATCCCCGGCTCCACGATTTCCATTATGCTAAATCAGCTCCGCATAGTCTACGAGAGAGCCGAGCCCGGGAAGAAGCCTGACTATGTGGAGCTACACCTCTACCAGAGCCCCCTCCAGCTGGCCGAGACGCTTACGGGGGAGGCTCTACGGGTCGGTGCCGGGGTTTCGGCGCTCTACCCTACAGCCTACGAGGCGTGGACTGGGATACCCCGGATACACGTCGTTCCAGGCGAGCTGGCCGGGCTCGAGTATGGAGCCGCGCTGCTGGCTCACGAGGCTGTGCACAGCATCCTACACCCTGGGCCGAGTTACTACCTGGTGGAGCTGCCGCGTAACCTGCCTGCCCAGCAGGGCCTCCTAGTGGCGCACGTCGCCGCAACCGCTGTGAAGGACCTGGAGGTACACGTATGGATGGCACAACGGGGGCTCCAAGAGGAGCTAGACGCTCTGAAACGGTATTGGCGGTACAGTCAGCTCGTGGAGCCCCGCTGCACGTTAATTGACGAGGCCGGAGACACGCTTCGGGCAGCAACCGTCTGGATAGCCCTAGGGGAAGATCCCCCAGTCGAGCCCCCGTGTAGGGAAACGCTAGGTCGACTACTACAGCTCCTTGACAGACTTGCCCGGGAGCAGCGCGCCGGGGGCCCGCGGCCCTGGAGCCGGGTAAGCTGGGTTGCCGAGGCTCTCGCAGAGCTAGTCATGGAGGGAGCTGTTGTAACTATTGCTTAACAAGAGGAGTCGATGTAGCGGGAAGCCGCCGCACGGACCCCGGGTATTTATAGCTTGCTCACAAGTGGTGTGCTCCTCCAGTGAGCTAAGGGTATACCCCTCCTCACACCCTAGAAGTAGAACACGGAGCAGCACAGAAAGAAAAAGAGAGGTGAACCTGCATGGCGAAGACAGGTCTAGCTCTACTAGGTATCGTAGCCCTAGCCCTCGCAGGCGGAGCAATAGCGGGCGCGTGGGGCCCCTGGTGGATAGGCCAGGCTAACGTCACTGCGCCTGCTATCCCCGCAAAGCCCGTGGCCAACCCAGCCGGCTACGGACACTGCCCGATGTGCCCAATGGCGACGGGCCAGCAGCCAATGGCGGCCCCTGCCGCTGGTATGCCAGCAGCTGGTAAGCCTGGAGCAGCTGGCCCCATGGCAGCCGCCGGCGCCGCTGGCTGGCACGGCCACCACGGTGCCGCCCGAGGCGCCTGGGCAACAGCATCTGAGACCACAGTAACCGGTACCGTGACCGAGATCTATGAACCACGCATGCTGGTCATCGATACCGGCAGTGGCACCGCAATGGTAGTACTACCATACATGATGAAAAGCCCTAGCGGCGGCCTAGTATCCGCAGAGACCATACTAGCCAAGATACAGCCAGGCACAACAGTAACCGTTGAAGGCTACGCCAAGACTCAGCCGCTAACCGGCTACACCATAGTCCACGCGACAGCAATCACCGTCGATGGCGAGACCTACACCTGGGCCAGGGGCTACCTAGCACAGCAGATAGCCGCAGGCAGCTAACGCGTAGCCAAGAGAGGGCTAGAGGTACATCAGTTCCCTCCTCAGTTTTTATCACAAGCCTCCCTTAATGGGAGCATTTTCTACGCAGGACGTGAGCCCATGAGTTCTGAACCCAGTATGTCCACCCCATTAGCCCAAGGCGCCGGCTCCTTCGAACCCAAGCAGCAAATGTTATAAGGAAAACCTACGCTTATAGCATGTACTAGGTGCGAGCACGGACCATGTCAACCGATAACACTTATTCTGATGCCCTTGAGAGACTTTATAGCCAGTGGCTCTGGCCGGAGGACCCCTCCACCAGAGAAGCCCAGGAGCGCTTCAACACGCTGCTTGAGTATGCCCACAGCCTAGTCTCCACGAGGCTCGCCTACCTCGCCGAGAAGGACCGCGTAGCGGTGCTCGACGTCGCAGCTGGAAGCGGTATCGCTGGTGCAGCCTTCGCAGCCGCCTTAGCACGGCGTGGCGCCAGGGTCAGCCTGGTAGTCACCGATCTACGCGTTAGCATTCTTGAGAAAGTTCACGTATGGCTAGAGAAGGCTGGCTTAAAGGAGGGTGTTAGAGTCGAGACTGTTGCAGTCGACGCTGCTAGGCTCCCCCAAAAGCTTGATTGCTGCTTCGACCTAGCGCTTCTCTGGGGGAGTTCGCTCCCGCACTTCTCACCTTGGAGGTTACTCCTCGCACTAGCAGGGGTAAGAGAGCTACAGCCACGCCACGGCATACTGTTGATAGAGCAGCGCGACCTCCTACCACGTCTACTTTTCAACAACCTTTACACGAGAATCCGCGTAGAGTACGTGAAGGAGGACGGCCGTGGCGTGGTAGGAGTGCATGCAAAGTATGATCAGTTTAGGGGCATTGTTGCACGGGTCTTCTACGAGCTGCCCGGCTACAGGTACCTCACGACGATGCCTACGAGGCTCTGGGACCTGGCGTCAGTGGCCGCCATGCTCTGGATCTTCTACAATCACGTCTATCTGGAGAAGCCGAGCCGAGACCCCTGGGGAGCAGAGGTGCTAGTTGCAATGGAGCCTCGTGAGACCGCGCCTAGTAGCGGGGAGCTCTGGGAGACTCTGCCAGAGCAGCTCCATGAAGAGCCATAGACCGTATGGCTGGTCTACTTGCTCGTCACACATTTCCACATTGAGTTGTTCTGCCAGCTGCTTGGCTGTTCGGGTTTAGACAAGGTGGCAGTGAGTAGCCGTGGCTTGACACATTGTTATCTTTCTGTGGTAAAGTCTTTTGAGGCTCTAGCCCAGCATTGCTATACAAGTTTGATGAGGCACTTACGCTGGCTTTCCCTTCGGGCCTAATTCTCCTTAGCTAGGCCCTCGATGAGCTGTACTACTTGTTCCGCCTTGTTGGTTGCTGGACACGCGTTTATGCATGCACGGCACCCCGTGCACTTATCGGCATCAATGACTGCGGGGCCCTTGACTGCGTCTTCTGGGCAGCTACTGGCGCAGAGCATGCATTGTTCCCCGATGCAGGCCGAGGCCATGAGGAGTATCGATGCTGCGAGCTTTGCCAGTCTCCTCCTCTCCTTGGGCGGCGTCGCCGCGGGGATCTCTACGCGGCCGCTACGGGTGACACGGGCCCAAACCCTGCCGTCCCGGAGGGTGATGTTATCGTCCTCCACACTGTAGGCTAGGCCGGTAGCCTTGGCTAGCCCCGGCATCTTGTCCCAGTCTGGTTCGCTGGGGAGGCTGGGAGAGGCGACTAGCAGTTCTCCCTCCCGGCTATACTCCCGTGCGGTCATGGCCCCGTAGGTGTTGAGCCTCCCTAGGGTCACGTCTGGGTCTAGGCCGGCTCGGTTGGCTAGCCTTCTGGCCTCGGCTGGGAGGCTCCACCTCCACCTCCATAGCCCGAGCTTCACCCAGCTGCGGGGCAGCTCGTGGCGCCGGGCGTAGCGGCGGAGGAGCCTCTCCCATTCCTCCCATAGCTCGGGGTGCCTCCTGGCGGTCTCCCGGAGTTCGCATAGGTGGCTGGCGGGGCACATCCAGCAGCCTATCCTGTCGAAGCCTAGCCGGTATAGCGGGTTGAGGGGTAGCCCTCGTAGCCGTATGTAGAGGAATACCTCGAGGCTGCTCCACTCCTGTATCGGGGCCGCTACTAGGCTGCGGCCGCGGCCTGCCGTGCCGCTCCCGGCCAGCCGCGGGGATAGTGCGCGCTGGGTGCTCTCGGCGCCCCGCTGACCCGTCACCGTGAGGACCCGGCCCCCTGGTGCTAGCTCCTCTAGGAGCCTGGCTAGGGAGGTCATCTTCAGCAGCTTGGTGCACCACCGGTAGTCCCTGGCAGGTGGGCCGTAGAGCTCGGCACCTCTCCAGAACATCCGAGGCCCCGGTGATGCGACGTGCAGCCTTACTCCCAGGGTGCTGGCTAGCCGTTCCACCGTTTCCAGGGTCTCCGGGTGCTCCATCCCCGTGTCGACGCTGTACAGGTCCTCGACGCCGGCCAGCGCCGCTATAGCTGCTGAGACTGTGCTGTCCTTGCCCCCGCTCACAGAGGCTAGCGGCTTGGCACCCGTCTCGCGTATCACTTTCTCTAGCCAGCTACGGGCCTCCTCCTCGCGCTCCTCGAGCCAGCCCCGGTTAGCCTCCACGACCTCGTCTAAGCTGCGGGCGCGGGGCCGGTGCCTCCACTCTACTCTGCGCCAGCGTTTCCAGGCCTTCACTACCCGGACCGCGCCGTCCCCGAGGACGCGGCCGATACCGTAGCTCGGGCCCCGGCCAGCCAGCGCCACGTAGCTGCCTGACTGGGGCTTCTCGCCCCGGAGCCCGCCTCGGAGCACAGCCCCGGGGCGGAGCACAGTGTCGGCATAGAGCACTGGGCCTGTCTCCTCAGCGGCGAGGATCTCTACGCCTATTCGGTCTGGGCGGACAAGCCACCGGTCCTCGAGCGGGTCGTAGAAGAAACCGGCTACAGTGTGCCCGTCCACTATGACCTCGTAGCCCGCGTCGACGCTCTGCACGGGGTTGAGCAGAACAAGCGCCCACGGCCCGCCTAGTAGCCGGCGGGCTGCCTCCCTTCCGAGGCTCTCGAGGGCCGCCCTCCAGAGCCGCTCCCTCTCCTCGGGCCAGGCAGGGCGGAGGTCGCCGGGAGGCGCCAGCTTCACCTCCAGGGTGCGGCCCCCGCAGCGGGGGCACTGCTCCCGGCCCAGCACGGGGAGACCACAGAAGGGGCACCAGCGTAGCCGAGGCATGTAGCGCCTCAGAACCTCAAGAGCATCCCGTCCCTTAAGCCTCCTAGGCATACCTTGGGGCACCGTACCCGGGAGCTGTAGCCTATGCTAGGCCTTCGTGTACAGCGTATTTGTGGATAAACCCGCCGGAGCACTCGACCTGTACATGCACGGTTACACTGCATCAACGCTAGCACGTATCTCGACATCATGGCTGGTGTTGCCTCGGTGTCTCCCGCTACAACCATCCAGGCAAACAGCGGGCTTGCCAGCGTCCATTCCGCCGACCATGCCCAACCCAATTGCTGTCAATCGCTCTCAAGCCGCCTAGCTGGCTTCTAAAGCCCCGAAACCCCAGAGGGCCACCATCTAGGGGCCTCGGGCTGTGGCGCTGCCTCTAGCCGCTGTAGCCGCCGCGCTACTCGGAACTAGGGAGGACTGTGTCACAGTCGATGAGCTTGCTGCGAGACTGTTCCTGCGCCCCGGCCTAGTCCGAGCCGCCCTGGAGAAGCTTGCCGAGGCTGGGGGTCTGGAGCTAGACAGCGACAGAGCGTGCGTCGTGGAGCGCATCGAGCTAGCGCTTGCCGCCGTACGGCTCGGAGTACCAGAGACAGTGGTGGCGCGGGGCCTCGACTGGAGGATGTTCGAGGAGTACGCGGCTCGAGCCCTCTCCGAGGCGGGGTTCGAGGCGCGGCGGGGGCTCCGGCTCCACGGCCGCGGGGGCTTGGAGCTCGACGTGCTAGGGCTCGATAGAGCTGGAGGCCTCGCGGTGGCTATCGATTGTAAGCACTGGAGCCCCAGGATATCGACGCCCTCTCGGCTCCGCGCCGCAGCAGCACAGCACCGGGCCCGGGTGGAAAAGCTCGCAGCCCACTGGCGGCGGCTAGGCCTCCCCGGGGGCAAGTGGAGGATCGTACCCGCACTCCTCGTGCTAAGGGAGAGCGCCCCCAGGCTAGTCGAGGGCGTAGCAGTGGTACCGGCTTCGCGCCTCCGCGGCTTCATAGAAGAGCTATATGTGCTAGCCGAGGAGCCCGCTATACATGTGGTAAAGCTCAAGGCATGAAAGGCCAGCTCTGTCACGGGACTGTCTCTACTCCCAGCTTCTTAGCTAGCTTTCTCAGCTTCTCGTCGAACGTTGTGAGCACCGCGCCGTGATACATGGCTGTAGCAAGTACTATATAGTCGTTGACCTCGCGCGGGCTAGCATCATGTTCCTCTAGCAGTCTTAGAGCCTGGTATAGCACGGTAGGGGGCTCTGCTAGGTACCTGGTCCGAGGGTCTCCGAAGTACTCTTGGAGCTTCTGGGCCACAAAGCCTGGCGGCACTCCAAGCTTCCTCACCATAACCCAGATATACTCATGTAGCACTATCGATGAAAGTATAATCTCGCCCGCAGAGTCTATGATGTCCGCAGCTTCTTCATGATGGGGGCTATCCTCGACCGTCTCGTAGACGAGTACATTCGTGTCAGGGAGAAGTGGCTTCGTCGAGGAGTTCCTCGACCGCCTCTTCGATCTCCTCAACCGTTATCCTCCTCCCAAGCCTTATCGTGAGCCTCTTACGCCTTACTGGGATGATCTTGATCACGCCTTCCTCTTCATCGTAGAGCACCTCTACAAGGTCGCCCTCCCTTATATTGGCCTTAGCCCTTACCGTAGCTGGTATGGTTACCTGGTAGTTCCGTGTAACCTTAACCACTTCACCCAAGCTATCCCTAGTAGGGGAACGATCCTACTAATAGATAAAGATTTCTACTAGGAACTGTAGATGCGCGTGGGGCTGCAACAAGCTTGAACACCTAGACGTTTATGGTGCTCATCCAGGGGTCCTAGGAGGGGATCTGGTCTGCCGGCTGAGGTTCTCGGGTGCAGAGCCTACCTGAACCGGCTAGCCGCGCAGGAGCCCATACTGGTCGCGGATTGCAGTGTGACCGGCAGAATAGACTCCCGAGACGAGGCCCGTGCTGCGCTAGAGGGTCTCCTCCGCCTCCTAGGTGAGGGCCTCGGCCTCGAGGACGGGCTCGAAGCTGCGGATTACAGCGTGGAGCTGCTTGCGCGCAGGAGGTTCACGGTACATAGCACCCCGCTGCGGAGCGGAGGCGAGGCCCGGGTCGTAGAGGCCCGGGGCGTCGTGCTAGCGGCTGCGGCCGTGCTCCCCGCAAGCGTCATGGCCCGTATAGACGCCAGTACCAGGGAGCGTCTGGAGAAAGGCACTGTACTGAGAGTAGGTGACGCCGTGGAGCCGCCCGTCTACCTTCCCCGGCCGGTACTCGAGCCCGGCGACGGCGAGCCCGCTGGCCAGAAGGCTATACCGCGTTTCGTCACCTACGCCGCCGAGGGGCTCCCCAAGACAGTGCCCAGCGGCGCCGCGATAAGGGTCTACACGCCCCAGGGCACCACGATGATAGACCAGAGGATCCTCGAAGAGACCGCTGAATGGCTTGTACTCGACATGCACTGCGTCACAGGCTGGAGCGTCGAGGGAAAGCTCTGGCTCGCCGCCCCGCTACGCGAGGCTCTCCGCCTGGCCGGGGTCTCTGTGCCCTGGGAGGGCTGGCTACTAGCCCGCAGCGCCGGGGGTTATGCCTCCGTCGTCCCGCTTGAGGAGGCCCTTGAGCACGGCTACATAGCTGTAGGCCTAGAGGGGAAGCCGCTCGGCCGGGATCGCGGCGCACCAGCAAGGCTAGTACTCCCCAGGCTATACGGCTGGAAGCACACCAAGTGGCTCACCGAGATACACCTACTCGAAGCCTACACCGACGGCTACTGGGAGGCCAGGGGCTACCACGAGCGCGGCCTTGTAGCGCTAGAGGAGCGGTTCAAGATCCGAAACCCAGAGCTCATAGAAGCAGCTGAGCACTAGAACGACGGAAGCCAATAGGAGCTTACCTGTTCACCCCCATAGTCTCACGAAACACAAGGTCTTCATTGACGAAGGGGACACTACGAGCCTTGCTAAACTCTATGACTACGGAAAACCACGAAACAGTACTAATCAGTGTCTACAGCTAATATGGAATAACATGTCTGCAATCACCTCAATTATATCCTCTTCCTCCCCGTATGCCACGCATAACCTTTACCTTCCTAGCATTGTAGTACCCCAGCGAGCAAGTCTGCAAGAGCTCGTGCCGCTCTTACGACTTCTTTCGAGGCTTTGTCGCCCAAGCCTAGGTTACGAGGATTAACATTAACCCCTACTATAAGCAGTCTAGGACCAAGATACCTGGCAAGTCTGCTTACCGGAAGAAGGTGAGTTGATGGCAACAGATTCTCATCCTCACTTAGCTCCTCAGTTGTAGCAATAATAATATCTCCTATTCCACCCTTTCTGCGAATGACTGCGTCAACAACTAGGACCTTGTACCCCTCTAACGCTAGCCCTATGATGCTGGCAGCATCCGGCCCTGCATAAACTATGTATATTTTCCCGTCACATGACTCGGATAGACGCTCACAGACAATTTTCCCGACGATATCGTCTCCTCTAAGCTCATTACCCAGGCAAACTACAGCGAGCCGCCTGCTAGAATCTACGAAATCTTTTACGATGTTGAGCATATGCGCCGGTATATCGAGTACCGTGTTCAATATCTGTCACAGCCCGTGTTCCTAGTAGTGCTTGGAAAGGATTAGAGGGTGTTTACGCCGGGGCGACTAAAACCGAGTACTATGAGATGCTTTAACCGCTTACAGCTTCTATCGGAAATATCTATATGGAGGCTTCTAACACTAGCTTACAAGCCTCCGCTCGACGCTGCAGAATATCGTCGAGGACTAGGGAGTACATATCTTGAGCCATAGCCATGTACTGTGACTAGGTTTATACGGATGTTTTGCCCCAGTTTTATGCTGTGTTCGTCTTGATTATGTCTCCCGGAGGGTAGATAGGAGGGTTCGCGAAGCATACCCTATGAACGGAGCAGAGTCTATACGAGCTATTGTTGTAGGGGTGCTGCCGAGCTTGACGCGTGTACGTGTAGAGGCTGAAGCACGGCCCACAGAAGACGTAGAGAGAGTTAAGCGTGCCATACTCAACGTATTCGCGCCGGAGAGGATATGGGTGGAAGACCTGGGACGGGGCTACCGGCTAGTAGTGGCTGAGTCGTATAGCCTCCGAGGACTCCTCCGACTGCATGAGAGGCTGCGCCGCGAGCGGATACTAGACGCTGCGCGGGGCTACATGCTCCGCGGCATAGACCAGGGGGTGCTAGTGTTCCGGCTGAACAAACAAGCTGCCTACGTGGGCCGCGTAAGCCTTGTAGACATGGATGCCGAGGCCGCCTTGGGCCCGATAACGTTCATCGTCGAGCACAGAGACCCTAGAGCGGTGGTGGACTGGCTTGCGCCTCCAACCCGTATGGGCCGGCCGCTCTACGAAAACCCGATGCCCGAGGACTAGGGTTCGGAAAGGAGCCTGCTAGAGCCCTAGCTCCTCTAGGAGCTTCTTGGCGATCTGCTCCACGTCCTTGGCCATGTCCGTGTCTAATAGCTTCTCGGGGCTCCCTAGGGCCTCCTCGACGCCGGGGTCGTAACGGATCCTGCCAAGGTAGCGAGCGTGGTACTTCTCCGCGAGCTCCTCAAGGCCTACTGCGCCTATAGCCATGTTTTCTACGATGTAGCGCTCTAGGCCCTGCTCCTCGAGGATCGCTAGTAGTCTCTCGACGCCTGCCCGGGCTAGCCGAGACGGAGTCGCAACAGCCAAGACGCGGGGCCTGGGAAGGTACTCGAGCACGTCAAGGGCCTCGTCGCGGAGCCCCGGCGGGGTGTCCACGACGAGGAGGTCCAGCTCACCCCAATTGGTGACAGCCAGCACCTCCCTGATAGCATCGTCGACTGCCGGGCCGCGGAGCGGGGTCGGCTTGTCCCAAGTATAGAACGCTACCGTCATGAACTTGACGCCCGCCACATCTGGGGGTACTACTCCGTCCCGCTCCTCTGGCTGGAGCTTCTGGGGGTCAACACCGAGCGCTATGTGGGCGGATGGACTGGTCACGTCTAGGTCTAGAAGTCCTACCCGGCGGCCCATCCGGGCAGCGTGCAGCGCTGTGAGCACTGCTACCAGTGTCTTACCGACGCCACCCTTAGCGCTCATAACCGGGACTACTGCCTTCACTTTGGAGAGCATTAGCCGGGCTCCAGTTAGCCGGGGGTCGATTGAGCCAAACTGCTCCATACAAGTTCACCTCGTCTCTCCGGTCTCCTCCTGCCGGCGGCTGGTTACGAGGGCTAGGCGTACCCCGCGGCCCTGAGTTATCTCGTAGTCGCGGCTCCCGCAGAACGGGCAGCGGACGAAGCTGTAGACGGCCTCCGGGACGAAGTGTATGGCCTCTCGAGTGGCTTCATCAAGCTCCACGGCGTCTAGGCCCCATTCGCGGCCACAGACGCGGCAGCGGAACCGGGCAGGCTCAGTCTCGTAGCGCACTTGGGCTCCGGGCGCGATCTGGGGGATAGCTTCATTTAAGTATGCCTCCATTACGCTCTTGTCCACGTTTTGCAGCTCGCCAAGATATACTGTTACCTCGTCTACCTTGTAACCCTTCTTAACGACTTCCTCTACTTCTGCTATGATTGCCCGTATGAGCGCCCATTCATGCAAGGGATTAGCACACCCAAGCAGTAGGAGAGGTGCACCCCTGGGGTTGAAGAGTACTCCCCTAGCCGTTACATTTTCCAGCCACGCGTAGAATGCGGAGAGCTAGCAGCGCCGCGTTCTCTGCAGCCCCTATGCCGACGCCTGCTACCGGGACGCCGCGGGGCATCTGGACTATCGAGAGCAGTGCGTCGACGCCCTTCAGGGGGCCCGCAGGTATGGGGACACCAATGACCGGCTTGTCCGTACGGGAGGCTATGTAGCCGGGGAGTGCTGCTGAGAGCCCCGCCATGGCTATGTAGACGTCTATCTCTCCATCGTTCTCCTTTATGTACTGGTCGAGCGCCTCGGGGTCGCGGTGCGCGCTTAGAACTCGTACCTCGGTCTCGACTCCGGCCTCACGGAGGACCTTCTCGGCGCGCTCTGCATACTCGAGGTCGCTCTTGCTCCCAATCACTATAGCTACCCGGCCCTTACACTTCACCTCGACACACCCCGCGTATGCAGAACCATCTGGAGGAGTGGATACTGCTACGAGGCCAAGTACATGGGGCCGTGTCGGGCAGCAAGTCGCGCCACGATAATAAGTGTTGTGGACAGGGCTAGCCTCTCCTCAGCCACCGGTCTAGCGCGCCATGCTTCTCTCTCACTTTCTTCAATACCTTCTCGACGAAGTGATCGCGTACAGGCTCGTAGACCTCCTTGTAGAAGCGCTGAGGATCACGCAGCACGCTCCTAGGGAATCGCTGGAGGTACTCCAGCGCTGCCCGCCAAGCCTCCTCAAAGCTTATTCCCGCCTCCTCGAACTTGCGAGCCACGTTGCGGTCGAAGTCCTCGGGGCGCTGCTCGACACCACCTATCACGTACCAGCCCCGCGGAGAGACCTGGGCCCGTTCGCCACCCACCTCCTCCCAGCGGAGCTCGTCCTCGTCCACTGTTGACCCTCTCGTGGAGTAACGGTGGGCACGGGCTGCTAGCTGGGGGCGGCGGGCTGGCCCGTAGTACTTGGCCCATGCATAGAATATGGCGCGGTTGAGGCCCCAGCTCTTCGCCCTCTCCAGGTTCCCGGTGAGGAGGTAGTAGCGGGCAGCCTGCAGCAGCGCCATGACGGGGAACCTTCCGGGCTCCCTGGGGGAGCCGGGAGCACTCGCTACTGCGGCCGGTAGAGAGAGGCCTCCCGGCGGCTCGGGAACGGGGAGCGATAATTTGGCGGCGCGTGCCTCCATCAATGTCCTATGTCGGACCTTGCCTATACGCTCGAGTGCCCGGCGTGCATACTCGTCGGCTTCTCCCCTCTCGTAGCGGCGCCAGGCCTGAGGGTTATGGTGCGGGTTCTCGGGCCTGCTCCAGTCGGGGCTGAAGTCTCCTAGCTCCTCAGGCGCCAGAGCTACTGCTACACGGTCTAGGCGGCGATGTAGGCTGAGCGGCGCCGTGAATACCCTCTTCGGTGCTACGAGGTTCTCGATCTTTATCATGCCCTTACACCTCCTTATCAAGTCTAGGAGCTGCGGCTCGAGCTGCTCTAGCACATACTCCGCGGCCGCGAAGGCGACGTCGAGGGGATGGTGCTGCTCTAGCAGCTTGCTGCTGAAGGCGTTCTCGTTCACCCTGACGTGTATCCCAGCACCACTCCAGACCATGTAGATGCTCCGGCATAGATTGTAGCTGCTACAGAGGTGATTGTAGATAGTCTCCGCCGCCTCGACTACACAGCGCCATGCATCGTCCACTCGGTCCTCGTCCACTATGTCTACGTCTATGAATGGTGTTGCACGGAGAACGTTAGCCTCGTAGTCCTCCTCGACGTCCCGGCTCTCCTCCAGCCTCTTGAACACCTCTATAGTGCCATAGAAGCTACGAACCCCTATGCCCCGGAGCCTCTCGACAAGAGCCGGGACATCGCTGGGCCGGTCTACGCGGAGGGGCCGGCCGCTAAGCCACCGGACCCACCGTTTACCAGTGCCCTCTACCGCTGCCCAGCGGCCTCGTAGGAACTCGGCTATCTCCTCGGTCACTCGGGGCCGACGATAGTACTCAACCGGGTTAATGCCGCGGCCAGCAGGGTTCAGGGCCAATAGTGGCTGCCCCCGGGTAGAGTCCTTCTACTACCAGGCAGGATGCCTCTTCATAACCCTCAAGCCTACTGCCCAGAAGCCGGGGGCGTTGAGAGTGGCTGTTCTACGCATACACGTGGCAGGGCTAGAGCTAGAGCACCCGGTAATGAATGCTAGCGGCATCCTCGGCTCAAGCCCAGAGGCCCTAGGGAGGCTTGCGCGAGCCGGCGCCTCAGCCCTAGTCACGAAGTCATTCACAAAGGAGCCGCGGGAGGGCTACCCTACGCCGATAGCCGTGCCGCTGCCCTATGGCCTGCTAAACGCTGTAGGGCTCAGCAACCCCGGCCTAGAGGGCCTACCAAGCCTCGTCAAGGCCGCCAGGAGGCTCGGACGGCCAGTCATAGTCAGCATAGCGGGCTCCGAGCCAGGCGAGTTCGCCGAGCTAGCCGCGGCCGCCGAGGAAGCCGGTGCAGCAGCCGTGGAGCTGAACCTTAGCTGTCCGCATGCCCGGGGCCGGGGCCTCGAGCTAGGCATGGACCCCCAAACCGTCGGGGAGATAGTCGCCGCAGTAGCCTCTACCGTGAAGATACCTGTGTTGGCTAAGCTGGGTCTCGTAGACAGGCTCGTAGAGGCCGCCGGCAAGGCTCTTGAAGCCGGCGCCCGGGGCCTGGTGCTCATCAACACGCTCCGGGCAATGGCGATAGACGTGTATGCTATGAGGCCGGTGCTCGGCAACCGTGTCGGCGGGCTCTCGGGCCCCGCGATACACCCGGTAGCTGTACGTGCCGTCTATGAGGTCTACCGAGAGCACAACTGCGACATAATAGGTGTCGGCGGCGTCGAGGACTGGCGCTCAGCCGCCGAGTTAATCCTAGCAGGAGCACGGGCAATACAGGTTGGCACAGCTATAGTGACCAGAGGCGAGCAAGTAATAGACGAGATCGTCAAAGGCCTTGAGAACTACCTCAATGAAGTCGGTGTAAAGAGCCTGGAAGAACTTGTAGGTGCAGCACATAAACAATAGAATTATTCCAGCCCATCTATCAACCACTATGAAACCGGCATGCAACACAGTCACTCTCATCATTATCATTACACCTAACCATTATCTACATTAGCAATTCGAGAAACCAGGTATAGAGGGGTTGCTAGGTTGTCATGCGTAGAATGTATAGACTCCTACGTGGCAGGCGACATTATGACTTCAAGCCTCGTGACCGTAAAGCCTAGCGACAGTATACGAGTCGCCGCAAAACGCATGAGCGAGAAGAACGTTGGCAGTGTACTAGTGGTGGACAATCATGGGAACCTCGTAGGCATCCTCACTGAACGCGACCTGGTACGGATAGTAGCGGAGGGTGTGGACCCGGATACACCGGTGGAAAAGGTCATGACGCGAAAGCTAGTCACCGCAGAGCCGGGCGAATCTCTTGTCGGCATTCTCTGCAAGATGCTGCGCCATAACATACGTCATGTACCGGTGGTTATGGATAGAAAACCCGTCGGAATTATCAGTATGAGGGACCTTGTAAGGATCGAGGCAGCAGAGCAACAACTATGTGTTCCCGGCTAGACGCTATGCGAGCACCCCCGCTCCCCGCTGCTCAGCTAGCAGCTAAACGGCCTTCAACAGCACCTAGCCCTCTCCCGCCAAGCACTACGGACGTCCTCCCCACCCATGCTTCATTGGTTGTCTGAGTCTGCGTCAGCCATGTGAGCACCCTACCAGCCTAGCAGTAGCAGTATACCTGCTATCCACTAACTTGCTATTTCCTCTAGCCTTCTGGATCCACCGGCGAAGCGCCTCAGATGCCACCCAGCCTCTAAGTATGAGCTAGCCCGCTCTGATAAACACAAAGTCGACTCGCTTCCCACATCCTCTGCCAGAAAACACATCCTTCTCGAGATGTTCTCGTGCCTCCTCGCGGTACTCCTCTATGCTGTGGAGGCCGCTACCCCTGCCTCTCCCGTAGCTCCGGGGAGAAGCTGTAGTATAGCTGTAGGTAGCCGTCAAGATCCTCTAGGCCGGCCCGGCACCCAGTCACCGTCAGTAAGCAGCCCCGGAAACACAATATCCACATCTATTACGGGACGCTGTTGTTATATAGTTTATGGCTCTGCTCCCTGTGCCTTCATCTTCTCTAGTAGGAGCTCGAGGTAGGACTTGTAGATGCGCTTCCTAGTGGCTATGCCGAGCTTTTCGAGAACCTCCTCGATGAACTGCGAGGCCTGCTCGGCGCTTCCCTGGCCTTTGTATTCTGCTTCTAGGAAGCAGCCGAGGCCCTCAACCCTGTCAAGGGAGACAGACACATCGCCGAGCCGGTAGTAGCTGCGAGTCTTCCGAACCACCACTACTGGACGGAACCCTAGGCTCTCTAGGATGCGGGTCGCCGCTGCCGGGTCTCCGACGCTGGTTGTGTACTCGGCGCGTGCCTTAGATCCCCCGACTATCCTCTTTGGCCCCTTGTATGTTAGCTCGGCCTTACCGCCAACGATGCGGAGCCGTAGGGCCTCGTCGGTCTCGGCGAAGTCGCGGCACGGGTGCTGGAAGTAGGTATCCTCCTCGACCACTTCTTCCTCGTGAACAGCACCCAGCTCCTCGAGCCTAGAGCGGACCTCCTCTAATTCCTTGCAGCTGGCTAGCTGGAGCTTAGCTTCTACCTCGACACTAGCCGCCATGCGCACCCCCGGGGCTAGCTCCAGCAATTTAGCCATAGAAGTGTAACGTCTACTCAGCAGCCGCCGGGATTGAGTAGGTTCTGTGCACATACGGTATAGCTTATGCTGTTACAATACACAACATAATACATAACAATGCAGTACAATTACTCAATCTATGCAGCTGCACGACACATACGCATAATAGCAGAGCAATAGAGTCAACACATTTTCACATCATAAACAAGGTTTAACTATTATAGTTGCTCTAGCCTACTCCTTCGTGGAGCTGTCTCAGAAGCTGGCCAGCTCTACTCCTTACGGTGTATACGTTTGAGGCTATTCGAATACGAGTCGAAGAAAATACTCTCGGAACTCGGTGTTCCAATACCCCGTGGCGTCATCGTTAGGCGTGGCGAAAATATTGCAGAGAGGATTCGAGAAGCTGGACTACAACCACCGCTTGTCGTAAAGAGCCAAGTACTGGTGGGAGGCCGAGGCCGGGCAGGCGGCATACTGTTCGCCTCAAGCATCGACGGAGCCGTAGATGCCGCTAAGAAGCTCTTCGAGACACCTATTCACGGGTTATCGCCGCATCATATCCTAGTCGAGGAGGCCTTAGAGCATAAGCTGGAACTCTACCTGGCCATAGCACTGGACCGTGCTGCTAGGAGACCAGTACTACTGGCTTCACGAGAGGGCGGTGTCGAGGTAGAAGAAGTCGCCAAGAGAAGACCTGAGGCAATAATTCGGGCTGTTATTGACCCGTGGTTGGGGCTACGAGGCTACGTGGCACGGCGAGTTGGACTCTCGCTAGGGCTACGAGGCCGCCTACTAAGAGGCTTTGAAGCAATTGCTCTCGCGCTGTACCGAGCATGGAAGATGCTTGATGCTGAACTCGTAGAGATTAACCCGCTCGCTGTTGTAGGAGACCAGCTAGTCGCACTTGACGCAAAGGTAATTGTAGATGATAACGCGCTGAATCGTCATCCAGGGCTAGGAGATCGTGGTCTCAGTGTGACGGGAGAGTATACTGAGTTCGAGACTCGGGCACAGAAGCTTGGCCTACCTCTAGTTGAGCTTGGGCGGGAAGGTGTAGCCGTAGTAGGCAACGGAGCAGGCTTGACAATGGCTACTATGGATCTAGTTTACGAGCGTGGGGGTCAGCCCTCTGTATTCCTTGACATTGGAGGAGGAGCCTCCGCTGATAGAGTAAGAGCGGCGCTCGCCCTCCTAGCCAGCCACACGAAGTCAAGAAGTATACTCATGAACGTATTCGGCGGTATAACTCGGTGTGACGAAGTAGCTCAAGGTATAGTCTTGGCGCTCCACGAGCTAGACCTAGGGAAACCACTTGTAGTACGACTCGCTGGAACCAAGGAAAGCGAAGGACGACGTATTCTAGCCGAAGCCGGGGTTGAGGTCTACAATGACCCAGTTGAGGCTGTGGATCGTGCAATAGAACTTGCAGGAAAGAGGCGGATAAGATGACTGTACTAGTGGATCGCAGAACACGCGTAGTAGTACAGGGGATTACGGGACGTGAAGGCCGGTTTCATACACGACTAATGCTAGAGTATGGCACTAGAGTTGTGGCAGGAGTCACACCCGGCAAAGGCGGCGAGACTGTACACGGGGTGCCTGTCTACGATACTGTTGAGGAAGCAGTGAAGATGCATGATGCCGAGGCTAGTATAGTCTTCGTCCCCGCTCCTGCAGCTGCTGACGCCGTCTACGAGGCCATAGACGCCGGCCTAAGACTGATAGTAGTTATCACAGAGCATATACCGGTACAAGAAACAATGCTCTTTATAGACTACGCCCGTAGGAAGGGCACAGTAATCATTGGCCCAAATACACCCGGCATAATAGCCCCAGGGAAAACCAAGATAGGGATAATGCCTGGAGATGTATTCGCTCCTGGTCATGTAGCAGTACTTAGCCGTAGCGGAACCCTAACATATGAGGTCGCAGCGGCAATGACCAGGGAAGGAATAGGCCAGTCAATCGTCATTGGTGTGGGCGGTGACCCCGTGGTTGGTCTAACCCTAGCCGAGGCCATGGAGATGCTCGAGAAGGATTCTGAAACACAAGCATTGGTATTGATAGGCGAAATAGGTGGCGACATGGAAGAGCGGGCTGCTAGGATGATTAGAGAAGGATTATTCACTAAACCGGTAGTAGCATACATTGCCGGGAAGACAGCACCCCCAGGCAAGAGGATGGGCCATGCAGGCGCAATAATATCCATGGGCTCCGGGAGTTACGGGGAGAAAGTAGAGGCTCTGCGGGCTGCAGGTGTCCAATTGGCGCAGACACCATATGACATACCAAAGCTTCTCGCCAAAACCCTATAGGAGGCCATGTCTTTCATTCCGCCCCGCATAGTTGTTCGCGACATTTCGTTCTAACTACTATATCCAACCATTAGTAGTTATAGCCGCTAAGACAATGCACATAACCCTGCTTCTGTGGAGAGTACCATCGAATGCTTAGAGACAGCCCAATATTGATCCCGTAATCCACGTGGAAAACTACACCATGCCCTCTACCGCTCCTTAGGTATTAAGGTTACGCATCTAGCAGAATATACTACCAATACACTAGAGTTATAATAGGCTTCTATTGACCAGTAATACCCGGTTTAGGACAAAACCCCTTGATCTTTCCAACTGCCGTGATTCGCGGCAGTAGTCTGCGAAGTGCGTCTGCGTGGAGCCGCGAGCGGCTCCACGGACAGCACGCACCCCGTAGAATGGGGGTGGACTAATTGGTTCACAGGTCAGAGGCTCTAGTATCTCCTTGGCGTAAGATAGAGTTGGATATAGAACAGCCCGTCATACTAAGTGACGGGCTCTATAACGTTTGTCTGCTCGTCTCCTCCAATGGTAGCGGGGAGCAAAATCTCCAGCTTGCCTACCTGGCTGTTGAACCTATTCCGGGTAAGAGGCTTGTCGATGAGCCGCGGCATTATGTGAGAGCGCTGCTTCTAGCCCATGACGAGGAACTTGATAATCTTCGGCAGATATTAGAGAAGCTTCCCTATAGATTCCGAGATCTTATCGAGAAGCTTAGGCGCTCCGACTTAGCTCTCCTTGATACTACCAATAGGCTACTGGTACGTTATGGTTTTCTCTCCTCGCCGCCGGGGCCTAAGATAGTATATGTACCAGAGCCTCATCGCGTGTTAGTCTTCATGAGGGATTTAGAGCCTTTTCTTGAACGTATTGCAGCATTGCCCAACAATGACTGGGCCAACATTATTGCAAGGGCTTTAGCTAGATGTCGTGAGCTGCACCCCACTGGTATAACCTACGTTTTTGACGAAGGAGATGGTATAAAGTTTAGGTGTTGACTTTGGTGTACCAATACATTTCATTATTCAATCAGTTGATGTAAAAAGGTGTTCTGGTAGACCACATTAGAAAATGTTATATAGAGTGCTGAGTCGCCTCCTTAACACAAGAGCTTGGGAACCCTGTGCCTGTGCACATAGTGGTCGGCGGCTTCTTCGGTGACGAGGGGAAAGGCCGGATAGCCGCATACCTCGCTCTATCCCGGAGGCCCTGGGGGAGCGCCCGCACCGGCGCCACGAATGCTGGCCACACCGTTGTACACCGGGGGCGGGTCTGGAAGCTCCGCGCTTCTCCGAGCAGCTTCCTCAACCCTGAGACCCGGCTCTACATAGCCCGTGGCGCACTGGTTGACCTCGAGGTCTTCCTCTCAGAGGTCGAGGCTCTCGGGCTCCGGGGCAGGATATGGCTAGACTACAAGACGGGCATTATAACCTCGGAGCACGTGACCCGTGAGAGGAGCGATCAACACCTCATGAAGCGGATAGGCTCAACGGGGACCGGCGTAGGCACTGCAATGGTTGACCGTGTGCTCCGCCGGCTCCGGCTAGCCCGCGACTATCCTGAGCTAGAGGACCTGGTTACCGATACCCAGCTCGAGATGCTCGAGGCTCTTGACCAGGGTGAGTTACTCCTCGTGGAGGCCTCGCAGGGCTACTGGCTCAGCCTCTACCACGGCACTTACCCCTACGTGACGAGCCGCGACACCACAGCCGCTGCCGCGTTAAGCGAGCTAGGCCTCGGCCCCCGCAGCGTTGAGAGGATAACAGTAGTCTTCAAGGCCTACGTGACCCGGGTCGGAGCCGGGCCGCTGCCCGGCGAGCTGCCCCACGAGAAGGCCGTAGAGCTTGGCTGGGCCGAGTACGGGACTGTCACCGGGAGGCCTCGGCGGGTTGCACCTTTCAATCTCGAGCTAGCCGAGAGAGCAATACGAGCGAACACCGCCACAGACATGGCGCTGACGAAGATCGACCGCGTCTTCCCCGAAGCCCGGTGCCGGAGGAGCTGGGAGGAGCTGCCCAGGGAGGCCCGAGTCTGGATAGAGGAGGTTGAGGATAAGCTAGGGATCCCAGTAACGTTGATCGGGACCGGCGAGGACGTAGAATGCACAATAGACCTCTCCAGGGAGAAGGGGATGGAGTAATGCCGGACTACGACGTAGCTATAGTGGGTGCTGGGCCCGCCGGCCTCTTCGCCGCACTAGCCCTCGCCGAGGAGACCAGGCGTGGCAGGCTACGAGTAGCACTGATAGACGAAGGGCTACGGGCCTCCCAGAGACGTTGCCCGCTACGCGAGACGGGGCGTTGTGCGGGTTGCAAGCCTTGCTCCATAATGCAGGGTATCGGCGGCGCTGGGACACTTAGCAGCGGGATTATCAACCTACGGCCCGACGTGGGTGGTGAGCTACATCGCCTCCTGGGCAGCTGGGAGGAGGCGCAGAAACTGATTGAACTCGTAGACCGGGTGTTCCTCTATTTTGGTGCACCCAGGGACCGGTTGTTCGAGCCCGACCCTTCCCGGGTCTCGGAGCTAGAGAGGAAGGCAATAAGGGCGGGAGCCAAGTTTATCCCGATAAGACAGCGGCACATGGGCACCGAGAATACTGTGAAGGTCATAGAGGCTATGACCGTCTACCTGGAGGAAAAGGGCGTCAATATCCACACACTGACGAGGGTGTTCCATGTAGAGCCACGGCCGGGAGGCGGCTACCTGCTGAAGACGAGCCGAGGCGAGCTTGAGGCCAAGACGGTCATCCTGGCTCCGGGGCGTAGCGGGGCGAGTTGGCTAGCCCGAGAGGCGCGGCGCATAGGCCTAGAGACAGAGCCAGGACCCCTGGACGTTGGCGTGAGGGTAGAGGTTCCTTACCGGGTGATGGAGCCGCTTACGAGCATCGTTTGGGATCCCAAGATTATATTCCATACACGGACGTTTGATGATCGTGTAAGAACGTTCTGCACCAATCCGGGCGGCTACGTAGTCAAGGAGGTCTACGGCGACGGGCTAGTGGGCGTAAACGGGGAGACCTTCGCCACGAGGAAGAGCATGAATACGAACTTCGCATTCCTCGTGACTATAAAGCTTACAGACCCTATGGAGGACGCGCTGGAGTACGGCCGGAGCATAGCCAGGATGGCTACTAAGCTTGGCGGCGGCGAGCCCCTCGTCCAGAGGCTCGGCGACCTGCTAGCAGGCCGGAGGAGCACAAGGGACCGGATAGAGAGGAGTGTAGTGGAGCCGACGCTCCGGGAGGCTACGCCCGGCGACATAGGGATGGCTCTGCCCTACCGAATACTCACCGACATACTGGAGGGACTCGAGAGACTAGATGACTTAGCACCAGGCGTCTGGAGCAAGCATACGCTGCTCTACGCTCCTGAAGTAAAGTATTACTCGCTACGTGTCCGCGTCCAGACGCCTTCGATGGAGACAAACCTGCCCGGCTTATACGCTGCCGGAGACGGGGCCGGCCTCAGCCGGGGGATAAACGTGGCCGCCGCTACCGGCTATCTTGCAGCCAGGGGGGCTGCAGAGAGGCTTGGTGCCGAGGTACAGCTCCCCATAGAGATTCAAGACTAGAACCATCGTAGTAGTACACATCGAGGTTAGTGCAGGATTATGTATGGTGATTCAGTTTCTCTACTGGTATGGAGGTGCCTAGCCGGCCTTGAGCAGGTTCGAGCCCAGCGAAGATACATTCTATGAAAGTTGTCCTAACTCTGTCTGTGCCTTTGATTGGCGCTACGGTAGCCCTCAGATGAAGTACGTGTTATCGCGCCGCGAAATGCTCCGCAATATGATACTAGTGGAAATAGCGCTCATGGACGCTCTCGTCGAGGTCGGGTTAGCGCCACCCGAGGCTGCGGAGAAGATCCGAGAAGCGGCGAAGAAGATAACACCGGAAGAGGTCGCGGAGAGGGAAAAGCAGACGGGGCACGAGGTCATAGCGCTCGTAGAGCTGCTTGCAGAGAAGGGTGGCGATGAGGTAGCACGGTGGGTCCACTATGGGGCGACGAGCAACGATATCATAGACACGGCGTGGGCGCTCACGCTTCGCGACGCCCTGGTGATAATCGAGAGCAAGCTCGCCAAGATAATCGAGGCACTCGCCACCCGCGCCGAGGAGTACGTAGACGTAGTCATGGTCGGGCGTACACACGGGCAACACGCACTCCCGATCACCCTGGGCTTCAAGTTCGCAAACTACACGTACGAGCTAGCCCGGAGCTACGAGAGACTCTGTAGCGCTATGAAGAGGGTACTCCGGGCCAAGATAGGTGGCGCGGTCGGCACAATGGCCGCGTGGGGCCGTAAGGGGCTCAGGATAAGGGAGATCGTCTGCGAGCAGCTAGGCCTAGAGCCCCACATCATAACTACTCAGGTCGCGCCCCGTGACGGCTTCGCCGAGCTAGCCTCCGTGCTCGCCATCCTTGCGAGCCAGCTAGACCGGTTTGCTACCGAGATACGGGAGCTAGCAAGGCCCGAGATAATGGAGATGTGGGAAGACCGCACCGGCAAGCTAGGTAGTAGCGCTATGCCGCATAAGGCAAACCCTGTAACTGCTGAGAGGATAAGCGGGCTAGCCCGGGTAGCCCGGAGCCTCGTCACCGCGTTCCTCGAAAACATAGTACTCTGGCACGAGCGTGACCTAAGCAACAGTAGCGCGGAGAGGATAATCATACCACATCTACTGCTGACGATCGACCAGATGCTCGACGATACCTGGAACCTCATACTCCGGCTCCGCTGGAGCCCGGAGAGAATGTATGAAAATCTCATGAAGAGTAGAGGTGCAATAATGGCTGAGGCGTTGATGAACCTGTTGATAAGAGAGCTCGGGATGAAACGGCCTGATGCCTATCGGATTGCCAAAGAACTCGCCGAAAAGGCCGCTAAGACGGGGAAGCCCCTCTACGAGGTCGCCGCTGAGGACCCCAGAGTGGGCAAGTACTTTGGCCTATCCCGGCTCTACGAGGAACTCGACCCCCGCCGCTACCTAGGCCCCGTGAAGTACCTGGTACAGCAAGCAGTCTACTACGCCGACGAAGTCCTGGAAAAGTGCGAGCTCTAGGGGATAACCTCCGTCGACTCCTCGAGCGGATCGTAATAGACGCTAGACGGCTCCATAAGCCCTTTTTCCAGGGCTCTTTCCACCGCTGGCACTACCACCGATAGGACGATGTCGATGGTTCTCCGGGTGACCCAGTCCAGCTCCTCTAGCAGCTCCCGAGGCCAGTACGCGTCCTCCATCTGAGCGTAGAGACAACGGCCTCCGCATAGCGGGAGGTAGCTGCACCTCCGGCATCGCTCTGGGAGAAGTCTCGGATGCGCTAGCTGGCCTCTCCACTCGCCCAGCCGGCCCAGCACCGCCCACTCCTCGCGAACCGCGATAGGACAGGCGAGTATCCTCCCGTCGGTGTTCACCGCCACTGCGTCACGGCCGGCGCCGCAAGGGTACCAGCGGTAGCCCCCATTGTAGAGCGCTGAGACTATCCCGTGGAAGGGGACCACCCGGCTGAGCCTCTCCCAGGGCTTCTCGGCAACCCACTTTGCGAGCCTCCTTAGCCCCGGGAGGTAACTCTCCCTAGCCCAGCGGCCTATGGGCCACGGCGGGCTCCAGACCGCGTCAAGCTGCCAGTGAGCCTTGTCGAAACCAAGGTCCAGGAGGAGGTGCAGCACATCTCTGTCGATAACCGTGTCATGGGTCACCGCCATCCTGGCTATGACAGCCCCGGGGCCTCCTCGGCGCCTCTGCAGCTCTCTGAGGAACCTTAGGGCCTTCAGTACGCGGCGGTAGACGCCGCGGCCCCTCCACCGGTCAGTGATCTCCTCGACGCCGTCTATGCTGAGCAGGACGCGGTGGAACCGGGCCCAGTACTCCTCGGGGAGCTGGCGGTAGAGTAGCCCGTTGGTCTGTATCCCGTAACGGGCCTCCGGCAGGAGATCCATAACCTCCATTATCAGCTTCGGGTTAACTAGTGGCTCTCCGCCGTAGAAGAAGATCACCGGATCCGGGTCTAGCCGTCTGATGGACTCTACGAGCTTCTCGGCCCCATATACTGGACGAGGGGGCGAGTATTCTGGGGGAAACCCCCCGCCACAGTACTGGCAGCGCAAGTTGCAAGCCCCAGTTGTCAACACGAACCAGAGCATAGCCCAGCAGCCCTTCCTCGGCGCTAGACGCTAGCCAGCCCGGAGCCTTCATCCCAGGAGAAGAGGAGCTAATGCCGCTACTGTAGGTTTATAGCCTAGAGGCGGTCATTACAGCTACAAGACCGTATACTAGCCCAAGACGGCGGGTTACAGCGGCAACAAACGCTCCATAATGTCTCGGGCATCCATAGTCCTTATACTGAGCGAGTAGGCAGGCTCTGGGGTAAGGTACAGGTTATGGAGTGAGAAAGAAGCGGAATTAGCACAGAGTCTATTATAATGCCGAATATGATGTCAAAAAACTATGGTTTTGTGGAGTATTATTAGCGTAGTAGGCTTACCCATGGATCTTCTTCAAAGATATCTCTGAACACTCTTTCCGGGTAGCGATTGAATACAACCACGTATAGCAGTGTCAGCGCTGTGCCTACTACACGGTAGGCTAGTCCGCGTATCGCTAGCGAGTAGATTATCCAGAAGGTTCCTATAGCGATGTGTGGTGCAAGTGCTTGTAGCCCGGGCACCAGTGCACCCTCAGCCGCCATCTGTGGCGCTATTACTGCCGCAGCCCAGGCTGTGAGGAAGCTTAGCACTAGCAACAAGTGGTCGGAGACGTCCCTAGCGTTAATTCCTCGCGGGAATAGGAAGCTGCGCAGCCATTCGTCCTTTAGCAGGAAGGCTGCTACTAGAGCTGCTGTATAGGCTGGTGCTGCAAAGTATAGCGCTGTGATTATATGCGCATGATAACCCATACCTATTGCTAGCTGTGGCCAGCTTATGAACAGTTTCTCGAGCGCTGGGCTGATTATAGGAAGTGCATGAGGCCTTAGGACCGTATTAGCTGCAAGCACTACACCACGGGTGGCTGCTGTTATTATTGCTGTAAGTATAGCGCCAACAAGACCTAGGTAAGTCAGCCACGCTACAAGCCACTCACCTAGGTCGCGGCGACGTCTGAGAACGCTGAGCTGAAGTACCAAGTCGAATAGTGCGCGTAAGCGGCGCCACATGTGTTCCTCTAGCCAGCTAGGGGCCCGTCCCCCTTCAGCCTCAGCCCTGACAACACTCAAGGTTTACATGCCACCTCCTATCCACACTTCTAAGAGGAATGAGAATGTACATGACTAGCTTCCCTCCCCTTTACTCTTGCCGTAGATTATCCTAGGCTTGCCTGCCACATGCCACTCGTCGTGGCACTTGAGGCAATTGCCTTTAGCCTTCTCCACTAGCTCTACATGTCTAATGTCTTCGCTGAATGATAGGGCTGTACTAGTTCTCAGTCCCTGAAGCGCCTCAGACTTGACTCCTGCGGCCTTCGTGTGGCAGTCGAGGCACTTCTCTGGATCGCTTGCAGACTCTACGAATCGGCTATGGCTTCCCGATTCAACGTCATGGCATTTGCTGCACGCATAGTAGGGTATGTGGCTAGAGTGTAGCCCTATGCCTACAACCTTCTCGAGAGTGTCGCCGTGACAGCCTTCACAGCCTTTGCCGGCCAGGTAGAGCGTCTCATTAGCCAGCGCGAAGCCGCCATGGCACCGGTAACAGTCTAGTAGGAACTCCTCAAAGCCCTTGTCATGGCATTTAGTCTCCTTGGGATTATGACAGTCGAGACATACGTTCGTTCCTATCTTCTCGCCATGGGGTATATCATTCTTGTGACAATCTAGACACTCTACCCGTTTACCATTGTATTCTTTGCCCATGTGTTTTAGGTGACCCTGTGTCTCCGGTATATTGTGGCAAAGGAGACAGCCCGGGGCCGTTGTTTTCACTACGCCGAGGTCTGCTGCAAGTGCTAGGCCTGCGTCAGCTACAAACCCGTAGCCTATCTGACCCTTCTTGAAAATCGCCCAGTCTACAGCAGGCTCCTCAGAGTGGCACTTGGTGCAAGCTGCGACCAATTTTTTATTCATATCTGGATGAAGCTTCTCGGCATCGTGACATTTTAGACATACGTCATCCTTTGGCCTGTCCTTGTGACCTCCATGGTAGGCTGTGGTGTGACAATCTGTACACTGTACCGGGCGCATTAGCTCTAGCTTGGCTAGGTCTTCCTCAGTTGCGTTAATGTGCTTCCAGTGGAACTCTCCGGGTACACGATGGCACATTAGGCACTCGCCGTGCTCCTCCACTAGCATCTCTAGCTCGTGGTCCCGGTAGAGCGGGATCCCGGGCAGGATCTCGCTCTTTACGCCGAACCCGTGGCAG
This sequence comes from Pyrodictium delaneyi, assembly GCF_001412615.1. NCBI lineage: Archaea > Thermoproteati > Thermoproteota > Thermoprotei > Desulfurococcales > Pyrodictiaceae > Pyrodictium > Pyrodictium delaneyi. The sequence continues at coordinate 779,185 of NZ_CP013011.1, read as the reverse complement.
CCTATACACCAGAAGGGGTGGTTTATCTTCTCGTAGTCGAGGACGCTGGTCACGTGGCAGCCTTTGCCACATAACTCTACGCCCTTAAAGTATCCTGGCACTGTCAGCTGCCAGTAAGCAAAGAGTGCTACTAGAAATACCGCTACTATTATCAGCGTCCTGGCGGCTTTCGTGGTGTCCACTGTAGCCTCGCCTCCCTCCACCAGTTTTATAGGAAAGAGCATTTACAATAGCTTTTAGCCTTTGTCTTAAAAAAATCGATACATTCAACCTAAACAATTAATTATCTAGCCGCTTCTACGAACATTGACCAGAAGTGGTGCGACAGGAGCAGCAACCAGGCACCCCATGTAGACAACTAGGGCAATAACGCCTAACGAGGCTCTTGCGACGCTAACCTCCGAAGACACGTGGTTAGCCACAGTATTGTTACCGAGCAACGAATCGAAGATCAGCTGCGCCGTCATATTCAGGGTGCCCGTTTCTCTCCAGCTTACAGCCATTGCGGCAAATATCGTGTAGCGAAGAGCATCATCACCAGCTAGCTTTGGATCAGAGACTAAGCGGAGGTAGATATCAGTCAATGCCTTAGTGACATTGCTAGGCAGCGTGACGGATACGAGGTCAAGCCCGGCCCTCTCGACACCGCTAGTGTATGGATGGCCGTAGAGTATACTTGAAGCCGGTACATTCACTGTCGCTGATACGCCATTGGTTTCGATCCTGGTCTCGAGGCTAGGCATTTTACGAGGTATATCAAGCTCGGTTATGTTATAGGGGTCGTTTATCCCACGCTTTTCAGCTGCCAAGCGGACGGCATGAGCAAACTCAACCATTTTTAGTGCCTCATCTTTGCCCAGCTTCGGCGCGAGTAGCGCGTATAGCAATGTCTCGTTCTTGACGCCGAGATAGAGCTGGAAGAAGGCGTGCGTCACCTCGTCGCTTGGCGGCTGCACTAGCTTAGCGGGCCCAAGCCCAGCTACTGTTATCGAGGCTTCAGCTTGCATACTGTGACCAAGCGTAGCTGCTATGTAGCCTCCTGCAGCAAGCCCAATGACCACCAGCAATAGCCCGTACACGAGGCCCTTAGGGGGATTTAATGGACCTAGTCGCTGGTTCCGTAGCAGTGCTGGAACCGCAACAGCCGCTATAGCAGAAACCACTATGCCTAGTGCGGGACTGTAGATAGCAGCTATAGCGCCTAGGAATAGCACAAGCGCCGAAGCAGAGCCCCCGCCAGCAGCAGCTGAGGCCACTAATACGCTCACAGCAGCTACGGTACCTATGCTCAACGAGCCTTGAAGTGAAGCCCATGCAGCTAGTCCCGCCAGCAGCACCGAAGCCGAGGCAAGTGTGGAGGGCGAGAACACTGTCTCCAGCCCAGCAGCACGCATCCTTCCACGTACCGTCTCGGCTTCGAGGTATAGCCGAGGCGCGGCCACGACTATGACGAATATGAGCCATGCCGTGGCCAGGGAGCCGCAGCTACCTGTGCAAGCTATGTAGGGGACACCACCCGCGAGAAGCGAGCGGCCCGCGAGGAGAGCCGCAATCACGCCGGATGCCAGCACCAGGTATGGGGATAACCTTGAAGCAATGGCAGCACCAGTTACTAGCAGCGCGAGCAGAGCCATACTGAGTGCGTCCCCGTAAAGCGGCGATCCGATCCTAGTATTGAAGAGCAGCCAGAAACCTAGAGCCGCCAGTCCTACACCGCCAAGTAGACCCATGACTGCAGCAATGCTCCTCTGGGGTTCGCTCATGGTTACCAATGCCGCTAGTAGGCCCCAGCCAGCCGCCAGCGTTAACAGAACCCACGGAAGTAGTGCTTCACCACGTGGATCCAGGTCGAGCACTGCTGCACGGGCAGCGAGCGATGCTAGAGCGAACGAGTAAAAGGCTATGGTGGAGGCTAGTGCTTCAACTGGACTCATTCTCAACCGTAGCCGGGCTCCCGCGAGGACTGCTAGACTAGACGCGAGCAGCATGAGACTAGGCACAGTCACCATTACGTCGAAGCGTAGCGCGAGCAGGAAAGAAACCGCCGTAAGCACGAGGCCTACACGGTATACCGGTCCAGTCTCGAAGGGTCTATCATACCCCTCTCGCATCCCCCTACCTACCGCGTAGGCTGCTGCGATCGCCTCAGCCGAGAGAGCTAGGTAAAGTGCTGGCTCCCAGTACAACTGGTCTCCCCTAACCCCATATTAGTCTCCAAAGCCATACAGCTCCTTGATAAAGTTAGGTACGTTATCTTCCGGCGGAGCGAAAGAGCCGGAAACGAGAAGGAGGGATTCAAAGAGGTCTTGGAGGAGAAGAAAAATCACCGGGTGGTCTAGTCTCTCCCCCTTGCCCAGCTTATGCTGCTACAGCGCGCTTTCTGGATACGAAGACTAGTAGTAGAGGTGCTGCCGGGAACACCGCGAATACTGCTACCGGCACCTCGCGGCTAGCATCGCTGCCTGGCAGTGTTAGGCTGAACTCGCTGACCTCACCTAGGGTCTTCACCGGCGCCTTGGCTACTAGCGGCTTTGCTGGCGGTTCTAGGGTCTCTACCTTCTGAGCATAGGCCTCTATGCTCGGCGCCTCGACGGCCTTAGCGATAGCTGTCTTCACCTCTGCAAGGCTGTGTACTGTGCCAGTGCTGCCCTCGCCCTCCCACTGCTCCTTGAACCATGGCAGTATCTCTTCGATCTTCTCGCGTATCTCTGGCGCCTTCTTGGCTACAGCAGGCCTCTCGTATACATCGATTAGCCACTCCTCTATCTTCTCAGCGAAGTGCATTATGCCCTCCCACCAGGTGAAGTCGGGGCCGAAGTGTGCTGCAGACATCTTAGTGGGCCTATTGGCCATAGCACCTAGGTTTCTCACCATCCACTCGTCCATTGGTGTGAATAGACCCTTTGCCTTCAGCATGTTGGCTACGGTTAGTACGTACTCGTCTCTCATGTAGTCTACTAGTATGATCATCCAGTCGTAGGTCTTCAACCATGCCGCCGCGTACTCCTTGGTGTGGCACTGGGCACACATGTCAATTGCTCTCTGTCTGCGTGCCTTCCAGTCGGGCTCTGGGTAGACTAGTGTTATCGTGTCGCCTGTTGTCGGGCTCTTGAATACAGGTGCCTGGGTCGCTGTGGCTGTCGGTATTGCGAAATCTGGCAGGCCAGCTACACGCGGTAGAGTGTATACCCACTTGCCTAGCTTGAACTTGCTGATTATGGCTACGTCGTGGCTGCTAGCATACTTGACCTCGCCACGCTCGTTGAACACTGCAGCCATGTGGCAGGTTACACATGTGGGTGCCCTGTAGTCGCGGCCTGGCATCCAGTTGTTGACAGGCTTGTCCCAGTCCCAGTCCTCGGCCTCGCCCCAGAATATGGCGCCGTGTACGCTCTTACTCCACTGCTCGTCGTTCGGATGGTCTGGTCCCGTGTGGCAGCGGCCACATGCCTGGTAGGCGCCCTTCCTGGCTATCTTTACGCTGAAGCCGTGATACGGGTGGCATGCCTCACAGCTGCCTAGACTGCCGTCAGGGTTCACGCGGCCGATACCGTGGTTGTGCATGAACGCCGGGTCATACACTACCTTCTCGGGAGCCTTGCCCTCCTTCATGTACTGCATTAGCTCGTCTAGACTCGGGAAGGCAAACGCGTCCTTGACGTCCATACGTACGCCGTGGCATCCTAGACAGCCGCGTATACCCCAGATGTAGAGGGCCTTCTGGGCAACGTAGTTGTCAATACTTAGGCCAAGCGGGTTGTACGGGATTATAGCGTTGGTTGGATCCTCTTCTAGCACGACTTTACCGTAATTCTGATCGCCGACGAAGTCACGCACTATCTTAGGTACCCACTCCGTCTCGATATACTCGGCTGGCACCTTGAAGTGCTCGTCCCAGCCAAACTGCTTCGCTAGGATCATCCAGTAGGCTGGCTCCTCCTTCAGCACGTAGGCGTGTACTCCGGCGAACGCGTGGACGCTCTTCTGGAACTCCTCGGCTATTGCGGGGTGGCAGCGGCCACACTGCTTGGGCGTCACTAGGGTTGTTATGTAGTAGCCGTAGTGCTCGTAGACGTCGGGCCTTGTTCCGGGCTTAGCACTGTGACACTCGTAGCAGCCTACGCCGACCATGCGGTGCTTGCTCTTATACCAGTCGTATACTATGAAGGGTGTAGCACGCATGTGGCACTCTACACAGTCCTTAGACTCTGTTGTTAGCTGTACACCTGAGAGGCTGATCTCTTCGCCCCAGCTGTAGGTTGCTGCTCTTGCTAGGGGTGCTATGCTGGGAAGGAGGAAGAGTGCTATTACCCAAAAGACTACAATCTTGGCTAAGGGTTTTTGCATCCTCCCACCTTACACTGCTTGTCCAGCTTCAATGTGAGTTCTACATGTTATTTAAATTTAATTTATTATTTTTACGTTGAGCGAGATATTTGATGCATCAATAAAAGTTTGTCTCCGTCCTGGTACTGAGCAGTCATTTTAACACATGAAAACCCTAGAATAGCTTAGAATAAGTTTACAAAGATTAAATGATGCTACACAATGCAGTGATAGCCCAGTTTAGAGCACACTAGGGGCTCCGAGGGAGACATAGCAGCGACAAAGACTACAAGGGCATGGTAGGATTCTGGAGGCTTTACAATGGAATATTGTGGCCGAGAAACCAAGGACATACCCAGGCATTATGTACGACTGGTTGTCAAAAAGACCGGGGTCTAGCCTCGTTTACGCCTCACAAGATACTCTACTACAGCGTAGCCTACAGCTACTACTGCCGCTGCTATACCAGCATTTAGTGCTATAGAGCCTGCCAGCCTATTGTCGCCCCCAGCTTCGGGTTCCTTGACTACTATCAGTTTGATCATTGGTGCTGTTTCGCTATCCGTGTAGATGTTCACATCGCCTCCCAGCACTTTGCTGCCATCAGGCTTGAAGAATGCTAGCCGGGCTTTGAAGAAGTATTGTGCCGTGTACTCGCCACTAGGAGCAGTAAAGTAGCGCTCGTGGGGCCTCAACACCACGGTCATGTTCTTGACGCTGCCCGTATAGGCGCCACTAGCTATGTGGAGCGCCCCAGTACCAACCGTGTCGCCGCCCTCAGCCCACGCATTCACCGACTCGACGGGCTTGAACGTAGTTGGATCAATGTGGTAGCCTGGGTCGACTACTTGTACCGTTACTATGCCGTCCCAGGGACCAGTCCAGTTAGTAGTTATTGTGAAGTTTACTGTGCCAAGACCCTCCTCGGGGCCACGGTAGACAAGCGTGTCGGGGAAGTAGACGTCTATCTTCACCATTATCCGGCGGCCGTCTGCGAGTGTCTGTATGAAGGGGCCTAGCTCTGCATGATATATCTTGACTTCCAGTCTTTCCGCGGCCTGTGCTGGCGCGATTACAGCTAGTTTTGCTATAAGTAGTAGGGCTAGGACTGCAGCTACGCGATGCATGGATTATCACCTTGGACATCTAGCCTTGACCAAGGGTCTTCTCCTCAATTGTGTGAATGACATTGTAAGGTACATCCTCGATGTACTCCTTGTTGTTGAACGCCACCATCCTGCGTACCTGTTCCATGGACATGCCCACGTATCCTAGCCAGTCATCGAGAACACTACGTAGGCTCTCAGCTTTGCCGTAGTAGTCTAGCGTGGGATCTGCAAGTATGAAGGTCTTCTCAGGCCCGATCCACGCTATTGCTACGCAGTGGTCGTACTTATCCGAGAACATGCAGAGAACCCATGCATCACCAACGTCTCCTAAGTAGATCTTATACATGGACGCTAGCAGTATCGACTGGTCCTCGCAGTCACCGGCCATGCGTTGTAGGGTCTCTGACGGTGACTGTATATAGTTGTCTACTATGTCTATCTGGAAGCTGTAGATGTACTTGGAGCCACCTATCTCCACGTACTCCGGGTCCTTCACGGCAACGAAGTTATGGTCCGGCGCGTCTTGTATGTTCTCCTGGACCCAGTCGTAGAGCTTCTCCATATCCTGGAGTGCTGAGCCTTGGGTGTAAACTGGGTGCCCTGTTATCGCCATTACTAGGTCTGCTACAGAGCCTGGTGTGAAGAGGCTGCGCACGCGCGGAGTGTAGTAGGCATGTGTATTCGTGTAGGTGTAGAGTGTTGTTAGGCTTGTGTTGAGGTTTTCGATTAGCCTTGCCACTACAGCTGCATTAGCTATAGTGCTATTAGCTTGCTGTAGTAGACCGAGGAGCCGCTGATAGCGAGTACTGATGTCACGGAGCTGGAGCAAAAGTCTCGTATTATTCTCATCTAATTCCTTAACCTTGTTGGCAAGTAGTTCTAGCTGCCGACTCAGCCTCTGATTCTCCTCAAGTAGGTTCTCCGTATTGTACTTGCTATGGCTGTAGAGCGTCACCCAGGCAGCATTCGAGGCTGCCAGAGCTACAAGTAGCACCAGAATTACGAGGCTCGTGCGCTCCAACGCCGGATTCCTCGCTACACTCGCCGCTTATCGTGTAGCTCTCTGTTTAGAAGTACTTAATATCGGTGGCTCCGAAACAAAAGAAAAATACAATTGAGAGAAAATTAGTCAAATGGAGTAAGCAGGATAGCCCTCACTCCCTTATGCGCGTCCCTTCCTCGCAGTATATGCTGCAATGATAGCTGTATAGACTGCTGAAGCCGCCATGATCACTGTACCATACCATACTAGCGCTACACCCGGGACCAGTTTGACCTGGATAGGGAGTCCCTGCCGAACTATGGTGGTGTTCTGAGGATTGAAGCTCTCTGCCAGCAAGTAGAGTTCGAGCGCTGCTTGCTCGAGGAAGCGGCCGCGCTGAGCTGGATCGTTTATCGAGAGAGCTGTATCCATCATGTAGCCTGAAGCCATGAGTGCTGCTAGGGCTATACGCTGGGCAGGCGTCAGGTTCATCGACTGGTACACCGCGTGTAGATAGTAGACCAATAGTTCATGGTACCCGGCGACCCCCCACTCTGGAGTAACCACTGGCGCATGTATCGCTATGTAGACGTCTGTGAGTCCTACCCGGGGATGTACAACCTTAGTTACTAGGCCGTGTATACCCTGTACTTCTCCGTACGACTCGAACCGGAGTCCAACAGTCTCCTCACGTACCTTATCACCACGTTCAATACGTAGGTCTAGAATTAGCCATGCAGTCTCGGGAACCGTGCGAGGTACATCCACGTAGCCGAAGCAACCTCCGTGAGGTGTCTCTGCTACTGGTTCACAGCCTGGAGGGTTCAGAGCTTTCACTACAGCATCGCTGCTCAGTATCTCAGCTAGGCCGCTGTTGAGAAGTCTCTGTAGGAAGGGATCCCGGCGACTCTCTATGTAAGCTGCGAGGCTCGCTGGCACGTCTAGCGGATTAGCGATATGGTATCCTCCTACCTCTACACGGCCGCTCGGGATAACCACTACGGGCTTATAGGTGAAGGTATTGCCTCGATGTTCTACTGCTGGGTGACCGGTATGGCCTGTCGCTAAGAGGTACAATTGACTTATCTCAAACGATGTATTCCCAAGCACTAGTTTTACCGGATCCGCGAACCCTATATCGAGTACCGTGCGGGCTGTAATGTTGCCGCCCAGTAGCCCCGCCACAATGGCTTCATCAGCACTAATGTATATGCGGAGTTTGGCGGCTTTTACCCTGCCTAGATTGTCCCGTAGAGGCTCTAGGGCCGCCATAACTCTTGGATTCACGAGTTCTATTGTTATGTTTATGTTTTCTGCTATAGGTGTCTTGGCTCCCGTGAATAGGTCTATACCTGTCACATTAGCGGCGCCTGTTATAGTGATGTTGCCGCGTGTTGCGGAGATATGAGCCTTTACAGCCAGCTCAACAAGGGTACGTAGTGTTTCGTTTGCCTCAAGCAGCTTCTCAGCCTCAAGCGCTTGCTTAACCTTCTGGCCGTAGTCTGAGGCCAACATCGCCAAAGTATTCCAGGCGAGAAGATAGCTAGTCGCTCTCCCTGCATAGCCTGTATAAATGTCTACCATGGAGTTGCTTAGCTCGAACCGATAATCAACAAGCTCTATTTTCACACCATTCGGGAGTACGAGAGGCTCGCCGGGCTTCAGACTAGCATCGATGAAATAGGCCTCGTTGAACGAGTATGTACCGCTGAGCAAGACACCGATGACGACAACAGCTAGACCCAGGTGTAGCAGACTGATCCCCGTCATGCGCTCCCATGCGAGTCTACCGCCGCGGTTACGTAGCCGCAGAGCTATGTAGAGTATCGTTGCAGCAGCTGCAAGCCCAGCCCAGGGAAGCCCAAAGGCCATCAATGCATTTGTCTCTCTGCTGCTGAGTGGCGCAAGCACAAGAGAGCCTTGAAACGCCGCAAGCCCAGCTAGTATCGACACTATTGTTGTTGTTAGGAGTAGTGCTGTGTATCCTTTCCATCCTAGTTTGTCTCCTGTGAATGCTAGCGGGATTGCTGCTAGCATCGCTACTAGTAGCGGGTAGAGTACGGGGTGGAAGTAGCGTACACCACTCTGCATCTGAGGAACACTAGCCTCGTACCCGGCGGCAGTGAGTACTGAGGGGAGAAGCAGTGTCGCGTAGACAAATACGGTCGCTGCGAAGAGGGCTATGGTGGCTATCAGCATGCCTGCCTGGAAGGGGCTCCTTCGCACATTCTCTAGGCTTGGGAGGCGGAACTCGCCTAGCCGGCGGAATGCGAGGAAGAGTGTAACAAGGGCTACGGCGAGGAGTACTAGCACACCTATGTTGGCTGCGGCGAAGCTGTGGAGAGGGCTGAGCCCGCTACGCGTCACGTACATGCCGAGGAATACGCTAGAAAGCGTTAGGTACTCGGTGAACGCGACTAGGCTCGGCACGGCCACCATAGCGTGAGGTAGCAGCGTGGCTGCAAGCCATACCATTAGTTCGCTTGTCTCTACGGGGTCCCATGCCCAGTAGCCTCCCCAGCCGAAGGTCTCGTAGCTCCAGTAGCCGCCAATCATGATGCCGAGGGTTAGGAGAGCCCAGCCAAGCTCGTAGACTAGGAAGCCGCGGCGGCGTAGCCCCGCGAGCAGTGCTAGCATGCCTACCGCGAGTAGCGCGTAGCCGCCGAAGGTACTGAGGGGGTGCGGGTAGAGCCACGGACTCTTAAGCAGCGGGTTAAGCCCAGCACCGCTAGCCGGGCGTTCCTCCATCACGCTGAAGGCGCCGTTAGCGAATGCGCTAACTATGGCTGCCAGCGTTACAGCAGCAGTACCCATTACCAGAATATCCTGCTTCTTAGCTTCTGCTAGGCTACGGATTACATAGAGTGTTGCTATGGCCGATATTGTTGCGAATAGGTATAGGCTTCCTCCTCCACCCGCCCAGGCCGAGGCAAGCCTCATCCATAGAGGGAGCCCTGGACTAGTATTCCAGAATACTTCGCGGAGACTATAATCTAGTATCGCAAATGGTATCCAGTATATTAGCCAGCCTACTATAGTGAGTATAGCAGCCCTCTTTACAAGTTTAGCAGATATCTCAATATCGCGGCGGAGAAGCATGTAAGCTAGTGCCGCTACGTAGACGAGTGCAGCTGCCGCAGGGACTATACCCGTATAATGTATAGCCATTACAATGCACCACCTCTCATACGTAATTGTGCTATATGAGGCCTAGGCTGTAGGCTAGGAGCACGGCTCCAGCGAGAACCATCACGGCGCCTCCTAGTCTTTCGAGTACCCCCGTTCGGCTCGTTAGCACAGCTAGACGGGGGCCGAAGTAGACAGCTACAGAAAGCGGTAGGGAGAGACCCAGCGAGAATGCAAGGAGCACAAGCAAGCCCTGGGTGAAGCCACCACTACCCGCTACTAGCAGTAACGCGCCGACGACTAGAGGAAGGTTACACTGAAGAGCCAAGAACCCGTAAAGTCCGCAAAATGCTGCTAGGCTGCCAGAGCGGATACTGCGAGTAACTGGTATCTCGGCAGGAAGGCCGAACAGTGATGAAATACCTGCCGCCATCACTGCCACGGCTACAATTCCCGTGAGCACTGTTTGTACTCCGGCAAGGAGGCCGGAGGCTAATAGGAACACTACACCTACAGCCATGATGCCGGCAAAGGCTGAGAGGCTGCAGACTAAGCAGCCGGCTATACCTGGATTCTTGCGACGCCGAGCTAGAGCAACACTATTGGTTATGAGCAGCGGTAGGACACAAGGAGAGAAAGCCGACACAACACCGGCAGCCGCTGCAGCTGCTACAGAGGCTGCTAACGCCGCTCCCGCCGCCCACGTCTGCTGGTCTGTGGCCGACTCAGCCTTCTCGGCCCCGAGACTGCGGCCCTCGAGAGCACCTAGCACCCAGTCTATCATCGCCCTGGTCACGTTTCCGTCCTCAGGTGTGAATGGACCCACGTACCTGGCTATGGGCTTGCCATCGTAGAATACTATAAATGTAGGAAGATCTTGAACCATGTACTTGTTGAATATAGTGCTAGTGTCCCGTGTGAGTTTCACATCATAGGCTTTAAATCCTAGAGACAAGGCCTTCTCCTCGAGCATCCTCCAGTACGGGTACATACGTTCACATGTCGGACACGTGTCTGAACGGAACATTACAGCTACGGCTCCGCCAGTATCTAGAACCTTTTCTTGGAAGAGCTTGCTACTCGTAATCGTGTAACCGCCTTCGAGGAATTCTGTATATACTTTCGACGCATCAACATCAACCATTATTGATACAAATACTATTAACGCTGCTAGTGCCGTAATCGCTACTACAATAGCTCCTGCTAGCTTAGTACGGCTAAAGCCCTTCATATCGAGCCTCATAGAACTCCTGATCATGGCTTACCACGCTACCGAAGGAGAAGTAAACGGTTCTAATGGTTATTGTTAGCCATAACTATGACCCGTGAAGGACAAGCGTCCTCCATTCTCCCTTATTAATACTACACAGTTTTTCTCGTTAAATACAAGAAAATGCTACATATCAAGAGCTGCTAGCAAGCAATCCCGCTGGTATCTAGCCCTGCCTCACGGTTGTAGTGTTCGCCGCGCCCGCCCCGCTGCCAGCTATCAGGTATGAGAGGCTTGCATACGCATTGAACCCGGGTGTGAGAGCAGCAGCGGGCGTTAGGTTCACGAGGAGAACCGCCAATACAGCGGCTAGGACGGCGCGGACGTTGTATCCAAGCATGCTACAGGTAGCCCATAGTAGGAGGGCAAACGCCACAATCATGGAGCCATAGTAGCTCAACGCTATCAGCGTTGACGTAGGCTCTAGCCCGAGAACAGTGTAGAGAACTACGAGCACCAGCGCAGAGACTGTATGCGCTATCGCTGTGTACGATGCTGCCACGAGAGCACGTCTCCCGTCTAGCCCCCGTGCCCCGAAGAGCCAGGCTGATAGCCAGAGTCCTCCCATGTAGAAGAGCCAGCGTAACACAGCCAATGGAGCCCCGGCAGCTGCCAACTTGAGGTAGAGTAGTAGGCCACGAGCCGAGAGACTTATCCCATGTACATCTGCGGCCAGGACGGCGTAGTATACTGCCTCGAGCAGCCAGAGCCCGAGAACCACTATGAGGAGGCTCCAAGGCCCGGATTTCTCCACGAGCCTCCCAAGGGGGCCCGGGAGCCCCCGCTCCTGGCCAACTGTATTGCTGCGCGTCAAGCTCCTGCATCCCCTGGCATAGTTTTCTCCACGAGACTGGTGCAGAGTCTGGCGAGCAGTGTGCGTAGCTGTTCTAGGGCTTCCCGGTTCTCGGACATCCAGGGCCGGTAGACGTGGAGACGGCACTCTTCGTCGTAGACGTGCAGTGTAGCGACTATCCTGTCGGAGTGCATGACGAGCATGCTGGAGGCGTGCCTAGAGACGTAGAAGCCGCTACTCTGGAGCAGGGCTTGCACCTTGGAGGCCTTCTCCACAGCACGGCTCGTCATACCTAGCCCCTCCACACGTCCGCTCATTAGCCCCCATTATCTCGGGGCACAAGAAGCATCTCGTATAACTCCCGGTCGCCCGACCAAACTACTAGGAGAAATGGAGGCTCAACACCCAATCTAGAAGCCTTCTCTTCGACAGCACCAAGCAATTTACTATATTCAATCACTATCAGGGATCCATTATATTCCGTGGTCCAGTTGAGAGCCTCTACAGTCTCCAAGCCGGGGTAGAAGGCCCCGGGCTTAGCTACGCCAACTAGCTCTACAAGATCGTCACCAATACCCGCACCGTAGACAAGTATTGAAGTGATATTGTTCTTCGAGTATATTACTAGTCGACCATCTTCAAGGGTTACGTTCGCCGTAAACCAGGGTAGCCAGGGCCCGCTAAACACGTGGAGCACCGTAGCCGGCGCAAGGCCGGTATAAGCCTTCAGAGCGCCACCAGGCGTATAACGGAATAACTGCATTTCAACATTCTCTGCTTCGGCGTGAACAACTACACACCAGTGATTCTCCTCCCGTAGCCAATGGTCTAACCCCTGGGCCAACATCGATGCGAGGTAAATACGTGCCTCCACAATGGCATAGGAGAGAGGTTTTGACTTATACAATGTAATTGGCACTGCATACATGTAGTAGCCAACCGGAATCATTGGCGGCTCCTGCTCCGGCAGATAGCCGGCCATCCAGTCTACCACTCTCTGCACAAACCCGGGACAAGGAGGCTTCCCGTAAAGGCCCTCTATTAGCTGCAAAACTTCAGTTTCGAGTACATCAAGATAAGCTCTTGGGGGTCTCCAAGGCTCTGTTGGAGGCATAGGAGGTCTGAGTTCTTCAGCACCTACTCTTATTACTAGTGCTCCATCATTTCTAGAGACTTTGACGTTATAGACTTTTACACTGGCTAACCTATAGCCCTGCAACGACATGTAGCCTGCATAGTCTTCGAGTTCAAGAGGCAGTGAAACATTAACTGGCGGCAGAAGATAAAGGGTACCATTAACTATTACTCCGGCCTCTACGTGTCCTATGTCAGTATCGTTAAACTCAAAGGATACCAGCACTACATTATCTATCCCCGCTGCTATGAGGAGCGCAGCCTCAAGGAGAGCACGGTCCTCACAGTCACCCCCACCTCGTGTAAGAGTCTCTGCTGGTGTATACACGTACTCGACGCCTTCGCCGTCTGGTATATACTTGGTATGTAGTGCCGTCCATACAGCAACTCGCGCAGCTGTCTCAAGTATACTAGAAGAATTCTCTGCTAAAGCTCGAGCCAATCTTGTAAATGCAGGCGCCTGGAGCAAGCTGCACCTTACAGCAGACTCGTTAAACACGCCGGGATCAAACCTACAGCCCTTCGAAAGCAACTTAGTCGTCTCGACATCAACGAGACCCCTCCATCCTAGTTCTATCCATTTCCAACTCCATTTGACAACTGGAGGCTCCCATTGGAAGTTATCCTGCATTAACTTGTTTTCTTCTAACACAGTGGTAGTAGTAGTGACAGTAACAACGCCAGTCATCTTGGTCTCTATATCTTCGTTTTCTGTGGCATCCATTGTTCTAGCAATCTCGTTACTGGAAATCGACGACCAGCTCGTCACGGTATTGTTGCTACTACCTTCAGAATTAATCTTCGTTGAGTTATCCGTATTCGTATACATAGATTGCTCTGGAGAACTCTTTACAGTACTTGACATGTATCCTTCATTTCCCATAGGAATGTATTCGAGTAAGACTAGTATTGCTATGACAATGAACATTGACACCATTAGTGTACGGATAGCGGTTCTTGGTATGTCTCAGCACCTCCTCCGGGGACAGTAACACACCATGCCAGGGTAATAACGTGGTAGCAACCAATATGAGTCATTTTCGACTAGGCAGGAATCATCTAGACATATAGACATATATATTAGGAAGTCCTATACTGTTCCATAGCTTCATAGCTTCGATCTAGGAGGACAGAATTACCACACATGTACACTATTCATACCTGCCCATCCGCAAAATCTTTAATAATACATTTACGAGTGTTACATACGACTGGTGGATAGGAGTCTGAGAGCCGGCCGAGGTGAATGATCATGGTCAAGGTCCTTAGAGGCGTATCCCCCGTAGTAGCTACAGCACTACTCGTACTCATAGCAATAGCAACAGCCGTGATACTCTATCTATGGGTGAGTGGAACAGTCCAGACAACACCTCAGACAAGTTATCAGCTACAAGAACGGATAAAGATAGATACCGTTGATGTGCAGTCCAACACTACACACTACAACTTCACAGTATATGTACGTAATGTTGGCGATGTAAACGCTACCCTGTCGACAGCATACCTGGTAGATCCCCAGACTAACAGCATCGTAAAAGTAAACGACACGTTAAATATTGAAATCAAGCCAGGCAACGTTACGCCCCTCATCAACGTGTTCGAGAACATACCCGCCGGGAGCTTTACCGGTAACACGGCCCTGGTGAGGATAGTGACAACAAATGGTGTTGAAGCTACGTACATGGTACCACTCAAGTAACAAAGCTAAGATGTTTCCCCCACCACTCAGCTATCACCGTGTCGTATCTTGATTCCGTTTAATAGCGGGAATGTGTTTCACCAAATCTAAAACATAGCACGTGTAAGGGTGAATATCCATGCAGTATGGGATACGGGGTATATCTCCTGTAGTAGCTACAGCACTACTAGTACTCATAGCAATAGCAACAGCCGTTCTCCTATACCTGTGGATAAGCGGAACAGTACAGAATGCTCCCCAGAACGACATACGGTTCCAGGAGCGTATAAAAATCGATGGAGTAGATAGAGTCAACGACATAGTATATGTGCGTAACGTAGGCGATGTTCAGGTCACCATAAGCGCTGTATACGTGATCAATCAAACAACCGGCGAAGTGGTAAGCAGCAATACATCGGTCAACACACCCATAGACCCTGGCAAGATAGGCCAGATTGCAGTAACCATACCAGACAGCGGTACTATCATAGTAAAGGTTGTTACAAAGAACGGAGTCGAAGCAATAGCAGTAGTACCCGGCTAGCCCCACTGATTCATGAGCCGGCGTTGCAACATTAATTTCTACTTCTTATGCAGATCTTTTTTACCGAGCTAGCTGCTGAATATATAATTAACGAGTTCTGGCAACATTGGGAAGCCGTTATAACCTAATACATAACATAGAGCGATGACCGAACCGCTAGACAGGTAGAACGACGAAGTAATTTATGAGCTAGGTGGAGAGGTTGGCCGAGAACAAACAAGCCGATGGGAGAACTGTCGAAACTCTTAGCGAATATAGTGTTCTTGATGAACCATCAATAGTTGTTCGCATAGTTGAGGACGTTGACGGCCGACGTTTCTACCATGTCGAAGAGCCCCAGCTTACGGATATAGGTAAGAAGGCCTATAGCATAATTCTCTCACGCATAATGAACGACTTACGCCTTCTCCGTAGATTCTCCGAGCTTGAGGATCTCGGCGAAGGATTACGCGAGGCATACAAGCTTGCTCACAGTGTTATTAAGCGGTGGAAGGGGAGGCTAAGGAGGCTAGGTCGTGACCCCGAGCAGGAGGCTCTAGGCGTAGCTTACTATATAGCGCGAGACCTTGTTGGCTATGGCCGTCTTGACCCTATGATAAGGGATCCCTATATCGAAGACATATCGTGCAACGGGCTCTACACTCCAGTGTTCGTTTATCATACTGAGTTCGAGTGGCTGACTAGCGGGCTTACCTTTAGCGATCCGGTCGAGCTAGAGCGAGTTGTTATGAAGCTCGCGCTACGGGCTGGCCGTGAGCCTAGCCTCGCTAGGCCTATCGTGGAGGGTGTGCTGCGTCCTGAAGGCTACCGTGTCCATATTGTACTTGATATAGTGTCGCGGCGAGGCCACAGCTTTACTGTGCGTAAGTTCAGGGCTGAGCCCTTCACAATCGTCGAGTTGATTAACCGTGGGACACTTGACGAGGGTGTTGCGGCTCTTCTCTGGGCAGCTATACAGTATAAGCAGGGTGTTGTTATCTATGGACCCACGGGCTCTGGCAAGACCACGCTCCTGAACGCACTTGCTATGCTGCTTCCGCCTGAGTACAAGATAGTGACTATTGAGGATACACCAGAGATCTATATACCATTCCACGATAACTGGACTGCCATGCATACTCGTCTCTCCGATATGCCAGGTGTACAAAACGTCACACTCCAGGCGCAGGTAGAGAGCGCGCTCCGTATGAGACCCGACGTTATAATTGTCGGTGAGATACGCAGCCGGGAGGCTTTCGCCTTCTTCCAGGCACTAGCCACGGGCCACGGCGGCCTAACCACGGTCCATGCTGAGTCCGCAGGTGTACTCATACGTAGACTCGCTTCGCCGCCGATGAATGTACCTAAGAGCCTCATAGCGGCCGCGAAGCTCTACGTGAATATCCTCCGCATCGAGAAGGGTGGCAGGGTGTACCGTAAGATTACGAGAGTTGACGAGACGAGGCTATACGATGTTGAGCATGATGAAGTCACATTAGGTAGGTTGTTCCAGTGGGATAGCCGAGGCGATACATGGATGCTCGTATCTCGCAGCAGCAAGTTCGTGGAATCTATAGCAGAGCTTCTAGTCACGACTCCTCGGGATGTGTGGCGTGACCTCGAGATGAGGGCCACAGTGCTACGCTGGGCAGCTATAAAGAAGATGGATATGCTAGAGCTGCACGAGATTATACGTATGTATATGCGTGACCCCGACTCCGTATACCAGGAGGCCGTCAGCGAGACTGACCCTTACGTGTTCAAGCCCGCCCAGGCGGAGGCTGCCGACGGTGGGTCTAGTGGAGGCGCTCGAGAGGCTGGGAGAAAGGTTTAACCCCGACCTACGCTACCACGTACTAGGGTCCGGGCTCTCATCCAGTCTGGAACGTTACACCTTAGCCTACCTAGTAGTCATGGTCATCGTTGTTTCCTCTGTTGCTATGATTGTCTGGATAGCCTTGTACCTAAGACTCGGAGTTCAGCCAGTTATAGCAAGCATTGCCGCCTTAGGAGCCGCATTCGCATCATTTGTATTGATGTTGGCGCTCTACATTGCTATACCTGTTGTCGCGTATAAAAACCGTGGAGGACGTCTAGAGCCTCGGTTCCTGCTCTTCGCCGAGGCGCTGGCTACGAAGCTTCTCGCAGGTGCCGGGCTCGCCGAGTCATTTATGAGACTCTACGAGAAGGAGCTGAAGGAGCTCCGTGAGTTCCGCATTGAGCTCGAGTACATAGCTTCCGGTATTAAGGCTGGGATGCCAGTGGAAACCGTCCTCGAGGAGGCTGCGCGAATCACTCCAGTGTATAGTCTCCGTAGACTTCTAGCAGGGCTTTCTGCCGCTGCTCGGACGGGAACTGGCGTCAATGAGATAGTCTTATCGTCTATAACGGAGTACCTCTACGGCTTAGAAGTAGAGATAGAGAAGCTCTCCAGTAGCCTGGGGGCTATACTTGAGGTCTTCGTAGCGGTTAGTGTAATGCTCCCCGTAGCCATAGGCGTCGTTGGGCTCTTGTTAGTGTTCCAGCCTATACCGGGGCTGAGCTTCGACAGCCTATTGTTCCTCTCTACTTTTATACTTGTCCCAATGATGAGCGCTGCTGTGATAGTAATAGTTGACTCCATGGTGTCGAGAATTAGAGTCTAGGGGGCTGCCACGATGGATGAGACAGCTACCAAGGTTGCTGTAGCACTGTTGGCCATAGCATCTGCCGTTGCCTGGCTACTAGCCTACCCCTTGTTAGCTGGAAGGCTAGCCACCATACTTGGCGTCGACTGGCTAATACCCCGGCATAGCTTCAAACTATTCTACATGATTCCAGTTGTCACCGACAAGGGAACTATGATACAGCTTGCAGGCGCTCTTGCCACAGCCTCTCTACCAGTCTACATCTACGCGCGACGCACTGCAAGACTAATAGACATACTCGACGAAGAGCTTGCCGAGTTCCTCTCGACGTACGCTGGACTAGCCGCCTCCAGCGGCTCTACTGCCGATGCGTTGCTCCGTGCTGCTCGAGTGCTTAAACCCCCCCTAGCTCTCTACGTGGAGCGAATGGCCAGGATATACCGCACCACCGGCGACCTTGACAAGGCTTTTGAGGAAGCATTCCGCCGTGCACCCCGCAGAATAAGACTACTAGCACGAAGCATTGTGACTGCCTCAAAGAGTGGCGGCATGATACACGAGGTCCTCACAGCTGCTGCCACGCACTCAAGAGAGAGCAGGAGACTGATGAAAATGACCCAGTCCAGGCTCTCAGAGTATAGCTTCGTGGTTTCGCTAGCCTCACTCACCTACGCAGTAGCAGCCGGCATAGTCCAAGCATTAGTGGAGAAAACAGCCATGAGCAGCATACCCGGGTTCGGCGGGGCAGTCGATACGGCCATACTTGCTGGCCTCTATTTCTATTCATTGAACACAATAGTATTGGCATCAGCTATTGTCATAGCAAAAGTCGTCCACAACTATACACTCCTTGCCTCAAAGTATGTTGTCCTGTTAACTCTCGCCAGTATGGCTGCCTATCTTCTCTCCCCCACAATAGTTAGATAGCTTAACTAATCTATTTAGTTGACCTCACGATAATATAAATGTATACACGAAATATCGAGTCGGACTCGAGTGAGCGTAAAGTATAACACATATCTACCCCCGCGCAGCGGGGGAGTACACGAAGACTGTGTTCGTGTCTTGTTCGAAGCTAAGGTGGAGCTACGCATATGGTTTGCTTAAAGCTTTCTGTGCTATGTGCTAATAGGATAGCATACAACTAACCCCTTTCAGTGCTAGACTTGACCAAGGTTGGTTAGGGAAACCCGTGGCATGCATTATTAGGGTAGGAGGATATATATAAAAGTATGGTGAGTTTGAAGTTTGCAACAGAAGTTTCGGAGGCGTGTCTGTTACAAGAGCGCAAAGACATATAATAGCGAGACTGAGGGATAGAAGTCATGAAGGCGGAAGATTTGATGAAGGAATTAGGTGGAATAACTAGGCGCGTCGAGATAGTGCCATCTGGGATCTATGGGCTTGACCGCTTGTTAAACGGTGGGTTTCCTCGCGGCGCCGTCGTACTTCTTGCCGGCAATCCAGGTACCGGAAAGTCTACATTTGCCGCAAAATTCCTTTATGAAGGAGCACGACGATTCAAGGAACCAGGTATATACCTTAACTTTGTTGAACCACGTAACGACTTTCTCAACCACATGGCCATGCTTGGCATGGATTTTGAGTCTCTAGAAAAGGATGGCCTCTTTCACTACGTAGAAGCCCTTACAATAGTTGACGAAGATGCCCTTATCTCCCAGCTAGAGGAGGTCCTAAGGCTAGTAGACGAGGTAAAGGCGCGGAGAATAGTAATAGATAGCATAACAGCAATGCTCCAGATAGTACGAGATAAAGCAAAAATACGAGAATTGTTGCAGAACTTCTTCGTAAACGGACTCAAACCTCTGGGCGTGACCTCGATTCTCATAGCTGAGCATCCCTATGGAGCACGGGTAGTAGGCTACGGTATAGAGGAGTTCATCGTTGATGCTGTGTTCATACTCCGGTTCCAGATAGAGCAAGGCAAGCTGCAGCGCATCCTAGAGCTGCGTAAGGCCCGCTGGGCTCCGATACACCAGGCCGAGCTACCCTTCTACATGAGGCCCGGGGTGGTAATCGAGATCAGCCTCCCCGAAGAACCAGAGGAGGTACCTCCATTTGACATAACGAAAACGTATGATCTCTGTAAGCTGCTAGGCTCGCTACGTGTCAACGATAGGTACCTTATACGGATTACTGCTCCCGGCTCCGAGCAGGAGACCCAGGCAGCATTACGCGCCATATGCCGTGTGTTATCAATTCCTCGTGGTGCCCAAGTACTAATAGGCTTGTCAACTACTGTTAATAGTAGACTTGTAACTTCTATGCTAGCAACATCGTTTATAATGAGCGAACCAATTAGTGTATTGGTGATAAGTTTCAAATCAAGCCCCCAAGCGATTTCCAATATGGCGCGCTGTATGCTCGATATGAGTTCTAAGGGGAGAAATACGGCAAGCAAGCTTCGCCAGCTTCATGTCATTTCATTGAACCCTAGCGCATACACTGTAAATGAGCTAAATGATATAATGCATTTAGCTATGGAAAAAATACGTCCCGAAATAGCTATATTTGAAGGACTAGAAATACTCAAGGCAATGGTTGAAGAGAGGGAGCTTTTGTTCAACCTTTACAACATGCTACTCCGCAATAAGAGGAACGGTATAACAGGGTTCTATCTCTACTCCCTACCAATGCGTTCAGCAATGTCTGAACTCGATCTTGCAGCAATGTTCGATATGGGTATGTATCTAGAAACGAGTCCAGGGCGTTTATCGGACTACTACAATGAAAAACGATACTCCGGCTTAACGTTAGACATGGGTGTAGAGGTATATCACCAGCTGGCCCATATACACTTTAACATGTCGGTTGATACGCAAAAGCTTGCAGAACTCCACTGCATCGGCTAGCACTCCACGCTTTTTGAACACAATAGAATTAATGATAATTAATGATACAAGTTTTCCCTAGAGAGCTGTTGCAGTACAGCCACAGGCATTTCCCAAAAGCGGAAACGACAGAGCGTATAGGGTTAGGGTACCATACACTACCTATTACCTGGATTGTGAAAACATCCATGCTCGCCTCTTAGAGACCATATGTCGTATTCTTGGAGAGTCGTTATACACGGATCACCACGACCGGAAAGGTGCGTACTATTATTAAGACCCATCAAATAGTGCCTCTTATTCATAGGTCTAAGTGCACATATCGATGCCTTGCTAAGTCTATACCCGCTCCATATATAGAGGTGCCAAGGGCTTATGCAGGATAGCAATGTTATCCAGCTTGTACGTGAACGTCTACGCTCTGTAGCCATGGGCGCCCTTGCGGTACTTGACAACCGTGCTTTTGCTTCCTATCGTGTAGATTTTGCTACCCTCCTAGTTCGTGATCCTCTTGCCGCCTACAAGGTTCTTCTCTCTTACCAGAAGGATCCGCGTAAGGCTCGTGTTATTCTCCGGAGTGTGCTCCTAGGATTCTCCCGCTCTGCGCTTGAGGTTTTAAACGCGATTAATGCTCTTGAGAAAGGTGATCCAGAGCCGGTTAAGCGCATACTGAAACGTGCTGCGGACCGGGGGAGAGGTGGCAGATTCTAGGGCTCCTTGGATTCTCGGGCGTCGCCATAATAGATTTACATTTTTGTTCTGTTTATTATGGATAGTTTTTACACTAATGGGGAAATACTGATAAGCTCTATAACACTGTTATAGGCGGGTTCTGGAGGCTGGGGTAGGAGTGCAGAGAGCAAGTCTCCGGCAAGCCTACCGCATCAGTCTAGTCCCAATAGACGCCCTGCGCCCACATGAGGAGGTAGTAGAGGATCACGTCAAGAAGATAGCCGAAGATATCCGTCGTCGTAGTCGCCTACTATACCCAGTACTGGTAGACGCCAAGACCATGGTTATACTTGATGGACACCACCGGGTGGCAGCACTGCGCCAGCTCGGTGCGAAGTATGTACCAGCAGTACTGGTAGAGTACGACTCGCCCTGTGTAGAGGTCGGCTCGTGGAGACCCAACATAAGTGTCGACAAGAGCCTAGTAGTTAGGGCTGGACTTGAGAAGAAGCTACTCCCACCTAAGACAAGCCGGCACCGTGTCTGCTTCGAGATACCCCGAGTAGACACCCCCCTCAAGGTGCTCCTTAGTTAGCCTAGACTTGACGTACGGTGTTTAATCCTGCAGGTGGTTCTAAAGGTGGTGTAACAGGCCGTGGCCGGATTCATACTTGTACCCATAGAGGAGCTAGACGCTGGAGCACGGCCTAATCTCCAAGAGCTACTAGGCGTTATGGCCGAGCTTCTACAGAAAAACAGCCTGACCTCTGCAATACCCGTTGATAGCAGCGGTAAAGTGCTAGGCGAGGAAGCACGACGGATCTACTGGTCGCTGAGACTGCTCGGCGTTCGTCGCATCCCAGCATCACGTGACAAAACGGTACCTATTGAGCTGAAGCTCGAGGATCTAGGGTTCTACGACGACATTGATCCCGCCCCGATGAGGGTCTTCCGGGACACTATGGAGCTGTTGTACCGGGGCTGGCCTACGCCGCTAGTAGGACTGCGTAGCCTCTCGGGGGACGGGTTCCGGGTATGGGCTAAGCTGGAGTGGTACAATCCCTACAGCATGAGCGTGAAGGACCGTATAGGCTGGTACATGGTCAAGCAAGCCCTTGAGAACGGTTGGCGCGGCGACAAAGTGTACGAGGCTACATCAACTAACACGGGTATGGCACTAGCCGCCATGGCCGCTATACATGGGTTCAAGGTACGGCTGTACATCCCCCGCGTTATACAGAAGGCTAGTGACACGCTGCTACGTGCTCTCGGCGCCGAGGTGATAAGAACCGAGAAACCACTCACTGTCGACCTCCTCGAAGATGTACGGAGGGACGCTGCCCGGGACAGGGCTCTCCACATCGACCAGTTCGGCAACGATGCTAACTTCTTGGTGCACCTGCGCTATACTGCTAAGGAGCTCGAGCTACAGCTACGCACAGCCGGGGTAAATCCCCGAGGCATAGTGGGCGGCATAGGGACCTCCGGCCACATGGCAGCGATAACGTTCTACTTCAAGAACCGGGTCGGCGGCACGAAGATCTACATGGTTCAGCCAGCCAAGGGCGAGGTGATACCCGGTATACGCAGGGTCGAGACCGGCATGAAGTGGATACACTGGGTCAAACCTGACGCCGTGGTAGAGGTCACGAGACGCGAGGCGATAGAAGCACTACTGACTGTGGCTCGCCGGGACGGCATTCTACCCGGCCTCAGCAGCGGCGCCGTAGCAGCAGCCTTCATGAAGCTCAGGGACCGTGGAGAGCTGGAGGAAGGCGATTACGTCCTCGTCTTCCCCGACAACGGCTTCAAATACGTGGAGCAGCTCAACGAATACTTCGAGAGCCAGAGCACAGCTGGGAACTAGGCTCTACACACCCTCTTCATCCATGCCTGCTGTCTCTACGGGTGCTTGAACCGTGCCAGGTATAGGTTTCCTCTTAGACTACGAGAGCATTCGCACAGACTTCCCCATATTCCAGGAGAAGCCGGGGCTAGTCTACCTCGACAACGCCGCTACTACACAGAAGCCGCACCGCGTCATAGAGGCTGTCGACCGGTTCTACTGGCATAGCAATGCGAACGTAGCCCGGGGGCTCTACGAGCTGGCTGTAGAGGCTACCCGGCTCTACGAGGAGGCCCACGAGACCATAGCCAGGTTCATAGGCGCCCGGAGCCCCGGCGAGATAATATTCACACGCAACGCGAGCGACTCCGCCAACATGGCCGCATACATGCTGCTACTCAACAACGTGATCCGGAGGGGCAGCAAGATAGTGGCCACTGTGATGGAGCACCATAGCAACCTACTGCCCTGGAGGACTGTTGCCCGGCTCGCCGGGGCCCGCCTGGAGCTAGCTCCCGTGCGCCAGGAGAACGGGAGGCTAGACCTAGACGTATTACTCAGTATGATCGACGACCAGACAACGGTAGTGACTCTAACACATGCTAGCAACGTGCTGGGCTACGTTAATCCAGTTCGGGAGATAGCCCGGGAGGCACACCGTCACGGCGCCCTAGTGGTGGTCGACGCGGCGCAGAGTACACCCCACATGAGGATAGACGTATACAGCCTCGAGGCCGACATGCTGTTCTTCAGTGGACACAAGATGCTCGGCCCCACGGGTATAGGTGTGCTCTGGATACGGAGCGACCATCTAGAGGAGATGGAGCCAGCATTCCAGGGCGGCGGCATAGTCAAGAGTGTCCGGCTCGAGGACGGCGAGCTCAAGGTCGATTTCGCGGAGTCCCCTTGGAAGTTCGAGCCCGGGACACCACACATAGCCGGAGCCGTCGGTCTAGCCGAGGCCGCCAAGTACCTAGCAGAGATAGGCATGGACAAGGTAGAGGCGCACGAGAAGACCCTCCTAGAGTATGCGCTGAAGAGGCTAAGGGAAGTGCCGGGCTTCCAGCCAGTGAGCTGGGAGACCCAGGACAGGCTAGGGATAGTAGCCTTCAACATCGAGGGCCAGGCGCCACACGCCGTCGCGCTAGCTCTAGGCATGGAGGGGGTAGCTGTACGCGCCGGCTTCCACTGTGCCGAGCCGCTGCACCGTAGCCTAGGCCTCGAGCGGGGCACCGTACGGGCTAGCTTCTACATATACAACGGACCCGAAGACATAGACCGCCTCGCTAAGGTCCTTGAAAAGTTGACGAAGACGGCTTGATCGCCACAGAGCGGTAGACAGAATTGCAGCCCAAACTATAGCATAGGGTCAAGGGTACCCCGAGCTAAGGATAGAAGGGATACAGCATGTCAACTATAAATAAATCGCTGATAACACCATCTGTTTGCGAAGAGTACGTAACCCGGTACTCCCGGCTCATTAGGATAGCCGTCGCTATACACCTAGTAAAGAAACATGGCGTTACCCAGCTAAAAGCAGCCAAACTCACGGGAGTACAACAACCACTTCTCAACTATGTACTCCGTGGTCATCGACGCCCTCAGGGACTAGACGAGCTAGAAAAGTTGTCAGGCTTCAGCGAGCTAGTAGAGTGGATATCCCAGCGTCTCCTCAAAGGGGAACCCATAGACATGTGTACCATATGTCGTCAATTACTCAGTTTGATGGGTAAAACCTGTCCAACAGAGCGGCCAAAATATCAACAAGTGAAATGATCCACAGTTGCTACATATGCTACATACAAAAATGATCCGATTATGGTAGCTACCGGTGCTAGTGTTGGGCTACCTGCAGCTCGCCTCTCTCCTCAAGCCTCCTTATTGCCTCCGCTAGCTCCTTTAGGAGCTCAGCCGGGCTAGCGAAACTCTCCCTCTCCACCTCGTCGAGGATTCTCTCAATGTTAACGCCGTGCCAAGCCAGCCCAGCGAGTCTCTCCTTCACCTGCTCCTTGGATGCGGGGAAGCTTAAGCCGCGTATCCTCTTCAGCACCTCAGCAGCCCAGTTAATGCCCCTCCTAGCAGTCACCGGTAGTTCTCCACGCTCCTCAAGCCTCCGTATAGCCTCTGCCAGTTCCTTTAGGAGTTCAGCCGGGCTAGCAAAGCTCTCCTTCTCTACCTCGTCGAGGATCCGGGTCGCCGGTATACCGTAGTAGTAGAAGTCCCTGAGCTTCTCGCGTAGCTGCTCCTTAGTCACTGGGAATTCTAGCCCCTTAATCCTCCGGAGGACCTCAACTGCCCAGTTGATACCCCTCCTCGGCATGGGTTATCCACCCCCATGCCTCCGGTTCTCTGGAAGCCCCAGTTATACTAGTATTAGATAATAGTAGGAGCTACCGGCTTAAAGGTTGCCCGAAACTACCAAAGAAAGAGCAAGGCTAGAAACGAGGCAACATCCAGCTTATTAGGGATACAGAGAGTTGACAAGTGGGCTGATATACCCCCTAGTGTATCGACCAGTATACCCACCAGCCCCGAGGCATGCTCGATTCTCTAGAGCATAATGGGACAAAGGATGCACTAGAGCGGGGAACAACCAGAGCCAATGTATGATACCTAAAACCCGCAATCAGTGAGACGTGGATACCTAGGTGAAGGTGCTGCACGACGGAGAGCTACTAGGACTGTGTCTTGCCAGAACGACCTTCTCGGGGCACCGGTATAGCATACATAACCTGGTGTATCAGGTAGTGAGGCAGCTCCTCCATGACGTAGCGTGTTATCACCTTTAGCTCTGCTTTGCGGAGTAGCTCCGCTAGTGCCGAGCTCGATATGCGAAGCTTAGCTGCTAGCTCCTTGATGCTTATCTTCCTGGGGTGGCTGTAGTAGCCGTAGAGGTAGGCTAACACGAGGGCTAGCTCCTGCTTCGCGGTAAGGGCGAAGTCTACCTCCTCTACACGAGCACTATAGACTATCTCGAAGCCACGACTCTCCAGCGCCTTCAATGCCTGTGTCTTAGCCACTACAAGCTCTACTAGCATGAAGTCGCTTGTCATGAGGACACTCTTCACCATACTGCCAGGCGGGGCTCTGGCTAGGGGGCACCACTGGCAGTTACTACACCATCTATCCTTGGAGAGTATGAGCCGTACAATTATGCTGTACTTATTCTCGCTGACTATTTGGAAGCTTACACCCTTCTCCCTTTTCATTACAGTCTCAAGTGCCTGAAGGGCCTGCGGCTCGCCACTAACGCGGAGCCAAACCTCTAGATTGTCCTCATGGTTAGAGGCATAGAGGAGCTTAGCAGCGAGAACTGGGCGTAGAAGCTCGCGGCCGCTCTCGCCCAGCTTGCAGCCTACAAGACTACCCATGTTGCATAGTTGCTCGGCTTTTTGTATAAGCTCTTGTGCTATACACGTGCGGCCTTCGTTGCTATAGCGGAGAGCGAAGACGAGTAGCGGGTCTGCTGGCAAGGCTTATCCTACCTCCTCGCCGATAGTTTTCGGGGGCAACCCTTTATGGATATAACGGCCATTGATGGATACGAGTATGCTGTTTGAAATACTTATGAATCGTGTAATACTGGGGATTGATTTGAGAACTACATATCTCCGGCACGCCCATGACTGGTTTAACCTATTTAATGGGGATAGGTGGTTATCAATCTATACCCGGACAAGCCTCCGCATGGTGGAGCCAGCGCTGTCTCTGTAAGCTCCGCGGAGAGCCGCTGGTGGTACCCGTGGCAAGGACTCTTGACGAACTAATACTGATAACCATCAACCACCGTAGTGCACCGCTCAAAGTAGTTGGGAAGCTTGAAAATCTCGTAGAGCAAGCCTATGAGCGCCTCTACCCCTATACCGATGAACTCGTCATCCTTGCTACGTGTAACCGTTTCGAGGTTTACGCGCTTGAATCGCCCCGGCTCCTAATCGAGGCGGAGAGCCTACTAGGCGACGCCGCGAAGTACGCTGTCGTCCTCCGGGGGCTCGACGCGGCTCGTCACCTATTCCGTGTCGCTGCCGGCCTCGAGTCAGCTATCCTCGGAGAGAACGAGATCCTCGGCCAGGTGGCGAAGGCCTACGAGTCCGCTAGGAGCCGGGGCTATGCGGGCAAATACATGTCCCTCCTCTTCCACTACGCCGTTAAGACTGGTAAGCTAGTACGTAGCAAGACCATGATATCCTACGGCAACGTGGGCGCGCCCGGAGCAGCCGTGCATGCCGCCGAGAAGGTTCTCGGGAGCTACGATGGGAGAAGAGTCCTAGTCGTAGGCGCGGGTGAAGCTGGCTCAATAATAGCCACCCTGATTCGGCAAAAGAGCAGCAGCGCCCGACTAATGGTAGTCAACCGTACCTATGAGAGAGCAGAGAGGCTGGCAAAGAAGGTAAGCGGGGAGGCCTACAGTCTCGACAAGCTACCAGAGCTCCTAGAGTATGCCGACGTCGTCTTTGTCGCTGTTACTGTGGATAAGCCTCTACTCACCCGGGATCTGCTAGAGAGGATGAAGCACGGTGCACTGGTAGTAGACGTCTCAAACCCCTCGGCTGTGGAGCTACCGGTGCCCAGCCACCTCGGCTACATAGGGCTCCAGGGCCTCGAGAAGGTGATACAAAAGACCCTGGAGCGTCGCCGCCAGGAGGTCCCAAAGGCGGAGAGGATAGTAGAGGAGCAGCTCGCCCTCTTCCGGAAGGCCTGGATGAGGAGGGCCGCTGACGAGGCCATAGCGGTTATGATGGAGTATGCGGGCCGCGTCGTGGAGGAGGAGCTCCAGGAGCTACACGGCAGGCTACGGGGCTTGGGCGTCGACGGCGCCGCGCTGACGGCCACGGGGGACTTCGCCCAGAGCCTGGTCAAGAAGCTGCTACGCCCCATGATAGTCTACGCTCACCGCGCCGCAGTGAACGGGCAGGCTCACGTGCTCGAGGAGATTGTGGAGCAGTTCCGCCGCGAGATAGAGAAGAGGGTCACCAACCGTCCCGAGCGCGACTCGCCGCCCAGGAACCGGCTACGCTGCCCGCCTTAGCATTAGCACCGGGGCCTTAGAAGGCATCTAGCTCTTCTCCTTCTTCTCCTCAACGCTCTTCTCTATCGTTATTAGAAAGCTCTTCTCGTCATGCTTAGCTACATCCACCTTCATACCAAGCGCTTTAACGGCTGAGACAAGCATTATCACGCGGCGCCAGGAGTCCATTACTATCCTTAGCACCGAGCCCTTCGGAGCCTGCTCTAGGAGCTTCATGGCCCGTACGTAGGGCTCCGGGCATATCTTGCCACGTAGGTCCACGACTTCGCCCTGCTGCGCCACCAGATGCTCCCCCAGTACCGTCGTTGGCCTAGAAACGTGACTGGGGGTTCTAGGTGTAGAGGCGCCCAGGCCAGGTGATGGTGTCCCCGCTTCTGGGCTAGTACTTGACCCTTATCCGGAGCGTCTTGTCCTCCTCCCGTACCTCTACCACTTCTAGACCACTACGCTCGATGTACTCTAGGACGAGGCTACGCGGCGCCATGTCGCTGTCGAGTAGGAACTCGTACTCTTGGCCCCGCTCACCACTCGTCTTTATCCTCGAAATATGATCCACTAGTAGTACTATGGGACTCGTACGGCACCCGTAATCACCGCCTCGCAGGTCTATGACACGCACCATTACCATCCACCCCCTTTCTCAGCTCCTCAAATCTCATAGCAGATGCCTTAGCGCCCGGCGTTCTAATGTTCTCCTCCGCCCGCGAAAGAGCACCTATACAACCGTGCACCGGTAAGCCGCTGCCAGAACTGCTGCACCAGCATCAGCAGCGAGTACTGCATAAGTCTCGAGAACTGCTATGGAAGGCCACCCCATAGTGTACTCGACTAACACTGCGAGAAGGGGCGCTAGCACGCCTATCAGCGCCAGAGCCCGGCCACGCTTCTCCAGCCCCCTCCGGTATAGCGCCATACCCAGCACTACGTAGGACGTGTATAGCTGGAGAAAGAACCACGCTGCTACGAAGCTGTGGGGCTTAGTTCCCTCAGGGAACATGCCTACAAGAGCCAGGAAGACTCCCGCCTCCGATAGGAGAGCTGCTCCAGCCGCCTCAAGCCTCAACACCGAGACACGATAGACTGTGAGGCCCAGTAGCATCACCAGAAGCCCGGAAACTATCATACCCAGGTTGAACACCCAGGGGAGATGCGCCCTGGGGGAGCCGAGGTCGCTAAAGGCGCCCCGTAGCGGGTCAAACCACGGGTTAAGGCTCCACGAGAAGGCTATCACCAGCCACGGCAGCACTATGACAGCTGCAGAGAGTACAGCTACAAGCCTGCAAGACAGACTCGCCATGCCGGCTCCTCCCACTGTTAACAACTATCATGGCAACTCCTACTATATCCCGGGGGCCCGGCTTCTAGGCTGTGGCGACAGCCACTATCCTCCTGGGGTTGGGTTCTCCGTTTACATCGCCGTATCCCTGGTAGAGGTGGGCTTCACGGAACCCTGCCTCCCGTAGGGCTAGCCGGTACTCGTTAGGCGTGTAGAGGTACACCTCGTCGTCAACGAGATACGTTCTCGCTCCTCCCCTGCCGTCCAGGACCATTATGAGGCGCTTGAACCTCATCACCTGCTTGAACGGGTCAACATCCCTGTAGTCCACCATGAATAGGTGCTCGCCCCTGGGGCCAGGCGCGTCCCACACAACCTGCCTAGAAGCGTCCACCGCCAGAGGATTCATAGCATCGAAGACTAGGACTCCTCCAGGCCTCAGGTGAGCCCTAATCCTCTCCAGGACACCGACCAGCTCGCCGTAGGAGCCCACGTACTGGATGCTAGAGAAGAACACCGTAGCAGCATCGTAGTCCCTACGTGGCAGATCCAGCTCCCGCATATCGGCCTGGACTAGCTCGACCCTCAGCCCCTCCCTCTCCGCCTTCCGCCGGGCAACCTTCAGGACCTCGCCGTGGAGGTCCACCCCGGTTACACTGTAGCCCCTCCTCGCGAGCTCGAGCGTGGGACTGCCCGTGCCACAGGCGAGGTCGAGAACCCTCCTAACCGCGCCCCGGGCGTGCCTCCGGAACAGCTCCTCTACAGCGTCTATGATTGACGGCACCTGCTCGAGGTAGCGGGCGTAAATGTAGTCGTAGTACTCCGCGAGAACCGTGTACATCAAGTGCTCCCCGGCCAAGCACGGCACCCCGCCATGAGGGTCTACAGCACACTGTGTAGCCTCTGGGCCCAGCGCTCTAGATCAAGCTCTTACCGCGGAAGCACTATATAGCGTTAGGGACACCCCCAGTGGGTCAATCGGCGTCCATAGAAGCATAATTAAGCGAGGAGAGCCTACTAGGCCATAGAATGGGGCTCTGCTGTGGCGAGAACAGTCAGAGTCACACTACCTGACGAGGTGAGTAGAGCGGCAGAGAAGCTCGGCCTATCAGAGGAGGACCTCGTAGTCGTCGCCACGAAGCTCGTGTTGATCGAACAACTGCTACCGAATGGGGGCCTCGACGAGGAGGAGGCCGAGTGGCTCGAAGAAAGGGTGAGGGAGGGTCTGAGGAAGCGATTGTCCTCGATACTAACACAGTCATAGCCGGGCTCCTACGGAACGGGTTCACGCGGAGGCTCATACTCCTAGTCTCCAGGACAAGGCCAACATACTATCCGCAGGTCCTGCTAGAAGAAGTAGAGGAGCACCTAGAGGAGCTAGCCAGTAGAACCCACGTAGACCCTGAGAGCCTCCGCGACGCTGTAAGACTCCTCCTATCAGACGCTAGGCGGATAAGCACCGAGGAGATACAAGGGTACCTACACGAGGCAACAAGGTACGTTAGAGACCTCGACGACGCCTTCTTCGTCGCATCAGCCCTTCTCCTCCGGGAGCGCTACCCGAGGGTCATACTGCTCTCGTGGAACCTCAGGAACTACGACCTAGACAGCCTAGCCAGGCTCCAGATAGAGGTTCTCACACCACCACGCTACGCCCGGGAAATAGCCAGGCAGGAACAGTAGAGCCTAGAGCCCACCCGCACCAAGCTCGGCCCCGTCCCCCGTGCTAGGACGTTCCAGGAGCCACGTATCTGCGGGGCTCCGGGTTCCCCGTGGCGACGGCCAGCCCCCCGGGCCGGGCCCCCGGTACTTTCGAATCCACCGGGGGTGGTTAAATCTACTGGCGGTGAAGTTAACCGGGAGTTAACTCGACCATGCCCCGAAGACCCCACCCATACATCACCACGCTGTCCCAGCCCACGACGAGGCAAACCCCTCCAGAACCCGGAGAATCCATCACCAGGCCATAGTACTGCAAGGGCCAGACACTTTAGAGCCTCCAGGGCCTTCAAGCCCCAGCCAAATCACACCCTGGGTATTACCCCACGGTAGACTGCCACGTAGCCGGGGCTCCCCTGGGCTAGCTCTCGTACAGTCCAGAGGACCGTAAAGAATGACAAATAAATTTAAGCAATATAGCTTACCTATAACAATTAAAGCTAATATGTATCGCTATTAATTTAACATCTGCAGTACTTCCAGGGGCTAGAATATACGAGACAGGCTACTCCCTACACGCAGCCCCCTTAGAACCCCGGCCACTCATGGATAACCTTGAGGAGCCCGCCTTTGTCATATACTCGCATTATGTGATTGCAGGCTGTCCTCCTCTGGAGCTACTGGCTGTAGAATTAATGGAGAGTCCTGCATCCCGATTAGCGTGTGCGCAGTCATAGTTATATGATATTGAGTGTTGTTTATCGGAGATTGACGTATTATAGTTATTTAACAATAGCTTGTATCAGCTATGATATTATATTGTTCAAATTTTCTTTATTATTTAAACTATGATACATGTTAATATATAGGCTAATTTTTGACCAGGACCTATCACCTATGAGCTGGTACCATGAGTGATACTGTTCATTGTAGTGTGATGTGTAGCTAGCTTGTTTGGGCTAGATACTCTAGTGCCTAAGGTGTGTTCAGTTTATCTCTAATCTATAACTCGTCTAGCTCACATATCTACTTGTTATGTGTTCATTTGTTATATTTTTGCCTTAGATGGATACTACCTATTGGTGTACTTCTTCATGGACTTCGCGTTACTGGTTCTCCCTGTGGTCTGCCAAGTGAGTACTGTCTTGGCCTTACCTGTTCTCGTTCTATTATATGATATCTGTCTGATCCTAGGTGGATGCACCGGTATACGGGCCAGTGTATTACCCGGTGTATCGGCGAGCCCCCTACTGTATGAGGAGTTAACCGTTTAGCCTCGTGGAAGCCTAGTTAAGTACAGTGGGGGCTGCTTTGCCTAGTTCTTTGTCAATACCTGATACAATTTTACGTGCATTGGAACGAGAAGCTGAGCGGTTAGGGAGCACACCCGAGGCTGTTATGGTTGATATCCTTCTCCGTCTTGTAGAGCCGGGTGAACGTCCTAGTGCACTCCTCGAGGCGGCCCAGGCAAGCCTAGATCACGCTGCAGAGTTAATGGCTGAGGGAAGGCTTGGAGATGCTTTTCGTCGTGTCTGGGTGGCTGTGCTGCTTGCGCTCAAAGCCTACAGCTACATGCGCGGCAATGATATTCCTAGTAGTCTCAGTGATTTTTGGAAGCTTGCTTCGGAAGCCTCAAGGGAGCTCGAAACAGTGCTTGATGCATGGTATGCTGGCTTGGCAGCATTTATCGCGGATCGGGAGGGTATAGAGGATACTAGGCATTTGGAGAAAATGCATGAACGGGCTCGTAGACTAGTAGAAGAGTTGACCTCTGTCAGGTCTTAGAGGTAAATGTTGAATTACTTCATGGCATCTTGTGTCAGCTGCCAGGGTCATTCGCTAGTAGTTCTTTCGCGAATATTCTGCCCACATATCTTCTTGACGATGAGTATCGTTTCTAGTGGTGCGCCGTGTATCGTGATATGGATCCTTTTCCCAGAACTAGGATCCCGTATTGTAATGCCTATTGTGTCCCACATTATGCTTACACTACATTTCTCGGAGTCTGCAGCTATCGACTGCAGCATAGTAGTGAACACATCGTTAGGGCTAGTATTCTCTATCACGTTTGCTAGGCGTGTTTCGAGCTCGTCGAGAAGCTCGCAGTCACCTTTTATCTCTACATAAGCTCGACGTATTGCATGGACAAATGCGTCGGGTATATCCGTATCCTTGGGTACGTTCTTGAGAAGTTCACTGATTAGCTCTGAAAAACTACCACTAAAGCATATTCTCTCCTGTACTGCATTACTATTGTTCATCTTGTTCCCTCCCTAGTATTGATCCTGCAATACACGGTTGCTACGTATGCTGCAGGGCTTACGGGTAGGGGGTACGAGGGTTGAGGAGTAGGCTTCGGAAGGTTTACGGAAGCTCCTGGCCCTCGGGGCCAGCGCTGATATTGCGACACCGTTATTACTGAGTGTAGGGCTAACGTTTAAACCTAGTCATTTTACACAACACACACAAATCGATGTAGCTGGTGTTATTTATGCTACTATTGGTATTAACGATATAGTTAACGATTCGTGCCCTTATCGTCTCGTTTTCACAACAATTATCTTTCTCTGCGTAGTATCCACTATGGCTAGCTTTCCTGTCTTCTTACAGTAGGTTAGCCCGGTGCCTGGCTCTATGAACCCTGTTAGCTTCGCAGAGTATTCGCTGCTAGCTTCTAGCCCTATCCATGTGTAGATGTGTAGGCTTGTGGTGGTTGTAGCTGCGAGGGTGTCCTGGTCTATCCAGAGCACGTTCGTGTACCAGTCCTGGGGGCTCTTCCAGACGAGTGTTCCTGTCTCGGCGTCGTATACGTGGAGGCTGTCGCGGCAGGCTACGGCTATGAAGCTCTCGTCGGGGCTCCAGGCTGCCGAGAAGCATGTCCATTGTAGCCTTGTGAGGCGTTGTAGCACGCCGTCGCGTGTGAGGAGGGCTGTGAAGCCCTCGGAGCCGCTGCCCCCGGTCACGGCGAGTAGGTCTCCCCCGGGGCTCCAGGAGAGGCTGTAGACGTAGAGGTGGTCGCGGCTCGTGAAGAGGAGCCGGTGGAGTCCCTGGTTGCTCCACTCCCAGGCTGGCTCGGGGCCCCGGCGCCGTACCTTGTAGACGCGTATCCAGCGGTCGAGACTATTGCCCGCTGCGAGTAGGTCGCCTTGGGGGCTCCAGGCTAGCGAGTAGACTGCGCCGTAGGTGTAGACGCGGTGGAGGCGGCGGGCTCGGCGGAGCCAGGCTGTCAGGCTCCTAGCCCCGACGGCCTCGGAGACGTCGTATACAGTGAAGCCTGCAGGGGTTAAGCTGCCGTAGCGGGCTGCGACGGCGAGGAGGCGGCCGTCGGGGCTCCAGGCGAGGGCACCGGTGAGGTAGAGGCCGGGGCTGCTGCCCCAGACCGGTTCTAGGCTCTGGTCGAGGATTACTACCCGCTGATAATGCTCGGCGACTGCCAGGAAGCCCCTGGGGCCCCAGGCGGCGCCCCTGGGCTCGCTGTCTAGCCTCCTCTCCCCGGCCAGTGTCAGCTTCATGGACTGCCCCGGCCCAGTATGTTAGCCATATACTTGTCTAGCCCGTGTTATAGGTGTGGCGGAGCCGCTCTAGAGTGGCTCCATCCTCGTCGTGAGGTCGGCTGGCTTGGCCCAGTAGGGCGCACTCGTCACCAGAACGTCAGCGCCTGCCGCCGCGTACTCTGCAACGTTGTCTAGGTTTATGCCGCCGCCCACAGCGACCCTTATCCCGGGATTTACGCTGCGCAACTCCTCTACGAGCTCTTTGAGCCTCCTGGGCTCTATGTGGTCTAGCTGAATCTCGTCTACGACGCCGCTCTTGGCTGCGAGGAGGGCGTCCTCGGGGGTCTCGGCCTCTACTACTACGCTGCGTTCCCCGATCTGGCTCTTTGCCCGGTGGAGCCTCTCTAGGGCCTTCTCTAGCCCGCCTAGGAACACGACGTGGTTGCGAAAGACGAGTATTGTCTCGGAGAGCCCTAGGCGGTGGAGCGTGGCGCCGCCGCAGAGGACGCAGCGGTAGTAGACGTGGCGTATCCCCGGCGGCGCCTTCCGGGCCACGGCGACTACTATGCGGGGGTTGGCTGCCCTGGCGCGCTCTACCAGCCGCCGAGTGTAGGTGGCGACGCCGGAGCCTATGGAGGCTATTGTCTGGGCTAGCCTCCAGGCCGCGTGTAGCGCCGCCGCGGGCCCCTCTGCCTCGAGTAGAGCTGTGCCTGGCTCTGCCCACTCGCCCTCGGGGTGGAGGAGCCTTGCCTTGGCTCCGAGCCTCTCGTAGACTATGGCTGCCTCGCGTAGACCGCAGGCTACTATCCTCTCCCGCGTGGTCAGCCTGGCGCGGCCCGGGGCCCAGGATATCCCGAGGACGCCTGTGGTGAAGTCGGTGTAAGCTGTGTCCTCGCGGATCCACTCGTCGATGAGGCTAGTGGGGGTAAAGAACCACCATGTACAGCCTTCGCTCTCCAATCGCGTTCGGGCCTCCGGCGGCCTTCCAGACTCTGTGTTGGAGCCCCGGGGGCGTCTAGAGGGTGTCGTCCCGGCGCTAGCCCGAGGGGCTAGGCTGGTCGCGGCGCCTCGGGGGCTTCACTACGGCTTCTAGCCAGCTGGCTGCGGAGCAAGTAGTACTCTATGCCCTGGGCCAGCGCGTCGAGGCTAGCCTCTATGATGTTGCTCGACACCGATGTAGTGGTCCAGGCCGAGGTACCATCTGTGAACGTTATCTCGACCCTAACTGTGCTAGCAGTGTGCCTGACAGCGCCTGGTAGGGTGACGCGGTAGTCTATGAGCCTCACCTTCTCCACGCTCTCGGGCAGGTGCTGGCGGAGCGCGCCGCGGAGAGCCTCGTCAACGGCGTGTACGGGGCCGCCTCCCTCGCCCGCTGCTAGGATAGTGCCGCCCGGCGTCTCCAGCTTTACTAGGCCCCAGCTCCGGGCACCCTTCTCCGAGCCCTCGCTGACTACCCTCCAGGCCTGGACGCGGAAGGGGGTCTTGCGGAGCCCTAGCTCCTCTAGGAGTATGAGGAGCGCCGAGGCCACGGCATTGTCGAAGCTGTAGCCCATGTTCTCGAGCTTCTTCACACGCTCTAGGGCGCGGCGGAGCCGGGGGTCCCGCTTGTCGAGCTCTAGACCTAACTCGCGGCGAGCCCACGCCACCAGGTTTGCCGAGCCGCTGAGCTCTGATACCACGAGGCGGCGCCGGTTGCCCACGGCACCGGGGTCTACGTGCTCGTAGGCCCGGGGCGTCTTCAGCACAGCGTCTACGTGTACCCCCGCCTTGTGGGCGAACGCGTTGTCGCCGACGTAGGGCTGGTAGGGGTTGGGCTGGAGCCCTGCTAGCTCGTAGACTAGGCGGGAGAGGCGGCGGAGATGCCGGAGGCCCTCCGGGTTGGCGAGCGCCCTGACTCCGAGTTTTAGCTCGAGGCCTGGCACTACCTGGCATAGGTCCGCGTTCCCGGTGCGCTCGCCTATACCGTTGACCGTCACCTGTACGTGCTCTGCGCCAGCGAGGACGCCCATGAGGGTGTTTGCTACCGCGCAGCCACTGTCGTTGTGCATGTGGAGCCCTAGGGGCGTCTTTATCCTCTCGCGGACCTCCCGCACGACGCGGTAGACCGTGTGGGGCAGCATACCACCGTTAGTGTCGGCTAGGACTATCCTCTCAGCACCGGCTTCCACGGCTGCCTCTAGCACCTGGAGCGCGTACTCGGGGTCCTCGAGGTAGCCGTTGAAGAAGTGCTCTGCGTCGAATATCACCCGGATGCCGTGCTCGCGGAGGAACCGGACTGTGCCGTACACCATGTCGAGGTTTTCTTCCAGTGTCGTCTTCAGTACTTCGCGGACGTGGAGCGTCCACGACTTGCCGAAGACCGTGACCCACCGTGTCTCGGCGTCGAGCACCTTGGCTAGGATGGGGTCCTTCTCGGGCCTTACTCCCTTGCGCCGGGTGGATGTGAATGCTACTATCTCGGCATGGCTGAAGCTGTACTCCTTTATCGCGCGGAAGAACTCCTCGTCCTTCGGGTTGCTACCCGGCCACCCAGCCTCGATAAAGGATACACCGAGGCGGTCGAGCTCGAGGGCTATCCGGATCTTGGCCTGGAGGCTGAAGGAGACCCCGTGGGCCTGCGCTCCGTCGCGTAGAGTCGTGTCTAGGACCTCTACTTTTTCGGGGAGGCTTCCTGCTAGAACCGGGTCCAGGCTCAGGCTAGTGAATTTGGCGACCACCCATACCCCGTTCACCCCAGCCTAGTGGGATGCCAGTGGGCCGGATGGACGGCCAGAGCCGTGACCGGTATATAAGCAGTACGCGGTACTCTGCATCGAGTGTCTTCTACGGAGCGTATACAGCAGCCCAGGGCAGAGCCCCACTTGGTGTCCCTGGCCCAGCAAGAGCCCCTGGCAGGCAGTACTAAGGAGGAAGGAGGACGGGGGAGTGAACCCCGCACGAAACAAGACAATATCACTTGGGATGGTATAGCCGGTTGAGGTAGCTTTGTTCCCAGCGGTCTTTCTGCATCGTGTAGTCGCGTCGGGGCTCAGTGTCCTTGGTGGGCTTTGGCGGCTTTGTTGCGAAGTTTAGGCCGAACTGGATGCTTAGCGTCTCTAACCTGCCCTGCCGGTTGCCTATGTATACCCATCCTAGGAAGGTGTACTGTACACTTGCCGGTTCACCGCCGAACTCCTCGATTATCGTGTTTGAGGCGTAGAGGGCGCTCTCGTAGGCTATTTCCTGGTTCTTGGGGAAGGGTAGCTTGGCGGCGTCTCCCGCTGCTAGTATGTCGTCGTAGCTGGGTGTACGGGGTTTCTCGGGAGACTTCACCTCTATCCATGCCTGGCCTAGGCCTGCGTCAGCTATGAAGCGTGGAGCACGGTTGGGCTCTAGTAGGGCTAGTATCGTGTACTCTATACGCTCACCGCTCTCGAGAACCACCTCGTTGGCTGTTATCTCGGTTATCTTCTGGCCTGTTATGAACTCTATTCCTGCCTCCTCATAGATCTTGGCTATGGTGTCCGCTAGTGGCGGGGGCTGGAGCTTCGGGTTCGCGTCAACATGCACTATGCGGAACTTGTCGCGTACCCCGCGGTGGCGTAGGACTGTGTCTATGACTAGTGCTGTCTCTGCTGGCGCGGGGGCGCAACGATAGGGCATGGGCGGCGCGTAGACTACTACTGTGCCTTGGTTCTGGCTCCAGACGCGGCTGCGTAGCACATCTACGCGGCCTGGTTCGTAGACGCTAGCTGTGCGGTGCCAGTGCTCCCTGTAGCCTTCGATGCTGGAGCCATCGTAAACCACGCCAGGGGCTAAGATCAGGTAGTCGTAGTCTAGGCTGTTCTCGCTGGTTGATGTGTAGCTCCTAGTGGGGGACTCTGTGTAGTATACGCGGCGCTCACCGGGGTCTATGCGGGTCACGTTTCCGTACACGATCTTTATGCCACGGGCTGCTGCCTCCTCGTAGCCGCGAGTTATACGGTCGTAGCTCTGCTCCCCGGTGAGCAGTAGAGGCCGGCTAGGCCCAGCCATGTAGAATGGATCCTTGGTGACAACTGTAACTTCTACTGCATCACCTATCCTCTCTAAGAGGCTGTGAGCAGCAGACATACCGGCTATACCGCCACCTACTATGACTATACGCTTCTTGACCACAGTTACTCCCTCCACAGGGGGATTGAAACATGTGTTGTAGTATTCACGTGTACAAGAAACCAGGACACCTAGGCTATAAAAATCTATTGTTTGAAAGAAATTATTACGGAAAAACGTGGCAATGGGACAGTCTAACCTCTGAGACATCATAGATGCATGACATTCTTACGACAAATAACAGAATCACAGCCTTGACAAGCAATAGCCCTCAAAACACAAGTGCCAGATAGGTATCCCTTACATTACACAGCCATCTTGCTATAAGCTTTCCCTAGACACGTAAAGGAGCCGCAATACCCGAAATGTTTACACAATAGAGCAGCAATCGCCGATGCTTTTGAGAAGCAATAACTCCAGCTCAGTATGCAAAGTCATGTCTTGATAGCTTCACTAAGGGAATACTAGAGAGAATATCGCAGTGCTTGACTTTGGAACCAGAGCTAGTGTTAAGCCGTGACAGGATTGGATTAGCGTTAAGCCCATTAAGCAATATACTTAAATACCATGGAGTGCATACATACTACTGGGTCCTCTGCAGGGCCGGAAGAATACCCAAAGAGGGGCAAAGACCCTCGAAAGAGGGGTAAAGGGGCCAGACTCTCAAGGAGCGCTGAAAGGCTCGGAGACAGCCGCAATCCCCAAGATTGCAGCTGCTCTGAGTTCCTTCCGCGACTCCAAGGTGGAGTCAGAGGTTCCTCGCCTCTCCACGGGGGTCGATGCTTCTCCAGGGGCTCTCCGGTCCCGGAGAGGACCCGCTTCAAGCTCCTAGTCCTAATCTGGCTCCCTGGCATTCTATCTGATTGCTAGGTCTGGATCGGGTATGTTCATAGTATTGTTCTGGTATCATGCCCGTGACGCTCGGCGGGCAGTGAATGATGCTCAGTGATGCGGGGCTCTACTCATCCCCTCCCGCCAAGGGGAGGGTGGTTAGCCGGGTCACCGGGGTTACTCATCACCGCCCTTACGGCGGGGTCTGAGCTATCGCGCACAGCCAGTGTGCGAAGCGTTATAGCTGTACTCCTACCTCGCCGCCGTATACTATGTCTAGTTTGTCGCCGTTAATGACTACCCTTACCCGGTATGCCCGGGTTGATACTCTTCCTGCTAGCACTCTTAGTAATCGCAGCAGTACTGGATCCCCTACAGTACTTATCCTCACTCTATCTACGCGGGGCTCTGTGACTGCAATTACTATCTCGGCTCTTGCCGCTAGCGCCTCGGCTGCTCTCCCTAGTACCTCTAGTTGCCGGCGTAGCCTGGGGTTCGGCGCTGGCGGGTAGAGTGTCTCGGGACTAGGGCTGGCGGGGACGTGGGTCTTGTGCTCTACTAGTATTAGGCCCTGGTTTGTCGAGACTAGGTAGTCTACACGTGTCCCGTTGATCCATTGCTCCCGCTTAACCAGGGGCTGGGGATCATTGTAGATTATCCCGGCTACATGGGGGAAGAGGTTCTCCACGACCCTGTTGTCAGTCAATATCGCTGTATCGCTAGCGTCTATGACGGCTAGAAGCCGGTACTCGTAGAGACCTTGTCGCCTCACCAATAGCTGGGTTGAGCGGACTAATAGTCTTCGAGGCGCAGCGCCAGCATGTACTCTGATACGGGCACCTCTCACGGTCTCTGCTTCTATCCATGGCCAGCTAGCTATCCTCCGCAATACCGCTCTTTCAGCTGTGAGCCTGGCTAGGGGTATAGCCACTGTTTCCTTCGTCACCCAGGGCTAGCAGCTACGCGGCTAGGTTTCTTAGGTTATCTACCAGCGGGCCCTACACATTATGTACGCTAGCTGGAAGATGCAGGTGATGCCTAGCTGATTCATGCCGTATAGCAGTTCTCACCCTATCATGGCTGCCTTGGCCTCTGAACAGGTTCTCCTAGGTTCCGGCTGACTGTTAACCTATATTCCCAGAATATGCGCATGAAGCATCTGGAGGAGCAATCTAGCCTTGAAGCTGACCCCACGAAGCATTATAGAAAGAGCTCTTGCCGAGAACCGTAGCAAGCTGCTTGAGCACGAGGCGCTAGCCTTAGTCGAGCATTACAGGGTACCGGTTCCAGGTTATCGGCTAGTACATAGTTCCCGTGAGGCTGCAGAGGCTGCACAGGAGATAGGCTTCCCCGTCGTGCTCAAGATAGTCAGTCCCGATATAGTCCACAAGAGCGATGTCGGCGGAGTAGTAGTTGGGCTCGAGACACCGGAGGAGGTCGAGAAGGCCTACGACGAAATACTAGAAAACGTGAAGAAACACAAGCCGGACGCGAATATCGTGGGTGTGCTTGTACAGGGTATGGCACCTCCAGGCGGTGTAGAAGTGGTTGTAGGTGGCCTCCGGGATCCTGTCTTCGGCCCCGCCGTGATGTTCGGGCTTGGAGGCATATTCATCGAGGTATTCCGTGATGTGAGTTTCCGCGTCTCACCCTTCACGCGGCGTGACGCTGTGGAGATGATACGGGAGGTGCGTGCTTACCGTATACTCCGCGGCATCAGGGGCCAGCCGCCCCGCGACATAGAGGCACTAGTAGACATCATAATGGCTGTACAGAGGCTTATGGAGGAGAATCCGGAGGTTAAAGAGCTAGACTTGAACCCGGTGCTCAGCTATCCTAAGGGAGCCATAGCGGTAGATGCTCGCGTTATACTCGAGGCCCCGCAGGGCTAGGTCACTAGCTCTGCGAGCCCCTCTAGCCCATCCCTCTTCAGTGCCTCATGTATCTCGTGTGCTATCCTCTCGCCAAGGCTAAGCGGCTCAGGGAAGTAGAGGCTACTATACTGCCCGCCCCACGCCATGACTGCGTTTGTCCCGCCGCCTATCCGGGGCGCTATATCGTAGACCACGAGGCCTAGCCCCGGCGTGGCTATAGCTTGTAGCGTGAAGGGGCCTATGACGCCCGGCGGCTCTAGCCTGGCAGCTGCTTCTACGAAGCGGAGGCCCAGCTCGAACACCTTGTGAAGCATGCTCTCCCTGATAGTCACGGGTATATGGCCTATCTCTATCATACGGGGCTCTACCGCACCCTCGAGCTCCGCCTGGACCCAGGCAGGGAGCCTGTTGAGGTCATCGATGTTTGTCTGGAGTCTCCGGTCGATACTGTGTAGCTCGAGCCTACCGTAGACCGGGCTCTGGAAGAAGTTTAGGTTAAAATGGGCTCCATCGACGTACTCCTCTATGCTCATTGCCTTGAGGCTCTCCTCGTCAACAATACCCTTCTCCATGAGCTCCTTGATCTTCTTTATGGCGTCGCGGCCGCTCCGGGCTATGAAGAAGGCGCGTTCTACGCGGCGCCGTGCCTCCGGTAGCTTCACTATGACGGGGCCTTCTGCGTCTTCGAGCCTCTCGTACACCTTTGGCCGGGGGATCCCGGCCTCGTCTAGGAGCCTGTAGTAGTTCTCCTCGCCGACCCTCTCCTCCCAGCGCAGTAGGAACCTGTTACCAAACATCGGTACTAGGAACTCGTTCTCTATGCCGTCGTAGCCGACGTAGACGGCAAAGCTCCGGTTCGGCACGAAGACCACGTTGCGGCGCCGGAGCTCCTCCTGCACATCCTCCCGGAGGAGGTCCCTGTAGTCGTCGAGAACCATGAGCTCGTCAACTACGGGGAACATGCGGTAGGCTAGGTCCCGGCCTCGCCGCGCTACTGCCAGCGTGCGGAACCCTAGCTTCTTGGCCCCACGGAGCACGTCTAGCGCGGAGTGGCTTGCCAGAACTCCGATGGTCACCCGGGAGGGGTCGTAGCGCCGGAGAACCTCGTGTACCTCGCTACGACTGATAGGCAAGGGAGCACCCACACCCGTGGGCTCAAGTGCTCTGGGGACAGATAAAGCCGCATGTGGCCCGCCGCCGCTAGGAGATGGCCGTGAGTACGAGCCCCTCGATCAGGCCTATCATGGCTCCGAGAGCTAGACCGGCTATCTCTATGAACCGTAGCTCCCGGCCTGCAATCCGCCGGAAGAGCATCTCTATCTCGCGGGGGTCGAGGTCGCGAATCCTTTCGGCCACTATGCCGGCTACGTCGAGTCTACTAGTCGCTGCTGGGAGGATACTCTCGAGCAGCGGGCTTGCGACTTGCCTAGAGACGCCATCTGCTATACGGGGTATGTACTGGGCAGCAGCCGCGTACACCAGCGGGTTACGGGCCAGGAGCCGGTGAAGACTCTGCTCGAGTGCTTCTCGTATAACCTTCTCCATGTTGCGCTGTAGCTCTTGTTGTAGCTTCGGCGTCTTCATGTACTCCTCGGCTAGCTCTCCCAGTCTTTTCGCGAGCTCGTCTCTCTTAGCCGGGAGGAGCCCTTGCACCTTCAATCCGAGGACGGGTATCTTCACCGGGCGGTAGGGGTGGAAGAGGAGGCGGACCGCGACCACGTTAGTCACATAGCCGACCAGTGCACCCACAATGGTGGATACTGCTATCACCATCATGGACTCGGCCATGTTCTAGGCACACCCCGCGAGCCGGCAGATACCGTCGGGTTAC
The DNA here is from genome assembly GCF_001412615.1 of Pyrodictium delaneyi. Taxonomy (NCBI): domain Archaea; kingdom Thermoproteati; phylum Thermoproteota; class Thermoprotei; order Desulfurococcales; family Pyrodictiaceae; genus Pyrodictium; species Pyrodictium delaneyi. The sequence goes on along the minus strand of NZ_CP013011.1, from coordinate 736,179 downwards.
AGGTAACACTAGCCTAGAGCACAGGAATAAGAAGGAGGGGCTGGTGAGTCAACTCGTATGCTGATTCTCTTTCTCGAGGAAGCTTAGCAGCTCCACAGTCTTAGCTACTGTATAGCTGTGCCCGAGCAAGGCTATAGCCGCTAGGCCTTCGAGGGGCCGGCCAGCGAGGCCCGCGAGGAACGCTATGAATAGCCTCACGTCGCGGCTCGCGACCCCGGGTATACGGCCCACTAATACGGGGTGGCGCTGGGCCAGCTTCTCACCCACAGCGTGTATATAGGAAACCATGAGGTCTCCAGTAGCCGCTAACAGGGACACAGCTACAACGAGCAGTGGGCTGTAACCTGCGGCCACCGCTGCGAGCGACATACCGAAGAGCAGCGCTATGTCTGCCAGCCGGTCAAGCACCGTATCCAGGAGCGCGCCGGCTCGGCTCTGCCTACCGAGCGCCCGCGCGAGCTCACCGTCGACACCGTCTATTATTGAGCCTAGCTGCGCCAGCAGACCCCCAAGAGCCGGATAGCCCGAAGCGAATGCTAGGCCGCCGCCAGCAACCAGAGCCGAGGCTACCACGGTCACTGCGTCGGGGCTGGGAGGCCTCCGTAGCCCCGCGAGCACACGGGTTATCCGTGTGGATATGCGGCGATTGATCAGCCTAGATACTATCCCGTCAGTACTCTTAGTCAGCCTAACTGCGGATCCACGAGAGGACATGCTCGACCACCCTCCTCCTCCTGCCCTTCTCCGCCTCCTCAAGGTCCCTGGGTGTGTCCACCTCGGTCCAGGGGAGGCTAGAGGCCTCGGAGACATATAGACCGCCTAAGCGGGCGAGGGTGTCCGTCAACATGTTGAGGCCTAGCACACCCTGGCTCCAAGCCATCACTAGCTCTGAGGCCTCCCTTATAGCGTCGAGGCGGACAGCATGAACTCCCATGTCTATGTGGCTCCAGAAGCGGAGCCCCTTACCCACCGCGTAGCCTACTCCACCCACCGCGAGTATCTTCGTAGCCTCATCCGCGTCAACATATGCCGGCTCACGGTCACCAGCTATACTGTATACAGCCCACCGTGGCACCGCGAGCCGAGCCGGGACTAGCGGCGAGTAAACGTGGTCACTCATTGACACGTACACGGGCTCGCCCACTGGGCACGGGCAGAGCCGCGATGCTAGCAAGAGGCTGTAGCCGTTCTCCCTCCACGGCTCACTATTGATCACAACATGCACAGCCCCGGAGCCATAAACACTCTCAGCTAGCTGACGGAGCTCACCTTCCAACTCGCTGCGCGTCACTATACATACTTCAGAAGCACCCACAAGGTGGAGGACACTTAGAGGATACCAGGCAAGCGGCCGTCCATGCAGCCGAACTAGCGGCTTAGGGCCGCCTAGCCGTGTCCCGAGACCCGCAGCCAGCAACACAGCATACCGGGCCGCCATAGTTACTGTCACCTCCTAAGCCCCTCTGGGATGCTAACCAACGTCAGGTACTGCTAAATGTGCACGGAAAAGGAGGGGTCGCCATCGCTGGGCGTCAACACGCCCCCAGAGGGGCTTCAGTGTCGGTGGTTTCGCTCACCCCCAGGAAACATTATAAAATGACAACTAGAGAGGTAAGAGGATTACTTCATAGAGGGCTTCGTTCTCCTAGAGACCCTTCTGGTTGCTGAAAAGAAACGTGTTTTGGGGCTTACTGTGCTTTGGGCTTTGCTTCGGGCTTCTCCTTCTTCTCTATCTTCACGGTCTCGCCGCGCTCTATGCGTAGCCTCGCCGTCCTTGCTAGCTCTCTCACTATGTCAGTCTTCGTGACCACGCCTGCTACGCGGCCCTCCTCGTCAACTACTGGTATACCGTCCACGTTGTACTCCCGCATCAGCTCTATGGCCTTGACTACGTCGTCGCTGGTCTTCACGTATACATCGCGGAGCGGCACAGTAGCGTCCATCACTAGTAGTGGTGTGACCTTCACGTAGCGGCCCTTCTTGGCGGCGCCGCGTACGAGCTTCCTCACCCATACTAGGCGGCGGCTCTTGATACCCGTGACAGCATCCTCGTAGGCTACGAAGGGCAGCCTGTTAGCAGACACTACTCCTATTATCTTGGAGCCGTCGTAGACTGTTAGGGCGTCTAGGTAGAATGTTTGCATCTTCTTAACGGCGTGGTAGAGGCTGTGGTGCGGGTGTACGATGCCTATCCTGCCGGGTGTCATCACGTTTTCTACTTTGGCGCGGCCTGCCTGTAGTTTGGCGTAGGCGTCTACGAGGTCGTCCTTCGTTATGAAGCCTACCGGGCGGCCCTCATCGTCTACTACTATCGCTACCTCGGCCTTAGCCTCGGTCATCTTGAGCGCTACCTGCTCGATGCTGTCGTCAGCCTTGACCCTGGGTATCTCTGTGTCCATCACGTAGTCTATGAAGTAGCGGTCGTGTACCCTCCTCTTCCAGATCGGGCCCTTGAGGCCTATAGCGCGGAGCATGCTCCACTTGCTCACTACGCCTACTATCTCGCCCTTCTCGTCGACTACTAGGAGGTAGTTAGTGCGGTAGCGTAGCATCATGCGGCGAGCGTGTTCAACAGTATCGTTCACTGTGACTGCTGGGAGCTCGGGCCTGGCTATGTCAGCCGCGCTTAGTCCTATGAGGGCCTCCACCTGGGGCTTAGCCACTAGCACTTGCTGGAGGACAGTCTCCGCTGTAGCGTAGGTGACGCGCTCCTCTGGCTTCACCTCTATCGGTAGCGCCGCTTTCTTGACAGGCTTAGCGCGGCCCGGCTTAGCGCCCTCTAGGTAGGCCCTCACTACATCGTATATCGTCAGCACGCCGACAAGCTTGCCGGTCTCCTCGTCAATGACGGGTAGTATTGGGAAGTCGTTCTCAGCCATAATCTTGGCAGCATACTGTATTGGAGTCTCCGGTGTAGCCACTGGAGCACCACGGAGCATTATGGTGCGTACCCTTGCCACTGTCTTGAGGCCGCGCTCGCTCTCACGGTGGAAGAACCAACGACCGGTCTCCACGAACTCGCGTAGAGATATAATGCCGACGGGTATCGGCTCCTCCTTGCTCCTCACGACAACCTTGCCGAGCTTACCATGATACACCAGGTCACTCCATACCCTGTTGACTCTCTCCTCCTGTGTAGTTATGTACTCCTCGAGCTTCTCAGTAGTCATAACCTCTGCCACTGTCTCCGCTATAGGCTCGTACCCAGCAGCCATTAGAGCCCTTACTATATCCGCTATACTCACTACGCCAACAACGACAGGGTTATCCTTGGAGTCGAGGACCGGTACTGCGTAGACCTTTTCCTCCTCCATCCTCTTGACAACTTCCTCTAGGTCGTCCTCCTTGTAGGCTACTGGCCAGTCTAGAGCAACATCCTTGGCACGAAGGTTTGAATAGTGACTAGTTATCTGTATAACCTCCCTCCACGTGACGTAGCCCTGGAACTTCATGTTCTTCTCATTGTCTACCACAACTGCTATCGGCTCCTCGTTGTCGCGCAGCAAGGCGCGGACAACAGTCGCTGGCGTATCAGGGCCTACTATTACGCGCGGTTTCCTAGCAACCTCCCATACCTTCATAACGTTGCTTCACCCAGATAAGATAAAGCCATGCTATGAGGATTAAAGGCTCATGGTTAGATAGACTTTTAACAAAAAATAGCATCCAATATCCGTAGGCCAGACCCTAAACCATGTTACCATGTACAGTCCCTAAACCAGGCAAGAGTATCTAATCGTAGAAGACTTTTGAGGAAAATCCTAGCATAGGAACTAATCAACGACGACATCATGATCGTCCCACACTATCGTAAAAAGAGCCATAGATCATGCAACGTAGAAGTTGCACGAGGAATCCGAAAGGAGAGGGGATGTGGATTTGGTGCCGCGGCCGGGATTTGAACCCGGGTCACGGGCTTGAAAGGCCCGCATACTTGGCCGGGCTATACTACCGCGGCACGCCGCGCAGCTATGGCCCTAAGTCAACGGGCCGCGGCCATGAAGGGTCAATGTACGAGCCGGGGTATTTATAGTTTCCACAGGACTCTCTTTGAGCTACAAGCTTTGCTTCATTCCTAAGCCTAAAGCAGTGTTTTAAAGTCAATCTTTCTACAATGTAACTCGTATGCCGTGTCTTAGCCTATCCCTATTAGCCATACTTCGCGGGTGGCATCCGCTCTTACAAAGAGTAAGTGTGTAGCATTATAGTACTCTAGGCGGTCGCCAGGACCCCAAGGGATAAAGTCCAATAGTCCTGGTATCCTCGTAGTGTTCCACTGGTTTACCAAGTATAAGCTGCCTCGTTCGAGTAATAGTTGAAGCCCGGAGGGTGTCCAGGTCAAACCTAGGCTATGGCCACCAGGTACTTTACTTGTATAAATACTCCATGAGCCCACGCTTGACGCACTCGTGTTGATTATTATTGGCGTATTTCGATCAAGACTATAGACTAGAAAGTATGCATCCGCTTGGTCTTCACTATGGGCTGAAGCAGGATACACGTAGGTTACATTCAATACTATATTCTCGTTAAGATAGGCGCTAAGGCTGCCAGCGACAATAGTAGTGTTTGTGGATAGATCTACTATGCAGTACTCGTCGCTGTCACCACCTCGTAGGACTACAAGATAACTGTTATTCGTTGTATTAATTGCTTCTACCTCTACACCTCTGCCTAAAGAGCTGCAGGCTGTAGCTACTAGGGTAAAGTTGGCATCAGGTTTCAGCTTAGCCGCGTAGACGCCAGTAGTATTAACAAGTAGTACAACGTTATGATAGATGTCGTAGGCTATTGCGGCCGAGCCATCGAACATTGTATAAGCGTTGAGACTGTATTCATAAATTACTCCATTGGCAGTAAAGCTGTAAAGGTCGATACGGCTAGATCCGCCTACTGCAACTAGTAGAGCCTGGAAGGTTGATGTAACCAGGTATTCGTATATTGCGTTCTCCATGTCTATGCTAATGCTGCTGGGTCCACTAGTTGTCTCAAATACTATTCTCAGGGAAACTGTGTTATTCGCAGTATTCATTATACCAGAGTTAACCGGGTAGGATTTTCTTACGTCTATATAGTCTCCAGCACCTACACTGTAGATACCCACCGGCTGCCATACGTCGCTCGTCCAGTTGTAGAAGTATAGCCTAAGTGTTCCAGAAACATTTGCTAGTATTGTGTATCTTGCACCAACACTTAGTAGCTGTAGTCCGGCTGGAACCACCGAACTAACAGTAACTCTTGTCCGGTAGCCTGTCACGAGGTTGACCGTATAGGCATTACCACCGTACATCTTGTCTGTGCCCAGGTAGAATGATGCATCAACTCTATCCACCAAGACGCCATTATTGTCATATATGAGGAGATAAGCGCCATGTATAATAGGCCTCCAGGTTACGTCGAGCACTGCAATACCATCAGCATTAGTCGTGTTACTAGCGATAAGATTACCATTACCATCATAGAGTTCTACTATCCAGCCACTACCTACTGATACTCCGTCGAGGAGGACTGTTATATTGAGAAATCTTGGATTTGCCAGACTTACTATAAGGTTGTCAAATATTGCAGTGCCTTCGTATGTACCTACTGCAAAACTATCAGGGAATATCGTATCGTCAGTCACCTCAAGAACCCACACATTCTTGGCTTCATCTATGACTGTGAATTTCATATATCCAGTATTAGGGTCGTAATATGCTAGCGACGTGTACCAAGTATACGCAGTTATCTCATTATTTATTACTCCTAGTCTTCCCCAGCGCCCGTAGTAACGCCATATTTCTATATCGTTTCCATCTGCATCGAGTGTATAGCAGTAGGCATAGCCAGTATTGGACTCATAAAGTACAAGATCGTCGAAGCCCGTCTCGGCATATACGTGAACCATCATATAGAATGGTTTATTTGGAATCGTATTGATAGTGGGGAACGCTATTACTTCATAACCATCAGCAATGCCTCCAACGGCATTATTGTCTATCTGTCCTATACCTGCCGTGCCCCCGTAGCCAATATCGTCTCTCCATATCCATGTGCCTCCTCGTGTACTCCATTCCCCGCCAGCAAAAGGATCACTGCCCTCGAAGTCTATAGCATATATGAGGTTGTTCTGACTAAGGGTGAAATTATCCACTACTATCGTTTGTATGCCTTCCACTACGTATAAATCTTTGTCAGCGTTGCTTAGGCTTTTATATGTGCCTGAAACTACTTCACCAAATACGTACACCTTATCAGCATCGATTATACCTATGCCTTGTTGTTGATGATACGCTGTTAATGTACCTAGCCATGTCTGTGTCCAGTCGAGTGATGTAGCGTTTAGCTCGGCATATAGGCTGGTTATGGTGTTTACGTTAGCCGTGAACTGTGTTACATTAGGATATATATCGTAGTAGTTTTTGAGCGGGATGACTGCTACTACTGGGCTTGCGCTTAGTGTTAGAGAGACTGTTACAGCATCGCGGCCTGCTGCATAGCCGTTGAGCGTTATGTCTAGGGTGTAGCCTGGGCCAAGGGGTATGGGGAAGTTGTCTACTGTAGTTGTCGACCCTGTTGGACTGGTTAATGTTGCTGATATATCTAGAGCTGCTAGGGAGCCGTTGTTCCGGTCTACTATCGTGTAGCTTGTGTCGTCCCATACTACTGTGAGGGATGTGACTAGTATGGTCTCGGGGTGGCGGCTCTCTAGGTGTATATAGAGGTTGCTGCCAATTTCTAGCCAGTAGCCGGTTACACCGCCTGCTAGCAGGCTTGTGGTCGCGCGCTCCCCGGTTAGCTGCATTACGGTCTCTGTGTAACTGTTTATGAGATCCATTATTGCTATGAAGAAGCCTATGATGGCTAGTAGTATGACGGCTATTATGACTGCACCTACTAGGCTACCGATACCTCTACAGCGTCTATACTGGCTGGGCCCGTGTAGCAACGCTCCCGCCCTCGTAGACTATTTTCACATCTGCGTAGCTTGCTGCTCCTACACTACAGGTTATGACTACTATACTGTAGGGTTGTACCACGAAGCCCTCTATCGGCCCAGTACGCCCAGCCGATGCGGCCCTACATTGACTACTCCATAGTGTGTCATTGATGTACACATCCTGAAGTTTTACAGGGAAGTCTCCAGAGACTAGAACCACTATAAGATTACCCAGGGAGTCTATATATGCTGCAGTAACCCCCAGGGCTTGACGTAGGCTCATTTCTGCCTCAATGAGCTGGTTAGTGGCCTCCTGTATCCCGGTCTGTATAGACTCTATGACCCTGATTACTACTAGGCCTCCTATGCTTATTACTATCAATGCTAGTAGCGCCGCAGATGTTAGTTCGCTAATACCGCGTAGATGTTGCCTCATAGTACCAACGCCTCATAGCTAGGCTTGGTGCTGCTTCTACCTACTTGCCTAGCTAGCCCCCTAGGCTTCTAGGACTCCTATAGAGCCTCTTTTACGCATACCCGGTGTCTAAATGTAATGAAGGTGAGGGCTCAAGGTTCTAGAGTATCAGTGCCCGGCGCAGAATGATACTCAACGCTGCAAGAAATGCCAAGAACGACTCATGGCTACGAGGCGGGAAGACTGGGAGATCACTCGGCTTGAAGAAGTACCCCTCCTTGATATATTCATGGATGAGGACTAGTATTGAGGCTAATACTGTTCTAGCAGCTATAATCATTCTCCCAGTAATGCGGCTCCGGAGGATACTGCGGATCAATAGCTCGCTTGCTACAAGGAGCCCCAACGCCGCCACAGTGTCTACAAGAAGCGCAAACACGGGGTTAATCATGTAAAGTCTCACCAAGCTCAAAACAAGTGATTCCAGTTCCATGAATCGTCCCCCGAGATGACATATGCCATAGCAGTGTTCGCTACAGCACCTTAGGAAAACGGGAACACTTCACCAGGTAATATCTGACACCTCTAAAACACTTATAATTGAACACTAATACCATGGTTTGCCGAATTCAAGCACTTGTTTGTGGCATCTGCTCAGTCTACAAACGGAAAACATGTATAATTTAATCACATTATTTCTGGCCAAGGGTGTTGCTGCGAAGCCGTCTAAGAGCCGAAGATTAAATCTAGAATCTTAACAGCATTCCTCTCGTCACCCAGTATAGCCTTGTTGTAGAACTCTGTATAGCCACATTTCTTGCAGGTGACAGCTACATACTCGTAGCTCTGCCAGTCAAGAAGTCTACTGAGGCCTGTACCCGTAAATGCATGCTCATTAACGATTATCTCCATGGAGCCACATTTTGGGCATTTCCACCGACCCTCGAAAACCTCAAGCCAGCGAGACAAGACGCTATACCACCCTTCCCTCAGACACTATGTAGAAGGAGTCCAAGTTATTATTGAGTACTTCAGTGCCGGGACTAGGACTGTACAGCTAGCAGCCATTTTAGAGTCGAGCCAGCACAGAAGGAGGATATGCTTAGAGGAGGAATGTGGTGCGGCGGCCGGGATTTGAACCCGGGATCGCCGGCTTGGCAGGCCGGCGTCCTAGTCCAGGCTAGACGACCGCCGCACCCAGGGTTCCGGCTCTTGCCATGTAAGGGTTCTACCACTCTAGCGAGGGGTTAAGAAGATTTCCCAGAGGGCTAGCCCTGGGCCTTTCCATCAGTTTACGTCTTGCTAGGCAGAGAGGAGCGTACGGTTGACATACACCTTTCCGGCGAACTTTCGTGCTACTTCTACAACCTCGCCAACGAGTCTTTGCTCGGGGTTGCAGTACTTGGTACACCAGTCATTGTCTCTAGGGGTTACTAAGGGTTGACCCCGGAGTGGGTTCACAACGACGTACCACTTTGTGCCCTGAAGTGCTTCTGCTGCTTTTCTGAGGCTCTCCCCGAGCAGCTCCACGTAGCCTGGTATCTCCCTAGGCACAGGTATACGTAGCTCGACTTCGACCCCGTAGTCTGCCAGCATGCTGAGACATTCTAGGAACCCATTGTAGAGCCGCTTTGCCGCATCCTCCTGTAGGCCGGTTAACTGCTGGAAGGGCGTCTTGAGGTCGGTTGCGACATGGCCCACGAGGCCGCGGTCTAGCATTGGCTTGAGTATGCCGGGGAGTGTACAGTTAGTGTTGACGCTGTTACCGAGGCCCAGCTCGCGGCTCGCTTCTAACAGCTTCTCTAGCCCCCGGGGCTGTAGTAGGGGCTCGCCGCCAGTCACGTGGAGCATGTCTACAAGCCTAGCAGCTTCAGAAAGCGCTTCTACTACTCTATCTAGCTCTACTCTACGGCAGACTTCAGGCGATGTCTCTGCTAGCCGCCAGTTGTGGCAGAAGGGACAGCGCAAGTTACAGCCACAAAGCCAGAGTGTGAAAGTGGCACGTCCCCTTACGTCTACTAGGCTAGGCGCCTTCCAGCCCCCGATTAGTAGCTGCAAGCCCAGGCGCCTCCGGCTAGCCTAGTGTACTCCGCGTGTACTCGGCGCACCTTCTCTTCTAGAGGCTCCCCGGCCTCGAGGACTATTATCCTCCGGGCTAGTCTGCCACCATATTCTTCGACGATCCTCGAGGCCTCGCGGTCTATGAACGATATGTACTCCGGGTTGGCCTCCTCTTGGGCGACCTGGCGGCCCCGCATGAGGATGCGTTGTGCTATCTCCTCGGCGCTCTGGGCCCTTATGTAGACGAGCAGGTCTGCAGGCGGGAGCGCCTGGAGTAGCTTCTCCATAGCCTCTATGGCCTCCTCTGCTTGGCCTCGGAGCCACCACCGGCTATAGATGGGGACGAGCACTGGATGACTATCCATGACTATTGCCTTCCTGTTTCTCTGAGACTCCCTGTACGCCCGGAGATACCCGTCTATGAATCTTGAGAGGAAGAGAAGCTGACGCGCAATTGGTGGCAGGCCGTGGGCCTCGTCTATGGCCTCTAGCTCGCGGTAGTTGTAGCAGTCTGGGTAGAGCTGGGCTAGGAGCCGGGCTGTAGAGGTCTTCCCGGAGCCGTGGACTCCTATAAAGGATATGAGCGGCAAGGCGGGTTCCAGGCCTCCACATAAATGCGGGCATGGGAGAATGTAATGAGGCGTTAGATTCTGCTGTAGTGGCGGCGTGTCCAGAACTCGCGGCGGCGAGCCGGGTTCCAGTTCTTTAGTGGCCGGTAGTATCCGATTATCCTGCTCCATATCTCTGTCTCCGAGCCGCAGCGTGGACAGGATGTTATCAGGCCTATTCCGCTCCAGCCGCACTTGGGGCATACTGTTACTGCTGGCGTGTAGCTCCAGTAGACTAGGTTTGTATTCGCTGTGAGCTTCCTGGTTAGGCTTGCGAGGGCCTCTGGGTCTGGCTCCTCGCCGAGGAAGATGTGCATCATCACGCCGCCGGTGAAGACCGGTTGTACGCGTTCCTCGACCTCGACGCGCTCCCATAGCTCCATAGGCGCGTAGTACGGCGCTATGCTCGTGCTGTACACGGGCTCTTCTGGGTCCGGGAGGTAGTCGAGGACCCGTGGGTAGAGCCTGGAGTCCCGCCGGGCCAGCTTTGCTGCGGCGCTCTCGCCGGGCACCTCTTCGACGTTGAAGGCTAGCCCGGTGCGCATGCTCCAGCGGCGTGTACGCTCCACGATGTACTCTACTGTCCGCCGCATCCACTCGGCCATCTCGCGCCACTGGCTCCTGCTGCCCTCACGCCAGGCCTTGGGGTCGCCCATCATTATAGCTGCTGCCTCGGGGAGCCCTATGACGCCCACTGTTAGGAAGTACGGTGTACCGGTCAGCTTGAAGACCTCGGGTAGGTAGTCGAGCACCATGCTGTAGAAGCCGGGGTAGAGCCGGGACAGCTTCTCGTAGCGCCGGGCAAACCACTCTAGGCCTTGCCTTACGAGCCGCAGGGTCTCGTCAAGTGCCTCCGTGAAGGCCGCATCATCACCACGGGCCTCGAGGGCTAGCCTAGGAAGGTTGACGGTGATGACGACCTTGCTGCCAGTTATGTCGGGGACTGCCCAGAGGCCACCCATCCTCTGGCGCTCGAGGCTCCTGATGTACTCCTCGCGGGCTTCTTCGAGCTCCCGCCGGAGGTCGCGTATCCTCATACTCTTGGGCCCAACCCTCATAGCGTGGAGAAGCTCGTTCATGTCTATGTTTATCCTACAGCACATAGCGAAGCTCGCGTCCGGATCCACGACTCTGGTATTGAGCCAATACCCGGTACCTCTCCGTGCCGCCGCGTTGAACACCGCCTCGAATACCTCGGGGTCGTCGAAGAGCATCCTACTCGTCGTCATTATGGTGGGTATTGGGAAGGTGAAGGGCCTGCCAGCGGCGTCACCCTCCCCGTGGACCTCGTAGAGAGCCTTCACGAAGAGCCGCGCTTCGTCAAGATACTCGCCCAGCTTGCCCGTGGGCTCGCCCGCATAGACTGCATCATCCTTCTCTAGCTTGCTCCGCGCCGCGTCTAGGACCACCGTGAAATTGGTGAACGGTGTCTGCATGCCCGCGCGGCTGGGGAAGTTGAGGTTGTAGATGAGCCTCTGTACACCCTGCTTCACTGCGCGGTAGTCTAGGCCGTCGCGCCTTATGAAGGGACCCGCGTAGAGCTCTACCGCGCCGAACGCCTGGGCACCGCTGAAGTAGTGCTGCATGGCTATCAGGTAGTTCGCCACATGGTCCACGTAGGTGTCGAAGTGCCTGGCAGGACGCGCTGATATCGTTGGCGTGCGGAGCCCCTTGCGGAGGAGCCTTTCCACGCTGTGACCACTACAGTAGGGTATGTAGAGCGCGTAGGGGAGCTTGTGCACGTAGACCCTGCCGTCGAGGTGGGCCTTCGCCAGGGGCTCGGGCAGCTCACTATAGACTATCGTGTCTAGGGCCTTCTCCGCCACGTATGTGAGGAGGCCGCTTGGCCCAGGGTAGCGGTTAGCGTTCTCGAAGACGTCGAAGCCAGCGGCCTCTAGATACTCCGCTACCGTTGCAGAGCCCGCTGGGCGCGCTGCATTCTTCGCTGCCTCCATGACAGCATCCCCATTGGTATATGGCGCTAGCCGTATAGTTAGCCTAGCCGGGTTGGAGGCGAGCCAGTCAGAAAATGCGCAGGTAATACGATATGAATTATCGGGGTGGTACCCCGCCACGTCACTGGTTAAAACCTGGACCCAGGGTCCATGCCTTCATCCGGGAATACCCGGAGAAAGACCGCCTGTACAGGAGAGGAGAAGGCAGACAGACATCGTAAGGATAACAAGGAGGGGCTTCAGGAGTCGGGGCTCACACCACCCCCGCGGGCCGAGGCCCCCGGGTCAGCTAACGAAAGGGCCTCTACATCGCCCTGGGGAGGAGTTACAGCCCTGTCCCCTTCTATAGCGTAGCCTGCCCAGGGATAGAAACATGGATTAGCCATATATGTGGGTATGAGGGGCTACCTGCGTGGATGCAACTGCCAAGAAACGGTGACGAACCATACCGCGCCCAGAGAGGGGCCCCACTGCTAGGAGGAACTACGTACTGCTACTAGCCATGAACACGCTGTATACCGGGCTCTGCGGCATGTGGATAATGTTCTTCCCGCTGTACGCCTCCCAGAGCCTAGGCCTCTCCAAGACCACTTTGGGGCTCCTCTACACCGCCTCCGAGGTAGGCATACTGACCGGCAACCTAGCCGGCGGTGTGCTAGCCGACACGCTTGGCAGAAAGAAGGTCCTAATGGCCAGCCTCTCGGCATCGGCGCTAGCCCTCGCCTCCATGTTGCTGCCGGGCAGAGTACCGGTCTACGCTGGCTTCCCCGCGTACTTCCTCGCTGTTGGGCTCGGCTCGCCAGCCATACACGCGCTAGCGCTAGAGTCGTCCCCGCGGAGGATACAAGGGACCCTCTACATGCTAGCCGTCCGCGTCGCGCCCTCACTGCCGCCACTGGCTACGCTGCCGCTAGCCGGCTACCTCTACGAGCAGGGCATGTACAGCCTACTACTGGTCATAGGAGTAGCCACCCTAGCACTACAGCTACTACTTGCTACACTCCTTACAGAGACAGAGACAGTATCCGTACAAGCCGGTGAAGTTAGCCAGCCCGTGCACCACGTGCTTAGACGAGTACTGAGAGTAGGCGACAAGTGGCTCCTCCTACTCGTAGCAGCCTATGGGCTGGACATGCTCACCTCCAACGGCCTAGAATGGTATATACCAGTATATACATGGAAGAGGCCGGGTTCACGGCGGTAGAATACGGAGCAGCGATGGGCATAGCCTCTGTAGCAGTAGCTCTAGGAGGCCTCGCCTCTGGCGGCCTAGTAGACACCCTAGGACCAAGAGCCACAGCCATCCTGGGCTGGAGCCTAGCCGCGTTAGTATCACTACTCTTCGCCTACAAACCAGAACTATCGCTAGCTGCGCTCCTCCTCTGGCGAATCGCTAACACACTACCACAGGCCGCCCCACCAGTAATGATTGCCAGACGATACATAGCCAGCAGAGCTACAGCGCTAGCAATCTTCAACACGGGCCGGAGACTAGCAGCGCTACCAGGCCCAGCACTAGTAGGCCTAACAGCCACAATAGACTCAACACTACCCTTCACGATAAGAGCAGCACTACTAGCAATATCCATAGCGATACTATATGCCATGCGAGAACGGAGACACGTGACGAGGACTATGACCCCCGCTAAAGAGGTGAGGGGAACATCATAGAGGAACCGAGGATGGTGGGCCCGCGGGGATTTGAACCCCGGACCTCCGCCGTGTGAGGGTGGAGTTCCTTGCTACTCGAGGAGCCGCCTGACAGGCTCTCGTAGGGCTGGTAGGTACCATTTCCTGTAGATGACTGGGAGCTCGGCTGCATTGTAGTGTTTCATGAGGATTTCGGGCCCTGTTCTGCCCTGTAGCCCGTCGACGAGCCAGGCTGGCGCCCCGGCCTCGAGGAGTAGCGTGGCGTTCGCCGTTCTCAGGTCGTAGATGCGGTAGACGCGGTGGTCTAGGCCCAGCTCCCGGCAGGCCCGCTTCCACTGCATGCGCAGCCTGGTGTAGCTGACCCCGTGCGCGTCTATGGTCTGCAGCCTCGAGTCTATCTCCGGCGTTAGGAGCGCTAGCCATGCACGCTTGCTGCCGTTATCCCACGATAGCAGCAGGTGGGGGACGCCCCAGCGCTCGACCCGGTACACATGGTAGCCGCGGTACGCGTGGAGGGCCTCGAGGCTCCGAAGCCCCGTCGCCAGCATGAAGGCCGCGAATAACCGGTAGTTGCCCGGCAGCCTCCTCGCTATGGACAGCAGCCTCTCCACGAACCCAGGCTCCTCGCGGAGGTACCTGGGCACACGACTCCGGGGCAGCGCCCCACGGAGCCTATACCTGAGGAGCCGGCGTATCGCACGCCGGCGCCGGGCCCAGTCCTCCTCGACGCCAAGATGCTCCGCCAGCCTCGAGAGGGCCGCGAGGACCTTCACAGCCACATGAGGGCTCTCCACGGCGATGACCCTAGCAGCCTCCACCGGGCTAGCCCATAGCAGCCTATAGTAGCGCTTAGCATAGCGCAGGAGGTCGCTACGACGCTTCCTCGACAGCCCGAGGAGCTCGAGATACTCCCCGAACCCCTCCCAGTCTATGACAGCCTCTCTGGCCCGCATTGTGTCACCCGTTCATGGCCGTAGCGGCGATAGCTAACGTTATCCCTATCGGTAATGTATACCTGATAGTACTGTCTTCGCTGGTACTGAGCTAGTATAGAAGGATAGCTAGACATGGATGCCGCATCCACGTGCCTGGAGGGAGGAGAGACGGGACGAAAAGAGGAGATAGGGCTGGAGCACTAGTCTATGCATATGGGCCATGGGCGGTCGAGCTGGTCGAATTCGAGGCGTAGCTTTGCCATCCTCTTGCGGTCGGCTACGTAGATGCGGTGTATGCGGTCGAGGCGGCAGTTCTCTATGGTCCGGTGCATTAGTATGCCTAGTTCTCGTAGCCTCTTGGCTACGTGGTACTTGATGCTCTTCTCTGGGTCGCTCCGGGCTATGTGTATGTAGCCCCGTTCTACGAGCTCGTCGAGCAACTGGTTGCATATCTCCACGGTTTTCTCGCCGTAGAAGAATATCCGGCAGAGGACCCAGTCGCCCACAGCCCATCCCTCCGTCTAAGAAACGGCTGACCGGGGAGACGGCGCCCGGGAAGCCGGGGCGTCAGCCGGCTCTTTGACTACTGTCAGCCAGCTCCTAGGCCGAGACCCCACCCTCGAGCACTCTAGCCGGCTAGCGTAAACCGGAGGGTAGGGGACACGGGGCTGTTCAAAGAAAAGGCTGGCAGGCTAGGGGTTCTCGAAGAGCGAGCCTGTGAATGTCCTTGGTGGTAGTGTTATCCACACGCCGTCGAAGTTTACCGTTATGTATCTCGATGGCCCGGGGTTGGTCACGGTTATGCACCTGCATGTCGTCCAGCTTGTTGTCGCCTCTGACGAGACACTATACACTATGCTGCTGGCGCTACCCGGCGTTAGTACGGGCTTATCGAGCTGGCTGCTCACGAGGACGCAGCTCGCGCCATAGTTCTGTACTTGGCGGCAGTAGAGCGTCTGGAGGTCTACTAGGAGTACCTGGTTCGCAGCGAGCTCGTTTATTGTGTCGTATCTGTAGCTCCCGGTCCACCTGAACCAGTCAACGGGCCATTCCACGTCCGTCGTGGATATATATAGTGTAGCGCTTCTCTCGCCAATGATCCGGATTGTGACCCTGTAGAGCCACGGGATATACGTGTACTCTCCGCACCACGTATATCTCGTCCAGGAGAAGTAGCCGCTGACAGTGACCGTGTAGCTCCCGACGGTGAAGCTGAAGCTACGCCACGCACTGCCCGTAATGTTTGCTACGAGGACGCTGGTCCCGTTAGGCCAAGTCACCCACCACTCCACGTAAACCCTGTCGCTGCCCTCGCTACTCTTCGTGCCGACGACGCTGATGCTACCCCCATCGGGCAGACTTATTGTCATCAGGTTCATCTCTACAGTCCTTCTACCATAGTCTATGCAGACATATGGGCTCCTAAGCTGCACCATGGGAGGCCCCAGTGTGTACCCGCCCACGTACACGTAGCCACGGTACGCGTTCGGATCCAGCACGTCGCTATACTCCACGAAGAGTGGATCCAGGTAGCCATTAGCTATCAGCTCTACCGCAGATATAGTGGAGCTGAGCTGGCTTAGGGTGTTGTTGAGCTGCTCTACTGTGCTGTCAATCTCGCCCAGCGCCTCGTAGACCCTCGTGGCGTTTATGAGTGATTGTAGGGGCTGGGCTGCGGGCCCCACGAGGATCCAGCCCCGGCTACCTTGTGGCAGGGCTAGCGTCTCGCCCGGGTCCACTTGCCTCAGCAAGAGCTGGCCGTCGCTGGTCTGCACGAGCACGAGGGCACTATCCCTAGCATGTAGCGCTGTGTCGTTGAGCATCTCCGCTGCGTGGGCGACGCGGCTCCTGCTGGTCTGCACCAGCTCCTCGACGCTCGCCATCTGCTGCCACTTCAGTATAGCGGCCGCCGTGGCTGCTATGAGGATGGGGAGGACTATCGCGGCTGCAACGACCGTGCCCTGTCCGCGCACCTCTCCCACCCCTCCGTCCTAGAGGGGCGGGCCGGGAGACGCGCGTCTCCCGGCGCCTGCTCTCCTAGCGGGGTGCCCGGAGGAGTGCGCGGGGTCTCGGAGATAGTGGGCGCGGTGGCCCTCGCCGTCATAGCCTCCGTCTTCGGTGCTCTCCTGGTCAGCTATCTTGCCCCGAGGGTTGAGCTGCTCCAGCATACCGGTGATGTGGACGCGTTCCAGAGCATACGCGTCAACAGCACCCATGCCGTCTGCTACGCCTTCACCAGCATAGACGTGGATGAGCTGCGGGAGATGGGGCTGAAGGTCTGGGTCTTTGCGGATATAGATAACGACGGTTGGAACGAGACGGTCCCCGTCTTTAACGGCACTATCCCGCCCGGCCAGTACTACGTCGTATCCCCGCCCGTATGCGGGTGAGAGCGTGGAGTACACGATAGGGCCTGTCAGGTACATGGTGGACCCAAGGACCCGGAGCTACGTCGTCGAGGAGCCGGCGCTGTCACCAGAGGCTGCTGAGGCCGTCAAGGCCATCGAGGAGTGGCTATCGCTCCGGGGCCTGGAGCCCGAGAGCGACAATATCGCGACGGCCGCCGATCACTTGGGCTACGCGGAGGTCTACCAGCGCGAGGCCACGGCGATAGAGTACCATGTCCGGCGCCTCATGAGCGGCTGGGGCCCCCTCTACCCCATGGTGCTGGACGAGGGCCTCGAGGAGGTGTCGGTGCCGCGGCCTGGGCCCGTGTACGTGGTCCACAGGGAGGTGCCCGGCGTCTACCTGGAGTCCAGCGTGGTCCTGGAGAGGGAGGCGCTGGAGGACGTTATACGGGAGCTTAGCGTACGCGCGGGGACCAGCATCAACCCGGCCTACCCCATCGCGGAGTTCGACTACGGGCGGGCCCGGGTAGCCGCGGCCCTGGGGCTGGTGGCCTCCACGGGGCCTAGCCTGACTGTCAGGCTGTTCCCCAGCCAGCCCTACAGCCTCGACCGGCTCGTGGAGCTCCGGCTCCTCCCCAGGGAGGCCGCCGAGTACCTGCGCTGCCTACTCCTCGGCGGCGGCATGGTGTTCGTGATAGGGCCGCCGGGCGCGGGGAAGACCACGCTCATGGCCGCGCTGCTCGACAGCCTGCCGGACCCCGACTGGAAGGTGGTGGTTGTCGAGGAGACCCCGGAGGTCCGGCTCCGGAGGCGTAACTGGAGCAGCTTCCACACAAGGGAGCCAAGGAGCCTAGCCGAGCCCGAGAGGATAACCGTGACCATGGAGCACCTGCTGAAGCACGCCCTCCGGCTCCGGCCGCATGTGGTCGCGGTCGCGGAGGCACGGTTCCGCGAGGTAGTGTACCTCTTCCACGCCGCCTCCCTAGGGGTCGCCAGCGCCGCCACATTCCACGCCCGCAACATCGAGGAGCTAACAACCAGGCTCACGCTGCTAGGAGTCCCCAAGGAGCTGCTAGACAACCTCCACGCCGTGGCACTGCTCGGCATCGTCGAGCTGCCCGAGGGAGGCAGGGCCCGGAGGATGCTCGGGCTCTGGGAGCGCTGGGAGGGAGAGTTCAGGCTGCTATGGGAGTGGAGCAGCGACACCGATACGTGGGAGGAGCGCGGCGAGCCGCGGCGCTGCGTCTCCCCGTCCGGCCAGGAGAGCGGGGAGGCTGGGTGAAGCGGGGCCGAGCCGAGGAGCTGGCGTACGCCGTCGTGAGCCTCACAGCCCTAGGGTTCGCCCTCTGGCTCGCCCTCCGCCCACAGGTCCCCACGCGCGGCATCCTTCTCGCTGTTGTGGCTCTCTCGCTGCTGGCTGGGCTGGCTATAGCACTATGGCTTTACGTCAGGCTGACCGGGCGGCTCCTCAGCGAGGCACTATGGAGACTCATAACTGTCATGGAGGAGCGCCGCCGCCACGCGCCCTACAGGCTCTGGAGGATACGTCTCAGCAACCCCTACACATTCATCGCTGCCGTGCTAGTCATAGCCGAGGCCACGGTGCTCATAGCCTCCACAGCGCTGGGCATGCTGCCTGTCGAGAGCGGCCTGCTGCCGGGCGCCGGGGCCCTCGCCGCCGGTGTATGGCTCTTAGGCCGGTCTCTCTACCACCCCGTAGTGAGGGTAGGTAAGAGACGGCCGCCGTGGTACGTGGTTGCCCGGAGCACCTTTCCGGCCATGGATAGGCTGGCTGAGCGGCTCGACCAGAAGCTGCGTGTCAGCGAGGACCTAAGGCTATCCGGCGCTGGCTTCACCCGGCGTGAGGCAGTATACCTGGTATCTAGTAGTATACTGCTGGCCGCTGTGGCTGTCCTGGCACTGGTACCCCTGGCGCTGCTCTTCTCGCCGTGGATACTCGTAGCCGCAGCCCCTCTGCCGCTGCTAACGGTTCTCGGGATAAAGTCCTACGCCAGGGCGAAGCTAGCCGAGAGAGCCAGGCTCGCGGAGGAGGAGCACCCCTACGTGGCGTTCTGGATGTGGCTCATGGTCTCGGGCGGGGGCGCCGAGCCCGAGGCTGCGCTGATAGAGGCGGCGCGCCACAGGGAGCTCTTTCCCGGCACATGGCTCGACGGGGTCTATGCCCGCCGCGGACTAGGCCTCGTAGCTGCCATGCAGCCTAGCAAGGTGTTGAGGGACTTCTACAGGTTCGTGGACGCTGTGAAGAGCAGTGGTGGGGACGTGGCAGCCTACCTCGGCGACGCTGTCTGGAGGGCGATGGAGGCTCTGCGCGTCAGGCTGGTGGAGTACGCGGAGCGCGCAAACGCCGTTATGGCGCTCGTTGTCGTGTTCCTCGGCGTCGGTTTGTTCGCCGCCTTCGCCTTGGTCTTGAACATGCACGCTGTAGTGGCGATGCTCTCCGCGATGACTGCTGGCCTCCCGCTGCTAGCCACAGCATTCTACCTCATGCTGAACGCAGTGCAGCCTCGGCTCCGCGAGAAGTACCGGGACGCCGCTGGCGTGGCTGCGGCAGCCATAGCTGCGAGCATCCCGCCACTCATGGCATTCCTAGGCTTCCTCGAGCCCGGCGCTGGCGTGGTGTTTGCGAGCCTAGCGCTCGCCGCCGGCGCCTACGGCGCCATGTGGCTCACACAGTACAACGTGAAGAGGGCCGAGGAGGCTAGGCTGGCAGACGCTCTGAGGATTGTGGTAGAGTACGTGAAGATGGGGCACCCGGTCCCTAGGGCGCTGGAGCTGGCTGCCGAGCACGTGGGCGGTGTGCTGGCGCTCAGGCTGCGCTCAGCAGCCCGTGGCCGCGTCGAGGCCCAGTCGTGGCTCCTCCGCTACGTGCTCTCGACGCTACACCTCATGTCAAGGTATGGCGCCGCGTCGCCGGAGGCCTTGGAGAGGCTTGTAAGGCTCGTAGAGATGCACTTGCAGGCATGGAGGGAGGCCCGCGAGAGGCTGAGGATGCTGCAGCTCATGGCGGTGCTGACGCCCGCTGGCGCCGTGGCCTCTCTGCGCTTCCTGGCGCCGATAGCCCGCCGCTACCTGGAGACGGCTGTGCTCTCCAAGGGCCCCATGGCGCTGCCCCGGGAGGTCCTCGCGGCCTTCGACGTAGCCTACCAGTGGAGCCTAGCCCTCGCCGGGCTAGCGGGGCTAGCTATGGGGCTGCTCGCGGCCAAGGCCAGCGACCAGACACTGCGCAACACCCTCTACGCGCTGTTGGCCGTGCTGCTTGCAGCACTGGCTGCTATGGCCCCGCTGCCCCTCCCCCGCTAGCCCCTCTTCCACCCCCTCCATACAAATCCTCAAGAATTGCAAGCGGGCAACGCTAAACGGGTATGACCTGTTCGGAGATGGCCCTCGGGAGAAGTGTCTTGGAGGTGCTAGTGCGACGTCTTCCTCCACCACCGATACCGGAGATGCCCGGGGCTCTCGAGTACCTTCAGCACGTCGACAGGCTAGCCAGGAGCCAGGGATACAACGCGCTCGAAGCTGCCCGTCTCGCCAGGCTCCTAGCCCAGCTGGTGGGCCCAGGCCGCGGCCGCGACCCCAGGGCGCTAGCGGCAGCCACGATATTCTGGATAGATACTGTCGAGGCTGCCCGGCAGCGGCGGGAGAGGATGAAGCCTGAGGAGGCTTGGAGCCTAGCAGGGTCCTCGAGGGCTAGCTTCTACCGAGCCGTAAGGCTTGTGGCGGAGAGGCTAGGCATACCCCACCGCGAGCTCCTACGCGGCGGCTACGCCTACAAGCTGTTGGGCGTCCACGCTGGCAGGGTCAAGGCGTACGCCTCCATAGTCGTGGCCCTCGATGGCTATACGCCGCTCTGCCGCGGCATAGAGACGTGCTACGTCGGCGACACGTGGCGTGGCGAGGTGGCTGCTCTCCTTCTCCCGGCACGCTCTAACGAGTGGAGGGCTGGGAGCGTGGGCGAGCACTACATATCCGCACGGGTCAAGATAAACGTGCACGCGCTCCTCAGCAGCATGAGGAGAGTCTTCGGGGATAGAGAGTTCTCTACAGACGACTTCGCAGAGCTAATGGCTCTGACGCCGAACTCTGCTGGCAAGCTGCTAGGGAAGCTAGCAGACATGGGCTACGTAGCGCGGGTGGCGGAGGGCCGGTGGCGGCTCCTGGGAGACACTCCATGAAGCGGGTGTTACGGGAGAAACACATCGGAGACCGATGAACGACTTGATTCTTCTACACGGCCCCCTTTAACCCCCACGCATCTACGCCCCTCCATGCCTCTCCATGCATTACTCTCCTCAGCCATGGCCCCGTGGCTGCTCTTTCTCCCGGTCTCGCCCCGGCTAGCAGAGCCTCCACGTCATGGCAGTCTCCCTTGCCAGCTTGTAGGGCGGAGAGAACGGGGTGGGGCTATGGGGCGCTCGAAGCTGCGCGGGGTAAGCTACGTGGTAGCCGCGATAGCCCTGACGATTGTCAGCATCGTAGCGGCCTACGGCATCTATAGCTGGGCTCAGGGCCAAGTATCCTCGATGACGCACGGCAGCCTTGATGTAACGGTTAAGCCGATAACGCTGGACGACGAGACACACCTGGTCATAGCGCTGCGTAACAGCGGTGGCTCGGCGATAAAGGTCCTACAGGTCTACATCGACGGCACGAGGAACATAACGAGCGACCTAGGGCTCCCGAAGAGCCTCGGCCCCGGCGACGAGCACAAGAAAACCATAGACCTCGACGAGCTGCTGCCCGGCGGCAAGCACGTCATAAAGGTGGTCTACGAGGAAGGCGGAAAGACCAAGGAGGATGAATTCTCATTCCAGGTCTAGCCCTCCTTTTTCATCTCCAATCCACGCCGTGGAGGTGCATAGCCGTGAGGCGTGTGGAGCTATGCGCGGTAGCCGCTCTCGTGCTGCTCGTGGGGCAGTTCCCTTTGGTGGCCTACGCGGAGACAGCTACAGTGGTTAAGCCGCCAGAGCTGAACATAACGCCGGATGCTCCGCCGGAGGTCAAGGGCTTCTTCAGCCGCTTCCTAGGATTCATCATTTTCATAGCATGGATGCTGTTCCTCGGCGGGCTGATATGGACGGGGATACAGTTCTACCAGGGCGACAAGGAGGCTCCGCAGAAGCTGCGGAACGTGCTGATAGGCGGCTTCATAATAACTTTCGCGCTGACGATAGCCTACTTCCTCTTCGGGTGAGAATAGTGGTCGACGTGGTAGCCGAGCCCGAGCGGGGTTTTCTTGACGAGCCTCTCGTCTACTTCGGCTCCTTTGCTCTCACCCTCCGCCGCCTAGCCTACCTAGCTGTAATCATAGCCCTGGCCCTCGTGGACGCACTCAAGATGCCCTCGGAGCCTAGGGTCTATCTGCCCGGCCTCGAGCTCGAGGCCGGAGTCTTCAAGCTCCTGGGGCTCCTACCCCTCCTCCCCTTCGTGTACTTCTTTCTCGTAGACAGGCCTGTGCGTCCAGAGGCGGTGCTGCTCTACACACTCCTGGGCCAGAAGACGCAGAAGGCTGGCAGGAAGAGGAGGGGGCGGAGCGGGGAGGAGCAAGCCGGGGCAGAGGAGCGGGAGGAGCCCCGGGTGGTCGAGAAGCGTGTCACGCTTAGGATGCGCGAGACCGGCTACGCGGCTATGACTCTTAGCGGCTCTGCTGAGCGGGAGACTGTGCTCCGCATAGTTGTAGACGGTGTCGAGGTGCGCAGGCTCCGGGTCGCCGGGCAGTGGTCCTCGAGGGTGGAGTTCGAGGAGCCCGGCGAGCACACGGTAGAGGTGTATAGCGCCGAGCCCCCGGCCCTCCTAGCGAGGTATCGCGTCCTCGTGGAGCGCTAGTCTCCCCGCCCCGGCTAGAGGGCGGGGAGGCCGGTTGTGGTACCATATCATACCCGAGCCATTCGCCGCCCTAGGCGAGCGGGAGAGAGCTAAGCTCCTAGCCCGGTGGATGTCCCTGCTAAACGCCAGCCCGTGGCTCCTTGTATCGTTCTTCCTCCTAGAGGAGGAGGCGTGGGGCTTCAGGTTCTACCGGTTCAGCCTCTTCGCGAAGAGCCCCGTAGACCCCTCTAGCTTCGGGTTCCAGGCAGAGCCCGCTGAGCCTCCACCGAGGCCGAGGCCTAGGGGGCGGACTATAGCGCGTGGAGAGGTACCAGTCTATAGCGAGGATGAGGAGGGGAAAGCGAAGACCCGTACTGTCTCTATGCCTGCTGTTATCCTCGAGGACGGTTCGCTGGCGAGGAGCTACGTGGTAACAGGGCTGCCAGCGTTCCTGCCTGAAGCCGTGGTAGGAGAGTTCTACGGTATTGCGTCAGAGGTCCACTTGTTCTTTAACCGTATTGAGCCTCGGGAGGCCAGCAAGAAGCTGCCAGGCCTCATAAGGCGGCTCGAGGCACTCCTTGCGAATGATCCCTCGAACGCCGAGCTGCAGAGGAGGATAGCAAAGCTACGGGCATTAGAGCAGCTGCAGGCTGAGGCTGCGGCCCTCTTCCGGTTCTCTGCGATACTAGTTGTCCGTGCCAGGAGTGAACACGAGCTAGTCGAGAAATGCTATGACCTTGAGAGCCTGGCGGCCTCTAGGAGGATAGAGCTCTACGCCCCCGGGAGCCTACAAGCACCCCTCTACGAGCTACGCAGGTCATTCACGCTGTTGTCGAGGCACTGGCTCGTGCCACGCTTCGTGACGGACACGTTCAGCTTGGCAGCTTTCTACCCCTTTGTTAGCGAGGAGCTAGTTCATCCGGACGGTGTCTTACTAGGTAGGAACGTTGACACTGGCACGCCGGTTATTGTGAACCCGTTCGCCTACGATAACTACAACTGGGTCATTATAGGGCAGAGCGGCAAAGGCAAGAGCATGCTCACCAAGGTCTACCTCTCTCGGCTAAGGGAGCGCTACCCGTACCCGCCCTACATAGTGGACCCCGAGGGGGAGTATGCGAGGATCGTAGACCGCCTAGCACCCGGCGCCGCTGTAGTCAGGCTACATGGGAAGGGCGCGGGGCTGGACCCGGTCCGGCTCGCCCAGAGCGAGCTAATCACCACCAAGCAGGCTGTAGCGATTCTCCGTGACGTCTACGGTATACCCCGGGAGCTGGAGGGCGAGCTTACCAGGCTAGTGCGCTCCTCTACTAGCATCTTCGAGGTGTACGACAAGGCCTCGCAGAAGCTGAAGA
Source organism: Pyrodictium delaneyi (assembly GCF_001412615.1). Taxonomy (NCBI): domain Archaea; kingdom Thermoproteati; phylum Thermoproteota; class Thermoprotei; order Desulfurococcales; family Pyrodictiaceae; genus Pyrodictium; species Pyrodictium delaneyi. The sequence continues at coordinate 712,110 of NZ_CP013011.1, read as the reverse complement.
ACTACATGGAGAACGTGGTTGGCGCCGACGCGTGGATATACGAGGGCGAGCCGCCCCGGGGGCTGCGGCACGGCGCGGTATTCGACCTAAGCGGGATACAGGACAAGGATACAAAGGCCCTGGTGGCGAGCCTGGTTTCGTCGCTTCTCTCGGCGCTTCTAGGCAGGCGGAGCATCCTAGTGGTGGACGAGGGATGGCTCTTCATGCAGTACGAGAGCCTGGCGTCGCTTATGGCTGACATTGCTAGGCGTGGCAGGAAGCGCGGGATACACTTCGTGTTCATCAGCCAGAAGCCCGGGGACGTCCTCGAGAACCCCCATGGGAAGACTGTGGTGACGCAGGCCCAGGTGCAGATACTGCTAGGGCTCGACGCGGCAGCCCTCGACGAGCTTGTCAAGGTTATACCGCTGAGCGAGAACGAGCAGAGCTTCCTCCTAGACGCTCCAAGAGGCTACGCGCTCCTCCGCGCCGGCGGCTACAGGCTAAGAGTAGAGGTAATGATAAGCAAGGACGAGCTCGAAGCCTTCTCTACAACACCGTTCAGCGAGAAACCAGCGCACACCGCCCCCGAGCCAGCAGGCCTCGAGGAGGTAGAGGTCTAGGATGGACTCCTCGAGGCTAGCCCTCTACGCCGGCGCTGCCCTCGTGGTAGCCTTCCTCGCTGCGGTGGTCCACGCCCGGCCGGGCGATGCCGGTACGGCCCTCGACCCGTGGCTCGAGGACAGCATGTACCGCTGCATGAACGCCACCGCCTACTACCACGTCTCGAACACCTTGGCTGACACTAGTCCGCCACCGTGGAGCCCCCGCTGGGGCCCCAGCCCCCCGGCCTTGCTGACGTGCACCTGCAGCCTCCGCGGCGACCTAGAGCTGCTCGGCAGCAACTGCCCCGCAGCTATCACGCTTAATGAGAGCGAGGGCGTGGCGTGCAGCGCTGTGTGGCACGCCGGCGAGGCGGCGAGCCTGAGAGGGCACGTCCTGGGCTACGGCTGCAGGTGCAGCTACATTGCGTGGCAGCGCTACACCACGAGCATCTGCACCAGGACCAAGACGGAGACAAAGACGATAACGACCACGACCACGGTGACCACCACGATAGGCAACACAACAACCACTACGGTAGTCAACACCACGACGACTACTACTAAGAAAAAGTGCGCCGGCTATGAGACGCTCACCAAGACAAGGACCAAGACGACCACCATCACGCTTGCGGACGCCGCGACCGTGACCATCATCCCCCGTGTGCTCAACAAGACCTACCTGCCCGTGGACGTCTACTGCGAGTGGCCTAGCCCGGGGCTCCCGGGCAACTGCACCCTGAGAGTATGGAACATAGCCACAGGCCTGGAGGAGCATGGCGAGGAGCTCCTGGAGCCCCTCATGGGCCAGCTCCTGGTCTACATGCCCCGCGTCGAGGTGTGGAGGGGCTGGCAGCTGCTCACAGCGTGGAGCGCGGACAACTACACCTGGCCGCCTAGCCTCGACAAGCCGGCACTGGAGCTACCATTCCTCCTGGCGCCTCCCACGCCGCCCTCGAGGAGTATCGAGCTACGAGTAATAATCGAGGCCACGGTGGATGATGCTACCAGCGGGAAGGCCTACAGGGAGAGGCTAGAGTACAATGTTAGTATAGTATACCCGTACGGTTGGCTCCTGGTCCGGGACGATGAGTGCCGCATAATCCACTGGGAGCCGGCGGAGGAGCCCACGGTGGTAGAGCGGGTAGAGGACCACCGTGCGCCGACGTGGAGCCGGAGCGGCGACACACTGGTCTTCGAGGATCCCGGGGAGTGCGGTAGCCTGGCGAGGATAGTCATAGAGAGGGGCGGCGGGGTCTACAGGGAGCTAGAGCCCCGGGGCAGGGTCTACAGGCTCGACGCCGCCTCGCTGCCCCCAGGAAACTACACCGTCATAGCTGTAGACCAAGCAGGCAACAGCATCGAGGTAAGGCTCCACGTAGAGCCCGCGAGGCAGGGCCGGTGGCTGGCGCCGGCACTAGTGCTGCTAGTGGCGCTGGCGGGGCTGGGCACAATGACGGGCCGCAAGTGGGTACGGGTATAGCCGGCGTCCACGCCTAACACGTTTAACACGTTTCACGCAAAGTATAACACATAGTACACGCATATACTACTCCTTGAGCTAGAGTGTGGTACCGAGCCCACATGCCTGAACAATATTCAGCGATGTAGAGCCATGAGGCAATGTATGCATTTCTAGAGGCAGTCTGGCTGCACAACGTTTTTACGATTGAATGGGTCCAGCGTAGGTGCATGGGGGTCAATCCGTGCCCGAGAAGTGTGTGGAGTGGGAGGTTGTCCGGGCCGCGTCGTGCTCGTCGGTGGCTGCGCCGCCACCCCGAGGCCATGGAGTACTATGAGAGAGCCAAGTAGGTCGTCGCAGCCGACCCTTATGCGGGGGAGCCGCTGCACGGCCGCTGCCGCGGGCTGTGGAAGCTACGCGTGGGGAGGATAAGGCTCGCCTACAGGGTGCTCCCCGAGAAGTGCATGGTGGTCGTGGAGGCTGTGGGCTACCGGGAGAACGTGTACGAGGAGCTTGGCTGCTAGCAAAGCAGCTCCTCGGCGGCCTTGCTCAGCTTCTTCTCGTCGCACAGCCTGTCGAGGAGCGCGTTATCCTCCTCCCGGATATAGAGGTCCGGTACGCCCCGGGGGTCGGGCATAACGTAGACCCTCACCCCGAAGCGCCGCAGCTCCCCAGCCACCCGCTCCAGAACCTCCATGGGCACCGTGTCCCCCACTGTGCTCTTCGTCGCCTCTGCGCGGCTCATAGCCTGTAGCCCCCTGGTGTAGTATGGGCCCAGAATACATGTAATATATGTATGCAGGGCTTCCATCGCCGTGCTCCACCCGTGCGTGACTGCCGCGTAGACATTACAGCCATTGATAATCTCTCCATCGGGGTTATCAATGGTAGTCATGTGTATACAGTGGACACGCGTTCTATCTCTACAGTATCGGGCCGGGAGCCATAGACTCTACATTACCTCAATGAATCACTGATAGGCTTGAGTGATTCACGGCGGCAGTGTAGCTGTGTGCATCGCGTGCTGGGTGGCCGCTGCTTCCCCGGGCGTCTCCCGGGCCGGGGCTAGAGGGTGGAGCACCCAGGGGCTGGGAGCAGTGGGAGACGCCTACGGCTGGGTCGCCGCCGCGGGTATGTGGACCTCGGTGTTCCTCTTCGTGGCCGCTGCCATCAAGTTCATGGCCAATAACCCGGAGGAGGCGAAGAGGCTCTTAGTAGCAGGCCTCGTGGCACTGTTCATAGCCGCGGCTGGGCCGGCGACGCTGAAGTGGCTCACCAAGGACCTGAAGGTACAGGCCGCCACGGCGAGCCTCGTGGTTGCTGTGCCACCTCCTAGCAGGGTAGCTGAGGAGTTCCCTGTCGAGGCTTGGTTTGTCCACACATGGCTGACCAATACCAGTGTATGCGTCGGGGTCCGGTGGGGTGACGGAAGCGAGAGCACGGCTACGCTGGCGCCCGGCGGGAGCCTGAAGCTCGTGCACAACTACGCGCTCGGCACGGCTATGGAGAGGAGCTTCAATGTGGAGATGTACGCGTGGACTGGGGACTGTGGGAGCATCCCGGCGGGAGCCAGGCTCCTCGCCTCGATGACGCTGACGGTGGAGAAGCTGGGCTACCGTGTGGCGAACCTCTTCATCGAGGCGGGCGACGCGCTGGAGAGGCAGGACGCCGGCGGCTTCATCGCTAACAGCATCAAGGAGGTGCTGGCTAGGCTGCTGAAGGTCATGGGGCCCGTGTTCGGCGGCGCGGTAGAGGCGACCGCGAAGGTCATGGAGGTGTCGGGGTTCAGCCCCGGGGAGGCCTTCTACTGGCTGCTAGCGCTCCCAACGCCCGACATGCCGGGCATGGAGCAGCTCTGGGCCAGGGCCTCGGTGTGGATGCCCCTCCTCTGGCCCCTAGCCGCGATAGCCGGGGCGCTCTGGAGGGTCTGGCGGGACCCCAAGGGGCTGGACCTCTACGAGTACGCTAGCGACATGGTGCTCAGCCTGATAGTCGCCGTGGCGGGGCTGGCCCTCTACGCGCCGCTGGCGAAGCTATACAACGCGCTTGCGCTGAGCATAGCCAACATCAGCCAGGCTAACGTGGCGTACAGCTTCCTGCTGGGCCACGTGCTGCTCGGGGTCGCGCTGGGCTGGAACGCCGGCGCCGCCGCCGTCGCGTGGACAGCGCTCATAGCGATAATAGCCGTGGTGGTGATAGGCGTTCTCAAGTGGCTCGCAGCAGGCGCGATAATAGGCCTCGCCCCCGTCTGGGCGGCCGCGTGGCTCTTCCCGCCGCTACGCGGCATGGCCCGGAGCGCCGCCCTCCTGCTAGAGAAGATAGCAGTCCTCGGCCTCGTGGCCGCCGGCATGCTCTTCCTAGCCAGCCAGGGCCTACTCTACGCGGGCCGCGAGATAGTCAACATAGCCGTGGCCTACGCGCTCCCCATAGCCATAACCCTCGGAGGCCACATCATACTCAACCAGCTAGGCCTAGGCGGGCTCCCCGGCCTCGGAGCACTCAGGGCAATCCGCGCAGCCAGAGCCGCCCCCGCGGCAGCCGCCGGGGCGGCAGCAGGAGCAGCCACAGGAGCCATAGCGGCAGCCCCGGTAGCAGCCACAACACTCCCCGCCGCCGGCGCCGCAGCAGCACCAGCAGCGGCAGCCTACAGGCACACCGAGGCGGCAAGACAGCTAGCAACGACACAGGGCATGGCACTCCAGCTGAGAAAGAAATGGCTGCAACCGAAGCCCATAACACCAGCCCCAGCAAGAGCAGCAGAAACCGTCGAGGAGGCCAGACCGGCCATAGAGGAGCACAGGCTAAGACACCCCAGGGCCGCGGCGGTAGCCGCAAAGGCCGCCGAGATAGGCGTCAAGGCGGCCTCGCTCCTAGAGAACAGGGCGAGGGGCTTCGCGAGAGAGTTCATAGGCATCGCCGAAAAAGAGCTGGGCATACGCATCCCAGAGCGCTTCAAGCCACGCGTCCTAGACAAATACGATATAGAGACACGAGCCTACAGGGCAGCACGCATAGGCGAAAAAGCGGGAGAAATAACAGCTGAGGTTGGGATAAGAACTGGCAGGTTCGTTAAGTCGAAGAGTGTAGAGCTTGCAAGAAGTGCTAGGGAGAGGATGAAGGCGCTATCAAGGCACCTTACTAGTACAAGGCTCGGCAGGAAAATGTGGGCTAGTAGAGGAGGCCACGTTCCTTCAACATAGCAGTGGAGCGATAGAGCATGGAGTAGAAGCCTGTAAGGAACTCCTTATCGTTTTTCTCTAGCTTTTCCCTTACCCACTCGTCCTCTTCCGCTATCTCGGCAACGAGCTTCGCAATTATATCATTCAATGGCCGAGAGCCGTCAGCCTCAGCCATTATATTGAACGTGATTATATCCACAAGGAATATTCTTCCATCATCCATGAAGATAGCCGCCCCGTAGGGGTACCCGTTAATCTCTATAGGCTTTTTAAGCGGGCGCCCCTCAACCGCAGCAGGATTTCTCCTGGGTTTCCATATCTCGGCATTTAGTGTGACCCAGCCCGTTATGTAGTCGCCAGGCCCCCACGAGTCGTCGGCAAAGTGAGGCAGCGGCTCTGCTCTCTTTAGTTGCTCCTCGGTAAGCTCTATGGCTATGTCGTCGTCTGTAGCCTGAGGCTCCTCCTTTCTCCTCCTTAGGCCTAGGAGTGGCATGGTTTAGCCCTTCTCTAGTAGCTGTTGTAGCTCACGTAAATGTTGTTCTATCTTTGGGACAAACATACGCTGCCTGGGGCCGCCGTAGAATAGTGCTTGAGCGATGAGGCTTAGCGTTGCCGCTATCTTCTTCATGGCTTGCTCTAGCCTGTCTCTATCCCCGGCCTCTTTCTCGGGCAGTATGACTATGACTGGGATTGTCTCCCCGTGGAGCTTCTTGAGCTCTTCCTGTTGCTCGGCTGGGGGGTAGAGGCAGACCCTGTCACCCGAGTACTTCACAACCCGCGCGTGGAGCACGACTACACCCAAGCCTGGCACCCACACTATCTCTGGCTGGCAGAAGCTTATAAAGACTGCCAGAAAGCCTATAGGGTGTTACCTGTGGCCCCGTAATTCCCGGGGGCTGGGCCGGGGTTGGGCTGGGGCGGCCCGGAGCCGGTGAGGCGCCGGCATAGCGTGAGTGTGCTCCTATACCACTACGTCTGGGTGCCGAAGTACCGGCGGTGTATCCTCTCGAAGCCTGTGGAGAGGATGCTGGGTAGGCTGCTCCGTGAGGCGGCTGAGAGGGCTGGGTGCAGGCTAGTAGAGTGGGCCGCCCCCATAGACCATGTGCATGTCCTTGTGCAGTGCCCTCCTCGGCCCAGCCCCTCCCGCGTAGCCAACGTGTTGAAGGGCTATACGGGCTACATGCTGCTCAGGGCGCTGCCCTGGCTGGAGAGCGGGGCTTCACGCGGCAGCCTGTGGGCGCCAGGCTACTACGTGGCAAGCGTCGGCCACGACGCCGCCATAGTGGGGCGCTACATAGCGGGGCAGAAGAGGTGCTGCTAGAGTGCCGTGGGGGAGGCGGGCAAACGGCGTCATTAGGACAGTGGTGCTCCGCCTGGAGCCCGGGCCGGAGGAAGAGGAGAAGCTAAGGCTAGTATGCGAGCTAGCGTCGAAGCTCTGGAACGAGCTCAACTACCGCCGTAGACGCCTCTTCTTCGAGGGAAAGCTGACCCAGCAAAAACTCTACGAAACCTACAAGGAGTTCTACTACATGTACAACAGGCTCTTGGGCAGCGCCACCACACAGGCAATTATAGCTAAGAACGATACCGCGTGGAGAAGCTTCTTCCGGCTCCTAGCATTGAAGAAGAAGGGGAGGCTGCCACCACACATAGCGAAGGCCAGCCCGCCGGGCTACCGTAAGAGGAGCCGGCGGCGTAGGAGGCTATGGCTGGCCCTCAGGCAGGACCAGTACCGCGTAGACACGGAGAGAGGTATTGTCGAGATAAGGCGCCTAGGCGTTGCCGGCGTGGTGCGTGTCAGGTACCGCGGGTTAATCCATGTCCGGGGCAGGCAAAGGGGCGCCGAGATATGGTACGACCACGATAGGAGGCGCTGGTACATAGCGATATCGTACACTGTGGAGGAGAAGCTGATACATGGAAGGGGCTGGGTCCGCGTACCCATGAAGCCCCGCGGGAGCCTGGAGGCGGGGGTAGACCTTGGAGTAGACAACCTCTTGGCGGTCTACGTTGAGAACGGCGAAGGCTTCCTCGTGAATGGGCGTCCCCTGAAGGCTGAGAGCTTCTACTGGCAGCGCCGCATAGCCAGGTACAAGAGTGTTCTCGACAGAGCCGATGGCGCGGGGAGTACGAGCCGCAGGCTACGCCTAATGTACCGCCGGTGGAGGGCTAGGATAAGAGCCTACATAGACGCTGCCGTGAGACGTGCAATGGAGGAGCTCTACAGCCGCGGCGTCGCGAGGATATACGTGGGCTACCCGAGGGGCATAGCCCGGCGTGGGGACGGCAACGGGAAGCTGAACTTTGAGCGGGTCCATGTCTGGACCTACGGGCTCCTCCTCCGCCGCCTAAAGGAGGTAGCATGGGAGTACGGGATAGAGGTTGTGGAGGTAGACGAGGCATACACTAGCCAGCGCTGCCCCCTATGCGGCGCCGTACACCCCCGTGCACGTGTGCACAGAGGCCTCTACATCTGCCCCCACCGCAGGCTAGCAATGAACGCCGACATGGCTGCAGCCTACAACATACTAGCCAAGGGCACAAAGCGAACCATAACCCCGAGCCCCGAGGCCCTCACACACCCCCACCGCCTCGGGGTAGGGGTAACACCCCCAAGACCGGGGGCGAGGGGCGGGGCCTATCCCCGCCCCTCAAACCAATGAACCGCCCCAAGGGGAACCCTCGCCCCTAAAGGGGCGGGGAGGAGGTCAGGCCTGAGTAGAGCCCCAACAGCTCTTTTTCATCATTCTCCTCCAATGCTCTCCTTATGACTTCATCAACTCTAGCTATATCAGCTGCTATTTTTGCCAATATCTCGTTTAATGTCCTCGTGCCGTCAGCTAAGGCCATTATATCGTAAGTTATATTATCCGCAAGGAATACACGGCCATCATCCATTATAATGAGGCCCGCGTAGGGTGCACCGTCAATCTCTATAGGCTTGGGTAGTGGTCTCCCTTCGATAGCCGCTGGGTTTCTCCGGGGCTTCCATTTTTCGGCATTCAGTGCGACCCAGCCCACAAGAGCATCATCAACAGTCCAATCCGGCTTGAAGATGTTGGGTAGTGGCTTTGCTCTTTTCAGCAGTTCTTGTAGCTCGTCGTTTTCCTTGTCTTTTTGCCTCTTTAGGCCTAGGAGGGGCATGGCGGGGCGCCTCCTCAAGGTTTATTCGCTGGTCTGTTCTATATGTTGTGTTCGGGGTTCCCGGCCCCGCCGGAGGGGCTCTGGGGCGGAGCGGTCTGCGTCGAGCGGTCTCGTCACGGTTCTGCGTGGCGCGTGCTCTTCCTTCCGCCCCTCCTTCACGGCCCCTCCGGCGGGGCTCTCGGGCCCCTCTTCCTCCCCGGCTGTTCTGCCTGTGTGCTCCTCTAGGAGCCTGTGGAGTAGGAGCTCTATCTTGCGGAGCCTGGGCTCTATGTCGCTGCAGAGCCGGGCCCGGTCTGCTAGGACTAGTATGGTCTCGCTGTGCGTGGCTGTGCCGAGCTCCTCGCGGAGCCTGTTCAGAAGCTCGTATGCCTGGTCGCTGACGCTTATTTTACGGACCACAGCCGCTACCCCCAGGTAGCATATACTACCCTGCGGTAGCATATAAGGGTTACCCGGGGTAGCATGTAGGGTAGTGCGGTAGGCCTATATGACACATCCATGCCTCTCTGGGAGCGGGGTGTGGGGGTGCCGCGGGGGCCTGGGCGGCTGTACAGGATGGTTGCTATGGAGGTTGCTGGCGCGGCGTGGAGGGCGTCGATTAGGTCTAAGGCCCGGGTAGAGGCTGTCAGGGTGCCTAGCCTCAAGGAGGTACACGTGGTCGTCGATGGGCGCTGGGCTGTCTCGGTCAAGGTGGTGGAGAGGGCGTGGAGGGTTCCGCCGCGGCTCCTAGCCCGCTACGCCGCTATGCTGCTGAGGCATTCGAGGGACTACGGTAGGAGGGCCCGGCTCCTCCTCGTGGTGCCGCGGCTAACGAGCGGCGCGCTGCGGCTCGCGCTCCGGAAGCGCTGGTTCCGCGTCCTCCCCCTCAGCAGCGTCGGCGTCCGCGGGCTCGCCTGGTGGCTCCTAGCGCTCCTAGAGGAGCTCGCCGCGGGCATCCCCTCCCGGAGCAGGGCGCTACACGCCCTCCTGGAGGAGCTGAGGAGGAGCCGGAGAGACACAGCCGGAGCTACGCTGCGGAACCGAATGGAATAGTTTCGGTCGCCAATTCCGAGAGCTATGCCCTTATAGGCGGGGATGCTACGCGCGTTAAAATCGAGTAGTTTCGCCGGGGCCCCGGCGAGGCGGTGGGCTAACCGGTTCCGCCCTGCGTGTATCTCTGCCTGTGGGCGCGGGGGGCCTCGCCGCGGCCCCCGTGGAGGGGGCACGGCTCTACGCCCTTGTCTAGGGCTCTGTTCGGGTGCGCTCGGTGCCCGCGGGCCGTGTGCAGGAGGCACGGCACGGCTCTGGGCTCATCGGCCCCAGCTGCACTGGCGGCGGAGCTGCTTCAATATGTGTGTCGCGAGGTCTCTGGCGCTCTTCCGCTCCGCGTACCCCTGTGGTATCTTGGCCCAGCAGGCCTGCATCGTGGCCCGGACTATGCGCTGGTCTGTGGTGGCTACGGCGCAGCCGGCCCTGGAGGCCATGTAGTCTATGGCGCGGTCGGGTAGCCCGCTCCGGCACACCACCCTGACGCCCAGCGGCTCTAGCCGGGCCCGGAGCACCCGGCAGGCCTTCAACAGGCTCCCGTCGAGCCACAGGCAGCGAGCCAAGGGAGAGCCCCCGCCGGGAGGGGTGCTAGCCCTCCACGCTCCTAGCCCGCTCCAGCAGCTCCCTGAGGGTCACGGGCTTGCCGGGCTCCAGGCCGAGGCGCCTGAGCTCCTCCTCGCTGGCTATCACGGTCACTGTGCGGTACTCCTTGCAGAGCTCCTCTGGGGCGTGGCCTAGCATGCATATCTCGGCCTTTACCCAGGGCTTCTTAATCGCCTTGAAGCGGCTGCGTAGGGGCTCCTCCCGGTAGTCTAGGAGGTGGTACCACCGGGGCCTGGCAGCCTGGAGGAGTATCGTGGCCTCCCCCCGGAGGCCTAGGCGCTCCACCACCTCCTTGGGTATCCTTACCCGGTAGCCCGTGTAGACCCTCTCCTCGCCGCTGCGTAGCCTGACACGCTTCCTCTCCACACCCAGGGCCGCCACCAGGGGGACCCACTCTAGGGGCTTCGGGGGCTCAACAGGCCCCAGTATCTCCTCCAGCTCGCTCTCCCCAGCCGCCCTCTTGGCTACGGCCTCCAACGCGAACCACCATTGCCTCCTTGGCATCGCGGGAGGCCGCCCGGGGGCCGCGATGGTATGTCGCTTTCATGTATGCCTGGGTTCTTCCCCCCGGGCGGTCCCCCAGGCATAGGTATGTACGCCGGAGCGGCCGGAAATAATGTTTTCCGGCCGGAATATTTACCCCCTCCGGGCCCCCTTATCCAGGGAGCGGGCTGTGGGCAGGCCCGAGCCGGAAGAGATAGAGGCCGTGATGTGCGCGCTCTACGAGCTATGCCCGAGCCCGAACTGCCATGCTCCCCTGGAGGCTATCCGGCGGCTCGCCCGCCTACCGGGAGACAGGTTCTCGAAGACCCTACGGTGGCTCGAGAGGAAGGGGCTCATCACCTGCAAGAGGCACAGCAAGGGGCGGACGAGCTGCTACCCTACAAAGAGGCTGCTGGACGAGGCAAAGGAGAAGTGCCCAGAGATGTGGGAGAAGCTCTAGCCGCCTAGCCTGTCGAGGAGCTCCAGTACGTTACTTAGTACGACGTTTCTAGCCCCAGCGATTATTGCGGCACTCATTTTGCACCTCAACACTTTATCTTGGGTGATACTTGGCATCAGCTAGAGGAGTCAAGGGCTTCATACCTGCTTCTCGATATAGTCTCACGTAGCACTTCAGCTATGGTTTCTCTAAATTCACGCAGAGAGCTTATCAGGCTAGACTCAGCTACTACACGGTCGCCTAGTATGTCAAGACCTCTCGGAAGTACATACGTAGTTGTAAACACCTTTAGTAGCTTAACAGCATTGTCCGACGCCGGCCTAACTATAAATCCTTCTTCAAGGTTGATAAGCCCTATCTCTTCTAGCCTAAAGAAGTACTTCGATAGTATACTTAACGTACGCCTGTCGCCTGCTTCCTCGAAGAGATCCACGACACCGCTTCGCAGCAATCTTTCAAGTATTTCCAGAAGATCTATACCTTTTTGCGCGAGAACGGTATCATACCTTTTTGTAATATCGTACAGGTAGATGTATAGGTCCCTATCAATTGCTTCTTCTATGAATTTTGCTGGTGCAACTCCAACCCATAGATACCGATAACTTGAAGGTATAAGGAGGCCATGGTCGCTTAAAACCCGTATAATGCCTACTGCGGCTTCTTCACTTATCTTAAGTGAACGTGCTAGATCTCCCGGCGATACGCTCACATTGGTCACTATGTATTCAAGTACCGTTCTCATGATTCGTGAAGATCTTTCAAATAACTGGTTAACGCTCCTAATTACGTCACTCAACTCGGTACCGCGTAGAAGGACAAGCCTATGGAAGATAGCTTTGGGGACAACAAACCTGTCCGGTCCTATAAGCTCTACTATGCGGTACCGAAGTAGTCTACGCATGAATACTCTCTCCATTACCTCTGTATACGTTTTCGTACCCGCCTCTTCCCGTGCACGCTCTAGTATGGGGTCACCTATGCCTTCTAGGATTTCGTCGCGCGTGAGAACTTTATTATAGGCTATGCTGTAAAGTGCTACTGCTATGGGCTGATAGAAATCTGGTATTGAAGACATTACAGAGTCAAGCTTCTTTGTTAACCACTTATATGCTTCAAGGCCTGTTTCATGGAGTGGATAGAGTATCTTACGGTTCTTATCAAACCTGGCAAGATACAATGCGTCTACTTGTTCGAGGTAACGGTATCTTACGCTTCTATGCCTTGCGAGGCTCTCGACAAAAGCCCATTTTCTTCCAACTTCCTCTATTAGTTTATTGATGTCCATTGGTTCGCCTAAAAGGTTGGGTGGAAGCGAGAGAGCAAATAGACGCGTTACTCTCAAAATTCCTGAAAGCTCTGCCCTTTCAGCTCTAGCCATACTGTTATTGTCGAGCATGCCACTAGCCTTTACACGTTCATAATCTGTAACTATGTATATAGCTCCCGAGAAACGCCGAATTAAGGGTAAACCCTTCCAAAGTGCTTTTTGGAGGATGATTTTAGGGGATGGAGCTATATCGCCGTTGAACGCCTCAAGGGGTGAGTCACGTATTTTTGCGACACTGCGTACCTTGTAGAATATATGTTTCTCGCGCACCGTTTTTATCAATGAGGAGATATCAATATCGACTTGCTGCTCTAAGACATTCTCTACTCTCGAAATTACTCTCCATCCGAGGTCTGATAGTGATAGCTTATAGTTTTCATCATGAACAACAACGCCTAGTGAAATGAGTTTAGAGAGTATCTTCCATGCACGGTTATCGTTGACACCAAGCCATTCTATAAGATCCTTTACTGTGGCGTTTATGCCAGCCTTGTTCTTTGCTGCTATAACTATTAAGGCTTCAAGTGCACGTGGAGAGCGTACTATCCGGCTAAATGCCTCGTCTTCGGATAGGGAGTGGATCTGCAAGTACCCACCCCTCCAGGGGTGGGTACTTAGCCTCTATTTAAAAGCTTTACGGAATTGAGAGAATTTGATGGGGATATTTCTATAGCAGGGGTGGGTACTTGCAACTCCTATTAGCCTGTCCCGGCTAGCTTCCCTGCGGGCTCCTCCCGGGCATCGCCGGCGCCGCCGCTGTCTCGGCGCTGCTCCCTCCTCAGCTGCTCTAGGAGCCGGCGCCTCCTCTCCTCCAGCCTTCTATCGAGAACCCACCAGGGCTCGCCATGGAGCAGCTCTGGGGCGGCGTAGAACGCTACCGGCTCTCCGCGCTCATCCCTGTAGACGTAGAGCCTCCCCTCCCGGAGCCATTCTGCGACTTCCGTCTCGGTGATTACCCCCCTCCTCCGCAGCAGCTCCCGGGGCTCTATCCTCCTACGCTGCCTGTCATGCTTCCCTGCCATGTCTTGTCACCTCCTATGCTTCTTCGCATATCACTTCGTCGGGGCTGCCGTGGGCCTCCCGCTGCGCTAGCTTCTCCGCCTCCTCCACGCTGCCGGCCTCGACCTCGACCACGTATGTGACCCAGCACAGGTAGAGGGGCACGGCTCCCCGCCTCCACCCACACTACCCCGCGCCGGGAGAAAGCCATGGGCTGGATGGGCGCGGGGAGCGGCTACTAGATGCTGGTGGCAGCGGAGGCTGCCGATTGCCGCCAAGAGTTTCTCCCGGCAGGGGCCGGTAGGGGTGGAGGAGCCGGGTGGTGGCTGTGCCTAGGAGGCGTAGGCTCGTGGACCTGGAGATAATAATGGAGTCTCTTAAGGCCCGTAACCCGGAGTATGCGCGGCTCCTGGAGGAGCTGAGGAGGAGGCCGCTCTCCACCAGCGAGGCAGCAGCGCTCGTCGAGGGGAAGAGCAACAAGACCGTGTACGGGTTCCTCCGCCGCCTAGAGGCCAAGGGGCTTATCGAGGGCCGGCTGAACCCGGTCACCAATGAGGTGGTGTGGTACTTCAAGCAGAGCCGCGGCGGGAGAAGGTCCGAGGAGTAGGGCCGTAGGGCCTACGCGCCGTAGCTATGGCCCCGTGTTTTCTCCCCCATGTACTCCTCCATGCCTTCTCCTCGGCTTCTCTACACCAGTGTTGTGCTTCTCCGTGAGGCCTCTATGCGGGTGACGGCTGTCTACGCGTCTCCTCTACGCCTCCCACGGGCCGGTTACGGTCCGAAGCATACCCGGTGGCGTGTATGTCCTGGGCGCCGGGCAGTGAGAAAAAGCATAGTCATGTGGGGGCAGCGGTCCATGCGGGGCCTAGAAGCCGGGTAGAGCGTGGGAAACAGCGGTCCATGCTCAGGGTGGAGGCTCGCCGACGAGCTTCTAGGCCGGGGGTGGATCGTCGCCGCCGCGCGCGGCGCCCGGTTTCACTCTATAGGGGTGTGTCTGGGCTGTGGGTTGGCCTGTGTGTCTGGTTTCTGGGGTTGGGCTGGGTTGCTGGTTCTGGGGTAGCTGTGTTAGTGGTCGTGTGTATCCGGTGCGTCTGGCGTAGAGCCAGTTTCCTCTGGCTACTAGCCTGTAGCCGCGTCTGCGGAACTCCTGTGCTTCGCGGGCTTTGTCGCCGGGTAGGCATACTCTGTGGCCTGGGGGCTGGTCTAGCGTGATCCAGTAGCAGTCCTGCTCGGGGTCGTATTCGAGGCCCTGGGGCTCCGGCGGTGTTTCCTGTGCCTCTCCTCTCGGGGTTTCCGGCGTCTCTCTGGGCTGGGTTGCGCCTCTCTCCTCCCTGGCTGGCCTGGGCCCGTGGGGCTGTGCCGCTGACCCCCGTGTCTCCGGCGTGGCTCCATGCTGCTGGGCTGCCGCCTCTAGCCGGTCGAGCCTCTCCATGAGGCCCGCTAGGAGCTGCGTTACCCGGTCCATGTTCTCCGCCAGCTTCTGGAGCGTCTCGGTCTGCCGCGCCTGCGCCTCAGCGAGCCCCCGAACCGTCTCCCCGAGCGCCGCCAACATCCTAGCCTGGGCCTCGAGCAGCCCCCGGAGATCCTCCACGCTGGGCTGCCCCCGCTGGGGCTCCTCGTGCTCCCCCTCGACGCCGGCACCAGCCTCCCCGGCCCCTGCATGATCCTCCACGGGCTCCTTGAGGCTCCCCGCCGGCCCTCCATGCAGCCCCGGAGATCCCTCCCCAGCCTCCTCGACGGGCCCAGCCTCTTCGCCACCCGGAGCCTCCCCGAGGACCTCCCCCACATCACCGGCCTCTGCGCCCTCGACAGCCTCCACGCCGGCACCCGGGGCGGCCGGCGAAGCGGCGCCGCCACCGCCGCTGATCTCCTCGAGCGCCGCCTCCAGCAGCACGGCGCGGCGGCCAGTGAACGAGACCGGGAACAGCTTCACCGGCTTAGGCTTCCGGGCGGCGCCGAAGGGCCGCTGCATATCGGCCAGGCACTTCTTGGGGAACCACAGGTGGACCTCAACGAACGGCGTAGAACCATGCTTCTCGATGTTACGCGCCACCTGCTCGGGGTGCGTCGACAATTCGTTACAAGTTTCGACTTCCACGGCGACGGCCTGGCTGTACCTCAGCGCCAGGCCGGCCTTGTCGAAGGGTATGGCGACCAGGTCCGGCTTAGCGCTCAGCCCCGGGTCCTGCCGCGCCGGGGCCACATAGTAGCCGTGCTCCAGGTAGTAGAGCACCGCCGCGACCGCGAGCCTCCAGCCCTCGTCGCTGGGAGCCACCTGGCGGAGGCCGGCGAAGAGGCCGCCACGGTAGCGGAGCAGCAGCCTGTTCCCCTCCCGCCGCACCTCCACGAGGCCCCGGGCAGCCAGCTGGTCCCGGGCAGCCTCGGCGCGCTTAGGCGGCAGCCCCAGCCGCATCCGCACATCGCTCCACTGGGCCCAGCCGTCGCTAGACCCCCTCGACAACACGTAGACATGGTAGAGCACCAGCTGCTCGACGGGGCTGAGCCGCTCCCTCGGCAGGTAGCGGAGCACGGGGTTGAGCAGCTCCTCCACCGGCCGGCTCACAGCGCCCCGCGGCGGGAACCGGGGGAGCCGGCCACGGGCCTCCTCGAGCTCCCTCCTCTTGGGAGGCGCCGGGTCGGTCCGGACGAGGATAGGCGGATACCGCTCCTCGCCAGGGCCCCCGCGTATACGCACAACAGCCATGCCAGTAGCCAGCGAGGGCAGCAGCTCCTCCAGCGCCTCCGCGAACCTCGGGTCAATGCTCTTCAGCCGGTCCACGTCCGGGCCCTCGACGCTAAACACAACCTTCAACGCTGTGTTGCTGAACAGGCTCCGCAGCAGCTCCTCCGGAAGCTGCCGGGTATGCTGATGCGCAGCAATGACGTGTAAGCCATACTTCCTCGCCTCCGACAACATGGTCTCCAGCACCGGGAGGCCCGACAGGTTCTGAAACTCGTCGACAACAAGGAACACAGGGACCATAGGCACATCCATGCCCCTCTCCCGCGCCTCGCGGCGGGCGGCGGCGAAGAACCACAGCTTCATAACAATGAGGCTGGTGAGCAGCTCCGAGAACTCCTCACCCAGGTCCTTGGGCACATTGAACAGTACCAGGGCGCGCTCCTCGACCAGCCTCTCCACCGGCAACGTATCCTCGCTGGTAAGGTCACGGAGCAAGGGATGCGTAGCGAAGGGCTGGAGCCTCACTAGGGTTGAGAGGAAGCTCTGCTCCTGGATGTTCCGGAGAAGCTCCACCTGCGCCCTCCAGACACGGTCGAGCCTCTCGTCCCCCAGGTCTAGCTCCAGCTCGCCCCCGTAGAGGGCTAGCACAGCCTCGAAGAGCTGCTCGAAGGTCGGCACCCCGCCGCGGGCATAGAGAACCTGCAGCAGCGTACGGACGATGAACTTCACGTTTACAGCGGTCTCCGGGAGCCGCAGCACCTTCTCCATCACCTTCACGGTGTTGTCGACAGCCACAGCCCTAGCGAGCTCCCTATCGGGTATAGGCGGCGGCACGAGCGGGTTTACGGCGAAGTCGCGGCGCCGCGCATCCAGGTAGTATACCCGCTCGAGGCTGGGGACACGCTCCAGTATATCCCGCACAAGGTCGCCATGAGGATCGATAACGAATACGGCGCCGCGCCCGGTCTCCCATAGCCGCAAAACAAGGTTGAGGAGGAACGTGGACTTCCCCGCACCAGTACTGCCTATGACGTAGGCGTGCCGGTACAGGTCGTCTACGTCGATACGGACCTCCCGGCCGTCATGGAGCACCCCTATCCTTATCTCGCTGCGCCGCGGCGCTATCGAGGGAAGCCCAGCCCGGTGGGCGAAGTCCACGGGGAGCGGGCTAGAGGGCTCAGGCAGCTCTAGTACCGCCTTGAGCCGGTCCTCGGGGAGCCAGGGCCGCGAGGTGTCGCCCTTCTTCAGCCGCAGCGGGTCCCTCAGCCTAGCCATGTCCTTGCTCTTCTTGACCTTGATGCGTTCCAGCCGCCAGTGCTTCTCATCATCCACGAGCAATCGGGCTATGAGCTGCTCGGCCAGCTCCCGGGCCTTCTCCTCGCTTCCGGCGTAGACGCGGAAGGCCAGCTGCCAGACGCTCTGCGCCCGGCGGCGGAGCTCCTGCGCCAGCTGCTCGTCCCGCTTAACATTGAACACGGACTCCCCGAGAAGCACGCTCGCTAGGACACGGCCAGCCGTGTACTCTCTCCCCTCCTTTAGGCTCTCAGCCTTCTTCAAGAGCTTCTCCTTCAGCTTGTAGTCGCGGAGGGCCACGACCTGGACAACGGTCCCCGGCCCCATAGCCTCTAGGAGCCCGTGCCAGTCCCGGACCTCTACGGGGAGCCACCACTCCTTGCCGCGTATTCTAACCTCGTAGCCGTACGGAGGCAGCTCGGGCGGAGCCTTCTCCTCGGCGGCGGCCACCCTGTTGAAGCTGACCCGAGACGCCTCGGACAGGTAGTATATCTCGAGCCGGTCCTCGCTCCTGTGATACTCCAGCACGAAGCCGAGGCCGAGGACCGGCAGAACCCGCTCCCTGGAGCCCAGGAGGGGCCTGACGCGGAACCACCTGAGAGGCACAGCCCATGCACCCCCGGGGCTACAAGCCCTCCACCAGATAGCCCCGGGGCCGGGAGAAACAGAATTGCAAGAATTTGCACGTTTTTATAGTAGCCGTGCCTTAAATAGTGGGTGATAGCCTGGACCCCCTCTACGCCCTAGCCCCTGCAGCTCTAGCCCTCGCAGCCCTAGCCACAGCCACAATCCTGGCACTACTGAGACGCGACGCCAGGATACACATCCAGCTATGGAGACTACTAGAGGTCAAGATAGAACCCGTACGAGGCGAAGAAGACACACATGGAGACAATAGAACTCAGCCTAGCGCCAGGCTAGAACGGGAGAAGTAGGAGGGGAGGGGTGCGAAGGAGGGCGGCAGGGGGCGGCGGCAAGAGGGCGGGGGCGGCAGCCCGGGGCTCCAATTCTAGGCTATATCCACTTTGGGATAAGTGCTGCGGAGCATGGGCTAGCCTGTGGGCTCGAGCGCCAGGAAGAGCTTCTCGGTCTCTACCAGCTCCACGGCGTCGCCGAGCTCCTCGAGGAAGACCCTCCGGGTGCCCGTCACCCTGCTGCACATCTGGTGCCATGCGCTAGCGTAGTCGCTGCAGCGGAAGCCGCTGGCCTCCAGCTCCTCTAGCCTCTCTATGAAGGCCTCCCTGGCCTCCTCCCAGTCGCTGAAACGCTGCTCTTGCTCCGGCTCGACGCGCCACGGGTCCTCTGACACTACCCTGTAGAGCCTAACAACATAGGCCGCGGCTACTGCCACGGGTCTCACCCTAGCCTGGAGACTACTGCTAGCTTCTTGGAGGGGCTGGGTACTAGCTGCCACAGCCACCCCTCCTTCTCGAATACGTAGACGCCCCAGCCAGCCCCGTACAGCACAGCATCCATGGGCGCCCGGTCCATGAAAACCACCCTGAAGCCTAGCCCGGTGAACCGGGCTACTAGCTCCCGGAGGGTCTCGGGGGCCTTCACGGCTCTCAGCCCCCTGTGTAGCTTACGCTACAGGGCGGGGGTATAAAAGGCTTGTGGCGTACGCTACAAATATCTCGCATGGGCTGCGAGAGGATGGGGGAGGGGAGGCTTGCCGGGGGAGAGGAGGGAGCGCCTGGCCAGGGTAGTGCGGACAACCAAGACCGTGAGGGGGCGGCGGTACCCCTCATACTACGTGAAGATAGACATCCCGGAGCGCATCGCAGAGCGGGTCGAGGCCTACCGGGTCCTAGTCGACGAGGAGACCGGGAGGATAACCCTGGAGCCCATACCCCGCAGCCGGGGAGAAGAAAGCTAGTGGGCGAGGGCTAGGAGCAGCCCTATGGTCGCTATCAGCAGCGCTAGCACGCCCCACGGGAACGCTAGCAGCCGCGGGTCCCGGCCCAACAGCTTCCCCCAGAGCCTCTCAGACTCCATCCGTAGCGTATAAACGCTAGCCAGGAGCACGGCGAGCGCCACCGCCACCATCGCCACCGCAGCGGCTAGGCGGAGCCCCGTCAGCTTCTCCAGCACCGGGGAGGCCACCGCGGCGGCGAAGAGCACCGCGGCGAGCCTCTCCAGCTTCTCAGCCAGCCTCTCCAGGTACTCTATCCTGCGGAGCACCAGCTCCTCCCGCTCCACAGCCCCACACCCACCATGTAGCTTACGCTACACAGCTATTTAAACCCGGCGCGGGCGAACCAGCCTACAAGCCCATAGCCTAGAGCGCGAGAAGGGCTAGGAGGACAGCGAGGACAACCAGGCCCGGGACCAGCAGCACCCATGAGGGGAGCACTACTACCCGCTCCTCGCACTCTCCGCGGAGCCGCCTACCCGCCTCCTCCATGTAGCGGTCCTCCCACTCCTCGACCACGTCCCTGCCCTCAAACACCTCCACAGCCTCCACGTAGAGCCAGACCGCCCGCCTAGCTAGCCCGAGGTCCACGCCCCCAGGGCAACGGCAGCGGTGCTCTACGCAGAGCCACGCCTCGTACGGGTCCCGGAACCCCAGCCTCTCGAAGACACCCAGGATGCGAGCTAGCAGCCCAGCATAATCCACCACGGGCCCCAGGCCTATATAGGCGGCACACAGTGCACCCTATAGAGCCCAGCGGTGCTACGGACATGGTGTACGACGAAATAACAACCATACTCGCCATAGGGCGCCCCGACGATGTACTGCGCCACGGTCTCCGCGACGTAAACATAGTGGTCACAGAGAAGTACACGGTGGAGCAGCGAGAGCTTGACCTAGTAAGAAGCCTGGGAGGCAAAACAAGCTCACGCATAGTACACGTAATGCTTGACATGACAAAGCCCATAGAGGACAACATTGCGAAGCTGACCGCATGCTATCTACGCGTACTCGACGAGCCAAACACGCACATCCACGCTGTGAAGATAATACTACCGCTCAGCCACGAATGGCTCACAATAGTGCTCTTCTACACAGCAGCCGCGATAGACTACATAGGAGGCATATACCCACCCTCAATAGAGGTGCTCGTATACAACATAGAGAGCAAGGGGAAGAAGAAGGAAGTCTACACCATACTACCGCCGCCGAGGCTCCTGGACCCGCTCAATACACTAGCAGTAGACAGCCGGCTAGTCAGGCTCATAATAGAGAAGCCCCGCACGCTAAGGGAGCTCGCAGACGCCGTTAATGAGCCCTCAGACCATGTCGTGTACAAGGTGAAGAGACTCCTAGACCTAGGACTAGCAGAGATAGAATGCAGACCCCAAGGCCCGGTCTACACCGCCACAATCCTCGCAAAGATACTCTACCCCTCAAAAGACCTATGTCCATGGCCGGAGGCGAACCGTGAATAGCGAATAGCGTTCGCGCAGCAGGCTAACCGCCACAGCCACGAATCACCACAGAGCAAAGGATGCTAAACTGAGAGCACTCAACCGACAAAGAGAGACCAGGCAAAGAACCCAGCGGTGAAAGAACCCCCTCTGCAAACCACAGTAGTATAAATAACATGTATACTACTATGGAAAGAATACTTTGTAGTATTCTAGGCCCGGATTGACTCCCACCACGTGTTTAGGGAGAGCTCAGGCGAAGAGGCCCCGGCCCCGTGCAACTCCACATGCCTCTCCTCTGCAGACGGGCTAACAGCTGCGAGCTCGAGGAGAATACGTCAGCCTGGCAGCTAATCTTACTCTGTGGGCTTACCCGGTGGTTAGGCGATAAGCCTTGCCATGTCATGGCTGTCAGGCGATAGGCCCCAGCCATAGAAGCGGCGGTGTCTGCACCCGGCCGAAGCTACTCCACCGGGCATAGGGGATCCCGGGGAGAGCTCACACCCGTTGACAACATGGAATACTTCCGGCCCAGGCCTTGCCCCAGGACAGTTCCGGCCGCCTTTGTTCTAGGACCAGTTTACCGGGGATAGCTCGAGGAGAACCGGTCTGCCCTGGGACAGGCTACAGGCTATAGCCTGGGGCCTGGTAACTTGTTCTACACGTATTACCCATTAGGAGAGGTTAGCGATTAAGGGAAAAGGTAGTATTACCTTTTAACCAAATGCGCATAGGGGGTCCTTGGCTGGCTAGGCGCGGCGGGCGCGAATCATGGCCTCGACTTCGTGGAGGGGTATGCCGACTGGCCCTAGCCTGGAGGCTAGGAGGTAGAGGACGCGGAGCAGCTCTGCCAGCTCGCCGTAGGCCTTGGCCTCCTTCTCCCTGAGGCTCTTGATTAGCCCCCGGAGCCTCTTGACCAGGTAGCCCCGTAGCGCCTTTAGGGCGTCCTTTACCGTGCCTAGGGCCACCTTGCTCCTCCTGGCCCTCTTCTGGGCGGGGCCTGTGGCCCGGGCCCGGGGCGACGCCGTCACGACGGCTACGAAGGTGTCCCGGGCTGGCGGGGCCCGCTGGGCCGCGTAGCGGCGTAGCCGGCGGAGCTTCGCCTCCACCCTGCTCCAGGTGAGCGGCCGAGCCTCCTCCGTGGTGGAGTAGACCGCTATCACCAGGGGCGCTGAGGCCGGGAGCTCTACCTCGATGAGGAAGACCCTCCTATCGCTGCTGCCCTCGTCGAAGCGGGGGCGCAGCCCCTCCAGCCCCAGCTTCTCACGCACAAACCTCAGGGAACGGGCCACGGCCAGCATAAACTCGTTATACGCGTTGAGTGCTAGCCCCATCCTCTCCCTAGCCCACCGCTCGCCGGGCAAAGGAGGCTCACCTCCGGCCGCTAGTCATCAGCCTCTACTGCTCTGCAATCCCATCTCCATGCCCCTCCTCGCAGTAGAACCCCGGTACACCCCCATGCGGGGCCCTGCTCGAACCGGAGGAGCATCCTCGCTCTCCGCACCCACCGGTCTACCGTGAGGCAGCCAGCGGACGCCTCCATGGCGCACATGGCGTGGAAGAGGTCGAGCTCCAGGAGGTTTCTTAGGCGCCGGAAGCGCTGCCGCGCGGCCCTGCTGTACTCGGCTCCGAGCTCCCCGGCGAGCCTCTCCACTACGGCGCGCAGCTCGGCCCTCACACGCTCGCACTCCATGTCCCGGTCCACGCAGACCCGCAGCCCGCCACCGACACGCTCAACACTCACAGCCACGGCCCCTCACACCCTCTCCTCCGCGCAGTATACGACGTGCCCGTCCATCTTCATCCTACGGAAGAGCCTCCCCGTGTACTCCACGAGCGCGTCGTTGATCTTGCCGCGGCTAGCGTCGAGGCCGAGCTGGCGGAGCCTCTCAGCAACCTCCCTGGGCCCCATACAGCCCTCCAGCCGGAGCAGCATCCACACCATCCCCGCAATCACCTCCCTGTAGAGCCCCGGCCGTAGAATCACCTTGGCCACGGCTAGCCACCACCATGCTCCACGAGCAGCTCTACGAGGCGCTCGAGGAACGTCGTGAAGTAGACTATGCGCATGGACCCGTCCTTGGCCGACCAGAGGTAGGGCACCCTGGGGAAGGTCCACGTCTTGCTGTCCCATGAGCCCGGCGGCAGCTTCTCGGCGGCCACGATGTCGAGCGGCGCGCCGAACAAGTGGAGCCGGACGTTGGCTAGCCCGTGCTCCTCGAGGAGGCCCCGGGACCTGTAGACAGCATCCCTCCACAATGCCTTCTTCCTGCCGGCTAGGAGCTTCAGCGAGCCCAGCGCCACGCAGCCATACTTCTCCACGACGCCGGTCTCCACTAGCCACGCTAGGTGCTCTGTGTGGGGCGTCTCCCGGCTAGCCTGCGCGACCGGTATCCACGGTAGCTCGGGGTGCTCGCTGAGGAGCCGCTCCTGCAGCCTCATGGTCAGCGGGACGTTATCCGGCACAGTGGCCGGCACGTCGGGGAGCACTATCCTCCACTCGAACCCGTACTCCCGGGCCAGCTCCCGTAGCCTGTCGACGGCCTCCCACAGCGTGTCCCAGAACTTGTCGCTGTACTCCGCGGTTCTACCGTTGAACCAGTCCATTATGCCCACGTCGAGGATAACGCTGCTGGGCCTCGCCCCCAGCCTCCTCATGCTCTCCAGTAGCTTCTCCAGCGCGTCCACGGACTTGACGGGGACCAGCAGCCACGGCCAGAGGGGTACTGGCGACAGCGTGTAGTAGGCTAGATTCCTCCTTGCCAGGGCCAGCGCTGCCTTGATTACTGTCTCCACGGCGCCTCCGTGGATAATTCCCACGTCGGGATTATCCATGCGCCTCATGTGCCGGGGCCCAATGCCCAGTAGGCGCCAGAGGCTACGGTACGCGGTAACGTAGGGCACGCCTAGGCTGGCGGCTATGGCTCTAAGGCTGGTCATGGCTCCTCGGCCTCCCACTCCGGCTCTCCGAAGGCGTTGGGCACACCGGCCTCGGTGAGCGCCTTGGCTAGCACTATGGCGTGTTCGCCGCGGCACGCGCCGCCCTCGCAGCGTGTACCATCGCTCGCGGTTACCCGGCACCTCCACGTCTTGAAGAAACGGCACTCGGCGCGCACCACCAGCCCCGCTGCCACGTACACGGCGCGCGCCTCGCAGCCGTCGCCGGCTATGCGGGAGCCCACGGTGTGGCGGAGTACAGGCATATGCCGGTCCAGCGCCTCCGCGAGCCGCTCTAGAGCCTCAGCCATGGCTCCCGGCCCTCTCCAGGAGCTTCCTCAGCTCCTCGGCCCTGGCCGCTGTGCACTCGTCCATGCAGTGCTCGGGGTCGCAGTAGTCGCAGCTCCTGCACTCCACGTCGCAGATGCTCCATGCTACCAGCTCCACGGCCTTCCCTGGGGGCAGCTCGTCGAGCGCGTCGCTGAGGACTAGCACCAGCCTGCCCAGCACCATGGGCGCCGGCAGCCCAGCCATGCTGGCTACGAGCTTCTCCGCTAGCACCGCCCCGTGGCCCGCCACCCTCCATCACCCCGCTACAGGAGCTCCTGTAGCTCCGGCACCCTGCGGAGAGCGTTGAGCGCGTCGGGGAGCCCGTCGAAGCCGAATATCGTGTACCTGGTTACTGTCTCGCTTGGCCACCTTGCCGCCCGCTTCTTGGCCTCGTTCCAGAGCCTTAGGTGCTTCCTCGGGAGGAAGACCACGGCGCGCTCGAGGCCCCGGTCCATGAGCCTCTCTATGGCCTCTGCTAGCATCCCGGATACCATGCTGCGTAGGAGGGGGCGCTGGAGGACCTCGTCGGGGTGGAGCTCGTAGCAGCAGGCTGGGTACTCCTCGGCCCGCTCGTACGGCACCAGGAGGAGCAGGTCGCTGAGGTAGAGCCACTCGATGCCCCTGGGCCGGTTCTCCCCCGCGCTCCAGAGCCCGAGGCGGCGGAGCAGCCCCCGTATCTTCCGCGACGTGGGGCTCCTCGTGTAGGGCTTCACGCTAGAGCAGGGCGTAACAAGCGCCACGCTAGCCCGGGGCCTGTACTCCCGGAGGAGCCACATCCACCACTCCTTTACAGCCGGGTGCTCGAAGGCCCTGGGGCCCACCAGCCCCGGGTCCAAGCCGTTATGATGCCTCGGGGGCCATGTCCCGTTCTCCTTCCGGACCACGTACCTGTAGCCGCGCCTCACGGTCGTAGCCACTATGTCACCCCCTCGCTAGTATCTTGTAGAAGTTCTTGGAGTAGCGTATAGCCAGCCCCTGCTTCTCCATGGCCTTCAACAGTCTGCCGGCGCTTCTCGACGGGATTCCTAGCATTGCTGTTAGGTCATGGGGGCTGACGTATACGACGCCGAGCCTTCTCAGCACTTGCGCGATCTTCTTGGGGTCAACCGTCACCCTCACACCCGGTCACCCCAGCCGCAGAGCCATGATCCTGTGCATCTCCGGCCCCATAGCCCACGGGAAGGGCTCGACGCGGGCCTCGCAGCCCGTAGCCTCCTCCACCGCCCGCCGCGTGAGGATGGCCATGGCGTCGCAGTCCCGGAGCCCCCGAGGCACTGCACCAAGCAGAACCAAGTCCTCCATCACCTGCTCAAGGTCGGGTACTGGGTGCCCATAGCAGTCGGTCAGTATGACCTGGAGGACACAGGGGCCGACCCTGAACAGCGCCACGGCGCTAGGCCTCCGCTCTGCTGTCGCCGCTAGACTCCTCCCGCGGTGGGAGGAGGCCGCGGCGCTCGAGGAACTCGCGGAGCGCTTCGCGGATGATCTCGCTGCGGGAGTCGTAGCCCAGCATGGCCACGGCGTTGTCGAGGGCTGCCAGAAGGCGCGCATCGAGCTTGAAGGTGACCACCCGTAGCCCAGTGAGCGGCCCCTCTCCGCGCCTGGGAGGCTCCGCCGGCTCATCGCCCCGGCTGGGCTCCTGGCCGCTGCTGCGCCGGGGAACCGGGATTGTCAGCACGTAGCTGTTACTGTTCCACTCCCTCGCCAGCCCCAGCCTCCTCATCTCCCGGACAATGGCGCTAGCCTTCCACGGCGACACGCCGAGCATACGGGCAAGCCGCCTCACCGTGAAGAACTGCACACCATTCTCCGCCAGAACCCGGGCAGCAACCCCAGCCTCCACACTCAGAGACACAACACCGGCCCGAGCCACACCCAACCACCCCTACGGAGAACCATCGGAAGAAGCATAGGACTCCGGGCTACGGAGAAGGGAGCGAACATCCTCCTCTAGGAGACGTAGACTGTGGAGGAGCTCAGAAGCAGGGACACCCTCCTCGAGGTCTTCGAGTAAGTCCGTCAAGCGGACAAGAAGATCGGAGGCAGCACGAACCACGCGGCTGTCGCGACTGCGGTAGGCAAGCCACGCGACACGGTTCTTCAGGAAACGGATACGAGCCTCGAGCTGCTCCACAGGAAAAACAATATCTGGAGATACCGTGTCCCTACCTACCCGAACCCGAAGAGCCGCCGTACTGGTCATACCCGGGCCTCCGGGCCCCCGCGGGGCCACAAGCGCCCCCGGGCGGCCCACAAATTGGACAACCGGTTGTCCGATTTATAGCTTGCCCCGGGAGACTATGGGCTGCTCCTACATGGCGGGTTCTGGCCTTGGTCTAACTCCAGCATAGAATCGGCATGTACAGGACGTGGCTTCTCGATTGTTGTAGGGGGAAGGAGGCTATGCGGGGGCATAGTCGGGGTACTTCTTGTAGATGTAGGCTATCAGCTCGATGAGCCTCCGCTGGGCCCATTCGCGGTAGACGCGGTCCAGCTCCTCGACTATCTCTGGGGGTAGCTTCTGGCGGGCCTTCTCAGCCTCTTCCCGTCCCCTCCTGGTGAGGAAGTACCTGAACCGGGGCCCGTAGCTGGTCTCCTCCACCTCCTCCACCACGAGTCCCTCCTGCTGCAGCTCCTCTAGGACCATTAGCACCTCGTAGCTCCACGGCCCAAAGCGGTAGGGTATGAACTCAAAGCCCCCGTCGAGCTCTATGCCTCGCTTCCTAGCCCTATCCTGGGCTAGGAACAATAGCTTCATCATGCGAGTCCGGCCCTGCACAGGGCCGTTACCTAGGAGTGCTAGCACCATAAGCTTCTTCAGCCCACCAGCTTCTTCCAAGAACCTACCGCCTCCCCGAATAGCTTGTCGCAATCTACCCCGGGGCCCTGTTTTCTGAATCTAGCCACTAGCTGCCTAAATTCGCTAAACCAGCGCCTCAGGACAGCATAGTCTAGGAGCCTAGAGGCACCACGGTAGAGGAGGTAGTTTGAGAACGTGTAGAGGGCTAGGGACGCTATATAGGCTGCTAGTAGGGCGTGCTGCTCCAGCGGGACTCCGTGCTTCAATATACCCGCTGCGGCTATGCTGAGCACCAGCAGAAAAGCCCCCAGGGGCATGTTGTGTTTGTATTCTTCCCAGAGTTTTTCCTCCCTTCTCTGTGCCTCTAGGAGCGCAGCCTCTAGGAGGTCTAGGCTGCTTCTACACCGCTCCAGACTACCTAGCCTCTTATGTAGCTCCTCAAGCACATGGGGCTGTGCGAGAACCTCCTCAACAAGCTGTGCGGCAGCACTACTCTGACCCGCGCTCGCTAAGTCGTCCTTTATGTAGCCTAGCTCTTCCCGGAGCGAGGCAGCCATATTCCCCAGTATCTGGTTCGTGACTCGTACTACTTCTCTTCTGAGCTGGCTGTCTGGCATCCTCGATAACCGGGTCTTGAGGTGGACTAGAACATCGGCTAGTGCCTCGCCGAGGGTGCCCATGTTTCTCTCAGTCTCTCTCAGCATGTGGTCGAGAAGACTCTCAGCTGCCAGCAGCATGGCAGTCTTGCCGACCAGCCTCTCGTGGCTCTTTCTGAGCTCCTCTATCTCGTTCCTAGCCTTTGCGAAGTCTTCCGCCGGTATCCGGCGGAAAAACTCGAAGAACGCTGCGATAACAACGGGCAGGCTGACGTTCACTCCCTCTTCACCTTGAAGCCGTGCTCTCGCCCGTGGAAGCACTTGGGGAACTTCTTGACGCGACGCTCCATGTACTCAATGGGCTTCTTTTTCGTCTCGGGCTCCTTGGGGCTAGTCTCTCGGCCAGCTCGGGCATCATGAAGAGGAGCTGGAAAGGCCGCAACAACACGACTCCAGCCAGCACGATACCGAACACAAGCAGGTAGAGCCAGTCAAACCCAAGCCATGCATAAAGAACATAAGACAACGAGAGGAGGCCGAGAAGCATCACAGAAAACACGATAGCATACAAGCTCCTACGTTGCAAAAACACACCCCGCCCTTTAGGCGGGCTCCACCACGATCCTGCCATCCTCAACCCGGACACGGACGTAGCTAGGAGAACCAATAGCCTCAAATGCGCCCTTGGGTATGGTTAGGCGGAGCCGGCCGCCGTATGTACGGAGACGTGCCACCCCCTTCTCTACAGGGATATAGATCAGTTTTTTACCTTTGATTTGTATAGCGTATTCCCCAACAAGCTCAGTATAGTTGTTCGGGAGTGTTACAAAGTAACTGGCCCTCCCGCCTTTTGATACCTTCCTTACAAGCTCGCCGCTCTCTATAATGCTTGGTCGTATCTTGCTCTCGGCTATGCGGAGTACTTGTAGCCTGTAGGCTGGGGGGATATCGCGTAGAATATCCAGGATACTGTCGACTGCTCTCGCTATGCTGGCGCTCACTTCCGGCGCCCCCGGTGCTTCTGTGGGGCGCCGTATCACTTTTTGAGTCTCGGCAGCCATGTTCCCCAAACCTGTTCCTGTAAGCGCGAAGGAGTGCGGAGAATGGTGGGCCCGCGGGGATTTGAACCCCGGACCTCCGCCGTGTGAGGGCGGCGTCCTAACCAGGCTAGACGACGGGCCCAGCCCTTCTTTGGGCCTCCATTAGCTCTGGTTGTTCTTTGTCTGGGGGGCTTTAAGCCTTATAGCGTGTAGGCTTGTTAGCCTCCGGCGGCTGGCGGGAAGAAGGCTACTACGTCGCCGTCGTGTAGCTTCGTCTTTTCCTTTTCTAGCCATTCTATGTTTCTACCGTTGATTAGTACACGTGCCTCTTCGCTTATGCGGCCGTCTTCTACTAGTTCGCCGCGGAGCTTGGGGAATTTTTCTTCAAGCAGTTTTGCCAGGTCTAGCACGGTGGCGCCTTCTGGGAGGTCTACCTCTAGCTCGCGTGTACCTGCGGCCTCGTAGTATATGGCAAATAGCTTGACTTTCACCCGGGGCACTGTGTGCCTCCCTCCTCCCTGAGGGTGTCTGTGGGTCAGCAGAGTGGCTGGCAGTTGTTTCTGCCCTGTGTACCCACTTTTCTCCCCTCTCCCGGAAGGCATTAGTGTTATATTCAGCCGGAGTATTGCATCTATCTCGGATTGTACCCGCGGCTAGTCAGCTGGTGCAACCATGGGCAACGAGATATGGTTGTCTATGGAGAGTCTGTGGAATAGCCTGACTACTGGTAGTGTGTTTGCCGTGTTCCACTGGGATGCCGACGGTATAGCATCTGCCGCCATCCTGTTAAAGATGCTTGGTGAGCGCATTGTAGGTTTCTATCCGCCTAGGGTGGGTGTCTACTCTCTTGAGGCTCTTCCCTGGCGCCGTATATCGGAGAGCAGAGCTAGTGTCCTGACAGTGCTCGACTATGGGCTTCCCGGCACCGCTTACGAGGATTTGTCCGATATAGTGGCTCCTAGGAGTGTCGCAGTCCTCGATCACCACTTGGTCGAGCCTCCCCGGGGTGGGGGGAGGGGAGTTCTCCACTACGTGAACCCCGTGGCGCAGAGCCTTGGGGGCGAGGAGGACTGGCCGGCTACATCCTTCCTGGTCTACAGTATTCCGGGCGTCGGCGAGGCATGCGACGCGCGGAGGTGCAGCTGGCTAGCAGCCGTGGGGATAGTCGGCGACCTTGGACCCGTAATCGAGGCTAGACCTAGGGCTTACGGCACTGCCGCGAGGCTTGCAGGGAAGAGCGGCTATAGTCTACGCGATATCGCGAAGGTTGTTGAGCTTGTTGACTCTTGCTACCGGCTTCTCGACGAGGAGTGTATAGTGCATGCTGCCCAGCTACTGGGCTGGGCTAGTGGACCCCGCGACGTACTCGACGACAACCGGTTGAGCCGGGCCGCAGAGGAGGCTGCAAAGGCACTGAGAACTGCTATGGATAGGGTTCGGTACCTGTTCCAGCGCCACGGCATAATAGCATACTATGTCGAGTCCGACGCCCACGTGACATCCTATGTTGGTAGAAAGCTTGCAGCTATGCATTCTGATAGCGTGGTGCTTCTGCTACACTGGGCCCCGGGCCGCAAGAGAGGCTTTGTCTACGCACGTAGCATGCGCCACCAGCTGACGAGGGTCCTTCGCGAGCTTAGGGAGAGCGGTGTCCCGGCTGGCGGGAAGGAGCATGTACTAGCGTTTCCCGTCGAGGAGCCGGATAAGGGTCTTCTAGAGAAACTTGCAGACCTTGTAGAGCGTCACGTGTTCGGGAGGTCCTCAGCCGACGGGGGGTGGTAGGGGTCGGAGAAAGAGCGTTCTATGCGACTTTGAAGCCGTGCTTTGCTAGGAACTTCTTAACCTGCTTAGGTATCTTGGGTGCTGTCTGCTCGTGGACAGCTATGTAGACTGGCTTGCTTAGCCGGGGCCCCTCTATGAGGGCTCCGACTACGCGACCTTCACTATCGTAGAGCAGAGTTACACGGTACTTACCTACCTGGTGTTCCTCCCTACGTGCGATCTGGAGTAACACCATTCGGGCTTCACCTCCTACACATTGTAGCCCTCTAGCCTTGAGGGCCTGCTGCTAGAGGGTTAGATGTTGTGGGAGCAGAGTGGCCCAGAGGTATGTTACAGCACAGAGGTAGGTAATAGGTGCTAGCTCTCTCAGAGCGCTAGAAGCGGAGGCGCGGGGTATGCCGGAGTGCGTGGATCTGCAGAGCGGCGAGGGCCTCTGGGTCTCCGGCCCGGCACGGGTAGCCGTGGAGAAGGGAGGCGTCTATGCGAGCGGCTATACCGTCGAGGCCGGCGGAGAGGTGCTTGTCCGGGGTACACGGGGCTTCACCTTCTATGCCCGGGAGGCTTCTAGGCTCTGTGTCTATCTTGGCGCTGGGGGCAGCTACCGTGTAGTACGCGAGGGCTTCAGCATCGTTGAGGCGTGGAGCCGGTTAGTAGAGGATCTCCGGAGCCGCGGTGTCCGCCGCATAGTGGTCGTTGGCCCCGTTGAGTCGGGCAAGTCTACGCTCACAGCCTGGCTGCGTAACGGGCTGGAGCTCTGTGTAGTCGAGGCAGATGTGGGGCAGAA
This sequence comes from Pyrodictium delaneyi, assembly GCF_001412615.1. Classification (NCBI taxonomy): domain Archaea; kingdom Thermoproteati; phylum Thermoproteota; class Thermoprotei; order Desulfurococcales; family Pyrodictiaceae; genus Pyrodictium; species Pyrodictium delaneyi. The sequence continues at coordinate 681,232 of NZ_CP013011.1, read as the reverse complement.
CGAGCTAGGATTACCCGGCATGGTGGCCTACGCGCCGTGGACAGGGAGAGCCCTAGTCCTGCAGGACGTCGAGCCGGCTGGCGGATTCTTCGTCGGCCACGTCTCGGCGGAGAAGGCAGGGTTCCTCACAGTCTCTGCTGCTGTGCGCGCCTCTCGCGCATGTAGCGGAGGCTTCGTCGTGGACACTGACGGGTACGTGAGGGGCAGGGGTGCTCTCTACAAGGCTGCTCTCGCGGAGAGCGTTGGAGCAAATGTAGTCGTCGTGCTCGGCGGCCGGGAGGCCGACGAACTCGCCCGATTGCTGGCCGCGCGGAGGCTGGAGGTTGTCCGTGCGCCCAGCCCGGAGCTTAAGAGGGAGCGGAGCCGCGTAGACCGGAGGAGTTTCCGACAGAGACTTTACGCCGCCCTATTCTCGAAGAGCCGTAGTCTCGTCCTAGATGCTTCACTCGCTGCTAACATCTGCCCATATACTGTGGCCGGCGACAACGTGCTCTACAGCTGTGACTCATCACTCATTGTCGAGGCCCAGCGGAGGCCAGACGAGGGAGTGTGGTTGCGGCCAGGCTGGGCCCGTGGACTGCTCGCTGGGCTACACCTTGCCAACGGCCTGGACGAGCCCGCACTAGTCGAGCAACTTAACCTGGCCCGTGGGAGGCTCGTGGTCCGGGTACGGGAGGACGCCAACATAGAGCCCGGCAGCGTCCGGGGTGTGACCCTTGGCTGGGTCAGGCTTGGCGACAACTTCGTGGAGGAGGAGCATCTAGACCCTGGTGTCTACCCCGAGGTTGTTATTAAAACGCGTAGACGTAGAAGATAGGATGGCCTCGCTTCCTCTTCTACCTGCGCTCCCTAGCCAGTGGAGTCGATAATGCTACTACAGGCTGCAGTGGGCGAAGCATAGCCGCTGCCTGGGGTGTTATCCGGGGAGCCGCGTCAGGGAAGAGGAGCTTCCTCTGCACCGGGAGACCCCCGGCCGAATCTATCTGGTCGTGGAGTGACCTCCCCTCTGCGCCCCCGTAGCACCCCAGAGCACACGGCCCCCTAGCCCAGAAATACCCGGGAACTTCCATTCCAGGTCTTGCAGCCCGTAAACCGTAAGTTGAGGCCAGATGCCCCGGCGTCTACACGGATTGAGGAGTCATGGCGTCTAGGCGTGTACCCCGCTACCTTGAACGGTTGACCCCAGTTAACGAGGCCATACAGATAGTAACCTCACGAGTCAAGCCGGTCGAGGAGACTGTAGAAGCCCCGGTATGGGAGGCTATAGGTCTAGTTCTCGCGGAGGATGTGCGAGCGCCACACGACTTTCCGCCTCGGCCAAGGGCTGCTTACGATGGTTATGCTATACGTTCCTCCGATACGCCTGGCAGACTCCGCGTAGTAGGCGAGGCCACTATAGGCAAGGTGGACGTGAAGTACCGGGTCGAGCCCGGCACAGCCGTCTACGTATCCACGGGAGCCTATCTCCCCGATGGCGCTGACACTGTTATCCCAGAGGAGGCCGTCAGAAGAGAGGGCGACTACATAGTAGTTGAGAAGGAGTTCCCGGCCGGCAAGAACTTCGACCCTGTAGGCGCCTATGTCCGTAAAGGCCAGGTCCTCCTTCCCCGAGGCTACGTTGTAACCATGCTCGACGTGGCCGGGCTCCTCGACGTTGCCGTGACACGCGTCAAGGTGTATAGGCCTATCAGCGTTGGCATCATAGCTACTGGCACGGAGCTATTCGAGCCCGTGGACCCTGCCGAGGCTGAACAGCGCATACTTCGCGGCGAGGTTGCCGAGACTACCGCTAAGCTCATAGAATGGGCTATAGACAGGTATACCCCCTGGACAGTGGTCGAGGAGCGCATACTACTCCCAGACAACGTGGATACTATAGCCTGGTACCTCACCCGGCAGATGCGTCACCTCGATCTCGTCATCCTCACCGGCGGTACCGGGCCGAGCGATGTCGACCCCTTCTACCAGCTTGCAGAGATGTTAGACGGTGAGGTGCTCTTCCGCGGCCTCTTCGTGAAAGGCGGGAGACCCACCTCGGCCATGATACTGCCGGGTGGGCCTCTGGTACTAGCGCTCTCGGGCCACCCAGTGTCAGCACTTCATGGCTTCATAAGGCTAGTCTACCCCGTGCTAAAGCATATGGGTAACGTAGTGCGTGGCGTCGAGCCGCCTCTACCAGCTATAGCAGAGCTAGCAGGAGATATACGCGCCAAGAGGCCACAGCCCGTCAAGGTGAAGCTCTACCTGGAGGACGGTAAGCTCTACGCAGAACCACTACCCCTAGAGAGGCAGCACAGCTCCGTGACTGTGAGTAACTGTGAGGCCGACGGCCTAGCTATTGTGGAGAATCGGCAGTACCAGAGGGGCGAGCGCGTACCAGTGATGATATACCGTGAACCCGGGCAGAAAGAGGGCGAAAAGAGAGAGGAAGCCTAAGCCCTATTCTTCTTTATCGCTTCTATAACTGCCCTAGCGGATGCCACTGGGTCCTCGCTCCTCGTGATAGCTCCGCCCACGATGATTATCGCCGCACCCGCCTCGACCATAGCTGGTGCTGTCTTAGCATTAAGGCCACCCGCGACAGCCACGAGGCCAGGGAACCTCTCTGCTATCTTCTTCACTGTGCTGCGCAGCTCTGCTGCAGTCATGCCCAGCGCCTTCTGGGCGTCGATACCCACGTGGAGCTCTACTATGTCTACGCCTAGGCTTGCGAGTTGCTCCACCCGGGCCACAGGGTCGCCGACAGCTATCAGATCTGCAGCCACTACCGCGCCGTAGCGGTGAGCCTCCCGCACGGCAGCCTCTATGGTTTCGTCGAGGCTACAAGCAAGCACCGTGACTATCGAGGCCCCCGCTCTGGCCGCGAGGCCAGCCTCTAGCGCCCCAGTATCAGCAGTCTTCATGTCCGCGACGACAGGGTTTGGCCCGACTACCCTGGCTAGGAGGGTTACACTCCGGAGCCCCTCGCTCTTTATGAGGGGAGTACCGGCCTCAGCGAGCCATAACGTGTCAAGGTTTCTTCGGAGCTCTGCGGCGAGGCCTAGAGCATCTTCTAGGTTTGTGAAGTCTAGCGCTACCTGTAGGACTGGCGCCTCTTTCTCAAGCCTAGAAACTATACCGGGCTTAGACACGGCTCATACTCCTCGCAGTCGTCTGGGGTTTCCCGTTAATCCTCGACAGGGCGTAGGCCGGTACATAAGGGCTCGTTTGCCAGGGCTAGCAGGCGGGACAGGAGGTAGCAAGGGGAGGGAGGCGATCATTATTGCCTGAGAGAGTCATCGTGTCGACTCCTGCACACCTCCACGCTGGCAACATGGATCTACATGGTGGTCTAGGTCGGCTCTATGGCACAGTGGGCTTCACCGTCTCGCAGCCAAGGCTAGTGCTGGAGGCGTGGCGCTGCCCAGATACTCGCGTAGAAGGCGCTGATGCTGACCGCGCACTGCAGATAGTTGATCGACTCCAGGAGGAGTTCGGCCTGCCACACATCTGCATACGTATCCACGAGGCTATACCGAGGCACGTCGGCATGGGGAGTACTACTTCACTAGTACTGTCTATTGCCCGAGCATACCAGCTGCTATATAGCGCTGGCGTAGGCCTTGCCGACGCCGCTCTTGCCCTCGGACGCTCTACCGTGTCTGCTCTCGGCTTCTACAGCTTCACCCGAGGCGGCATGATTGTCGAGGGTGGTTTCCTTCTAGAGGAGAAGGGACGTCACATACCCCCACTCATAGCCAGGTATGAGCTACCGGAGAGCTGGCGTTTCGTCATAGCTATCCCCTACGAGCCACTACCTCGGATACTCGAGCTGAAGGCTAGGGAGGATGAGGTACTAGAGTCTATGCCCTCTATGCCGGAAGAGATGGCTATGAAGGCGTCAAGAATAGTACTCATGAAGCTTATGCCTGCCGCTGCTGAGGCTAGGCTCGAGGAGCTGCTCGAGGCGCTTGAAGAGTTCAACGGCCTCCTCGGCGAGTACTGGGCAACAGAGCAGAAGGGACGCTACTGTTGCCCGCTAGTCGAGGAGGGCATAAGGCTGCTCCACAGTCTAGGCTCTGCTGGTGCAGCCCAGTCTAGCTGGGGGCCAACTTTCTACACAATAGCACCGAGCCTCTCGAAAGCCAGAGCGATAGCGTCTAGGCTCCGAGAGTGGCTAAGCGAGAGAGGAGGCGGAGCTGTCTACATAGCCGCTCCCGACAACCACGGAGCCACCGTCATTGTGTAGCTATGATTTTCAACCATGAATGATATTCATGGAGGGTTATACGTGATGACCGGGCTTAGGAGTGCTGGCGTTGACTCGGGCACGTATAGCGTGGACATAGTAGCGATAGAGGAGACTGACAACGGGTTCCGGGTATTCTACGAGGAGGCTATACCTAGGCGTCTGGTGGTAGAGCAGCCAAGCATAATCGTGGAGAAGCTGGAGAAGCTCGTAGAGGAGGGTGTCTCATCTATAGTCATGTCTAGCGGCTACGGTGTGCCGCTGAAGCGAGCCCAAGAGGCCGCCATGGCCGAGATAAGGGCTGCTACCTTCATACACCAGGCCGACGAGGAGCGGGGGCTCCGCATCCTAGGCCTCCGCCGGGCTATGATGCTCCTTGCAGAGAGCGGTCTACCCGTCTGGTTTACGCCTGGCGTAGTGCATCTCCCGACAGTCCCTCGGTGGCGTAAGCTTAACAAGATAGATATGGGTACCAGTGATAAGGTCTATTCTGTCGCCGCAGCGTTGCGCGAAGAGGTGGAGGACAGGGGCACCCCTATAGAGAAGGCTGACCTCATAGTATTGGAGGTTGGTTACGCGTATACAGCAGCTATAGCCGTCAGCTCCGGCCGCATAGTCGACGGGATTGGGGGCTCTGCAGGCTTCACGGGATACATGGGTGCTGGCGCTTGGGACTCGGAGCTAGCCTATCTGGCTGCCTTCATCGAGCCAGGGTTCAGCAAGGAGAGGCTATTCGAAGGCGGCGCAGCAGCGCTCCTCGAAGACTCATGGCCTCCACCCGGGCCCGACACAGTAGCCAGGAGAGCCGCTGAGGGCGATATACGTGCACAAGAGGTCATTGAGGCGCTAGCAGAGTCTGCTGCCAAGGACGTGTTAGCGTTGCTCACCGCCGTCACACCCCGCCGGGTATACGTGACAGGACGATGGTGGCGCGTAGGACTCTTCCGCCAGGCGCTAGAGGAGAAGCTCAACCCCGTACTCTCGAGACTGGGCATAGAGACCACTGGGCTCAGTTACAAGGGCACAGCTAAGGAGGCGGCGCTAGGGGCCGCATTGCTCGCCAATGGCCTCGCTGGGGGCAGGTATAGCTGGATAGTGGAGGCGTTGAGGCTCCGGGAGAGCCGCGGCACGATATTCGACTACATAGTGGTCGGCGGCCTGGCCGAGAAGGCTAGGAGTTACTACGGCCTAGACTAAGCGCCCCCGGAGGAGGACTGAGAATGGCGCTCTACATAGTCGGTGCTGGTGTTTCCTCTGAGTACCTTACCCTGAAAGCCATACAGGTTATCGGAGCGGCTGACAAAGTCTACCTGGACACTTACACCAGCATCGCGCCGGGCGTTGACCGGGAGCTCGTGAGGCGGCTAAACCCCAGGGCAGAGGTAGTCGAGGCACCACGTCGCCTCCTAGAGGACGAGGCCGGGAAACTGATCCAGGAGGCCCGTGAGAAGACTGTTGTGCTCCTCGTGCCCGGCGACCCGCTTCACGCTACCACCCACATAGCGCTTTTCATCGAAGCACGCAGACGCGGTGTAGAGGCACACGTAGTGCCCGGCGTATCGGGGCTACAAGCTGTGATAGACGCTACTGGCTTGCAGGTTTATCGTTTCGGCAAGACTGTCACCCTGGTGTATCCGGAGGAGGGGTTCAAGCCCTACAGTACTGTCGAGACTATCTGGGCTAACCGTGAGAGGGGGCTCCATACACTAGTCCTCCTCGATCTTAGGCTTGACGCCGGCCATGCAATGACGATCCCGGAGGCTATCCGTATTCTTCTTGAGCTGGAGGCAGAGCTTGCAGCCGAGGAGGGTAGAGAACCCGAGATACGTGGTGCCGTAGTCGTTGGTGTCGCTAGGGCTGGTACTAGTGAGCAACGTTGCATTGCAGGCACTGTGGAGGAAGTTGCGGCTGCTAGCTATCCGCCGCCACCACATAGCCTAGTAGTAGCTGCACCAAGACTTCACCCGGTGGAGGAGGAGGCCCTCGAGGTACTCTGCGGCTGCAAGACATGCAGGGAGAAGGGCAAGGCCTAGAGAGGCGGAAAACACCTTGACACTACTACATGTGTGTTGGAGGCTGTTCCTGCTCCTCTATATACTCGCAAGACTTGGGCAACATCATCAGCATGGGCCCTGCGTCGGTCGGATCCACTAATATAGCCGCTACTGGGGCTTCCTCCCCGTCGACTACCACGCGGAGCTTGTACAGTTTTACATCTGCCCCCGTCTCCCCCGCATAGGCTATTGCTGCCAATCCCCAGTAGTGATCTACCTCGAGATCGCCTATAGCTATGCGGCCACGGTTAACCCGGAACTCGTTGACCTCTACTGCCTCACCAGCCTTGAGTACAGCTTCTATGTTCTCCTTACCGAAGGTAGCTAGGAGGCAGCCCTCGAGCACTATTACTGGTACAGCTGAATCGCCGGTCTCGAGGGCTGCCACACCCAATGTGTAGAAGTGGCAGACTATCTGGCCCGAGTCAGGGTCTATAGCGCCCCTCATCTGCAGGAGGACGTCGAACACGCTGTAGGGTATGCTGAAGTACTTCGAGCTGTCTAGCTTGAGCTTCACAGCCCCTCCGCCCTCTATAGCCAGCTCTCACGTTCCCTGGCCTACTGGGGCGTTGAAAAACAACTCACTCCAGGGAGGTTGTCACGCAACACGCAGCAGGTAGTACAGTATTGTGTCTACGTCAGCTATAATGTAGCTGAGCCTAGTGTACTCGTTCGGCTGATGCGCGGTCTCGTCACACGTCATCCATACTAGTGCCTGGTACCCGCGTCTGCGCAGATACCTGGCTACTGTCCCACCACCTATCCCTATCGGCTTCGGCTCCAATCCTCTCGTTTCACGTATAGCTCGAAGGAAGCCCCTGACGAAAGGATGCTCCGTGTCGGTAGGCTTACCGGCGTCATCGGCCGCGACGACATCTACCTCGACCTGTACCCCGGTTCTCGCCGAGAACCCGTAAGCCGCTGCCCTGACAGCATCTAACACCTTTTTGATGCTATATCTGGGTAGTATCCTCATATCCCAGTAGACTTGGTCCACGCCAGGTATCGTGTTTATGTTGTCAACATTAGCATCCTTCCTGGTGGGTTCAAAAGTCGATACAGGAGGCTCAAAGACTTCATCGTATTCGGCGAACTGCGAATGCAGCATGCTGTCCAGCTCCAGGTTGAAAATCATGCCGAGACGGTGGGCATTGAGCCCTGTGTGTGGCATACTCGCGTGAGCTTGGCGGCCACGGACTGTGACCTTTACCCATAGTATATGCTTCTCAGCTACTATGACCTTTGCGCCGTCTGGGCTTCCCGCATCAGGTACTAGGAACCAGTCAGTTTCTGGCCCACCGAAAGCCCTCTTTTCGAGGAGGTACTTTAGCCCGTAGCGGCTACCTGTCTCTTCATCGCTAACCAACGCTATTCCTAAGTTTATCCGTGGCTCGAGGCCATGCTTTACGAGGTACCAAACCACCGCAAGCGCCGTCACTATACCCTGCCCGTTATCCTCAACACCTCTCCCATACACCTTGTCCCCATCAACCACTACCGTGTAGGGGTCAGTTCGCCAAAGACCCCGGTCGCCCTCCGGTACGGTGTCAAGATGCGCCACTATCCAGAGCGTATGACGTGTGTCTTTGCCAGGGAGAATTGCTAAAATGTTAGGTCTCAAACCACCATCGGCTCTATCGTCATGTGCGTCTACTCTCTCAGTTTCTAAACCGAGTTCAGACAGTTCTTTTTCCAGTACTTCAGCCCTTCTTAACTCCCCAGCGCCGCCAAGGTCAGGAGGTATAGCCTTGACAGGTATGAAGCTCTTGTAGAGTCCGAGTATATACCCTCTCAGCTCCTCCATGTCCTTGTCTGCGAGTATACGGGCACGAGCCACGTCTACACACCGAGAACCGTATCCGGGACGTTGCTAGGCTAGATACGCTATCCGGCCCTACACTGAAGACTTCAGTGCGTTGCATTGCACGACATTTTTCGTGCCCTACCCTCTCTGCCTACATTCCCGGACGACATCGTGTCAGCGTCAATCTACAACGACAATACTCTAGAGTGGTTCCAGATACACCACTAGGAGCGGGGATAGAGGACGTCTTGCTACCCCACGAGCTTGCAGCACGCTACATAGTTCCACCGCTAAAGGCTATCGTTGCTAGGATACTTCGCGACAAGGGCATGGGACAGGAGAAAATAGCTAAGCTTCTCGGCGTATCACAGCCAATGGTGAGCAAGTACCTCCGAAAAGACGTAGAAGAGCTTCTGAAGGAGCTTGAGGAGGCCGGTACACCAAGAGAAGAAGCCTGGGCTGTAGCCGAGGTCCTAGCTTCACAGCTACTCCGAGGCGACTACGGCGGCTATTTCTCCCTCTTCACGAGTTATGTCAATAGCCTACTCTCCCGCGGCGCTCTCTGTAGTCTCCACCACCGCGTAGACTCCAGGCTTCCGCCGGACTGTAGCGTGTGCACCACACTGTTCCAGCCAGGCAGCGATCCATTCATACTCGAAGTTGCTGAAGCTGTTGAGACGTTCAAGGGTACGCCGGGCGCTGAGAGATTGATACCCAACGTCGGCTCAAACATTGTCGTGGCCAAGCCCGGTGCGTCCACGATAGCTGAAACTGTTGGGCTAACGGGGGCGCTCGTTCGGGCCGGCGGCCAAGTGGTGGCAGTGGGAAGCCCTGCATATGGAGGTAGTAAACATACAGCCAGCATACTCTTACTTGTTAAACGTCGCTGGCCTGACCGTAGGGCAGCTGTTGTCATAGCATATAGTCCCGGCTGCGTGAAGAAGCTGAAAGAGAAAGGGCTAAACGTGATAGAGGTGGGGCCGCACAGCAGCCCTCAGAGTCTACTCTATGATATAGCTGAAAGTATTTCTAAAGTAGAAAAGCCGGTAGATGCTATAGCCGATCTCGGAGGTCACGGACTTGAGCCGGTTATATACGTCTTCGCTCGTAGTGCGACAGAGGCTGTAGAGGTTGCATTCACGTGTCTCGAAGACGGGGGCTAAGGCTAGTATACACGCTCGGTCATAGTAACCGGACAATAGGAGAGTTCATGTCGCTGCTCAAGCTTTATCATATTGTTCACGTAGTAGATGTTAGAAGGTTTCCTGGAAGCCGACGGGTCCCCTGGTTCAACAAGGAGGTTCTTAGGGAGACTCTACTTAGCCGCGGGATAGGGTATACATGGCTCGGGGATCTACTGGGAGGGTTCCGTCCAGGCGGTTACGAAGCCTATATGGCTACCGAGGATTACCAAAGAGGGATAAATAAACTCATAAATATTATAGAGTCAACGTCCGGCCCTGTCGCTATTATGTGTAGAGAGAGGTACTGGAGGCGATGCCACCGCCGTTTCATAGCCAACACACTGGTTTACATGGGATACCAGGTGGTCCACATAATTGATGCCGATAAGGCCGAGCTACATCCTCCACAGTTGTCTAGTGGCGAGGACTAGGCTCTTCTGTGTAGAAGTCTTCACCGCCGGCTAGTACTTGCTGTAGCGCTGCATAGACATCGTCTAATCCATATCCAGAGAGCGCTGATACAAATCTGATAGCAGCTGGGGTTGTAGAGCCCTCGGGGGCAAGAGCCTCGAGAGTCTTAGCGGCAGCCTCGGCCATCAATGGGTCCATTCCTCTGGCCACAAGCGCGTTGTAAAGGTTCTCTGGACTGTTAATTTGTTCCTCTATCTCGTCCATCTGCTCGGGTTGTAATAGATCGGCTTTGGACACCGCATTTACCTGTGGGAGCCCTAGCCTAATCCGGGTAGAAAGAGCGAGGAAGAGGCTAGAAGCTAGGCTTCTGGGGTTCGATGCAAAGACTGCATCAAATATGAAGAGCGTGGCTGCCCGACTATCTTTGATTATCTCTCGTACCACATAGGGTCCGGTGTCACGGAAGGCAAAGAGCTCCATTTGGCCGGGTGTGTCAATGAGAATGTAGTTTGCTTGAGCGGCTTCTATGTCAGAACGTATTTCATCTACATAGTCTATGAGCATGTCTATAGATGCTACCAGAGCGCCGTTGGGCCCGAGTCGGTGTTTCTTCATAACAGCCCTTGCATCCACGTATTCACGCACATCAACATCAGGCTCGTAAGGAAGCCACTCCGCCGCCGGGTCTAGGTTCACCCGGGCGACGCCTAGCTCGTTAGCTTCAAGCCAATCGCCAAAGGCATCAACGAGATGTGACTTACCGCTACCTGCCGGCCCGACAACGACTACGAAGAACATCTGGCTCTAGACACCCCTCCCGAGCTTCTAGACTCCCATACTCGCCCTTAGGCGCCTGGGGGTAATGTACTGATGAGGAGTTATCTAGGCCGCTGAGGAGGCCTAGCGCTTATTATCGCCACACTTGCGGCTTTGCCTGGGGGCCCGGAACCCTTGCCCGATGACAGGCAGGGAGAGAGGCTCGTACCGGTAAGAGTCTCTGCCTTGAGAGACCTGGCTAGGATAGCTGCTAGCATCGTAACTCTAGGACAGCCAGCATACCTAGTGAGATTCCCTGGCAAGAATGGCGGCAAGGTTTATGGAATCATAGCTGTGCTACGGGACTACTACAAACTCTATGGATTGCCAATGCTCTACTATTATATCGATGGTGATGGTAGTTTAGGTGATGGGAATTACTTGCTTGTAAAGGTTGATGATCAAGGCGAACACATCGAGGTCTCACGGAGTACCAGACCCGGCTGGATAGCAATACCGATAATAGACTTGGCAGAAAAACCGCCATTCTTCCCCGAGAACGTTTAAATCAAGATGAACTGTACAGAGGCCCTTCCTCCACACTTCAAGGTCTCTATAGGCTGCATAGGAAGCAGTGGAAGCAGTAACACAGCTCCCCTGGGTTTAAACCTTACCCTCTACACACCATAATGCTACTCTCCGGTGAGCCTCAGAGATGCGACTCGTAACAGTCAAGATGCCTGAAACATACCTTGAGGGTCTCGACGAGCTCGTGAAGATGGGTAGGTATAGCAGCCGTAGTGAGGCCATAAGAATAGCTGTCCGTGAACTCCTGAAACGAGAACTGTGGGGTATACCAGAGCATCCTACTGGTTTCGAGCTGACTCCGAGAAGGGAGCCACGCCGTGTAACAATCTAGGCAAGATGCCCTCCTTGCCATCCATAACCCCTCCCAATGGCCCAGTCTTTTTGAGCCACGAAAGTTTAATGAAGAGACAATTTACTCCTCACCAATTCTACCGTAAAATCCTCTTGAACTACTCCCATCATTATTGCCAGCGCCATAGTTTTACCCTTCCTATAGTCTGGTCATATTCTGGGGTGGCAAAGAGGACGTGATAGAGATAGTAGCTGCCGCAGGTGTAGTCATAGGTTTCATCTACGCGCTTACACAGAAGAAGAGCCTACGCGAAGCCGTCATTTACGCTTTCGCTGGCGGCGTTATACTCCCCATAGTGTATATGGTCGCAAAACTAGCTGTAACCGTAATAGTGTTCCTCATGAAGATCCTAGTGCTCATAGCTATACTGGCTTTGCTCTATACACTTCTCCGGGGGTTCCTACGCGAAGTTCGGGAAGGCTATAACAGAGCAAAAAGACCGTAAGAGGTATTGAGCCCCCCTCTACGAGTACAAAACACCATAAGACCTCTAATACCTCTATACCAATGCTATCTCGTAAGTGGATGGGAGCATAAAAGCCATGAAGGTTGCCAGGCGTCTCGCCTCCTATGCCCCTTTTCTAGCTCTACTAGCATTATTGCTAGTGATGCTAGTAGCTAGCCCAGTCGCTGCCGAGCAGAAGAGCTTAGTCATAGTAATCAAAGTTAAGGGCGTAATTGATGGAGCAACCCGCGACTATGTAGAGCGTAGCCTAGACTATGCAGAGAAGGTTGGAGCAGACGCGCTGGTAATCGAGCTGGATACCCCTGGTGGAAGCCTTGAGGCCGCGTTAGACATAGCCACGATGATAGAGAACTCGCATATACCAGTCATAGGCTTTGTCACCGGGAAGTGGGCAGTAAGCGCGGGCACAATGATACTCATGTGCAGCCATTATGCCGTAATGGAGCCCGGTACTATTATTGGTGCTGTACAGCCTGTAGCACTAGGCCCTTCCGGCGAATACACCCCTATCAATGAGTCTAAGGTGCTAAACCCTGTCTATAAGAAGATCGAGGCATGTATGAAGCTTCATAACCGCAACGCTACGGTTGCCAGGCTCTTCGTCTACCAGAACCTAGTACTCGACGCACAGGAAGCCCAGCAAATGCATGTAGTAGAAGCCATCGCACACAATGTTTGGGAAGTATTGACCGAAAGTAACGGCACGATCGTAAACACCGGGGCTGGGCCGGTTCGTCTCCTCTTTTTAGACCCGGAGATAGAGTACTACGATATGCCGCCAGGCCTCTTGCTGGCACATATACTCTCCGATCCACTGGTTAGCTCTATAATATCTAGCATAGCCATGCTAACCATCTTAGCTGCCTTAGCGTCTGGACATCCCGTACTCATCGTTGTAGGTATAGCGCTTATGCTGCTAGGGCTTTTCGGCCTCGGGCTGAGCGCTAGCTTAGTGTCAGTTGTACTGTTCGTAGCCGGGCTAGTATTGTTGATAATAGAGCTAGCAGCCATACCGGGCTTCGGTGTTGTAGGCTTTACAGGTATTGCGTTGATGCTAATAGGTCTTTTCGTAATGTTTACAGGCAAGCCAGTATATCTGGTCAGCGAGAGCCTACAAACCGCCTTCTATATTCTTCTAGCAGTATTGCTACCTCTAGCGGGACTAATGGCTGTTGTAGTGTATAAGGCTGTACAAGTATGGCACCGGGAACCCGTCTACAAACCTTCAATGACAGGCAAAAAGGGACACAGTCTAGACTATATACCGCCCGGTAAGGATGGCTTTGTAATGGTTGAAGGAGAATACTGGAGAGCACGAAATGTTGGAGATAAACCCCTTAGTCGTGGAGACAGCGTGCTGGTTATCGGCAAAGAGGGGTCCATTCTCTTGGTCAAACCTCTCGAGGACTCTTCTGACACTACATCCACAACAACAAGGTAGCCGGTATTATTCACGTAATATTTCGGGAGAGAGAAATATTAGTTTTATATCTGCGATAGCTGTTGCCGGAATAACACTATAATGAGGTTAAGACACATTCTACCCTATAAAAAGCAATTAATATTGCTGGATGCATGTAAGTCTACAGTGTGAGAGGGGGTTAGGGGTGGCCCAGTATAGGCTTACTATGTCGCAACGCGAGGTACTAGAGGCGCTCATCAGGCTTTACGAACAGAAGCGTCGCCTCATAAAGAGCAAGGAGATAGCTGAGCTTATAAACCGTGATGAGGGAACTGTACGTAACATCATCCTTAGCCTCAAGAGCCTAGGCCTTGTAGAGTCCAAGACCGGGCCTAGCGGAGGTTATATGCCAACACTCAAGGCGTATGAAGTCATGAAGGGAGCTGTCACACAAATGCCTGTTAAGCTCCGCAAAGACGGCGAGGAGCTAGACATAACGGTTGTCGGCATAGAGGTTCTCGATATACTGAACCCGGAGGGCGGTAGAGCAATCCTTCGAGTCCATGGCGATGTAAGAAGGTATGTCCGGCCTGGCGACCATATAGAGATTGGGCCTGCACCATTCGCCGGCGTTAGGATAGAGGGTGACGTTATACATATAGACCCAGCAAGTGGCCAGATAAGCATCAAGATAACCCGTATGATAAGCGTGCCCAAGGCTCCCGTGATGGAGGCTGCATCACGCAACCCGATAACAACCACACCTGATACTCCTATAACAGAACTAGCCAAATTACTCTCCGAGAAGAGGATTCGCGGTGTACCTGTTGTAGAGGATGGACGTCTTGTCGGGATAATAACTCAGACAGATCTTACACGTGCTCTGGCAGAAGGCAGAGTAGACGCTACCGTCAGAGACTACATGTCCACTCCTGTGATAACCATCAGGGAAACCGATGACATCAACCACGCTATAGAACTCATGAACAAACACGATATAGGCAGGCTTGTCGTTGTAGATTCCGCAAACAACGTAGTAGGCATGATAACGAGAACTGATGTACTCAAGTTCATCGCTGGTCTAAAGAAGTAATTAATACCAAAAACATCTTTATGTTAATTAAGCTTTCTAACGCTTGATAAGTGTAATGGGTATTACGCATAGATGTATCTAGAGTATTTGGTTTTAGTACAATACATTTTCTATACTGCTTTGCCTCAGTGCTTAGCGGCATGTTTTAGGGGTTCTAGCTAATCAACGCCCTTTGGGGGGTCAATGAGGAATACTCCCCAGCAAGAGCCATATAGCGATGATGTTAATTCCTTTAGCCGAGGCCCCATCACACGAGAGTACACTGTATCTCTTGACTCCACGTGACTAAACATATATTAGGTTGAATTGACTCTTAATTCGAAGTAGTTACGGTAGATGGTGATAAACAGTGATGGACAGGGTAAGCAATACGACGCCCAATGAGCAACAAGTTGAAGAGAAGCTAGTTAGGCTTGTAACAGAACTACGTAAGCAAGGCTTGCGAGTCACAGCCCAGAGGCTAACGATAGCACGTATTGTATTCGAGAATATCAAGGAACACCCAAGCTTCATGCAAATACTTGAAAAGGTACGTGAAACCATGCCCAGCGTAAGCCCAAGCACCGTTTATAACAATCTCCAGCTACTTGAGAGGCTAGGCCTTATAAAGAGCTTTGATGTTGCAGGCGAAACCAGGTACGATAATGCTCATCCACATGTTAATGTTGTATGTCTTGATACTGGTAAGGTATTCGATGCAGAGGACAACGAAGACTCTGTGGAGATAGTCCGCAAGCTTGAGAAACTATTGGGCGGCAACACGAGGGTCTATGAAGTTGTAGTCTACGCGTTCTGTAGAGAAGAGGAGTCTGCGAACAGGGAGGCCTCAGGGCCAGGCTGACATCCTCACATTCGTGTCGGTGTGGGCGACAGCTCCTCAGCGGCCCCCACAGGTTAGATTTATGGGATCATCTGTTAAGCGTTAATCATCTTTCCTGCACTTAACTTGTCATGGTCGAAATCGACGCCAATGAGACCTACGAGATCGTTTCCTCAAAACTTCCGATCTCTTTACCGCTCTCAGCTTTTGGTGCTGAGGGGAGCGGCTCTACGAGGTTAAGCTCCTCGAGTACACGTAGAAGTTCCTCTATTTTCTCGGCTACACGTAGACCTTGCTCAGTTAACTTTGCGCATTTACTATTTCCGCAGTAGAAGAGATTTATGAGGCCTAGCATGGCCGCTTCCCGCGCACTACGATAGGTAGTTCCTACACCCATGCCGTAGCGTGGTATCCTGTGTATGGGCATAGGGCCATGTTCATAAAGTATTGCCAGTATACGTAGGATTCCTGGACGGGCAAGCAGCCAGTATCTACGAGCTAGGTTATTGCCGTTCACGACTCTATCACCGCCCCTTAACACAGCCCCGGGCTACGAGGACGGCGGGGCAGTATACTTGGCCACTTACTGTGGTTAATGATTGGTACGAAAGGGTCAGGGGTATCCAGACGCGTCTTAGCATGCTTCTGTCTAGACTACTGTGTTATGGGGGAGTTAAGGGTGTTAAGCTCCTACACGGGTACAGATTCAGCTTATATTTCCCTGCAGCGGTTGTCACTTCAGACCCACTGGCGAAGTACTATCATAGAATTGGTTCCTGAGACACCGGGTATAGATCTTATGAAGTCTATACAACGGTTTACATCGTCTATTTTCTCGCCGCGTATAACCACGAGTATGTCATAGTCTCCTGTGACCTCGTATACTGCCTCAACCAGGTCGAGAGAGAGTATCTTCTTTGAGACTTCCGGCACCGATACGGGGGGCTGTGTCCGAACAAGTATGAAGGCACGTATCTCGCTACCAGTATCGTATATTATCGTGAACTTCTTTATGACGCCAGTCTTTATCAGCTTCGCTATTCTCTTGCGTACAGCTGACTCGCTGAGGCCAAGCTCCTGGGCAAGCCTAGCGTAGGACATACGCGCATTGTCGCGGAGAAGACGGAGCAGCTTCAAATCTATCTCGTCTATGTTCGGCTTCTGCTGACCCTGCATGAAGACTAGTACACCTCTGAGCAGCGCGTAGCCATTATGTAAAGAGCCGGGAGGTCATGGTAAAAATTTGTCTGGCGAGATCACGTAGTTCTGCTACCCTACTGGGTCTAGTCCCTGAGCCGCCCGTAGCAGCCCGCGGAACAGCGGTGCTGGCTTCATGGGCCGGCTTCTGAACTCGGGATGCGGCTGACTACCGACGAAGAATGGATGGTTCTTCAGCTCTATGAACTCGACACGACCACCCTCAAGACTGTAGCCCGAGACATCCATACCCGCAGCGACAAGCTTGTCGAGGTACTTGGGGTTTACCTCGTAGCGGTGCCGGTGCCTTTCATAGACTATCTCCTTGCCGCCGTAGAGCCGGTAGACTAGCGTGCCATGGATGAGCTTTATTGGGTAGGAGCCGAGCCTCATAGTGCCTCCTAGCTGGTTTACGTAACGCTGTTCCTCCAGCAAGTCTATGACGGGGTAAGGCGTGTCCGGGTCTATCTCGCTACTATTAGCGTCCTCGAGGCCCGCAAGATACCTTGCTATAGCTACTACTGAGAGCTGCATACCGAAGCATATGCCTAGGAATGGTTTCTTCCGCTCTATTACCTCCCGTATGACGGCTATCTTGCCCTCGGCACCACGCGCGCCGAAGCCCGGTAGCACTATTACCGCGTCGTTCTCTTCAACCGGCTTCTCCGGATCTAGCTTACCTTTCTCTATCATGGTTGACTCATACCAGTTGAGGACTGGCTTTACACCGAGGGAGGCGCCGGCATGACGTAGCGCCTCTATTATGCTTAGATAACTGTCCTTTAACTTCGTATACTTGCCCACCATTGCTACGCGTACCGGTTTGCTAGCCTCCTTGACTCGGCGGACAAACTCCTCCCAGGAAGAGAGGTCGGGCTCGCGCCGCTCTAGGCCTAGACGCTCTGTTATGAAATCGCCAAGGCCTTGCTGTTCTAGGACTAGCGGAACCTCGTATATCACGTCTACGTCTGGATTACTGAACACTGCGTGCGGAGGTAGGTTAGCATATAGGGCTATCTTGTTACGCGCCTCCTCTTCTAGGGGCCGGCTGCTACGGGCTATTATAGCGTCTGGCTGTATTCCTATCCTACGTAGCTCCTGCACACTGTGCTGCACGGGTTTGGTCTTTTGCTCACCGGTGGTCGATAGCACCGGGACTAGGGCCACGTGTATGAAAAGTGTGTTGTTGTAGCCTTCTTCCATTCTCATCTGTCTTACTGCTTCGAGGAAGGGTAGGCCCTCTATGTCGCCTACAGTACCCCCTATCTCGACGAGGACTATGTCTGCCCCGGTTTCCTTAGCTACGCCCCTTATCCTGGCCTTGATCTCGTTAGTTATGTGTGGTATTACCTGGACTGTCTGGCCTAGATAGTCTCCACGTCGCTCGCGTTCTATCACCGTGAGGTATACCTGGCCTGTTGTAATATTGTTCTTCTTGGAGAGGAATGTGTCGAGAAACCGCTCGTAGTGACCCAAGTCCAGGTCTGTTTCACCGCCGTCCTCGGTGACATAGACCTCTCCATGCATGTATGGGTTCATTGTACCGGCGTCTACGTTTATGTAGGGGTCTATCTTTATTGCCGTAACATTGAAGCCACGCGACTTGAGGAGGAGACCTATAGAGGCCGTAGTTATTCCCTTACCAACGCTGCTTAGCACGCCACCAGTCACGAAGATGTATTTTGTCATGCTACGCCCGGCTGGGTGAGAGCTAGCCTAGCCAGCTATTAAGAAGAGCGTTTCCCCTACCGCTGCCGAGTCTTAGCCTATCCGATAGCCGAGGATACCTAGCCAAGCTGTCGGCAGCAATTATCACCACTGTAGAACCGGGATCCACAGCTCCCTCCGCTATGAGTCTTGAAACTGCAGCAAAGGCAGCGCCTGTCGAGGGACCTGCTAGAAGGCCGGTGGCCTGCGCTAGGGCCTCAACCCCTGCTAATGCTTCGCTCTGAGAGACCTCTAGGACTCGATCTACGAGGCTACTATGTCTCTGGTAGACCTCTGGCACCGTATAGGAGGTAAGACCTTCTATTGTGTCTGCCCCAGGACCCCCGGCTAACTTTGAGCCACGTGGCGTAACCGCCACGACTAGAGTGTTGGCGTGATGTTCGCGTAAACGACGGGCTACCCCCGTAACTGTGCCACCCGTGCCTACACCCATCACGAACGCGTCTATCTGTTCTACTTGCTCAAGTAGCTCCACTGCTGTTGTCTCATAGTGTGCGAGATGGTTTAGCTCGTTACTGAGCTGATCGAGTAGTATACAGCCCATCTCCTCTGCGCGTTCGCGGACCCAATCCCTACCCAGACCTTCGTCATGGATCTCTACTAGCTCGCCGCCAAGCATCTTTATGAGGTTCTTCTTAGTCTCCGAGGCACGGGCCTCGACGAATAGTACCGGGCGTAGGCCGAGACTCCACGCTATCCAGGCTACTGATGCTGCTGTGTTACCACTACTTACTTCTGCGACACAGCCCCCAGGGCCGAGGCTGCCAGATTCTACAGCACCACGCACCATGTATAGCGCTATCCTGTCCTTGTGGCTTCCTGTCGGGTTTACATATTCGAGCTTAACACACAGACGATAAATACCTATATTGAAGCACTTCACCGGCGTGGAGCCTATTATCCTTCGTATCTTATCTATGGAGGCTAGTAGCTCTTCGCGGCTGGAGGCGCTACGTCCACCGTAGAGGAGCGTATTGTGCCTCAAAGATTCTCCCTCTCTGCGAGGCCCGGTGGCTCCTAGCTGCTGGGAATCCTATGTCTCATAATGACCTATTTTAGGCCTGGCCCGGAGCCAGGGTAGCCGTGGGCAGTACTCCTATGAGCCTGATAGTCGCTCTGGACTCTCCAGACCGGGAGTTCGGCAGCCTCGTCGAAGATCTCTGTGACATTGTTGACGGGTTTAAACTTGGCCTCCCGCTCCTTATGGGCCGTGGCGTAGATTATGCTGCTAGGCTGAGGAGTCGGTGCAACAGAGGTTTATGGATAGCTGATCTAAAGCTGGCCGACATAGGCCACGTGATGAAGCTTACTACAAGCCTGGTAGTAGAGCACGTCGACGCTGTCATAGCTCACGGGTTTGTAGGTATACAAGGCGCGCTCGGCGAGCTAAAAGAGTTCCTCAACAGTCTCGGCAAGAAGCTAGTCGTTGTGGCCTCTATGAGTCACCCCGGTGCACGCGAGGTCTACGACAAAGCGCTACCACTAATCCTCAACGTGATTGGAGAGCTCGAGCCCTGGGGCATCGTAGCCCCAGCCACGAGACCCCAGGTCATAACGAGTATACGCGAGAGGCTTGGAGACAGCGTCACTATACTCTCGCCGGGCGTGGGAGCCCAGGGAGCAGAGCCTGGAGCTGCCATCTGCGCCGGGGCTGACTACGAGATAGTAGGGCGCCTCATAACCTCGAGTAACGACCCTCGCGCAGCTGCACTGGCTGTCAAGGATGCACAGAAGCAGAGACTCCAGGCCTGCAAGAGGGGTGCCTAGGGGCATGGAGGCCGAGAAGGTTCTAGCCCGATTGCTCGTCAAGACGGGGGCTCTGCAGCTAGGCGAGTTCAAGCTTACAAGCGGGCTCCAGAGCCCCATATACATTGACCTTCGGAGGCTGCCAAGTTACCCGGACGCGTTCCGTACAGTGCTAGCACTCCTTTACACTACATCCCTAGAAGCCGACCACGATGTCGTTGTCGGCGTCGCCACTGCCGGCATAGTGTGGGCCACGGGGCTAGCTCTCTACTCGGGGAAGCCAATGGCCTATGTGCGGAGTGGAAGGAAGCAGCACGGCCTTGGTAGACAGGTAGAGGGATTGGTCGAGGAAAAGAGAGTGCTTGTAGTTGACGATGTAGCTACCACTGGAGGCAGCCTAGCAGCTGCGGTAGAGGCTCTACGCAGTGCCGGAGCACAGCCGCGCTACGCGCTAGTCATAGTGGACCGGGAGCAAGGCGCACGCGAGCGGCTACAAGCTATGGGCGTGGAGCTTCTACGCGTAGCAACACTCCGCGGCATACTCCGCGCTGCTGTAGAGGAGGGACTTGTAGCCCGGGAGGACGCCCAGAAGGTTATAGACCAGCTATATGGGGGAGAATGGGGCTGAGATAGCTATGATTCAGAAGGGCTGGCTCGGACGCGACGTCATAAGCATCCTTGACTTTACCCGGGATGATCTCGAGACGCTCTTCGAGACAGCTGAGCAGATGAAGAAGATGCTCACAGAGGGGCGTGTCCCCCGGCTGCTAGAGGGACGGATAATCGCGCTCGCATTCTTCGAGCCATCTACGAGGACACGGCTAAGCTTCGAGACTGCCGCCAAGAGGCTTGGCGCCGAGACGATAGGATTTGCAGGGGAGGAGGCAACTAGTCTAGCTAAGGGAGAGAATCTTGCCGACACTATACGTATGCTCGACGGCTATGCTGACGCGATAGTGATACGACACCGCTACGAGGGCTCAGCACTATACGCCGCCGAAGTTGCCGAGAAGCCGGTCATAAACGCGGGGGACGGGCGGCAGCACCACCCGACACAAGCTATGCTCGACCTCTATACAGTGAAGGAACTCTTCGGGACAATAGACGGGCTGGTCTATGGAGTGCTTGGCGACCTTCGCTTTGGCCGCGCCGCTTCGAGCTTCATACTCGCCCTCACGCTGTATAGGCCGCGGAAGCTCTACCTCGTATCACCGCCTCTGCTGAGAGCAAGACCCGAGGTTAAGGCAAGATTAGAGGAGGCCGGCGTAGCCTATGAAGAGGTCGAGAGGCTAGAGGATGTCCTAGGTGAGCTCGACGTCCTCTACGTCACGCGTATACAGCGGGAGCGGTTCCCCGACCCCAGAGAATACGAGAAGGTACGCGGCAGCTACCGTGTGACGAGGGAACTCCTGGAGAAGGCTGCCAAGCCTGAACTACGCGTCCTACATCCGTTGCCTAGGGTGGACGAGATAACTGCAAATGTTGACACAACTCCTTATGCTGCCTATTTCCTCCAGGCTCGTAATGGCGTCCCCGTACGTATGGCTCTCTTATCCCTTATACTTGGTGCAGAGGTGTAACCGTCAGTGACCCCCTCAGAGGGTCTACTTGTACGCAGGATCCGAGAGGGCACAGTTATAGACCATATACCGGCTGGCCGCGCACTTGCAGTCCTGAGGATCTTGGGCATCACTGGCCGTGAGGGCCTACGCGTCGCCGTTGTGATGAACGTTGAGAGCCGCCGGCTAGGCCGCAAGGACATAGTGAAGGTCGAAGGACGTCATCTTAGTAGCGAGGAAGTAAACCGCATCGCACTAATAGCCCCCTCGGCCACAATAAACATCGTGAAGGACTATCGTGTTATAGAGAAGAAACGTGTCGAGCTACCCGAACTCATCGAGGGGATAATAACATGTACTAACCCTACATGTATAACGCGTAAGCCTGGAGAGCCCCTAAAGCCCCGCTTCAAGCTACTCTCGAGGAGACCTCTACGCTTACAGTGCACATACTGCGGCACAATCATTGACGAGGAGGACGTGCTAGAGCAGCTAGAAGAGGCAAGCGAGGAGAGGAGGTAGTACGGTAGCCTTGAGGACGCCCATAGGCTATAGCTACTGTAGCCTTCGGCTAAGCCGTGTACTCTGGCGGGGCAGAGGAGCTATACTCCTATCCTACGAGCCGCATGGTTGCGTTCTCCCAGAGTTTCGGCCAACGCAGTTTGCGATGTTCTGGGTACCGGGTCTTGAAGCGATACCGTTAGCCCCCATCTACGCTTCCAGAGACCGTATAGACTTCCTTGTAAGGCTCCGGGGCTCCACAACGAAAAGCATCATAGAGGACCCGCCCCGGCGCGCCGGGGTCATTGGACCGATGGGCCGCAGCTTCACCCCCAGTGCTCGTAGTATGCTGCTAGTAGCTGGCGGCACTGGGGTCGCCTCGCTGATCCCGTTAGCTGCCTGGGCAGCTAGAGAGGGGACACGTGTAGTACTGGTCTATGGCGCCCGCACTGAGAGCGAGCTAGCGCCAATCGAACAGTATCTAGGTGATGATGTGGAACTCGTAGTTGCCACCGACGACGGGAGTAAGGGGTTAAGGGGAACGGCAGTGGACGTTGCCAGAGCTGCTGGGCTAGAGGACTTCGACATAATAGTAGCCGCTGGCCCACCCGCCATGATATGCGGCGTGTATAAGCTAGTGGGGAGCCAGGGACTTCTCAACAAGTTCTATGCAAGCCTCGAGACAATTGTGCGCTGCGGCATGGGGTTCTGCGGCTCATGTATGCTTCCATGTACCTCTAGCTTGCTCTGCCGCGAGGGCCCCGTGTTTCCAGGTACTATGCTAGGCTGTTGGGTAGAGGAGGAATGCAGCCTAGCATAGCGGTTTGCGGAGTCCTCGCCGACTATAGAGGTATACAAGGCGAAGGCTGTGTCATAGCCGAGGACGAAGTTATAGTCGGTATCACCGGCAGTCCGCCGGCTGCCCAGCTTGTACTCGACTACCGCGGCCAAGGCGTCTACGTCACGCCAGGATTCATAGACCTCCACGTACACCTCCGGGGGCTTCTGCAGAGCTACAAGGAGGACGAGTATAGTGGGACTGCTGCAGCCGCATCGAGCGGCATAACAATGGTTGTCGACATGCCAAACACCCAGCCCAGGCTAGCTACCTTAGAGGCCCTTGACGCAAAGCTCGCTGCACTAAGGGAACAGAGTGTCACAGACTACTCTCTATACGCCGGCGTACCGGATAGCATTGAAGAAGTACGCAAGCTGGCCTCAAGGCCCATAGCTGGGTTTAAAGTATACCCGGATGACCTAGCTCACCGGCTGGACGTTGTACACTACATACTTGACCTCAATAACGTGCTTGTTGTCGTCCATCCGGAGCTGCCAGAAGCCGAGAAGCCGATAATAGAGTCAAATACTCTACGCAGCCTACACCGTGGCTGCCACTGGGAGACAGCCGCTGTCGACCTCATAGCATCGTTGAGGCCTCGTGCACGCGTCCACATTACACATGCATCTTGCCCTTCAACACTCGAGCACGCCCGTGCCTACGGCTTCACAGTTGACATAACTCCTCACCATTTACTGCTAGAAAATGGAGAAGACTGTCTCCTACGTGTAAACCCGCCTCTACGCAGCAAAGCCGAGCAAACCCATTTGCTTAAGAAGCTCCTTGAAGGCGAGGTGGACGCTATCGCTAGTGATCACGCTCCACACGCGTGGCGCGAGAAGCTAGAGCCGCTGAGCTGCAGGCCCGGAATACCGTGGCTCGAGGCTTGGCCTCAGATGCTCTACTGCCTGGTCGAAGCAGGGGCCCTTAAGCTCCAGGAATACCTATGGCTCACAAGCCGAGGACCCGCTAAGATACTCGGCCTGGATGGCTACGGCGTGCTCGAGCCCGGAGCCAGAGCTAACATAACAGTGTTCAGGCCTGCCACCAGGAGGGTGCACATTCCACGCTGGAGCAAGGCTAAGCAGATACCATACTTCATGGAGAAAAGCTGCATGGATGTAGTAGCAACCATTGTAGGCGGCTCCATAGTATATGACGGCTACAAAATATCTAGCGACACAAATCCGATAAACCCATATAAGAGCTAAATATAGTCCCACAGGATGCCGCTGTATACTAGAGTTAAGCATTTATCGTAAGACTGTTGCCAAATTCTTCACATTCCACAGCCCTAAAAAGTCCGGCACACGCTGTCATACCCAGGTAGGAGCAGTCTAGAGGCATAATAAACTTGGGCAAGAAGTCTGATACCGCGTTAATCCCTCTAGGTATAAGTGGACTCGATGAAGCCCTTGGCGGCGGAGTACGCCCTGGAAGCGTAATACTAGTCGCCGGAGCCCCGGGAAGCGGCAAGACTAGCTTCGCTGCCCGCTTCATATACGAGGGACTAACCAAATTCAATCAACCTAGTGTCTACCTCAGCTTTAACGAATACAAGGAAGAGTTCTACGAGAACATGGCAAATCTCGGCCTAGACTTCCAGAGCTATGAGAGCAAAGGCAAGTTCATATTCATAGAGGCACTCAACATAAATGATGATGAAGCCGTCATGGCTATTCTCGAAAACCTCCTTACAATTATAAACACTATAAAAGCAAAAAGGGTAGCTATTGATACTATAACTTCCCTACTTCAGATACTCGGAAGCGCCAAAAGAGCACGCGAACTGCTACATAGCCTTTTCATACATTATATGAAGAAGCGCGGGATAACAACTGTTTTGACAGCTGAGCTACCTATTGGCGATCCCAAGCTAGGCTACGGAATAGAAGAATTCATAGCAGATGGATTGATAATTTTAAGGACTAAGTTTAGTGGAGACAAAATTGTTCGAATAATGGAAATTCGTAAAATGCGTGGCCACCGCGCCACACTTGCCAGACTAACATATGCCATAGTGCCAGGCAAAGTCATAGCTGTAAGGACGCCACCGAGAATTATCGACATTCACGCTCCACAGGAAAATCTAGCCTTTCAGCTAGAGACAGGTGATGCAAACTATAGCTTTACTCTACCTCGTGGCGCCCAAGTACTTGTGGCCATAAATCCAGTTCTCGATCCCTTGTCGACTCTATTTGGTATAGCATGTAAGACCCGTATCAAACCATCTATTAAACTACTCTATAGAACCTTTACACGTTCACCAGAAGAGATCCAGTGGGTTCTTAAAGAATTGAAGTGCAAGAACCCTACGATAGAGTTTGTACATTTAAGCAGCATCAATCCTACACTCTACTCTGTGACCGAGCTAGCAATGATGAATATAGAAGAGGATCTCGCTGTCAAACCCGATATTGTAGTAATCGATGGTATAGAACAAGCCTTCTGGCTCTCCGGCGGACAAGAAATAGGTATACGAGAACATTATAACAACATTCAATACCGTAAAATTCATAACATAACTGGAGTATATGTCTATACAATCACTCTTAGGAAGCTCCTAAATGCTAATCCACTTCTCAACATATACGATGCAATATTCTACTTTACCCCTAGACGGGTTAACAACAAAATCCATGTAAGCATTAGAGTTATAAAGTCGCGTTACAAGATACCAACCAACCACATCACTCTTCCTATTGAAATGTTTGCTATAAATGGTGGTACTAACTAATCATAACGAATGCCCGTTTCTCGCTATATGTTACCAGGATATATAATTAGCCTACTCTATACTTTGCATGAGGATAACCGCTGAAGCTTCACCACATCACATAACAAGTTTCGGCTAGTATCTATGCAACCACTGGACGCCAACCTAGTATATATCTTACCGCCTAGCCTTTGACCAACAAAGTACATTGCTACAAACGCTATTATCGCTACAATGTAGTCTAATGAAAGCATTATTCCAACCCATTTACGCAACATCACTATTAACGGTACTGGTGCATGCACTGCTATAATCCACTCTATTTTTCGATTATTATTTCTAGCATATGCCCGCCAATAGCCGAATGGCACATTGATTAGAAGGGTCAGAGTAAGTGCTACTACAAGTTTTACAGGATTTATATTGGTTGGTGGCATATACACCGTCATAATCCATCGCCGCCAGTTTAGTGTTATTTCCTATTCCTTAACTTAGACAGTAGAGAGGCAGACAAAACACAAGACTCTACGTGTAGCGGAGCCGGCGTTTCTCCTCCCTAATTTTCCTTATTTCAAGAGCCAATGCCTTTAATGTTGATAGTTTTGAGCCCATTTTATCTACTAATATGCGACGAGTATTCTCCCACCAACTACGGGGGTACCTGGCTTCTTCGACTTCTGGATTTAAGCCAAGCCTCTTAGCAGCCTCGACTATCTCCTCTACTCTAGGCTTCCGCACTGCATCTCGTAGGGGTATCTTCCTGCCTTCGCTACGCGAGGCAGATGCATCAAGATAGACTGGCCACACAACTATTCTTCTTCCTTTGTACTCTTTGCTCACGCAGGCTACACCCTCGCTGCTCTTCATGCTTCCTACAGAGGCCCCATCCCTATAGGGTGTAGAGCCGGCTGGGCCTAAATTGTAATGCTGGTGTTGTAGCGTGTCGCACTACTCGTAACGTAGAGCTACTGCAGGAGGTATCCTCGCCGCCTGGTATGCCGGTAGTGCTCCCCCTACAACCCCCACAGTTATTGTCATGACTAGCGTTAGCCCTATCAGCTTTGGTGTTATAGCCGGCTCAGCCTTTATCACTAAAGTATGAACACCCTTTATCACCATACCTTTCCCGGAGAGGGCGTAAGCTGCCGCCACACCTATCGCGATGCCTACAGCTGCCCCTATGAGGCTCATTACTAAGGCCTCTATGAGTATCATAGCTACTACTTCTCTGCTCGTGAAGCCTATAGCCTTTAACACGCCTATCTCGCGAGTACGCTCCATAACCGAGGTTATCATAGTAGCTGCTACGCCCGTCACCGCTACAACGAACGCCGCGCCACCCGCAGCCATGGTGATAAACTCCATTGCAGCCGTTATCGTGGAGACTACCCGGGATATCTCTACGAGCGATATGACCCCGACTCTCTCTTGGTAGACCTCTCTAAGAGTCCTAGTAAGGTTCTCAACGTAGACCGGGTCCTCAACGACCACTATGACGCCACTCCACTCCTTCATCCCTAGAAGCCGGGAGCCCGCGCTAAGTGGCAGAAAGATAGTAGTATCAGGGTTGACGAAGAACGCGTTGCCAAACTCGGCGAGGACTCCGCGCACGATTACGTTTATCCGCTTCTCGGTTGGCCGGCCGCCCGGTCTTAGCTCATAGTAGCTGACTGTGAGTACGTCACCTAAGCTGTAGTAGCGGTGCCCTCTCTCGCCAAATGCTATGTAGTGGCCTATTACCGAGCCTATAACCTCACCTGGGGGCGGTATACTGCCCTCCTCGACCCGTAGCTTGCCGAGCGCTTTGAAGAATATCTCCATGTCTACAGCGTATATCGCTGCCTCTACCTTCTGAGCACCTTGCTTCA
Organism: Pyrodictium delaneyi; assembly: GCF_001412615.1. Taxonomy (NCBI): domain Archaea; kingdom Thermoproteati; phylum Thermoproteota; class Thermoprotei; order Desulfurococcales; family Pyrodictiaceae; genus Pyrodictium; species Pyrodictium delaneyi. The sequence goes on along the minus strand of NZ_CP013011.1, from coordinate 653,921 downwards.
CCTCCGCGCGTATGCTATAGAAGGGTGTCACAGCCTCTACACCCGGGAGGCTCTTGAGGAACTCTACATCATCCTCTGTCATCTTATAGTCTGCCCCTGGTACGAGCACGATAAGGTTCTGGCCTAGCCCTGCTAGCTGCTTTATAACGTAGCCGGAGTAGCCCTGTACTACTCCCATGATTGCTACGAGAGCTATCGGACCTATAGCTATCCCCACTATCGTCAGCAGACTCCTGATCTTGCGCTCGCTGAGCACTTTAAGCGCAAATACAAACATGTCTGCTAGCTCACTGGCATTCATCTCTACTCTTCACCATTGCTAGCTTCTCCACTGTCTAGGAGGCTGTCTAGCTGATTCTCACTTGGTATACGCCTAAACCTCCTGTAAGCTATATACCCAACTATTACAGCTAGCATTAGTAGCACTACTGTAATCATCTTTAGCCCTCCTTCTGGTATCGGCGGCTCTGCCTCGACACCCTTAGCTTCGCTCAGCGACTTCTCTGGCCTAGCCTCGACAACGGGGGCTGTGGCGTTGAAGCTGTACGTTATACCATACCTGTCGCTATAGCTGATTACCACGGTCACGTTATCCGGTTTACTTACAGTGTTCAACTCTATGCGGAAAGGCGTCTCGCTTGAGGGATCGAGTGAGCCTAGGAACGAAGAGCTCCAGATTCCGTCGGCCACTGCGTCTACTCGTATAGCCTCTGCGGATTCTATACCTTCGTTGGCTATCACACCTTTCACTAGTACCGTCCCGTTGCGCCATTCCGCATTCATGCTTGTGATCCGAAGTAGTATAGTCGGCTTCATTATCACTGCTATGCTGGTATTGAAGCTGGTCATTCTTCCGACCATATCCTCGTAGACCGCTGTGAGCACGCCTGTGAAGGTGTAGCTTTCCACACCTCCAAAGCCAGCTGGATTGTATACGAGCGTGTAGTTCAGTTTAACAGGCTTGCCGGGCTCGAGCACTGGTATATGTCTCACCGATGTATGCGGGTACCCAGCAGCTGATGTCGGCACGAGGACTGTGTACACATTGTATACAGGCGCGTCACCCGTGTTGATTATCGTTATGTCTAGCTCTGCTACGCCACCTCGCAGCTTCGCGTAGGGCTCAAAATGCACGCTGAGAATGCTTGGTGCTCCGGGCACGTAAAGCTGGAGTCTCTTCTCCACTCTATGCAGGTAGCCTAGTCTGTCTACCCAGTATACCGTCAATGCTATCGGCTTAGGACCGGGCTCGGTGACGTTGACTGCTACCTGTGCTAGGTAGACTTCCACGCCGGAGGTAGTGCTCTCTAGGCCCTGAATTATGCTAGCTATACTAGCAATGTCTGTCTGTCCGCCCCTAGTGGCTGACGGAGTCATTTGGAGACTTGCCTGGGGCACCGCGATTACTGTGCTGCCGCTGGTCTGGGGATTCGAGAGCCCCTGGGGCAGCTCTAGCACTACCGAGTGGATACGTGCCACCTGCGAGGGGTCGGGATAGAGCATTATGACAAGCATGGCGGAGCGTGTTCCGGGCCTCGGCGCCGAGGCCCAGGAGAGATCTACTATCCCTATAGCCTCGGCAGGGTCTGTTACTTGCAGCGTTATAGTCTCTTCACGAGTAATGTTGAGGTGTGCGTTAAACGCCGTGAAGATATAGCTTATGACGGCTCTAACCCTGTAGAGCCCAGGTTCGGCCTCTGGGTCCACGTCTACGTAGGCTGTTAGGCTGCAAGTCGAGCCCGGGGCTAAGCTATTACACACTGCAGGTTGCTCCACTACATGGAGCCCCTTGTCCAGGGGCTCGAGGCGTACAACGACACCTATGACTGTGTAGCGACCCGTGTTGTATAGCTCGAGTTGTAGTGGGGCAGCACCGGTACCCGGATATACCTTGACCGGTGCTACTCCGGGGGTGGGAGCCCAGTAAGCTCTTGCTACAATAGGGCTGGGATCATAGGCTTCTATAGGCTCTACTTCCAGGGGTATGCTGAGCACTTGTCTTCCCGTGACCACGCTCCCAGCGTTACCACGGTAGCTGTACCACAGCCTTAGGGGGATGCTATAGGAGCCTGGACTAGCAGTACTAGAGACATTCAGCATCAATACGAGTGTACAGCTGCTTCCCGGTTCCACCCTTGCGGTTATACAATCGCCTCCGCTAAGCCATGCCTTAATGTTTGGGGCTTCTAGGGGTTCTGCGGAGAGTATTGTCACGGGTTCAGGCGCAGTGTTTACAACATGTACGTAGACCTCTACGTTGCTAGAGGAGGGGAGTATGTGGCCAGTGTCCGCCTTGGTGTAGCCTAGCTGGAGAGGCTCCTCGCGAAGCAGCTCAAGCCGGATTATCCTCGAAAATGTAACGTTGTATACCCCGCCGCTTGGCGACACTACTATGCCCGTCATCGTCACATTTAGACTGACGTCTTGGGACGCGTTGTAGACCCTTATGCCTGGTATACTCACTGAGGCTATGTCGCCAGGTGCTAGTTCTACCTGCTGTACTAGCGTCAGCTTCTCCGCGCCAGCGCGCAAGCCCGCGCCCTCGATGGGCTCTACTGTTACGACTAGGTAGCGAAGCCTACCCCTACCCCAGTACCCAACATCTATCACTGCTGTCGCAGCGTAAGCGTCGTCCCCTACGATCCACATGGACCAGCGGCTAGACACTATGGACACGTTCTCGACAGACCTGGGACTAAGGTCAAGCCGTAACGGTAGACGTACATACTTAATCCTTGTACCTCCACTGCTCGACATGATGAAGACTAGGGTCATGTTACCCATGTAGCTGCCAGGTTCTAGGCTGCTGGAGACATCTATGGCTGCTGTGAACTCTACTAGATCGCCATAGCCTGCCGCCACATTGTCTAGGGTTATCGTCGCAACTCTCCTCCCGTCAACGGCGAAGCCCCGGGGTAGTTCTAATACGAGCATAGCCGTGGTGACTGTTGAGTCTTCAAGATTCTGCACGACGACCCGAAGCGGAGCTGACAGCTCGCCCGGGTATGCGTAGCCATCACTCCAGCCCATATAGACCACGTCTACGTTTAGCTTGCCGGGACTAGCCACAAGTAAGGGTATGACAAGCTGGCCTGGCAGGATTGTTGTCGCGCCCTGACTGCTGACAACGAATCTAAGCCAGGCCGAGGCATTGTAGAAGCCCGGGGGAAGTCTCTCGTCTATATTAATGTCAATGCTTAGACGGATTGTATCACCATAGCTGGCTGCTATGTTCTCGACCACAGCCGTATAGGTCTCGTTAGCAGTACCAGCTACCCTCATCCCGCTTGGCAGCTCTACACGCGCTATGACTGCCGTAACTGTCACCGGCTCCTGGTTTAGAAGCACTATATCAAGTGGTGCCGAGGCCTCGCCCGGGTACGCTACTCCGGCCCTCCAGCCTAGTACTAGCGGCTCAACCCTTAGCGGCCTTGGTTGCTCTACGCGAATGGGCAAGGAGAATGTGTAGTTGAAGAACCGAGTCGTATTGCCAACTACACAGTAGTAGCTCATCCCCAGGGTGGCATTGTAGAGCCCTGGCTCTATCCAGGCAGGAACATATACTCCCGGCACCATATGGGTCTCAGAAGAGTTCGCCCACAACACCTCAATGTTCCAGCTGATATTGCCCGTGGGCTGCCATCCATCTGGCAGTCTGAGGGTTAGTGTAACGTTCTCTACATCCTCGGGGCCACGGTTTTCTAGCATTACGCGGAGTTCTACGTTGTTCGAGCCCGGGTAGCTGAAGGGCTCAAGCCGTGCTGAGATCCTTAGTCCCGCCGGGCATCCAGCCACCTCTAGCTCCACGGTATAATTATATGTGTAGACATTACCGCCTACGACTATGTAGAGGGTTATGAGGCCCTGGTAGCGGCCCGACGCAGCCCCCTGGGCAACGTTAATGCTTCTCACGAGCTCTAGCGTGTCACCAGGAGCAGCCGCACCTAGCTGAGCCGAGAAACTGCTAGGACCGAAGATGCCCGGTAGATGAACTACTGCGTAGACCTGGTCGGCCACATAGGGGCCTCGGTATAGCCACTCAACCCGGAGTACTGCTGTATCACCAGGCCAGGGAGCTGCACCCATAGGCCCCATGAAGCTTGCATTAAGCAGGATTGGAGGTGGCGGCTGTGGCGAGAGAGCGGAGACACGGATAGCTACTGTTACAACAACCAGTGCTAGGAGAAGCATAGCCGGTAATAGTTGTGCCGCCAGTTTCTTCTGCAAGGCGTGCTTCTCCAAACTATATCCGGGAAGCACTCTCTGCTCTAAAAGAAGAGTGTCGAAGTCGATAGAAAAGCCTAGGGCTTGACTGTTGACAGTATGCAGCGACTCGGATCGGGCTCTTTGATGCCAGCAATCTTGCCGTCACGTATCTGGTATATCTTGTGAGCGCAGTTGGCCACCTCGGGATCATGGGTTACAACCATTATTGTCTGGCCGCGCTTGTTCAACTTGACAAAGGTCTCTATGACTAGCCTCGCTGTTCTGCGGTCAAGCGCGCCGGTAGGTTCATCTGCGAGAATTATGTAGGGCCCGCCTACTATAGCCCGGGCTATTGCTACGCGCTGCTGCTGGCCGCCACTGAGTTGTAGAGGCTTCTTAGGCAGCCAGGAGACGTCGCCACCTACGCTCAGCAAGGCCTTTATGGCTCTCTTGCGGCGTTCCTGCCTCGGTATACCCCTCGGTATCAGCGGTAGCTCTATGTTCTCAAGCACCGTGAGCCGGTTTATCAAGTTGAACTGCTGGAACACGAAGCCTATGTAGCGGTTTCTTAGGCGTGCCAACCAGTGGTCGCTCAGCCGTGACACATCCACACCCTCTATGTAGACCTTGCCGCGAGTTGGCCGATCGAGGAGGCCAGCTATGTTTAGGAGCGTTGTCTTACCTGAGCCGCTAGGCCCCATTATGGCTATGAACTCGCTCCGGTAGACTCGTAGGCTTAGGCCCCGGAGCCCCCAGGTGACCACTTCTCCGGCCCGATACACCTTGACTACGTCTACTAGCTCGAGTACCGGCCTTCTACTATCCACGCTCAAGACCGCCTACACCGCTACAACGGTGGGGAAGACGATGCTATCAGGCGGGGGCTCCGCCAGAGGGTACTCTCCACACAGCCTCCCAGCATCGGCCCGATAATCCTTCTTCACAGCCCCAACTTAGAAGCGAGAGCGACTATATAGTATATGCATTTGCTTAATACAATTCCTATCACGACATGATGTTATACATTGACGCATACAACATAGTGCCAGTCAGTGATACAACTTTTAATCACATCAACTTCTTAGAGAGTTGTTGCCAAAATAATGCTGACACAAAGTCTGCCTCAGTCTCTAATAGACAAATTAAACCATCATCTAACACTCACATTATGGATCGAAGGTACTGAATACTCTCCAAGTTACATAAGAGTATAATAACGGTCAGGGATGCTACCAAGAGTTTTTGCTCTATTCTACGTCCTATCCTGCCATATGCGCTAATTATGCGTGTCACAATTGCTTGTATCCATAAACCTTAAGCTATAAGGAGACTGCTACGCCGCTGATCACGATTTAGCTGATTTTTGTCGCCTCATGTCATTAGTATGCTTGGGTGAACTAAGTATGGTCGTAAAAACAGGTGTAGCAATACCAGATAATATATATAAACAACTTATTGAAATATCCAAAAATATGGGGTATACTAGTATATCACGAGTTATACGTGACGCCGTAGAATTATTCATAGCGTTCAACCAATGGTGGACCCACAACGGCACTGTGGGAGGCGCTCTCCACTTATTAGTACCGGAAAATAATGATACGATAGCTACATTAGTTCAGAAAATACTGAGAGAATACTCGGACATAATAACATCCAGTATCGTGGTGCGGCCAACACAAGGCTATATACTATACACAATGCTAGTACACGGCGCAGGAAAGAAGGTCAAAGAACTCTATAGGCTGCTTGCCAAAACGCGTGGAATCCTGAGTCTACAAGCCTCATTATTCCCGATACCTAAGACTCAGACATAGCACTCTAGACTTTAAGCTCTACATTCTCAAGCTCCTTAGGGAGAAGCCCCATTGCCTTTAACCATTCACGAGAATCATCTATTTTCCCTGTAAGCTTATTATACCAAACAGGTACAACATCGTCAAACACCACTAGATAATCGAATATATCGTCAATATACATTATTCTTGCTCCCATTCTTTCGAAGGGTTTTAGTAAATCCGGCACATCATCTACCTTGCGTCTCTTATTAAACAGTTTCAGCCTCTTACTCCAAACGTCGACTTCGTATGTTGATATAAGCTCAATATGCTGACCTATAGCATCAGGAACTAAGTGCTCGTTCACTTCAATTATTTCTCCATCCTTAATCCTTACTACGCGTACACCCCAGACACTATACTTGTCCGCCGCTACAGTTATATAGCGAGAACCATCATCCATATTGATATGATTTACATATAGAATCCCTCGTCCATGTCTATTACGTACAAGTATAACGTCGCTCATAAACTTCTTAGCATATATCGGAAATCCCTTCTTTATGGCTTCTATGAATGCTATCATAGCGTAATCTGCGAGCTGCCTCACTGTAATACCCCACGAAGTTTACTGAAGCTCTTGTTTTTCTGTATTAAGGTGATAAAGCAAAGACATAGGGCCACGCTTATATTAACCATGATGCCGATAAGCAAAGTCAATCGAAAAGAAGGCGGGAAGAGGATATCAATCATATACACAAAAAGAAGGCATATTATCTTGTTTAGCAGTAGTGTGCTGTTGTTATTACCTTTTTGACTTTCTTTATTAACTTTTCACCTTTCATGAACTGGATGTGTGCTGCACATGCCAGGCATGGGTCGAAGCTCCTTATAGAGCGTACGAAGTCTAGTCCTGTCCATTCCTCAGGCTTTGTCTCCTCAGTTACTATGGTGTTAATTACGCTCTGTTCGAATGGGCTGTAGCCCCACTTGTCCTGTGGACTCACATTGCCGGTCGATGGTGCATGTATCTGTATATTGAGTGTTCTACCAGCTTTCTGTACTACCCAGTGCCTCACTGTACCGCGTGGAGCTTCGGTGAAACCTACGCCGAAGGTGATCTTGTTCGGTGTCTTCCACGGTCTGCTTGTCTTTACTGTACCTGCTTTTACATACTCTAGGGCTTTTGTTGCATTATTCCAAGCAACTGCAATGTCGATTACTAGGTTGAATGCGCGAGCCCATAGCCTATAGAGGGTTGAGCTAAACTCTGGCACCTTCCACTCAAAGGTCATCTCTTCACATACACTCGCTGGGAGCTCATCTGTGCATGCACGTGGCAGGGTTACTCTTAGTGTACCGTTACCGTCACTCTTGTATAGACCGATATAGTCGCTGCCTGGTTGTTTGCTTGCCACTAGGAGCCTCGCGTAGGGGCCAACCTCGAATGGTGTTATCGTACCGTCCTTCCACACGAGGCGTATGTGTGTTACCCAACTATACTTGCCTGCCCAGTCTCTGGCACTAGGCTCCGGTATGGTCACTTTAATCCATGGATGGTATACCGGATCGTACTTGCCCCATAGCAGTTCATTACCGAGTGGATCGCGGAAGTTGCGGGCTTCCAGCTCACCATACCATGGGAGTTCCTTGGCTTTGTCCTTCCAGTCCTTGAAGAATGCACGTTCAGTATGCTCCATTATGCTTGCATTGTAGTCAGCATAACTTGTCGTGACTAAGTTGCCCTTGAGTACTATGCCAGGCTTTATCATTCTCTTCTTTGCGTTCTCGTCCATCTTCTTATAGAATTCTTCCCACTCCACGTAGTCACCTACACTTTCATATGTTTCTGGGTCATCGAATATACCGCTACTTGCGACAGCAAGTACAGTTGACTTAGCCGGATCAGGGTGGTAACTGATACCATTTTCGGCGTAGCCTAGATCTTCATAGAACTTCAGTAGGTCGTACCATGCTGTGTACATATACTTTGTCCAGGCAGTAAGCTTTGTTAGACGGAATATGTATCCAGTTACGAGGTATTCCGCGTTGCTTAGGTCGGTTGATATACCGCCAGGTATTAGAGTTGATGGATGGCTGTGTCTACCATATATGAGTACGCCTGCCTCTCGGGCATAACGCTGGAACTTAGCTGCTAGTTGCCAGAGTTTACCTGTTATAGGAGTCAAGGCATCCATTATCTCTGCTATCGTGGTGAATCCATGTATATCACGATGCTCTGCGAGCGTCTTCTTTGCTTGGTCATAGACCGAAGGTGTCATGAAAGCAACCACTGCGCTACTATAGTCTGGCCCTTCCAACATGTTAAGTATTATTGTATGATCGTAGATATGGTCAGTCATAGCAAAAGCCATGTTCCTAAGGGTGACACCCATACGGTAAGGCGATACACCATAAGCCATGTCTACTGCAATAACGCTAGCATTAGCATGGCTTGCTCCACATACACCACAGATTCGGCTGTTAATGTGGGGGAGATCCTCCGGCGGTCTCCCGAGGTCGAAGACTTCGAAGCCACGGAACATAGTAACGAAACTACGAACACTATCCTTGACTGGCTTCCTAGCTTCAGTGTCTACGATAACGCGCAGACCTAGATGACCCTCAATACGGGTTATCGGGTCTATCAACATTTCACGGGTGGGCAAAGCTTTCAATCCTCCACTTTACAATGGTTAAACTATTTGGATCCCACCACCGAAACTAATATACCAAATACTTAAGCCTATCTCTCAATTAACCCTTGTGAATCCAAACCCAATCGATGTCTATGCTTAATCATTCTGATAGCTCGGACTTTATACCTTTGCCCAATGTATACACGACTCATCCCTACTGGCAAAGTACATTATCTAAAAAACATTTCAATTAATTAAGTCCCACACAACTTTTGATACCTCAAAAGGTTTGATGAACACGATAGTAGCTATACGAGAGGACAATATAGTGGTCAGCACCCCCACCTTTTATAAGTCATCGTCATAGCCCCGGAGCCCAGGGCTTTGTTCGCCAGCTCCTCATCATACCGCATGATACAGAGCCGCGAGCTAGAAGTTACAACTGCTAACAGTTTCGATAAAAATGCATACTGTATACAGCCATTAAGGGGCTCTGCAGCGGATGGGCCCAATCATCCCCTCACTGGGTCAGCGGTAATACCAGTCTTCACTGCCCATTGTTCTACACTACATTACAACTTCTTTTCATGCCCTATACCATGTCTCTTAGCCCGTATGCTTAGTACTCGTAGCAATATCTTTTGTGAATATAAATACCCTTGCTGTGCAAGAACTTTTCAAGTTCTTCAAGTTTTTGCGCCAATTCTTCTGGTGCATTTACACCTGGATGACCATAGCCTTTCATAGCCTGTATCGTCGTCCATGCATGAACGAGTCCAGTTAAGTAAGTTAGTACTGGTACATCTATTTCTAGGTCTTCTTGAGTCACGTCCAATGTGTAACTTAGTTTCGCCCAGTAGCCGTTTTTCTCGCCTTCTGCTTCTATATGGAGTATTACACGGTCTCCATTCCGGGGAAGGTGGTCCTCCAACAACCTTACAAACACGTCACGCGGCGATATCGCACAACCCGCTACAACATGAGGCTTATTGTCAAACATACCTAGACGGTGCAGCGAGCGAAGCAGCTCTACGTGTCCCGGATAGCGTATTGTATACTCTACCAGTGTTGGCACTCTAGCAAGACTACGAAGTAGTGTCCGTAATCCGTCAGTAGGCAGCGCATCGAACTGACCTAATCCCGGCAATTCTATCCTTACAGCATCCCATATGGGGTCTAGGAGCTTCTCCTCGCCAGCTATACGGGCTCTCGCTTTACGCGTGTACTCCTCGACTAAGTCGTCGACAGCCCACGACGCTACGAGACCAAGAAAGTCATCCTTGTCTGCCGATATACCACCTACATAGATAAAGAGTTTATCTACTCTATCTAGACGAGACTCTACACGTTTAGCAAGCATATTCGAAAATCCTGGAGCTAATCCCGCGTCCACGAACACTTTAACACCATGCTCCACAGCTGGTCGATGGAAAATCATTGGGTCAGCTACGTAGGATACATCCACTATTACATTAGCCCCGGCTTCAATAAGTCTTGACACAACACGTTCTGCTATCCGGCTTGGAAGAGCTGCTACCACTATGTCGCATTCAGCTGCTATTCTAGCCGCGACACTAGGATTAGATACATCTGCGAGTCGTGCTTCTAGCCCCCTCTCTCTAGCCTCCTCTACTCTATGGCCAGAAGCATCAAAAACTAGCAAGTCTACGTTATAATCCCTAGTGAGAATTGATGCCGTTACCTTCCCTACACGGCCATAACCTATAAGACATGCATTCAAGGAGTGTCTATCCCCTTTAATTTGAACCAACTTCTTTGAGGTATGCACGGTTCAATAGCACAAAATGATTCCCAGTAGTGTTATCGTTAAACTACCAAGATAAAAGATTAGATTCAACTATCTAGCAAATCTTCCAGCCGGGCTCCGCCTCGTCACCAACAGTGACTAGCACGGGACGCTGATTCTTCTCGCAACCAGCTGCAAGTATCATTCCCTCACTGAGATAACCCCGTATCTTCTTAGGCTTAAGGTTGGCAACGACTACAACCTTCTTGCCTAGCAAGTCCTCAGGGCTATAGTACTCTGCTATCCCGGATATTATCTGCCGTTTCTCACTCCCTAGGTCCACGACGAGCTTTAGCAGGCGTGTACCCGGTATCCTTTCAGCCTCTACAACTTTACCTACACGCAGGTCTATGCGTGCAAATTCGTCTATAGTAATGTAGGCTTTCTCTCCAGCCATACGAGAGACACCTCTTCCGAACCCGGTAGACCGTTAATCTTATAACAATTAAATCCAGAGAGGCAGAGTTGAGTAGTTATTCACGTGGCCTCCTAGGTATCTCGACTAGGCGTTCTCCTGCAACTACCTGGTCTATGCTATGTATTGCTGCGCCAACTTCTTCTAGCACTGCTCTCACGCGCTCAAAGTCTATGTTGTCGCCCTCGACAACCACTGTCAAGCTGAGGGTCTCGACGTCTACTTCGTTTACAGTAATATTTACAGCTTCTACACCCTTTACCTTACTGAGTTCAAGGGCAACATCCACTATAGATGGGTCTTTGAGGGGTTTTAGAACGTCTAGCACGAGGCGGCGGAGTCCTGCCAACTCCTGGTTTACCCCTCCACTCGGTAAACGTGGGCTACTAGTGTAGCCTTATAGAGGCTTTCCCCGGCTAGCGCTACATCTCATCCATAATATCCACACCGTGGTCTCTAGTTTAGCTTTAGCTACAACCGGTCGCAAATGTAGGATTTAACGCGAAATGTTTCTTATTGGACTAGCCATAGTCTCTAACATCTTAGGGCTGAGTGAGTGCTATACACTAAGTATCACCCTACCATCTACACTATGATAAGGTGGTTACGGCTTGACAGGTCTAGGCGTCGACGAGACTGATTTAAAACTCATACGTCTACTAGCAAAGGACTCACGACGCAGCATAAGAGATCTAGCTAGGGAGCTAGGTCTAGCAGGCTCAACAGTCCATGCCCGTTTACGCCGCCTTGTTGAAAACCGTGTGATAAAGCGTTTCACCATTCTGCCGGACTACGATGCACTAGGTTACAACGTTACGGCCATCGTGCTACTACAAGTTGAAGGAGGTAAGATACTCGACGCTGGCGAATACATTGCAAGGGATCCAAGCGTTATGGCCGTCTACGACATAACCGGTGACTACGACCTCGCAGTTATAGCTAAGTTCCGTAATGTCAACGAGCTGGACCGCTTCCTGAAGAAGATAAATCGGCTACCCTACGTGCGGCGAAGCGTAACTAGCCTGGTACTCCGCTCGATAAAGGAGGACTTCGTATCACCGCTGACCGGGTAAAGGACTGACGCCTAGAAGGCTCCTGGGGAGGCTAGCCTTAAAGCCACCCTTATCTCTCCGGCTTCGGGCGGGGAGCCGGTATGGTTGAGGCGCCACGCGCTATAGTGAAGAAGCCTAGGCTGCTCAAGTATGGCGGTGCAGACCCAGGTGTACGCGAGGGACGAGGTTTCAGCCTAGCTGAGCTAGCTGAGGTCGGACTAACACCGGAGGAGGCGCGAAGGCTAGGCCTCTACGTCGACTCCCGGAGGAAGAGCAAGTGGGAGTGGAACGTAGAAGCGCTGAAGCGCTACCTCGAGGAGATAGGCTACAAGCCCAGCGGCAAGTAGACCCTCATGATCTGGTATGCTAGGCTTAGCTTCATTAAGCCCAGTTTTCTAGCCCTCGATGCACCGGGGCCATAATGGTGGCTGACTGCCAGCCTCTCCTATCACTCCGGGGTATAACCAAGGTCTACCCAGGTGGTGTAGTAGCCAACGATAATGTGTCGCTCGACATTTACCAGGGCGAGGTTCTAGCTCTTCTTGGCGAGAACGGTGCAGGGAAGACAACCCTCGTCAGCATAATCGCGGGGGTCCAGCAGCCCACGAGCGGCGAAGTACTCTACTGCGGGAAGAAGGTGAGATTTCGGAGCCCGCGTGATGCCGCTGAGTCTGGTATAGTACTTGTACCCCAAAACCCGAGACTTGTTGACGCCTTCACCGTAGCGGAGAACATCGCCCTAGCTGCTAGACTGGCGGGCAAGGAGTTCAGGCTACATGAGGTCAAGGAGCTGGTCCGGAGCCTAGGAGAGCGCTATGGACTCTCTGTCGATCCCGATGCTCGAGTGTGGAGACTCTCCATGGGCGAGAAGCAGCGGGTAGAGATACTGAAGGCGCTTATCCTCGACGCCCGACTCATACTACTCGACGAGCCCACGACACATCTCTCCCCCATGGAGGCTGACAAGCTCCTAGACCTCGTCGTCAGACTGGCACGTGAGGGGCATTCGATTGTATTGATAACTCACCGGTTACGAGAGGTCATGAAGTCTGCAGATCGTATAGCTGTTATGCGTAGAGGGCGCCTTGTAGGCGTCCTCCGCCGCGAGGAAGCAAGCCAGGATAAGCTGCTACACCTCATGTTCGGGGAGCGGATTCCCGTCGCACGCGTCGAGAGGAGGCGCCGCTCTAGCAGCGAGCGAGTACTCGTGGTTGAGGATCTCTGGGTTTGGGGCGAGCACGGCGTCCTAGCGGTTAAGGGGGTTAGCGTGGTTGTAAATCGATATGAGATTGTGGGTGTAGCAGGCGTAGCCGGTAACGGACAGCGCGAGTTCTTCGAGGCCCTCATAGGTCTCCGGAAGCCTCACCGTGGTAGGATCCTGATAGGCGATGTAGATGTCACCAGGGCTCCACCCTCCGTGCGTGGAAGGCTAGGAGTGGCTGTGATCCCGGAGGAGAGGCTTGGCTGGGCACTTGTACCGGGCAAGAGTCTCGTATTCAATATTGCCCTCGGACTCTATAGCACCCCTCGCGGCCCATTCCACGGCTTCATAGTAGATTGGAGACGTGCAAGAGAGCTAAGCGAAGAGATAGTGGAGCAAATGAAGGTGAAGGTATCTGCTGTCGACGCACCAGTCGAGAGCATGAGTGGTGGCAACATGCAGCGGTTCATCGTAGGCAGAGAACTCGCCAAGCAGCCTACACTAGTTCTCGCCATGAACCCAACGAGTGGCCTAGACGTCGACGCTGCCGAGAAGGTGCGGAGCTTGCTCGCAGAGGCTGCAGACTCGGGTGCCGGAGTACTACTTATCTCCGAGGATCTGGACGAGCTACTCGAGATAGCCGACCGTATAGTAGTCATGTCTAAGGGTAGGGCCACGCTGACAGCTGAGAGGCCTTTCGACGTAGAGAAGATAGCCACTGCTATGACGGAGGGTTAATCCTCTTTAGCCAGCAGAGCGCTTGGTCTAAGAGTCCACACGGGAGCCATTGCCTCCACCGAGAGGGGCGCACGCCCCTGGGCTTCTATGAGGTGGAGGCGGGGCTTCCCGCCCTGCGGGCCTTTTCCTCTAAGCAGTTACACTTGCCTACCCATGCCAGCCTCTACAGGGTTGCCACCACCTGGTTGTGGCTGGTATGCGACAGTAAAGCCTTGGGCACCGCCTAGGTTTAAAGGATGGGTCCTGCTCTCCGCGCAGCAGTACACGGGGGCTGGTTCCGCGCTAGCGGGTTACCTCAACCTCCCGGAGCTTCCACACCACCAGGATATCGCCCCCATGGATTTTCGGAGCGCCTAACCGGGGAAGGATGCAGCAAAGAGGGTGGCGGCTTGAGGCTGACTCTCGAGCCGCGCGCGCCGAATGAGAGGAGGAACCCGCTCCTCTACGGCCTTGCCGGGCTTGGTGTAGGATTCCTCATCTCAGTACTGCTTGGATCGCTCACCCCGGTTGGAGTAACGGGTGTTGCACGAGCATTCTATGTCAACCTATCGGAGCCGAGATTTTGGCTCTTATCTCTCCCCTACTTTGCTCCCATAGCTGCTTCTGCGGCTGGTCTCGCGTTAGCCTACCGCGCTGGCTTCATAACTATAGGGTCTGAGGGCCAGGTAATCCTGGGCGCTGTAGCCGCCTACGGTCTACTATATTTCAAATTATCCACAATACCAACAGTTCTCGCCTTGGCTGTTGCCGTCCTGGCAGCAGCCCTAGCAGGAGCACTTTACGGATTCATTGTGGGCATTCTACGTGTCTATCTCGGTGCCAACGAGACGTTAGTAAGCCTCATGCTGAACTACATAGCCGTTGCTCTGGTTAACTATCTAGTCGCCGGGCCTTGGCAGTCCGGCCCATTCACACGTACCGAGCCGCTCCCCGACAAGTTCTGGGTCAGCGGTATAGCTGCTGCTGTCATAGCCACCATCTTCATCGCTCTTCTAGAGGCACTCTATATCTATACACGGCTCGGCGTAGCTGTAGACTCCATTAGCCGAGCACGACGCGCTGCAGAGACTTACGGCATAAACCCTGGGCGCGCCATCCTGGCTGTAGCGTTACTTGCGGGAGCCGCCGCTGGGCTCGGTGGGGGCTTGTACATGGTCTCAGAGCAGCACCAGCTCCTAAGTCTTGGCAAACAAGGCCTCGGCTACGGCTACATGGGTATCCTCGCTGCATGGCTTGCAGGCCTTAGACCTGCCGCCACGATAGCGGCTGGGCTCCTCATAACACTCCTCTACAACATGTTCGTGAGTCTCCAACTCCAGGGTATCCCTGCCAGCTTCGTGCTCGCCTTTGAAGCTGTAATTGTTCTCTCAGTGCTTGCCTTCTCGACGCTAGCCCGCTACAAGGTGGTGATACACGATGGTTGATGTAGTAGCGTTACTCGTACAGGGAGCCCCTGAAGCCACTGTGCTAGCACTCGCCGCGCTTGGAGAACTTGTGCTAGAGAGAACCGGCTTGATAAATCTGGGCCTTGAAGGCATGCTCTACCTTGGTTCTGCTCTCGCCGCATACGTGGCTGTATCTACTGGCTCACTTGCAGCCGGGTTCGTTGCAGGTATTCTTGCAGGCATTCTACTTGCACTAGTCTATGCACTCCTAGTTATAGGACTGAAGGCTGATCAAGCTGTGACTGGACTTGCTCTTGTATTTCTCGGCATAGGGCTCGGCGACGTAATAGGCTCTGCTACTAAAGGCGTATTAGCCCCCGCGCTTTCACCACTAGGAGAGGACGCAGCCATGGTTTTAGTTATGTTGGTATTGCCACTATTACTTTACATAATCCTTTACCGTTCATGGCGCGGCTATGCGCTAAGGAGCCTTGGCGAGAATGAAGAAGCTGCACGGATGATGGGCGTAGATGTAACCAGGATGCGCATAATCGCGTTGATTGTGGCAGGAGCTGCCGCTGGAGCTGCAGGGGCATTTTTCCTAGCTGGTCCCTCTAATGGCCGTTGGAGCGCTGGACGAGCCATAGGCTGGGGCTGGCTTAGCCTGGGCACCGTAATCCTGGGCTATTGGCACCCCGTGGGCGTTGTGGCTGCTGCATATCTTCTTGGCATACTTTATGCCGTTACACCGCTACTCCAGGAAATAGGTGTACACGCCGCACTTGCTGATGCAGTGCCATACATAGTGGTAGTGGTAGCTCTCACAGTGATATCATGGATATACGAAAGGGCTGGAGTACGGCCTCCGGCAGCTGTGTGGCGACGCTAGCTGTTTCATTACATGCTGCCAGTTTTGACCTCCACAAGCCTCGCTGCCATTGTTTCTAGTTTCTTTATATGTTCTTCTAGCGAGACTAGCGAGCCCGAGGACATGTCTAGAGTGTAAAATTCTACACGCTCTATGCCATCATATTTCCGCAGCAGCGACAGAAGCTGTGGCGCGTAGATGGATGCCTGGAATGGGGGAATGACGATCCAAACACTATATCCCATGGCCAGTCTGTCCCGTACTACTGAGGAAAGTCTCACAACAGGGTTACCGGTACCGTAGAGCGTCTCCACTTCAACTACCAGAACGCTAGACCAGCCTCGGCTGGCCATAATGTCTAGGGCTATGCTGCTAGACGTTCTTACTTCTACGTCAATGCTTCTTTCGTCGAATCCTGCTTCAAGCAAGTAGCTTACTACTGCCATCTTGAATGCATAGTGAATAAATCCTTCATCGGGTCTTGTTTCCTCATCGTCTACTGGCGGCCGTGAGAGAAGCGCCAAAGTTGGGTCATTTGCAAACGCTTCTAGGAAGCTGTAATAACGATGCTCCGCCATGATTATTGCATCTACTAGGCTAGAGGCACCTTGTATGTCACTCGGCTCTAGCCCATACATAGTAGCTACTAGGTCGAAAACGGCGTCGTCCTCGACTATGCTTAGCTCAAGGGGTGGCGGCAAACGAGTATAGAGTAAACCGCGGCTAGCGAGACGGGGCTCCCATAGCCTCTGTATGTTCTGTAACATGTACTGGGAAGCATAGAGGACTAAGAATCCAAAACCTTGTGCATATGCCTCTCTAGCACGATCCTCCAGGCTCTTTACCACCCGCGAACTAGTAGTGATCCTCTCGGTTTCAGCCTCGCCTCCCGCGAGTTCATCTAGATCCACCACGTAGATGGCTGCGCCTGCACGCATCATTGCAAGCTGGTATTCGGTAAGTCTCCTAGCTACATGCTGTGTGTAGAGTGGCGCTCTCCACGAGACACGGTAAATCTCGCGCAATACACGCTTTAGCAGCTCTATGTAGTCATACCGCATGTTTAGCGGCTTACGGGCAAGTACCAATAGTGGACGTTCGCTATAGACGCGTAGCCTCGAAGTACCAAACAACGCTTCTAAGGGATCTATGCTGGTCTCGGGTAGTCGGCGCTCTGGTTCCAGTAGGATTGGCTTCTCGAGTTTAATTGTCTCTAGGCCCGGTAACTCTATTCTGAGTTTAGAGGGTTGCGGCAATGTTTCATCAAGTACTTCTAAGACTACGCGGGGTCTCGGGATTATGGCTACTTGATTTATGGCCATGGGCTTGCTAGTTTCTGTTGGGCTTGTATCTAGGGTTTCTAGCTCTACGACGTTGTCGCCAGCTATCCTGTCTACCGGCTTCATGGCCGCCAGCCCTCTTCGCTATATTCTCTGCATCTATCGAGCTACTTCTCTAGACTATTAGACGCACAAGGATTGCCGCTATTATTGATAGCGGCATTGTGAAACCTATAGCTCTTGCTACAAGCTTCTCGTCAAGTCCATAGCTTATAGCGAACACTATGTTCATCGTCGCGGGCGGCATACATGCCTCTATGAGTGCTCCTGCAAGCCATATCCCTTCAAGACCAAGTATTATTGACGCCGCGATTGTCAGGAGGGGCTCAACTAGGAACCTCCAGGCAGCGACAACGAGCACTGGGCGGTCTACCGCTAGTCCTGCTAATGCTAGCGTTGTCCCTACAAGGTAGAAGCTAGATAGGGTGGACTCAGCTGCTGCCCTACCGGCTACCTCTAGGAGCGTGTATAGAGTCTCACTGGGCCACAAGACCCGGAGCAGTATGCCCGCCAAAAGCGCATAGAATGGCGGGAAGCGGGCCAGACTGTTTACAATACGTCGAGCCGTGCTTCCCCCAACTACTTTTTCGCTATACATTCCAACGATCACAGGAACGACGATAACTATTATGACGTTGAGTATGGCCGAGTATAGGGCTGCCGGGCCCGCATCACCGTAGAGTATGAGCATTAGCGGTATAGGCAGGAATGCGGAGTTGTGTATACCAGCAGCTAGTATCGCGGCACCTATGCTGGGAGCAGGGAGGCTTCGCAGTAAACGCGGCACTACGACAGCGGCTGTTATTAATGAACCTAGCGCGCTCACCATAACTAGCATGGTATATTTGAGCGCCGTCGTCGGATCAACTGTATAAACCTTATACAGTAGTATAAAAGGTATAGAGAACCATAACAAGAGCTTCGAAATTGCCTTGGATAAATTGTTTGCCATCCTTTTACGGCCCGTGACAAACCCCGCAATAAATAGAATCAAAGCAACTATTATCCTAGCTACTGCATCACTGGCTAAGGCATCGGACACCTCCTTTATACCAATTCAAGAAGAGCTTGAACATGCATGAGAGGAGTTAATACTCCTCTACCCATCACTTAGCCTTGGTATCTCAGCTGCTAGTCTCCTTACAGTCTCTCTGATATGCTTGCCCTTAGGTTCTCCAAGTGTCCTTCTTGTGAGACGGCAAAAGCTACACTCGCTGCCAGCACTTAAGAGGTCACAGCTCTTACACCTCTGTATCTCCCACCTTTTCGCTTCAGCCAGCTTCTTGTACACATCTATGTTCAATGCAAGTCTACGTATGTAGCTTATCTTCATCCCCGGATGCTCTTCCTCAACCTTGTTCATGAACTCTTTCACGCGCTCCTCTATTGGCACCTCTGGCCTAAATGGACACTCTTCATGGAGGAACGGTGTAGACGATACTATAGCGTAGAGTAAGGACTCCTTCTCTGTCACCTCGTAGAGTGGCCGGAGCCGAGCAACCGCTATACCATCTATACTCTCGGTAGCTGGACCAAACTTAGCTATGGCTGCCAGATCCTGGTTTAGAAACATCTTCACTGTATACGCTATTATGTCGTCAGCATTATGCCCCATAGCTACGTAGTCAGCACCCAGCTCTACCGCTGCAGCATTTATGACGTAGCGTTTTATGAGGCCACAGACGCTGCACACAGGCCTCCGAGCCCGCCTTGCTATCACATGTACCGGTGCACCCAGCGTCTTGTCAATATCGAGCATAATGCATGGTACCTTGTTAGCCTTACAAGCCTCCTCCGCCGCCTTACGACTCCTCTCAGAGTAGGGTCCAAAACCGAGGACAAGATGTAGCCCTATTACCTCAACACCATGACGTTTTGCCACCCTAGCCAGTGCCGTCAACATCGCAGCACTATCCTTGCCGCCAGAGACCGCTGCAAGTATCCGGACACCATTCCTCAAGGCACCAACTCTGCGGAGAACACGCTCCACCTTACGCTCTATGAACTCCATGAAGTGCTGAGGGCATAAAGTAAGCCGGGCATAAGGGATACGTGCTACTGCTGGTGCTCCGCAGATACTACATCTTCTAACCGCCGCTTGCCGCTCTGTAGACTGTGACATTGTCGCCGTCCTCCAGCTGCTCGTCCTCGAGTAGCGGGCGTCCATTCTTTATCACTATAACACCTTCCGTCGCATAGCCTAGCCGGTGTATCAGCTCCCGGACTAGCCCAGTCTCCAGCTCCACCGTCGTGGAGCGGTGTTCGGGGAGTATCAGCACCGAGACTTTAATCCCCATAGCTCCTCGCCTCGCTCCCTGGCTACCTCTGAAGCGGCCGCGCTGACAAGGGAGGCCCCGTGGAGCGGCGCAGCAGCATCCATTCAACAGCTACGGCTGTTCTCCCCCTTATAGTGGCGAATGCCGCTCGTGGTATGGTTATACCAGTGTACCGAGCATATAGCTCCGCACTGCTAGCACTCCAGGGGTATAGTGGTGCCGAAATAGGCGCTGGACTCTCCCTAGCCAAGCTTATAGAAGCCCTAGGATTCCCCCTAGCAGGCATACTATCTGACCGAGGGCTCTACATCGTCCTAATAAGCATGTCTGTAGCCCTCATGGGGCTGGCGGGGCTGCTAGTATGGTCTGTACACGGCATAGTAGGCGTCGTGGCAGCCTACACTCTTATGAACCTCTCATTAGCCCTATGGGTTCCATCACGTAACACAGCACTATCAGCTCTCCTACCGTTCACCTGGCGAGGCCGTGGGATAGCACTTGTTAGCATAGCCTTCAATGTCTCACGGATAGCTGGCCCATTAATCTTTGCATACTACTTCGCCGGAAGGGGTATTGAGTGGTATAGGCTCGGCTTTCTCGCTATAGGAACGCCAGCGCTCGTTGCAGCTCTGCTTGTTTATGCTCTACTCCGGAATAGGCTAAGCAGTGTCACCAAAAGACGCACACCGTTGAAGACACTGATATCGCTTCCTGACCGAAGGCTTACATCACTATACCTCTACGCGCTGCTATCTAGAGCCGGCGTGGGGACATGGATAGCACTCATGGGCGCTGTCTTCGTTAAGGGGTTTGGGCTGCCGGAGGACGCGCCAGGACTATACATCTCTATCTCGGCGGCCTCGTGGCTGTTAATAGGCTACTTCTCTGGCGCTCTCACAGACAGATTCGGTCCCCGTACTAGTCTGCTCTTAGCCGAGGCGGCATTCATGGCTTCATTGTTCCTAGTCTCCTTAATCCCGCTACTTGGTAAAACGTGGCTATTAGCAGTAACCCCTGCAGCAGTGATGGAGACGCTAGCCTTGAGTACCTATGTTTCGGCCGTAAACAAGCTACTAACTACCGCGAACCACGTAGGTATAGAGACCGGCCGACTAAACATGCTCGTAAGCCTAGCATCTACCCTAGGCATCTATGTGGCAGGCCATGCTTATGAGTACTCACCATTCCTCGTACCAGGCGTAGCTATACTGTTTCATGTAGCTGCGTTTTTGCTGCTAACTGTTTATAAAGTGGCAGAGAGAGCGTAAATCACGGTAACAAATATACCCCTCATTGAGGTTACTAACTGCCATCTGAGGCACGAACTCCTATAGTATTATTATGCATGCTTCGACATACTGATTAGTCACCATAAAGTCTGCGTACAGCCTCAGCTAGGTCAGTTATAGAGTGCGTCATACCAGCTTTACCGCGATCAGCTTCCTGGAGTATTCTCACTGCCTCGTTAGCTACCATTATGGCTTCTCTGACGCCAGCACCAGGCACAAACTCGTCTGTTATCCGGTTCGCTATCACCGCGCAGACGCAGCCGGCTCTTAACCCATAGAGCCCTGCTAATGTGAAGAGGGTTGCAGCCTCCATCTCGAAGCTTAATACCCCCATACGCCGGAGGTCCTCTATTCGCTCGCGGCTCTTGCTCCATTCGTAGCCACGGTAGCCAGGCCGGCTCTGCCCAAGGTGGAATGTAGCCGTGGAGGCCACTACGCCTACATGGTAGTCTACTCCGAGCCTACGTGCCGCCTCTACGAGAGCCAACACGACCTCTGGACTAGCAGATGCCGGATACTCAGGTGGGGCGTACTCGTGACTTGCACCGTCATAGCGTACTGCTGCTGACGCTATGATGAGGCTGCCTACCTTTACGTCCTCCTGTATGGCACCGGTTGTACCCACTCTTATCATTGTGTGGACACCTATACGGGCCAGCTCCTCAATAGCTATGGCAGTCGAGGATCCGCCTATTCCGGTACTTACTGCCGCTATCTCAGCACCACGGTATACTCCCCGGGCGCTACGATACTCTCGATGAAACGCTACCTCGCTAGCCTCGTCCCATGTCTCCATTATCTGCTCGATACGGCCGGGGTCGCCGGGTAGAAGCACGTAGGGCGGTATGTCGCCTGGACCAAGCATTATGTGGTACATTTTCCCTTCTACTGTAGGTGCACGCGCCGAGCTAGTTTGCCCCGTCATACAGTGTCTACCCTAGTTGTGTACAGCATAGCAGAATACTCTAAGGGTTTGCCTAGAAGCTTAGACCAGACGGCCGACAACACGCCGGGCATGATTGCTATGAGCCCAGGCAATGTTGAAGAAGAGTATAGGAGGCTTGTAGAGGAGATCCAGAACTGTACCAAGTGCCGGCTCTACAAGACTAGACGTAATCCTGTACCCGGCGAAGGCCCAGTAACCGCGCACGTAATGATTGTAGGTGAAGCACCAGGCCGGAACGAGGACATGCAAGGAAGACCCTTTGTAGGTGCTGCAGGCCAGCTGCTCACACGACTCCTAGAGTTGGCGGGCTTAAAGAGAGAAGAAGTATATATCACTAATATAGTAAAATGCCGACCTCCAGGGAACCGCGACCCGCAAGATGATGAAGTAGAAGCATGTCTACCCTATCTGCTACGTCAGATCCAACTGATAAAGCCCCGCCTAATAATAGCCGTAGGCAGACATGCTGCGAGAAGACTACTAGAACTTGCGGGGCACAGATGGCATAGCATGACTACACAACATGGTAAAGTATATGAAGGAGTTATAGCTGGTGTCCGGCTCAAGATAGCTGTAACATATCATCCAGCCGCCGCGCTCTATAAGCCACCATTACGCAATAAACTTGAAGAAGACTTCAAGGGACCTATAGCCAGGGTAGTAGCAGAGATAGGAAAGGAGTCTATAGAGGAGGGGCAGCACAGAGAAACCGAGAAAGTTCGAGGAAGCAGACAGTCTACACTACTAGACTTCTTCAGCTCTAGCCCGGCGAGAGATCACGGCTAGACTATAGCCTATTACTGCTAATGTCACAGCTTCAACCGTTATCCCGAGAAGGTAGTAGTTACTCCAAGCCACGCTCACTGTCTGGGATCCCGCCGGTATGTCTGCAGTCAAAGCCTCAACGGTCAGCGAGTGCAGCAGCCAGGTTATTGCATCTATCTCAAGGCTCTCTCTTAGCAATGGATTCTTGGTCACATTCTCTATGTAGTCTCCATAGCCCAGTGCGTACTCTAGTACAAGGGCTGCCGGGAGACTCGAACCACTGCCAAGCACCGACACTTCTTCCAGAAACATTACATGGGAGTCTATACAGCTCGCTGGAAGTCGAGCGCCATGAGACAACGACTCCTCGAGAGACGATATGACGTATACCGCTAGCCCTAATGCTAGAGGATAGTTACCTTCATCGAGACTCCTCTTCGCATCGCTTATCCATGCGGAAACATCTCTATCATCAGGCATAGGGATGTTAAAGAGTACATGCCCCACTATACTCCTTATATAGTTGTATGAAAGCTGCATATAGTCTACAAAGAATTCGGCAGCCCGGCCTAGCAAACTACAGGAAACCATAGGCCCATAGTCTGGGTCTGCAAGACGGGCCCAAGACTCTGCTGAGAGAGCACGAAGCAGTGCAAGGACCCGGACATCAGGCTTATCAGAGTCCGCTGCATGCTCGGCTAGATATAGCCGAACCGATGCGGCTGCAAGAGCTTCATATCCCCACAGTCCGCATATCTCACGACCACTAAACTCCTGGAGACGCGCCTCTACAACACTGCTAGCATTTGCAAGCACGGCGTCAAGACTTAGCCCCGTCTTCTCCTCTAGGTAGTTAAACCCATACTCCATTGCCACACTGGATGCCGCCATATAGAATGCCATGAATGCCATACTAGCAGCACTATAGGGGCTATTGTCGAGTATGTTACGCGCTTTATCCAGAAGCATCTCAATTACGTATCGCGTCTCATTCCGTGGCAACAGGTCTAGGAGCTGCGAAGCTTTCTCTATGAAGAGTTCTGCATGCTGCCTAAACTCGGCTTCCCGGCTCTTTATAGGCCCTGGGGGTTGCTGACTCAACTGACTAGTCTTCGTACCGAGAGCATAGTTATCCGAGAGAAGCGATGCTGCTTCTTCAAAGGTACATACCCCTTCTACAGCTATTCCTTCCGTCGTGTTACTAGCTTCGCTTAATGGCACAAGCACCCTCTTATACCCAGCAGCTTTAGCCGCTGCTACTTTGTCGCTTACACCAGCTACCGGTAGTATAAACCCAGTAAGTGAAACCATTCCTGTCATAGTCGTTGTATTATCGGGGATTAAGCCGCGTAGAGCTAGCAAGCTAGCAGCTGCGATGAATCCACTCGCACTTGGTCCACCCACTGGACTATCCGTCTCAAATAAGACATGTATATCAAATAATCTGGGATTTAGCCCATTCACTATGCTAGCTAGATAGAAAGCAACGCGTGTTGAGAGCACAGTACTCTCTTCGACAAGGTCGCTAGGCTCTAGCTCAACTTGACCACTACCAGGTGATCGTACGGAGAGCCATGCATCAACAACTATACCGTTCCCAGTAGCGCCGTCCACAGCTAGGAGTCCTAGCTTAACACTGGCATTGTACTCTGCCAGCGCGACAGAAGAGTAGAGACTAGTTACGACGAGAACCAGCATTATCACCGCAAGAGAGGTCCGGATCATGCCGGACTGCATAGCATTCAGTCCTCCTCCCAAGCCCATCTAGCAAGGAAAACCTCACACTTTATGCCCTTCTAGACACTCTAACCCTAAATAGCAGAGCCATACCGTAAGAACTTGGTTAGGATTAGGAGAGCCTCTCAAACGGGCTAGACTCTATAGAGCGTTATTCTACGTCTCTGCGTTTCTTCCGGGGGTACAGATATGGCTGAGAAGCCTCGGATCGAGGAGCTACGCGATCTCCTAGAGCGGGAGATAGCAGAGCTTGAGGCGAGACTTCAGCTATACCAGCAGCTCCTAGCACTGCTTGATGAGTGTAGTGCCGGGGCGTTATCCTCCACCCGGGGGATCCGTCGCGGCAAGGAGTTCCGGTCTAGGGACGGCCGTGTTGCAGCGAGGCTTGCCACGACAAGGGACACTATTCGACTGAGCTTCACTAGGCCTGTTCCCGAGCAGCATCCCTATGTTAGGTACATGCTCACCGCACTAGAGCGCTTAGCTAGCGAGTATGAGGGCCTTGAGTACACTGTTGAGCGGGATGACGAGGGGAGAATAACATCGGTTATCGTTACTGGCATATCACGGGATAGTGAGGATGAGGTGTATGCTGTACTCGAGTTCGCAGCCAAGAAGGTCTCTGAGCTGCCTCTACGCTAGGGCTCTACATAGACGTCTACTACTACTTGGCTGCGTCTAGGCCCAACTGTGCGTACAACACGACTAAGCTCTACCCGGTACTGTGCACCTAGTTCGTCTAGTCTCTTAGAGAGCATCTCTATAGCCTTCCTACGCGGGTCTATACCCTTCTCGGCGAATACGTGGAGGTACACGTGGAGCCAGCCTGGACCACGCAGCCCCTTTAACGCGTAGGGAAGGTGCTCTAGTGCTAGTTCTGGTAGCGGCATCAGTATCCTGTCTGCTGTATGCTGTAGTCGCTCCTCCAACACTTTGGCCGCATCACCAAGTATGGGTACTACTTTGTCCTCTACCCGGTTGAGTTTAACATTCTCCACCATCATCTGGTAGGCCTCCGGGTTTATGTCGATACTGTATACTTTCTCTGGTTGTGAGTGCTTAGCTATTATTATCGAGAAGAGGCCAGCACCCGCGTACATGTTGATTACTACTTCTCCGGGCTTTACTAGGCGGGCTATGCGCTGGTGCTCGTACGAGAGCCTAGGAGATATATAGACCTTTGTTATGTCTATCTTGAAGCTGCAGCCATACTCGCGGTAGACTGTCCAGCTCCTCTTCTCGCCAGCGAGATGTGTATACCGCCGGAGTCGGAACTCGCCCTCAACAGGGCTCGAAGCTGCCCAGACACTCTTAACGTAAGGGAGTCTTCTCAGCAAGGCCTCTGCTAGCGGTTTCAACTCCTCTAGCTCCACTCCAAAAGGTTTCCTTATGACCGCTATATCGCCTATTATCTCTATTCTCTTCCAGAACCGGTCAGCCTGCTCTGAACCATAGACCTCGGCTGCTATCTCTTTCAGCAGCTTCCTCTTGGCCAACCCTCAGAGCACCCCTCCTTGGAGTAAGACACGAGACTAGGCTACTATGTCTGTCATAGTCTATCCTACATTCTCCCCGAGCAGCCGCCGAGCAGACAGCCCTAAGTGCAAGCTTCCAGAGGGGCAGAAACACTCTCGCCGCTCTTGTAAGGATATATTGCGCCTTGAGCTCGCTGCGCAGACGGTTCCACGTCTCGAGTAGGAGTTGGTCATCGTCGTGCTCGATAAACTTAGCTAGAGGCCCAGCTAGCATGGATATAGCATATAGTCCTCCACCGGTGAAGGGCTTTGAGGCACAGAGCACGTCCCCTATGCCTACCAGCCTTCCCTTAAGCGGGCTCGGCGCTGGCGGCCCTAAGACTATGCGCCCACCACGATGGCTCTCTATGCTTGACACTTCCACCCCTATTCTATGAAGCCGCTGGATCAGTTCTTCGAGCCTCTCGACAGGATGGCTACCTCCAATCCCTATGAGGGCTTCGCGACCGTCCCGGAGGGGGACTAGCCACGCGAAGAACTGTGGCGCTACACGCCACCCATGAATGGTGTAAAAACTGTCCTCGTTTACCCTGGCATTGAGGCGGACACGTATCTCGAAGCCGGGGATAACTCTACACCTAGCTGCCCTGAATACGCGCATGAATCTCGGGCTAGCGCCTGCAGCTAGAACTATTCGCTCACCACAAATCGTGCCGCGGCCTAGTATTGATACACAGCCGCTCGGACTAACCTCTGCTACTCTCGTACCATATAGTATCCTATGGCCTAGGCTCGTGACGCGCTCCGCAAGTGCTTCTTCGAGGAGGGGCCTCGAGAGCCTTACGGCTAGTGGTGAGCCATCTATTCTGCATATCTCTCTGAACTCGTCATCGAGAAATACCGCCTCGCGGTATACTTCTGTAATGGCATCAGTTACGCCGAATCTTCTCGCAGTATCTGGGCTCACAAGCCCAGTACAGTGGGGCGGCCAGCCAGGCCTAGTAGACGCCTCGATAACGACCACGTTGGGGCCGCGGATATTGGCAGCCGTTAGCAGCCCCGCAGGGCCGCCCCCTACAGTTATTACCTTGTGGCGGTCAACCAAGGCTAAACTCATCACCTTTCGGAGGCTCAGCTCCGCCTGAGCCTATCATCCCGACATCATACCTCAACGCGACGATGCATGTCCTCCAGGAGCCTATGCCCGGGGAAGCTGCAGTGCATACCCTGGCTCGTTCTACTACACCCGATGCTTTAATAAATCCGGCCAGAAGCTATGAGAGTAATGGACGCCGGGGTGGCCGAGCGGTCGAAGGCGGCGGGCTGCAGTGGCCTAGACGTATCCGCCCATCGCGTAGAAACCCGTTGATCCCGGGTTCAAATCCCGGCCCCGGCTCCATCTCAAAACCTCTGGTGTCCCCTCCTTCCCTAGCTCGTCATGACAACGGATGCGCTACCAGCCCTATGGTTGTTGTGCCCAACACAACCCCCTTCCTTCATTAGGGGCCGGAAACGTGGAATAGTGGTATGGGTGCAAGAGCTTGGTAGAGCTCCACAGCCTAGAGAGCATAGTTAGGCCCATAGCCAGGAGGAGGGGCTATAGCCTCCGTAGCGAGAAGGATGTATTGAGGATTAAGCATCCCGATGCTCCATTCTTCATCGAGGTCCGTCCTACAAGTAGTGGCATACTCGTGAAAGTTGGATACGAGGGACTTAGAGACTATATTAGAGACGTCATAGACGCCGAAGAGGATCCCCGATCATTTATCGAGGATGTACTTGACGAGATAAGCATGGTTGCACACGAGATATACGATGCATTAAAGCGGGCTGGCATGAACGTCAAACTAGACGCTAGGACAGCAGTCATGGATACCCTCGAGGAGCTTGAAGAAGCCGAAGAGGAGTAGACAGGGCTCGGCACCAGAAACCATCATCACCTTACCGGTTCTCAGCGTATCTAGCCTTCCTCATAGCCGGTAGAATGTTTCAGGCCGGCGGGGACTCTCATAGGTTCTGCTCAGCTAGAGCCAGGAGGCGTAGCAGCGTAAACGCGAACATGAACGCTATGGCGGTGAATACTAGTATTAACATGCCTCTGTCAACCTCCTCCTTTAACACCTTGATGTTAGCTTGTGCACGGCTCTTCTTTGAGGCTATGAGGGCCAGGAACGCCATACCCAGCAAATTGGTAGTAAAGCCTGCAAGTAGCAGCAAGTCCTCCGGGTACATAACACGATCGTCCTCCAGGCCCAGACAGGCCCTGCCGATACTGCGTGATGCGGAGTTGCAATAGTGTTACACTATTAAGTCCTACCCGCGTGGAGCTGGTCTCCGGGCTAGAGACTGGTAGCCAGGCTATGACTGTTCCGGCTCGGGGAGGGGTTGATGAGCCTCCTCTCACCCCCATGCTGAGCCGTGGTAGCTAGGCTATGAAGTGCCTCACGGTAGCTGACCAGCATTGCTGCGAAGAAAGGTGCTACCAGGAGCTACCTCGTTACAAGCTACTCGAGATGCTGCAAGAGCGCAGTTGGTACTCTGTCGGCAGCCTTGTGCATCTCGACGCTGGTAGGGTGCGCCGTAACCCGTTCCAGGAGCTCCTCGTACGCATACTAACCTGGGGCGGAGGATTCGTCGAGGCATCCAAGTGGAACGGCCTCGTGAAGTTCTGCGAGGAGTACCGTGATAGAGTCTTCCGCTACATAGCTGGCAGAGGCGAGATAAGGGCCGACGCTGTCTATAGTCCGGAAGCTGACTGGCGCCACGAGCTGCTAGAGAGGCTACCAGAGCCGCGACCCCTTATAGTCATAGATCTTAGCCTACTACACACGCACATAGCTATGAGCGAATACCGAAGCCTTCGGCGTCAGATAGGCGCGACACTCGGCATTGTTAGAAGGTATCTCTGGGACCGGCACCTCCTCCTTGCCGGAGCCCCGCCAGGAGCTTATGAATGGCTGCGTGCGTTCCTAGGCCGAGGCTTGGTGGATGTCTCCACGCTAGCCTCTGATGAAGCTGCGCATATCCGTGGTGCAGACAGAATTATCCTTCTTGATCCGAACGCTGAGCATGACCTAGAGCCGCGCGACGTCCTAGAAGCTGATGCATTCATAATAGGTGGCATTGTAGATAGGCTCCCACGCCCCGGGGAGACCAGGAAGCTAGTACTAAAGGGGCTAGCCGAGCCGCGCCGACTAACACTCCGTGGGAGCGTCCACGGCGTACCGTCTAGACTAAACATGGTGGCCGAGATAGTGCTTATGGCGCGATACGAGACCTGCGGCAATGTAGAGGAGGCTATAAGGAGGGTTATGAGCCCACGAGATGCCAAGCTCCGCGCATATGTGGAATTAGCTAGATGGAGCCGTGGCAGGAAGAAGAAGGTGCCATGGAGCCTCTACGAGGAGCTTGCAAAGTGGCTACCACTGACGCCAAAAGACTTTGTAAAAGCTGCGAGGATGGCAGGACTCGATGTTGAGGAGCCTCCAGCTAGTATATCCGACCGCGGTCAAGCTCGGAGAGCAACTCGTTGAGATCTATTGCAGCTATACCTACGAACTGGTCTGCCGCGCCATAGCTTAGCAGGAGTGTTGTGCTATCCACGCGCGCAACACCGCATGGGAATACAACATATGGTCTATCACCATATACCTCGTATAGCTCACGAGGCTCCATTATATACCTCGGCGTGACAGCCTTGACTACTATGCCGTCGCTTCGACTATACTCCATGAGCATGGCGAATACACGGTATACACTCGTATGTTTGTCTACACCATGTAATAGGACAATATAGTCCTTGCCGAGCCTTATTGGTGGAGCAGCCCATCCGTTCTTAGACTCGAAACTTGCACGCTCTATTGCTACTACAGTGTCCTTTGAGACTAGCTCTCTGAGCCCTTCCTCGTTGACCCGACTAGATTCTTCTACACGGCTAACAACTGTAAAGAATTGGTCGCTAACGGTGTGGAGCCTGTGGAAGAACAACCTTTCTCCGTCCACATCGTACATGAATGCATTCTTGTCACTTATTACCGCACTGTTTGCTCCATGAGGGAGTAGGTGTATGTAGCTCTTCTTCCATGTGAAGCCCCCGTCCCCTGACACAGCCGTTATTGGTGCTGTACGCCCGACAGAGTTGATGTCAAAGTATGATATAGTACGCCCAGTATATGTCATATACAGCTTATCACCCATACTATATACACGCGGGTCCTCAACACCCCATATATCATAAGATGTTGATGGATACACTACAAGGCTAGCCTCAACCTCGCCCAGCACTACGGGCTCTTTACCTGATAGGAGAGTGTCCAGCTTAAGTCTCGCAAACGCTATAGCCGAGGCATAGCGATAGTAACCAACCGTTACACGTATGAAGAGCCTTACTTCATCTCCCTCGACGTAGAGCGAAGGGTTAAACGCTGTAACCGGGTGCCTCAAGGGATAGTTTGTTAACCGTATATCCTCAGGCGATATGACTGTGATCCTCCTAGCTATGTCATTTGTCTCATAACGCCTTATTCTCGACACTTCCTTCGCGCCCGCAGCTAGCCCCGAGACAACCACTCCCTCTGTCTTCTTGTGCCCGGCATACTCCGCGCCCATAATGCATCACATCACACTGAGTCTATAGCAAAACGCCTAGTCAAAATTCTGCCCGATAAACTATAACCATTTAGGATGCTGTCATAGAGGCTGGGATCTACTCATAGTCTTAGTGTCTTAGTTGGAGAACGTGCCACATGTATGAAGAGCATAAACCTGTAGGATTGAGTTCGGGTTCAGCAAAGGCCAAATTCTTCACCGGCCCCGGAGGGGCTCCGCGATAGCTGGTTACATCACCACCCCGGCATCACTATCTAGGCTTGGCCGCGAAGCCTATACTTGTCACCACTCTTCTCTAGGAATCCGGTCTCAACCAGCACTTCTAGGGCGTCCTGGTAGTAGAACTCCTCTACTTCTATACCGTACCACTCCTTGAAGAGGCTCTTTATTTCATCGTAGCTCCACTCCTTCTTGCCAGTCTCCTTGCTGTGCTCGGTGAGCATCCTACGTATGAACTGTGTGACATCCTCTAGCCTTGTCCACGGGTACTGGAACCAGACCCACTCCTTCACCTCTATGTAGTAGTAGTCGGGCTTCAGCTTAGCCACCGGGCTTATCCACTGCAGCGTTGCTATCCTCAGCTCATCGGGCCTCCACTCCTTAGCAATGTAGTCGCGAGCGAGCTTCAGAGTCTCGCCAGTATCAACGATATCGTCTACGAGGAGGGCTCGGTGCCCTTGAAGGTCCACCTTGTAGGGGAATTTTAGTATAGCCTTCTCGGAGGCTTTGGCTGCTTCTGTCCAGTGCTGGCTCTGTATGCTCAGTAGGTTCTCTACTCCGAGGAAGTCGCAGAGGAGCCTAGCAGCTACGTAGCCACCACGCGCAACAGCTATCACTACGGTTGGCTTATAGCCTGACTCCTTTATACGGCGGGCAAGGCCACGGCTCCATTCAACAACTTCCTCCCAAGTGACGAGCTTTACTGGCACACGGGGCACGGCCCTGGCTCACCCTCGGAGTCGGCCACACCCAGGGCTTCAAGTTTCTTACTCAGCATTTCTGCCACAGGGATCATAACTCTCGTCTACACTGGGTTTTAGCGGAATTATGCAGAGGAACTCGACACCATCTTTTCCAATGAAATACTCGTGATCTATGTTTGGTGGTATGTATATGAAGCTACCAGCAGAGACTTCATAGTCTTTTCCGCCTATCTTCACCCGCATAGAACCCCTAAGCACGTATATTTCGTGCTCCCAGGGGTGCCGGTGGCTAGGTATATGAGCGTCTGGTTCGGCCGTGAAGAGCCTCATAGCAAAGGTCGGTGCGCCATCCTTTCCCGATATGAGCCAGCGTATGTACACACCCTCTACCTTCTTTCCACTCTTTAGCATCGCTTCTTGGGGTTCTACATCCAGTGCTTTTCCGACTTTTTCACCACACGGTCCACGTTCAACGGGCATGGCTTCTCGCACCGGTACCTTGTAGCAGGATGTAGGCTGCCAAATTATTGTTAGCCACGCCACACTCTCAGGGCTCGCAGGCCTAGTCTCTGGACTAGGCATCTATACGCATAGGGCCAAGAACAGCTAGAAGCTACTAGATACGACACAATAGTTATTATTAAATAGATTGAATTGTAGCGGTCGCGTCCGGCCCGGTACACGTCACCGGCGCGCCCCCGTAGCCTCGGCGGGCAAGGGGCGCGCGAGGGGGCGCGCTCATCCCGCCCCAGGCTTGGAGAGACGAGAGAGGAGTGATAATAAGGTAATTTTGTTGTTCATTGCGTTGTGCCCCGCCTGACCGCCCCGCTTCATAGCCCCGCTGCCGGGTCTCGGCGGGTGTGAGACCGGCGGGGCCCAGGTGTATAGTCGATGCAGCAACAGTGGCTATTAGAGGGTGCCGCAGCGGATCATGTAGTAGTATCTACCCGGGGACTGGTGGCTTCGCTAATGCTCTCAACTAGTAGTCGAGGTTTCGCCGGGCTTTACGGCCGCATGCTGCCTAGGGGTGGTCATCTCTGCGTGTGATCGGTGTAGATATCGAGCCCGGCTGCAGCAGTGGGGCTAGGTGTTATTCTGTAGCGGTAGTTGATGATGGGAAGCTTGTAGCCAAGTATGAGTCTGTACCATTGTATCGACTTATCAGGCTTATATGGGAGTATAGGCCGGATATCCTGGCTATTGACAACATATACGAGCTCGCCTCGAGCGAGAGGGAGCTAGTAAAGATTACATCAATGCTTCCTCCAGACCTAAATATAGTTCAACCCACCCGCTTACCCGACGGCTCCCTCGTCGATCTACGTAGACTGGCAAAGCTCGCCGGCCTTGACACCGGCTCGGGAAAGCTTTCACCAGCACGCACAGCCTACCTGGCCGCACTCCTCGCGTCTATGGGCTACGGGTCTCGGATCCGGTTCGTCGAAGAGAAGACCAGGATTGTGATAGCTAAGTCGCGCAGGCTAAAGCACGGCGGGATGAGTAGCCCGCGTTACCAACGTAGAGTGAGATCAGCTGTCCTCCGGGCTGTAAAGGATGTAAAGCGTATACTTGACCGGCACAGGCTAGACTACGACCTTATGTTCCGCAAGAGTGGCGGAGGTCTAGATAGCGCGGTCTTCATAGTATATGCGCCGAGAAGCCGCCTAAACGGGATAATTAAGCCACATGAGGACTCCGACGTACGCATAGAGATACAGCCCGTATACAGTAGCCGTATAGTCTTCGAGACAGAGGCCTCTGACCAACTGAGCCAGACAAAACCTTACATCATCGTAGGCATAGACCCCGGCATATCTACGGGCGTAGCCGCTGTCGACTTGAACGGCCGGCCCATCTTCGCCCTCAGCAGACGAGGCGTAGACCGCAGCGAGGTCATAGAGCTGATAACCCGTCACGGAATACCCGTGCTCATAGCCACTGATGTACGGCCAGCCCCCGAGTTCGTTCGCAAACTCGCAGCCGCCATGGGTGTACCCGTATATGAGCCGCCAGCCTCCTTGAGCGTCGAGGAGAAGCGCTCTATAGTGGAGGAGTATACCCGGCGCTACCCCGAGCTACGCAGAGTAACAGATGCCCATGTACGGGACGCACTAGCCGCTGCCGTTAAGGCTCTACATATACACGAGTCTAAGATGAGACAGATAGAGTCCTACACGGCTAGACTAGGCCTGGACATAGACGTGGACGCTGTAAAAGCCGACGTGATAAAAGGTGCAACCATAGCCGAGGCCGTCGAACGGGCAATACACGCCGCACTGAACGATGTAGGGCTACGCAGCTACCTCGTAAAGAGTGTGCGCCGGAGCCAGGTAGAGAGCACGCCAGAGCCACAACAAGCCGAGAACGAGGACCAGGTTAGCCGCTTACGCATGGAGATAGAGAGGCTGCGCGCCGAGAACATAGCATTGCGTAGAAGACTTCGGGAAGTAGACGAGCAGCTCAAACGTCTTGAAGCCGAGTATAGACTGTTGCAGATAGAGTACCGCGAGAGCCTCGAGAAGGATAGGGAGATAAACAAGCTCACTAACGAGGTCAAACTCCTCCGCTCTGAGATAGAGAAGCTGCGTAACGAGGCCAAGACGCTCTACGCCGAGTTATCGGAGCTACAAGACGCCTTGTTCCTCGTGGCATCCGGGAGAGCACTTCCAGCCCCGAGACTACACGAGCTAGACAACGAATCCATGAATATGCTAGCAAAACTCGTGGAAAACCATGGACGCATAATAGCCGTTATGGATACAGTGAACCCGGTACAGTGGAACAGACACGGGGCTATTGTCTCGAAACTTCTACTGGCCGTACTCGTGCCAAGAGAGCTTCTGGATAGACGCGGTGTTATAGAGGCTTATAGTGTGCCCGTCCTCCCTCTCGAGGACTACGAGATAAAGACGCTGAATGGACTAGTCCTGCTAGACGAGAAAGTCATAGCGGACGCGTACTACCGGCTAAGCGAGATAGAGGCTGCCAGGAGGAGAGCCGAGAAACGAAGGCTAGGCCTAGAGGATGTAAAGAAGATGTTCGAGGAATACCGGGCTAAGAGGATGAAGCTGTTGCTAGAAGACGCTGATCTTGCCTTCAATGAATAGCTTTGTTATCTTGTGGTAGTTGTCGAGTTCCTCCTCTACTATAGCTTCTATCTCGCGCACCGCGTCGCTTGGCAGCGGCTCTCCAGGCTTCTCCGTGAGCACCTTGACGTTGGCTACCAGCGGGTCGTTGAGTGGCCTGCCTATCTGGCTCAGTAGCTCCACGTAGACCTCCTTTAGACCCTTTACATTCTCATAGACTCTCCTAGCGATGTTCATGGCCATAACGTTGTAGATCTTGCCTACATGGTTTATCGGGTTCTTACCGGCAGCAGCCTCTAGGCTCATCGGGCGAAGCGGTGTTATAAGCCCGTAGCTCCTGTTACCGCGGCCAGTCATACCGTCATCGCCGTGTTCTGCGCTAGTACCAGTGACGGTCAAGTATACTATGCCCTTGTCTGGCTTGTCTGCCGTGTTTACGTATACTTCTACGTCGTAATCTGGTGCTATCCTGCTAGCTAGGTCTAGCACAGCTTCGCGTATGGCATCCTTTACGGATAGGTAGTGGTCCATGTCAGATACCAGACTGGAAATAATTGCTGCTGCTATTGTTAGTTCTATCTTCTTGCCCTTACGTAGACCCATTACCTTGATGTCTTCTCCTACTTCGGGGGTCTTCTGCTTGAACTCTTTACTGTTTAGCAGCTTCTCTGTCTCGTATACAAGCTGCTCAAGATGCGAGAACGGGGCGAAGCCGACGCCGACGCTAGTGTCGTTAGCTAGTGGCACTTGACCTTTACCCAGATCGAAGATGCCCACGAGGTCTGTGCTGCCGTGGCCTATCTTGTAGTCTACTATGACGTGATTCTCTGGGTCGAGGAAACGGAAGTGTTCCTTTATCCAGCCCTTAACAGCCTTCATTATTATTGGGCCTATCGGTACCTTCTCTACACTACCGTCTTCGAGTCTGACCTCAGTAGTAGCCCTACCGGAGACTATGATGTAAATAGGCTGTAGTACTTCGCCACCACCGAACTTTGGCGCTGCCTGGCCACCAACAACTAACACCTTGTCGAGGTTATGATGAAGTACCGTACCGTAACGCTCTAGGTAGAACTGGGAGAGTATACGGCTTGCCTCTTCTGCCGCGGCATCCGCTATCGTGTCAGGGTGGCCAAGTCCCTTTCTCTCTACAAGTTCTACACCATGTTCTTCTATCGGCTGCCATCTAATACTCTCGACCACAATGTTCCGCGCCACTTGTCTCACCACATCGGCAGCCGGTGTTACTAGGCCCTTAAAGGTGTAAGCTCCGTTTATCCGCTTCAACCTATAGGCAGCGAGCCACCAGCCACTATCTCAAAGTCTACACTTACGTAGACTACATGACTACCGCGTATCAACACTCTACCATACTTCACCTTAGGCTCCATGGTGCCCGGTTTTAGCTCAACACACTCGTCTAGCACTAGGTTCATCGTTGAATCAGTTGCATCAAGCTTCCCTATGTACTCACTCCCGTCCTTGAGCTTGACAAATATTACTCTACCAACAGCTTCCCTCAACACTCGTAGAGGGCTAACCGGCTTGACACGCTGGCGCTGAGCCATCTCCACTACTACACCTCCAACCCAAAAACGTTCAATACCAGCATGTACGCCGGGTTGCTAAGCCGGCTTAGCTAGGCTATAAACCTACATGTCCTACGCTACCCGGGATTCTCCTTCAGCAACTCATGCAACGTGGAACGATTTAAGGCTAATTCTAACAAATCTATATTGTAATCTATTATTCTTCTACTACTCTCCATGACTCTACGAATGAGCAGCATCGATGCTGGGTCACGTTCACATGTGATAGATTTTAGTATATCATCGTTCTTCTTTTTGAGCTTAATACCCTCCTCTATACCCTCATCTGCACGTGGTGGATTAGGATTTAAAAAGGTTGATGTAGCAAGCCTATAGTGGTCGAGGATCTCCCTCAAATGCTCCGGTATTCCCATTAGACATTCTACATTGAATCCCACGCCCATATCCAGGAGTTCAATTGCCGCCGAAGCTATGTTAGTTGCGTGATCACCTGCTCTTTCTAGGTGCTTAGCAGCAGTCATTATGAGACTAGCATCTGCCAGGTTATCCAATCCTATCTCGCTTGGTGACTTATAACCCGCCAAAACACTTACAAGTTGTCTAGATATAAACATGTAGAATTTATCTACTACGTCATCTCTTTCATCAACTTCAGCTAGTATATCGCGGGCCCCGCGTCGGAGCCCATCTATTACATCTTCAAGCATAAATCCAACAGCCTTAATTAGCCTCTTTATCGACACCTCGAGGGGAAGACTTGCCATATCAGCTATAACCTGGAAGACTATCGATGACGACGATTCTTCAACCACCTCAACACCTATGAGTCTGCTGGCTATAAACTCCCTAAGCTGCCTTGCAATCTGGGAACTAGACGTCGAGCTAAAGATGACCTCTATTATATCGGCACCCGCGATATAGTAGGATATAACTCTTCTAGCTATACGCCAGAAGTCCCACTGAGGCTCAGCCTTTATCTTAGCAATTATTGATCTTCGTTGTTCCCTCGCACTACTTACAGGCTCTATACGAAGCGAACCATCAGGTTCAAGAATTATTGACACTTCCGAGCCCTTACCAAGGTTATGGAGCTGCACCCACTCCTTGGGCAGAGTTACTATGTAGGATCCACCACCTGTAAGCTGTATACGTCTTCTCTCCCTCAAGACTTAGTAGCCCTCGACAACAATAGAGCAACTAGCCAGAATAATTAATGCGGGGCTCTAGGAGCATCCCCTCCACCGAACGGGAGGGCTTCCTGCTCAGCCCCTCATCACTTCATAGCATCAGCGGGGTTCGATTAACAACCCCGTGACTAGGCATAGCAGACGCAGGTCGGACACTAAAACTCTACTATCAAGGAGCATGCCTTGACCGGTATTCACAGCTTAACGTAAGGGTTTTACTCGTCTATTATCATCAAAAAGCACTGCCCTGAAGTGACCGGGATACTAAGCCGAAGGAGATAGTATAGTGGGAGAACAATAACACACCAATATAGAGATTGCTAAAAAGAAGGTAAAAAACTAATGATCGTATAGGTAGAGTTTCTTATAGGACGAATCTACTTCATTAAGGTAGCTGCAGTGCATAGTTTACAGCTGCGTATGCATCTACTAGACCGTACCCTGTGAAGTTATCGAAACCTGCCGGTCCAAGGTCTATTGCAGTCGTTGTCAGTGCATCGTAGACTTCCTCGAATGTTAGCGGCGCCTTGCCCGAGGCTATACGGAGGGCTTGAATGAGCGCTACAACGCCGCTTACATGCGGTGTGGCCATGCTCGTACCACTTAGCACAGCGTAGTCGCCACGTGGATATGTGCTTAGTATGTCTACACCAGGTGCCGCGACATCAACCTCCGGGCCTTCACTACTCCATGTTGGGCTATCACCGTTAGCATCTACGGCTGCTACTGCTATTACCCAGGGATACTTAGCAGGGTAAGCCACTTCATCAGTTGTAGGATCGCCGTCGCCTTCGTTACCAGCAGCCGCTACTATTATCGCGCCGTTCTGATATGCCCAATAAGTCGCGTCGCTTAGCAGCGGATCGTCTGTTGGTCCTCCAAGACTCATGCTTAGGACTTCGGCGTCGTCCCAGGTGCCTACTACACCGTCAGGACCAGCCACAGCGTAGTATATACCATAGGCTATATCACTTATATAGCCGCTACCACTATTGCTCAGTACTTTAATCGCGTAGAGCGTCACTGCTGGTGCTACTCCAGCCACTCCAGTACCGTCTAGCGCTGCAGCTATCGTACCTGCCACATGGGTTCCATGTCCATTCACGTCACGACAGTACCATGGATTACTGCTTACCACTATCCATGGGTAATCGGCTGTGTTAACACACCAGACTACCTTGCCGTAAAGCTCTGGGTGAGTATAGTCTATACCAGTGTCTAGTACTGCTACTTGCACACCATAGCCTAGCGCATAATCGCCTACATAGGGGTAATATGTATCCCAGACTGTGGGCGCATTCACCATGAATATGTCCCATTGTATGTCTGGGCTGTCGCTCAGTGCAAAGGCATAGAGCTTGCGATCCGGTTCAACATACCGGATACCGATCCCGCGAACTTTAGCATGTTGCTCAAAGCCTTTACGAGCTTTCTCGACCGCATCACCGGGGCTTACCCCCTTTACTTCAACTACTATTGCGTTGAAGGCATCAAGCTCACGTAGTATCTTGAAGCCAGCAGCCTTGGCAGCAAGCTTCGCTTGGCTAGGATCTCCGCTATAACCTATTATTACACGATAACTACTAGGTGCAGGTGCTGCCATCACTGGCACAATCTGTACAAGCATAAGTAGTACAATACCGATCGCCAGCACTGTGCCTGGCTTCAACTGCCTAAACATTCAACCCCACCCCATTGTTTAGGGTTTCTGGTCGAGTGGGCTTAATGTGGTCCAATATAAAAATCTATTTCATTATTACTTGACATATTAAGCAGTTCTTATGCCATGAAGTTCATAGACTAGCCAACACCAGTTATCATGTCAAAATATAACTCCACATCAACATGGAGAATAGACAAAGAGATACTCTTACGGCAAGGTCGTGTGGGACAAGGAATAGAGTAGAAGCGAGACAAGAAGTGGTGGGCCCGCGGGGATTTGAACCCCGGACCTCCGCCGTGTCAGGGCGGCGTCCTAACCAGGCTAGACGACGGGCCCAGCCCTAGTAGCTCCATGTATTAGTTGGGCAGAAGATATGAGGGCGTTATAAAGCTTCACGCTACCTTCTGCAGAATAAGTTCAATAGATATACACAAGAAGTATATGAAAATACTATAGCATTATCTACACCGCGTACTCAAAGTTATAGCCTCTATGTACAGTAATATAATAGTTGGTATGGTGTCTGTACCATGGTAGCCGAAGTAGAAGTGGTAAAGAAGATTAGCTGCGGAAATCGTGAAATAGTAATAGCTAAGGGCGATATAACAACCATAGAATGCGATGCTGTGGTGAACCCGGCCAACAGTCTCATGTTCATGGGAGGAGGCGTAGCAGGTGCTCTCCGAAGAGTAGCTGGGAAAGAGGTAGAGGAGGAAGCCCGAAAACATGCACCAGTACCCGTAGGAGAAGCGATAGCTACTGGAGCCGGCAAACTAGAGCCGAGGATAAAGATCATCATCCACGCCCCAACAATGGAAAGACCCGCCATGAGGACTACTACAAGCAAAGTGAGAAAGGCTGCTACTGCAGCCCTAGCATTAGCTGCTGAGAAGGATATTGAATGCTTAGCTTTTCCAGCCATGGGTGCGGGCGTCGGCGGCCTCAACGCCAAGGATAGCCTGGCTGCAATGCTTGAAGCTCTTGATGAACATTGGAAGTCAGCCAACACACCAAAGAGAGTAATATTTGTGGCCTATAACGACAGAGACTTAAGACAATTCCTCGATGTTATTGAGCGATCTAGGATGACAAGCTGCAAAGACTCATGAGTATCTAAACTCAAACCACTATCTACAATCGCATTATGAAAACGACTTAGCCACCAACATACTGTTAGCATTTTCCACACATTCTAAAAGGAGCCCTATATTACAAAATATACGTAAGCTAAATCTCTTTGCAGCTTCTGTCTTTACTCTTTTCAACTTGGCTTAACTTGGCTCTAGTATTATGCGTATTTCTTTTACAGTAGTTTTCACTACCTTCCTTACGCCCCTAACGCCCGGCTTGTACTCCGAGCGTACCAGGCCTATCTCCTCAAGTCTACGCACTTGTGTTGAAGCATTCGCTTTACTCTGGTTTATCATCTCTGCTATCTCCCCTATGTCCGCTTCCCTCTTCAAAAGTTCTGACAATATCTTTATACGTGTTGGACTCGCTAAAGCACTACATACTCTATAGATATACTCCTCTCCTGAAACAATGAGAACACCATCCTTCTCGATAATACCTTCCCGAGTTACTTCGGTAGAATTCTTTACTCCGCTCTGCTCTGTTGAAGCCATTCGCGCCACCCATGCTCGTAACCTAGCTCTCCTGCACTTTTTAGGGCTTCGCTTCAACGATAAGCAATTACTTACGTATATTTTCGGGTTACACAGTAGTGGCTTTTACAAATATAGGCTCACATTTGCTTATATTCACTAGAATAATTCAAACATTCTCTATCTCGCCCCTAACGTATTTGATAAGTTTCTCGACATCCGCTTCGACGCCATACCTTTTCCTAAAGAATCTGACGACATACTCTATGTCTCTACGCAGAAGTTGCTCAGCCGAGGGGTGCTCTTTCTCGACATACTGAGGCCAGTCTATTATATAGGGACGTTCCCTATCATCCTCTATTACTACAAGTATATTATATTCGCTTAGATCACCATGGACTATTCCTACGTCCAGGTATGCTTTTCGGAGTGTATCAATTATATCTCTAAGCATAGACTCGGGGTCCATGGCGTCCTTGTACATGTATAACTCAACACCCTCAATATAGTCTGTCACAACTGCATGGCGACTATAGCCTAGGGGCTTGGGAACTAGTGCTCCGGCTCGGTACAGCTCGTCAAGAGCTCTGAATTCGCGCTGTCCAGCTAGCTTGGCTAGTTGTAGCCACGACGAGTATGGCTTGTCCGCCGCGTAGTGTCGGACCCTTACTATCTTCTGGAAGCTTGTTCTCCCCACACGATGAAACTTTACTATAACCCTAGTACCGCTTGGAGTCAACCCCGAGTATACATCGCTCTCCTTTCCCACACCAAGCTTGTCGCCAAGAGCATGAAGTATGCCGCGTTCGACAAGAGAGTGGAGTGCAAGCATATCCAACCCCATGTAGGTTAACCTATACCCGACGTAGTCGCCTAGACGTCTCCTCACTAGCTTTAGCTGGTTCAATTTCTGCAGACTCATAGCCACATGGCTCGACGGCATACGCAGCCTTCTCTCAATAACTTCTATCGGCACATACTCGTATCTTGGCATCTCCCTCTCTATCACTGAGAGTACACGGAAATCCCGGCCTACTAGCTTCTTGTAGGTTAGCGCTAACAACACCATGTCTTGTCTACACCCTCACATTTCTGGCAACATACCTCAAGACTTTTTCTAGGGGCAGAGCCCCAGCCCTCGAAGTTTGACCCGCATAGTTGAGCCAAAACACTCTCCTATATTAGGGACTGGCTAGTAGTTAACTAGCGGGGCACTAGTGGGATGAAACTTGCAGTGTTTGATCCGGAGGTAGAGGAGTGTATAACATTATTCACTAGACTTAAGAGCAGTCTTCCGCGTCTGAATTCGCCACGAGACTCCTTCCTAACAGAATGGGCTCTCTTCAAGCGCCGTGCTGCCAGCATAGCAGCTAATTGTATAAACAAGCTTTTGCCAGGATTAATAGAAGCCATATACTATATAGAACTCTCAGACTCACATGTGGGACGCGATATAGATTTACTCATAGCATTACGAGATGATATAAAGAGCATTGACATGGAGGAAGTTGAGGAGACTATAGAGTCGTTACTTACAAAGCTTGCAGAGTTAGCAGGCTTGAACTTCCATGCATATACTAGCAGTCCAAACCTTTTCGAAATACACACAATTGAACGTGGAGTTTATGGCTCAAAAACCAGACTATACTATGCAATTCAACTCATTAACGGGGATAGCCGGATTTAACCCTGATAAATAACCCAAGAACTCGAACATTACTCTCCCCATATACCTATATTCGGCATTCTGATATCCCTGTAGCTGTAACACCAATTAGCTAGGGAGAGTTAGCTCCATGAATGTAGATGAACTCCACACATGCATCTTTCACGGACTTGAACGAGTCTCTGTTGCAATACGCAACACGCTTCAAAGAAGAAAAAACGGCGTCCTTTGGAAAACCATGGAGTGGCAACGTTCAAAACGTCTTATTGCACGCGTCCTCTCTGACTGCATATG
Organism: Pyrodictium delaneyi; assembly: GCF_001412615.1. Taxonomy (NCBI): domain Archaea; kingdom Thermoproteati; phylum Thermoproteota; class Thermoprotei; order Desulfurococcales; family Pyrodictiaceae; genus Pyrodictium; species Pyrodictium delaneyi. The sequence continues at coordinate 611,423 of NZ_CP013011.1, read as the reverse complement.
CAAGCATACCAGTTGCCATGTATACTTTCTTGACATCCACGGCGGCGAGCCCAGTACTGGCCTTGGGGACAAAGATATAGACCTGGTACTAGAGTGTCCAACCGAGATCAACATAGAAAGAATCGAAACTATAGCAGAAACACTTGTGCTCGACATTTTAAAGACTGTTCTAGGGGATAATCCGTACAGAATTCTCGGAGTGCCTAATATAGTGGAGCTTCATTTAAGCAATGAATACTTGTTTAAAAAATACTTGAAGGCAGGACCTCCATACGCCTTTAGGATATGCTAACGTCTTGTTATTATTAGAGCGAAAGCTGCGAGCGAGATCACTACTACTGCTGCCACTATGAGTCCTGTGTTATCTACTGGAGCGGCCGGCTTTGCGGCTGATGTTGTTTCCTCGATTTGTAACTTTGGCACTGTCAATGTTATGCTAAACCCTGATGGCTTCTCTGGGGTAGTCGTCTCTGATTGCTGTGTAGATGTTTCAGCATATGTCTCAGCCGCAGTCGTTGTAGGCGTCTCGCTTTCAGCGACCGTAGTTGGGGTGGTTACAGCCGTAGTTATTGTAGTAGTCTTGTACTCTATTGTCTTTGTGAAGACAGTCTCCTTTCCTGAAGCGTCGATTACTACAACTGTTATTTTCGCCTCCGTCGCTTTGAGAGGAGGCACCACTATACGCATATCATTGCCAACTATCATCGGCTTGATTACTATCTCTTGCCCATCATATTCGATCTTGGCATATGTCTCCTTGATGCCCCATGAATCGTCGCCTACCTTGAAGCTTAGCACTAACTGCCGGCCTTGACGCGGTGACGATGGAGTCATTTTCACGAGTTCTAGCACTGGCGGTTTCTCGTCAGGCTTTGTGAACAGTGTCGCCTGGTACTCAAAGCCCTGTACTGGCTTCTCCTTGGCAAATGCATAGAGTATACAGCCTAGAGCTGTACAGCGTAGCTTGTAGGAGTCTAGGCCCTTCATGTACAATTTCACGGTCTTGCCCAGCCACTGGCTTGGCACATGCAGCGCTACGACTGTTTTCTCCATATACTCTGTTATCTTGCTGTCATCTATCCTCAGTGTAGCTGTGACAGCGTTCTTGGTCTCTACATAACTCGCATGTATCTTGTCCACGTTGAAGCTGGCGTGGCGTGTCCAGTAGTCGCCATCACCGTGGAACTCTACCTTTCCTGATGGATCTACGGTGACTATTCGGAATCCGTGGTAGTCTCCGGGTCTTACGCTTCCGGCCGTGGTTACTGTCACTATGTAGTGTATCTTTGAGCCGTCGGGCCTGGTTACTACAGCGTAGGAGTCCAGGTGTACGTGCCCGGAGAATACAAGTACTGCTTCTGCTTTGGCATTGAGCATTCCATCTACTAGTGTCTTGAGTGCTTCCTCGTTGGTTAGCCAGCTGCTATATATGTAGGTGTACTTGCTGTTTGGCTTCTTGCTAGTTAATAGTTTGAATAGATCTTCGCTGCTCGACACATTGAATTGGAAAGGTATGTCGCCAAACATGTGTGTGAAGTGCGGATGATGGAAGATGAGTATCTTTATGGGCTCCTCTGTAGAGGTTAGAATGTTCTTTGCCCATGACGCCTGGCTCTGTGTAATGTAGCCGTCACCGCCACTGTCAATACCTACTATACGGTAGAGCCCGAATATATCTAAAGTATAATTGAATGGTCCACGGTATGCCTCGTAATTTGTAGAGCCACCTACGTGGTCATGATTGCCTGGCACACCTACGACCGGCTTGTTGAGTAGCGAGTCTACTAAGAGGCTTTCCGTATATTCGCTATCGCGCGCTGTATCGGCGAGGTCACCGCTGTCAACTATGATAGTGTTCTCTGGAAGCCCTAGTACTACAAAGTTTACTGCCAGGTCGTAGTTAGATGCCTTTCTTCCGTTGGGGTTTATTACGCCGAAGTGACGATCTGTTACATGAACTATGTTCAGCTTCTCGAACGAGCTAGCATTACCAACATATATTGAGTTGGGCTCACCATAGATGCCTTCACTTGTATATTCACTTGTATATATTATTAGGTCATAGAGACCTTGTTCAGCGCTGTCAGGGACTTTTACGGCGAATACGGTATCGCTGAGCTTGTTATACTCACACTCATAGGATCCTCCATAACCATTGTCTATCATAATTTTCTGAATGCCTAGTGGCTTACTTACTATCAGCGTGAACGATCTGCCCGGTTCGACAAAATACGGCCTACTTATCTTCGGCATAATTATTAGGCCTGGCTTGTACTCGGCTTTCTGTTCTATTGCAGGTATCGTTATCTCTACAACCTTTTCGGCCTGCTCAGCAGAGACTAGTGGAGCTATAAAGGATACAGCTAGTAAGTACACTATTAAGAGTGTTGCCATTACTCTCCTGGCAGCGATACCCACGCTCTGCACCGTTGTAGCTAACCTTATGATAGGGCTTCATAAAGTCAATCCAGCGTATATGTAGCAAGTTGCTACACTATTTACCCTAGATGAGATTCACAATAATAGTTTAGTGTAATCAAAACTGACAACCTTTAGCCAAAATTTTCCCATAGGATGTTAAAGCAGAACCGGGCCTAGATCAAGCAGGCGAGAGGGTAACCAAAAAACTTGAAGTAATGTGTGGCTGCTAAGGTATCAACCTGGCTATCTAGCCTTTGCGTAGAGCTAGGGCGGCTGCTAGTAGCGCTATTATGCCGAGTACTAGGCCACCCATGGCGAAGGTCTTGGCGCTGGAGGCAGACGCCTCAGCCGCGTTAGCAGCGTTAACTGCATTACTCACCTTTTGATCTACGTATGTCTTTATCTGATCCACTATCTGGTTAATGTTCTGCTGGAGCACCTCGTTTACTAACTTCTGTACTTCGCCTAGTTTCGAGTCTACATAGCTCTTAGCCTCTGCGGCAGCCTGCTCCGCTGCTTGTTTAGCTTCCTCGGCCTGCTTTGCTGCCTGCTGTGCAGCACTCTCAGCTTGTTTTATAGCCTCCATCTGACTCTTGAACGTCTTTAGCTCGCTATAGTTCTTCGTAGCCCACAGTATTAGGTTGCGGAAGAACCTCGGGCCGTCTAGTGGTATACCCTTGTAGGAGTATGTCACTAGGGACTGGTAACCGAAGTATGGAGACTCACCACTTACTATTACTACTTTGTCTCCGCTCTCTGTCTTAACAATCTCTGCCGCCATTATGACGAATTTCCCTGTCTCGCCCGCCTGGTGTGCGTAGCCAAACTCGCCTGGCTCGCCGGGGTTCTTGGGCTGATGCTCTACCACCTTACCATTCTCGGTTGTGACGAGTATTGGTATGATTGTCTCAGGTGTGTTTGGGTCTGTTACCTTGTGCCAGTCACCGTTCTCGTCGACCCATGCTACTGCACCGGGTCCGTGCATCAGCACTTTCTCGGCTCCTAGGGCTAGTAGTTCTGCGTCGTAGCGTGGTGCTGGCTCTACTAGGGCTATTACACGGTAAGAGCGGCCAGCGTTACTCTTAGTGTCCTCGATGCTTACGTAGTCGCTGCGCAGCTTTACGTCAAAGCCCTTCTGGGCTAGGTAGTCTAGGAGGTCATTGCATATGTGTTGTGCTAGCTCGAGATTGCCCCCCTGTGCCGGGTAGTCACTGTCAGTGGCACACCAGAGGGCGCGTGCATCTTTGCTACCGAACCAGTTTGCCACAGCTTCCTTCTCAGCATCGGTGAGCGGGTCTACAGGTTGACCTATTATCACCATGTCTATTGATGGACCGCTGCCCAGGGCTGTCAAGTCACCAACTACTATATCGTATGCCTTGTTCTTGATACACTCTGGCAGCTGCTGTGCTTGCTGCTCATCCTTGACGAGGATTATCCAGTATGCATCGGGAACTACACTCATCATAGCACAGACGCCGTTATACTGTTGCCCGTGTGCCAGATCTACGAGTATGGTTGGTAGTTCGAGACGCGCTGCATGGGCAATGGGATACACCGCTGATGCTATTAGAAGTCCTACTACCAGGATGTGGGAGAGAAGCCTCTTCATATTACACACCCACCTCGGTACCTAGCCTTCTAATGACCGGTTGAAGGTTCACTATTCCCATGTCGCCTAGAGCCGGTATGAGGGATTTAAATCCACCTCCTTGAGGTGGAGAGACAGTCACCATACTGGTTCCATTACTCCATATATTGCCCGCATGACAGCGCATACTATACTACTGTCACAGCATTACCGCTCCTCTTTACATTGACTGGGAGCTTTTAGCGAGTGCTACATTTACTGCCGCAGCCGGCTACCAATCTAAATGGTGGTGATAAGAGGGTGAACACCCGCCTCGTAGCTATCATTGTTATAATCCTAGCAATAGCTGCAGCAGGAATCCTTCTCACCAGCCGAGAAACAACAACCCAGCCAACAGAAACTGCGACTCCACCGTCGCAAACAACAACGTCCTCGACACCCGCTATTACAACAACCACTACTGCGACCAAGACTACGTCGGCAACACCTACAACAACTACAAGAACAACAACGACAACTACGCAGGCCACGGAGCAACCGGCAGAGTGCAAGGAGAATATAGAGCTTGTAGTACTCACACGGCATCCAGCAGACATCCAGGAGAAAGCCAAAGATCTCTTCCTGAAGTCTGATATTGCCAAGCGTTTCTGTATAACCAATGTAAGGTTCCTACCGATACCTGCCGGGTTCTGGCCGACCTACATCGAGAAGCAGAGTATAGACGTTGCATGGGGTGGTGGCCCGACCCTCTTCGACGACCTCTACATGAAGGGATTGCTACGCCCACTTGAGACCAAGCTTGCACTCGAGGCTGCTAGCCAGGTTCCTGACAAGTTTGCCGGCATGCCCATGAAGAGGATAGGTGATGACGGTAAGATATACTGGATCGCGGCCGCGATAGCAAGCTTCGGATTCACTGTAAACACCGAGGTAGCCCAGCAACTAGGCTTTGACGTGAACAAGCTCAACTCCTGGCGGAGTCTAGCCAGCGACGACCTTGGCCTAATTCTCGTAAATTACGGTGTGCCAGCCCTCGCTATAGCTAATCCACTCCAGAGTACAAGCAATACGAGAATATACGAGATAATTCTGCAGGCGTACGGCTGGGAGGAAGGCTGGCGCGTCCTAACATTGATGGCCGCTAATGCACGCATAGAGGAGGGCAGTGCGCTTGTTCGCGACGATGTAATAAACGGCGACGTCATGGTAGGTATAACTATAGACTTCTACGGCTACACTGCTGAAAGGCTCAATCCAGCGTGTAAGTACATACTACCACAAGGCGAGACTATAGTAAACGGCGACCCAATAGCGGTGGTGAAGTCTACCAAGCACCCAGAAGCCGCTGAAGCTTTCGTAGCATGGATACTCACCGAGGGACAGAAGATATGGCTTGACCCCAACATCAACAGGCTTCCCGCTAACCCCAAGGTGTTTGAGACGCCAGAGGGCCAGAAACGCCAGGACCTCAAGGAAGCCTTCTACCGTGCAATGCAAGCCAAGGTAATAGAGTTCAATGATACATTAGCTCTTGAGACTGAGTTCGCTATGCAGCTGTACTTTGTAGCAACACTAGTAGACCAGCACGACATACTACAGAGAGCATGGGCAGAGCTACTACGAGCATACTACATAGACCATAGGATAGACGAAGCAACCTTCAACATGCTGAAACAGAAGCTAACAGACATAGTAAAGTACAAGGACCCTGTAACCGGCGAGGAGAGAGTATTCACACTAGATGATGCATTGCGAGTCAACAAGATTCTAAAAGACCACATAAACCTTAAAGAAGCCTACATGAATGCCTGGCGTGAGGCCGCCAAGCAGAAGTATGAGGAGGTATTGAAGGCCCTTGGCGGCTAACACATCGCCATCCCTAAAGCGTATAGTATCGCGGATAGCTCCTAGAGCCAAGACTGATATAGAAATCGTGCTCCTACTCTATATCCCGCTCTTCGCGATACTTTTTGGATTCGTAGCCCCACTCTTCATAGTGGTAGTTGAAGCCTCTAAAATGGACTTCAGCGAGCTAACATCAAGTTACTATATTAACTTAGATAAAGACGCTTTCGCCGACTTTATAACAGTAAGGAATCTACCAAATATAGTACGCATTTCAGTAAATGGTTTTGATCTAGGCGTCATAGGGAATAGCGTAGTAAATGCATTACTTGTTACCTTCATAGCTGCACTCATAGGCTCGGCGTCTGCCATACTAATTGGATTCTACCGATTCCCCGGCAGAAGACTCTTCGCTATACTAGCATATATACCTCTATTAATCGCACCATTTGTCAATGCCTATGTTATGCAGCGTTACTTTGGCAAAAGTTTCACACTAAACACGTTCTCTTACATCCTAAGCGAGATAACAAGGCCACTCATAGGTAAGGATGTGATGATAGAGTTTAGCGGGCAAGCAGGCGTGGCCCTAGCGCAAATACTAATGTTCTACCCAATCGTCTATATTAACACCATGGCTGCTCTAGGTGCTATTGATGCCACACTTGTAGAGCAAGCCATTAACCTAGGTGCACGTGGCTGGAAGCTCATAAAGGACATAATCCTTCCCCTCGTAATGCCAGGCGTGCTTGCAGGCTCTACCCTCGTCTTCATCCTCAGCCTCGAGGATGTAGGCGCACCAATAATATTCAGGTTCCATAAAGTAATGGCTTATCAGATATATCAGTACTTCCAGAGTGTTGGAAGCGAAGCTTCACGCCCAGCTGTAGCTGCGCTAAGCTTCTTGATGCTAGTCTTCGCTACCTTGCCCCTGATAGTCGTCAGGAGGTATCTAAGCCTCCGCTACTATGCCCGCCTGGCACGTGGTGCTCCCAGACCTTTCCGTGGGCTCCAGCTAGGCCGAAAAGGACTCTTGTCAGCCTACCTCGTAGTCTTGCCTATCATAGTTACAGCTGCAGCACCACAGATAGGCGTCATCATACTCGCATTTAGCAAGAAGTGGATAGGGCCCCTCCCAGAGCCACTACCGATGGACAGCTTCTTTGCCAACTTCATCACGTTATCTGAAATGGAGGGCGTAATGAGAAGTATATATAACAGCTTAACGTATGTTGCCCAAGCATTGGTCTTCATAGCCATAATAGGCTTCATGGCCGGCTATGCCACTGCCCGTGCACGGCTTCCAGGCGCCTCCGTCCTCGACATACTATCATCGCTGCCACTAGCAGTACCCGGCCTAGTTGTGGCATTCAGCTACTATGTATTCTTCACGACATACTTCCACGGCACATTCCTCGATCCAGTGCTCTTTCCAGCCCACGTACTGGTGTTAGCATACATTATGAGAAAGTTGCCTTTCACCGTACGCTCCGTCTTCACAGCAGTCATACAGACCCCAGAGGAGCTCGAAGAAGCTGCTAGGAGTCTAGGTGCACGACGTGCCCGTGTAATCCGAAGAATAGTGCTACCACTAGTATGGCGAGGCATCATAGCTGGACTTCTACTGAGTGCTATCTACGTCTTGAGTGAGGTGAGTGTTAGCATAACTCTCGGCAGCCTGAGGGGCAGCATAATATCTCCAGACCACATAGGCCCGATAACCTTTGCAATCCTCCAGCTTACGACACAAGCTACCGTTGTTGCTGGCGGTACACAACCCCATGCCAAGGCTGCTGCGCTGGCCGTTATACTGATGGCTATAGAGGCTGCTGTCATTACTATAGCGTCGAGGCTGGCACGCCGCGGCCAGGCTCTGGTTACCGTCTAGGCCCTACTCTTTTTACACCATAGTTAAGATGTGTACACGACAGGGCAACAGGAGTAGGGATGGTGGGGCGAATTGCCATTCATAGATGTCAGGGATGTTGTTAAGCGCTTCGGGAAGACTGTTGCCCTTAAGGGCGTGAGCCTAGGGATTGAGAAGGGAGAGCTTTTCACTATACTAGGCCCAAGCGGCTGCGGAAAGACCACGCTTCTCAGGATTATCGCGGGCTTCGAGACGCCAGACGAAGGCAGAATATACTTCGAAGGAGAAGACGTAACCGATATGCCGCCAGATAAACGTGGCACCATCATGGTGTTTCAGAACTGGGCCCTATGGCCCCATATGACCGTCTACGAGAACATAGCTTTCGGGCTCAAGCTACGTAAGCTTCCACGCAACGAGATAGATAAGCGTGTAAAATGGGTCCTTGAGCTGCTCGGCCTAGAGGGGCTAGAGAACCGGTTTCCCGGGCAACTTAGTGGCGGCCAGCAGCAACGAGTCGCGTTGGCCAGAGCACTAGCTGTACAGCCTAGAGTACTACTCCTTGACGAACCACTTAGCAACCTAGACGCTAAGCTACGGCTCAAGCTACGCGGCGAGCTCAAGAAACTCCAGAAGCAACTAGGTATAACAATGATATATGTTACTCATGACCAGGAGGAGGCGATGTCGCTCTCAGACAGAATGGCCATTATGAGGGATGGCCGTATAGAGCAAGTTGGGCGACCGGAGGATCTCTACTTGAATCCACAGACACTCTTCACAGCAGTATTCCTTGGAAGAACCTCGCTCATATTGGGCAAGGTTGAAGATGCCTCGAACAGAGAGGTAATAGTAAGAGTGGGCGATACCGTCATACGTGCCATAAACCACGGACTATCGCGAGGCGACGATGCAGCTATTGTGGTTAAGGCCGAGGGTGCACACATAACTAAGCCTCAAGCATTACACGAATACGAGACCCTAAGGGGACGCGTAACAGTAGCAATGTACCTAGGCCCATTCATAGAGGTACGACTCCTACTCTCAGGCGTTAAGCACGAAATACTCCTAGACCTTCCTAGCGATATAACTCCGCCAGCCGTGGGGAATGAGATAGAGGTATACGTGCCACTCCGGAACATACACGCGTACCCTATAGAAGAGGAGATAGTACGAGAGGCTATGGAGCAGACATGAAAAATACCCAATAGAGCGAATGTAGCTGATAACTGTAGTAGTCTTGAATCCGCCGAAAGGAGTTACAGGGATCTAAGTGACCCAATTATTTCCTTCTTTATAGGCTCTATCTGGCGTAGCCTCTCGGAGAGGATACGGTTAGCTTCTTCCTCGATTTCACTTACATAGTTGCGGAACATCTCCTCGAGTTTTTTACGAGCTTCGGCCACCATACCCTCGAAGTCAACTGCCGACACGGCACACACCTCTACCTAGGCCCGTCCTAGAGCGCTCCTCAAGCCGTCTGTAGACCCCTCTTCCATTCTAGATTTTAATTCTAACCCATTCCTGGATGCGTCAATGAGGTGTGCTGGGCTAATCACTATGAAGTGAAGAGTACTATCCATCTTAGCGGCGGAGATATGTTTGTTAGAGGTGGATGCGGCCGGGAGTGACCCGCCCCCTGCCCATCTATCCCCGACGACACGGGGTCGTGTTGCAGGGGACCGGGGTTCACTCGTGTACAACTCCTTTACTCGGCTCGGTTTTAAGTCTCGTGCAGTATTGCCCAGAGAATTCTAGACACCGAGAGCCTCTGCAGCGCTTCTAAGAACACTACTATATTCCTCAAAATTGAATGCTATTTTGTCTATCTTTATCCTTAGATAGTCGCGAAGAACCCTCCTCGTGAACCTGCTATCTCCGAGCACTATTATTGCGCGATCTTCAGTACTTCTCCGTGCTCTTCCTATAGCCTGCCTAGCTCTTACGGCTGCTGTATAGTCTAAGAGCAGTTTGCGGGTATTTTTCTCTCCGAGGCGCTGCTGGAGAGCATGATATTGATCTTGAAGGTAGTCGTCTGGCTGCGGATACGGTACACCAGCTATGAATACTACTCCAATTAGGCTTCTGCCATTCTCGTCTACTATTTCTATGCCTTCTGTGAGTTTTCCGCCGGCCACAGCGTTGACAAGCATATGTCGACTACGTCTCTGTATTTCCTCTACTACATCTTCTATACTGGTAGCCTTATCTTCAACTATCATGTTTAATTTCTCGTACCTTGCTATATCTTGTATGTTGCGTAGTATGTTATGCATGAATTCGTAGCTCGGATAGACTACTAGTACAGCCTTGACCGTACTTCGGTAGGTCTCAAGTATGTAGCGTGCATAGAGCTGATAGGTTTCGCGTCCCCGACTAGTGTATTTTGACGTCAGCTCAGCTGCTACTATGACATATTGGTTCTGAGGCGGAAATACGGGACCATGAAGGAGTTCTACGTCATAGACTCGTACACTCTTCTTTATGCATAGTAGGTCCCGGAGCATCGATGACGGGGGTAGCGTGCCACTTGCCAGTACAGCTGCTTTAGACTCGTTTAGAGGTTCTCGTGTGACAAGACACGGCTCTAGTGGGAGAACCGTAGCACCCACACGCCCATTGTTAGTAAATGTGTAAGCCCCGGTACCCTCAACTGCTAGTAGTTCTGCAAAACGGGCTACACGGGTAAGCGCGACACTAATCTTGACAGGCTGCCCCTCTTCTAGCCGCTCCTTTATCTTAGCTATCCGCACGTCTTGTGCCGCGTCAGCCCATGCCTCGGGGTCGCCGAGTATTTCTAGTAGTTTTTGTCTGTCCATCCTGCGTAGTTTCTGACCTATCGGCTTATTTCTGCTAATCTCGGAGCCTAGCGCTACTAGTGCCTTCTCCATTTCCTCTGGAAGGCCATATTCTTGTATCTCGGTTATTGAACGCCTTATATTATCAAGTGTTATTCTCGCCTCAAGTAGACTGCTTATGTTTAACAGTGAGTGGGCTTCGTCTACGACTACTACAAAGTCACTGTAATCGAGCGGCTCAAATGTGCCCTGAAAGATGTCGGGCCTGAATAGGTACGGGTAGGTAGCTACTATGAACTGTGCCTCAGAAGCAGCCAGCTTTAGCGCAAAGAAGGGACAGTATCCCTGGACGGCTAACAGTTTTACAGCCCTCTGGGGCATCCCGTCTACACTTCTCACAACCTCTATTGCATTGTGTGCCTCCATCTCCGATATCATGTTGAAATAACTGCATTCACCCCGGAGGCGTAGGAGTCGGCACGTCTCCCAGAAGTCTTCGTGGCTAAGATCCTCTCCAGATAGTAGGGGGCACATGCGCCGGGCACTGTATAGGAAGCTATACTTTTCGGCATTGAAGCGTTTTAGCTCGCGCAGCACGGGCTGTATTTCGTTCCTAGTCCTCACAACGTAAAGCACTCTATCAACATTAGCTTGCAAGAGCCCATATATGATGCTCGATGTCTTGCCAAACCCTGTAGGCGCATGCAGTATGAATACTTCGCCACGCTGTACTGCCTCTGCTACACTTCTAGCTGCTTCAAGCTGCCCTTTCCTCGGTGTAGTGTAGGGGAAGTCGTGTTGATTGTTCAGCCCCATGTCTACCTCCGCGAAGCCTCTAGGTGCTTTCTAGGATCGTTACGGTTGACTTTGCCGTGCCCGCCGCCAGGGACCCTCGCCGACGAATCTTATGCCGTCGACACTCTTCACTATGGTTCCCAGGTATAGGAATGATATCTGGCGAAGTGCTACATAGTAGTCGAACTCGTTGAGAGCACTAATACCGTCCATTGGTACGTATATCTTGTACCATCTCAGCGCGGCACTACCAGCTGTATGAAGGACGCAGATATTAGCCACAGTACCCACTATGATGAGGTGCTCTATCCCGTAGACCCTTAGAAGATCGTCGAGCGGTGTACCGTAAAACCCGTCGTACCTTGTCTTCTCTACCACTATTTCACCTTCTATAGGCTTCAGCTCATCTATTATCTCCCAACCCCATGTTCCACGTAAGACGTGTTCGCCCCAGATCCGGTGCTCTGGATCACCTGGATAGTGGGTATCCTTGGTGAATATCGTCATTACCCGATGGCTGCGGGCCCGCTCTAGCAGGCGACGTATTGCAGGGACAGTCTTCTCTGCATCGGGGACGCGGAGCTTGCCCCCAGGTTTGACGAAGTCATTCTGCATATCGACTATTATTAGGGCTGTCTTGTCTGCCGGAAGTTCTACTACCTCCTTCACCGGTATCTCCGGGACCTCTACCCTAATCCTACCAACCACTACTCCTCACCCCTATACTCTAGTCTAGCTCCGGAAGCCTAACTCTAAGGCTTATAGCCAGCCGGCCTCTGGAGCTGTGACCCGGGGTGCAAGGAAGAGATGGGCGGGAAGCACGGCAAATACGCCTATGTGCTCCGCAACGATGGATGGTACGTTAAGGTCCGTGTGCTGAAGAGCAGAAAAGACGACGATGTCTCCAAGTATGTCGTAGTTGGGCCTAAGAGGAAAGAACCACCAGCAACCTTCCCGGTGCTAAAGGAGGACGAGGTACCGGAAGAAGTTAGACGCCAGCTCTACCAAGTATAACTCGGCTGGAACTGATAGCATATCATGGTCTGACATGAGTTTAAGCTTATTGCATGTCTAAAACATTTCTAAAGTCTGTTAGCGGCCAGGCCTAGTTCTCTATAATGCTGCAGCTAAGCCCACATATATTGGCTCGTCTAATCCTAGTCTCTACGTCGGGGCCTCCCGGTCAACTGTTACGCCCATATGGGTGGATTATATCTTGACTTATAGCATTCTAGCTTATGATCCTTTACTAGGCCAGGCGGGTGTCGCAGTCGTATCTGGCAGCATAGCTGTAGGGTCACGCGTACCATGGGGGAGGCATGGAGTAGGCGTTGTAGCCACCCAGGCCTACACGAATCCCGCCCTAGCCCCAATGATACTCGAACTTCTCTCTAAGGCCTCTAGCGCCGAGGAGGCTCTCCGTCTAGCTCTTTCTAGAGATCCTAGCCCGGCACACCGCCAAGTCGCGGTAATAGATTATCGAGGCGACATAGCTGTACACGACGGCGAATGGTCTCCGAGCTGGCATGGCTACATAATACATCCCCAGGAGCCCCTCGTCTGCATAGCTAACCTCGTCCGAGGCCCCGAGGTCTGTAAGGAAGCTGTCCGGGCCTTTGTAACTGCCAAGGGCGGGCTTGTAGACAAGCTACTCGCAGCCATAGAGGCCGGCCATAAGGCTGGTGGCGACCGTAGAGGTGATAGATCTGCAGCCATAATTGTGGTCGGACAAACAGAATACGCGCCATATTACGACCGTGTGGTCGACCTCAGGGTAGACTATTCGAAAGACCCAGTTGAAGAGTTACGGAAGATCTACGCTCTCTACACTGAGGGCTACTAACACATTTGCTATGGCTGCAAGGTTCTTAGCCTTCTTTGCAGAGACCACTCGACTCTACTATATCAACTGCCTTGCATGCTATTCTTGTTGTGCTACATAGACTGCATTGTTTCTTTTCCCTTAGCCGCTCTATACGTGGAGTAATGCCCCCTTGTTCCAACCTCTCCTGGAGCCAGCTCTCGTCAGCCCACTGGTCTGGACCGAGGAGTATTATGTCGGGTCTGATAGCCCTAACTGGTTCAAGTACATCTTTCTCACTCCCCAGCACCGCCTTATGCACGTAACGAATCGCTGATACTACTTCTAGGCGCTGCTCCTCGGGAACTATAGGGTCGCGGTTCTTGAATCTGCGAACAGTCTTGTCTCTAGCCACAACCACGTACACCCTGCCACGAAGCCACGCTTGCCGTAGTAGCTCTATATGGCCCGGATGCAGTATATCGAACGTACCTGCTACGAGAACCTTGGGGCGTTCAAGGAGCTTGCTAGTAGGCTGCCATTCAAACTCTACAAGGCCTAACCAGCGTAGCGCATCAATAAGCCCCTCAGCATAAGCTATATCTGCTAGAGCAGTAAACACGTCACCCTTTTCGAGATAGTAACGTGCGTCGTCTACATACCTCTTAGCTAGCTCAACTAGCTTCAAAGCTCTAGCGTCTAGGTTTTGCTTAGCTGCCCCGAGCTTTTCGAGAGCAAGCTCTACGTTGAGTATGTAGGCCTCTACGCGTCTTCTCGGCTGCACTGATGCTAGGTCAGCCAAGTCTGCACCACACCACTAGGCGACCTACACTATGTCCAGAGGGCCAGTTTTATCGTTCGTGAGCAGGCAAGAGGCTAAACCGTGCCTAGTCCTGCAAGGCGGTCGAGGTCAGCCCATTCCGCACCATGTTCAGCCTCAAGCCACGCCTCCTCTAGGGCACGGTAGAGAGCCTCTAAGGGTTCATAACCCTCTCCAACCACTAGGCGGTTGATTCTTCGATAGTGTTCACGCCGCTCCCAGATATACTGCTCTACTAGCCTTGATGGTGTTCTCCTCTCCGGCCCCTGGCCGACACCCGGTGACTTAGGGTCAAGATAGAGGCGGCGCGGCATGAGCCCTTCAACTAGTAGTGGGTAGAGGCGGCACCGCATAGGTCTTGCAGGGTAGACTACACATAGCTTAACCCCGTCGTGTCTCTCCGCGAGGAAGAGACAACGACCCCGCTCATCCCCGCGGAGAAGCATATGGGGAATAATATCAGCTATGATGACTTTAACATAGCCGCGTAGGAAGTCACGCCAGCTAATACGTAGAAAACGGGCCATACGAACAACATCGAATACCGTCAACGATACATTGGGGCCACCACTGCAGCATCCCCCACACCTAGTACAGCGGAACCTGAATACACCACCAGGCTCTACGGGTATGAGGCGGCTAGTATACTCCTCAAGCTCCTCTAGGTTAGGCCCGCTCAACGCCTAGGAGGCACCCTAGAGGAAAATCACAACACAAGCCACCCTCTTATAGGGGAGGTGCATACAGAGGCGTAACCGTTAAACACCCCAGCTCCTCAGGGATAGGTACCTCACGGAGCCGCAGAGTCTGAAGCGCGCCGCCGTAGCTCAGCGGGCAGAGCGCCGGCCTTGTAAGCCGGTGGTCGCGGGTTCAAATCCCGCCGGCGGCTCCATTTAATCACCCCTTCTCTATACCTCCGCGGCAAATAACGCTAAACATCCTGCCTCATAGACCTAGTGAGTCGGCGCATCACATCATGATACGTAACCTAGACTGGTAGTTTCGCTGGGTGTCGCTACAGCTAGGATCCAAGGCACCATATCGCTTGATCCGCCGAGTCTCTGGTCACCTAGTACCATGAATGTTTATAGATTCTGACTCGGAGTTCCTTCTGCTTATGCATTAACGATTTTGTTTGATACCCCAACCCTAACTGGAATGTTGGCTCCACAATGAGGTGCTTGGAGACAGGTAAAAGATCCTAACTGTACGTAGAGGCCCGTCTAGGTGTATTCTCAATGTTCCTCCACCTTAACATCCTTCTCGACGTACACTACTGAGTAGCTTATGGACAAGTTTCTTGTTGCCTCGTCCAACCGTCTCCAATCTTCGTAGGAGAGCCTCCAGCCGACACTATCTGCAAGCTCTTCGACCTGCTCTGGTGTCTTAGCACCCGGTATGGGTACTATAACGGGGCTTGTCGTTATGAGCCAGTTTAGTGCTACCTGAACGGGCTTCTTGCCGTATTTCTCGCCTATCTCGCGGAGCAATTGTACAACACTCCATACTTGTGTATAGTTCCCAGGATGGAAGATGGGATCGCGGCTACGCACATCCTGGAACTCTAGTTTACCGGGCTCATATTTTCCCGTCAAGGCACCTTTGGCTATAGGGCTCCAGGCCTGCACGGTCATATTGTATTTCTCAGCGTAGGGGACATGTGTTCTCTCGGCCCACCTCTCCACGAGGTTGTAGCGTACCTGGAGAATCTGTATGTCGATCCTCGAGAGGCAATTGCGGAATGCCTCCACTAGCTCTACTGGGTAGTCACTCAGCCCCAGGTAGTGCACCTTACCCATCAATACCAAGCGCTCCATTGCCCGGGCATACTCGCATGTTGGGAAGTTGTGCCAGCAGGGCGGCCAGTGTGCCAGTAACACGTCGATGTAATCTACTCCGAGGTTGCGAAGGCTCTTCTCGACCGAGCGGAAGATGTCTATAGGATTGAGAAATTCACCGGGAATCTTGGTTGAGATAACAATGTGATCCCTCTTCACTCCAATCTCGCGGAGTGCACGACCTAGAAATACCTCACTCATCCCCATGCCATACACCATTGCAGTATCGAAGAAGTTTATGCCAAGCTCCACAGCCCTAGCAACAACAGCCTTAGCAGCACGATAGTCAGTGAGCCCCCAGGCTTCACTAAACTGCCATGCACCAAGCCCCACACGAGAGATTTTTATTCCAGTTTTACCGAGAATAGTATACTCCAAGCCAATCAGCCAAGTATGGAATGGAATCTTTTCAAGAGATAAATACTAATTTCTGTATAGCACACTTGTTATTGTTAATCTCTCGCAACTATGATATATTCAACTTTTATCAGCCGAGGGTACTTACTTCATCGCCGCCTGCTCTGTCCTAAAGGCCCTCATCATACTACCTACCGCAATTGATTGCAGCCAGTCTCCTCGGGATGCTAAGAGCCGAGCTGTATTAATGCGGAAGCGGGTTCTTCTCGTTGCTGCCTGGGGTTCAGCAGTGGAGCTTGGTACATTTCGCCTATCACTATATCAGCCCGGTGGACCTATGGGTACTATTTACTCCGTAGAGGATGTACTATACCACTCGAAATCAAAGTACCAGGACATAATGATAGCCATACTTAAGGGGTTTGGTAAGACGCTTATACTTGATGGACTTATCCAGAGCACTGAAAGCGATGAATACATATACCACGAGGCACTTGTCCATCCTGCTATGATACTACATCCAGAGCCCAGACGAGTTCTAATACTCGGCGGCGGTGAAGGAGCTACACTCCGCGATGTATTGCGTCATAACACTGTGGAAAGGGCAGTAATGGTTGACATCGACGGCGAAGTTGTTGAAGTGTCTAAGAAGCTCCTACCAGAGTGGCATCAAGGTGCCTTTGAAGATCCGCGCGCCGAAGTAATGATAATGGACGGGTTCGAGTATGTTAGAAAAGCGGCAGAAAAGGGAGAGAAATTCGACGTGATAATAATGGATTTGACCGATCCTTACGGTTCGGAAATAGCTGCACAACTTTACTCAAAAGATGCATTTGAGCTAATAAAGAAAGTTTTAGACGATAAAGGTGTTATCGTGACACAGGCTGGTTGTTCGACACTATTCCCCGAGGCCTTCAAGAAGGTCTATAATGCTATGAATAGCGTGTTTAAGTTCGTGAAAGAGTACGCTGTATGGGTGCCGTCATTCGCATATACAAACAGCTTCATAATAGCATCTGATGTATTCAGAGTAGAGGACTTATCTATAGAAGAAGTAGACAATAGGCTTCAAAAGCGTAGCGTGAAAACAAGGTTCTACAACGGCTTGAGACACATAGCCATGATAGGCATGGCTGGAATAACTCTGAATCAATCATAATGTAGAGTCCTAGATGTACCTTATTCTTTTATACAACTATCATTTTAGCAAGTATAGTTAAGATCTAGCTTCACCTAGCAAGACCGCTACATCAGTGCACAAGAGCTATCCATGGATGAAAAAGGCGACAAACCTAGCTCCCTTCATTACCACGTCTATTACTGTTAATCATTTCTATTACTTCGCTGACCTTGCTACAGATCTCTGTCAGAGCAGTTACAATATTGTCTGGCACCTCATAGAGATACGCTCTGCCGCCACGTCTCAGGGGGTACGGTCTTCGGATTACAAGGGACTTCGAGTGAAGACTCCGGAGTGCACGACGCACAACCTCGGGATTACGATCCAGGGCTTCTGCAATGTCTTTGGCGATTGCACCGCGACTGCGACTTACAAGATATGCAAGTACTTGTGCCTCCTCTTCATTTAGAGAGAAGGCGCACTTCAGAATACACTTGAGGCGAGCAGCGTTTGCACGGACCACAGGCCTTGCTGTCTCAGCCTTATACCACGGAGTTACCCCTGAACGGGTTAGAGGCTGCAAAAGCATACACCTCCTAGGGACTTGAACCCTGTTGTAGGTCTTAGAATAAGGTAGAGTTAATATCTTTAACGCTCGTTAACTAACGCCCGTTAAAGATATTAGGAGTTATGTATTCCTAAACACTCCTAAGCCGCTCAACAACAAACTCTCTGTCGAGCAATGAGAGCAATGGTGCTGCCCGAGGCCCGCTCTCCCGCCCTACGAATATCATGTAGAAGTAACGGTAGAATGTTTTTCGCTCCTTGCTATCCCATCCACGAGTATATTCTATCATAGCCTGCTTTATTGCATCCTCATTCCATTCTGTAAGCACCGCCAATGCGTCTCCAAGACCGCGGAGTTTCTCGCGTATTTCAGCCGGTATCTGTTCGAGTATTTCCTGGGGCAACTCTTTGAGTATCTTTATCCTCATATATTCTGGCGCATAAAGTTCGGCCCACCGCTTGGCTCTGGGTAGTAGACTGCGGATTCGCTCAAGGTCAAAGTCTGAGGGCTTCTCTGGGAGGTGGCCGCTGCGCTGTAGTCTACGCGGAGCCTCGCTCTCCCATAGTTCTTCGGGAAGTATTTGTGCTAATATAGCAATGTGGGTGTAGGGCGGCTGGGCCGGCATAGTGCTCGGCGGCTTGCCGCGAGTATAACTTAGCTCATAGCTCCGGGAGAGCAGGATGTCCTCTTCGCGTCTTCCCGTAGACTCGACCCTATAGTATACACGTTCGGCACGGTAGTACTGGTCGTAGTAGAGTGGTATCTCGCGGAGTCCTAGGCTTAGCTTCCTCATCGGTGGTGTTCGGAGTATGAGGAATCGGAGTACCTCGGGATGGGCTACTTCCAGCCATTCACGTGGAGTGAATCCTATGAAGTCGCTGCTGCTCATGTCTGACTCTCCGCTACGCGTCTTGAGGGACACCCACTCGTACGGTAGTCCTTCGGGTGGCATAATTCCGTAGACCTTTACTGCTAATTCGTTAGCACTGTCCCGACTACCACCTGGAGTTGCATGATCCTTGCCATAGGGCTCAAAGTCTACACCTAGTGCCCACCAGACACCTACCCACTCTATACGCCAGTTGAGCTTGCCGTCCCATAAGGGCGCCCAGCCCTCGTGGCCGCAGCCACGGCAGCGGTAACGCACCCTTTCGTTTTCAAAGTCTACTTCGAGGGCTTCTGTAGTGTCTATTCTGCTACAGTTCTGGCACCGCGGCTCAAAGGGAATCCAGCCTGGCGGATATGGCTTACGGCCACGGTATTTGTTTACTATCTGTCTTATCTCCTCACGCCTGGCTATAGAGAGCTTGACGAACTCGAGAAGCTTGCCACGATACATGTCCGTGGTTGTCACTACCTCGACCTTGCCATCGGTGAAATCCTTTATGTAAGGGCCGAAGTCGGCCCAGAACCGGTCTATCCAGCTCGGCAACTCGCCCTTGGGATCTGGCACACGTACAAGGGGCCAACCCGTATACCTCTTTGCTGATTCTGGATCCGAGAATGCACGACGCTGGCTCTCCTTACCCTTCCACGCGTCCTGCGTGTAAAGGGTTAGGTACTGGCGTACTTGGAGCCCACGGGATTCTAGTATACGGCGGACTACCTCCGGAATTACGACTTCGCCGCGAAGTCTACCGACATGTTGGAGGCCTGAAACCGAGAGTCCACCATTGACTACATACACGTCTTTACTTCTGGCCTTAAAGCGCTCCTCTAACCAGTCTACCAGTGCATCTATCCAATGCTTAAGTTCGCCCTTGGACTCTACTACTGGTTCACGGAGAAACCTCTCCCTGCGTATATCCCCCGCCTCGACCACGTTCAACCCCCAGCGCAGCCAGGTTGAAAGGTCTATAGATTAACAGTTTACCCTTCACAGACCTAATTCTGATACATCAACTTAATAGTAATATAACGAAGTATTGTTGGCTACAGCTGAACTTGCTGTAATAATATATTGCTACGTACACGATATGCTATCTTCAGTACTATTTAGAAAGGTTAAGTACCATACAGACCAACAGATTTACCAGAGTATAACCTCTCGTAGACCCGACGTACCATTACTGCGTGGTTCTTTTCATCACGGACTATGGATGCAAGAACCGCCTCTAGCATATCAAAGGTTTTATCACCAACTACTTTTCTAAGTTCTCGCACGAGTACTCTCATGTAGTCTTCCTCGCCTACAATTTCTTCCTTGGAAGCTAGGAAGCAAAGCACTTTAGAGAACTCATCTTTTTTAAGACATCCGCGTGCAAGCTGCCTATCAATTTCCTGTAGCCTGTCTACGAATCCGCCTGGCTCTATAGGACATATGTTTTCATCAACTATTATTCCAAGGCTTGCAGCGATGGATGCAAGAATTCTGGAGTGTACAACACTCTCATCAGCTATATAAGCAAAAAACCATACCCGCCATACCAGTAACACACGCTGCAAACTTCCTATATATACTAGCGAATAGTTTTTCTATCAACACAGCACATGAGAGAGCCTCACCAAGAGTAATACCTTCCTGAGCTAAAGTTCCAGCAACCTTCCGTCCACGGCGAGAATTAGGGGCTTGAGCACGTATACCAAGCATCATATGTATTTCTTCATCTTTCCCCTCTTCTACAAGCCTTAATATTACACGATAGCTTTGTTTCGGCTTAGCTACTGTTGCGAGAGGCTTAGCTATTACTGACTCTGCCAACAAGTGACCACGATCATTGCCATACACATCAATTAGTAGCTTGTACGCCTTAGATGGCGAGGCTAGTAAGAGCCTTGCAAAGTCTACACCATACCGTTTCCAAGAGTGTACATTAAGTATCGTAGCTAGCCCTGGCGCGTGACGGCATATCTCACGCTGTATACGCTCGGCTAGCTCATGTATGTTGGACTCCGCAGTAACTTTGTTGCTGTGCATTACGATCAGTCCACATAAATCCTAAAAACTTAGTACAAATCCACACCCTACTAGTTAACGACTTAATGAGCCTATTTTTACAACTGATTGCTGGCTAGACCGGAGTAACTGCTAATACACACCACTTAGAGCACCCAGAATTTTTCGGCTACACATGCAATCGACTTCTTCAACACATCCAATTGGGTAACGCAATATGACAACGATACACCTTTGCACCATAGACATAGATATATTTTAGAAGTTGGGCCAAAGCGCTTCGGGCTAGCCTCAAACCAGAACACATCGTTATAACAAAAATTGATAATTATCATAATGGTACCAATACTAGATTCAGACGGCGATGTAGCTAGTAGTCTATAAGCGGCTCCTTCATTAGACAAATATTTACAAACTATAGAAAACTCAGTTATGCAGATATACTTTAAAAAATGCGAGGACAGGACAGGTTACTGGGCCGGTAGAGGGATGTTGAGTCTTTGAACGAGTTCTTTGTAGCGGTTACGCACAGTTACCTCAGTTACACCAGCCGCTGCTGCTATCTCTTTTTGTGTGCGTCTCTCTCCAAGCTCTAATGCTGCTATATATATAGCTGCAGCAGCTAGTCCTGCAGGGTCCTTACCAGCGGTTAGTCCCATCCGACGCGCTTGCATGAGTATCTCTGCTGCACGCCGTTCGACCGCAGGGCTAAGGCGTAGAGCAGATGTAATTCTAGATACATAGCGCACCGGGTCTACTATAGGCATACGTAGCTTAAGCTCACGCACTATTAGTCTATAGCACCGGGCTACCTCTTTACGACCACCCTTGACCATTTCAGATATATCGTCTATGCCGCGCGGTATGCCGCGGATCCTACAAGCCGCATAAACTGCTGCAGCAGCCATAGATTCGAGACTACGCCCGCGTACTAGACCCTTCTCCGCAGCCTGCCTATAGATCATCATAGCGGTATCAATTATACTGCGAGGCAGATTGAGTGCCTCGACTAGACGTGTTATCTCGCGGGCAGCTTGCTCTATGTTCTTCTCTATGCTTGTGGTTGCACGGAGCTTGGCCTGGAGCCTACGTAGACGGCTTGCCTCTATACGGAGACGTGCCTCTAGCTTGCGTCCGGTCGCATCCCGGTACCCGGATATGGTGGTTAGTATACCGTAGTCGGGGAGCGTATGTGTTAGAGGGCTACCGACACGGCTCCTGCGTGTCTTCTCCTCGGGCGTGTAGGCTCTCCACTCGGGACCAGTGTCTATAACAGTCTCCTCAACCACTTCGCCGGTGAGCGTACAGATATACTCACCACGCTCCTCATCAAACACGATATATTCCGGCGGACACTTCTCCTCCCTATCCCCCGAGGCCTTTTCAATATACTCCTCGACTACCAAGGCCTGCCACCTAGTAGCTATAGGGCGGGCCCCCGGGGGAAGCTAGCCCGCCAGGGCTTGCCCCCGAAACCCTTAAAGCCCCATCCATCCTATTCCGAGGGCCTCATTTAAATCTTTTACTATCGGGTGACACCGCCCCATCATACTATAAAAGCTCTGTACACCCTGCCTCGGCAGAGGAAACACGGAATATGAAGCCCATAGAACAATATGCCAACGCAGAGAACGAGTTCAACAAGCTCAAATCTGTAGCAATATACTACCTGACCCGCATGTACTCAAAGAACAGCGCATGGGCTCTTACAGCCTGGCCCATAGAAAAACTAGCAGGAGAAAGCCTCGAAGGAAAATATGCACAGACACTAGAGAGCTTACGTAGGAACCTCTACCACTATCTATCGGAGATAGGAGCCGAATGGACAGAAGTAGATGAAGAGACTGGAGGTTTTAACATTCTTCTTCCAGGAACATACATAGAGGCAGCAAAAGCTCTTCAAACCCTCTGGTTAAGCCTACACCTAGTCTACATGACATCCGCGAACGAGCCACAGTATACACCAGACATTACGGACCTTTACACACTATATAGCTCCTACATCAGCTTAGCAAAGAAACTATACTGGATTAAAGGTATAACATTTAGACAGGCAAATTCCTGGCTTGAAACCGCGGCTTATATAGCACTTTTAATCGGTCCAGTAACCCCTGATCTCTTCGAAACACTCATGCTTGAAAAGCCTATAGCCACTATAATTTCCGCATTGACACTTTACATGAAGGGTTAGAAATAGAGTTGTTCGGAGGAGGCGTGGAACATAATATGGCCGAATATCTGTTACCCATCGGTGGATGGTAGGAGGAACTTTACTCTACTATTATTATGTTCTCTTCAGGGAACCCCATCTCTATGAGAATTTCCTTGACCCGATGCCTGTGATCTCCCTGCAGTTCTATTCGCCCATTCTTGTAAGTTCCCCCAGTCGCGAGCCTAGACTTAAGCTGTGACGCAAGCTTCTTCAAGTCAACATCGCGCTCGTCAAGGCCTTCTATTATTGTTACTTCACGGCCATAACGACGCTTCTCGAGCTTTATCTTGATTACCTGCTGTTCTCTAGCAAGCTGCTCGCAGAGTTCTGGCGGAAGACCACCACATAGGGAGGATAGATCCCCACTCATGGAGTACACATCCCTTCCTCTAGCTTTTCCCCTTATGCCTATCTCTTTTCTGTAAGCTCTCCGTTAGCCAGACACCGAGGGCTATTCTTATAAGGATTTCGCGTGCGGAGTACGTAGCCTCCGGGCGAGCAAGCTGTGGCGCTCTACGAGCCTAGGGGAGAGGACGAGTTTGGAGTCATAGAAGATAAGGCTATGATACGTTATAAATGTGGCCGCTGCGGTATGGAGTTTACAGCACTCGACCTAGAGTACATGCCTAGTATTAAGTGCCCCTATTGCGGCTATCGCGTCGTATACAAAGTTAGACCGCCGGGCCGCAAAATAGTTAAAGCCATCTAACCGACATCGCCTCATTTCAACTCATCCTCCTAGCTATATACGCTGCAAACACCTCAAGCAGGGTCTTGGCTGCCAAGACTGACGTCACTCCCCCACAGTCATATGGTGGTGATGTCTCCACCACATCGAACAGCTTCAGCTCAACATCAGCCTCTTTTACCACACGGAACACTATATCTAGTAGCATCCAGGGCTCTAGCCCTTCTGGTTCAGGGTTTGCTACACCTGGTGCATAAGCAGGATCATACACATCCATATCGATGCTTACATACAAGTTTTCACATCCTATCCTCTTTATCCACCGATTTACTCGGCTGATTACCTCCCTCGTACCCAACAGTCTAGCTGCACTACTAGTGATGTATTCTATCTGTTTATTCCTAGCAAATTCTAGCTCTTCTTTTGCAAACGCTCTTACCCCAATATAGAAGATGCGATCACTTCCAAACGTCTCAGCTATCCTTCTCATAACACTAGCATGGCTGTACTGTTCCTCCATATACTCGCTTCTGAGGTCGAAATGTGCATCAGCAACTAGTAGACAAGGTTCTTTGACGCGCTTGGCCAGCGCTTTGAAAACGCCAAGAGTTATACTATGTTCCCCTCCTAGTACTGCCGTGAGCTTTTCTGGATATCTGTCTATAAGATCCGTGACCACAACTTCGAGTCTTCTCGTAGCCTCTTGAGGACTTACTGGAAGCACCACGTCGCCTAGATCGGCTATTTTGTAGTCTTCTAGGTCTATCCCTGCCCGGAGAGAGTAAAATTCTATGTTAGCAGCTGCTTCACGTATAGCTCTCGGAGCAAATCGAGAACCTGGCCGATAACTCGATGTTGCATCGTAAGGTGCTCCTAATACTAGCAGATCCGCTCTCTCGGGTTCTGCCTCTACACCGCCGAAGTATAGCGGTGCCCTAGACACGTAGAGGTCGGCTAACCCCATCGCCTCCCCGCCCCCATACATAACCGTATACTATGGGGCTACGCCAGGACAGTATAATAGGGCCCTGCAAGTCATCCCCTGATCCAAGGATGCAGACTATGGGCTCACGTTCTATAGCTAGCGAGGACCGATATGAGCAGGTAATGGAGCTTGCCAAGAGGAGGGGCTTCTTCTGGCCAAGTTACGAGATCTACGGCGGCGTAGCAGGTTTCTACGACCTGGGTCCTCTGGGGGCAAGACTTAAAGACAAGATAATAGCGCTGTGGCGCCACTATTTCATACGCCGCCACAGCCACATAGTAGTGGAGATAGAGACTCCGGTAATCGCCCCTGCGCGGGTGTTCGAGGCTAGCGGCCACCTAGAGCACTTCACTGACCCTATTGTCGAGTGTCTAAACTGCCGGCGCAAGTTTAGGGCCGACCACTTGATAGAGGAAAGACTGGACATCAAAGCAGAAGGCCTAAGCCTTGAAGAAATGACACGGATTATACGCGAACACAATATACGTTGCCCAGTATGCGGTGGCCCCCTGGGCGAGGTCAGAAGCTTCAACCTATTGTTCAAGACTACTATTGGCCCATACAGCGAGAACGTCGGCTACCTTCGCCCAGAGACCGCTCA
This sequence comes from Pyrodictium delaneyi, assembly GCF_001412615.1. Classification (NCBI taxonomy): domain Archaea; kingdom Thermoproteati; phylum Thermoproteota; class Thermoprotei; order Desulfurococcales; family Pyrodictiaceae; genus Pyrodictium; species Pyrodictium delaneyi. The sequence goes on along the minus strand of NZ_CP013011.1, from coordinate 586,220 downwards.
AGGCATGTTTGTAGCATTCAAGAGGGTCCACGAGGTTACAAGACAGAGGCTCCCTCTAGGCATCGCGCAGATAGGCAGAGTAGCACGCAACGAGATCTCACCTAGACAGGGAATGATACGTCTCAGAGAATTCACGATAGCTGAGATGGAGTTCTTCTTCGACCCGGAGGATCCTTGGCACGGTGGCATACTCGAGGAGCTTCTAGACCGTGTAAGCCACCGGAAGCTACGCATACTCCGTACCGACGCCAAGGCTAAGGGCATTGACAAGCCCGAAGAATACGGTGTACGCGAAGCTATAGAGGAAGGCATCATAGTTACACCATGGCTTGCCTACTGGATGGCTGTGGCCCGTGACTTCATAATGGAGCTCGGTGTACCCTACGAGAATATGTACTTCGAAGAGAAGGCTCCAGAGGAGAGAGCACACTACGCAGCACAGACCTTCGACCAGCTTGTCAAGGTTAGCAGGCTAGGCTGGGTAGAGGTCTCCGGGCACGCGTATCGTACAGACTACGATCTGAGCAGACACATGAAGTATAGTGGTCAAGACCTACGCGTCTTCAAGCAGTTCAAGGAGCCCAAGGTGGTAAAGAAGCGGGTAGTGATTATTGACCGGGCCTGGGCTGGCCGCACATTCCGCCAGCGAGCTAGAGAGATACTAGAGGCTGCACAGAACCTTGACCCTGACGAAGTAGAGAAGATACTCCGCGACAAAGGCTTCATAGAGGTAGCCGGTGTAAAGATACCTGCAGAACATGTGAAAATCATAGAGAAGGTTGAGAAAGTTACAGGGAAGAGATTCATCCCACACGTAGCCGAGCCCTCATTCGGTGTTGAAAGACTGCTATTTGTAACGTTAGACTACGCCTACAGCGAGAAAGATGGCAGAGTTGTACTACGGATACCCAGACGTATAGCACCCATAGAGGCAGCTGTATTCCCTATAGTCAGGGATGAGAAGCTGGTAGAGATAGCCAGGTCTATATGGTGGAGAATCCTAGAGAACGGCATGTACGCTATATATGATGACGACGGTAGTATAGGTCGAAGGTATGCACGGGTAGATGAGATCGGCGTGCCCGCAGCTATCACCGTGGACTACCAGACACTAGAGGACAATACTGTGACGTTGAGAGATCGGGATACCTGGAAGCAGGTACGAATACCTGTAGACAGTGTAGTCGATGCCCTTAGAAGGTTCATCGAGGGTGCAGACATAACCGAGCTAGGCAAACCCATAGAGTAGCATGTAGGAGAATAGTTGTTTTCATACCTATCTTTACAAACCCGGTACGAGTAAACAGCAGCTATTAATCCTGGCTATATGCATGGTATTGTCTAACCTGGAGGGTGCAGGGATCTATGAGTGCTGAGGAGGCTAAGAAGCAGCAAGAGCAGGAGGAGCTTCCCCGCAAGAAGATAGACGTGCGGAGCGCTCTAGCACTAATTCCTCCTGCCTCCCAGTTGCTAGGCAGAGAGAAGAAGCAGCGCGAACGTAGAGTGAGGCTACGCTTCCACGACGAGCTTAAGGAGGGTATAGCTAAGGTCAACCCTGAACTCCTAAAGGAGATAGGAGAAGGAGAGTACATAGAGATAGTTGTCGCACACCGCCATAAATTCCGTTATAGGGTGGAGAAGGACGATAGTGTACCTCCTAACGAGGTATGGGTTAACGGAGCAAAATTACCAGAATACGGCGTATCTGATAATACGATAGTAACGGTGAGAACCATCAAAGCCTAGAAGTACTTAGCATCAAATATACTCTAATATTTAGCTCGAATGACATACATCCTTGTTTTTACAACGCCGAATCGATACACTAGGACTAACACAGTACCCGTCCAGTTTCCTCTTTGTAACTTTGCTATATTTACTACCACAATTCTGAGCCTCATTATTACTTCATGCCAGCACTTCCGAGCATGACAGATAGAGTCTATTAGAGGGCCTTGTCAACATTATGCTACGTGAGAAAATCCGAACAAACTGAATGTCTATGAACTAGATAGTAGCACATAGACGAGAGAGTGTCTGCTCAGGGTGCGTAAAATGGATGTAGAATATATCGATCCTTACAAGCTGCTACGTACACTAGAGGATGTAACAGACAAGCACGCACGTGCAATGAAGTCACTAAACCGTGCATTAGTTAGGTTGCGCAGAGATTTAGACGATGAAGAGCTTCAAACACTCGTACTCAACTATATACGTAAGCTACGTATACTCCGCCGTCGTTTAGCTCGCAGTCTCAATGGAGCTGTTAATCTAGATAGCGTTGCTGCAGAAGTTAGGGATAACATTGCAACACTGAGCGAGTACATGATAATAGTTGGTGCAGAATACGAACGTGACTTATTGAACAAGGCGCTTATCCTCGCTAAGCGTGGAGCGAGACTACTCGAGGAGAGCAGGGAAGCTATAGAGGATGACTTACGCCAGATTGACGAGCTTGTCGAAAAGCTTCAAGATATAGTTGATCGATACTATTAATCGTAATTATTACACATGGAACACTATGTAATATGACCCTTACCCATATTATACAGAATTCACGCTATTTCATCTTCTCGACGATTACTCCTTCGACCATACGGTCTGAAGGCACTCCCACGATCCTAATTGTTACAATATCTTTCTCGCGAAGATCCTTGTTGCCATTCTCTATGACTACGACAGGTCCATGGTTTATCGGGTACCCTATCCACTTTCCAAGCTTGGGATGTTTACCTACAACTATTACTCGTACTCTCTTACCTATCATCCTCTTCTTTGCTCTCTTGTTTATCTCTATAGCTTTTTGCTTCACTGGATGATTATACATGCATCTAATCTCTGCTATTGCTAATTTTTCTAGTGCAGAAAGTGGTAAGGGCATGAACCTATACGCTGTTATCTTTTCTGCCCCTACCCGGTACAATGTCTCCATAAGTCTTACAGTTTTCTGTATGGTCTTGCTTGTCTCGCCGGGAAGACAGTACATTATGTAGACGTATGGCCGAAGACCGTGCTTCTTAAGCCTCTTAACAGCTTCAACAGTTTCACGTATAGTCGTTGGTCTTCCAAGTTTCTTCAGGAGCCAGGCATCACCTGTCTCTGCTCCTATATGGACTGGAGTTCCTTTAAGGTACTTGCCCAGGGTTTCTGCAGCAGCCTCGGTCACGAGGCTTGGCTTAACATTCTCAACCATTATGGAGACTTCGCCTGAAGACACTTCTGGTATAGAGGTGAGCCTTCGGAGTAACTGTCTAATGGCCTGAATGTTAGGGCCAGGATTCCGAGGGTTGACAAGAGGACGCGGCTCTACGAGCCAGTCGCGACCATAATCTAGGAAATCTGGACCACTTAACACGATACGGTGGACACCATAGTCTATTAGCTCCTTAACTTCTCTGTATACGAGATCTATACTACGGCTCCTAGCGTATCCCCACAAGGGGATTACACTACAGTACGCACATCCTGGCACCGGCTTGTCTGGTAGCAGCTCCTCCGGGAGTACTTCTGCTAGTTCTGGTATAGTGTAGTTGCTGCAGCCACGTACAGTTTCTACATAGACTCTGGCTGCCCAGTAGAGCGGATAGCCTTGTATAGCCCTAGTGCTTGGACGATACTTTTCCCACATCTGCCGTGTCATTATAGGACATCTCTTATTAACTATGAGCCGACTATCTAGTACGTAGGCTGTACCACACACGTCTTTGAGCCTTGTATAGTCTATCCCTTTCTCATCCACTATACCGCTCTCTATGAGCTTTTCTATAACGGGCTCGGCTTCTCCGTGGACACCTATATCGCCTCCAACGCGCAGAATGAAGTCTGGATCAGACGCTATTGGCCCCCCGATTATTACTGCGCGGGACCCTCGCTGCCTACGCCACATCTTGACTATCCTTGCCACTGTTTTCTCGTCAATACTCATAGCACTTATCATCACAGCATCATATTTTCTCAGCATATGAGGTTTTTCTAGCACCTTTTCTGCAACTGTCAGTTCTACATTTACCCCGAGACCCTCTAAGACGCCAGCAACAGTGCGTGGTCCTGCACCAATAGCGTCTACTGTTACCATACGTTTTCCGTAGCTACCCCTCGCTAATGCGTCAATTATCAACGCCTCCATCGGGTTAGCCCTCGCCCTTCATCCCAGCACTACATGAGATCTAACTTTATATTCCTGCCACTTTAGTGTCTAGCCAGGCCTAGCTGTAACAACTTACTTATTTACTACGCTCCACGACATAACAGCATTACTATTCTAATACCTCCATCCTACCTAGGTTGCACCACGGGGTAGAGCACATGGCCGAAGAGTACTATGACTATGATATGGAGAGAAGAAGACGACAATCGCTAGCTGAAGAAAGCCTAAATGAGCAATTGCTGGGTGTAACTCGTGCCCTCAGCGACACCATTACTAGTATGAGAGAGATTGTAATAGCGCTGGCCAATGCCGACGATAGAAAGCTAAAGGAGTTGCATAGGAAAGTGAAAGAGGCCAAAGAACGCGTGGAGTCTATGAAGGAGGACGCTCTAACTTACCTGGCCCGGCTCGGCGACTTGCTAAATACAAGTACACTCTATAAAGATATATTCCTAAGCTTAACGCGTGTGGCACAGATGACTGAAGGTATAGCCTATAGAGCATACCTCTTAGCATCTAATACTAACATCACTAGTAACACGATATCAGAGTTATTGACGTCAATAGCAGACAGTATCCAAAAAGAATTTGATAGACTCGAGGTAGCCATCCAAGCTCTCAGCTCCAATCCAAAGAAGGGATACGAAGAAGCACAGCTAGTTACAAGCATTGAAGATGAAGTCGACAACCTCTATCGCCAACTGACGTACTCCATGTACCGCGAATTGCGTCAGGACTTAGTAGCTTTGATGTTACTCAGAGATATCGTAGACATGATCGAGGAAGTGGCCGACACAATAAGAGATGCGGCAGAGAATGTTAAGTTCCTAGCGTTATACCGAGTAGCCCGACACTAGTGATAAATTTCATTAGCCTTAACAAGAAGGATCAATCCCAAACCTATCTGAGCCTACATTACACCCATGAAACCTTTACGAATATAAACTAGTCTATCTGTTCATCTGTTTACTGAAAAAGTACAAAATTACATACTCTTCATGACTATCTATACCGCTAAAAGGGGTAATTCGTTATGAAGTTTAGAGGCGTACTCCTAGGGCTACGCGTTATTGTGTTTGATGTAAATCAAGCTCGCGAACTCTACCGTCTAGGCTTCTACGGCAAGCCTCTAGGCATACCTAAGCCTAAAGATGCGGAGTTTACTGCTCCCCTAGAATTAGGGCTCGTAGAGGCCATATACCTTGCTGAAAAGGGATTACTATCTATAGTAGATGGAGAGGGAAGAGAACTTAGTACCAAGGATATAGCTTCGCATGCCCGCAGATTTATACCTAAATTTGACATAATCTACAAGGTGTACAAGGAGCTGCGGGATAAGGGCTACATTGTACGCTCAGGACTAAAATATGGTGCTGATTTTGCTGTTTATGAGAAGGGGCCTGGAATAGACCATGCACCTTATCTTGTACATGTGATAGAGGCTGACGAAGAGATAGATCCGCTGGGTATAGTTCGTGCTGGACGTCTTAGTCATAGTGTGCGTAAAGCATTCATACTAGCTATAACAGGATCTGGTGAGACGCCGACAAGGTACTTGATGTTTAAGTGGAGTAAGCCCTAATAAGATAGTCTAACTTTCTACATACCGTGGTGCAGCACTACCCCTCTTGCCGGAGGGCGCCGGACAGATGAGAAGCCTAGAGATGAGCTGGACTTCCATCAACACTGTATTTCTAGCGTGAGGTGGCAGAACATGTCATATCGCCGGGGACGGTACCCTTCTGGGGCACCTCGCAGGGGACCTCCACGAGGCGGTGGTCCAGCAGGAAAGCCTAGACCGCTACCTCTTCCTGACGGAAAGTGTAATCCTCTCTGCCCACATTTCAAATGCCTAAACAATGCACTGACAATAGTAAGGAAGCCTTCTCACGGCAAGATGCATCGTGTAGCGTATTGCCGCTGGATAGGCGACGAGTGTATAGGCGGTTCGTGCCAATATGCTGCATGTACTCTAAAGGCATTGCTACCAGACGGCACATGCTTATATGCTAAGGAGAAGCAACAAAGAGAGACCAGGATAGAGGATCTCGAGAAAGAATTAGCAGCAGAAGAAGAGACCATGTCACGTGTTGAGAGACTAATGCGGAAAAAGGGCTATGGGTTCGACGAGGACTTGCTCTAGAAGGCAACTACATAACTGCCCAAACTTTATGTCTAAAGAGTATTTTACAGATAAGACAACCTTAGTTCCTTGAGTTGAGTTCAGCTACGCCACCTATGGTAAAGGTTATGCTCTATACCAAGCACGTCAAGAACTTTGCCTACAACGAATGATACCATATCATCTATAGTCTTAGGCTTATGATAGAATCCTGGGGATGCTGGCAGTATTACTGCACCATTTTCTGCCGCCAATAGCATGTTACGCAGCTCTGCAATACCAAGCGGTGTTTCCCTAATTACTAGCACTAATTGCCGCCTTAGCCTTAATGTGGAGAGGGCTGCACGTGTTACTAGATTATCCGGCAGGCCATTAGCTATTGCAGCAAGTGTACGCATACTGCAAGGCGCAATTACCATACCCCCATACGGTATACGACTGCTACTGGCATAAGGCGCATCTATTTCATCTTCACGATAAACCTTTACATCCCCTATTCTTAGCATATCATCTAGGGTTCTATCCATTTCTTCCTTAGCTACACGTTCAGCACTTCGCGTGTAGATGATCGCCTCAAGGAGGCTCATGTTATATAAGATCTCGGCCAGCCGTACTCCGTAGATTATTCCACTAGCTCCAGTTATGCCCACTAATACTTTCCTTTTCGACGAATGCAGCGACATACCCTAATCCTCCAAACACATAACTATGAGATTCCACAATAAGCTGTTTACCAAATCTTTTCGATAATTGTTTAAGATATGTCTTTACATCTTGTACATCACACCAATCCTTTATTGTAACACACAATCCTTTGTAGTTTTTCCAATATTTTCCAGCTAATAGCATAGCTAGCATAGGAACTATACGGCATACCCATGCCTTCACAAGTAGCTTCTTGACCGGATGCTTCGGTAGAAAAATATCACCTATAACGAGTCCCCTCCTTGTAACACTAATCATCGATGCCAATGCATCCGAGAGAGACTGAAAGTCGCGCGAAGCATAGAATGATGTTACTATATCTGCTCCATGTCTCCGTATAGGTAGATTCTCTGCAACTCCTACTACACGGTCACATAAAACATTATTACATGCTGTACTTAGAAGTGAAATCGACGGATCTATGGCCACTATATAGCTGTTAGTAAGCCTTCTCCATATTGCTTTAAGAGAGTCACCAGGCCCACTTCCTACATCAACTATTATCAACTGTCTAGATAAATTATCAAGCCTTTTAGCTATAACATCTATAGCATTAATTCTAACTCTATTTTCGAAACCAAGCGACATAAACTTATTCATGAATCCATAGATGTGTTTAATACCCTCTATTTGTGATATAATTGTGGCCCATGTGCGTGGATCTAAACATCGATGCTCAATAGTAGACCTAGCATATGCTTCCCATAAAGTTACCCTAGTACGGTGACTGAACCTCCTAGCCTTTGCCAATTCTATGCTAACCTCCAAACGCCTTTGTGAAGGCCAAAGCATCATAGTTGTCATTGAAATAATGCTAACGCTTATCCGTGATGACTCAATAAACCATGCTCATAATAGCGTAGCCGGATGGATAAAAGTGTTAAAGTTGCTTAGCCAGTTACTAAAAGTTAACCTGCGTTACGGCTTATCCTATAACTGGCTGGGTGACCAGCATGCTGGCCGGAATCTTTGGTGCCTTGCCACTAGCTGCCATAGGTTCTTACGATGTACCCTGGGTTCCTACACGCCGACAGCTAATAAGCCAAGTTTTACGTATAGCAAGAGTCAGCAAAGGCGACATTTTTTATGATCTTGGCTGCGGAGATGGCCGCGTAGTTATAGAGGCTGCCAAACGCGGAGCCAAGGCTGTATGTATCGAGCTCAGACGAGAACTCCTGGAGTCTGCTATAGAAAACGCCAAGAAGGCTGGCGTTTACGATAAAATCGAGTTCATTAATGATGATTTCTTCAATGTATCATTACACCGTGCTTCTGTAGTCTATATGTATCTGCTAACCCGTGTTAATGCAGCGTTGAGACCGAAACTTGAAAACGAGCTTAGAATCGGTGCACGCGTAATCACACTAGACTTCGCTATACCGGGATGGAATCCTATACACGTCGAGAAATACTATGTAGGAGGCTTAGTGCGCACCATTTACCTTTACACGAAAGGTGTAAGTGATATAAAAACCCAAGCATATAGTCTTAATAAATAACTATTTCACTCAATTATATGATTCTACTTCTTGTTATTCCGCTTATACGCCAGTACACCTGCTACTAGTATCGGCAACAGTATTGTTGCATCACCATAGACTACTATACTCTCACCCTCTGGACGGAGCTTATTCCAGCTTATAGCCTCCCTTGGGTGAGCACCGCTAAGACTACCATCGTACTCTACAGCTGTAGTCATGTATACTGCACAGTCAAATCCTTCCCTGAACTGTGCCCACCATATTGTATGATGCTTGCTAATACCACCACCTATGATGAGTGCTGTCGCATGCTTCGCTGTGAAAAACTTGTTTGACATTACCTCCTCGTCCCTAAACGGGTTTACTCTTAGGTCGCGATGCGTCTGCAAGTATGTAAAGAGCGCTGTACCGAAAGCCCCGTCTAGGAAACCAGGGACTATTATGGGGGTCTTCGTTTCGGCAGCTGCCGCGAGTATACTGTTCTCGTCGTTGCTTAGCTCCTTGCCTATCTCCCAGAGTATTTCATAGATACCCCACTCTCTGGATCTATCGAGTCTATCAAGTACACTGTATGTCATCTTCTCGACGCGTGGCCCATAGTCCTCCATAGGTATGAATACGTTGCCGAGCCTATGCACGTCGACCTCGTGTAGCATGCGGTCGTCTGTCTCGAAGAACCCCTTGTAGTATACGCCTCCGCTCCCCCTGGATATGTCGTGATCTATTGTTCCACATGTTGTTACAACCAGGTTGAATATACCCTCGCGTATCAGTTGTGCAAATACACCTCTAAGCCCAGTTGCTACGAGATTCGCTGTGAACGACATTACACGTAGGTCAGATTTCCTGAGACAGCTCGATAGCAGTTTTACCGCACGTGCCAAATGACCAGCCATAAAGCCGTGTATGTCGTCAAGCATGTTGACTAGGTCCGCTAGCGTTGCATTCGGGTCTACCTTTACGTCTTTAACCGGCTCTGCTAATAGCTTGCTACGTTCAACCTTCACTGTAGTCTCCCGGAACCAGGCACTCGGTCTAGGAGAGCCATATAGGGTTTGTAGGCCCTCTAAGAACCAGGGGAGAGGCACCACAATGACGCGGATAGGGTGTCGCAGACTTGGCCAAGGGTGGTGTTAGGCGCTGGCTAGCCAGTGAGAGAATAGCGTTCCGTCTGCTTGAGCAGCGCGGCTACCGGGTACTCGAAACTCATAAGCGTATAGTAGTTGATGGAGTCGAGATAGGTGAAGTTTATGCATTGGCTGAGGATAGTGAGGGAAACTTGTATGTTGTAGAGGTTAAAGCTGGCAGATTGGATATCCACGGTATCCGCCAGGTGTATAGCAACGCTGTACTGCTTAACGCTAGACCCCTGGTAGTGTGTAAAGGGTTTGCCGATGAGTCCGCCCGTGTGCTTGCGGAGAAGCTCGGTGTAACCGTTATAGAACTGGAGGACGTATTTCTGCTCGACGCTGAAGAGTTAGAGGATATAGTCTATGGCGCTGTACTGGAGGCGTTTAGCGAGGCTGTAAGGCTGCTCCTCGACCCTTCTATCCGGATAAAACCAGAGCAGCTAGAGGTACTTCGCGCTATAGCAGAGTCCAGTGCTGTTTCCGAAGCTGCAGCCAAGCTCGGCAAGAGTGTACGCAATGTCGCGAAGACGCTGGAGTGGCTACGGAGCCTCACACCACTTGCGAGGAGAGGTTATCGCTCTGCCAGGATTGCAGCCGCCGTGCTACTACAGCGGGCTAGGATACAAGCGCTAATCGAGAGTCTCGAGAATAGCGCTGAAAGGGTTGAAGCCCTCCTGGAGAAGCTAGGGGCTTAGAGCTTTGGAGAGTAAAACCTCCAAGGAAAAGCAAAGGATAAGGGAGTACATATGGAGGCTTCTGGAGGAGCGTGGCGTCGCAACTTTCCCACGCCCAGTCTACGGGCGTATACCCAACTTCAGGGGCGCGGACGAGGCTGCAGCTAGGCTGTCTGAGACACCAGAGTGGAGGAGAGCTAGAATAGTCAAGGTTAACCCGGATGCACCACAGAAATGGGTTAGATTAGCGGCTCTACGTAGCGGCAAGATAGTCGTGATGGCCACTCCCCGTCTACGAGAGGGCTTTCTCCTGCTGGATCCACGACTCATACCGGAATCCCTATACGAGAGAGCTGCTACCATACGGGGCGCCTTCCAGCTAGGCAAAAAACTGTCTATAGACGAGCTAAGGTCTATGGGCGGCATAGATCTAATTGTTACTGGCTCCGTCGCAATAGATAGGAAGGGGCATCGTATAGGCAAGGGCGAGGGATACGCAGAGATAGAGTATGGCATTATGCGCGACCTTGGATTAGTTGTGGAAGACGTTCCAGTCGCAACCACTATTCACGATCTCCAGCTCGTTGATTATATACCGAAAGAACCTTATGACCTAGCTGTAGACATAGCTGCTACCCCGCGTAGACTGCTCCGGTTCGAGTCTGCTGAGAAACCACCTGGAATCATATGGGACATGCTCCCGTGCAAGAAGTTTAGAGAAATACCCATACTCCAGGATCTCGCAAGACTAAGAAATGTAGAGAAGCCGTGCCGGGAGTAGATGACCAGGCACCAAACTCGAATCGCAGGGCCACTTGACTGGAGGCTCATCGGCTACACGATAGCTGCTGGATCTATTCCACGCTTCTTAGCTATCTCTATCGGGTCTATGAAGCAGAGCGGGTCATCACCCCACTCATCACCATAGAACTCTAGGGCCCTTCCACGACTACCTCCGCCACATATCCTACGGAATGGACACTTGCTACACCTGGGGCCGCGCAAATGTCTCTCTATCTCTAGGAACGGTTTTAGTTCCGGATTCTCTGGATTTAGTATCTCGCGCAGTGGTTTTTCGCGCACATTGCCTAGGCTTACCCAGTCTACGAACTGACAAGGCTTCACAGAGCCATCGGGATATATGCTTACGCTTTTCCGTCCACAGTTACCTTGCGCATCCAGCATCTTTATGTAATCTATGAACTCCTCGTTTGTTCTCGATATCTTATCAGCTATGTATATCCCCATGAATTGGCCTCTAACTATGAGTATTTCCATAGCATCGGCGTACTTTCTGGCCTCATCTATCAATACATCTGCAAGCCATTTTAGCTGATCATGTGTTGGAAGCCAGTCCTTTATTCCTGTACCACGGCCCACCGTATCTAGTATATATAGGCTTATTCTTTTTATACCCATATCATACGACCAGCGCAGAATTTCGGGGACCTCTTTAACATTGTATCTCGTTATTGTAGTCCTAATGCCGACATCTATTCCTGCATCTATACTATTCTTTATACCACGCAGGGTAGCCTCAAAGGCGCCTTCAACTCCTCTGAACTTGTCATGCCATCCAGGCTTTACACTATCAATCGATATACCGACATAAACGAACCCATATGATGCCAACTTCTCTGCAACATCACGCGTTATTAGCGTACCGTTTGTACTCAGAGAGAGGCGTGGCCTCTGCTTGTTAGCCATGGGCTCCATTATGTCCCAAAAGTCATCTCTCACAAGTGGTTCGCCGCCGGTTACGACGACTAGTGGAATGCCTATCTCGACCATCTCCTGGGATAGTCTACGAGCCTCTTCGGTGGAGAGTTCCTTGGGTAGCTTGTTCTGGAGTGCATTTATGTAGCAATGGGCACATTTCAAGTTGCATTGATATGTTATATTCCAGAATACTATTGGCCTTAATACGTCAGAGAACTTGGATGGTCTCCGAGGTCCATAATGTCCCTTTATACGGGTAGATACAGTACCCTTACCTGCAACCATTACGGTGACAGGTATCACTTATCCTTACACCCCCTATCCTACAACTACATTAGCCGACTGTTTTGGCTCCTAAAACCATGTGCTTGTATGGATACTTGTTATCTTATCACACCTGGGAGTAAGTCTTCTAGACTCCTAATAACCATGTAGTCGTCGAGATATGGGCAGTCGTCCAAGCGTTTAAGTACTGGCTTGACCCTATCTTCATCAACACTATGGACCATGAAGTAGCATAGATGTCTCCAAGCTCCCTGAGGTGTCACGGATCGCTTAACTACATGAGTGGCTTCACTGATGTTGTTTACAACCCATTTACATAGATCGTCCAGCTGATCTATTTCTTTCGGTGCCAGGGTTACCATCCCGTTGTACTGGAAGCCTAACTTGTGACCATCCAATGCCGCTCCAGGGTCTCCTAGTATACCTCTATCGAGCATTACACGCGCAGCTTCTATGACCCGATCCTCTGTTAGCCCGAGCTGCCTTGCTATCACCGCATATGGTCGTTCTTCGAGTGGTAGGACACGCAAAGCCCTAGCTAAGGCCATGCTGTAGCCTATATCCTCTGGTCTCGGTGGGTTGGCTGCAACCGTGCTGTAAGGGCCAGCTCTGCTTATACCTTTTTCAAGATCGTATTTTACACTTAGCCGGAGAGTTTTCTCGCCCCAGAGTACTAGCCATTTGCCCTTACCGTATCGTTCTGCGGCCTTGCGGGCCGCCTCAACTATTCTTTCTGGGTCTTCATGCTTTCCTACAACCCACAGGTTGTATACTGGGTGGTCCCTGAGATAGCTATGCGTGACCTCTAGTATTTCAACTAGGTACTTAGTTGCTTCCCGCGGCGTTTCCGTTGCTATAGCTATGAGGGCTGCCCGTTTCCTAGCAGCTCTGTAGTTCAGGTAGAAGCCTACACGCTTCAGTATACGCTTTTCCTTTAACATTCTCAGTAAGTCTAGAAGCTCGTCAACATTGACACCCAATCTTTCCGCTATATCATTGTATGGTGTTGCTGTCAGCGGGAAGTTATACTGTAGCTCCATAAGTGCTTCGGCTGCCAGTTCGCTGCCAAGCTTCTCGATAACTTGTGGAACGAATCTGCTCTCACTCATCAATATTTACACCTACAACTTACCGGTATTCATGGCTTGGATGCATCAGGCTTGGGTGGAAGCACATATTTAAGTCCTTCTATATCCTTTATTGCTTTATCTGTATCAAGTCCGAGCTTTTCAACGAGTCTTGTAAACTCGCCTGGATTGTATGGGCATGCAGGATCCTCTGCAAGTGGATCGCCAAGAAGTGTATACGCACGCGCTCTGCTACCGCCACATATGTCTCGGAACTCACAGATACCACACTTGCCCTCGAACTCTGCAGCACGTATCTTTCTCAATAGTTCATTCTCACGATATATCTTGACTATACTTTCTTTCCGCACATTACCTACAGGATAAGGCATGAAGCCGCTCGGGTACACAAGCCCGTCATGAGATATGAATAGTATACCCTTACCATCTCGTGTTCCTGTCGTTGACGCCAGGGGTTTACCTTTGGGCTCTCCAAGAAGGCTACGCAGCCTTGAAACAAGCCTATGGTATAGGGGGCCAGGCTTAAGGATCTCATCGGGATCATAACCGTGCAGCTCTAGCAGCCTACGCATTACTGCAACGCGCCTAAACATTGGCCCCTCACTGGTACGCACCACTATACCATACTTTGACGCTTCATAGAGGAAGTGGCTTACATCTTCCCACTCTTTGGGCGAGAGGTCTAGCTCCTTCTGCGCGCGTCCCACGGGTATGAGGTAGAATACCTCCCATACACGCACGCCAAGGTCAATTAGAAGCTTAACTATGTCAGCCAAATCTTCAACATTGTCTCTCATTACCGCTGTATTGACCTGGACACGTAGACCACTGTCAAGCATTGAGCGAATTATCTCTATACTCCGCTTGAAGACACCGGAAACACCGCGTATACTATCATGTATCTCTGGCCTACTACCATCAAGACTTATACTTATACCACTTACTCCCATCTCAACCATTTTCCTTATCTCAGCATCCGTGAGCTTCGGTGTAATGGCGGGTGCCATAGCTACAGTTATGTCATGCTCCTTTGCCCTAGCTACTAGACTCCATATATCCTTCCTCATTAGTGGATCGCCACCAGTAAACACGAGAATTGGGGAAGGCTTACCGAAGCCAGCTATATCGTCTATAAGCTTAATCCCTTCCTCGTGGCTTAATTCACCAGGCAAGGGCTCGAGTATTGCTGAGGCACGACAATGCTTACATGCAAGCATACATGCCTTAGTTGTCTCCCAGAATATTAGTAATGGCTTCTCGTCAAACGGCCATTTCCGATGAATAACCGCTGCTGGACGTGGACCTCTAGAGTCATGGTGCATCATTAACTCCCATTTAAGCAGCCAGCTTCGATAACCATTAATAATGATTCTCTCGGAAACCTCGCACTGGCGTGATGAGGCTAGACGACGCGGAGAACTAACGATTCATATCGATGAAGAGGCGCTGGGGGCTGAATCCTGCAATCTGCAATATTCCATGATTGCAATAATTAGACTATGTGCTGGCATAGCTAGAGTTCTCATTGAAATTAACTTTAGTCGTAATGCGCCGGGAGACTAGATGTTGAGAAAGCGATCGAGGCTGAGCTAAAAGAAACGGAAGCTAACTATGGGATGGCTAGGGGGTTAGCCTCTCAGGATCACGTGGCAGCAAGCGGGCTTCACGTATGTTGCCGAGTCCTAGTAGCTGCATAGCAACTCTCTCAAGGCCTATACCTGCACCTCCATGCGGTGGTGCTCCATAGCGGAACATGTTGAGATACCACTCGAAGTTCTTGGGATTTAGTCCTTTCTCTTCTATCTGCTTGACTAGCACCTCGTAACGGTGCTCACGCTGACCACCAGTAGCTATCTCTAAGCCGCGGAAGAGTAGGTCGAAGCTTAGAGTCCATTCTGGGTCATCTGGTTTCTTCATAGTATAGAATGGCCGAGCCCGCCATGGATATTCGGTCACGAAAACTATTGGTGAGCCGTATTCACGCTCTATTATCTCGCCTAGTTTTCTCTCACCCTCGCTGCTAAGATCGTCGCCCCACTCCACCTCTACGCCAGCTGATTCTAGCAGCTTGTATGCTTCACGAATAGTTATCCTTGGTATGTCCTTGGGCTCCTCCAGCACAGCGTCAGGGAAGTATTCTCTTATCTGGTTACCGTAGACTGATATAGCCCGCCTTATCATCGCACGAACTACTCCCTCAACAGCATCCATAACATCCTCAAAACTGTCTATGAATCCCATCTCTAGGTCAACACTTGTATATTCTGTGAGATGACGCGTAGTATGGTGCGGCTCTGCACGGAATGCAGGTCCTATCTCAAATACGCGTTCAAACCCAGCTATTACACCCATCTGCTTGTAAAGCTGTGGAGATTGTGCTAGGAAGGCTGGCTTGTCGAAGTATACTATGCTGAAGACCTCGGCTCCGCCTTCCGTCGCCGCACCTACTATCTTTGAGGTGAATATCTCTACGAACCCATGCTCATAGAACCACTCGCGGGCCGCTCTAGCCATCTCTGCCTCGACTAGGAATATCAAGAGGTTCCTCGGGTTACGCAGGTCTAGGAACCGCCAGTCGAGCCTCTTTGCAAGTATAGTCTTAGAGTGATCCTTTATATCAATGGGCAGTGGATCGGCCTTGGAGTATACTACGAGTTCGCTTACTACTAGTTCTCGACCTCCTAGAGCCGCCTTGCTCTCTACGAGAGTTCCGTGTGCAGCTATCACACTCTCTGGTGTCAGGTTCTTGGCTGTCTTCCAGGCGTCTTTTGAGACATTTTTCTTGACTACTAGCTGTATCTTTCCTGTACGATCACGTAGCACAACGAACACTATACCGCCATGAGCTCTTACGGTATCAACCCATCCAGCGACTGTATACTCCTTACCGACCTCACCCTTGCTGAGAAGTTCAGCTACATGTATGCGGCTACGCAGGCTTATCGCCAATGAGGCTCCCGGAGGGCGGGAGGAGAAGAGGTCCCTCTTAAGAGCTGTTATTAGTGTTCCTTATTCCCGGTCCTCTTCGATGCTAACTTCTGATATAAACTCGTCAATACTGGTATATACGTCTACACCGTAGTCCTCTAGCTCGTTGCGGTATTCGCGTCTGTGCGTGACAGCTATGACTTTCGCGACAACCTTCATGGCCACCTTTGCTGCTTCATAGACTCTCTTTTCAAGGCGACGCTCGCGTTTACGCTCTATAACTATTAGCATCTTGTCGTCTCTTAGCCTAGCTACTACATCTGGTGGTATACGCTTTGTCTCGACAGCCTCGCCACCAGCCCTGACTATGGTCTCTACTGCCTTCTCCGTCTCAGAGGGTTCGCTGCCAACTCTACGGCTTGGAAGCCTCTGGATACGTCGCTGTTCCGGCTTCTCACGGAGTATAGGTATAGGCTTAAACACTTCCTCACCAAATATGTCCATTAATCGCAGCGCAGTGTTCAACGATATATCTACTTCCTCTTGCTCATACATGTATATGCTTCTACGGCTCACACTGAGCATTGAAGCTAGATCGCCTAGGCTGTAGCCTTTCCTTGACCTTTCTTCTCTAAGCTTCTCCCCGTCTACCCGCATGTAGTAGTTGCCCTGCCTCCTTACAACGTAGATGGAGTTGCTAAGGGCCGCTCTCAAGCCAGCTGCACTCACTATATAGACGCCAGAGCGCTCATGCGCCACCATGTCGTCTATTTCGATACCATTATCCCTATCAGCTACTACTAGCCCCGCTGCGTCCAGGAGCAGGCTACACTCTCTAAGTTCTCTGAGCTCTCTTGGCTGCAACTGTATAGCATCATCAATGACTTTTACGAGTAGCGGGTTATCCCCCTTACGTGAAGCCACAATGTCTATGCTACGCTTCCTAGGATCCTCTGGGTATACTACCTTGTCAACACTGTATCCGTACATTTGCAGCGTCTTTATCGTTTCACGCACTACGTCCTCTACGACTCGCATTGTTTCTAACCCCACCCCATTATTTATAGTGAAATTGATAGAGAGACTATTATAAGGCTTTTAAGCAACGCAAGTAATCGTTCCATTTCACTCCCACTAAGCTCCCACTTCTCTTGTGTAAGGTCGCCCTCTAGGATATACCCTATTGCCCGTGCAGCCCACCTATCCGGCCCTACCAGCTTATAACTACCGACGTGCCCAGTACGTGAGTATATGAAGAAGAATGGAAGCTTTACTAAGCTATGTAGATACCAAGGAAGCATATTCCTCAAAGTCTCTAGATCCTCTCTGCTGAACATATAGTATTGTCCAGATGCCAGCCGTACACCTGGCTCATCTTCTTCTAGTAACACAGATAGGTTCTTATACTCTGCTGGGCGCAAAGATTCGAAGAACTGCTTGTCTCTATATGCCTTGTGATATATGTATCGATGTAGTCTCTCCCCAGGATAAGCCATAGCCTATCTTCCCTTAGTCCGTGCAGCTAGGTTAGAGTTAGAGTATACTCCTTCTGGCTTCCCGAGATATACTGGAAAGTATGAAGGTTACCAATATAATCAATGCAGTGTTGCCAACCATATCCTATAAGTAGCTGATTATTATAATCTACAAATGGTTATCAAACCAAAACAAGATATCAACAGCATAGTATTAGTCTATTGTTGATTTTCATAAGTGTAGTTAAAAGATTGTGTTTTGGAGCTTATTTCTGCGGCTTATACCTTGCATAAACCATTGCGTGATCTTTATCGAAGGGCTCTAGGTGCACCATGTCTACTATTTCGAAGCCACGGTTCTTTAGCACCTCTATCTGGTTGCGGAATACCTCGCTAGGCTCCTTGGTGACGTCGATGCTCCTAGCCTTTATCGCTAGTAGGAGGTAGCCGCCCTCCTTTAGGAAGAAGTCCGCATTATCCGCGACTATTTCTGCCTGCTCTGGCTGTGCAACATCCGCGTATACGCCGTCAACAAGCTCAACTATGTGACGGTACTCGTATGGCTTCTTAGCGTCTGCTAGGAGTGGTAGCATGTTTGGCCGTGTCTCACAAACCGCTATCAGTTCCCTCATAACACGTGGAGCTACATCAAGCGCGTATATCTTACCTTCTAGCCCTATTATGTCGGATACATGGCTGGGTGTGGTACCTGTTGCTGCACCTAGGTATAGTATTCTGTGCCCTGGCTTTATTGGGAGCTCTTCGATACCCTTTAGGAGTGCTGCTGCAAGCTTACTACGATAGGGGTTCCACTCTCTGAGTTCCTTGTCCTCCCACTTGAATAGCCTCTCGCCGTACACTCTTTTCCCGGGTGCTAGGTTTACTGTGGCGAGGCGTGTAGATCCATCTTCGAGTTCTACTACGTAGACGCCCTTGTAGCGCTCGTGCTCATAAACGTTAACTACCTCCACCATACCAGACCACCTATTCAATTACCTCATGAGTTTGACCGGCATGAGGAGACCTTAAAACTTGGTAGTGTTACCTCCTTTTGCCTTTACCCTTGCCCTTTCTGCCCTTTCTAGCCTTCTTGCCACGTGCCGGGCGGGCTGGCTTAGCGGGCTTTGTTGGCTTAATCTCCTTCCTCTTTGGCGGCTTCTTGTATATCCTCTTGATCTCTTCAATCCTCTTACGGAGAGCCTCTTTCAACTTATCGCCAATGAACCTGCCCGTGAAGTAGTCTACCTTAGCAGCAATGGCTAGCTTGGCTGCTAGCGCTCTAGCTATCTTACCACGCTGCCAGCGCGGGCTACGATGTATGTCGGGGTACTGGAATATTATGCCATGCTTTGGCGGCTTTCCTCCCGTTCTTAGAGCGCGGAAGAGCGCCTTCTCGGCGCCCAGTACCTGTATAGTGCTTGCAGGTAGGTATGCTAGCTCCTCTAGGCCACCAGCAAGGCTTATGAGGCGCGCACCTAGCAGTGGGCCTACTAGTGCTGTTATGTTTGGTGCTACCTCCTTCATTACCTGGGCTATGTAGTCTGAGAGGTCTCTACGTAGTTTGTACAGCTCTAGAGTTATCCTTGCTAGCCTCTGCATAGGCTGTATATCGAACTCTGGGTAATCTGCACCCATACTCTTTGATGCTGCCTCTGCTATTTTCTTGGCCTTTTCTTCGCTGAAGCCCAGCTTAATTAGGTTCTCAACCGTTATGTTGTCACGATGACCGAGTTCAGCCACTATCTTTACATAATCCTCGTGCTCACGCACAAGGTCATCAAGCTCGGGGAAATGTAGGCTATACCATTCACGCAGCCTCGCAGCGAAGAGGTTTGTTGTCTTATCTATATCATCTATAGCTCTTATGGCTTGTGCTGCTAGTAGGTCACGTTTCTGTGCTGCTCGACGCAGCTTCCTCCTAGTAGTCTCTATAGTGAACTCATGGAGGAGCTTGTAGAACTCTTCCTCATTCTTTACAAATTCTGTGCTAGTCACTATCTCTACTACATTACCGCGGAAGTAGCGTGCAATCTCATTGGCAGGCTTAACCTCTACCTCAAAGCCTCTACCAGAGGCTACTCTAGCCATCTCACTAGTCTCGACTACTAACGTCGTAATACCCATCTCCTTTAGCTTGTCGAGTAGCCTAAGGTAGGCTGCAGTAGGCTCACCACGCTCTATCTTGAGTGCCTCCTCGACCATATCGTCGAGGCTCTTTGGGGCATGCTCATAGGCTACTAGGTCCTTCTGCTCATTGAGCGCATAGCTGCCGGTAAAGTGGTCAACGATATAAACCTTCATGGCTGAAGTTACCTCCTTCCTGCACCCCTTTAGGGCTAGCCATACGGAGGAGACTATTTAAGTATTCCATTCCACTATCACCGGCTAAAATGGGTGGTTGGAGCTATGAACGAAAACACCCAGCGCGCCGGTAGCGAGGAGATAAAGAAGCTCGCAATATTCGAAGGTGAAGCCAAGATCGGAGAGATCATGCAAGGACTACAAGCAATCCAGCTAAGGCCAGAGGATTTCTCAAGCCCTGTGGCACTTCAAATGGCGCTAAGCAGGATATATGAGGCCGTATTGAAGGTGTTCGAATCTGGACCTCGAAAGCGGTACGTAGCTGAAGTTAGGTTTACAGACAGCCTCGGTAACTCAGTAGTATTTGCGGTCGATCTAGGTGAATCTCCACCACCATTCTCTAAGGATAAGGTTAAGGCTCGGATTATAGTAGAAATCTACGAAGATGAAGACTAGCACTGATCCGGTTACATTCTAGACTTCACCACAAGTACGCGATATTCTTATGTAAACAATCAATGTTTAAGGCTAGGCTAGATTAAGATAGAAGCATCCTTAACCACGTGTTATATATAAACCTTGTGACTATGTGCAGCTGCAACTCTAGACTGTTCAACGTTACTGAATGTCTACACATTGCACCCTCAGCCCAATTTTAGCCAGAATCTCGGCCACGCCGTCATCACAGCTATTCTTGTCGAGCAAGAGTACGTTGGATGTTCCTTCTACTACCGCTTTTACCCCTCGGCGCCGTAGCCTACCAGCTAGGTAATACACTAGGGCTTCATCTAGCAGTTCAGCTATGTCTCTTGGACAGTATATTAGTGAAGCCCTTCTGGCTAGGAATCCCCTCTTAACTAGTTGCCTTAACAGCGATATAGCCAGCTTTTTGCTTCCCGTGAACACCCTTAAAACATCTATAGCCTCGCCAGCATTTATGCAGCCATCATCACCGTTTTGTCTAACTTTCTTAGCCTTAGCGTATTTTAGCAGAAGATAGTAGGCCAGGAATTCACGGCGCTTGGGCCAACGTTTTATCACGGATCGCCCCCTCCAGCTACTAGGCTACATTACCGAAGGGTAGATAGGGGCGCTAGGCTGCCAGGCACTACACCCCGATGAAGAACCATGTAAGGGCTGAGCACCTGCGATGATATATAACCAGGCTGCTGAGGGGATACTATCATGCCACAACTTCCGGCGGGCAGCACTATATATCCTATAGAGCTACTCATAAAGTCTCCAGAGACTATACAGAAGATAGCGCTAACTGCTAGTAGCGATAACTGTAGATGTATGATAGTAGATACCCCGTTTACAGCAACTGTTGAAAACAAAGGATTCATAATTGATCAAGTCATAGGCGTTGGTAGCATTATCTGCTCTCCAGGATGTGGTGACAGCGATATAGTTCTGCACAGCTCTACGTGGAGCTATGGGAGGATAATAGCACGTGACACGAACTGTATAGCTGCTGCACCCTCTGATTTCGTAATGGCCCTAAAATCTGTGGGTATAAGCGTACGAGAAGTAGATTATGAAGAGTTCTTCGACAACGTGCTAAAATACGGCGCAAATGGCGTAATGGTTCTGTTTGATGAGCTTAACAGGCTAGAGATAACACGTGAGAACGGGCTCTGCGGAAGCCTTTACTCCCACAACCCTCTCCACCCCGCAGGTGTAGTAGGAAAGCCAGGCCTCCATTGTTGCATAGATGAACTCTACGAGATTGTAGGACCACGCTCCAGGCTTATGAGCCCCATATTGGCTGTAGGAAAGAAGATAGTAATTAGCCAGATCAAGGGGATGGGTGAAGCAGTAATATTGTCATTTAACCCGGCATCTAGCTCTGGCTACGCCTCCCTCGCCGGCTGGCTGGGTGCACTCTATGCATGCGGATCTACCACCGAGCACTTGTAACACGGAGTCTTGGACTAAGCTAAGAGACCAACTGCGCGAAGGCTTTACCCGTGCACTTAAAGACAATAAGATAGATAGCGATATCGTAGACCTACTGTTAGCCCTCAACTCCATACCTACAATAGCTACGTCGAGTTCATGTAGCGGCCGTATCGCAGTGTTTTCGGCTCCCTCGCCTGGCGATAAGCGCCGAGGAGGTATAGTGTATAAATGGCATCGGCCAGTAAGTCCCATGGAGCTAGGGAAAGCGATAGAGGAGGCTATAAAGATAGGCTATAGACACGTCTGGGTCTCGGCACAACCCCCTATACTAGCACTACACACTTGCTGCATCAGACTAGCCGAGCTTATAGCAGACATAGCTATTCAAGCTGGCTACAAATATACTGGCTACAAGTTCACCTCTAGATCCTACTATATGTTCATAATTGGTTCTGAAAGAATAGACGTACCGGTCTCATTCAATAACCGGATCATAATTGATCTCGACTATACTATACTTGCAGACATGCTTAACACGTATTTATTACTAGGCAAGCGTAAGCTCAATAGACTACGTAGAGCCATATCGTCTAGCCTAGACGTGTTGCAGAGAGGCTGTGAAGAAGCTACCCTAGACTGAGGGGAGTCTCTAAGGGATGCTGAGCATCGACCTCTCTGAGCCTCCCCATTAAATCATAGCAGGCCCAGTGTAAAGGCGAGTCCACCTGCTAGAAAGCCGACTTTAAGGAGGCTCCTTGCCTTCCTAGCTGCGGCTATGATCTCGTCTATATTGTTAGCCTTGTAAAGTGTAATAAGTGATAACAGTATCGTCACATCCACTATGACCGCAAATACCGCGTATAGCACGTTATATATGCCTAGTAGCGCCGGTATTGGACTTATAGCAACAACAGCTCCTAGGAGGAGTATAGCCATGCTACGTGCACGCTCAGCACCATACGCTACCGCTATAGTGTAGATACCAGCCCTTCTATCGCCTTCTATGTCTTCGATACCCTTTACGATCTCCCTACCCAGTACAAAGAGGAACGCATAAATGGCTGGTATTAATACTGCATAAGGCACTAGCGCGTCTAGCTCTATACTTCTCGTTAGCCCTCCAAAGAGTATTGTTGCAGCAGAATTATATGCAACGACGGTGTTGCCTATGAATCCTGTTCTCTTTATCCAGCGTGAATACTCGTGAAGCAACAATGCATTAGCAGCAACGAATAAGAGTATGTATGGATTCATAATAGCTGATATTGCTAGGCCTAGCGCGAATAGGGTATAGGCCAGTATTCTTGCTGTATGTGGTGACACTATGCCAGAGACTAGTGGTCTCCAGGGCTTAGCTATTCTATCAGTTTCTATATCGTAGTAGTCGTTTATTACGTAACCAGCAGCCGCGATGAGCACGACAACTAATGCAGGCCATATGAATGTCTTGTCTGCTAGTTGATAACCATACGTCTTTGATACTATGCCATATCCTATGAACGTAGTTACTACTGCTACTATTAGATTATGCGGTCTTGTTAGCTCTGCAACTCCTTTTACGAAGTCTATAGCTTTAGTCATAGTTACACCTAGCTCTCTTAGGGCTCATTGCCACTTTCGCTCAACTAGTGGTGATTTGTGTTGCATTCAATGAGTATACCTTGCTCTGCGCCAAGTAGCTCCAAGACGTACTACAGGGGCTCTAAAAGACTACTTTTAGAAGCAGCACGAATAATAAATCAGGGCAGACTAGTATATATTAGGAGACACGACAACAATACCTACGTTGCAGTCGTTAAGGGGAGCAACGGCTACTACATAGTATACTACAACAAGCTCAGCGGTTACTTACGTTGCACATGTCCCGCATCTATGTATAACAAACCATGTAAACATACAATTGCAGTGAAAATGTACATAGATAATCTGTTATTAAACACTGGGGAGCAACATTGGGGTCAGCCGAAACCTCCTTCATCAACCTAGCTTCTACATCAGTGTGAGTCGTGCACATCATACCCCTCTCATCCATCCTGCTTACCATACGCCTGCCTATATTTAGGAGGGTACCTACTCACGTATATCACTACGCGGCAAGGAGACATGTCCACCGAGCTATTAGATGATACGTCGTCCCCGGTAGAGCTTTACGAGTTCAAGCCGCGACCCTATGCTATCCCAGGTTACATCATACACGATACCCTGAGCAAGTGCAGCGCCAGCTCAATGACAACGGCCAGGGGGCTATACGGGGTTATGCTGCGCTGTAAGGATAATTACTTAGAGATAAGAGTTGGAGACAAAGAACTCTTACTAGATTTTGATGAGGTTAGCAACATTCGTGATAACTTCATCTACACCATACTGAATGACGATAATCCCGTATTATACCCTATAGAGATTAGGCGCGGGAATGCATACATGAGGCTTCATTTTACTCGGGATCTGGATGCACCTACCCTAATAGTGAATGGAGTGCATATGCATAGGATGAGTAGTGACATAGGTCCGCTCCGCGACGCCAACTATAAGGTTAGAGCAGCCCGTGTAAGACGAGGTCATATAGTGCTTGATGTCTGCACAGGCCTAGGCTATACAACAATAGCTTCGTTACATCATGGCGCCGAACGAGTATATACAGTCGAGGTGAGCCGTGAAGTCCTAGCAATAGCACAGCTTAATCCTTGGAGTGCAAAACTAGCCAACAGCAAGGTAAAGATTATACTAGCCGATGCCAGCAAACTTGTAGAGCGTTTGCCCGATAACACCTTTGACCGGATTATTCATGATCCACCACGTTTTAGCATGGCCGGCGAACTCTATAGCAGGGATTTTTATAGGGAACTATTCCGGGTACTTAAGCCCGGAGGAATCCTCTTTCATTATACTGGCGAGCCGCTACGTTCACGCGGCCACGGTCACGGCCCCATAGTACGGGGTGTTATACAGCGACTACAGTACGTGGGATTCGTAAGGGTGAGATACGACGATCGTGCCCAAGGCGTGGTAGCAGTTAAGCCCCGCGAGTAGCCGTATTCATACATCCATTCCAACAACTGTGTATACCACTATGATGCCTGCTCACTAAGATTATAATCCTTCTCCACCACCTCCAGATATTCCGACACGGTGTACCTAAATGGTGCAGTTTCCTCCAGAGCCTCCTGTCAGAGCAGAGATAGGCATCATAGGTGGCAGCGGGCTTTATGACCCAGGTATAGTTGAGGAGCCCCGTGAAGTCAAGGTGTATACGCCGTACGGTGAGCCTAGCGATTACATTATTGTCGGGACTGTTAGGGGAAGACGTGTCGCGTTCCTCCCGAGGCACGGCAGGGGCCACCGCATACCCCCGCACAAGATTAACTACCGTGCCAACATCTGGGCTCTCAAGAGCCTAGGCGTTAGATGGATTATATCTGTGTCAGCTGTGGGGTCTCTCCGGGAGGATTATCGTCCAGGCGACATGGTTGTCCCAGACCAGTTCATAGACATGACTAAGAAGAGAGAGTACACCTTCTTTGACGGTCCAGTGGTCGCACACGTGAGCATGGCTGATCCGTTCTGCGAACACCTTAGACAAGAGATCATAAAGGTTGGTAAAGAGCTAGGCTTTAGGATACACGAACACGGTACATACATATGCATTGAAGGGCCACGATTCTCTACAAGGGCCGAGAGTCGGATATGGAAGGACGTATTCAAGGCTGATATCATAGGGATGACACTAGTACCAGAGGTAAACCTTGCCTGCGAGGCACAGATATGCTATGCCACTATAGCACTCGTAACAGACTATGACGTATGGGCTGATAGACCTGTCACAGCAGAGGAAGTAACTAGGGTCATGAAGGAGAATACTGAGCGTGCACGACGGCTGCTATACGAGCTTATACCCAGGCTACCAGAGGCCCCCGACACGGCGAGGTGCAGTTGCTGCCGCTCACTCGAGACAGCACTACTCTAACAGCATCCACGCTAGCAGCGATAGAAGCCGATGCCACAAGCAAGGCTAAGACAGTCACAGAGCTTGCTGAGTCGCCAAACACTATCTATGTAGCTTTCGCCGGCAGTTTTTACGCACAATCTGCTGCACACCTATTCTATTGGATACTACGCCAGCTAACTGACAAGACTATATACATACAGCCTATTGAGGCATTTCTATACCATACACTCGCATACCACGAAGAGACTTCATTACTAGTGCTATTCGCGGAACCAGGAGCCGAGAACATTATAGCTAGAACAGCAGATGCAGCCCGAATAACAGAGACAAGATTCGTAATAGTGTCAACGCCATTACCCGATATAATTGCAGCCCGTATAGGTAAGGAGAACTTGATAGAGGTGACATCACAGCGCCCATCTGTTCACTACATGTTGCTTGCAGCAAAATCCGCTACATACCTTGCAGAAAAGTTTAGCGGTATCAGAATTAGAGTCAATAGATTGCTAAATGAGCTATCGGATATATCTTATGTATATGACAGTCTTATTGATAGGTACAAACAATTCATAAATGACTTTGTAGAGGCTGTGAAAGCCGGTAAAGAGCTAAGCGTTTACGCATCAACCACAATGCTTCCAACAGCCTATATCCTATCAGGCTATATCCACAAAGCAAATGTATATCCTGTATCAAGCCTACCGGTGCACATGACCGCAAGACTTCTACATGGTACTGTGCTAGCAATGCTTACAGACGTAGAAGCGGACATACTAAAAGAAGCCAGATTTAAGCTCTCCATGTATACACCTAAAGACACAAAAATCCTCGAACTAGTTCTACACACGGATCCATTAACGGCGCCCCTCTACGGATCGCTCGTTGTTGAACATGCAATAGACAAGATTGAACATAGCCTACCTTCCACATCATAAATATCCGAGGAGTATAAGTTGAGCATATACTAGTTGGGGTCTGGCCAAGACATGGTTAGGATTGCAATACTACATAGTGCACCGCGACCTACATGGTCTTCGAGACAATTAATGAAATCCTTTTCTGAGCTAGGAGCCCAGCCCATCTACATCTTGTGGAACTATACCTCTGCTAGTATAAGCTCTAGATGCCCTCTACGATATCATGGAAAATGCCTCGATGTAGATGCTATAATTGTGAGAGGACTGGGGCGCGGTCTAAGTGTGGAAAAATACATGTATAGATATGCTTTCTTGAAGACTGCTGAATCTCATGGCATAGCGGTAGTAAATCCTGCAGATGCACTTTTTCTGGCACGCGATAAGTTTACGAGCCTAAGAATACTGCATGAAAATGGCATACCGGTACCTGATACTATAGTCACTGAGGACCCTTCCGAAGCACTTAGAGAAGTAGAGAGACTAGGTAGCGCCGTCCTAAAACCCATTACGGGCAGTTTAGGCCTAGGCTCATTTATGGTAGACGACACCGATACTGCCTACTATGTTGTTAACTTGCTATCCTCGCTTAACCAGCCCATATACGTTCAGGAGTACATCGAGAAGAAGAATAATAGGGATATACGTATATTTGTTGTTGATGGTAGAGCTATAGCCTCAATATACCGCATAGCACCACAAGGCTACTGGAAAACCAATATAGCGCGTGGTGCAAAGGCGTTACCTGCATCACCATCTAGCGACATTCTAGAGACAGCTGTCCGAGCTGCCTCCGTGCTAGGCTTAATATATGCAGGTGTCGATATAGTAGAGAATAATGATGGATATGTTGTAATCGAAGTAAATGCCTCACCGCTATGGAGAGGACTCCAGGCTGCTACGGGGGTTAATCCTGCCAAGGAGCTGGCGCAAGCAGTACTCCAGAGGATAAAGAAGTAAAGCTACATAATGAAGAATAGAGTGTTGATACATATCCTGTTGTGTCAGCTGTCCTGGCCTTCTGCATCAATGCATAGCTCTACGCTGAGCCGGTGACTATTTTTCATCACGCCCCAGAGCGTTAGATACCCTAGAGAGGTGCTGATTTTAGTTTATGCTACTTTGGGTGCTAGCAGATAGGTTACCTTACCTCCGGCTGGCAGCTGGAACTGTAGCCTCAGTGGCATATCCTGCGAGAACTCTATTGATATTGTGTCGGCAACTTTTGTTAGCGAGACGACATGTTTTAGATAGTCTATGCTATAGGCCGACTTTCCTGGCTCGTCGACGCTAAACTCTACTACCGCCGGTGAGTCACTTCTGATCTTAGCCTCAGCTGTCGCAGCTCCCACACCTCTTATGATGAACGTGCTCTCGTCGGGGGCTTCTAGCTCTACCGTATCGCCAACAGCTTCGGCGTCCTTCAATGCATTCTTGAAGGGATCGACTATCATTGCTACCCTTATCTTGAACTCGAGCTGAGCCTCCGGGATCTCAGGGACGGGAACGTCAAGGTTTAGTACACGGTAGCGCTTTATAGTAGCACCTACGATTGACCATGTAACTCTCTCTTCGTCTACTTCTATGTCTAGCTTGTCTCCTTTCTTTCCTCGTTTGATTAGCTTAGCCGTGTTCGCTACGTTGAATCCTAGCTTTACTTCGTCGCCCTCAACCTCGTACTCTATGAAGCTCTCTGGTGGCAACTCTATAGTTATTAGTGCAACGTGAGCAGGGTCCAGCGCTATTGCTTTGATACCGTCATTTGTTATTATCATTGTAACTTCATCCACTATCTTGGATATAGCGTCAAGCATGTTGTAGAACGACTTTGCGTCAGGATATGACAGTCTAGCTTTCGCCATTACCGGGCGCCCCCACGCTATAGAATTCTCCGAGGGAAAGGGTATAAGAGTGAGAGGAGGGCATTGCGCTTGGAAGATTGGACAGAAACCGGCTATAAATGGTATCATGGCTTCTCACTAACGCTGCCCGAAAGGTAGGATGGGTATGCAAGGGCTAAACTCTAACCAGCTGCTCGAGCACTGGCGCGAGATGCGCCAGCTAATAGACGATGCTATTGAGCGTTGGCTAAAAGAGCTACCAGAAGCAAAGGCCATTGATGCTGCAAGATATATAGCTATGGGTGGTAAGAGACTTCGCGGCTTCCTGGTACTAGAAGTAGCAAGGAGTCTAGGTGCACGCGTAGAGGACGGCCTCGATGCGGCTGTAGCTGTGGAGCTTGTACATGCTGCCAGCCTAGCCCTAGACGACATAATAGATGAAGACATTACGCGGAGAGGAGCAGAAGCTGCATGGGTGAAATACGGGTTAAAGAAGACAGTTATGGTATCTAATCTCCTAATACCCTTCGCCCAAAGAATAGTGGCTGAGCGCTACGGTGAGGAGGCGTTACGACGTACTGTTCAAGCATGGCTAGATATTTCTAGAGGCGAAGTCCTAGACGCATTCACATCCCCGGAAGAACTCCATCCCGACTCATATATAGAGATGATCCGGCTTAAGACTGGAGCACTTTTCAGGCTAGCCGCAGAACTAGGAGTCATAGCTGCTGGACGCTATTCCCTTATAGATATAGCCTCGAAGTACGGCGAAACTATAGGAATAATGTACCAGATAGCAGACGATCTACGTGATAGCAATGATAAAGAAAAAGTTCGAAGCGAGCCCAGTCTACAGTTATTCCTAAGATGGCTTAACGGAAGTGGCGTAAACAAGGCATACACTATGATAAAAACACTGCTGTCAAAGGCTATAGACTTCTCAATAAAGATAACAGGCAACTTACACGACTCCTACCTTTCACATCTTCCTGGTTTCATAGTCAACGCTATGCTTGGATGGGTGCCACAAGTAGTAACCAGGGGCACTACTCCCGACACTTCCTAAGCCTAAGAGGTGCCTAGAGATGCCAGAAACCAGTAAGCCAGACTTTGTCGTAGTAGGCGCCGGGCCTGCTGGCGCTGCATTCGCCTACTATGCCACAAGTGAGGGCTACTCAGTGGAAGTTTACGAAGGGGTAAACTTTGCTTCTAAGCCATGCGGCTGGGCCGTTCCACTTCAAGTAGAGAGGTATATCAAGGTACCCAATGAGGTAATCCTAACTACGATAAACGGTTTCCGCATATATATAGATGGAAAGCTAGTACACGAGTCTAGCGGCCAACGCTGGGGTTACATACTAGACAAGCCAAAGTTTATTGAAAGCCTCCTCGAAAACGCTACTGTCAACAAGAGGTTCGTAGATATATCAGACTCGTCAAGACCCCGAGTAAAAGGCGAACCCTTGTTTGCAAGGGAACGAGTAGTCCTAGCCCCTGGCCTTGTAGGTCTACCAGGCTATGCAAACAACGCAATACTCGCAGTTCAACAGATATTTAAGACCAGCGAACCCGTGGACACCGACATAATTGAGATATGGTTCGACAGTAACCTTGTAGGCTATTACTGGGTGTTCCCAAGATCCGATAGAACTGTGGACATAGGCGTTGGTGGATATGAAGACGCAGAGAGTCTGAGATCTAGGCTAGAAAAGTTTGTTGAGACCAGGTTCAAAGGCTTAGAACCCCTTACACCTGTCAAAGGTGCCAGGATAAACGTCTCCGGGGCCAACACAAGCCTTCTACTAAGAGAAGTACCCATCATAGGCGAGGCTGCTGGCTTCGTCTACCCCCTAACCGGTGAGGGTATACGTCCATCCATAGCATCAGCGTATGCACTATTTAACAATATAACACGGGGGGACGATGTCTCAAAACATCTTGGCAGCATCACTAGGTGGATAAACCTACAGCTAAAACTGCTTAACAAGATAAGAACGGCGTCGCCCGAAATACGAGCAAACATACTCGCAGCACTGCCTATTGATGTATTCACATCACTTGGGCTAGGAGAGCTTAGTCCTCGTCAATTGCTACGACTACTACCACGCCTGCCAAAGGGAGTAGCCTCAATTCTACGAGTGCTCATAAGCTAAGAGCTAGGCATAGAGACTAACTACCCCGAGCCCGATCCTGTATACAATATCCCGCGGGCGATGAAGAATAGCAAACCATGCGACCAACCCGGGGATGAGCTAGAGCTCTCACACAGAGCCCTCAACATGATAACCATGCATACAAGTCTACGCAATTTTTGCAATCACATAAAGTCTACTTGAACCTAGTTAGTACAACTCAGCCACGTAATACGGATAACAGGCCATGAAGACGGTACCGGTCGACTGATACAAGATAATGGAGTGATGAAGCCGGACCCACCTCAGAGCCGTAGAAATACACTCGACAAATCCCTAGTTTTGAGCAAACAAACTGTACCGGCTTATTCTATACCTGTTCCGCAAGAACCTCAGTATATAGTGTTCAGGGCCTCAGAGGAGCCAGGGGATCATTCATCGCATACCATGTATTAATGCTCTTCTACGTCCGACGGTTCTTCATCGGCTCTAATGCATATTGGCGGGCTTCGGTAAATCGACCCCTCTTCATCCACCCACTACACGGGAAAGAGTGTACGCCTATGTCGGCCTCCACATAGCCCCGTGTACGGACCTGAATACTAGCCAGGGTATAGAGGTTTCCACGCAAGAGCAACACCGTCTCTAGGCTACTTGCCGAGGCTTAGCAGCTTCTTTATGTACTCTCTCAACTCATCACGGCCTCTGGTGTAGTATATCTTTGCGTATTCGAATATTGGTGCCCTCTTCATAGCTTCGTTGAACACCTTTATGGCCTTTACATCTCCCAGCTCTAACTCTATGTCTAGACATGCACGCCATACCACGTCCTGTATCTGAGAGACCATCTGAGAATCTGTTGTGTCGGCTTGGTGCACAATCTGAGACTCTATAGTGCTAAACGGTACCGTTCCATGTGTCTCAGCTACTACTCTTATCAGCCTATCCGGGGCACCTCGGACAGATAGCTCAGCCACCATGGCGAAGTCGTGGCTGAAGTACCAGTCGCTACGAGGCCTATAACCGCCAGTCAAGGGGTCGTGCTCGTACTGGTAGTACTTGAAGAGGTCATGAAGCAGCGCTGCGGCAATAACTAGGTCTCTATCAACATTTGCGCCATAGATCCCAGCATATACGTCTATAAGCTTCTCTGCAATCTCCGTGACGCCAAGCGTATGATCCAGTAGCCCGCCAGGGTAAGCATGATGCTTCTTAGGGGCGGCGGGGCTTTCGTGGAAGCTTATCTTCGGCTCAACCTTAGTGAATGTTATTACCGGCTCCTCTAGGAGACTCAGCACTATCGAGCGTATACTCTCGTTGCCTATACTACGAGCCTTCTGTAGAAGCACATCGTGGACCTTCTTGGCACGCTCCATGAAGACATCCATGACCATACCACCAGGGCAGGGAATCCCTACTTCTGGCCCCTTCTTAATCTTGGCATGGTCTCTAATAATTGTCAACCACCTTGCTGTCTAGGCATTTGTTTGCAGCACAGCAGACGGAGCCCATCATTATTACTAGAAGATGGGAGATGAAGGCTCGGAGCTGGTGTCCATCGTCACTGAGGCCTTACGGGCCCTCTCAGCAATACCAGCCCTCCTCACAGCCGCCCAGTCTGGGAGCAGCTATACCGGTATAGTGTCTTCTGTAACCTGCCTAGCCAGAGGAGCACGGCAGTTACCCAGAGGGTAGCAAGGACAACCATGAGGTGTACGCTAAGGTGCCAGGAGCGTGTAAACTAGCTAGAGTAGAAGAGGAGATACTCTCTGCGATAAAGCCCTCAAAGAAGGAAAAGGAGAGGGCTGAAGAGGCCGCCAGGAGGGCTAAGAGCCTGGTCGAGAATGCGCTACGAGATCTAGGTATAACCGGCGTCAACGTGACTATCGAGGGTAGCTATGCTAAAGATACGTGGATTAGTGGCGATCTCGACCTGGATCTCTTTATCCTGCTACCTCCCAGCGAATGTCTAGACGTGATAAAGAGCGGCATAGTAGACCGGCTAGCTGCGAAACTATCCTCAATGGGTCTAACCATAGAGAAGCGCTATGCGCAACACCCCTACTTGAGAGTACTAGTCAACGACATATGGGTAGAGATAGTACCAGGATGCGCGGTACCCGACCCTGATAAGCCAGTTACCGCTGTGGATAGAACTCCTTTCCACCGGCAGTACGTGATCTCTAAGATGACTCCCGAGATGAGAGACGAGGCACGCTTACTCAAGTCCTTTATGAAGGGTGTAGGAGTCTATGGTGCAGAGATAGCTATACAAGGATTCTCCGGCTATCTCGTAGAACTCCTCATAATACACTACGGATGCTTTCGGAGTGTCCTAGAAGCAGCACAGTCCTGGAGACCCCCCGTGGTTATAGATATTGAGAATCATTACCGGGACAAGCGAGTACTCTTGAAGAAGTTTAAAGACGCGGCCATGATAGTAGTAGATCCTGTCGATCCTGACCGCAATGTCGCAGCCGCTGTCTCGAGGCAGAGTCTCGCACGGTTCATAGTAGCCTCGCTCCTCTATCTCAATGAGCCGCGTAAGGACTTCTTCTACGTGCCCGGAGCCGTAGAGAAGCCTAGGCCTCTTCCCGGGAAAGTACTAGCTGTATACGGCTCCAGGGCTGGCAACACCATAGTGGCTCTCTTCGAGTCGCCCCAGAAGCTTCCGCCAGACAACCTCTGGGGGATAGCCAAGCGTGTACTAAGAGCCGCTATAAGGCTGCTAGAGCACTGGGGCTTCAGAATACTAGACGCCGGAGCATACGCATCCGAGGAGGGTAGACGTTTCATAGTACTAGTGGAGCTCGAATCAAGGACACTGCCTCAGCTCCAGCTTCACCTCGGCCCGCCCGCATGGAATACTAGCAACGCGTACCGGTTCATAGAGAAGTATCGGGCCGACGAGACGGCTGTAGGCCCGTGGATTACCAGCAATGGTAGACTAGCCGTAGCTAGGCCGCGAAGATATAGAGACGCCATTGCGCTTCTACGAGACCGTATGAGTGAGTGGCTACCGAGTAGTGCCCAGGGGTTCACCGTATCGGTGGCGACGCTTCCGGAGGCTATAGACCGGCTCCAGGGTGACGAGTTGGCATGGCTACTAGAGACGGGCTACAAAGCACCACACTGGATGAAGCCGAGAAGATAGAGCTACAGGAGGCAGCCTCTGCCATCTGCTACCCGGACCCAGAGAGCAGACACTGTAAGCATCTACTCTCGGAGCTACGGGAGGCGGGCATTACCCATTACATAAGCTATGGCGGAGTCGAGATACCCGGAGGCTACCGGCTGCTTGGCAGAGGCTGGGCTGGCAACGTCTTCCTGGCGATCTGGCGTGACACCATAGTCGCCGTTAAGGCTCTACATCCTCGCTCCCGGCGCGGTTCAATGCTGTGGGAAGCCGCTGCATGGACTGTAGCCGCGTGGGCCAACATAGCCCCAAGAATATACATGGCTACGAGACTATTTATACTAGTCCAGCCTATCTATGGCCCCCAGCTAGGCGATTTCCGTCCAAGGAGCTGTGGATGGGCACGACACGTACTTCGGCGGTTACTCTGGAAAGCATACCGGCTCGACAAGCTAGGCATAAGACACGGCGAACTCGCGAGGCCTGGAGGCCAGGTGCTCATAGACCTAGCTAGCAGCGAGCCCTTCATAATAGACTATGATTCTAGTACCCTTCACCAAAGCCCTGGCAACCTTACACAGCTAGTCGGCGGGCTCAAAAGGCTAGAATGGGTTAGACGCTGCGCAAAAATAGGAGTAGAGAACCCTACTTTACGCGCAACACTACGCGCCTACAAGCGTAGCCCTTCACTATCACTCTTCGAGCAAATACTTGCCCTGCTAAGCCTAGACTCGTTACCCTAGGATCCAGTGCATCTACCTACACAATGCTCTGCACATAGCCTAGCATCTTGCGTACATTACACACTCGGGGGTGACCATCGTTATGAGCCAAACTCTGGGAGACGTATGCGAGGCTGTAGCACTCCTTGACTCGAGGACCCGGCGTAGACTAGTCGAGATAGCACTTGAGAACGGTTATGCAGCAAAAGACATAGCCGCCATAATGGGTGTAAGCCCGGCCGCCGTATCCCGCTATGTACACGAGAGCTTAAGCCCCAGCACTGAAACACTTTGCAGAATGATATACGGTATAGATGATGAGACGAGAACTAGGATCCTAGTAGAAGCTGCCCAGACTCTCTGGAACGCTCTTGAAAGACTATTACACGCAATACCCCCTTCGCCGGATAAGATGATGCTAGCCGAGGGGATTGCAGACAAAATCTCGATAATACTAGCCGAGACAACAATATACAACAACAAGAAACCTACCAGAGACAATCTAACACAAATCCTTGACACCGGAAAAGCCGAACAAGCATAAGGGCATTTAAGCCCCAGCAGCCCCACTCATTGCCTCCCGGAGCCTCGCTAAGGGATAGGGTGCGGGGGTGCCCGAGCCAGGTCAAAGGGGGCGGGCTTAGGACCCGCTGGCGTAGGCCTGCGTGGGTTCAAATCCCACCCCCCGCACCACAACATCACCTTCTAGTCCTCCTTCTGAACCTTAGATCAGTCCTAGGAGAGGTATACCTGGAAGGGATATCTAGCGACCTTTCTCTTCGTAGCTTTCTAGTACACGCTTGTAGATTGCTAGAAGATTCTCTCCGGAGCATTCGTCCAGCTCAAGTCCTATAGTATCTCTCAGTATGTTACACTCTGATTCAATTACTTCTTTCTGTGTTTTCCCAGTGTACCTCTCTAGTAGTGACTTATTCAACTCAATGAACGTGTAGCCCCACTTGAATACGGAAAGCACCCTTAGAGCTTCGTCTATGAAGCCAGTGATGTAGAGTGTAGCTGCTAGCGCCTCAGCACTACTGAGGAGGAACGGTTTCCCGTAGTTTACAGGGTTGGCTGCAAGAAGGAGTGGTAGTCTTCTCTTAACTCCTCCCGGTATACGGCCTAGTATCCTTATTACTTTACGCCATGACCCGTCTATCACACAGACTCCATGGGTCCCTACGAGCCCCCTATCGGAGGCTGAGACAGGAAATGGAGATAATGGGTCAAGCACTATACTACCGCGCGGCGGCTTTCTGACCTCCCTGACTATTCCTAGCCTTATGAGCTTGGCCGCAGTATTGTACTTAGGGTTATCATGCCGGAGGTATATAGCGTAAAGCCTTACGCCAAAACCGTCACCGCTGCCCCGCATTACTACATCACTTCGCCCTAGAACACCTATCCACCCTGCTATAGTAGTGAGTGGCGGAGGCAAGTGTTTAGGTACTGTACGAAGCCTTCTATACACCCACCCACTATCTGTATTAATCTCCCTGGCAACAACCGTAGGACTATGGAGGCC
This sequence comes from Pyrodictium delaneyi, assembly GCF_001412615.1. Classification (NCBI taxonomy): domain Archaea; kingdom Thermoproteati; phylum Thermoproteota; class Thermoprotei; order Desulfurococcales; family Pyrodictiaceae; genus Pyrodictium; species Pyrodictium delaneyi. The sequence continues at coordinate 550,047 of NZ_CP013011.1, read as the reverse complement.
TGAAGGGGTGTAATTCGTGCCCAAAGCTGTCATCCTAATAAATACCGAAATGGGGGCCGACGAAGAGATCTTTGAGACCCTAAAGAATCTCCCCGAGGTACGTGCAGTATACATGGTGTACGGACTCTACGACATAGTCGCTATAATAGAGAGCGATGACATGGGTAAACTGAGGGACATCGTGTACAAAAATCTGCGCAGCTCACCGAGAGTACGATCAACACTAACAATGATAGTCGTAAAGGATCATGAAAACTTCTAGCCATCCTAGAGCCGCCCTATCCACATAACCATATTACTTGATACGATTTTGGCATTGAGTACTCTTAATCACGCCACTGGAACCACGATAGATACATGATGCAGGGGAGAGCTACTGTCACGGTATCAACCGCATTTACCCCGTGAAAGTACACCACTGACTCCCTGAAAGAACCCAAGATACATAGTATAACACATACCTCATTACTGTGACTACATGTTGAAGGTAGAGGCGAAAACACTTGATAGCCGCTGTAGGCCTTGATAGTTTTGATACATCGTTTGCCGGCTGCACTACACACCTAGCCTCGCTAATAACTCATAAAGCCGTAGAGGAGGGGTTGAGCCTAGTAGACTACCCGTGGCTTATCCGTCTAAACCCTGCAGTACCCTGGAAAACAAGAGGCAACGGTGCAGTAGCACTACTTTTCAGCATAGAGAGCAGACGGGATCTAGAGAAGCTCTCAGAACTACTCCACAGAGCTGCCAAGCTTTACTCGGCCAACCCTTCCAGCAAGGAGGCATATGTGCTACTTCTCCTAGAGGAGGCAACCACGCTTAGAGACTACTTCACCGTGAGGCCTAGGTGCCTAGAGAGACTCTACCTGAGGGCAGTCCACGAGGCCCTGCCCTTAAGACTGGCACAAGAATGCATAGAGGAAGCTGGGAATCGGGCAATAGCTGCATATGGTGTTGACTCGCGAGGCATACTAGGCGCCCTAGCCGCCCTAGGTGCTGTTCTAGACGACTTCACATTCGAGCTAATAACCTACAGGAAGATAGACCGTTGGACCTTTGAGCGAAGAATAGACGAGCTGAGTGTGATAGAATACGACCTACGTACACGACCTCTAACATTCATGAACTACGACTACTTGGAGAAACGTGTACTGATACATCCACATGGTTACGACCCTGTACTCTATGGTGTCCGCGGAGAAGAGCCAGGCATTCTGCTCAAAGCACTAGATATCATCGATGCCGGAGAGGAGTACAGCCACTGGATACTCTTCCGAACTAATCAAGCTACAAACGCTCACCTGCGGAGAAAGAGGGTCTCAGAGACTAGGCCCTATGATAACCCTGTACTCGTGGGGTATGTATCCTCGGTGCAAAGGATTCCAGGTGGCCACGTAATAACAGAGCTCTGCGACGACACAGGGTGTATAGACGTAGCGTTCTACAGAGAGACTGGTGTGCTCAAGAGGATAGCATTACGTCTGCCACGAGGCTCGCAGATAGAGGTTGGTGGACAAGTAAAGCCACATAGGGGTGGCATAACCCTCAATGCCGAGTATCTACGTGTTTACGAGCCTGGCCTCACGGCTGACAAGGGCTGCCCTACAGAGGAGCTTCGCTACTGCGGCTACTATACTCCACCCTTATCCTCATTCCACCACCTTATGCTGCCTCCAGGCCGCCATCCGGTAGGGAAGTCTGTAACTCCGCCCTCGACACCGATAATGAGCGATGATGTTTACCTCTAGGTAAACAACCCCTCAGTTTCCACTGGAGCCCACCATATACCCACAACAGTACTACTGGCATTGCTGTAGCTGTGCTGGCGCCAAGGGTGACAACTTAGCAGTACTCCGGAGACAGACCCCGCCGTTTCAAGTAGACAATTTGCGCAACATTACATGGACCGCAGATATGTTGGCCATTCGTTTCTGTCATTACAGCTTTAACGCTCAACATTAAATTCCATATAATTTGGTTTGTCTAAACTTTCATTCAATACTAATGAGTGAGACATAATAGATCCATAGATTGATTGCGACGTCTGTACTTATCCAGTAGAAACAGAGGGGTCCCTCCCAAAGACAAATATTAGCATTGTATTGAATAAGTGAAAAGGTTAGTCATACAACCCCTAGCTTTCCTGTGGAGTGGGACAGTAGTGGGTCTAGTACTGTCTGTGCAGCCTCTAGATCTGGAGGGAAAGAGGTAAGACACTCTCCAGCGGTACGCAACAGTTACCGGGGGGTGACGCCTAGCTCATGGCGCGTAATGCAAAGAAGAGTAGCAAGAAGGAGAAGGAGGGTAAGGGCAAGGATACTACACCGACAGTCTTCACAGCAGCTGGTCTACTGGCCTTCAGTGAAGAAGATGCATTGTTTAGGATAAAGCCACTCCATGTAATGATGATAACAATAGGGTTCATCGCTGCTGTAATAGTATTTAGCTTAATATAACTGTGGGGCGGCTTCTCACATAGCTAATTTGTATGGGTGATTCACTGGTCTTCAAGGCCATCAGCTTCTCAGTTTGCATGTCTCGGTATGGGCCTAAGATCATGCGCTGAAAGAGGCTAGAAAAGTCGTTAGCCATATGAATTTGGGTTTATCTGGTGGCCGGCGATGGAGCTGTCATGTATACAACGTGCTATGGAGAAGGCTTTCCGTCATAGAGATGTTGGCCGTGGACTCTATGCTACATTTACATGGCTCGTGGAAGAGGTTGGTGAGCTTGGAGAAGCCCTCCTTAAAGGTGATAGAAAACAGATAGCCGAGGAGATAGCTGATGTGATAGCATGGACGCTCAGCCTAGCAGCTATGGTAGGTATAGATGCTGAGGAAGCTCTAAGGGTCAAGTATAGTAGTGAGCTCAATGCGGCTTCATGTTTAGATAATCAGATAGATAATCAGAATAATAAAACAGTGGACAAAAAGGATAGAAAGGAGTCCTAGAAGTTTGTCTGACACTATTTCCTCTTGATCGCCTCTAGTATCTTAATTGCTTCACCGGGGTTCTTCTCAGCGAGTGTACCTACCACTATGGCATCCGCTCCAGACTCTACAACGTTCTTGGCATACTCTGGTGTCTTTATACCTCCGCCAGCTATCAGTAATGTATCCTCTATTGCTGCTCTTGCATGTTTAACGGCATCGAGGGGGACAGGCGTAGGTGATCCTGAGCCAGCTTCTACATATATGGCGCGAAAGCCTAGTAGCTCTGCTGCAGCAGCGTAGGCCGCCACTATGTAGGCATTCTCCAGTGGTACTGGCTGGGCCCTACCTATGTGGCCGGCGGCGCCACCATGCCCGATTATGATGTAGGCTGTTGGTATAGCCTCGAGGCCCAGGCGTTTTACAAGCATAGCTGCCGATACTTGTGCGCCTATGAGCCAGTAGGGATCAAGGCTATTAAGCAGCGACATAAAGAGTATCGCATCAGCGCTTTTAGCTATGTTATTGAGGCCTCCAGGAAACAGTATAATCGGCAGCTTTACGCCCTCTGCCCGGAGCGAACTAATATACTCGTCTATATCGTATGGAGTGACGTTCAAACTACCGCCTATCAATAGCGCGTCGGCACCGCTCTCCTCGAACTGTACCACTGTATCGACTTCCAGGGGCTTCTCGGGGTCCGAGAGAAGGAAGAAGAGCTTCTCACCAGCCTCTACCTTCCTTCTCAGACTCGACTCCACTCTCCCAGGCTTCGCCACCCTCAACCGCCTCCTCGCCTTCCTCGCTCTCCGAGGCTAGTTCTTCGAGCGAGATAGTAGCCTCTCCGCCCTCCTTGATGAACGTGTACTCTAGCCTCCCCTCGAGGTACGCGTCTAGGAATCTCGAGTACACGTCGACGGGCTGGAATATCTGTGGTACCCACATCTCGGCGTATAGGCCGCACTTACCGCACTTAACTATAGCCTTCACTTCTCCACGCTCGTTCTTCTCCTTCTTCCTTATCTCGACGCTCACAGCGCGAGCGCCGCAGTGAGGGCAGTCGAATATGGTAGGGAGTGTTCTAGGTGCTCTCAGCAGTTGTGGCTTCCGATACTTACGCCTCCGCCTACCCATCCAGGGCCACCCAGGAGCCAGAACAGCCCAGCATACACCTAATATGTGGCGATGAGTCCGCCGGATAAGCCTCCGGACCGTCTCGTAGGCAGACCGTGTGGTCCGTAGGGCTCCGGCATCATTAGCTACGGGGTTCTCCGGGCCCCGGCTATAACCCGCCTTCTGTACCTACGGCCGCATTCGACTAAGCGGACACCGGCGCGCCAGTCGCGCGGCCCTCATCGGCGCGCCGCCTTGCTCCCCGGGGGGACGGCCGTTTCAACGCACCCGCCCGGGTCCTCAGCGGGTTACTGGCCCACCGTTACCGGCGGGCCCTCTCCGCATCACAGTCCTCCCGCGGGCGGGCGTGCCGTTTCTGTGCCGTTGCCGCGGGTTTCACCCGCGCCCCTTGCGGGGCCCCGGTGCCGCGGGGAGGGCGGAGTTTCCTCAGGCCTTTCCGGCCCGTCAGCGGCCAGCCGAGGCCCGGAGAACCCCGTGCATACTTCGTCCCAGGGCATCAATTAACCTTAAGGTATAAGCGCTGAAGGCAGTTGTCCTCCCTGAAAGCCATGCATCCATATAGCTGGGTCGTATGGCGGTTGCAGAAGGTATAGAAGGTGTGAATGGGGCCGCCGCCGGGATTTGAACCCGGGACCTCGGGGTCCACAGCCCCGCGCTCTACCGGCTGAGCTACGGCGGCCTCTCACGCGTCACAGCTGCCCTCGCTGCAGGGTGCTCCCGACGCGAGGCCGCTGAGCCTCATCACCCGCCCTTTGGGCGGGCTCTCCGGAGGCGGCCCTGTCTTCCGTGTCGCAGTGCTGTCAGCCTGGGAGTGGCCTAATATAGGTCTCCGTGCCTCCCCGGACTCTGGCGGCAGTGTCACAAATAGCACAGTATATCCAAAGGCTGGTCAGCGGGGCCATGAAGAGGGAACCCGGGTTGAAGACCCGAGCTAGCTTCGCTAAACCCCGCGCTATGCGCGGGGGATGGCGGTAAGGCCCGCATCTGAGCCCCTACGGTGTGTGCCTAGGTATCACTGGAGCAGATGATGTAGGGAGAACGCTTATAGGCTAGTCATACCGAGTGCCAGCTACTCATGGAGGGTGGGCCGGTAGCTCAGCCTGGAAGAGCGCTCGGTTCGCACCCGAGAGGTCCCGGGTTCAAATCCCGGCCGGTCCACCACCCCAGGACCCGGCCGCCTCTTTACCTATCTTCTTCCTTGGCTGTGAGGACGCTCTGCCGGACACCCGAAGCCCTGTACAAGCGTTGTCGGGACTCCTCAGGGGGCGGTGTGGGCGAGGCCGCGCACCGAGCCGCTTGTAGCAGTGTTGCAAGGCTTAAGCAGGCTGCTCCTTTAGTCTCCCTGCTAGTATTTTTACTCCGTGTGCAGTAGGTGTCGTAGCTGTGCTGCTCGTCGAGTGGTAGTGGGTTGCTTGCTTGTTGAACAGCCTATCCTACTTAATTACCATGTGTGAACATAACCTAGCCTTTATCTAGCATAGTTGTACTGTTTGTAACTATACTTGTGTATGGTATACTGTATATTTGGAGAGCTAGGTGAGCCGTTTCTATGGGATGCCAGGGATCTCACGTGAGTGCGTCTAGCTAGGGGACATGATGTGGTTTTCGGTGCTGTCCTTTCAGTAGAAAGCCTCGTTAAGAGGTATGGTACGCTAGTAGCAGTTAACGGTGTCAGTTTCCAAGTCAAGAGGGGTATTCATGGCCTAGTGGGTCCAAATGGGGCTGGGAAGACTACCACCATGAAGTGTATTGTTGGTCTAGCGGTCCCCGATTCCGGCAAAATACTATTCCACGGATACGACCTCGCCTCGAGCAAAGGATGGAGGCTCCGGAGCCTCATAGGCTACGTTGCGGAGGTTCCAGTGTTCCCCGGCGAATATACGGTGGAAGAACTCCTCATAGAGCTAGGTGTGCTCGAGGGTCTCTCCCGGCTAGATGCGGTCAAGGCTGCACGGCAGGTGCTGGAGGCTGTTGGCCTCTGGGAGCTGCGGAGCCGGAGGATCCGGGGGCTGAGTAAGGGCGAGCGTAAGCGCCTACACTTTGCTCAGGCCCTTCTGCAGCCCCGCGAGCTCTACGTACTGGACGAGCCCTTTACCGGTCTAGACCCGGAGGGTGTTGTATCAATCCGTAGCCTCGTGGCGGATCTCTCCCGGGAGACTGCAGTCCTCCTCAGCAGCCACCTACTAAGAGAGGTCGAGGAACTGGCCTCCGAGGTCACTGTGATCTATCGTGGCAGGGTCGTGTATAGTGGTAGCGTCGAGGAGCTGAGAAGGAGGCTATCCGTGGGAGTAGTCGTTGAAGCCGAGGTGGATGACCCAGGCAGGGCTATTGAGGTGCTTGCTGCGAGGGGCTATGAGGTTTCCCGGCTCGGCACGGGCCGCCGTGTAGCTGTACATGTGGGGTCCCGGGACGATGTACCCGGGGTCGTGGAGGCGCTCGTAACGGGCGGTGTACGCGTCTACACCATAATAGCTCGGAATATAAGCCTAGAGGAGGCATATATACGATTAGTATCTGGTAGTCGTGGGGAGGTGCTGGAGGGCCGGGCTGGCCGTGGAAGAGGCACAGCAGCGTAGGGCTCCAGCCGTGCCTGGCTTCCGGGCCCTACTCTGGGTAGAGATAGTCTGGCAGGCTAGACGCCGCGGGGTACAGCTCCTCCTAGCTATATCGCTGCTACCCCTCCTGGTAGGCTTCATGCTCCGGGGGAGCCTGCACGAAATCGTCCAGATGTATGGCCTCGAGAACCTTGTACGCCGGATGTGGCTAGTAGCCCTAGGAGCCCAGACAGTCCATGGCGGCGATGTTTCAGTGCTATCCGGTATACTCCCTATACAGATAACCAGCATATCGAGCTTCGCCTGGCTATTCTCGGCCATACTGGGCGCCTCGCTTCTTGCGAGCGACGCTGGTAGTGGGAGACTACAACTCCTAGCTCTACGGCCAGTCTCCAGGAGAAGGATACTAGCAGCAAAGATACTAGCCATGGTAGCTATGCTGACACTCATCTACATGGTCTCTGCTGCCTCAGTCTACGCCTCAATGAGTATAGCATTAGCTAGGCAAGAAGCACCATGGATAATACCTGTCTACGGTCTACTCCTAGCAGTTGCAAGCCTACCCCTAGCTCTAGCAGCTGCCTTGCTAGGCCTCAAGCTACAGCGTGTAACCACGGCAGCCATAGCGGCGGTAGCCCTCTATGTGGCGGGCAGCATGGTCTCAGCTCTGCCCCTCCTACTAGGCCTAGCATCACTCAGGGATCACCCTGGAGCGCTGGCTGACGCGGTGTACCAGGTATACTTGCTCAACGCGCTAGAGCCGCTCCACGGGAGCTTCCAGCTTCCTGCGAGGATAGCAGACCTTCTCATCTCAGGCCCTGGCGCGTCGCCAAGCCCATCAATGCTAGGGCTCCCCATCCATTCGCAGCTCCCCACAGTAGGCACGCTAGTACTTCTAGGCGCTGTCTCGACAGCCGTGGCTACAGTGGCGCTGTGGGCGCTACTAGACAGGTACTTTGCCCGATACACCCTCTAGCCTCCTTGGGGGTATCCCTCTTTTCCTCCTCGACGAGGAGCTACGGTTCTTAGGGTGTAGTGGAGGGCCTTGCCCGGGCTAGCAGTATACGTCATGGGGAGTCCCTTCCGGAGAAGCGAGAAGCTCGAGTACGTCTACGGCGCGGCGGCTGCTGAAGCGCTAGACCCAGTGGCACCACTGCTAGACCCAAATGTCTACGACAGCACAGGTCTAGTATTAGTACCAGACATCTATAGTGTGTGGCCGCAAGTCAGCGCGTTCCCGCGTTCCGAGTCCTACAGCGAAGTGCTAGAGAAGCTGCAGAGCTACATGGAGAGGCACTGCGGGCTGCGTCTTCCGCTCTCGGCCTGCCGCCGTACAGTCTACCGTGCTGTGCCCTGGAGGGGTGTAATGGGTGGCTGGAGGTTCACGGCAACGCCGGGCGATGCCTTAGCCTTTACGCTCTACGCGGTCCTGGAAACGGTCCAGCAGAGCCGCCGGCCCCCATCGGTTATCCGCGTCCTCCTAGACGAGGAGGGACACAGCGCGCTACAAGCTCTATCCCTCGAGGCGGCTGCAGCCGCAGCAGCACTAATCGGCGCTGGGCTCGAGGCGGTTGCTGCTGAGCAGCGGCCCTACCCGGCGAAGCGCGGAGACGCAGTAGAACTCATAGAATACATGTCGATGGATTCAATTGGAGCTCTCCGCTATACTGTATCGCTAGCCCCCGGTAAACTGCCCAAGCGGATGCTAGAGCCGCGGACCCCCAAGGGCCGGGCCCCCGCACCGGGGCGGGAGCAGCTCCTAACACTCCTCAGCCTCCTCTTCGCCCGCCGTCGCTGGCTACTACCCCTAACCTACAGTGCCTGTGGAGCCGGCGACCCTGCCGGGAAGCTCACAAAGTTGCTCCACAGAGCAATAGAGGCGTATATTGCGGCTACGCAGCTCTCAAAGAAGAAGATTGGCGGTATCATGATGCACCACCTAGGATTCCAGCTTGAGGCTGTGAGGGCCCTAGCAGCCGGTGCAGCAGTAGAGGCTGCAGCGGCCCGGACAATTAGAAGCCTCTATGACTGTGAGGACGTCTACAGGAAGGGTCTACCCTCTAGAGTCCTCGAAGCGCTCGAGGAGGTGCTAGGCCCAGACGATACACCTAGGGAGTGCCTAGAGGAGGGAGAGGCGGGGCCAAGGCTCCGCGAGGGGTGTCTACGCAAGCTAAGGGTGGCGGCGGCCGAGGAGGCGGGGCTCACCGCCCCCTAGCTCCGGGCCCCGGGGAAACCCAGATACACTGGAACCTGCATTATCCCGCTTTCTACACGGCCCCCGGCTTCCCGGCGGCGGCGCAGCCGCGACGCCGGGCAAAGCCCGGCGGGGGATGGGCGGTCTAGCCTCCAGCCGGGGGCACACCCACATTCTTCACTCATCGACCTTCTTACGCTCACCGTCAAGGGTCAATCACTTCTACACTCTTGCCCTACCCCGTCAACTACCCAACTATATCACCAGTATCTATAATGAAGAATAGTTGCAGAGGGTAGATACCAGCTCCAAGGCAATCCCCTAGTGTGCCCACCGCATCACAGTATAGTGTGCCGCATAGAAGATGCTAGCCCCACCTCACAGCTACCACGGCACATGCATGGTGAGGATACACCCCAGAACATGTTAGCCAAGAATCTTAAATCAGGCCTGATGAGGCATACATTAATCGGGGCCGACGAGCCAGACACGGTATTGAAAAAGCCTCAGTAACACCGGGTTTTACCGGGATACAGCGGCTCTGAAGAGTTAACACAACACGTCCCCGAAATACTTATATTCTCTCCGAGTGCGGTAAGCCCTCAAACACGGCGAGCCCCGCCGGGGAGACAACCCGGCGGGGCCGCCGGGGACGATCACGCGGTAACAATGGGGGCCCAAGCAAACCCGGGGGCCGTACCCCTGGGACGCTTGGGCCCGACGGGGGCCCAGACCCCGCCCGCCCACCGGGCCCGGGGCTAAACCCCGGGCATCCGGGATAGCAGGGCGGCACCGGGGTGGCCCGGCCACGGGCCCGCCTTGCGGCCGTGACTCCGGTTGATCCTGCCGGGCCCGACCGCTATCGGGGTGGGACTAAGCCATGGGAGTCGTGCGCCCCCGGATGCGGGGGCGCGGCGGACGGCTGAGTAACACGTGGCCAACCTACCCTCGGGACGGGGATAACCCCGGGAAACTGGGGCTAATCCCCGATAGGCGAGGGGGCCTGGAACGGGTCCCTCGCCGAAAGGGCGCGCGGAGCTTCCCCGCGCGCCGCCCGAGGATGGGGCTGCGGCCCATCAGGTAGTTGGCGGGGTAACGGCCCGCCAAGCCGATAACGGGTAGGGGCCGTGGGAGCGGGAGCCCCCAGATGGGCACTGAGACAAGGGCCCAGGCCCTACGGGGCGCACCAGGCGCGAAACCTCCGCAATGCGGGCAACCGTGACGGGGTCACCCCGAGTGCCGCCGATAAGGCGGCTGTTCCCCGCTGTAGGAAGGCGGGGGAGTAAGCGGGGGGCAAGTCTGGTGTCAGCCGCCGCGGTAATACCAGCCCCGCGAGCGGTCGGGATGATTACTGGGCCTAAAGCGCCCGTAGCCGGCCCGGTAAGTCCCCCCCTAAAGCCCCGGGCTCAACCCGGGGAGTGGGGGGGATACTGCCGGGCTAGGGGGCGGGAGAGGCCGAGGGTACTCCCGGGGTAGGGGCGAAATCCGATAATCCCGGGAGGACCACCAGTGGCGAAGGCGCTCGGCTGGAACGCGCCCGACGGTGAGGGGCGAAAGCCGGGGGAGCAAACCGGATTAGATACCCGGGTAGTCCCGGCTGTAAACGATGCGGGCTAGGTGTTGGGCGGGCTTGGAGCCCGCCCAGTGCCGCAGGGAAGCCGTTAAGCCCGCCGCCTGGGGAGTACGGCCGCAAGGCTGAAACTTAAAGGAATTGGCGGGGGAGCACCACAAGGGGTGGAGCCTGCGGCTTAATTGGAGTCAACGCCGGGAATCTTACCGGGGGCGACAGCAGGATGACGGCCAGGCTGACGACCTTGCCCGACGCGCTGAGAGGAGGTGCATGGCCGTCGCCAGCTCGTGCCGTGAGGTGTCCGGTTAAGTCCGGCAACGAGCGAGACCCCCACCCCTAGTTGCTACCCCGGGGGCCACCCCGGGGGCACACTAGGGGGACTGCCGCCGTCCAAGGCGGAGGAAGGAGGGGGCCACGGCAGGTCAGCATGCCCCGAATCCCCCGGGCTGCACGCGGGCTACAATGGCGGGGACAGCGGGATCCGACCCCGAAAGGGGGAGGCAATCCCTTAAACCCCGCCGCAGTTGGGATCGAGGGCTGCAACTCGCCCTCGTGAACGCGGAATCCCTAGTAACCGCGCGTTAGCATCGCGCGGTGAATACGTCCCTGCTCCTTGCACACACCGCCCGTCGCTCCACCCGAGCGGGGGAGGGGTGAGGCCCTGCCCCGCGAGGGGTGGGGTCGAACCCCTCCCCCGCGAGGGGGGAGAAGTCGTAACAAGGTAGCCGTAGGGGAACCTGCGGCTGGATCACCTCCTGTGGCTGCAAGGGGCCCGCAACGGGCCACTACCGGTTGCCCTGCTATCCCGGGCCCGGGGGCCCAGACGGGCTCGGTGGGCGGGGGTAGGGCCCAGGGGCCGGCCAAACCGGGCCCTGGACCCCGCCCTGGGCGGGTCTCACGGCACGGACGCCGCCCGGTGGATGGCTCGGCTCGGGCGCCGACGAAGGGCGCGGCAAGCGGCGAAATGCCCGGGGTAGGCGCAGGCAGCCGTGGAACCCGGGATCCCCGAATGGGGCCTCCCGCCACGGGCGAAGAGCCCGTGGCGCTCGGGAAACCGCGGTTCTCCGCGGGAGTACCGAGCGGGAACCCCCCGAACGGAAACATCTTAGTAGGGGGAGGAAAAGAAATCAACAGAGATCCCCTGAGTAGGGGCGACCGAAAGGGGGAGAGCCCAAACCAATCCTCCGCGGGATAACCGCGGAGGGATGAGGGGTTGCTGGCTCGGCGGCTGGGGCTTCGAGCCCCAGCGGGCCGACCCTGGGTAGCCGAAGTGGGCTGGAAAGCCCCGCCGTAGAGGGTGATAGCCCCGTAGGCTAAACCCAGGGGGCCCGCGCCGCCGAGCAGAGTACCACGGCTTGGTTCTGCCGTGGGAAGCTGGGAGTCACCGACTTCCAAGGCTAAATACGTCCCGAGACCGATAGCGAACTAGTACCGTGAGGGAACGCTGAAAAGCACCCCGGAAGGGGGGTGAAAAGAGCCTGAAACCGGGCGGCTAAGCACGGGGCGGCCCGAAAGGGAGGAGGCCCCCCGAAGGAAACCGGCGCGAGCCGGGAGTACGAGGGGGGCGGACCGGGGTCGCCCCGTCCGTCTTGAAACACGGGCCGGGGAGTTCACGGCCGTGGCGAGCCTAAGGGGTTCACCCCCGAAGGCGTAGGGAAACCGACGAGCCCGCAGCCGGGGGTTACCCCGGCGAGGGGCGGGGTCCGCAAGGGCCCGGAGTCACGGCCGTGAGACCAGAAACCGGGCGATCTAGGCGGGGGCAGGGTGAAGCCGGGCGAAAGCCCGGTGGAGGCCCGAAGGGGTTCTGACGTGCAATTCGTTCCCCTGACCCCCGTCTAGGGGTGAAAGGCCAATCTAGCCCGGTGATAGCTGGTTCCCGCCGAAGTGCCTCGCAGGGCAGCCCCGTCGGAGGCCGGGCCGCGGGGTAGAGCACTGATTGGGGGTGCAGGGGGCGTAAAGCCCCCGGCCCCCTATCAAACTCCGAACCCGCGGCCGCCGTAGATGGCGGGAGTGGGGCTCCCCGGGGTAAGCCCGGGGGCCGAGAGGGGAACAACCCAGACCGGGGTTAAGGCCCCCAAGGGCCGGCTAAGTGCCAACGAAAGGGCGTCCTCGGCCTCAGACAGCGGGGAGGTGGGCCTAACAGCAGCCATCCTCTAAGGAGTGCGTAACAGCTCACCCGCCGAGGCCGAGGGCCCCGAAGATATGTCGGGGCTTAAGCCGGCCGCCGAGACCCCGGGGGCGGCCCGCTATGCGGGCCGCATCCGGTAGGCGGGCGCCGGGGCGGCGTAGAAGGCGGGCCGTGAGGTCCGCTGGAGCCGCTCCGGGTGCGGATCCCGGCGGTAGTAACAGCGAAGAGGGGTGAGAATCCCCTCCGCCGGAAAGGGCCAGGGTTCCTCGGCAACGGTCGTCGGCCGAGGGTGAGCCGGCCCTAACCCGGGCCGTAACACGGACCCGGGGAAAGGGAAACGGGTCAATATTCCCGTGCCGCGGGGGTAGACGCGGCAACGCAAGCCCCGCCTCCGACGCCTCCGGGTAGGCGGACCGGGGGCGGCCGAAGGGCCGCGACCCGGCTAACCGCTGAAGGCCGGGGAGAGCCGTAATGGCGAGAACCGGCCGAAGGCGGGAATGGGGGCCCGTTAGGGCCCTTCCGCCGATCCCGGGGGCCCTTGAAAAGGGGGCGGGGAGCGATCCCCCGCGTCCGTACCGAGAACCGACACTGGTGCCCCTGGGTGAGAAGCCCCAGGCGTCTGGGGGCTAACCCGGGCCAGGGAACTCGGCAAATTGGCCCCGTAACTTCGGGAGAAGGGGTGCCCGCGGTCTGGAGGTAAACCCTCTGGACCGCGGGTCGCAGTGCCTAGGGGGGCCTGACTGTTTAATAAAAACATAGGTCCCCGCGAGCCCGAAAGGGTGTGTACGGGGGCCGAATCCTGGCCACTGGCGGTCCGTGAAACCGGGGTTCAACCCGGCGAAGCGCCGCTGAAGGCCGGGAGTAACTCTGACTCTCTTAAGGTAGCCAAATGCCTTGCCGGGTAAGTTCCGGCGCGCATGAATGGATCAACGAGGTCCCCACTGTCCTGGCCCGGGGCCCCGTGAACCCACGGAGCCGGTGCACAGGCCGGCATCCCCCCGCAGGGCGAGAAGACCCCGTGGAGCTTTACCGCAGCCTGGGGTTGCCCTTCGGGCCTGGGTGCGTAGCGTAGGTGGGAGCCGGTGAGCCACCCTCTCCGGGGGGTGGGGAGGCGCCAATGAAACACCACCCACCCAGGCCCGGGGGGCTTACCCCCGGCGGGAGCCGGGGGGACAGCCCCAGGTGGGCGGTTTGGCTGGGGCGGCACGCCCGCGAAAAGGTAACACGGGCGCCCAAAGGTCGGCTCAGGCGGGTCAGAGCTCCGCCGTAGAGTGCAAGGGCAAAAGCCGGCCTGACCGGACCCCGAACAGCAAGGGGTCCGGCCGGGAAACCGCGGCCTAGCGAACGCTCGTGCCCCCCTCGGTGGGGGCCGGGCATGACAGAAAAGTTACCCCGGGGATAACAGAGTCGTCGCGGGCGAGAGCTCACATCGACCCCGCGGTTTGCTACATCGATGTCGGCTCTTCCCATCCTGGGGGTGCAGCAGCCCCCAAGGGTGGGGCTGCCCGCCCATTAAAGGGGAACGTGAGCTGGGTTTAGACCGTCGTGAGACAGGTCGGACTCTACCCGCGGGGGGTGTGGGCCGCCTGAGGGGAAGGTGCCCCTAGTACGAGAGGAACGGGGCGCCGCGGCCTCTAGTGTACCGGTTGTCCGGCAGGGCAGCGCCGGGCAGCCACGCCGTAGGGGGTAACCGCTGAAAGCATCTAAGCGGGAACCCCTCCCCGAAAAGAGGCGGCCGCCCGGCCTCCTCTGGGGGCCGGGCCCGGGCTCCCGTAGAAGACGGGGTTGATGGGGCGGGGGTGTAAGCCCCGAGGGCCGTAAGGCCCGAGGGGTTGAGCCCGCCGCTCCCAATCGCCCGGACGCCGTGGGCTTCTCGCCCAGGGGCGGGCCACGCTGGGTATAGGGCTGCGTGGCCCGCCAAGGGGTCCAGGGCCCGGGGCCTAGGGCTCCTGGGCTCTACCTGCGGGGTCTGGGCCCCCGTCTCTGACTGCGTGGCGCGTCCCATTGTTGCTGCTGGTAGAGCTGGTTCTGTTCAACCGATAATTCCTCCTGGTGTTAGTCCTACTGCTCGGCGTATCTTATCTGCTGGGCTAGCTAATGTTGCTCTTGCTAGCCAAGTGTTGCGGTGTTCTCTGCTGTTCTTCCTTGGGTGTCTATAGTTTGTGTTCTGCATGCTCTGTTGCATATATAGCGGGGTTTGACGCCTGTAATTCTGGTTGGGGCTTGCCTAGATGCGTGGAGGCGTTCACGAACTAATTCCGGTGCTCATACTTGCTGCGGTGGGTGTTGCTGCGGTATTTGCGGTTCTCAGTCTGGTGCAGACTACATGGGGCAACATGGGGTTTAGTAGTGTCGAGATAGTGCGTATAGGTGCTGACACTAAGGTTACGTGGTGTAGTCTCCCTAATGGGACTAGTGTTGCTGTGATCGCGCTGCAGTACTTTAACGAGGGTCTGCATGATGTGCTCATTTATAAGGTTGAGATTGTAGGATTTGGCTGGTATGATGTAGAGAAGGTGCTCGAGAATGCTAGGTTTAGCGGTGATACATGTATCGCCGATGGGGTAACGGTTGTGCCTGGCGGGGTTGTACTA
Organism: Pyrodictium delaneyi; assembly: GCF_001412615.1. NCBI lineage: Archaea > Thermoproteati > Thermoproteota > Thermoprotei > Desulfurococcales > Pyrodictiaceae > Pyrodictium > Pyrodictium delaneyi. Next base: position 534,942 of record NZ_CP013011.1, on the reverse strand, counting down.
CCTCATGGAAGTAGGGGGTACGTTTTCATAGTGATTCCGGACGAGATTGCGTCAAGGCTCCCGGGTCAGGTAGTGGTTAAGGTGAAGCTCTATACAGGGCAGGGTAGCATCTTCCTCTCTGCCCCGGTTGTACTGCGCTAGTCTCCTCTGCTGTGGGGCTGGTGGAGGCTTGGTGTGCTGGAAGCTTGTCCGCAACGGTATAGGCCGGGAGCTTGAGAGCCAGGAGGGTGTGGCGGTTTACCGTGTCTCTGGCGGGGAGCTCGAGGCGCTGCTACGGGCTAAGATCGTGGAGGAGGCGATGGAGCTGGCTGAGTCAGGGTCTCTAGAGGAGGCTGCCGACCTCCTGGAGGCTCTGCGTGAATGGCTCCGTTTGAGAGGGCTGGCGCTGGAGGACGCTCTGAGGGCTGCTGACGAGAAGAGGAGGCAGCGTGGCGGGTTTTCTGGTGGCTATGTGGCTGTGTGGCTTGATAGGGAGGTGTGCTAGAGGGTTCCCTTCCCTCTGCTAGGGCCACTCCTCTCGGGGTAGCATGTGGCGTAGTACGCGGCGTATGCTCACCACTCCTAGCAGTTTGCCGTGCTCGTCTACAACCGGGATGTGGCGTATGTTGTGTTCCATCATCTTGTAGGCCAAGAGCGGGAGGGGATCGTCGGGGTGTGCTGTAACAGGATTCGGGGTCATAGCCTCCTTTAGCGGCTTTTCTAGGCTCTCGCCTCTGGCTACTAGTCGTGTGAGGTCGCGCTCAGTGAATATCCCTACGAGCCTACCTTCCCTGTCCACTACAGGTATGCTGCCGACATTATGCTCGGCCATGAGCCTTGCGGCCTCCCTTATGCTTGTCTCGGGGCTCGCGTAGACGGGGTGTGTGTCCCGGATTAGATCCCGTGCGCGGATCGAGGGCACGGCTCCCGCCTCCCGGGGACTAGATATTACGCGTGGGGGCTGCTATACTGTCTCTGCGGGGCGCTTGCAGCCTTGACGGTGCTACGGTTTCTCCGCGTGGACGTGGCCTCGGGATCCGCGAGGCTCGTTGAGGCTAGTATGCCAGGTGTGCTCGGCCCTGTGGACTATGGCGTAAAGCTGCATATGGAGGCCGGGAGCTACGGCTACCCAGTGTTCTCGCCCCGGAACCTAGTTGTAGCAGGCTGCGGCCCCTTTGCGGGCGGCCGGGTGTTCGGGGCCCATAGGATGGCGCTAGTGTTCCGTAGCCCTGTCACCCGCGGGCTCCATGTAAGCACGGTGGGTGGTGTCTGCTACCGCTTCATAGCAACAGGCGTCCACGGTATAGTGGTCGAGGGGTGGCGCGAAGAGCCTGTGGTCATAGTGGTCAAGGGTAAAGCTGGGGGCTCTGTAGAGGCGCGAGTCGAGGAGATCGGGTGGGAAACCCTCTGGACCATATGGAGGGGCTACAAGGGCTTCCGTGGGACCCGAGCGCTCGCAGCCTACCTGCTAGAGCAGTACGGCAAGGAGCTCCCCCGGGCTGGCGTCCTGGTGGTAGGGCCGGCGGCAGCTCGGACGATAATGGCCGGGGTGTTCAGCTTCGACGTCGAGCATGGCCGGCCTGGAGGAGTAGTGGACTCTGCTAGCCGGGGCGGCGCGGGAAGTGTCCTGCTACAAGGCCATGGCGTTGCTGCTATAGTGTACGGCGGCGAATACGACATGTCCCGGGATAACCCCCGGCTACGCGATACAAGGCTCCTTGATGAACTCTCTCGCCGTGTGATGGGCAAGAGCTACATTGGAGCGGTGGAACAGGCTACGGTGAAGTACAGGTACGATCCTCGGCTCGGCACAGGGGGTACGTTTGGCGTAAACTATGTCCATTACCGGGATCTTCTTCCCTTCTTCGGTTTCAACACGGTATACCTCTCTAAGGCTGCTCGTAGCAAGCTAGTCGACATGGTGCTTGAGGAGCTATGGAGGCCTGTGCAGCGCGACGTCTTCGAGCAGCCTGGCGCCAAGCCCTGGAGGACGTGTGGTGAGCCGTGCCCGGCAGCATGTAAGAAGCTGTGGAGAGGCGTGAAGATAGACTATGAGCCCTCTAACGCTCTCGGCCCGTTCTCTGGCGTGCTCAGAGCCGAGGATATGGCGAGCCTAGTAGAGCTGGCAGACGAGCTAGGAATCGACGCCATCGAAGCTGGCCATATAGTGGCATGGCTTTTCGACCTTCTGCAGCGCGGTATGCTGAGTCCCAGTGATCTCGGGCTCCAGGGGCGCCCTGTATTTGATCCACTCGTATACCGGGTAGAGCACGATAGCAGGGCTAACGCCGAGGCAGCCCGTAGAATCCTTGAGGGCCTCGTGGAGCAGCGTGGCTGGCTTCTCTCGCTCATAGCGACGCGAGGGCTCCGTGCGGCAGCACACGTGCTTAACCTCCGGTATAGTGGCAGGGTCTACATGTACCGGACAGGCTACCAAGACGTGGCAGTCTACTCCGCCTACGGCGGGCAGGGCTACATGACGCCGAACCTCTACTGGAGTCCGGGCCTTGTAGCACCGGTACCTGTCCCTGGTAGGTACTGGACAGTCTATAGCCCGAGCTTTGCCTCGCCCGAGGAGCTGGCAGAAGCAGTTCTCGACAGGATGATAGCTGAGTATCTGGTCGACAACGCGGGGTTCTGCAGGTTCCACCGACGCTGGGTCGAGAGGCTCCTTGAGCACCTCTACCATGAGCTACTAGGTCTAGAGGTGGATCTCCGTAAGCACGCGCTCGAGACGCTCCGTGTTATAGTTAGGTACCAGATCCTGGCAGGCGCGGAGCCCAGGCCCTGGGAGAGTAGAAAGACGGTAGACATGATCGCGGGTATCGCGCTGGAGCTTGGCGACCGCGAGTGGGGTCCTCGGATAGCCGAGGATCCTGCATCAGCTCGAGAGTGGTGGAGCCGGTTCCGTGAAAAGCTGTGGGGCCTACTAGGCCTTGGCGGCGAGGAAGCTGGAGGCTAGGCGCTGTTGAACCCGGTAGAGCCACTAGCGATAGGATTCGCGGCGGGTTTTCTCGGGACCCTCCTGGGGATCGGCGGCGGCAGTATAATGGTGCCGTTGCTGGTCCTCCTCGGCGTAGATATCAAGAGGGCGGTGCCAGCTAGCCTAGTAGCTATACTGGGTACTAGCCTCGGCGGGCTCCGCCGCCTCCACAGCCGCGGGCTCGTAGACCCCCGGATGGCGGTGTTCCTCGAATCGGCCTCTATAACCGGGGCAGTCGTCGGTGTAGAGATCCTAGGTAGACTCGAGAGCCGCCTACTCACCCTCCTGCTTGGCCTAATACTCCTTGTGTCGGCTGTAGGGTTCACGGCCCTCAAGAGGCTCAGTGCGGGACAAGGCTGGGAGAGATTGTCGGATATACCGGTCTGGAGGCTAGCCCTAGGCTGGCTCGTCTCCCTCGTGGCTGGACTAGTCTCGGCTGTCTTCGGGGTTGGGGGCGGCGTACTGAAAGTCCCCTTGCTAGTCCTTGTGCTGGGCTTTAGCGTCCACGCGGCCGTTGCCACGAGCAAGCTCATGGTAGGCATAACTGCGCTCACGGGAGTAGTCGGCCATGCCCTGGCTGGCCGCGTAGACCCCATGCTATCGCTGCTACTACTTGTCGGCACATATACCGGCGCGACGGTCTCTGCGAGACTGCTTCTCAGGGTGAGGGCTAAGACGCTAAGACTGATAGCAGCCCTATACTACCTGGCTATGGGCCTCTACATGGTCTATAGGGGGTTAACGGGATAGAAGTACTCTCTTCTTAGGCTCTGGGGGAGAGGTGTGGCGCGGCTCCACCCAGTAGTAAGGCTCGTAGACTACGAGCGTTTAGTGAAGAGGCGAAGGCTCCGGGTCAAGGGGCCTCTCGTGCTGGAGGAAAAGCTGGACGGCTACCTCTTAGTAGTCTATAATGGGGCTTTCTATACAGGCTCGGGGCGTAGAGCGCCAAACTGGCTCCTCCGGGCCCTAGCCGAGGCAGGAGCGGACCCTCTGCCTGCTTCTCGTAACCGCCTTCTCTACGTAGAGGTGTATGGTCGCTGCCTCTCTCCCGGCGGTTTTCATAGGAATGATAAGCGTTGCTATCGAGCAGCGCTAGTAGACGCAGCCAGGCCACCTGCCTATGCAGGTAATATAGAGGAGGCAGTCCTCCTTTCTCGTACATTGGACCCCCTAGAGAGAAGAGGCATAGCCGAGGATACAGGGCTAGAGCATCCAAGAGAGACAGTCATCACGGTTGATTCGGCGCCGCGGGCTCGGATGCTGATAGAACTACTTGAAGGATTCCAGGACCGTGAGGGCTACGTCCTCAAGCTCTACAGCATCCATGGTCATGTCCTGCTCCCAGACTATGGCGCGAAGATACGTGGCCTCCTAGAGGTGAAAGTGAAACATAGTTACCGTGACCTACTCGCCGGAATTCGGGCTACCCATAATACTGTATTCTAGGGGTCTAGGCATCCTCTACAGTTTCGAGGCAAACTACGCTGATGACGTAGTCCTGGTGAAGTGTGCTGATAAGCCTAGCAGCTTAGGATAGCCCAAAGAAGGCATATAGCGGCAAAGGACGCCCCTTACACCCATCAACGGTATAGGGGCGTTTCAGCCATTCGATCTGGCCGCCTCAATGATCCTCCGTAGCTCATCTAGCTTCCTAAGCATCTCTTCGTGTCTGTGTCCTTTCTCTACCTCCTCAGCTTCCTCTACTAGCTCGCCTTCGGCGATAACCTGCTTAGCCATAGGGAAGAGTACGTTATTCTCCTTGTCTATGTGCTGGATAAGCAACTCTCTATACGATTCAGCATACCTCCTTAGATCCTCTATGGCGCTATGTTCACCCCTCCTCAACCGGTCAAGAACACCCCTGGCATTGCGCAATAGGTATCTTCCAATACCATGCTCGCACACCATGACGCCTATCGGGCCGCCATGGAGTGGTATGCCGCGCTTTTCAAGAACCGGGAAGAGAACCAGCTCTTCCTTACCGTGATGGCACTGATCAGCGAAGTTTGAGAGAAAGTCTATCAAGCCCTCCACAACGTCGGGGCTAAGTCTTCCCTGCTCAAGCAGATTCACGGACTCCACGAAGAGGTCGAGAGCCTGGAGTATATGGTCATGATCTTCGACTAGCCCATCCACAACATGTCTGGTCATGGTTTGAACCCCCTCAAAGGCTAGGCGCCAGGAGATTATCTCCTCCTCTTACAGCTAAAGAATGAGCGGCGCACGGTTACCCTGATGTTGTCCTTTTTAACAATTCCTTAGGCATGTAGCTACATGACTGATAATGTAGAAGAGTGGGATTCATAGAGGCTAATGGACAGCAGGTTTTGCTCGGCACCTCTTGCCTGCCACTCCCCGAGCAACACCATAGAGTTACCCGCTGAACATTTACGATACTAATTGCAGACTTGTTCATGCTTCATGACTACAACATGATGTATAGAGTATATGAGGTAGAGGAGGAGACGTACAAGGTAGGTCAAGTAGATAAGCAGGTGAGGAAAGAGGTGCCGCGGTACGCCGCGGGCTATATCCGAGTTTATAGATGGCGCCGCGGCCGGGATTTGAACCCGGGTCACGGGCTTGACAGGCCCGCATACTGGGCCAGGCTATACTACCGCGGCACCATGTGGGAGGCACACCCTACTCTAGCCGGTTTAAATAAGTTGCTATCATGGCTGTAGGGTCGGGAAAGCTAAGGCTATAAAGTTGGGTAGGCACAGGCGCTGAGTCTGGGGTAGAGTGGTATGAGCGTAACCTATGCGACTCTAGGCGAGCTACGCGTTGGCAGCTACATAGTTATCGATGGTGAGCCTTGTAGGATAGTTGAGATGAGCCGCGCCAAGACAGGTAAGCATGGTAGTGCTAAGGCCCATGTAGTAGCTGTATGTCTCTTCTCGGGCAACAAGAAGACTCTAACAGCACCCGTAGACGCACGTGTAGAGGTACCAATAATCGATAAGCGTGTAGGTCAGGTAATAGCCGACATGGGTGATATGGTACAGATAATGGATATGGAAACGTTTGAGACATTCGAGGTAGAGAAGCCTAGCGATGAAGACCTCCGCGCGAAGCTGCAGCCCGGTGTAGAGGTAGAGTACTGGGTCGTAATGGGTAAGTACATGATAATGCGTGTACGCGGTGGCCAGAAATAGCCGCTATACCCTCTAATCCGCACCCTCCCCTAGATATAATCAAAGTTATTCAACTCTTCTCCAACCATTACAATTCCTACCCGGTTTTTAGCAGAGTGGCAACCATGTATAACCTGTGCGGATTCTAGTATAGCATGGCTCTGCCTCTTATGAGATTCTGTATGTGGCGCCATATAGTGAATAATGGTGCCGGCTGGGATCAGCCCTATAGGGGTCTAGGCGTGGAGCGTAGAATGCATAAAATGAGATTATGGAGTATCAGGATCGGAGTAATAGTCTCGGTTTTCTACAGTGGTTTGGGCCTCCATGCAGTCCTCCAGGGTGATATACACAGACATGCAACCTTCATGGTGCCCGGTGGATTAACCCTCTTTGCAAGCACCATAGCCTACTCATACTCGGCGCTTGTACTCCGTCGGCTAGGAGCAGGTGTAGAGACACTAGGGATGCTCCTTCTAGCAATGCTTGCACTGTTTCCAATATTTCTCTATATTGGTGTTTCCTATGCATGGATGCTCTACACAGTGCCAGCAATAGTTATGGCTATCATTGTTGGGTTTGGCGCGCTCAAGCTCAGCAATAGGGTTAGCAGAGCTAGCTACCTTAGCCTAGCCTTCTCCTATGCAGCGTCAGGGATCCTAATGCCGCTAGCCTATCAAGCTACTGATGTCTATGGTGTTGCTGTCTTGCTTTCACTAAGCCTACTAGTCCCAATGATATATGCCGTGTCGTTCCAGTCATATACACTGACTTGTAGCCTAAGACCAACAATCTGGCTCCTACCGGCCTCAGTGCTAGCATCTATAGCGTCCTCTGTAGCGCTACTCTATAGGATAAATGATGTAAGTAGTGTCTTGGTACTCTCCTCTCTGCTCTTCTATGCTGTGGGTGCCCGGCTATACGCAGCAGCTAAGTGTCAACGGGGGACACGGGCACACCAGTACTTCGCCCTAGGCCACTATGTAGTGTTAGCCTCCATAGCCTACGCCTTCTATGCAGTGCTAACAAGCTCTATATCCGTATTGCTGCATTCTATCCTCATAGGGTTCATAGGGCTCCACATAGCTGTTCATGCACCAATGATGGTGCCCGTTGCGGCAGGGATTCCAAACGCTCGGCGCTTCACGCCTCTACCGTATGCATTGCTTCTAGCGGCTGCTGCAGCATGGAGGTATTCTTGCATTGTAAGCCTGGCACTGGTTGTATTCTCTCTACTGTCAATCGTGGCTATTGTGGCCAGGAAGCCGCGGCTACGATAATTAGGTGCGAGGAAGCCTCTTGTAGAGACCTGGGGTAGGGGTAGAGAAGGCTATGCCGGGTCTCGACGACCTGCGGAAGGCTGTCGGCCGGCTGCTGAAGCGCAGCGGGCCCTACGAGGCAATAGTGAAGGAGTATATACGTGATATACAGCGTGCTCTAATCTCTGCTGACGTCAATGTACGTCTTGTATTTGATCTCACTAAGAGGATACGCGAGCGTGCCCTCAGGGAGCAGCCGCCGCCCGGTGTTAGTAGACGAGAGTGGCTAGTCAAGGTAACTTATGACGAGTTGGTAAAACTCTTTGGCGGTGATGATGAACCTGAGGTAAAGCCGCCATATACTCCATACGTGATCATGATGGTAGGTGTACAGGGTAGTGGTAAGACAACCACGGTGGGTAAGCTGGCAAAGTTCTACAGGTCTATGGGCTACAAGGTGGGCGTGGTCGCGGCTGATACTTACCGGCCTGGTGCCTACGAGCAGCTTCGCCAGTTGGCCGACCGCGTCGGGGCAATGTTCTACGGGGAGCCCGACTCCAAGGATCCTGTCTCTATAGCCCGGAGGGGCGTAGAGGAGCTAAAGAAGAGAGGGGCAGACATAATCATTGTCGATACTGCTGGACGCCATGGTTACGGTGAAGAAGAGGCTCTGCTAAAGGAGATGCAAGACATAGCGGCAGCTGTAAAGCCGGACGAGGTTATGCTAGTCATAGACGCCGCTATGGGGCAGAAGAGCTATGACCTGGCTAAGCGATTCCATGAAGCAACGCCTATAGGAAGCATAGTAGTGACGAAGATGGATGGTACTGCTAAGGGTGGAGGAGCCCTCTCAGCAGTAGCTGCTACCGGTGCAAGGATAAAATTCATCGGTACAGGTGAGGATGTTGATGAATTTGAGGTATTTAGACCGCGTCGCTTCGTAGCACGGCTCCTTGGTATGGGTGACCTCGAGTCACTTCTAGAGAGGATAGAGAGACTACAGGGAGTTGAAGAGTTCGAGAAAACAGTGGCCGAGATGGTTGCCGGCAAGATAACATTCCGGGTACTCTATAGGCAGCTCGAGCAGATGAGGAAGCTAGGCCCCTTCAGGAAGGTGCTTCAAATGATACCTGGCTTCTCTACTATGTTAGACTCGTTCGATGAGGCAGCTAAGGTTAGCGAGGAGAAAATGAGAAAATGGATGAGCATAATGAATTCTATGACCTACGATGAGCTCGATAACCCGGAGCTTTTAGAGCAGCGTAGCCGCGTCAAGAGAATAGCTATTGGAGCTGGGGTAGAAGTAAGCGATGTACGCGAGCTGTATAACTACTACAAGACGGTTAAGAGAATGATGAGGCAGCTCCGGAAGAGGAAGGATATACTTGAGCGCTTCGCGAAAATGGGACGGCTGCCGGGTTAGGATAGTTTATCGCGACGAACCTTCCCCGGACTCTCTTCTCCGCGCTGGGCTCGTGGCTGTCTCCGCACTGTTGCTGTCTAACAGTATTCGGAGGCACGTGTGTGTAGAGCTACTAGCATGGCTGGAAACGGGTAGTGGCCTACAGCCTGTCACACTACGCATAGACGGGGCTAGGGTGAAATGGCTCCGCGCTGACGAGTCTAGCCTCCTCGGCGTATTACGAAATGCTGTGAGGAAAGGCGGCTGGCCTGGCATAGAGGTAGCTCTCGGCGATGGGCTAAAGAACCTAGAGGGTTGTATCGATGCAGAGAGTGTTATAGAGGGCGAGTGTAGCAAATGCATACGCGTCAAGGGGCAGCGTATCGGGTTAAAGCCCTGGTGGCTTCTAGCAGCAGCAATGGTAGCGCATGATGGGCGGTGCTGGCAAGACTGTAGAGAAGAGAGAAGAGACCGAGATTAGCGGTGCATTAGTAGAGGAGCTGGCTAGTGTTGAGTACATAGTCGAAAAGGCCTATAGAATTCTCCGGGAGTATCCGCTCTGCGACTACTGCCTAGGTAGGATGTTTGCACTACTCGGTAGGGGTTGGGGCAACGCTGAGAGAGGAGAAGCGCTGAAACGTCTCATCGTAATGGCGCTCCATGCCGGTATACGTGAGGGCAGTGAGGCGAGTCGTAGAGTTCTTAGCGAGACGGCTGCTAATATTGGCTCGGTCGCTGAGGGACTCTATAGTGAAATACATGGAGGAAAACTAGAGCGTAGGAGCTGCTACTTATGCGGCTCGAGGCTCCCCCGACTCTTTGACGAAGCTGCTTCACGTGCGGTAGAAATGCTGGCCAGTATGGATGTTGGTAACTTCCTTGTAGCTGCTAGGGTGGACCCGAAGCTGCGGGAGCGCGAGGATGAGATTAAGAGGCGCTTTGGTCTAGTCTATGCGGAGTCGATAGCTTCTGAGGTGAAAAGAGAGGTCAGCAAAAGGCTTCAGAGGCTAACGGGGCTCCAGCCAGAATTTGGTACTCCAGATGTAGTGATTGAGGTCGGAGTCCCCGAGGGCAATGTAACTATACATGTTATGCCTCTGCTCCTGCGGGGGAGGTACTGGAAGATAGCTCGGCGTGTCTCACAATCTGCATGGATAACGCGGTACGGTGAGCGCCGTTATCCGTTCAGCGTCGAGGACTCGTTCTTCGTCCTAGCTGAGGTAATGGATGCAGATGATGTTGTGCTGCACGCGTCTGGCAGAGAAGATGCAGACGCTAGAATGCTTGGGCTCGGAAGACCCTTCATAGTGGAGCTGAAGAGGGCTAGACGCAGATGCTTTGCTACAAGCTTCATAGAGTCGATAGTCAACCGCTATGCTTCGGGCCTAGTAGAGGTCATCCTAGAGGGTAGGGCACTTCGCAGAGAGGTATCAGAGATCAAGGGCGAGCATTCTAAGAGGTCGAAGATATATAAAGCGTTAGTTGTCGTCTCCAGGGAGGTAACCGATGAGGAGTTACGTGGCCTAGAGGAGTTCTTCGCTGGAGCGTCAATACGGCAGCGGACCCCGCGTAGGGTGAGACATCGGAGACCGGATATAGTCCGTGAAAGGATAGTGTTTAGTGTCAAGACCAGGCGTATAGCTAGCAATGTGTTCGAGGCCCTAATAGTTGCTGAGGGAGGCCTCTACATCAAGGAGCTTGTGAGCGGCGATGGAGGTGATACGAGCCCCAGCTTCGCCGAATACCTTGACGCGGAGGCCTACTGTGCAGAACTCGATGTACTCGGCGTAGTAGAGTCTACTCCGCAACACCCTAAGAGGATATAATACCGGGCCTTCCTCACGGCGGCTGTACCGGGGGATAGAAAGTGAAAGCGTCTAGGGGCTTTAGGCACCGTACTAGAAAGCTGCTACGTAAGCATATACGTGAGCGTGGCGCAGTTCCGCCTCTCAGCCTACTAATGCACGAGTACAAGCCTGGCGACAAGGTCTACATAATAATCAATCCCTCGGTTATGAAGGGTATGCCGCACCGCCGCTACCACGGCAAGGTAGCTACAGTCGTGGGTAAGAGAGGTAAGGCGTACATAGTACAGCTAAAGGTTGGTAGCAAGATAAAGACGCTCATAGTTAGGCCTGAGCACCTACGCCCTGTACCACCCGAGGCACTGACACCACCAAAAGAGAAGAAGAGATGAAGCTGTACACCGGCTCATCTTTACGGCTAAAATGTATATTCGTTCAATGTTTTAGCAACAGTGAATTTAGGACTCTTTTACAAAACTTTGATTACAATAGTCTCCGGGCATGGAAATCGTATGAACTGTAGCCAACTGTGAGGTAAGGCTTTACCTTCGATAGAAGGGTGTTAACCGTGGTGGAGATCTTAGAGTCAAGGTACGCTCCTATACCTATAGCCAGAAAGATACTCGAATCAGTAAAGGATCTCGTAGAGGAAAACCCCGTAGTAGCCAGGACATATGAGTATATAGTCAAATTCTCTAAATGTAACCCCGAAGCAGCCGAGGAGGCGCTCAACAAGCTCACTAATGAGGGATTTAGTGAGTTTGCTGCATCGGTACTGATAAATATACTGCCATCGAGCCTAGAGGAGGCAAAAGCTATACTCGGCGACATTGATGGAGGCTATGATGATGAAATGATAGAAAAGGCACTTGAAATTCTGGAGGAGAGCTGTGGCAGGAAACAGTAATGATAACTATGCAAGCATTAATTCGGATCTTGGAACTGGAGAATAGGTTGGCACTCTGTTTTATCAAACTGATGTAGATTCCACTTGCCATAAGAGGTTTGATGACGCCCACCCGTGCTGGTGCTGTTAGAAAAAGAGGCAGATAGAGAACGGAATCCCGGAGGCAGGGGGTGCGGGCTCCGGCCTCTTTAAATCCCTTGAGTATAGTGCTCTAATATAAGCGAGAGCGAGGAGGGCAGGGGCTATGCAGCAGCGTAGAGCAAGGCGGCGACGTAAGGGCGGCGGCAGGCCCTACGAAGAGTACGCCTATGTCCTTGACTACCTGCCTATGGGTAACCCTACGGATAGGCATCCATGGCACCGGAATAAGCCGGTTATACAGCTGGTCGGTGAGGACTACTTCATACTTATGGAGGCGTCGCCCCGGCATGGTGCGCAGCTAGAAGTTGGTGAGAGAGTATATGTAGGCCCCGTAGCGGAGATGCGTGATAAAGTGTTTCGTGTAGAGGCCGATATAGAGTATGACGACTTGACTGGATTTGCCAAAGAGACGCTTCCGAGCATTATAGAGCAGATTGTGAAGAAGAAGGAGCCAGTATTCGTGGAGTTCTTCAACATAGCTGGCCCGATAACTCTAAGGTTCCATAGCCTTGAGCTGCTACCGGGTGTCGGGAAGAAGACCGTGATGAAGATTATTGAGGCACGCGAGCGCGAGCCTTTCAAGAGCTACGAGGATATAAGAAACCAGGTTCACATAGATCCTGTGAAGGTGATTAGTGAACGCATAGTAGAGGAGCTCAAGGGTGGGCAGAAGTACTATCTCTTCGTAAAGCCTCCGAGAAGAGAGCTAGAGCAACCAGTCAAGCCCTTATTCCTAAACTACCTAGGCACGATATATGCTAAGCTTGGGAGGCAGCTTCTAGGCGCGGAGGAAGCAAGCAGCGGTGAGGGAGCTGCATAGAGCCTCCAAGAAGCTTGGTCAGAATTTCCTAACAGCGCGGTGGGTTGCAAGAGAATTTGCCCGATGGGCGTGTAGTTTTAGAACACTCCTAGAGGTAGGAGTTGGTACCGGATTTCTCACATCCGAGATACTAAGGCAGTGTAGGCCGCAGCTCCTTATAGGAATAGAGGTTGACGCGAGACTTCTAGATTGGCTTGCAAGTCTCTCCTTCTTCGAGCCCCGGTTCGCTCCGCTACATGGAGATGCCTTGAGTCCACCACTCGTCCTCAACCGGGTAGACGCGGTATATGGGAGTATACCGTATAACATAACCGGACCACTTCTATCATTGCTGGCAGTAGAGGCCCAAAAGCCGGCAATGCTACTGTTGCAGAGGGAAGTCGTAGATAGGCTTGCGGCAAGACCTGGAAGTAAGCAGTATGGAAGGATATCAGTGCTAGTTCAGCTAGTCTACAAAGTTAGGCCGGGCAAGGTGGTCCCACCGTCAGCCTTCCGTCCAAGGCCTAAGGTCTTCTCGAGAATAGTCGTCCTAGAGCCGAGAGATGATCGTCCACCTAGAGATATGCTTCGCCGGCTCGAGGAAGTGACTAGGTGTATATTCTCTGAGAGGAACAAGAGGGCAGTAAAGGTCGCGAGTAAGTGTCTAGGTCTAGACCGCGACACGTTGGAGGAGAGAGTTGGCGAGCGTCGGGTCTATGAGCTCTCTCCTGAGGAGTTCTACATGCTTCTCAGCCTGGGCACTTGACGCAGTGGTTGACAGGATCGGGGTTTCCCAGGTATGGGAGATAGATTAGTCGGCTATGGATGTGAGGCTCGATGTGTCAAGAATGTGTATGTTGACGAGAGTAGCTCAGTGTGCGTGTGTGTGCATGTATATGAGCCGGCGGAAGATACGTGGCTAGCACTAGAAGTGGTAAGAGAGCTGATAGAGGCTAATCGCGGGGCTAGTTTAGAGCTGTGCATAGATGTTGGCTCTGGAACCGGCGTGCTAGGCTTAGAGTGTGGCTCTAAGGATGTCCCCTACACTCTTCTCCTGGATGTGAATCCTTGCGCAGCCTACTGTAGCAGACTGAACGCTGAAAGACGTGGCATGGATACTCTCCTAGACGTGGCTCAGTGTGATGGTCTGTCGTGTATTCGTTGCCCTGGTAGACGGTTTTTGGTAGTATACAACACGCCGTACCTTCCAGTAGATGATGGAGACTTGGAGGGACTTGCGTGGAGTGGTGGTATACGTGAGGCTGAAAGACTGGCTCGCTATGCCGGGAGCTGTCCGAGGCTCGGTTGTATCGTGCTTGTCTACTCTTCGCTTAGTGGAAGCGATAAAGAAGTACTAAAGACTCTCCGAGAGGCCGGAGTAGCTGTAGAGAGAAGGAGCTTGCACATATTCTTTGAGGATATAGTGGTGGTGTACGGTTGCAGGAAGAGAGGGTTAGGATAAGGCTAGTACTCGTTGGTACAGAGGGGGAGATAAACCTAGGCTTCATAGCCAGGCTTGCAGCTAACTTTCAGGTAGACGAGTTTTACCTTGTCAGTCCCCAGGCTAGTCCCTCGAGCGAGGAGGCTAAGCGTTTTGCAGCGAATGGGGCATACATGCTTGAAAGAGTCGAGATTTTCAATAGCCTGGACGAGGCATTAGCTGGTGTAGACATTGCGGTGTGTACAAGTGCTAAGACGGGTCAGCGCAGTGATGTACTCCGGCACGCTGTCTCTGTGAGAGAGTTTGCGCAGGACATAGCACCGCGGTATGGCAGCATAGCAGTAGTGTTTGGGCGGGAGAGTGTAGGCCTTACACGCGAAGAGCTGTCCAAGTGTCATCTCCTTGTCCACATACCCGCGAATCCGGACTATCCTGTGCTTAACCTGAGCCACGCAGTTGCTATAGTACTCTACGAACTCTGGATTGCGTTACGGTTTAGGGGGCAGCTCCACGAGCAGGTCGATAGTAGGAGTCTAGAACGTGTATACAAACTCCTACATGATGTAGCCGAGAAGCTAGTTGATAGAGAGAGATTTCCTGCCGTAGACGCTGCAATAAAGCATCTGCTATGGCGCTCTGGTATGACAAGCGGTGAGGCGTCAGCATTATACCAGTTCGCGAAAAAGCTCCGCCGCCTAGTGGAGGAGTGTAGCAGCAGTGACGCGTAGAACGGTCATACTCACTACGAACCCAGGTATTGAGGACATAGTTGCTGAAGAGGCACGTGCTAGGCTCGGTGCAGAGGTAGTAGAGATAAGGGCTGGCCACGGGAGAGTCATAGTAGACATTGACGAGTCTAGTCTATACCTCGTAGAGTACATGAGGTCTATACACAGGGCTAAGCTCTTACTTGCTCGGGATAAAATATGTGGTTCGAAAGAGTGCCTCAGTAAGGTCTACGAGGTAGTAGCCTCTAGCGGTGTCGAGAAGTATGTGACGCCCTATACCAGCTTTGCTATAAGGGCTGAGCGGGTAGGGATGCACGAATACTCTTCGCTCGACATAGCCCGTGTGGCGGGAGACGCTGTCATAGATGCGGTACGTCGTCTCTACGGTCTACGTCCCCCGGTGGATCTAGACTACCCCGCGGTAGCAGTCTCGGTAGACGTGATAAACGACGAGATCTATGTGTCCATAGAGCTTGGTGGAGAACTGTCGTGGCATAGGCGGGGCTACAGAATATATGATCATCCGGCTGCTCTCAAACCAACACTGGCCTATGCAATGGTAGCAATGTCGGGGATAGTTGATGGCGAGACTTTGATGGACCCTATGTGTGGAGGAGGTACAGTCGCTATAGAAGCAGCTCAGCTCCTAGAGCATTCCCGCATAATTTGTATGGATAGGAGTCGCCGTCACATAGCCGGTGCTAGGCTCAACGCGAGGGCGGCAATGGTTGAGAATCGTATAAGGTTCATAGTTGGTGATGCTACACGTCTAAGCAGCTATGTAGATCAAGTAGACGTAGTAGTCTCTAACCCGCCCTACGGTATACGCATGGGCAGTCCGCACGAGGTTAGACGTGTATACCGGGAGTTCCTCCGAGAAGCAGCAAGTGTTGTGAGAAAGAGCATAGTCTTGATAACAACTGAGCATAGGGTTGTGAAGCGTACGCTAGAGGAACACGGCTGGAGGATAGTTCATGAGCGCCGAGTAGCGCATGGTAACCTCTATCCTTACATAATCGTGGCTAAGCCTAGGTAACACTCTCCACGCTGACCCTTAGAGAGAAGCCTTCATAACCAGGCGGCATAAGTCGGGTCTAACCCGGTGCCTTAGGGTATGCCGCAGAAACCCGCGAGGTGCTACACTAAGCGGCGCTCCAAGGCGTTCTCGGGCCCAGCGTACACGAGGAAGGAGTATATCCATGGTGTACCGCCGCCGAAGATACAGAAGTTCACAATGGGCAACCCTCATGGCGACTATGACTACATATTAGAGGTCTACGTGGAGGAGCGTGGCCAGATACGTCATAATGCGCTTGAAGCGGCCCGTGTAATGGTGCACAAGTATCTCTCGACAACGATAGGCGACCAGAACTACCTATTCAGAGTAAGGGTCTATCCGCACCATGTATTGCGCGAGAACAAGATGATGGCCTTCGCGGGTGCAGACCGTCTACAGGAGGGTATGAGGCAGGCCTTCGGCAAGCCTGTAGGCACAGCGGCTCGCGTCTATCCAGGCCAGGCAGTGCTAGAGGTACGAGTCCGCAAGGAGCATCTAGACCATGCTAAGGAGGGACTGCGCCGCGGAGCAGCTAAGCTGCCGTTACCGACACGTATACGTGTCATACCGATAAAGAAGTGATGTAGAATTTCTTACCAGCATTTCCATTACTTAATACCTTGCCCAATTACTGTGTTGCTTCGATAATACTATTGTGATGCTTGGTACTCAATTCTAAGTAGGAATGGTGTGGAACCGAAGTAGATTATTCTGCGTACACTAATAGCATGGTGTGTTACGTCCTTCTATACTCTAGCGGTTGAGACTAGGTTACGATAAGGCTTGGAGTGTGTGGGAAATAGAGGTGTAACAGCGTATTGGAGCTAAATTGTGGAGGGTGTTGTATTGTATTAGATGACTATCTTTTCGACTTCAGTAGAGTTGCTGAGGCTGTCAAGAAAGCGAGACCAGCTGCTATAGTGCTAGAGGCACCGCAGGGAATGGTTAGGCTGTTGGAACGGCTTGCCAGTTTCCTTACCGATGAATGTCTTGATAAACAAGATGTTGATGTATACATAAGGCTTGAGCCCTCCTTTGGCTCATGCAGCTTGTCCCTAGACGCAGTAGAATTGGTCAATGGGAATTCGATACTCGTGCATATAGGTCATGGAGAGTATGCTTACCCACTCTGTGCTGGAGGGGCTTGCTCGCGTAAGCTACCTCGTAATGTATACCTTGTTGAGGCTGAATACCTGGGTGGAGACGCGGAGCTGTTAGCCCATAAAGTTGTTGAAACCTTCTCTGAAAATGGTTGGAGCAGTACAGCTATAGGCTATTCGATACAGCATAAACGTTTGGCAGAGAAGATTGCAGTGATATTAGCTGATAAAGGTATAGATGTGGTGCTTGTGGATAGTCTGCTTGGTTGTTATTACTACAAACATGTAAAGCTTCGCGAGAGTGTTGACGCTTACATAGTTGTTGCCGGTGGTTACTTCCATGCATTAGGTCTTGGACTGGCCCTAGCTGGTGCTAAACCGGTGCTCCGTGTAGATCCATATACAAGCAGTATCGAGGACATATCAAGTCTGGTAGCTAGGACCCTTGCTAAACGCTATTGGGTCATGAGGCAGGCTGTAGAGGCGTCTAGGTTCGGTATAGTATTAGGACTTCTTCCGGGCCAATACAGGCCCTGGATTGCAGAGCATATTGCACGCCTTGTAAAGAAACGTGGAGGCAGATATAGGTTCATACTGGCGCGATATGTTACAAGAGAGTACTTGGACAATCTTTCCCCGGACGACTATGATGTATTTGTAATGGTTTCGTGTCCGCGGTTGGCTATAGAGGATCTATCTGACTACTGGAAGCCGGTGCTCACGCCAGCGGAGGCACGCATAGTGTTAAGTGGAGACATAACGGGCTCGAACTATACCTTTCCATGGTGAGGGGCTGGAAGCAGCGTGAGGCTTGCACGTATATCAAGACTAAGGATGGTATTGGAGCGGCTAGTTCCGCGGCTGGAGAGTCCTAAGCGTGAGCTTGAACAGTACCGTACGCCCCCAGAGATAGCAGTTGACATTGCTATGTGTATAGCTGGAGTAGCATGTAAAGTAGTAGTGGATCTCGGCTCAGGTACTGGCATGCTGAGCTATGCTGTGAGCCTAGTTAGTGGCAGCTATGTTGTCGGCTTCGATGTTGATGAGGCTCTAGCAGTGCTAGCGCGGAGTTCAGATCTCTACGAGGCCAGTATTGTAGACTTTGTTGTAGCTGACGTAGCCTACTTGCCTCTACGCCCTCTAGGGAATGTATGCGTGGTTCAGAATCCTCCATTCGGTGTATCTAGGCGTGGAGCAGATAGAGTCTTCATGAAAGCTGCTATGGGTATTGGGGCCAGAGTTATATGTAGCCTACATTATGCTAGCGTGGGGGTGGAGAGATACCTTAAGAGGCTCTTCTCCGAAGCCGAGTATATAGTGGAGTTCATGAAGGTGTATAGGTTCCCTCTTCCGGCTATGTATCGTGATCACGTTAAGAGAATACATTACATACCCGTGTTGCTCCTAAGGGCTTGGAGAGGCGAGGAGAGGGGGAGGCAGAGAGGCGATGCTAAGAAGTGTCGAGGAGCTGGCAGGGCGTAGAGTCTTCCCTGGCGAGCCATTGTGTACAGTAGAGGAATTCATACCTGGCGAGGGAGTCTATGTTGACGACGGCTATATACGTGCAGCGAGGTTTGGTCAGGTAGAGGTAGACCTCGTGACCCGTAGGATAAGCGTGAAGCCTGTATCACTGAAGCCTAGGCTTCCTAAGAGGAATAGTATAGTATATGGTGCTGTTTATGCAGTGCCGCGCGACGAGCTAGCTCTCGTCAAGATATTTGCTGACGAGCGTATGGTGCCCTATAACGGGACGTTTAGCGGTGTGCTACATATACTCCAGGTGGCTGATACACCTGGAGGCAAGAGTATGTATGACTTCGTGAAGCCTGGTGACTTCATCCGTGCCACTGTATTGTCATCGGCTATCCCATACATGCTTTCAATTAAGAGATCGCAGGATGGTGTGGTACTTGCTTACTGTTCTGTGTGTGGTTCACCTCTATACCGTATACCAGGTAGTCCACGTCTAGCTTGTCTACGCTGTGGAAACGAGGAGCAGCGACGCGTATCACCGCTCTATATACTCTCAACACGGCGTAGAAGAAGATAGAACATCATACTCGCAATACATTCGTAAGTAGTGAGTCGTTCTACACGACTTATACAATGAGGCTGCGGGGGAGTACAGTGTTTTGGGCGTGATTAAGAGAAAGCTCTATGTTGCAAACCTACCACCAGGAATACCCATCGACAAGGTCTACGAAAAGATTAGTAGTGCTATCCGCAGCGGTTATGCTGAGATAAGCATACGTGGGGGTAGAGTGTATATAGAGATCGTTGGTACAGAGTTCGAGATAAAGGATAGCTGGTACCGCGTACGCCAAGCACTAGCTGATCTCTGGGAGCTTTACCGGCTAAGGACGAGAAGGGAAGCATCAATAGAAGCCATAGTAAAAGAGGCCGGGAGAACATTTCCACCAGAAGCTCTTGTCTATGCTCTAGAACTACGCGGCTATGAGGCTAGGCTAAGTGATGATAAATCGTTGCTATATACAACGGCACCTCCAGAAGAAGTGATAACGACTGCGAGAAAGATAGCAGATGCTATAGACCAACTTAAATACCGTGTGAGAGGCTCAGCAGCTAAACGTATGATAGCAGCTATAGCAGCAGGACTGGATGTTGATGTTGAGCACGTAATAGAATACGGTCTGCGGAGCCGGGTCCTAGAGGAGACTGAGGACGGGATTATCCTACGCGAGGAATGGAGAAGAGGGCTTCGTAAGATAGCAGTCATGCTTAAGGGGGCTCAGACTCCAGGCTAACCCTTCCCGGGGGTAGAGTCTACGTGACTGGTAAGGTAAAACTGCTAAAACGTGAAGGTAATACAATAGAAATAGAGCTTATAGGAGAGGATCACACAATAGCAAACTTGATAGCAAAGTACGCGATAAAGAAGTCAGGCGTAGTCTACTCCTCGTACATAATATCGCATCCCTTGATAAGCAATCCTGTGATAGTACTATCAACAGATGGTAGTAAGGATCCGCTGGACGTTATCGAGGAGGTACTTCACGATATAATAAAGGATGCTAATGAGTTCCAACAGATGTTCGAGGAGGCTCTAAAGAGTAATGGTGAATGTAAAGCATGAGGCGCGTTTTCTGTACGTCTATATGTGTGATAGCGGTTTCTGGGTAGCAGCTATATTTAGGGGGCCGTCCAGAATAGAAGCAATCTTTGTAGACAAATCCCTCAATACATTAGTACAGCACATAAAACGCAGTAGTTTGTTCAAAGAACTGCGTGCGGCTTGGCCAAGCAAAGTCGCCGAGGAAATGTATGTGGGGGTTATTTCTCCGGAGGAGTATCTATCAGACTGTACCTCTTGTATATATAGTCTCTTAGAAAATCTATGCCATGAGATAGTTCTGCATGAAAGGTTTGAGGACAATGATAACGTTGAATATGAATAGTTGATAGTGTAGAAAAAGTTGTAAGAGTGGAACATAGTTTATCCGTGCAAGCTGGCTCAAGCCAGTAGGGCAATGGTGCTTCAATAGCGTAGGGCTACAGAGGGTGATAGAGATGAAGTTCTGTCCTAGCTGTGGCAGCTTAATGATGATGCGTAACGTTGATGGTAAGATGTCATGGGTATGTCCAAGCTGTGGATACCGAGAGGTAGCAGAAGGTGGCACTCAAGGATTTACAATACTTAAACAGCAGATAAGGCATAGTGAAAAGGAGCGGATAATAGTAGTAAACGATCAGAAGAAGCTAGAAGCTCTACCCAAGACCCGAGCTATATGTCCTAAGTGTGGCTATCACGAGGCTTACTACTGGGTCGTCCAGACTCGACGAGCTGATGAACCGCCAACAAGATTCTTCAAGTGTGCGCAGTGTGGGCATGTATGGAGAGAGTATGACTAGCGATGTATGCGTGCTGGGTAAGGACTACGTGGAGTACTTTGTTCGATTGTTCAGCAAGCTATACGAAGATTTGTTCGAAGCATATAGTCGTACTCCGAACTTTATTACGTCAAAACCCTATGTTGAGAGAGCGCTGCGGCTTGCTCAGTCTGGGCTATCTGCTGCCAAATCTCTTCTAGAGGATTGTAAGAGGCAAGAATCTCTGGAGGGGTCAGACCCCAATTTTACCCCTCACAATAGCGTATAGTATCTATGCTCGGGCGTAGCGGTAAGAAGGGAACGGCCGGCCATCAAGAACTAAGAGGTGGTGGCTAAGTTGAAAATAGTGTTCTTTGATGCCCGTGTATGGAGGTATCTTGTCTCAGCAATATCTAAGGTCATAGAGGAGGGTGTGTTCGTTGTAGACCCCGAGGAGGGGTTAATGTTTAGAGCTATGGACCCCTCTCACGTCATAATGTTAGATATGAGGTTTCCGCGAGATTCATTCGAGGAGTTTGATGTAGAACAGCGCACTGAGCTTGGCGTGAACCTCGAGGATGTTGCCAAGATATTGCGACGTGCAAGTAAGGAGGATCGCCTTGAGATAACCGCTGACGAGGATTCCATATCGTTCGCGTTCATAGGGAAGAGCTACCGGAAGTTTACGCTTCCGTTACTCGATATCACGGCAGAGCAGCTTCCAGAGCCCCAATTAGAGTTTAAGGCTAACATTAAGGTTATGAGTGATGTCTACCGCGATACGATAAAGGATGTGGAACTTATCGGTGACGTGATAAGGTTTGTGGCGAGTAGCGATGAATTTAAGGTGGCCTCTTCGAGTGAACTAGGTGAGGCAGAGATAATCTATACACGTGAGAGCGGCAGCCTCATAGACCTTGTGGTCGAGGATATGCAACAGGCTAGCTATACTCTGGAGTACTTTAGTGACCTCTCGGGGGCGTCTCGCGTAGCAGATACAATAACGATACAGTTCAGCACAGATATGCCAGCACTAGTAGAGCACGAGCTACCTCAAGGAGCCAAGTTTAGTTTCCTCATAGCCCCGAGGGTAGAGTAACCGATGCCATCCCAGCAAAACCTACAAGCACGTATAATGAAGACTAGAAGGTATCTCGAGAATATAACCCGTGATTACTATAGGAAGAGGCAACCCAGTGTACCTCCAGACTTTAGACTACGCGAGTTTGCTGCACAAACGTGGACGGGAAGGAGCTATATCCGCCACCTCTCTTTCCAGAGTACCACGGCTATCCATAAATTCCTTGTAGAAAAGGCTCCTCGGCACTTCTACTACTCTTCAGCTCGTTATGATCAGCCAGGAATAGACGATATGGATGCAAAGGGTTGGCGATCAGCCGACATAGTATTCGATATCGATGCAGACCATCTCCCGGAGTGTTCAAATATGGTTGTAGAGGTTGAGACGCCGCTAGGAGAGAAAGCATCTTTTATTGATGAGAAGTGTATAAGATATGCAGCTTTAAGGAGCATAATTTTGAGAGACATACTTGTTGAGGAGATAGGTATAGATGAAAAAAAGATTGTTGTCGAATTCTCAGGTAACCGTGGATTCCATGTAACAGTATATCTGCAGGATACGGATGAACTGGCTAGAGCGGGCCCGGATGTGAGACGCGAACTAGTAAACTACATCAAGGCCGTTGGCTTGCTAGACGAGATACTAGAACCCTGGAGGGGCCTCAACCTTCGAAAGGGGAGACCGTCTCCAGTACCCCCCAGCATAATACTCGCCGGTGCACGAGGTAGACTAGCTCGCATAATGTATAGACTTGCTGAAGCTAGTGGACGCCGTGACCTGGCACGGCTTCTAGCTGGTCGCGAGCCAATAGACTATGCAGTATATCAGAAGCAATTTGCTGAACTGGAAGTTAGGGCACGTGAACTGTTGGGGGTTGAAATAGACGAACAAGTGACTGTCGATACAAGGCGCTTGATAAGGGCGCCGTGGAGTATTAACGGGAAGACAGGGCTCTTAGTAGTTCCTGTCGAATACACTTCTCTCTATGAGTTCTCTATATCTGAACGCCTATCTCCCTTTACGGATCTAGACCCTATACGCATAGAAGTTATTGCTGACGTACCATCTAATATAACTGTGCTAGGTAACCGTATACGATTACGTAGAGGCGATAAGCCCAGACTGCCAGCACCTGTAGCGGTGTATCTCCTATCAAAGGGTGTAGCCGTAGTAGCCTAGAAGGTTGGGGGTGTTTCTTGTCATGTCCGTAAGCGAGGAATACGGGTTAGCGCTGCTCCTGGACGCGGTAAAGAAAGTTCTTGAAAATGGACGTATAGACGAGTTACTCAGCCAAGGCGCTAGGTTCCAGAGGATGTTATCGCAGACACTTCTAGATAGGAATGCTCTAAGGAGGAGTGCTATACTGGCCAACTACCTGGAGATAGTTAACGAGATGAAGACGCTTATATCAGATACCATAGTGTATGGAGCGGGCATAGGTGTAGCTGAGGCTGAGATATATTCTCGCCTAGTTGTAGGTGAGATTGTGTACAATAGCGTGTGTATGCCCGTAATCGTAAAGCGTCACCTTGGCCTACGGGGTGGTATAGCAAGGCCAGGTGCGGTGGTGTGTATTGAGCCGGAGAGGGCTGTTAAGCTGGTAGCTGCTGGCATAGCTGAACCTATAGGTACGGGATTAGAGCTCAGAGAGACGAATCATAATTCATGAGCTTTTACCCCCTAGGTAGTGGATTTTCCAGGGGATGTGAAGAGCATTTAAGCTAGGAAGCAGGGGAGACCCCTTTCGGGTATTCCCCGGTAGGAGTGGCGGTGCGGCGTCATGAGGGTTCCAAAGGTCATCAATACCTACTGTCCGCGGTGTAAGACACATACGCCACACTCGGTAGCCATCTACAAGCATGGTAAGAGGCGTAGTCTAGCTGAGGGTGAGCGTAGATACCGTAGAAAGCAGGAAGGTTACGGTAGCAAGAGGAAGCCTGAGCAGAAGCGCTTTGCTAAGGTAACTAAGAAGGTCGTACTGAAGCTTAAGTGTCAAAAATGTGGCTACATACTCCATCGCAGAGGTATTAGGCTAAAGAAGGTTGAGCTCGTGGAGGTGAGGTAACCCCATGGTCAAGAAGCTTAAGGTGTTAGTACCCCAGCCCCGGAGCAGGTTCCTCCTAGTACGCTGCCCTGTTTGCGGTAACGAGCAAGTAGTGTTCAGCCACGCTACCTTCCCAAGTCGCTGTCTTGTCTGCGGCGCGCAGCTCGTGGAGCCTACCGGCGGAAAATCAAAGATAACGGGCCAAGTAGTGCGCGTGCTAGGCTAAATAGCTCCTTAAACGTTTTTAAGTAATTATTGCATCTCGGACGTCCTCCAAGTTGAGTAGGGGGTAATATTCTTAAGCTAGATGTTCATAATTTTATGATATATTCTGTATGGTTTCATGTCTCTCATCTCCTTTGATTCCTTAGGTCTCTTAGCTATAAATTGGAGAAAGTGCTTTGAGTCATACACATGGCTACGCGAAGAGGGTGAGCGGAGGCGAGCAGAAGTGCCCATGAGAAGAAAGGAGCTACCAGATGTTGGCGAACTTGTGGTAGCAACAGTGCGTGAAGTATACGATTATGGCGCTTACCTCAACTTGGATGAGTATGGTGGCCTTGAAGCTTACCTGCCATGGAGCGAAGTAGCCTCTCGCTGGGTCCGCAGTATTCACGACGTAGTTAAGCCTGGGCAGAAGATAGTTGTCAAAGTTATCAGGGTTAATAGGCGTCGCAAACAAGTTGATGTATCGCTAAAACGTGTCAATGACAATGAGCGACGTCGTAAGATGATGGAGTGGAAGAGGGCTCAGAAGGCTGAGAAGATACTCGAGATAGTAGCTGAGAAGTTGGGGAAGACACTAGACCAAGCATACGAGGAGGTTGGATGGAAGCTAGAAGAAGCCTATGGTGAGCTTATGGCTGCCTTTGAAGAGGCAGCGATACGCGGCGAGAGTGTGCTACGTGAAGCGGGTGTGCCTGAGGAATGGATAGAACCGCTCCTCGAGGAGATTAGGCGCCACGTGGAAGTTAAGAGAGTTAAGATAGGCGGCGTCATAATGGCTAGGAGCTTTGCTGGTGATGGTGTTGAGCGAATCAAGGAGGTTCTCCTAAGTGTCAAGGAGGCTATCCTAGCTAGCTCTAAGGACATAAAGGTTAGGCTATACACAATTGGCGCGCCGCGCTACAAGCTGGAGCTGGACGCGTACGACTACAAGACGCTAGAGAAGGCTCTAGAAAAGGGCCTAGAGATTGGAGAGGCTAAAGCAAAGAAGCTTGGCGTAGAGTTTAACTTCACACGGGAGCGGCACTAACTCTGTAAGCCTCGCCAGCATCTATGGCAGTGATATTTTGTTGAAATTGTGGTTAAGAGTCGTCGCGGAGGCGATAATGTATGCGCTGGCTTATGAGACGGTGTGCGGTCTGTGGGAGATATACGCTTAGGCGTGACAAGTGTCCATTATGTGGTGGCGACGTGGCCGTTCCGCATCCGCCACGCTTCTCGCCTGAAGACAAGTATGTGGCATACCGGTATCGCATGAAGATGCTTGCCGGAATAATACATAGTGAGGAGAGCAGCTCGGAGCCAACATAGTGGGCTGACACCAACATATCACCAAGGAACAGGCTTTAGCTTCAATCGGTTTGCAGCCATATTAGTCAGTCTGTGAAGCGTAAGTACTATTGGTGCGAATACAGCTGCAACATATGGATCGACAATGATATCTACGATGTACAGCGATATCAGTGCGCCGGCGTAGAAGTCTAGCTGGTCAAGTACCGGGGCAGGGGCTCCCCTTTCTAGGCCTATCCTCCTCTTTATGAAGGCAGCAAACATATCCCCTAGAAGAGCACCGAGTGCGGCAGCGATTCCACCTTTTAGTAGTGTGTATGAGCACATAATAGATGCTAGGAACACCGCGAATATAGAGCCATAGAGTACACCTATACCAAGTCCTTCCCATGTCTTGCCAGCACCAAGCAGAGGTCTACCGTCTAGGAATTTCCGCCCGCCATCTATAGGTGTGCCTCCATAGCTCAATAAGACTGGAGAACCGTTGGCAACGAGTGCAGGAAGAAGCACAAGAACTGTATGGAGGGGACTCAGCAGTTCAACCATTCTATACCACCATCGCTAATACGTAGTTCCAATTCTAGCCTCGTGTCGCTTGGCTTCTCTACAAGTAGTCTCCGATGGCCTGGGGATAAGTAGTCCAAACGTATAACGTTATGGGTCCATAGGCTGAGCCCTCTGCCAGCTACCGGCTCGTACTGCTGCTCCCCGTTGCTATGTACTTGTGCTGTCTCAATTATGGGTACACCGTAGTCCTCGCTCACCTTGTATAGAGAAGCGGCTAACAGCAAGACTATACGGTAGGAGTTCTCAGCATCTATTCTGATAAACGAGTTTATGCTGTCAATAACCACTATGTCGTAGAGAGGTATGTCTTTACGCGTAAGGAGGTCAAGGAGGTCTGTGTACCAGAGCGCCTCGTATACAATCATTCTAGCAGTATTGATGCCCATTTGCTCGGCACGCCGGATAAATTCGAGCCCCTCTGTTGTTACGAAGAGACATCTAGTCCTGCAGTAGTCTCTCACAAACTCCAGTGAAAGTGTGGTTTTGCCAGCGCCAGCAATGCCATAGACTAGTACTACACCCGGCCAGGTGAGCGTCTCGATGAGACGGTGACAGATAGGCAAATATCCTCCCCGATGCACTGGCCAGCCACTATGGGTTGAAACAGACTCCAGCAGAAACCTTGGGACAACACATAGTTATATGGACTAGTAGGCCGGGCCTCGCGAGTAGACTTGTAGAGCTAGCCCGGCTCCTAGGTGTCAGCTACTCCATACCGCGTAGTTTGGCCGAGTGTAGAGACTATCTTGTTATAACAGACACCTATACGGCGGAGACTATAGGAAGCATTTGTAGCCGTGTCGTGGTAGTTGATGTAGAGGATACAGGTGTGCTTACAGCTATACTCGACTTCGTCAAGGCGGTGCGTGGGCGCCTCTACGAAGCCATACTAGGTATAGACGTAGGCTCATCGAGGCTTGCATATGTGCTCTTGTCTGCTGGTGCGATACTCTATAGCGGATTTGCGCCACTAGACTCGCATGAGCTTTTGCACTCTATATGCATGGCCTCTCAGAGGCATGGCGAGTTCGCTGTGGCCATAGGTTACTCGCCGGCAGTATCTCCTTACGCTAGCATGATTGCTGAAAGGCTTGAAAATTGTGGTGTGAGAGTCTACATTGTTGATGAATATAGGTCTAATAAAGCTCCTTTACTCGGTATCCGTGGAGTCGAGAAACTAGGTAGCGACGATCTCCGGGCGGCTGTGGCAATAGCGTTGCGCGCGTACATGAATGGCCGCAAACCGGAAGTTAACGAGTAAATCGCAAACTGCTATCTCATGGAGGGATTAATGTATGAAGGTACAGCTCGTACTAGAACCTGGTCACATTGTACGTGTTGAAGGGCCTCTAAGGGCCCGTGTAATCTATGGTCAAGTTCTGGTTCTCGGTGCAGTATTCAATGCTGGAGATGAGTTCGAGGTCCCTCAGTATCGCAGTTACGCTGTAAAAGCCTTGGTAGAGTCACGGATAGACTTCGAGGTAGGTCATGGAGGTATTATAGAGAGGCCACGGCTTGGTGAAGAAGTGATAGACACGTGGGTCTACAGCATTGATGAAGCTCTTCGTAAAGACTGTAGAACGTTTATAGTAATTGGTCCAGTAGATGCAGGTAAGTCGAGTGTAACAGCGCTTATAGCTAACCGCGCTCTTCTTCGTGGGCTGCGTGTGGGCGTCGTAGACGCAGATGTGGGTCAAGCAGATGTGGGTCCACCAGCTTGTGTATCGGCAGCAGAGGCTAGAAGATTCGTTCTCTGGCTTCGCGAGCTACGTGCCGAGTATATGCGGTTCGTAGGTAGCATCACACCGCAACGTGTAGAGCGCCGGATAGTGGCCAGTGTAGTAGAACTAGCCGCAAAGCTACGCTCGGCAGGAGTAGATGTCATAGTTGTTGACACAGATGGATGGATACAGGGTCTGAACTCTCTAGAGTACAAGGCAGAGATGGCTAGATACCTTGCAGCGGACACTGTGTACGTAGTTGGAGACGAGAAGCTATACAAAATGGCCAAGAACATGTTCGCGGGACAGCGCTGTGGCGTATTCTACCTTCCAAGCCCAAGAGTCAAGCACGAGAGAGATCGTGAAGAGAGGCGTAACCTACGTAGTCAGGCATACCGCCGGTATCTGGAACCCCTCTACGAGAGGATAGTCGAACTAGATAAGGTATCCATCTATGGAAGCTGCTTCTTCTCAGGAGAAATCCTCCCCGAAAACCATGCTAAGATGCTCCAAGAACTCTTTCGTGTTCCAGTGATAGCGGCTAGTGAGACATACGACACAGTGTATGTGGTTACAGTTGGTCAGCCTGAGCCAGCAGGCATAGAAAAGGCAGCATCAGTATACCAGAAGCAAGTGTACATACTTGATAAGAACCTGGCGGTAAACGCTCTAGTGTCGCTAATAGGTCCTGACGGCGAGGAGAAGGCGCTAGCTATACTCCGCGATATAGATCCGCGCCGGATGGTTGCAAAACTTGCCACACCATATACTGGCGAAGTTAAGGGATTAGTACTAGGAGGCATAAGGCTTAGCGAGGACTACGAAGAAGCAGGGAGGCCCTTGAGATGCGTAATATAGAGGCGTCGGTCGAGAATTACCTAGAAGCTATGAAGGAGCAGGGTGCTGCTATAGCAGAGGTGTCGGAAGAACTCGAACCTAGTTACGAGGCAGCTAGGATTATAAAGCAGTATGACGGTCAGCGCATTGTAGTGTTTAATGTTAGGGGCTATAACTGGCCCTTTGTATCCAACTTGATTGCCAACCGTGAAGTGCTCTACAAGGCGCTTGGCGCCTCGAGCGATCGGGAGGCCTACACTGTATTAGCTAAGGCGTCTTCCTCGCCAGCCCAGAGCTTCCGCGAAGAAGTCTTCAGCGAGTATTTTGAGCATGTCGGAGAAGATCTATCCCTTTTACCGGCGCTGCGGTTCTATGATAGAGATGGAGGATTATATATAACGTCGTCGATGTTCGTGGCTTGTCGCGAGGGTGTGTGCAATGCATCTATACACCGCATCATGGTGAGTGATGATAAGAGCTATGCGGCTGTCCGTGTAGTTCCTCGGCACCTCTACCGAATGCTCCGCGAGGCAGGTGAAAAGGGGCTCCCAGTGGCAGTAGTCATAGGCACTGATCCCCGTGTGCTGCTAGCAGCCTCCACGAGTCCGCCCTATGGTGTATTCGAGCTGGGCATGGCAGCTAGCATGCTAGGAGGGCTAGCGGTGTGTCGTACACCGCGCTATAACTTGCCAGTTCCGTGCGGTGCCTCTATGATAGTGGAAGCTAGGCTTGGTCCTGATCGGGCTCGAGAGGGACCCTTCGTAGATCTCCTACAGCTCTACGACGATGTCCGCCAGGAGCCGATTCTTCACGTCGAAGGAGTCTATGTTAACAAGATGTACAAGCCATACATGCACACGATATTGCCTGGTGGTTACGAGCACATGATATTGATGGGGTTCCCTCGCGAGGCGGCGATATACGAGGCAGTCTCGCGTGCAGTAGCACACGTTGTTAAAGTGAGACTTACACCGGCCGGTGGTATGTGGTTACATGCAGTTGTCTCTATTGAGAAACAACATGATGGTGATGGTAAATCTGCGGGATTGGCAGCGCTAGCAGCGCATCCAAGCCTCAAACACGTAGTAGTAGTAGACAGTGACATAGACCCTGACGATCCTAGACAGGTAGAATGGGCTATCGCTACGCGTCTCCAGGCAGACCGGGGACTAGTAGTCATACCTGCTGCACGCGGCTCCACACTCGACCCAAGTGCCCGGGATGGACTCACGTACAAACTCCTAGTGGATGCTACAATACCGATACACGAGCGAGGTAAGTACGTAAGGCCGACTATCGGGGGCAGGGGCTAGCACCTTGTACTTGACACGCGAAGAGGAGCGTATACTCAACGGCGAGGAGGGGCCAGCCCGCCAGCTAGCGATGAAGCTAATAGTGCGTGTAGGCGAAGCCCTCGGTGCCGAGCGCCTTGTGAAAGTAGCACATGTACATGCAAGCGGAATCTCCTACAGCAACATAGGAGACTATGGGTTAGAGTTCATAGAGACCCTTGCCAGGGATGGAAAGGTATCAGTCTACTCCACTTTCAATCCAGCAGGATTTCCCTTGGGTGAGAAGCCACCCTACCCGGTGCCTGAGACACATGTGGAGAAGCAGAGGCGAATCATAGGTGCGCTTCTCCGCATGGGGTTCGAGCTGAGCGCCACATGTATTCCCTACATGTTGCGTAAGCCGCGTCCGGGCGAGCACCTGGCATGGGGCGAGTCAAGCGCAGTAGCTGTGGCCAACACTCTCTACGGTGCCAGGACGAACAGAGAAGGTGGACCCGTAGCGCTCGCGGCAGCATTAGTGGGGAGAATATACCTCTGGGGCCTACACCTGGGCGAGAACCGGCGACCCACAGTACTCGTGAGAGTAAATACCGGTGTCGATGACGAGCTCGATGCCGGTGTGCTAGGCTACCTGGTGGGCAAGAACCTCTCCGGTGAGTTGCCCTACATCGACGTGAGGATGAAGGCTAGACGACAAGTAATCTCCCTATGTGCAGCGGCAGCTGCCGCAGGAAACACAGCCATGTGTATCGTTAGGGGTATCTCGCCGGAAGACCGTGGCGTGCCTACTGGTGTCGAGAAGATTGTAGTTGATGGAGATGCATTGAGGAGGGCACGGGAAGAGGTGGAGACAGCCAGTATAGAGGAGGCAGAGCTATTCTTCACAGGCTGCCCTCACCATAGCAGCGATGTTGTAGAGAAGGTTGTAGAGCTACTTGAGGCTCGTAGTGTAACTAGGCTTAGGCGCCCCGTCTGGATAGCAGTGCCTGGCAACATGGGGGAGTCTCTACGGAGATATGGAGAGTGGCTTAGGAGGCGCGGAGTCTACCTGCTTCCTGGTACGTGCCTAGTGGTCGGTACGCTCCGGAAGTCGGGCATAAGAGCTATAGCTACTGATTCCGTCAAGACAGCCTTCTATATGCCCAGGAGGCACGGCGTCAGAGTGGCGCTGGCCTCGCTCAAGGAGTTCATAGAGGCGCATGCCTCGTAGAAGAGGTGGCAACAATGAGCGGACAGCCTTGCGCCCAAAAGCTATGCTTGGAACTACGCGGTATCGTAGAGGGTAGGGCTATTGGGGAAACAGTAGTAGTTAAGAACAGACTCTCATTCTATGGCGAAGTAGACCCCGAGAAAGGAACACTAGTCGACGGCCGCAGTATCGCCGGGAAGATACTGGTCATGGAAGGCGGTCGAGGAAGCACGGTAGGTCCTTACATACTCTATGCTCTCTCAAGGCGAGGCTTAGCACCCTCAGCCATAGTAGTGGTAGAAGCAGAGCCTATCCTTGTAGCAGGAGCTGTAATGGCCTCTGTACCACTCGTAGCAGGTCTCCCTAGAGACCTTCTACATAAGCTCCACGACGGATGTCGGGTCGAACTAGAATCCGTCCCGCCGAAGGCGGTACTCGCTATAGAATGCTAGACAGAGAAAGCAGAGCTATCCTCCGGAGGAGGACTTCTTGTTAGTCTCCTTCCTTTCTTCTTCCCTCTTTGGGCTAGTGACCATGTTGAGTATCCTCTCGGTACGCTCGAGGATATCAAGCCAGCTCCTCAATGCCTCGGCAACATCGCTGCCAGGGCTCCTCTCTGCGTTCTGTATGACTTCGCTAATACGGTGCGCCACAAATTTCTCGAGCTCTTCGAGTACGCCTTGCACAGTTACTTTAGAAACCTCGCTCTCGTCACGTACAATGTAAACTCTACCATGGACAGGGCAGACAATCTCTCCGCTCTTTAGCCGGAAGAGTGGCAGCCCACAGAGAGGGCAACGCTCAGAAAGCATAGCAGCGCCGGCACGCAGCAAGTCAGCCATACGCCTAACAACTTCAGGGCTGCTCCTCCTCTCCACGATACATGCACCCACAGACTGCAATGAGCTAGCCAGGGCAGCATAATAAAGCTGAGTTTAAAGCATCCCGGCACCGAAGCGGTCTAAACCGCTAGGTGGTGTGCTAGGGGCCGCAGGCCCCAGCACAGGCAACGTCAACGCCCCGAAAGGGGTTGTGATGGGGTGATGAAGCATGGCAGCCCCCATATACGATAACGAGGCTAAGATAAGACAAGCAATAGTAATGCTAATGAGGATAATAAATGATACAGCTGTTCCGCGAAACATACGCCGTGCAGCAACTGAGGCGATAAAGCAGCTCCGCGACGAGAGTCTAAGCCCTGGTGTACGTGCTGCAAACGCGATAAGTATACTCGACGAGATAAGTCAAGATCCAAATATGCCGGTCTATGCCCGTACGATAATCTGGAACGTTATCTCTCTCCTCGAGACTGTCAGAGACTAGCCCAGCGAGTTTAAGCGAGTTTAACGATGCCAGAAGTGTCTGCGCCGAGCTAGGCAAGTTTTTCCTTTATAGCTTGCCTATAGATCCAGGAACATTGGCTACAGTACACATATAGTACTCTTACCCAGTTTACAATCTCATATCGAGAATTAGTCTGAGCCGTTAGTAACTATGACGCAGACACATATTGAGGATCAAAGCCAAGCAAGAAGCGCCGATTAGTATAAAATAAGGACTTAATTTGTAGGTAACATTAACTGTCTCATGTGGCAATCTCTGCGATGATGTAAAGTTATACTGGAATCTCTATTAATGGTGCGCGTGGGTCATACCTTGGTGGGGAAGGCCTCTTCGGAACCTCTATGCCCTCGCTCCGTAGCAGCCTCTCTATGGCTTCCCTTATTACTTCGCTCCTTGTGAGTCTGCGCATCCTTGCGTAGCGGTCTAGAATTGCTAGCATATCCTCCTCTATTTTGAATGTGACTATCCTCTGCATACCCAGAGTCCCGGGCTTAAACGGTGTTACCTGGAGGGGTGTATATGGCAGAACATGTAACCAGAGTCTCTAGGGAGGGAGAGAAGCGGAAGTATTACACATTTAGTGGGATGTTGTTGTGGTGCGGGGGGTGGGATTTGAACCCACGCAGGCCTACGCCAGCGGGTCCTGAGCCCGCCCCCTTTGACCTGGCTCGGGCACCCCCGCGCCCACGAGCTACTCCATGAAATGGAGGACTGTCTTTGTCAGGGCTTTATAATAGTTAACCTCCTAACGCCTTCTTAGCCTCCTCTAAAGCCTTCTCGTAAAGTCTATCAGTTATAATCCCGGCTTCTAGGGCTCTCTGTAGATCTTCCTCGTCTATTATGCGGGGCTTCTCTCCAGGTTTCTTGACCACGTCGACTTCTAGGTCAAGGTAGACTATAGCGTCCTCGGAGACCTCTGGGGGCGTGTTTATGTTGATGTATATGCCTTTCACAGTGCCATCGCGGGAGTAGTAGGTGTGTTTTATAATCCAGGAGCCAGTGTCTATTTCAGACACTATTCTGTCGCCAGGCTCCTTCTCTACCCCAAGTCCGTCGTAGACACCACGATTCCTCACCCTACGCTCAATCACTATTATAAGTCTATTCCGCTCCATGTAGACGTTTCTAACCTCGCCGCGCCCTAGTTCTATGATGCTGCCATCGGGCTTAACGTGTACCAGCTTTACAGTGCGCGAGGATGCAAGTTTCTCGCCGAGCATCTCTAGAAGGGTCTCGGATAACAGGTTTGAGTCTACGCTTCTAGCTTTTAGCTTCTCCGCGTAATCTACTACAGTTGAGAAGCTTGGCGCAGTACTCTTGACGCTATGGTGTAGGCTTATTGTTGGTACAACAGCATCGCGTATCTTATCGAGCATAAGCTTATCCACACTGCTAAGCCGGATAAGTACCACCGCCTCACCAACACTATAGACACCAGGCTCTCCCTTCTCTGCTGCCTCTCGTACCTCGAGAAGCCTCTCGCGAAGCTCCCTGAGATGCTGCTCAAGCACCTGCGGATCTGCGTGCTGGCTACTACTCCTCCAATGGACACTAAGTCCCTGCTCAGTATATGGTGATGCGAGCGCTATGAGTTCGGCTCGCTTCTCTGGATTGCGTATATGCTCGCTTACAGTCACGCGTGGCCGCTCAGATTCCATGAGTATAGCATAGTCTCCGAGAACCCGTGCCCCTAGAGCGAGACGCGGCCGCTCTCCCGGCTTTACGCCGGGTCTAACAACAGATGCCACTACATTTTTCCCGGATTCGCAATGCTCTCTGTCTATGATTAACTCGGCATCAATCCCGGCAACCTCGGCTATGCACACGCCATCGATTAGCCCCTTGACTCGTGCTTTCACTGTGGCATGGAGAGGGAGGCTAGAACGCCAGTAGAACGAATAGGGGAGCAGCTCCCGGAGCTTCTCGAGAACCTTGTCTACAGCCCACTCGTAGCCGACTATCAGCAGTTCCGAGGGGTCATTGTCACTATTCTTTATAGTAACGTCGGCTGGTAGTGGTAGCTGTGGTAGACTAAAACGATCAGCTATAACCCTAGAGGGCTGGACTACTTGAAAGCCTGCGTCCAGGACAAACTTGGTCAAGGCAGTAGCATAAATACCGCGTACCCTTATCCTCACAACACTACCAGGCACAGCGGTCAATGCCTGCCTACCCAGGCGTGCCTGGAAGAGATAGCTGGCCTTCTAAGCTCCATGTAGCCTTGAGCTAAAACACTGAGCGTAGGAGGCCGCCGTCGATAGGTATCGAGGCGCCGGTAATGTAGCTAGCATAGGGGCTGAGTAGGAACGCTACCAGGTAGCCAACTTCCCGGGGTTCTCCCAGCCGAGCCAGCGGAATGGCCTGGGCTATCTCGCCGAGAACCTCCTCGGGACTACGTCCCTCCTTTGCTGCCCGTGTCTCCGCTATCTGGCGCACCCGGTCGGTCATAATATAGCCAGGCATTATGGCGTTAACCCTCACCCCGTAGCGAGCAAGCTCCCGCGACAAGGTCTTCACGAGACCATGCACGGATATCCTCAAGGCATTGGATAGGGTAAGACCCTCAACAGGCTCCTTGGTGGCAACACTGGTAACGTAGACTAGACTTGGGTTCTTGCTCTGCTTCAAGTAGGGTAGAGCATAATAGGCAACCCAAATAGCACTCAGCACAAGCAGCCTCGACCCATACTCCCAGTCATCAAGCCCCAGTTCCTCGAAGACGCCAGGCCGTGGCGGTCCTGCCACGTAGACCACAGCATCAAGGCCTCCAAGTAGCTGGGCAGCCCCCTTCACGAGGCTCTCCACGTCCTCCCTCCGTGTCAAGTCGGCAGTGATGCCATGTACCTCGCCTCTCTGCTTTAGACGCTCTACAACATCCTTAACGGTCTCCGCGTAGCGACCGTTGATAACCACACGGGCCCCCTCGTCTAGCAGTACCTCTGCTATGCCACGGCCTATACCTCGCGTTGACGCAGTTACGAGTACACGGAGGCCCTGGAGCCCAAATACCATGTCAATAACCCCCAGCAGCCGAAGCCGATTCTATGTAGACCATATAGGTCTTGTGGTGATTCCCCTTTGGAAATTTGTACTTGACTAAATCTAGATGTCTACTCGGCGCAGATAATGCTGCGGTATACTTGAGTACAAGCGTAAGTAGCATGCTATATACTTCTGGTAGTTCCGGTAGTTATAGTTAATATATCGTAGTGTGCCGAAAAATTGGGGTTGCAAACATAACTAGTTGCACACTACGAATATTGACTATCACGGCTAAAAATAAGGGTGTGTGGAGGGTATGCCGATCATGAAGCGCTTCCTACTAGCCGGTATCCTAGTCCTATCCTTCCTCCTAGTAGCAGGCATAGCAGCACCTGCTCATGCAGCCCAGTTCGGCGACGACCTAGCAGCTAAGGTTCAAGAACTAATGAAGAGTGATGTCGTAAGCCCGCAGACCAAGGCATGTCTAAGCTGTCACATACAGTATACACCGGGCATAGTGTATGACTGGGCTAACAGCAAGCATGCCGAGATGACCCCTGCAGCGCTAGCAGACCTCTACAAGGCTATAGGCACCCCAGAATGGGCCGACAAGATAGCTGACAAGTTCAAGAACTACAACTACGTAATAGGCTGTTACGAGTGTCACGGTATGTTTAAGGAAGCTGACAGGCCTGACGTCATAGAAAACCACTTCGGCTACAAGATAGTAACCATAGTTACAAGGAAGGACTGTAGCCAGTGTCACCCCAAGGAGAGCGCAGAGATAAGCTGGACATGGCACGCAACAGGCAGCGTCATGTCACCATTTAAGCCATGGTATCTGGGCATACTAAAGTGGGCTAAGAGCCAGGGCGCAGACCCATTCGGCGATGCCCAGGCTAAGGCCCTCTACGAGAAGTACTTCCCACCATACCTAACTAAGCAGCGTGACGTAGATGACATAAACTGGAACTTCTACAAGGAGATAGCAAAGGCCATAATGCAGTACATGGAGACTGGCCAGGAGAATGACATAGTAAAGATGCTCAAAGAGGCAACTGGCATGGTAACGCCCTATGATTATGACTGGAAGACATTTATAAGCCCGCTATGGCCTGCAAGTGGTGTACTAAATACAACACTTCTTAACAAGATGGGTATAAAGATAGCAGTAACGTCCATAGATGGTAACAGTAAAGCAATAAGTAACGTGATGGAGCACCCATCGTTCAGAAACGGGTACATATATCATGCATGCTTCGAATGTCACGGTACAGTCGTAGTACCCTATAAGAAGGAGACTGTGACAATCAATGGTATGCAAGTCAATAGAGTAGCCCTATGGGGCTGGCCTAACAATGGTGCAGCTCGTCTAGACCCAGACGGCAGCCTTGGCACTTGTACTGCATGCCACCCAAGACATTTATTCAGCATAAAGCAGGCACGCGAGCCATGGACATGTGGTCAGTGCCACCTAGGTTACGACCATCCACACATAGAGATCTACGAGGAGAGCAAGCACGGCAACATATGGGACGTATACGGTAAGGACTGGAACTGGGATCAGATACCATGGCGTGTTGGTGTAGACTTCAATGCGCCAACATGTGCTACATGTCACATGAGTGCTCTAGCCGATGCTAACGGCAACATATTAGTGCCCGGTACCCACGACCTTGTGAAGAGGCTAGTATGGGACCAGATGCACTTCTTCAGCATACCTAAGGGCATAATACCCGACAAGATGCAGCAAGCACTATTCTACGGCTGGAGCCAGCTAAAGGGCAAGCTAGAGGACATAGAGGCTAAGAAGAACGACAAGGCACCAGAGCCATACAAGTACCCGGTATTCACCGGCATAAAGATAGTAGAGGATGGTGGCAAGATAGGCGAGACCAAGTTCCCGAGACTACTAAAGGTAGAGTACACTGGCGAGCTAGCCAAGCACCGTGCCGAGATGGAGGCAGTATGTAAGCTATGTCACAGCAGCCAGTGGACCGAGAACTTCTTCCGTACTGCCGACCAGAACATGATAGACTACGACATAGTAGCCAGGTTCGCGAACGCGCTACTACAGCTAGCGTGGAAGGAGGGCATACACGATAACAAGAACATACTTGACGAGTACATGGAGATAATGTGGTACTACATATGGCATCATGAGGGTCGCCGCTGGAGGAATGGCGTCTACATGATGGGTCCAGACTTCGCCCACTGGTTCGGTATAGTAGATACGGTAATGGACAAGCTAGGTAGAATGACCAGCTACCTCTACACGGCACTAAAGATAAAGCAGATAGAAACTGAGCTACAGGCACTAAAGCAGGCAGCTGCTGGTGCTCCGTACACGCCTGAGCTAGCTGCACAGATAGCACAACTACAGCGCGAACTAGAGAGCCTCAAGGCGCAGCTAGCAGCTCTAGAGGCCCAGGTACCGGTGCTAAAGAGCCAGCTACAGAGCCTAGAGACCGGCTATTCAGCTATAGAAGGTGACGTTGGCTCGCTAAAGACTGATGTTAACACACTATTGCAGCAGTTGCAAGAGCTGAGCAAACAGCTAGAGGCACTAAGTCCACAGGCCAAGGAGATACAGAAGCTAGTATCCGAGATACAGCAGGTGGCGGGACAGCTACAGACTATAGGACAGAAGGCTGAGACAGCAAATGCTAAGGCAGAAGAGGCGAGCATGAAGGCTGAAGAGGCAAGCAATAAGGCAGGCCAAGCTATAAGCATGATAGAGGAGATAAGCAAGAAGATCGATGAGTTAAGCAGCAAGATAGACAGTGTATCATCGACAGCTTACACGCTAGGCGCTATAGCGCTAGCTGCTGCAGTAATAGCCCTAGGCCTATCAATAGTCTACCGCCGGAGCTAATAGTTGTGAGCTTAACACTTAGGGTCAATTTCAAGCCTAACTATTTTTTACCTAAGAGTGTTTACCATAACCAATCCTTGCATGTATGGTTAATTTTGCCTGTGAACGGCCTCTACTCCTGCTGAAGTATTTGATACCATATTCGAGTGACAACAGAGGTTAGACTAGGCTCTAAAGAGGCTGGCAAAACATGGCTTCGTGTTGGCTATGCTATACTGTGACAAGTTTTGCGGCAATTATTATTCTTACGAGTTCCATTGCTAT
Organism: Pyrodictium delaneyi; assembly: GCF_001412615.1. Classification (NCBI taxonomy): domain Archaea; kingdom Thermoproteati; phylum Thermoproteota; class Thermoprotei; order Desulfurococcales; family Pyrodictiaceae; genus Pyrodictium; species Pyrodictium delaneyi. The sequence goes on along the minus strand of NZ_CP013011.1, from coordinate 496,668 downwards.
AGCTGGAGTATCCAATCTCACCGATAAGACGGATACAGTTCAGCAATATAACCTTATAATAGTATTTAAAGAGCCCGTAAGCAGCGATGTCTGGCGCGTTTCTATAACATTAGAGGGGCATGATTCCAGCATAAACTGTTCTGGTTTACTAGGCCCTAACGTGTATTATTTACAAACTAGGAGTGTATCTCGCGATCTTATAGTGGCCCCCCTCTACTATGTACTGGATAAAGTATGTCCGCAAATTATCTCTGAGATACAGATCCTTGCTGGCAGTAGTGGAAACAAAACTCTACTTATAACGATACATGTTCCTGATAACTATATGGTTAGAAGTAGTATGGACTGGCGCAGCTACGGGCCAGCCGGGGGCCCTTACAGAGTGGATCTCGAATCTTTCGCCAGATACTACATATTTGACGGAATAGTCTTGGCCAACAGAAGAATATATGATATTAATGACTATATAGAAGAAAACTTGACTGTGATTATGCAGCGCAATATACCAGAAAATGTTGTCAAGTATGCCGTGGAAAGCTTACTAATAGTGCGCTCCACCTTAACTAAATGGCTTGGTCCGAGTCCACGCTCGCCTTGCGTTCTCGTGATTGTAGGACCAGAAGAACATAGCTTTCTGCCACCAAATACAGCGCATAGCATGGGCAGTATAGTATACATGAAATTAAGCTCATATGCTGAGGATATACTTCCTTGGCTTGTCCATACGGCGGCGCACGAGACATCACATGGATGGTTTAACCATGGTATGTTGTATGGTGATTTTAGCTTTCAGGAAGCGGCTGCAGAGTTTCTGGCTATGAAAGCTCTCCACGATAATAATCCCCGCTTGTATAGACTAGCTGTTAATTATCTTAATGACATGTTGGATGTAGATGAACAATACAGTGTTTGGATGCGAGTTAATGCTGCATTATGGTATGCAGGTATACAGGCCTGTGATAGAGATGTTTATATTGATACTGTAAGGAGGTTATACAACCTATCAATTACGACTGGACTTAAGGATTCTATAAGCTTGTTGGACGTTATAAAAATGATGGTTGAAGAATTACAATCTCCTTGTAGAGAGACTCTAGAAGCTCTGGTTGGTCGTGTGCTTATAGCAGCTAGCACTAAAAGTAGTACATGGCCTTTAATAGATATAAGTAGTCTTAGCGTAGATATGAAGACTATGACTAACTTAACTGGATGTCCTTCTAGAGAGCTTGTCAATTACACAGTGCAACAACATGGAAAGTTAAATGTAACAGCCGGCATAGAAAATAAAGAATTTCCAGAAAATGGTGTTGCACAGCATGGTAAGTCAGATATATATTTAAATAAGTCAAGAATTAAACAAATAGCTATAAAAGATATTAATTCTTCTGGTTCTTATGGGAATGCGCAACTAATAGCAGATCGTTATGAGCAAATATTATGGTTTCTAATTGGCTTAGGTTTCGGCGCGATGTTTAGTATAGTGATTGTTAGTAAACGATATATAACTTAAAAAATAAAACATTTTTCTGTATTATTGCGTAGTGATTGTATGTTGTAGAGTTTTATGATATTTTCATTTTACAACTATTCATCGGGGTAGAATTTTTAACAGAAGTTTGACACCACCTACGCCGGAGTGTGGTGGTGTATTACTATGGCGGTTCCTCTTTGGGGTGTATAACTTGTCTCACAAATCATCTGTGGTATACTGTCTACGTGAATTGGATTGTCCGCTTTACGATGTAGTTAAGGCTGCCTATGTTTCGTCTAATGTGCGACGTCTGCATGGGAATGATGGCTCCAAGATGAGTGTCGATGGTATTTTAGGCGGGGATGGAGCAACGAGGCTAGCTCTGCGTATTCTAAGAGTCAACTTATATGACGATAATTATACGGAAATTTGGGTTAGAGTCAGTGGTGACAAAGTTCTCGTAGATAATTTTGATAAACAACTACGCTTAGCTAAGGAGATTTACTTCCAGCAAGTGTATTCGAACAAATTCAATAAGGTTGTGCGTATTATTATACCGAAAAGTAAATGCCATAGATGCTTATTATCTACGCCTTGTAATAAGTGTCCGCTTATATCTACACCACTTGGTTCAATGGCTAAATCTGTAGTAGTAACTCCGATGGGGGCCCTCTATGAATTCATTGTAGCTCGTGGTAGTACTTATGAAGAACTACGCCGTTGGGGTTGTAAGCCTATTCACAGCCATGGTATAGATGAGTATGATTATATGCTTACTGAGAAGCAGGAGCTTGCTATAATCTATGCTTATCTCATGGGCTACTATAGCTTTCCGCGCCGGATCAGTCTAAAAGGACTTGCATCAAAACTAGGGCTCTCGGTATCAACTCTTGCAGAACTCCTTCGTAGGGCTGAAGCTAAGATAATTGACGCATTTGTGCGTCACGAGCTGCCACACTACATAGTTGGAAGGGCATTGTATGGTAATCGGCAAACAAGTATTGTGGAGGAACGTCTCAGCTCTAGGCATCGTGTAGAGGAACGTGCTAAAACTGGGGCTGGAATCGAGGAGGCTGCTGAGGCAACTGTAACCTAGGACTTATCATCCTTCTTAGCCTTTTTGACTCTCTTGGTAGCGCGTCTTCGGTGTAACATGTTAGTCCTTGGTCCTAGTATTGATTATCAGTCTTTATGTGTAATGGTGTAGTGTGTTCGTAATTTGGCTGGCTTTTTGGCGATCTCGAGGCGTAGTGATTAAGGGGCTTAGAGACGCTGGAAGATTGGGGGAGGTCATGAGCGGTATAAGGGCAATAGCGGCTATTGTACGCAGAGATATCTTGCTAGATCTGCGTCGTAGAGTTGAAGCGGGGTCCATGCTAGTATTCTCGTTAGCTGCCGGTGTCCTCACAGCATATGTTATGAAAGGTGTTGCTGGAGTAAATGCTGCTGCTGCCAGTGTTTCTCTCGTTCTTGTTCTCATATTCCTTGCCGTATTTGGAAGTCTTTCTAGCTTTGTCAGAGAAGCTGATCGCGGTACACTTGATGGACTCCGATTGGCTCCAGTAGGTGCAGAGGTTATATTCCTTGCAAAGTTTGTCTATAGTTTTGCAGTTATAACAATGCAAGCACTTGTCTTTATAATGTCGTTGGGCTTCTTTGCCCAAATAGGGGTTATGTTTAGTCCAGTAGTACTTATGTTGATTATTGTGTCAAGTATGTATCTTGCAGCTGTATCTAGCTTTACTTCAGCTATATTAGTGTTTAGTGAGGCCCGTGCAGTATTGATGCCCGTAATGGTGCTTGTCCTCGTGCTTCCCTATGTGCAGTCCGCAGCACCTAGCATAGTGGCTGCACTTCTGGGTGGTAATATAGGGGTGTTAGAGGTTGTATGGCTTGTCTTAGCGGCCCTGGCATTTACTGGGGTGACTGTTTGGCTTTCTCGCTATATCCTGGAGGCTGTGTAATTGTACATTACATCAACAGCTGTTGAAGTTGGTTGCCGAACATTTATCTGAACACATAATTATAGGATAATTGATAACCGCTCTAATACAGGCGTGATAGAGGCATAGAGGATGGAGCTGCGAGGATATGTTGGTGCGGCATCATGCAGAACTCTAGTAGAATGCGCTTAGACATCCATGGCTTCCAAAAGACCAAGAGGGCTGGAGTACTGCTGGTGGCGTTACTAGTAGTCGGAGTGTTATTCTCGACTATCCTCTTCACTTGGGAGCAAAATTTGGCTACTTACTACATGAGGGTCGACGAATACGCTATATCAAGCTCGGCTATGTTAGAGAAGATACTTGATTCAAAAAAGCCTATAGCAATAATGTTTGAGTCTCCTACGTGTCCTACGTGTAAGCAGATGCACCCTTACTGGGCTATGCTGGAGTATCGAAGCGACAGCCTCCCTATCAGCTTCTTCCATATAGTCTATGGTCCTTCAACTGAAGAGGCTTTTAGAAAATATCATGTGACGGAGACGCCAACATTCATAGTATTCGTCGATGGTGAGCCTGTAGCAAGACACGTAGGTCCATTCGGTGGTGAGAATGTTACCGATACAATGCTTAACTGGGCATTGTTCTCTGTAGGTTTAAGCAGTGTGTCTGACCCCCAAAAGCTAGCAGAAGAAGGGCTGCGCATCTTTAACAGCCGCTGCTCTGCTTGTCATGGCAAGATAGGTGGGCTGGATAAAGCTTCGCTGCAGGCATGGCTCGAGTCCCGCGATACCAGGGCTGATCTCCTAGCGAGGAGACTAAACGAGGCTCTAGAGAAGAATATGACACTACGCGAGCTCTATGGGAGCTATGGAGGAATATCCGATACAGTCAAGTCTATGAGGAAATATGTCCCAGACCTATCATCTTATGAGATAGACAGATTAGCCTACCTTCTCGACTATGTTTCAGCGGTGCTTGAGGATAGAGAGCCGCCAGCGATAGCGGCGTTGACTAATGTTACTCTTGCGGCTAGTGTTCAGCAGAATTCTGGTAACGGCGATACTGCTCTGGACGTCGGTGGGGCAATAAGTACTAGCCTAGTTGGCGTCGTAGCAGCGCTAGTAGCCGGTATTATAGCTACATTTTCTCCGTGTGTTTTCCCTCTACTGGTGGCATATGTAAGCGCAGCAGGAACTTCTGGCAGAAAAATTTCCGCGTCCAGCTGTATAGTATGTGGTATTGCGGCCTTTACCGGCGTCATAGCCATAGGACTGTTGTTTGTCCTTGCTTCTAGCCTTGCATCATCGCTCCAGAGTATACTCCTTCCAGCGGTTGCGACGGCAATAGTTGCTGCAGGTGTTGCTAGTCTTCTCGGTATACCCATAGAGCTAGAAGGTGTTGTTGGTATCAAGCGTGGTGGTCTTGTCGGCTTTTGTGCCGTTTATGGTTTCTTAGCGGTTCAATGCAGTTTGCCGTTGGTGGCCGGAGCATTACTACTGGTAGTAGGAGTAGGAAGCTTGGTATCAAGTATAGCTGTGGCAGTCAGCTTTGCCCTTGGTGTGAGTGTTCCACTAGCTTTCGCAGTCTATGCTGCGAGCCGGCTTGGTAGTAGCATAGTAAACAAGGTGATGGGGCGTTATACATTACTTCAGCGGATTGGTGGCTTTGTATTAGTTGTTGCGGGTGTGTACTTGCTTTTATATACACTTCAACTCGTCTAGCGTCTAGGCTATGTAGCGATAAATTGTGGCGTTAAATGGATGGAGGATTGATGGTCTTGGCTCTGCCCATACATTACACAGGCATAGCTCCACTCGTGGCGGGTCTACTAGTAGCAGCTAGTGTTGCATCAGCAGTAGCGGGGAGAAGTAGAGAGCGCCTACTACGCTATGGACTCGCTGTGGCTGTAGCGGGCTGGTTTGTATATGTGATCCCCTTTGTGACTCTGGATTATAGTCTCCGTGAGGCTTTCTGGAATACAAGTCCCGGGCTCCCACTCTCGATGCGAATAGCATCAGCGTGGGCCGGGGGTGGCGGTAGTCTATACCTCTTCGCTGTGATAGCATCGGCAGCAGGTCTCTATCTACTCCGGATTCACCGGAGTCGCCTATTCCAAGCAATACTAGGCTCCTTGGTCCTAGCAGCTCTAGCTGGAGCCTTTCTAAATGGAGCATTCGCTCTGCTACCAGAACGCCCGGCTAGCGGTGCTGGGCTTAACCCGCTGCTTAAGAGTCCGTGGCTCTACCCGCACCCCCTCAGTACCTTCGGCGGCTACGCGCTACTCGCGGTAGCGGCTGCAGCTATGCTTACTGGCGAGAAGCGCCGGAGTCTCGTCGTCTACGAGCTTGGCTGGGCTCTCCTAACCCTCGGCATCATGATTGGCGGCTACTGGAGCTACGAGACCTTCGGCTGGGGAGGCTACTGGGCATGGGACCCCGTAGAGACAAGCGAACTAATGGTATGGCTAGTAGCTACTACATTGCCGCATTTTATGGTTGTTGTTCCCAGTTTTGTTAGATATAACGCTGCATGGCTGCTTAGTTCAGTGTTTATAGCCATGTATGTTACTAGGACAGGGCTTAGTCCACTACATAGTTTCGCAGCTCCTGGTATTGGTGCTCTGCTTCTCCTTAGTGCTGGTGTGACACCGCTAGTCTATGGTGTGTATGTGCTAGCCCGTAATGGTGAGAAAATAGTTTCTGAGACTGCTAGGACGCTGCGGGAGCGGAATTTATACAAAATGGGCTTGTTTATTGCGGGGATGGCGCTCCTGTTATCGGCTATATTCGTATATGGTACTCTCTTTCTGCCTTCGATACTCAGCGCTGTTGGCGTTGAGGCTAGTGTTCCTCAGATGCAGAGTGGTGTACGCTACTTCCACCCCGTACTCTACCCGCTACTAGTAGCGATGCTAGCAGCAATCCCGCTAGCATTCACAGGAGACAAACTAGGATGGAAAGGATACACAGCACTACTCCTAACAACAACAATAGTGTCCACAGTGTTCGCTTTAGCAGCTTATAAAGGCGTTTACATCCTGGCTCCTCTTAGTCCACCCGAGACCAACGCGCTGATGGCCTTTGGTGTACCGTGGGCGGTCATAGCAGCTGCATCCACACTGGTCTACATAGCGTATAGGTTGTGGCGTAGTCGTTCAGTACTCATCGTAGCCGATAGACTTACTGCTGTATCGCTACTGCATCTAGGTTTAGCCGTAACTGTGCTGGGTGTAATTCTCAGCGGCACTTATGCGTTTAACGATAAGTACACCTGGTATTATGAGCTTAAGCCCGGCGACTCCATAAGTTTACCTAGTGGTGCGAAATTAACATTTGAAGATTTCAGTTACGGTATAAGTAACTCCACTGTGGATATATACACTAACTATGTCGGTAGGAGTAGCACATATGTCCTAGCATGGAATGTGCTCAACTTCCTTAAAAACGACTTAGCTGAGTTTATAAAGCTCTACAACCAAGGCAAAGAATTGTTCAATAGTAATAAGACTGTAGAGTGGTTATTCAAGGTGGCCAAAAATAGTCCAATAGATCTGAACACAACTGTAATAGCGACCGGCAATGCTACAGTAACTCTATATGATCTTGAAAACAACGGCACCATGATACTGGCCAGAAATCAGCAAGTAAAAATAATACTAGATAAAGCGCTGCTCAGACTAGACTTAAACATGGATCCCAATACAGGCGTCATAAGTGTGGACTTACTTGTAGGGGCAGCAAACCTGACGGTAGAACTGCCGGCTGTTATTCCGATCGAACAAGACAAGATAGGATTCCACAAATACATAGAGATGCGGTTCACTACACCCCTAAGACTAAGGCTAGGAGACGTAGAAGTGATAGCAGAACGTATAGGCCTCCTACCGGAGGCGTTACTCCTAGCAGGTAAAGGCGCTCCTTTCATAGTAAACAATAGCACCATTACTGGTAGCAACGCGGCTCTCTATGTATACGGATACATAAAGTCCCCAGAAGCTGGCAAAGTAAAGGTGCCATCACAGCTTTCACCAGCAGTAGCAGCTTACCTAATAGCATCGCTAAACCCTACAACCCAGAAGATGTTCCAGAGCATAGAGCAGTCATCTCTATATCAACTGCTCGTAAACTCAACAGCAATAGACAGGCTAGTAGAATCCCCGACGTGCCTCAAAAGCCAGCATGGCTGTTTCGGCTATGTCGACGCACCGCGACTGGTACCGGAGACAGCGTGGCTCGAAGTAAGATTAAAGATAGAACACGGAGACTGGTCCAAGACCGTTAACGTTAGGATACGCTTCGAAGCTTATGGTGAGATACAAGGTATACATGGTCTCGTATCGAAAGTTATACCTATAGGGCTTGGACTGGATGATGTCTACGTCGTAGTTAGCCCTCCAGTAGTAGAAGGTTATATAGGTGGCAGGGTCGCCTATCATGAACTACTAGTCTATTACCTTCATGAAGCCTTTAAGCATTTGCCTCCAGAGAAGCGGCTTGCACTAGCAGCACTAATGGCTGCAGGGTATAATGTTGACGTGCTCAATGATGGTAGCTTATCAGTTGATGAACGGCAACAAGTAGAGGCCACTCTTGTAGACCTCTACCTTCTAGCCGAGAACTTCGGTCAGACAAACTCGACCATAGTAAAGGAGGGCTTGCATGTACAGGTTAAGATAATTCCGGGAATACGCCTAGTATGGATAGGTCCAATAATTATGGCCCTTGGTGCCGTATATATTGCCGTAGTCAGAATAATAGCAGTAAAACGGCATAGTCGTTAGCTTCTGTGAAGCTATCGGGCTAGATTATTAATACCTTTTAATTTTTCTATCAACATATGGTGAAGTTAGTCAATGGTAAAGCGTGGTCTGGAGAAAACGATTGTTCCCCTACTTCTAGTGTTATCGGCTATTGACGCGCTTCTAGTGGTCTATGCTGCTTTCAGAGCGCCATATCCGCTACGCGTCAACCTTGGCTCACCGACGGCATATCTCAACATATATATACATATACCAATGGCATGGGGAAGCTACCTTCTATACACGCTAGCATTTATCACAGCAATTGCGTATCTTGTCCGGGGCAGCGAGAAACTTGATGCGTATATACAGGCGTTCATAGCTACAGCTACCGCTTACGCTATATTTACACTCGTTAGTGGTATGGCATGGGCTAGCGAGTCCTGGGGTTCAGCATGGTCCTGGGATCCCCGAGAGACCGGGGTACTTCTTCTGCTCTTAGCATATCTCTTGTATTTTGTGCTGCGTTCAAGCATTCCTGACCCAGATCGTGCAAGTAGGTTAAGTGCAGCCTATGCAGTAGCGGCGTACTCTATGGTTCCGGTAAGCTTCCTTGCACCGCGGTTAGTAGCTTCGAGCCTTCACCCAACAATGGAGCAGTTTGGTAACTTTATGGCCCAGCCAGAGGTCATAAGGATATTTGTTACACGTATAGTAATGGCATCATTGATAGCTATTCTGCTGGCGTATATAATGGCAAAACGCTACGAGAATGCTAAGCCCCTTCATGTTGGAATATTACGCTATGCTGGAATAGTCTTTGTTATAGCTGGTATAGTCGTGGGACTGATTATGGTATATCCGTACCTTAGTGGCGGAGTCGAACGTGTAGTAGATGCGAAGCTAGCTAACGGCGAAGTTGTCGCGTTAATGCTATCTAAGAGTGGTTATGTAGAGCTAAGTAAGCCGCTCACTGTACCGATAGTTGAGGGTGAGCCTGCAATAATAGGACACCTCGTGAAGATAAGAGACTCTAGTGTTGAAATAGTTATACACTGGAGTGTAGCCCTCAATGTAGCGGCATATTTAATGTTGCTTGGAGTCCTAATGCTATATGCATCTCGCAGCCGTGGTAGAGGTGTGTGAGTTAAGCATAATATAATGCAGTAGTAAGTTAACTACTAACAATGGGGGTCTATAATGGCTAAAACTGGCAAATCATTAATGTTTGCGGGTATACTGTTCGCAGCACTATTGGCAATAGGGTTTATGAGTATAAAGTCGTCCGACTATAAGGATGTGTCTAGTCTAAAGAGCCTAGACTACGAAGCATATGTGACTGTTCGTGGTACGCCGGTAAATCTCGCTGGCAGTAGCTACCTGCTCCGGATAGGAGATACGGTATATTCAATGAAAGGTTTCGGCTCCTATGGGGTGGCGGAACGTGTAGATGGGCCTCCTTTTGGTAACGATGATAGCTATGCTGTATTCATATTAGAAGGGAAAGATGGATTTCGCGTAGTAGCACTCTATAGTGCTAATGAGTTCAAGAACCTTTATGGTGGTAGCCCGAGTGTCTCTAGTAGGGTCGTAGTAGAGGGACGTTATGAACCATCAGTGCATGTGGTTATAATGAATACAGCTACAGGTAAAGTGGAGGAGTACCCGCTGTTGATGGTGAATAAGATACTCGAAGGTTGTCATGAGAGTTACCAGGCGCCAGCTGGCAGGCTTGAAAGTTAAGTGTCTGGCCTCATTCTCGCGGAAGACTTTCGTATAAGCTCCGCAAATATTTACGTAATATACATAACTATTTTGTGCAATTAGGTGAATGGACTAGGGTTTGTCATGAATTGTAGACTTGGTCAGTGCTGGTCAAAGGGGAACTTTTCGGGCTAACGTTTAATTCTAAAGTAAGTACTAGCAGTACCTCAATCATGGTAAATAGTGTAGTGTTAGCGAAACATAGAATAATGACTACAACGGTTTTGGAGGTGCCTAGCATGCGTTGGAATCCGCGCATAGTATTGACTGCAGTAGCCCTAGCCCTTGCTATAATAGTTCCAGTACTTTCAGCTGTCACAGCGCATGCCCAGGACCCCGCCCAGTTCTATCCGTGTACAACCTGTCATCAAACGATGCAGCTAACTGGCGATAGGAAGACAGTACCTTTTCACGGTATCGACCTCACAAAGGGTGCTCACAGAGGCCTTTTCTGCTCAAACTGTCATATAGCACCGACAATGATAGATCTAGTGAATGGTGCTCAAGTCTACATACCTGGCTTACACAGTACACAAGAACTCAAGGAGACCAATAAGGTATGTGCTGTATGCCATCCACGCGAGGTCACCGACTATAACTACCTAGTACATGGCAACAAGACCTATGTTTGCCCCAACGGCAACGTGACAAAGGTTATAGGCTATAAGGGCGTCGGATACGACTTTCACCTCTGCACCGAGTATAAGAACCTCAAGACAATACCGGCTAAGGCATGTGTCGAATGTCATAACCCTCATGAACCGACTATGCCACCTGCGAGCATACTGCCGCCCCCATCTAATAGGCCTGCACCACCTGACGAGACCAGCGTGGCCTACGGTACCATAGCAGCAGTTATTGGCGGGTTAATCCTAGCTATAGGTGCTCTTGTTCTCCCTCTAGGGTATTCACGTGAGTAACAGGGGGTGAAGTGGAGTGGAGGGCCGCATAAACCAGTCTAGGAGGGACTTCCTCAAGGTTGCTGCTGTAGCGGCTGGCGTCTCTGCAGTATCATTTGTTGCTGTTAGCCGGGATGAGCTGAAGAAACTGCTAGTGCCAGTACGAGTAGAGGATCTCATAGCGGAGGCTGCTGAAGCAGGTAGCCCCCTTGAAAGAAGAGCCCAGGAAAGAGAAGCCAAGCTTAAGCAGTGGTGTCAAGCAGAGGCTGAAAAGATCTGTAGCAGTATGGGTGAGGACTCCGAGGCTTGTAAAGAGGCACGCAAGCGCTGTGCCATGATAAAGGTGAAGGCTACTGGTCCTCGCGAAGGCGTGCGTTTCGCGATGGCGCTTGATGTGAACAAGTGTATTGGCTGTCGCCGTTGCGCCTATGCATGCGTCATGGAGAACAATCAGGCAAGGAACCTGGGTATAGAGTGGATAAAGGTACTAGAAATACCCAGAGAGGAAATGGAGATAGTTTACGCTAACATGCACTACACTGATGCGCCAAAGCCGAACATGGTGTATGTACCAGTAGCATGTATGCACTGCGAAGATCCGCCATGTACTATGGTGTGTCCGGTTAAGGCTACATGGAAGGAGCCTGATGGCATAGTAGTAGTGGACTATGACCGTTGTATTGGTTGTCGTTACTGTATAACTGCTTGCCCCTACGGGGCACGGCGCTTCAACTGGGCTAAGCCATACGTACCTGTAACTGAACTGAACCCCAACATGCACATACTAGGCAATGTGCCGAGGCAAATACACGTTGTTGAGAAGTGCACCTGGTGTATACAGCGCACCCGCGACGGTGGCGTGCCGGCTTGTGTCGAGGTATGTCCTGTCGGTGCAAGAGTATTTGGTGACCTTCACGATCCCAGTAGCCCAATACGCCGCGTCATAGAGGAATACGGTGCTTTCGTATTGAAGCCGGAAGCCGGTACAAGACCCAGGTTCTTCTACTTCTTCGGGCCTAAGCGTACACCTCCACGTGAGCCTGGAACTGAGAGAGAAACTGGACATTGACAGGTAAGCCGGGGGTGACTCAGATGACTGCGGATGGGAGCTTCCTAGATACAATAAAATTCATCGTCAGAGAAGCACTACTAAACGGCGGCCGCCGCTACTACTTAGCATTAATAGGCTTGCTAATAGTGGCGCTCTATGGTATGTATCTATGGATATTTGTCCAGCATGCGCCAATATTTCTCGGTAAGGAAGAAGGCGGTCTAATACTAACTGACTTAAGTGATAGTGTGCCATGGGGTATTTACATAGCGTTCTTCGTATTCTGGGTTGGAGTAGCGGCTGCCGGTATAGTGTTTGGTATAGCGGCTTATGTGTTCGGCGACAAGGAATTCAAAAAAGTGGCAGTGCTTGGTGAAGTGCAAGCAGTAGCAGCAATCATAACAGTGCTGCTGCTCATAACTGTCGACATTGGCCGTCCATTCCGTGCTATGATATTGATGCCACAGCTGCCAAACCTACGCTCAATGCTTGACTGGGACTTCATTGTACTAACGGGTTACCTAACGCTAAACTTGATAGGTATGCTAGTAACCGTCCACTATTACAGACAGGACAAGCCATTGCCTAAGAAATTCATAGTACCTTTCATAACGATTGCAGCGCCCTTTGCCATAGGTATACATACTGTGACAGCATTCATATCCCAGGCGCTGACAGCGAGGCCTATATGGAACAGCCCGTTGCTTGCTCCCCGCTACGTTGCCACCGCGTTTGCAAGCGGTCCTGCAATACTGCTGCTGGCACTGTACCTAGCAGAGCGCTATATGAAGGGCTTCAAAGTGGACTTTAGCGTATACAAGAAGACCTTGTATGTGATCGTGGGCTCTCTGGTCGTAGGCTTATACTTCACACTCAGCGAAGTCCATGAGATATTCTGGTATACCACTGAGCCCATGAAGAAAGCGCAAGCCCAGGTGCTATTCCTGGGATACCACTTACCATATCTGGCGAAGATGATGTGGCTTTGGATAGGCCTAGGTATAGCAGCAGTGATATTGGGCATACTGCCGCGTGTACACAACTCAAAGAAAGGCATAATCCTGGTATCAGTTATCACAATAGTGGCAGTGGTTGCAGAGAAAACAATGACGATAATCATACCAGCGTTTGTGCCGGGTACACTCGGTGAAGTACACCCATACTATCCAACGGCGCTGGAGATAGGCATAACTGCTGGTGTACATGCGATCGGCATACTGATATACTTATTGCTAGCAAGACCTGCCCTTAAGGCTGTAATGACACATTACTTTAAGGGTAGCGGTGCACATCATTGAAGACAACGCTCACTATTTTTTAGATCATGTGATTCTTAGAACTAGAACATGTACGTATGTATATAGTCACCGGTGCTAGGCGCTCTAAATACTCTAAATACTCAAGTTAATACAGGCACGCATGAATGGGGGATGTCCATGAAGATGCGTGTATCGCTGGCAATAGTGATGTTCGCAATACTAGCAACTGTAGGTCTAGTGTCAGTAGCAGCCGCACTAACCACAGATGAGGCTAAGCAACTGTTTCAGTCTAAGGGCTGTACTGGCTGTCATAATGGGGCAATGGCGCCGGATTTCGAGGGTACTGTGGCGGTGATTAAGGAGTGGGCGTCAAAGTATGCGAGCCTTGACGAGGCTGTGGCAGCAGAGGCGCCTAACTTCAAGATGTTCAACAACGCTAAGACGTGGGACGAACTTATGAATGCCATGCCCGGGATAACACCTGAACTCAAGGACTACTTTGCCAAGGTGTTTGAGGAGGCTAAGAGTGGTGGAGCCGCCCCGGCACAGGAAGAGAAGCCAACCGAGGCGTCAACTACAGAGGCAGAGACACCTACCACTACGACCACTAAGCCAGTTCCTGTCCAGACGCAGCAACCGGTGAAGCCGAAGCCAACTGTAACCTACCAGAAGTTGCCGCAAGTGCCGGTGCCGAACCCCTCTGAGGAAGCTGAGCCGCTTGTACAGACAGGTCTACCAGTAGGTCTGGCACTATACCTAGCAGCAGTAGGCGTCCTAGTAATCGCTATGGCTGTTGCTAGCCGCCGTTAGCCCTCTAGGTCTAGTCTACGCTTTTTGTCGCTGCATCCTTTCTCTTCTCCTCGATGCTTGTGATTTGAGAGACGAGCCCTATGCCCCAGCTGTTTTAGGGAAGAGTCTCCTACGCAGTACACTGTGGAAAGATACCGTGGCTGCTTGCTCAGTGGTGGTGGATACCGTGGCTGCCTGTCTGCTTGAGGCCCGTGGTGTATGGAAACGGTACGACTGGAACCGTGGATGGGTATTATGTGATGTCGGTCTCTGCGTGGAGCCAGGAAGGGGTGTGCTGGTTACCGGGCCTAACGGCTCGGGCAAGACTACACTTCTGCGTATACTAGTCGGACTAGCCCGACCCAGCCGTGGAGAAGTACTCATCGCGGGACAGTCGCCCTACACCCCCGGAGCGCGCCGGGTGCTGGGAGTAGTCCTTCATCATAGTCTACTCTATGACGAGCTTACCGTCCGGGAGAACCTTGAGTACTATGCCCGCCTCTATGGTATAGAATACCGTCCCGAGGAGGACGAGGTTGTGGAAATTCTAGGGCTTGGACGTTACCTGGACACCCGTGCAGGGGAACTGAGTTTCGGCTGGAAGAAGCGGGCTAACATAGCGCGTGCACTCCTCCACCGTCCCAGGGTACTAGCTATAGATGAACCGTTTACTGGACTCGACGATGACGCGGTTGAAGCGCTTCGTGGCTTATTAGAGGAGTTGTTGCACCGTGGTATGGCGGTTGTAGCGACGTCTCCGCAAAAGAGTGCCGAAGAACTCCTCGAGGGCTTTAACGCCTATAGAATAGAGTCAGGGAAGCTTGTCAGAATAAGGTAGCTGTGGGTTTGTGCTTTTGTTTACGCTTTATCCTCCTAGTGACTGACGTGAGGCATAGTCCTCTGCGTTCTGTACTCCCTGGATGGTATCTGCATCTTTGTTGAAGTAGCTCTTGGTCCTCGGCTTAGCCGTCTGCATCATTGTAGGTGTGTTGAGCTGTTTAATGGCTGGGGAGAGTATGTGGCTATAATGAAACGTTTAAATACAGGTTTTCTAGTGGCTTTATAGTTCACTTTTGGTGACGATGCGGTAATGGTGATTCAAGGCCTAAGGGCTCCACAGACAGAGGATATTCTCCCCGATAAGTGGTACAACATTCTACCAGACCTCCCTGAGCCACTCCCGCCGCCGAGAAATCCGGACGGTAGCATAGTTTCTCCGAAGGAGCTTGAAGCCATATTCCCGCGTAGCCTGGTCGAGCAGGAGATCTCAACAGAACGATGGATCGAGATCCCCGAGGAGCTCCGTACAATATACCTAGAGCTTGGCCGGCCTACCCCGCTCCTTAGGGCTCGTAGGCTCGAGGAAGCGCTAGGCACGCCTGCCAAGATATACTTCAAGTATGAAGGCGTACTCCCTACGGGCAGCCACAAGATAAACACTGCACTGGCGCAGGCGTATTACAACAAGCTCGAAGGCACAAAGAGGCTGACGACCGAGACAGGTGCTGGCCAGTGGGGCTCTGCACTAGCCCTGGCGGGTGCGATGTTCGGGCTAAAGGTTAGAGTCTACATGGTCAGAGTGAGCTATGAGCAAAAGCCATACCGCCGAATAGTAATGCAGACCTATGGGGCAGAAGTGGTGCCGAGTCCTAGCCCCTACACTGAAGCGGGGAGGAGGATACTCGAACAGGACCCGGACAACCCTGGCAGCCTCGGTATAGCGATAAGCGAGGCTATAGAGGATGCTCTAAAGAACCCGGACACCAAATACAGCCTAGGCAGTGTGTTGAACCACGTGCTGCTGCACCAGACGATAATCGGCTTGGAGGCCAAGCGGCAGCTCGAAGCGCTCGGTGAGTATCCCGACGTGGTTATAGGCGCTGTTGGTGGTGGCAGTAACTACGCAGGCCTAGCCTATCCATTCATATACGACCGGCTACGCGGTAAGAGCGAGACGCGGTTCATAGCAGTAGAGCCCCGCGCAGCGCCCAGCATGACGCGGGGCGAGTACCGCTACGACTTCGGCGATACGGCGGGGATGACGCCTCTACTCAAGATGCATACGATAGGTCACAGATTCGTACCGCCACCGATACACGCTGGTGGTCTCCGCTACCACGGCGTCGCTCCAACACTAAGCATCCTAGTGAATAATGGCATCGTGGAGCCGGTAGCCTACCGGCAGACCGAGATATTCGAGGCAGCAACATTCTTTGCTCGTACAGAGGGCATTATACCGGCGCCGGAAAGCGCCCATGCAGTGAAGGCTGCGATAGATGCTGCCCTGGAGGCAAAGAAGCGCAACGAGAAAATCACGATACTGTTCAACCTCAGTGGTCATGGCCTGCTGGATCTCAAGGGCTATCAGGACTACCTAGAAGGCAAGCTACGTGACGCTGAACCCGAGAAGATAGACTTAAGTTACCTACCCAAGCTAGAGTGACCCCAATCCTTCGTTAACAAACCGTACCAGTTCATGAACGTTTTTAGAGTCGACTTAGTGCTTGTGTCCTCCTATCTTGTGATAGTGGTTATTGTTGCGTCGACTTGTACGTCTACTTCATGGTCTTTGGTGCTGGCTGTAGGAGGCGCTCTTGATAAGGGGGAGTAGGAGTTGCTTGAAGTATGGGGATGGTATGACAGCGCAACATGAGGAACTGCCATGGCTTAAGCGGCACAAAGAGATGCTAAAGCTCGCTGAGACGGTTAAGAAACTCAGGGAGACACATGTATACAGCTCTGAGGAGATAATCCGTGTTGTAGGAGAGCGCTATCGACGAGTCAAGCCGCGCCGTCGAGGCCTACCTGGTAGAATCGAGTTCGAGCTGAAGAGGCTAGAAGTGGTGTTCAACGTCTCCTACTCTAGACTCTTGCGTGTAGCTCGATTACCTTCGACCCGTGAGATGAGCGAGTTCCACCGCGCGCTCGTACTCGGATTCGTGGGAGACGAGTACGACGAGGCACTCCGTGCTGTACGTAGATCCCTCCGCCTGATAAGGGAGTTCTGGAACCAGTACCGGCTCTTAATAGTGTCAGCAGCTGATGCACGTGAAGCGGCTAGGCTGCGCAAGGAAGGTAGTGGATGTATATTGTCCGTGGTGCGGCGGCTCCGCAAACGACTCGAACTCCTCGATCGCGTCCGGAGAGAGCTGCTACAGACGCATATAGTGTCCGAGGGGCTCCCGATAGTAGTTGTAGCAGGTATACCTAGTACGGGCAAGTCCACGCTCGTGCGGAGGGTGTCTACAGCCGAGCCGGAGGTGGCGTCGTACCCGTTCACCACCAAGACCGTTATAGTTGGTAAGGCGAAGGTTAGAGACATAGCATTCTACATGGTGGATACGCCTGGTATACTTGAGAGGCCTATAGAGCAGCATAACGAGATAGAACGTAAAGCGTTTGCAGCTCTCCAGTCGCTCCCAGATATTGTTGTGTTCCTCGTGGATCCCTCGCCCGAGATGGTGCAGGATATTGAGCACCAAATGCGGCTACTCCAAGACATATACTCGGAAATAATAGCGCAGCGTGGAGCAGGCCTCCTAGTAGCGGTAAACAAGGTAGACATAGCTCCGGAGGAGTCAATCTGGCGAGCAATTGACGCTGTAAACTCTATCCTCCAGAATGCCGGTAGAGAGAACCTATGCGCGGAGAAGCCGCTGTTAATATCTGCACTAAAAGGCGATGGCGTGGACAAGCTGCTCGGCGCGGTCTACGAGTGTCTACGGAGAAAGACACCTTGGATATTCGCGAGCTGAGCCCTCTCTACGCCTGGTAGCATACCCCCTCAACTCTTAGGGTGAAGGGCTTCCCTATTTCGCCGCCCTCGATGAACTCTAGCCGAGCCTCGGGCAGGATCCTCTTGACGAGTTCTACGTTTGTCCATGCATGCATGGTCAGCTTTGCTCCGCCCAATATCGACTCGCCGCAGGCAAGTGCAGCATACGGTATCAGCATGTCGGAGGCGTGTCGGTCCAGCGCTTTCCCGGCGGACAAATCCTCGAGGAGCTTCTCTGCGGCCTCGCGCCCAACCTTCTCTGCAGGCTTGCCCTTCGCTCCTATCGAGTCACCGCCTAGAATACTGTTCCCGGTGTGAGCCCATACAACTATGCCGCTGCCGGGGCCTAGGTGGGGATCCCGGCCAGGCTCGTACCATTCCAGCTCTATGTCGACCGGTAGCCCCGGGTACCTGGCGGTGATGAGCTCCTGGGCGGCTCTTGCCTGCCTCTCAGCTACGTGGCGTGGAAGCCGGACTGCATGGCTAAGCCCCTCGAACGCCTTGATGTCGCCGGCATTGCTGAGCCTTACAGCTTCGAGGCGCTTCGGGGGCTGGGGCACCTCTACGATCACTATCCCGCCGCCGCGGGGGTAGTGGCCACGCCTCCTCAGCGTGACGCGGAACACGTAGCCCATACGCTCGAGGAGCCTAGAGAGTACGAAGCGTACATAGTCTATGGGCGGGCTCCAAGGTACGTCTGTTCCACCCCTTACCTCGAGTTCGACCCTTCCGGGTGCGTAGACTAGGATGGGTAGCACTGCCTGCAGTACTAGGGTTATGCTGCCAGCAGTGCCTATGTCGAAGCGGAAGCGGCCACTCTGCAGCCTACCCGGCCAGAACGTTATCTCGGTAGAGCCGAGCCTGAGGCCTTCGACCCGCGCGCCAGCTATCTCTGCTACGGCCTTCACTGAGGTGAGGTGCTGGCGCTGGAGCCCTGGCCTCGGCCTCTTAGCGCGGATATTCACTATCCTTACAGGGCGGCCGAGTAGGGCTGAGAGGGCTAGCGTGGTTCGTAGTATCTGGCCGCCGCCTTCGCCGAAGCTTCCGTCTATGACTAGTGGCTCCAAGGCTCTCTAGTCCCTCCCGGAGATGGTGACGAGTCGTTCAACGCCTTTAATCTCTTCAATGAATCGAGCGACGCTTGGTGGTACCAGCCTCTTCCAGGACTCGTCGCCGCGAAGCATGAGGCTGCGTATCCGGGTTGCACTGTACTCGCCCCGGCTGAAGGCCGGTGGACTCTCCACCCGGTAGCCGTACTCGGTGAAGAGTCTTGTCACGAGCGGGTTCCGGGAGAAGACTACGTGGAAGCGTGGGAGCAGCATCTCGAGATACCGGGGCCATACATGGTTCATGGCGATATCGGGCACCGGTACTATCATGACCCGTGAGGTGTCTACGGCTGCGTCGCGGAGGCCAAGCAGGAGCATCTCTATCCGCTCGCCTGCTGTGAAAGGGTTTTTCAGCGTGTGGCTCTCCTGGGCAGAGCCTACAACTATTATCAGCTCGTCGACGCGGTCTAGGCACCACTTTATAACCTCTATATGGCCCCAGTGTGGTGGCTGGAAACGCCCCACGAAAACACCGCGGCTCATGCTAACCCTCTACCCCCAGGTTTAGCAGCTCTCCTCGGGGCACAATAGCGGGTGTCGTGTCTAACCTTCCTAGGCTTCTGGGGGTGTGCCTCAGCTGTCTGGGAGGAAAACAGTCTATCGCAGTGCGGTAGAGACGCTGAGGGAACGGCTCGCTAGCCTAGAGCAGGACGAGGAACTAGCAGCTAGAGCAGAGCAGCTAGCCTCGAAATACGTCTTCATACATGTACACCAGGCTCTACGCTATCTCGCGCTCCTGGGCAGTGAGGCTGAGAAACTCCTAGAGACAAACGAGGACTCCATAATGAAGACTATACGCGTCAACACATTGCTCACTAGTGTCGAGGAGCTAGCAGAACGGCTAGAGGAGAAGGGCGTCAAGACCCGGAGCCACCCCTACATATGGTACGGGCTAGTAGTCGAGGAGACCCCCTATCCCATAGGAGCTCTACACGAGTACATGCAGGGGCTCTACACAGTCCAGGGCCCAGCCTCGATGATGGTCGTGCCCGCTCTCGCACCCGAAGGCGCAAAGAGGATAGCCGATATGTGTGCGGGGGCTGGCGTGAAGACTAGCCAGATAGCGCAACACAACACGGCAACAACGATAATAGCTACTGATATCAACCGTAGGAAGCTGCTAGCGCTCAAGAACAATATGAGCCGCCTCGCAGTATTCAACGTGACAGCGCTACACATGGATGCACGGTGGCTCCCCAAGCTAGGTACCTTCGACGCAATACTGCTAGACGCGCCGTGCAGCGGAGAAGGCCTTCTACCCTTCAAGCGTGGACGCTGGCCCCGCAGCTTCAACGACATACTCTCCAGGGTAGAGCTGCAACTGGAACTGCTCGATGCCGCACTAGACGCACTAGCCCCCGGCGGGGCAATGGTCTACGCTACTTGTAGTATATCTGTCGAGGAGAACGAGTATGTAGTATCGACGCTCCTCGAGAACCGGGGCGACTTCGAGGTGGAGGAGCCAGGCTACACAGCTGGAAGCCCGGGAATAACGAAATACCTGGACTTAGACCTTGACCCCTCTGTTGCCAAGTGTAGGCGCTTCTTCCCCCACCGTAACGCTACGGAGGGCTTTACGATATGCAGGCTAGTGAAGACTGGTTAATCGGCTGTAGCAGCGCCGAGGAAGAGGTAGCTAGACTGCTAAGCTGCCTTGGGATAAACCAGAGACTAGAAGATCTCGGGCTCCAATTGCTCTGCCGTACCAGCCCTGAAGGCGTATTAGACGTGTACGCGGCCACAGAGGCCACTGTCCGGACGGTGCTAGGCCTCCCCAAGGGGCTACGCTCCTCCGCGACCAGTATAGGTGTCCATATAGCACGGCTGCGGAGAGGCAGGCTCACACCCCTCCTAGGATTATGCTCGCTCCTGACCAGGTACCGGCTACGCCCCCGCCAGGGCTACGTCGTGGTAAAGGCTAGAGGCGAGAAGCTCTTCCTCTACGGCCGCGATGTGCTTTCAGAGTCTATAGCCACGTATCGGCCAATGCCAAGGGGGCGCTGTAGGCACTACCCTGTACTAGTAGTCAACGAGCTGATGGAGCCGCTTGGATGGGGTAGACCCAGACGCGGCCGCGACAGTATTTATATCGAGAACATTCTCGATGCTGGCTGGTACCTTAGAAGCGGGGTGTGAAGGCAGCAATGCCGCTAGAAGAGGGTGCATTCGCGCTAGTCGAGTACACTCTCCGAGTAAAAGACACCGGAGAGGTTGTTGACACTACTAGCGAAGAGGAGGCCCGTAAGGCTGGGATATACGATCCCAAGGATAGGTACGGCCCCCGTCTAGTGATAATCGGCGAGGGACGCCTGCTACCAGGCCTAGAGAAGGCAATCATAGAGATGAACGAGGGCGAGGAAAAGGAGGTAGAAATACCCCCAGAGGACGCGTTCGGTAAGCGTGACCCCCAGAAGATAAAGATAATACCAAAGAACCAGTTCATAAAGAGCGGTGTGGTGCCGGAGCCTGGCAAGATAGTGGAGATAAACAACCAGCTAGCAGTAATAAGAAGCGTCACGGGAGGCCGCGTAGTAGTAGACTTTAACCATCCCCTGGCAGGCAAGACAATGGTAGCGAAAGTAAAGCTTGTGAAGATCCTACAGACCCCTGAGGAAAAGATAATGCACCTAATACTAAGGCGTACACCAGCCTCGATAACCCCTGAAGATGTGAAGGTGCAATACGATAGCGCGACTGGGACTGTCCGAGTTGAGTTCAGCGAGAAGGTGTTCGGTATACAAGACTTCCAGGTGGTGAAACGTATAGTCATACTAGAGGCGTACCGATACATGAAGGACGAGATTAAAGCCATAGAGTTCATAGAGAGAATGAAGTTCCCAGAGCCTGAGGAGAAGAAGGGAGAACAAGAAGAGAAAGAGCAGACCACTCAGGAGCAGGAAAGCGGGGCCACAGAGAAGGAGACGGCAGAGACGGCTCAGGGACAGTAAAGAACCTAGTATCTAGGCATCTTTAGGCTTCCAGACCTAGAGGAGACATCTAGGCGTCGAAGCCCCCGGCTACTGTTTTAGGCTCCACATCCGAGGCGCTACTGTCTAGCAGAGAGCCCCCTTACAGCCTCGAGTGCCAAGTCTGCGTGTTTCTCTGCAGGCCTAACCTTTGCTATAACCTTGGCTATTCTACCATGCTGGTCTATTATGAAGGTGACACGCTCGGCGCCGACTCTTTTGGATCCCTGCTTTAGGACACCATAGAGGCGAGCTATCTCCCCATCCGGGTCGCTTAGGAGCGTAAAGCGGAGTCCAAGCTTCTCGGCAAATCGGCGGTTTCTTTCTGGAGGATCAGTGGATATGCCGAGCACTATAGCATTGTGCTTAGTGAACTCCTCGAGTAACTCGTTGAAGCGTTGAGCCTCTCTTGTGCAGCCACTTGTCATGGCGCGTGGATAAAAATACAATACAACTATTTGGCCTCTCAGCTCGTCGAGACGAAGTTTCGAGCCCAGATGCGTAACGGCTTCAAAGACGGGCGCCTTAGCACCAGGTTCAGGGGTCATAGGTTACCACCCATTTGGCATAGGTAACCCTGTCTTTAACACGGGTATAAAAGCTGGAGGGTAGCTGGTAGCAGCCACCGGCTCGCCTTGATGGAGAACATCGGGCCTCAGCTGGCTCCAGGCGGCGTCACATGGAGTAACATACAACGCACAGAAGAAGAGGACAGACCCGTAGCATGTATCATGGGGGTATAGAAGACTATAGGTATAGGGTAGCTTGAGAAGTAAGCATTCCATATGTCTCGGTGGCCAGTAGGCGTCGTACCTAGACGTAGAACACACATGAGCTGATGTCGGGGCAGGGCATCGACGGAGAATACACATAAATAAAAAGATGAGCATGGCCTAGCTCCTAGACATATCTTAGATAGAAGGCTAAAACCTCGACAGCCGCAGGATAACGACCTGAACTCTAGCTTTCGCTAGTCGCCTCGCCTAGAAGCTCCGATACTTCCCGGAAACCTCTCTCAAGTTCCCTTGCCTGCTCAGGGTCAAGGCGCTTCAGCAGAGCAAGAAATTCTCCCACGTGGGTCTTCTCCTCTCTAGCAACATCTTCAAACACCTTTCTCACAGCCTCGTCATTAACTCGCCTAGCGACCTGGAGGTAGAAGCTTATTGCGTCAAGCTCTGCGATTATGGCTAAACGGATCGCGTCAACAATGTCGCTACTGTTAAGCTTGTCCTTAGTTATGTCGAGAGGATGCCTCATAAACATGTTATATAGCACCTCATTGGTGTGGAGCTCTAGCAAGAGCATAGTGTTATACGAGTGCTTACAACCGTAACATGTAGTAGCTTGTATCCTACTTAGACCCTTTGCTGGGTAGATACAAAGGTAATAGATGATGGTTGAAACGGCGAGAGCGAGGGTAGCTATGCCCCTGTCTTGCTATAACACATGTGTTGGGTCATACCTAACTGTTAGCGAGGTCCTACCTGCTTTTGTCTTTGCTGCAAATATTAGGCAACTCCTAGAGGCTGTACGCTGTTATGCTATGGCATCGTTAGCCTTGCCTAGACATTAGGCTCGAGACTTCAAGCTTGTCATTGTGTCAAGAGAAGTGGGAGAGAAGGCGTGTTTGGAGGAATTGGTGCCGCGGCCGGGATTTGAACCCGGGTCACGGGCTCGAGAGGCCCGCATACTTGGCCGGGCTATACTACCGCGGCACGCCGCGCAGCTATTGGTTGTCCGTGTTGGTGGGACTCGTAGCTGTCGAGGGGGTTATATCTCTTTCCTGCTGTTTGGCTTGTACATGCTTCTCGTATATATAGCTCGCAATAATGTATATAACTACTATTTGGGTGAAGTCTATCATCGCTGATGCGTGACCTGATGAGTCTATGAATACATCGAGGAGCGGTGCTATGAGTACGTGTAAGTTGTACGTAGACGCATAGGTCTTGACGTATATAAGGTGTAATATTGCGATGCTAGCCAATAGTAGCTTGCGTAGCCCCGGCAGCACATCTATACTAGAGAGTACAAGGACAGTGACTATTGCTAGTAGTGTAGCGCCTTGTATGAGTGATAGCATCGGGTTAGGCGGTAGCATGCCACTGTATGCTGATGCTATCACGGTTGCCACCGCTAGCGCAAACCCCAATCCAAGGTTCCTTGCTGTGCTGCAGACATATCTGGGTCTAAATTATGTTAAGCATGTCGGCTGCCACAGCTAGTAGATGAGAGACTACGGTCCATGTCTCTAGCGGCTCACCGCGATAGATGCTATAGACCCGTGTTGCTAGCCTCCTAGTCTCCTCGTTGAAATCACCGTGTGGGAACGCGCCTACTACTACAGCAGTAGCAGGGGCATGCTGGAGGGCTTCTCCAGCTATGTCTCTAAGCCTGCGGTGTTCGCCATCCTCGGCTAGCAAGATGACATGGGTAGCACCAATCTCTTGGAGAAGCCGCTCGAGCGTCATGGGCCGGATCCATAGCAGTGGTTTACCCTCCGGCGGTACCTGTCCTTCATCGAATAGCTGTTCTATCAAGCCGACGAACCGGTTGTAGTTACGCGGAAGCCTTGTAGAGGGATCAATGAATATGACGTAATCGTTAAGGGTGTGTACGTAGACTTCTAGAAGGCCTTCCCTGTTCAGCGGACTACCTAAGGCTTCTAGCAGCGCTATGTGGACTATATCTGGCCTTCCACGCTTCTCCGCGTTTGGAAGCCTCTTCATTGCTTGATGGTGTATACTACGGTCTAGAAGTATGGAGGCTGATGGTTTGCCCCTCCTGCGGGCATGTTTGTAGACTGCGGGGTGTCCCCAGATCTCGCGTGGCACAGTTTCGAGGGCTGCCTCTGCCAGTACAAGTTTTAGTCTATGCTTCGTGTCTTGTTTAGTGGCCAACGCTGCGCATCCCTCTCAAGGGGAGGCTGGCTCTGTGGTGCCCAGGAGGCTAAAGTCCTCTAAGGAAGTTGCCCGCGACGTAGCAATCCAGGCTATATATAGACTGTACAGCCTCGCGGTAGAGGCTGTTAGGAGGGGTAAGCTGGACTATGCTCGATACCTCATCCGCGAGGCTGATGAGATAAGGCGGCTCACCCGCCTCCGTAAGCCTGTGGTGCTCCGCCGGGGCGTGTGCAAGAACTGTGGAGCGCCGCTCGTCCTGGGTGTTACTGCTAGGGTTAGGCTTGTACGTGATGGTAGGGTTACGCGGCGTGTGGTAACATGCCTTATATGCGGGTACAGACACCGCTACATTGTCAGGGTTAGGAGGCCGGAGGATCATGAGGAACCTCTCGAGGCTGAAGGAGATAGTACAGCAGGGTCCAGCCGACGTGATTATAGGCAAGAACGGGCTTAGTGAGGGGGTGTTGAAGGAGATAGATCGTAGGCTCAAGGAGAAGGGCGTCGTGAAGGTTAAGGCGCTTCGTACGGCTGTCAAGGTTACTGGGCTTGATCGGAGAGAGCTTGCGCGCCGGGTTGCAGAGAAGCTCGGCGCACGCCTCCTTGATGTGAGAGGGCGCACTTTTGTGCTCTATAGGCCTCAGCCGCGACGTGAAAGACCCCAGCCTGCTGGAAGGAATAAAATACGGTCTGTGAGGGAGCGGAATGTAGCGGGGAGGAGCGCAAGATGGTCACGGCGTTAGAGGTCCCAGCCGACCTACTCATAGAGCGTGTGGCACAGAAGCTCAAGCAGATGCCACAGATAAGGCCGCCGGCTTGGGCCTACTACGTCAAGACTGGTGTACACAAGGAGAGACCCCCAGAGGACCCTGACTGGTGGTACTACCGGGCAGCATCGATACTGCGTAAGCTCTACAAGCGTGGAACACCTGTCGGCATTGAGCGGCTACGCACCGCCTATGGTGGCCGTGTGAACAGGGGTGTAGCTCCAGAGCACTTTAGGAAGGGCTCTGGCTCGATCGTGAGGAAGATACTCCAGCAGCTCGAGCGTGCAGGGCTAGTAGTGAAGGTCCGCGGTAAGGGGCGTACACTAAGCCCTAGGGGGCGCAGCCTACTAGACAACACGGCGTATGAGATAATGAAGGAGCTCGCAGAGAAGAACCCTGCACTGAAGAAGTACCTAGCTTAACCGTTTACCCCATAGCACTCCTAGCTGCCTGACAGTTTTCGTCTTCTTGGCTAGAGGCCTTGTGTTGCTCAGCAGAAACTCCAGCAACATGTTTCTCAGCAACGATGCTTGGCAGCCCTAAACGCTAAGTAGAGCCCCTCTATCCCCCTCTCCACGCGGGGGTGTAGGATATAGTGGCGGAGTTCTACGACGAGGAGCTTGAGGCTATTAAGCGTAGGAAGCTAGCCGAGCTTCAGCGCCGTCTACAGATGGAGGAGGAGATTCGCCGCCGTCAACAAGAGGAGGCTGCTAAAAGGGAGGCACTCCTGCGCGCCATACTAACTCCTAAGGCTAGGGAGCGCCTTGCCAACGTGAAACTTGTGAGGCCAGAACTAGCTAAGATAGTTGAGGATAACATTATAGCTCTCGTGCAGGCTGGACAGCTACAGCCACCTGTTGACGAGGATATCGTCAAGCGGCTTTTGGAAACCATATACGAGCGGACACATCGGGAGCCACGTATAAGGATTAAAAGAAAGTAGACCCCCGAGGCAGCTGCGTGGGGGTGCGCTACAGGCATGGCGCATTTTAAGCCGCTCGGAAAGAAGCTCCGGCTCGCTAAGGCACTCAAGCAGAACCGTGCAGTACCCATATGGGTTATTATAAAGACTAACAGGAGGTTCCGTGACCACCCTAAGCGTCGGCACTGGAGGAGAGTTAAGCTAAAGGCCTAAACCTCGTGAGGCTAGTAGTGAGTGTGAGGTGTATAAGTTATGCCTAAGGAGAAGAAGGAGGCCATATACACTATCCCCCTTGCTCGAGTATACTGGGGGCGCCGTAGCAATCGTGCAGCACGTGCTGTGAGGCTAGTAAGGAAGTTCGTAGCAAGGCATTTCGGCGTTGATGTCGCAGATGTAGTTATACACAATAGTGTCAATGAATATATATGGTCTAGGAGCATAGAGAAGCCGCCTCGCCGTATAACAGTCAAGGCTGTCAAAGACCAAGAAACCGGTAAGGTCAAGGTTCTGCTCGTGAGGCAGAAGAAGGCTGTGAGGTCTGCTCAGGATCAACAGAGTTAGAAATTGATATTTAGATTGCTATTTTCCGATACACCCTTACAAGGCGAAAAGTACTCGTATGTAATGAACTCGGTTCCAGGACCCAAGGTTCTCTAGTTTCAGCCCCTCATACGGGATCCTCTTTAAGGTAGACAGTTCTAATTACCTCTCCACGTCTAGCCGGTGATATACTGGGGACGCTGATTGATAGAGTACATGAATGTCCATGGGAACCCCAATATAGGTGTCTACATATTTGCTAACAACAGCATAGCATTGGTGCCTCCAACGATTACTGAGAAGGATAAAAAGAAGATAGCCGACATTCTTGATGTAGAAGTCATAGACGTCAAGATAGCAGATATGATAATCAATGGTGTAATGGTGGCTGGTAATGATAAGGGGTTGTTGTTGCCAAGAATAGTAAAGCCTGAGGAATATGATAGCCTACGGGAGTATATAGGTGATAAGATACGGCTAGAGATCCTTGAAATACGTCAAACTGCTCTCGGAAACTTGATAGCTGCCAACAATTATGGAGCATTCGTATCACCAACGATAGATAAGTCAGCTATCGAGAAAATTAAACAAGTCCTGGGCGTAGAGACTGTATATCAGCGTCATTTGGCGGATATTCCCACAGTAGGCTCTATGATTGTTGTAACTAACCGTGGTGGTGTTGTGCATCCGGGCGTAAGTGACGAGGAGATCAAGGTCCTGGGCAACGTGTTTCGTGTAGAGTTCGCCACAGCTACTGTAAACTTTGGCCTTTACTTTGTAAAGGCAGGGCTTGTCGCGAACGATAAAGGTGCACTGGTAGGCGATGAAACTACTGGTCCCGAGCTTATGAGGATTCAGCAAGCCTTAAGACTCGGGGGCTGAGCCGGAGGGTCTAGATGGGGGCTGCGGTATGGGCGACGTGAAGTTCTACCTTGTTGAGGGTAAGATGCTGATACGTCCACATAAGATGCCGGAGTGGTGGAAGTTTAGGAAATATGTAAGAGCGCTAAAGCCAGAGCACGCTGTAGAGAAGGTGTTGTCGGAGCTGGGTAGCAACCATAAAATAAAGAGGTATCATATCAAGATAGAGCGTGTCGTTGAAGTACCAGCCGAGGAGGTGCCTGACCGCAGCCTAGTAGCCCTAGCCAGCCTCACTAGGTGGATTAAACCTTGAGTACACAGCAGACTATAACCCTTGAAGAGGCTATTGAGCAGCTGACTCTTCTCGAAAACCAGATAAAACAACTCCAAACTGCCACAGCGGAACTCGAAAGTAGACTAATCCAGCTCTCAGCGGTTGAAGAGGCGCTTATGAATATACGTAATGGTGCAGAAGATGCGCTAGTACCGCTGGACTCTAGGGGCGGAGTATTAGTACGTGCATCCATAAAGCCTCTTGAAAAGATATTGGTACATGTCGGTCTAGACTTGTTCGTAGAGGTTCCTCACGAGAAGGCATTGAAATTCATACGTGAGGAAAGAGCATCTACGTCAAAGCTGTTAGATGCGTACCAAAGGGAACTTGCAAAGCTTACCCAGTATTATGCTGCTCTCCGCTCTGCTGTGGAACAGTCTCTCCAGGCTGGCATGGCGCAGACACGCCAACGGCAACAGTAGCTATAGTGGGGCTCTCCCTTTCTACCGGTTGCTTGCATTCATTAACTAATTTAAACATCTTGGGCTCACTAAGTTTCCTTGTATCCAGCCCTTGTTTATCGCTCAGCCGGCCCGGCTATAGAGACGCTTAGCTATATACAATGTTAGATAAACCGGAGGTTGTACCGTATGGTATTTAACAAGCTTAAAAAGGCGTTGAAAAAGTTTGTAGATAACGTCGCCGAGGTCGTCGCTACCAAGGAGATAAAAGAGGAGGAATTGGAACCAATACTAGAAGAGCTCGTAATCAGTCTAGCTGAGAGTGATGTGGCGTTTGAGGTTGCTGAAGAGATAGCTGCAAAGCTTCGGGAGAAGCTTGTAGGTAGTAAAGTGCCGAGATTCAGCGATCTACGTAGCCACGTAGTTAAGACTTTAGAAGAAGCTATTGTGGAAGTACTTAGCCGGGGTTATAAGCGGTTGGATCTTGTTGCAGAGGCGTCTAGGCGTTCACCTGAAAACCCGCTGAGAATAGTATTCTTCGGCGTCAACGGTGTAGGCAAGACTACTACCATAGCTAAGTTTGCTTATATGTTTCGTAGCCAGGGTGTAACGCCAGTAATTGCGGCTGCTGATACATTTCGTGCTGGCGCTCAAGAGCAATTACGTAAACATGCTGAGAAGCTCGGTGTACCGTTTATTGGCGGGCGATATGGTGCTGATCCTGCAGCAGTAGTCTATGATGCCATAGAGTATGCACGGGCTCGCGGCTACCGTGTTGTATTGATAGATACTGCTGGACGCTTGCACACAGATAGAGACCTTATGGAGGAGCTGCGTAAGATAACTAGAGTGGCTAAACCAGATTATCGTGCTCTAGTGGTTGACGCCCTTACGGGTAACGATGCTGTTGAGCAGGCTCGCTTCTTTGACGAGGCGGTGGGCATAGATTTCATAGTAATGACTAAGGTTGATGCAGATGTTAAGGGTGGTACAGCACTTAGTGTTGCTGCTGTGACCGGTAAACCCATTCTCTTCATGGGCGTGGGACAGAGCTATGAAGACTTGGAGCCTTTTGAACCGCGTCGCTACGCGGAAAAGATACTAGCAGAGCTAAAGCAGGGAGAGACCTGATAGCCCCGAGGTGTGGCAAAGCTTACATTTCTAGCTCTGTATAGCCCTGCTACGTGGGGCCAGCGCTATGGCTGTAAAGGAGAAGGAGAGCATTATAGACTATATGAAGGCTACTCTGCACGAGTGGAAGCTTATCCTCCAGCGTGTAGAGAAGCCAGACAAGATAGAATATATACAAGCAGCCAAAGTAATATGGCTGGCCATACTTCTCGTAGGCTCCGTAGCCTATGTCATACACTTTGTAGCTACATCGCTTCTAACTGGATAATAGTGGGGGAGTGAAATGGAGCAGCAAGAAGATAGCGCGGTGCAGCGTAAGCCGTCTGTACAGCCACGTCTTTACGCCGTTAGGACTGTTGCCGGTAGAGAATTGGACGTGGCGCTTATTATAGAGCAGCGTGTCCGTGACGAGAACATACCAATATATTCCATCATAGTGCCGTCGCAGATACGAGGTTACGTCATAGTTGAAACTCCTGCAGCATTCCACGCTGCTAACGCTATACAAGGTATAAGGTATGCTAAGGGTGTGGTACCTGGAGTATTGCGTTATGATGACGTAGAGAGGCTGCTAAAGCCGGAAGCAGTAGTCGAAACTCTCAAGCCTGGAGACGTTGTGGAGATAATCTCTGGGCCGTTCCGCGGCATGAAGGCGCAGGTTGTTCGAGTGTTGCCGGGTAAAAATGAGGTAGTTTTAAATGTGCTAGAGGTTGAGTACCCGCTTCAAATCACGGTACCAGGTGACTCGGTGAGGCCCGCTAGGGAGCGAGGGAGCTAGCAATGGGCATGATTAGGGTCATCAACGTCAAGGTTAAGGGGGGCGAGGCTTCCCCAGCCCCACCTCTAAGCGACTCCTTGAAGAAGGTTGGGCTAGATGTAGAGAAGGTTGTAGAGGAAATCAACAAGCTTACTGAGAGATATAAGGGATTCGAGGTACAAGTGAAGATAATAGTTGACGAGGATACTAAGGAGTACGAGATTGAGGTAAAGCCGCCAACAACTACGGAGCTACTGCTGAAAGCGGTGGGTGCTAAGGAGCCTTCCGGTGATCCGATGCATCAGAAAATAGGTGATTTACCATTTGAGAAGATAGTTGAGATAGCCATAATGAAGAAGCCTGCACTCACAGCCAAGACCCTCAAGGCGGCTGTCAAGACCATATTGGGATCTGCTAGGAGCATAGGTATAACTGTCGACGGCAAGGATCCTAAACAGGTCACGCGGGAAGTCGAGGAGGGCGTTTACGACGCTGTCCTCTCAAAGTATGAGGAGGAGTGGGAGAAGGCTTAGACCCCTCCCCTGCTAAGCCGGGCTGCCTGGGGTGGCGAGAGTGTCGTTTATACCCCGTGATGCGGTAGAGAAGGCAGTTAGAGAAGCTATAGAGGCGAGTCCGCGGCGTAACTTTAAGCAGTCAGTGGATCTTATAGTCGTAATGCGTGATGTTGACCTCAAGAGTCCACAAGGACGCATAAGGGAGGTAGTCTTCCTGCCATATCCGCCAAATAAGAAAGTGAACATATGTGTGGCAGCTGATGGCGATATGGCGGTGAAGGCTCGCGAAGTTGCCGAAAGAGTTCTAACGAAGGAAGAGCTACAAGGGCTTGTGGGCAACCGTAAGGCTGCCAAGAAGATAGCTGAGTTCTGCGACTGGGTGCTCGTTCGTACAGACCTAATGCCCCTAGTTGGTAGGACCTTGGCTCCGGCTCTGGGTCCGCGTGGCAAGATACCCATACCTGTGCCACCTAATGCTAACATAGTAGACTTCGTTAAGAGGTACCGTGCAGCGGTAATGCTGAGGATGAAGGACCAGCCGCAGGTGATGTGCCGCGTCGGAACAGAGGATATGAAGGTTGAGGAGATAGTAGAAAACATATACAAGGTGCTTAATACGCTAGAGGGTAAGCTGCCGAACGCTAGGAACAACATAGCGAGAGTCATAGTCAAGACTACTATGGGTCCACCTGTCGAGGTCATGCTGCGCTAAATGCTTGCCTAGATGCTAGTCATTGTCTTTCCCATACCGTACTGTAGATGTCTCCCAATCAGGAGGTGTATCATAGGATGAGTGTTGTCCAGGCTCATATGCGGCGTATACCAGAGTGGAAGATAAAGGAGGTAGAGGAGCTAACCGAGCTGATCAAGAACCACAAGGTCGTAGCTATTGTCGACCTATCTAAGACGCCGACAGCTCAGCTGCAGCGTATACGCCGGAAGATAGAGCGTAAGTTCGGCGACAAGGTAGTACTTAGGGTAGCCAAGAATACACTCTTCAGGCTAGCCCTTAAGAGAGCTGGTATAGACCCTTCCCCGCTCGAGCCTTACCTGACTGGGACTAACATGTTCATATTCACTAACCTTAACCCGTTCGAACTCGCACTAGCCCTTGACAAGATATATGCGACCAAGCCTGCCAAGCCCGGCGACATAGCACCTACAGAGATAGTGCTTCCTGCGGGTGATACTGGCTTCAAGCCTGGCCCGATAATGAGCGTCTTCGGTAAGCTACGTGTACCGATACGTGTCCAGGGAGGCAGCATCTGGATAGCTAAGGATACTAAGGTTGCCAAGCCAGGCGATGAAATATCGCCAGAGCTAGCGTCCATACTTCAGAAGCTAGGTATTGAGCCAATAATAGTGAAACTCAAGATAAAGGCGGCCTATGAGGATGGTGTTGTAATTCCGGCTGACAAACTGATACTGGACCTAGAAGCATACCGCCGTGACGTGGCTCAAGCGCATCTAGCAGCGCTCATGGTGGGTGTTGAGATAGCGTACCCAGAGCCACAGGTGCTAGAGCTAGCTATACCTCTAGCAGTGAGGCGTGCGCTAGCAGTAGCTGCTGAAGCGGGCTACGTGACGCCAGACAACGCCGAGTATGTGATAGGCCTGGCTGTGGCTAAGGCTCTAGCAGTAGTAGCAGCACTCGGAGATACAGCCAAGGAGCTAGGAATAGATATCCAGGTGGCGGCACCAGCTGCTGCGCCTGCTGCCGAGGAGAAGAAGGAGGAAGAAGAGAAGGAAGAGGAGGAGAAGAAGGAGGAGGTAGGCGAAGAGCAGCTAGCAGCAGGCCTCGAGAGCCTCTTCGGCTTCTAGAGACCCCTATACCAATCAAGCATCTGGGAACTCTTTTCAATCCATACCCTATATTGCTTAGCAATCTCTTAGCCATCCATTATCCTGTTTCTTTATGTTGGATATCGCTTGGCTAAGCATGTGGCGCGCTTGTCTTGTGCTAGTTCTGGTGCTTACCCTCTACAGGCTAGAGTCTAGTCTTGCTTGAAGTCTAAATAGTAGCTATTCATGCCCGCTCTATCCCCTGGGGGTTTGGCGGTATTGCAGGCTGACCCGAAGGAATACCAGCTGGAGTTCTTCCGGGAAAAGGGCTTCACTAGGCGCCGGTGCCATGTAGGCGGCGAGTACTTCTGGACTCTTAATCCAGAGCAAGAACACTGCAATGATGCGCCATGTGTTGAGTACTATTTCTGGAACCTTCCGAAGAAGGTTAACGATCTCAGCGTAGCTGAGGCTAGGAGGAAGTTCATCCGGTTCTTTGAGAGAAACGGCCACGAGTTCATAGAGCCTAGGCCCGTAGTAGCTCGGTGGAGAGAAGATCTCTATCTAACTATTGCAAGTATTGTCGTCTTTCAGCCTCACGTGACCAGCGGTGTTGTACCGCCGCCTGCCAACCCTCTCGTGATAGTTCAGCCGAGTATAAGATTAGAAGACATAGACAATGTAGGACTCACTCTAGGTAGGCATCTCACCAGCTTCGAGATGGGCGGGCATCACGCCTTCAACTATCCAGACAAACATGTATATTGGAAGGAGGAGACAGTACGCCTGGCCTTCGAATTCTTCACAGAAGAGCTCGGCATACCGCCGGAGCACATAACGTTCAAGGAATCTTGGTGGGAAGGCGGTGGTAATGCCGGGCCAAGCTTCGAAGTAACAGTTGGCGGTCTCGAGCTAGCAACACTAGTATTTATGCAATACCGCGTAACCGATGGAGGATATGAGCCGATACCCCTTAGAGTAGTAGATACAGGGTATGGTATCGAGCGTTTAGCGTGGTTCACGCAGAAAGTACCTACAGCATTCCACGCTATATACGGCAGTTTACTAGACGAATTCTACAAGCTTCTCGGCATAGAGCCTGCTCCACGTAATCTGCTCTGGGCAGCTGCACGTGATGCTGGCAGACTAGATCCTGAGAACCCAGAGAGCATAAAGAGATTTTATGAGAGAGCTGCACGTGATGTAGGTCTCGAGCCTAGCGAGGCCGAGAAGCTGCTACGCCGTGAGGCAGCGGTATACGCGTTACTGGACCATAGTAAGACCATAGCATTAATGCTAGCCGATGGCATCGTGCCGAGTAATACTGGCGAGGGCTACTTAGCTCGGCTAGTGATTCGGCGAGCTATCCGGCTGATAAAGAAGCTCGGCAGTGATGTTAGCCTCGTAGAGCTTGTCGAGAGACAAGCCCGATTCTGGGGCAATGACTACTACCCACAAATGTTGCGTAACATAGACTACATACTGAAGGTCACTAGGATAGAGGAGGAACGGTATAGAAGAAGCCTAGAGAGGGGTCTACGCGAGGTCACAAGGCTTCTCCGACGTAAACGCAGCCTAAGCCTTGACGACCTCATAGTGCTCTATGACTCTCATGGTTTGCCACCCGACATGGTTGCCGAAGCAGCTGCAAAGCTCGGTGTAAAAGTGGATGTTCCGCATAACTTTTACGCAATAGTTGCCGAGCGTCATGGTGCTAGCGGTGGTATAGCTAGACGGGCTGAGCATCCCAGCCTCCCACAAGACGTAGTTGGGTGGCTCAAGGGATTCCCGGCGACGGAAAGACTGTTCCATCAGAATCCCTATCTGCGTGAATTCAACGCCAAAGTTCTTGGTGTAAAAGGTGTCTATCTGGTCTTAGACCGTACAGCATTCTATCCTACAGGCGGCGGACAACTGCATGACACTGGCGTTATACGTCTATGTGGCGAGGAATACCAGGTAAAACGTGTAGAGAAGGTTGGAGATGTTATAGTGCATGTGCTTGACCGTGAGCCCAGAAGTAACTGCTCCGAGGCTTGGGGCCGGATAGACTGGGAGCGCCGCTACCGGCTAATGAGACACCATACCGGTGTACATGTGATACTGGGTGCCGCTAGGCGTGTTCTAGGAGAACATGTATGGCAGGCAGGCGCCGAGAAGACACCAGAGAAAGCACGCCTTGATATAACTCACTATGAGACTCCTAGTCCCGAGGAAATACGAAGGATAGAAGAGCTAGCCAATAGAGCTATACTAGAACGCATTGACGTAGAGACAAAAATAATGGATAGAAATGAGGCCGAGAAACTCTACGGATTTAGGCTATATCAAGGTGGCGTTCCAATGACTCCTAAACTGCGTGTAGTAAAGATAGGCGATTGGGATGTAGAGGCGTGCTTTGGCACACACGTGGCCAATACTGCCGAGATAGGTGCAGTGAAGATAACACGCGTCGAAAAGCTACAGGATGGGGTCATACGTCTAGAACTTGTAGCTGGGAGCGAGGTTGCTCGTTATGCCTCAGAGCTTGAGGAGCGTGTAAACCGCGTAGCTAATATAGTGAGTGGAAGTGTCACGGAGCTCGAGAAGCGTGTAGAGAAGCTAATACGTGACTACAACAATACTCGGCAGAATCTCAACAAGCTTCGGAGATATATAGTCGAACAATTAGCCGAGAGGATCAAAAAGGAACCATTGACCATAGACGGTATTAGGATATATGTTGTTAAAGATAAACTGCCGCTCCATGATCTATACCAGGAGCTAACCAAATTACTAAGCCAAGAAGATCCTGATGGCATTACAATTGCGCTAATACCCGTGGAACAAGGATTAATGGTAGAGATTGGTGCAGGCTCCTCTGCATCAAGACGAGTTAATCTGCGTGAACTAGCCAGACTATTAAGCAACAAAGGCTTCCGGGGTGGAGGCAAGCCAACGCACATCAATATGCTAGCTAGGAATGTCGATGAGAATGAAGTACTAGAAGTAATTATATCGGCTCTACGTGAACTAATTAAGGAAAAACCATAGGGGGAGTCCGTATATCCCAGCTAGATATCCCGCTGGATGCATTCTATGATCTTTTCTTTCTACTGACTCGTGGATATCCGCGAGGCGAAGCACTAGAGTTAGTCAAGCGTAAGTATGGCCTCTCTAGGCGAGAGGCCATACTTTTGGCTAGATGTATACATTCCGAGAATGTCTCTAAACTAGTCAAAAATAAACTTGTAATACCCAGAGATCTATTTAATGCTAAACTTGTAGTTGATGGGTTTAATCAGCTAGCCACCATCTATGCAGCCCTTATGGGTGTTCCCGTGTTTGTCTGTAGTGATGGTCTAACACGTGATGCTTTACTTTCGGGACCCCGCCTTGTCATAGAGAATATTAGAACCCTGGCAGGTATTCTTGCGGATGTTTTACGTGCTATAAAACCAGGTAAGGTGGTCATTGTCCTAGATAGCCAGCCTAGTCATAGTGGTGACGCTGCAGCGTTTCTCCGTAGAAGCCTCAATGGTCTTAACGCTCTAGTCGAGGTATCAAGAACAGCAGACAAAAGAGTAATAGAATATGCGTTGGCCGGGTATGTTGCAGCGAGTAGTGATATAGCAATAGTAATGAAGGTTGGTAAGGTATTCGACTTAGCAGGTTTTGCGATCAGAAAGACACTATCACAGAGAGCTAAGGTAAACATTATACCCCAGCTGCTAGAGACTCTACACAGCCGGTGGTGCGTGAAGAGAGGCGGCGGGAAGAAGGGCCCGTAGCCTAGCCAGGATAGGGCGCCGGCCTTCTAAGCCGGTAGTCCGGGGTTCAAATCCCCGCGGGCCCGCCATCACGGGCCCTCAGCTCTCTCGCCCGCCGCCTCCCCATAATTATGTGGCAGCGCCTTGATTTGCTACAGTCTACATAGCTCATGGTATAATTCTATAAGTGAGCTAGTCAATTGTCCCCATGTAAAACCTAGAGCTTCTGTGCTCTCTGCTATACTCCTAATACGTTCTTCAATGCAAACAATGTTGTTGCAGCCCTTTAGCATGCTCTCGAGTTGTTCAAGCGCTTCAGACGGGTAGATGAAGAAGTCGCCGCTTATTGTAACTCGT
This sequence comes from Pyrodictium delaneyi, assembly GCF_001412615.1. Taxonomy (NCBI): domain Archaea; kingdom Thermoproteati; phylum Thermoproteota; class Thermoprotei; order Desulfurococcales; family Pyrodictiaceae; genus Pyrodictium; species Pyrodictium delaneyi. The sequence goes on along the minus strand of NZ_CP013011.1, from coordinate 459,885 downwards.
ATTATCTTACACTCTTTGTCAACGGTAATGCTCAGCTCCAGAGTTTTGCCGCCGGGTATTCGGAGAATTCTCTCTATGGTCTTCATAGCATCACCGGATCGCATCTCCGTGAAGAGGAGGAACGTAGAGGTGTACTATTGCGTTTCAAAGAATAGCAGGAGTATAGGAGGTAGTTGTGGGGTCCCGGGGGACTAGTGGTGCCGCCGCCGGGATTCGAACCCGGGACCGCCGGATCCCCCAGGGACCCCCGAGCGACTCCGGTGGACCGGGGCTGTCCCGTATGAGTCCGGCGCTCTAACCAGGCTGAGCTACGGCGGCACCCTCTTGCCTGCTCCGAGTCTTATAGCTGGATGCTACTTATTGGGGGTTATGACTCTTTCTCCGCCTTGAATTATACCCAGAGAAGATAGTATAGCGGCTATCCTCTTTACGAGGTTAGGGTTCACGCCTGGGTGTCTCTGTAGGTAGTAAGCTACTGGGTCCTTCGGCGGTGGGTAGAGCCTAGTATATGCGGCCAACATGGCTGCTACGATTAATTGTTTCCCACAGCCGTTGTCGTCTTGACATAGCCTGGCAACGAGTACCCGGAGTTGTCTCGCTATACTCCGTGGGGGTCTTGGGGCCCTTCCTCTAGCTAGGTCGTGTGCGAGTTTACTGCTAAAGGGTCCACGTTCTGTAAGCACGAACCTGTAGCCGTGCTGCCAGCCCATAAGCCCCGCTAGGAAGTATAACGAATGTATGGTAGTCAATGGCGCCATAACTCTAAGTTGTTGCGCAGCCACTCTACCGGCACCCGGTAACACATTATGCTGACGTGACACCAGCTTAACCACTAAACCAGCTCAACTACGCGATAACACAAACACCTTCATCTCATCAGTGATAATACTCGGGCGATACCAGCAAGACACAAAAACCCTGCTACACCCGTCATAAGATACACGGCTCGAATAGCAGGGAGGGTGGGTAGCCGGGTCGTCTAGCGGTCAAGGATGCGGGGCTCTGGCCCGAGACAGCCCTCGGGGAGAACCCCCGTGACCGGGGTTCGAATCCCCGCCCGGCTACCATGCACCCACCCTCCCACACATTCTCATGCTTAGAGCAACCTGAACGATGCTACTTTATTGAGAAATCTACTGAGGAGCCTAGGAGAGTATAGCTAGAGTATACCGACAAACATGTCTTAGACGTGTTGTATCCTATCATATACCGTCAAAACAATACGGTAGCTAATTACGGCAGTAAAGAAGTCGTGCGGCATTAGAGTAAATAACCCGGCAGAATATGCTCAGAGGCACAAACCTGGGATCGTCTCGGGGAGGGGCCGTCGTCTAGCTTGGCAGGATGCGGGGCTTGGGACCGCTCCTGGGAGAAGGCGTGGGTTCCCGAGCGGCAAGAGCCCCCGTGGTCCCGGGTTCAAATCCCGGCGGCCCCACCACTTTCTAGAACTAGAACAGATATCGTGGCTCATTCATACTATATGGCTTTGATGAGCTAATTTACTTTATTCTGCTGCACGTTTACATTATTAACGAACTAGGAGTAATATTCAGTCAGTAGAAATAGTACAAAGCCCTGCAATTAAATATCGGGTTTGGCTAATTATAAAATGGCGGATGTGTTTTCTTGAACTAGTTCTAGGTTGATGCTAGTGCTTCTATAGACATCTCTAGGCTTAGGCATTTCATTACCTTTCTTATTAGAAGTCTAAGCCTCTTTTTGCCTACTTCGTATTGATTAGAGAGCATGGATACAAGTGGATAGTCACCGTGCATTAATGTTATAGCAGCCTCTAGGACGGCTTTTTTCTCACCTGACGTTTTGCAGTATTTTAATAGATTTCTAAGGCATGCATTGTTGTATGCTTTGATAAGCTCTGGCGTGTTTGCTTTTACATAGTCTATTATGTCGTCTATCTCTGTGGTATTGAGTATTCGTGACAATCTTCTAGACAGGCTATTAGATAGTATAGATGCGTGTAGCCGGGTTTTCTCGGTCTTTGTTAATCTATTGTTAATGGATAATGTTGACAAGTTAGATGCTGTTGGAGGCGGCGAAGCGTCGAAGATAATGTCATCTATGACTGCTCCGCAGCTGCGACACACGAGGGCACCCCCATGTAGGTCTAGCACTACTTTAGCAGATCCGCAATAGGGGCATACTGGTGTACTGTATGTAACATAATAGCTGTAATAGTTCAAGATTTGTTGCACCTCAGCAAGTTATAGGCTGTAGCATTTCCATAAAGTGGTTGCAGTAACCAAGTACATGTATGGCCCCGTGTTAACCGAAAGTATTGTGGATGCGGTTGAAAGGAGGAGTAGAACACCTCCAGCGAATACCATTTAACCCATGTATGTATGATAGCTCACGGGGTGTTACGGGTAGTATGAGCTACCAGGAGTACGGTATCGGAGCAACGGCTGTCGGCGTACGTGGCAAGGAATTCGTGGTGCTGGCCGCAGAGAAGCGTGTAAGCTATGGCGGCTTTGTCGTAAGCAGGTCAGGCAAAAAGGTGTACAAGATCACTGACTATCTTGGACTAGCACTTGCGGGACTATTTGCGGACATGCAAGCTATAAGCAAGATTCTCAGAGCTGAGATGGAGTATCACAGTATCATGACTGGCAGACGTATGAGCGTACGCGCGGCGGCAAGGCTGCTTGCAAGCATACTCTATGCTAATAAGTACTTCCCACTTCTATCAGAGACTCTTATAGGCGGTATAGAGCCGGATGGTACTGCAAGGCTCTACGTGATGGATCCGCTAGGTTCACTCATAGAGGATGATTTCGCAGCGATAGGGTCAGGCGCGCCTATAGCTATTGGTATACTTGAAAATGGGTACAAGAAGGACATAGATGTAGAAGCAGCGAAGAAGCTCGTAGTAACAGCGGTAAAGGCAGCTATAGAGCGTGACGCTATATCTGGTGACGGTATAGATCTCTTGGTAATTAGGAAGGTTGATGACAAGGTCGTAGCTGAGGAGGAGTCAATAAGAGTCTAATTCTTTCAGGAAGCGAGTTAAGATTCGGCAATAGATGTACAAGGAGATGTCTATAAGACATTAGCTTCAGCAATGTATATTTTAGCTAATATGGAGAATTTAGTAGTGCTAATAGGGAATGTTATGGGTTACAGATATCCATGAAGACACCCTACAGTAACATCCGGAAGCTAATAGAGATACAGAAGAATATATCTTACAAAGCTTTGGGCAGCCTTAGACCTCCGGGTTATGCACCCAGACTCGTAGTCGGGCTTGATGCTGCATATTCGCGAATCTATGGCGGTGTTGCAGTAGCAGTCATTATAGACTACGTGAGTGGGAGTCTACTTGACTATTCAGTGGCTATAGGTGAGCCTCGGCTAGAATATATACCTGGACTTCTGGCATTCCGTGAAGCACCACTCTTCTATACAGCGTTGCAGGGGCTTAGACACGAGTACGATTTACTAGTAATTGATGGACATGGAATATCGCATCCGAGAAAGGCTGGCATTGCAACTCATATTGGGCTTGCGTTAGGCAAACCAAGCATAGGTGTTGCCAAGAAGAAACTATACGGGAATGAAGTATATATAAAGAAGCTTGGCGAGTGTAATGTTCATCCTTGCACTATAGGTTACGTAGCTGACCCGGAAACTGGAGAAAAGCTAGCCTACATGGTGTTGCCGAACAAAAGATCCAGGGCGCCGATTTACATTAGCCCTGGTGCTAACATAGACTTAGAAACAGCTCTAAAAACAGTTACTAGTATGTTGAAAGGTACGCGTCTTCCATTACCTACATACCATGCTGATAAAATATCAAAACATATTGCTAGACTCCTGGATCGCGGTGTATTAAAACCAAACCAGTTAAAGGGAGGACTAGGTAGACTCGATCATTTTATGCCAAGAATATAGACTTAAGTTTAATCTATCACACCTGTTATTCTTGCAAGCCTTTCCGCGGCTTCCCATGTTAATCCCGACTCGCCGAGTATAGTGTAACGGTTGGGTCTAAGCCTATGAGCGATGGTTAGAGCTTTAATAACTAGCTCGTCTTCTATGCCAAGATCACGTGCCTTCACGGGAAGTCCCAGCCTTATTAGCGTCTTCCTAACACGCTTCCAGTTTCCTCCATGGAGGTACATCATCATTATAGTGCCAAGTGCTACTTGTTCGCCGTGTAATGCTCTACCCGGCGCGAGTACGTCAAGGGCGTGACTGAACAAGTGTTCAGAGCCACTAGCAGGTCTAGTAGAGCCTGCAATACACATGGCCACGCTACTACTTACGAGTCCTTCAACTAGAACCCGTATAGCCTCCTTAGCGCCACGTCCTATCTCTGCAGCATATTCTATAACATGTTTGGCCGAAAGTAATGCGAGTTTTGCAGCATACTCTCCGTAATATTCACCTTTGAGTCTATGGGCTAGCTTCCAGTCCCTTATTGCTGTCAGTTTTGCGACCAGGTCTCCGGCACCGGCTCTTATAAGACGTATAGGTGCAGAAGACATGATGTCTATGTCGGCAACTATAGCTACCGGGGTGACGGTACGAATAGAGAATGGCTTGTCAAACCCTTTAAGCGATGTGAAGGGTGAGGCTATACCATCGTGTGACGGGCTTGTAGGAATGCTAACCATTGGTAGTCGTAACTTGTATGCTACATACTTGGCCAAGTCTATAGACTTGCCTCCGCCGAAGCCTATCACGAGGCGTGGAGAATACTCTCTTACAGTCTCGCTAAGCTCCTCGGCATAGACAGTGCTGGCTTCCTTAGCGTCTAGCTTCTCGAACTCTACTACATCCTCTAGTACTGCTCTAAGTTGTTCTCCGAACTTCCTCCATACATTGGGCCCCGAAATTACTACCGTTTGCTTGCCTTTAACTCCTAGCTCGGTTAGTAGGTCTGGCAATGCGTTGAGTGCGTTATCGCCTATAACTATCTTGAGTGGTAGCTCTATGGGATGCAGCAAGGCTAGAGGTCCTCGCACGCCATTAGCAAGGCTGCCTCTCGTGGAATAATATTAAACTCCCGCCTCGTAGCGTAGGCGTAAGATGGTAGAGAAGTATTGATACACCGAGGACTGGCGAACCCGGAGGATAGAATGTTAGCTGCTTTACAGAAGAGCCTACACGGAACTACAACAGTAGGTATACGTGTTAAGGACTTTGTAGTGCTAGCGGCGGATAGGAGAGCAACAGCCGGATACTATATCGCTCATAAACGTACACGTAAGATAATAAAAGTGACAGATTATATGGCTATGACTACTGCAGGTCTAGTAGCAGATGCACAGGTACTAGCAGAATGGTTATCAAATCATGCGCATTACTACATGCTGATAAATAAGAAGAAACTAAGTGTACATGCAGCAGCTCAGTACCTCGCCACAATACTCCACTCATCAAGATTCTTCCCCTATATTGTCCAGCTACTGTTAGGAGGCTACGATACACGGCCACGTCTATACAATATAGACTGGTATGGAAGCGTAACCGAGGAGAAGTATGTAGCAACGGGATCCGGTTCACCTGTGGCTATAGGTGTTATAGAGGATGGATATGACGAGAATATGAGTCTAGAGCAAGCCGTAGAACTTGCACGTAGAGCAGTACTGTCAGCTACAAGAAGGGACGCCTTTAGCGGTAATGGTATTGACATAGTAGTTATAGGTAAGGACGTGTTCAAAGAATATCGTTATACTATAGGCGAGTCTATTAAGGAAGAATAGCGGCATAAACGTAAGATCCAGGCTGGACTTTCCGGCGTGGAAAAATAATTATACCTAGAGTACATGTAGGAAGTATCACGGCGCACAAGTCTCAGAGTTTACGCAGCCTTGACTGCTCGTCCCATGTATGTTGTTGTTTTGGATAACCGTTTTGTAATCAACTATGATCTGATGAAAGCCAGTATATGGTATAGAAACTAACTCAGAAATCCCAAGTTTGCTGGTTAGTATTGAACTAGACCAATTTACAAGTATTACTCAAAATGATAGTTGGCTACCAACCGATGATTAACTCTGGTTCCGAATGATTTGGTTAGAGATAGGTGATAGTGCAGGTTGATGTGTGCAAAGAGCATGACAACTGTAGCCGAAACGAAGGCTAGTCTAGGGTGATAATGTGGAAGATATGAATGCGACATGGCAAGGTTGTGGGGTGTTATCCAGACATGGAATGGAATACATGTTGGACTTATGTGTTCATGTCTAGTTGTGATGCGTGTAACAACAATCTTCCAGCAAATTAACAATCATAGGGTTATAGATATGAGGTGTTGTTTAGATTGTATAAGAGGAGTGAAGTAAAGAACATAGTACTCACAATAATGTCACAGCTTATGCCTAAGGAGGTACAAATATCTCGCATAGAGTTCGAGGGCCCCGAGATAGCGATATATATCAGGAATCCTAAGATACTTGCAGAGCATCCCGAGATAGCCAGAGATATAGCTAAGAAGCTTAAGAAGCGCATAGTGATTCGTACAGATCCCGCCATAAGGAAAAGCAAGAAGGAAACAGAGGAAATAATTAAACAACTTGTTCCACCAGAGGCGGGAATAAAGGAAATAAAGTTCGATGAAGTGTTAGGCGAAGTTATAGTAAAGGCACATAAGGTAGGCCTAGTCTACGGTAAAGGTCGTTCAATATACAACAAGATTTTAGCAGAGACAGGATGGAGACTTAATGTTGTTAGAGTACCGCCGGTAGACCCTCGTGACTTGGATACACTCAACAAGATAATAGACTATATGCTTTCACAGAGTAGCTACCGTCTGAGCTTTCTAAGGAGTAGTGGCGAACGCATACATCGCGGTGTAATATTCGAGAATCGTTATGTGCGGATAACTGGACTCGGAGGCTTCATGGAAGTAGGTCGTTCAGCTATACTAGTAGAGACTGGAGAGAGCCGCGTACTACTCGATGTAGGCATAAACCCTGGCGGTGATGGATTCAGCCTCTATCCACGCCTTGACATAGAGCAGCTAAAGCCGGAAGAACTAGACGCAGTAATAGTTACACATGCCCACCTCGACCACATGGGGCTTGTACCATATTTATTCAAATATGGTTATCGCGGACCGGTCTATGTGACTAAACCGACGCGAGATCTAATGGTGCTTCTCCAACTAGACCTCTTGGACATAATGCAGCGTGGAAACCAAAAACCGCCTTACACGCAGCTTGAAGTTAAGAAGATGATTCTCCACACAATACCGCTAGAATACGGTGAAGTAACCGACATAGCTCCAGACATAAAGCTAACATTCTACAATGCTGGACACATACTAGGCTCTGCCATGGCTCACCTACATATCGGCGAAGGCCTTCATAACATAGTCTATACAGGTGATTTCAAATTTGGTCGGACGAGACTACTAGACAAGGCGAATACAGTATTCCCACGGGTAGAAACATTGATAATGGAAAGCACCTATGGTGACAGAGATCAGCCTCGCAGAGACGTAGCAGAGCTAGAACTCATAAGCACGATTAGTAGAACTATATCACGTAAAGGCAAGATTCTCATACCCGTAATGGCTGTAGGACGTGCACAAGAGATACTCCTCGTGTTGGTTGATGCACTCAATAGGAAATTACTCCCGCAGGAGACAAAAGTATACATAGATGGTAGTATCAGGGAAGTAACGGCGATACACCTAACCTATCCGGAGCTTCTATCCACCCAAGTAAGATCACGAATACTTCGTGATGAAAACCCATTTGATCATGAAAATGTGATACGAGTTGAGGGTCGTCAAATGAGAGAAGATATTGCTAAATCTGATGAACCTGCAGTGATATTAGCTACCGCAGGTATGCTCAATGGTGGTCCATCGGTAGAGTATCTGCGTATGCTTGCGAGTGACCAGAGAAACACGCTAGTATTTGTAAGCTACCAAGCCAGGGGTACACTTGGTCGAAGAATACTAGATGGTGAACGCGAGATAACAATGGTAGGTGAAGATGGCAGACTTGAGGTAGTCAAGATAAATATGGAGGTAAAGTCCATCGATGGTTTCTCAGGACATTCTGATAGACGTCAGTTACTAGCATTCCTAGCCAATATAAAGCCAAAGCCGAAAAATATAATCCTAAATCACGGCGAACCACAAGCCATATATTCACTTGCAGAGACTATAAGGAAGAAAAGTAAGTATCTTGGTCTACCAGATGTGCGTATGTACACACCGTCGATCTTAGACTCCGTCCACGTAGCTGGCTATGCCTAGAGAATTTCTGAGAACTTCCAGAACCTATCGCCAAGGTTGTGCAGCTTCTTTGTAACCCTTCCTTTCTCCATGGTCTTTATTTCCGAGCTGTTATAGAGTGTATGATGTATTGCTAATGGAAGCCTTCTTGTAGGTTCTACTATGACTACGATTGATCCTTTATCGAAGTCGACTGGTATTTCTACTATGCCTGGCCTCATCAAGTCTGCTCCCCTTGATATGGGCTTAACAGCGCCTTTGTCTACTACTATGTATGGGAGCCATTCCTTGTAGCCATAACGTAGCAAGTACTTGAGATGTGGGACAAACAGTTCCTCTCCTAACTTTATGAATGCAGGTACTCCGTCGAAGATGTAGATCTCTATATCATCGTCCACGGTCACCTCTATGTGGTCTACATTAGACAAATTAAGTTTCGGATAGAGTTCGGATAATCTCCTGGAAAGTTTCTTTCTATCCTTCTTGGAGAGCATCCATCTCCGCACAGCCTGGTCACCGTTCGCGCTAGAAGCGGCTAGGAGAGAATTCCCTATAAAGCCCCCTGAGTGTGCCCCTGCCTGGGGTGCAGCAGCGGGATGGCCGAGACGACACACCGTGTCCTTGGTGACAGCATAGGTAGCATCGTCCTAGTGAAACTTAAGGGTGCGAATGAGGTCAGAGGAAAGCTAAAGAGTTATGATCAACACTTGAATCTGGTTCTAGAGGATGCCGAGGAGATTTATGAGGATGGACGTACAAGAAAGCTTGGAACTATTGTCATACGTGGCGACACTGTGTTACTCATATCACCGGCTCAGTTCTAATGTCAAATATGCAATAACTTAGCTGGAGGTGTAGAAAATGAGCAAGGGAACACCTTCGTTTGGTAAAATGAACAAGAACTATACACATATAAGATGCCCCCGTTGTGGAAGGCATTCCTACCACGCTGCTAAGGGATATTGTGCAGCATGCGGATATGGTAGAAGTAAGAGGCTCCGTCGCTACTCCTGGATGAATAAGAAGGTGAATAGAGTCCGTCTCCGCTAGACCTAAACGAGAGCCTACTAGGAACTAACTACCAATATAACCATATAACCAGGAGGAGTACTTTCGCCTCCTGTATGTTTCTACCTAATATGGGGTGACGATTATGGCGCGGCAGAAGAAGAAATTCAATATACTCGAGCACGAGCTTGTGCCTAGACACGAGGTTGTGCCTCCCCAAGAGGCTGCACGTATACTACGTGAGCTCGGTATACGGCCAGAACAGCTGCCTTGGTTACGTGTTACAGATCCCGTTGCCCGTGCTATAGGTGCTAAACCGGGCGACATAGTGAGAATTTATAGGAAGAGTCCTACCTCGGGTGAAGTAGTAGTCTATAGGTATGTCGTGGGATACTAGGCTATGTATAACACTTATCTCTTGATGTATCCTCCACATTAAGCCCAACTCGTGGCCCTAGACTTATAGTCTAGATGGGGTGGTTACACTGGCACAGAGGGCTTTCCCAACAGTAGAGGATAGATGGCTCGTAATGAAAGCATTCATCGACGAATATGGTCTAGTTAAGCAGCACATAGATTCGTATAACAGATTTGTAGAGAAAGAGCTGAAGGAGATAGTAAAAGAATTCGGAGTAATAGCGACGCCGAGACGCGAGTATGAGGTACGTATAGTAGACGTAGAACTAGGCGAACCAATGGTAATGGAGAGCGATGGAAGCGAACATCCAGTAACGCCTATGGAATGTCGCATTCGTGATCTAACTTACGCAGCGCCTATCAAGGCCAAGGTAATAATAGTAGAGAATGGTATAGAGCGTGAACCTGAAGATATAATTCTAGGCTTCCTCCCCGTAATGCTGCGATCAAAGGCGGATCCCCTTGCTAAGTGTTTCTACGAAGGTGGTCCCAGGGAGGATTGTGAACGTATACTCATTGAAGCAGGCGAGGATCCCCGCGATCCAGGCGGCTATTTCATAATTAACGGGTCTGAGCGTGTCGTTGTGATTCAGGAAGATCAGGCACTCAACCGGATACTAGTAGGCAAGGCTCGGGCTGGTACTGGTAGTGCGGTGTACACAGCTAAGGTCATTTCTTCCCACGCAGGTGTACGCTATCAGCTAATCCTAGACATGCATAAGGATGGTACACTTCATGTCTCTATGAGCAGAGCCCTGAGCAAGATACCGTTTATCATACTAATGCGTGCTCTAGGCCTAGAAAGTGATCGCGACATAGTCCTAGCCATAAGTCCTGACCCGCAGATACAGCAGATGCTCATTCCATCGCTCGAGCAAGCGCGCGCCATAAACACTGTTGAAGACGCACTAGACTTCATAGGCAGCAGATTCCGTGAAGGTATAGGTAAGCCTCGTGAACAGCGTATACGTGTAGCAGAGAGAGTTCTTGACTATATACTACTCCCTCACATAGGTACTCGTCCAGAAGCTCGTCTACGTAAAGCACTCTTCCTTGGCCAGATGGCTGCAAAGCTACTCGAGTACGTACTAGGCCGCCGTGGCGAGGATGACAAGGACCACTATGCTAACAAGCGTGTCCTACTAGCAGGCGACCTAATAGCAATGGTCTTCCGTATAGCTATGAGGGCTCTAGCGTATGATGTACGCCAGCAGCTTGAGAAGCTACGCGCCCGCGGCCGGCATATCAGCGTCCGTATGGTCATACGCTCCGACATCATAACTAACCGTCTACGTGAGGCACTTGCAACAGGTAACTGGCCTGGACAGCGTACAGGTGTAAGCCAGATATTGGATCGTACAAACTGGCTGTCGATGCTCAGTCACCTCCGTCGCGTAGTCTCGCAGCTAAGCCGTAGCCAGCCGCACTTCGAGGCGCGAGACGTGCATGGTACACAGTGGGGCAGAATATGCCCCTTCGAGACTCCTGAAGGCCCCAACTGTGGTCTCGTCAAGAACCTCGCGCTAATGGCCTACGTCTCTCCGGGCGTCAGCGAGGAAGAGGTAGAGAAGATACTGTACGACATGGGTGTACGTGACGCGGTAGAGGTGTTCAACGAAGTCCGGAAAGTTGGATACTATCCACCCGAGCTACAACAGTGGAGCAAGATATTCCTCAATGGCAGGCTCATAGGCTACCACCCCGATGGCGAGGCATTAGCCCAGGAACTGCGTCGTCTCCGCCGCAGTGGTAAGCTGCCGCCAGACGTGAACGTCTCGGTATACAAGACCGAGTACATCAACGAAGTATACATCAACACCGACCAGGGCAGAATACTGCGTCCGGTATTCGTGGTCGAGAAGGGCCGCCTCGTTTACAGCCCAGAACACGCTGAGAAGCTACGCCGAGGAGAGTGGAATTTCAGCGATCTCCTCCGCAATGGTATAGTAGAGATGCTAGACGCTGAAGAAGAGGAGAATACATACATAGCGCTCAACCCGGAAGACCTAACGCCAGAGCATACTCACATGGAAATATGGCCAGCGGCAATAATGGGTGTAACAGCGAGCACCATACCCTACGCCGAACATAACCAGTCGCCACGTAACACCTATCAAGCAGCTATGGCCAAGCAGGCTCTAGGTCTATACGCTGCCAACTACCAGATACGTGTAGACACACGTGCACATCTGCTACACTACCCTGAGAAGCCACTAGTCCAGACACGCACACTTGACGTCATCGGTTTCAACGAACGCCCTGCTGGTCAGAACATGGTAATAGCTGTAATGTCGTTCACTGGCTACAACATCGAGGACGCTATAATAATGAATAAGTCCTCAGTAGAACGTGGCCTAGCCCGTTCAACATTCTTCCGTCTCTATGCTACCGAGGAGCGCCGCTACGCTGGCGGTCTCAGCGACAGGATAGAGAAACCTGAGGCAAATATAGAGGGCTCTAAACCGCCAGAGATGTACCGTAAACTAGACGCAGACGGTATAATCAGCCCTGAAGTAGAAGTATCGGGTGGCGAGGTGCTGATAGGCAAGACAAGCCCGCCAAGATTCATGGAGGAATACCGCGAGTTCGGCACTGTCTCGGTAAGACGCCGCGATACTTCAGTAACAATGAGGCATGGCGAGAAAGGCTTCGTTGACACAGTTATACTTACAGAGAATATCGAAGGCTTCAAGCTCATCAAAGTCCGTGTACGTGATCAACGTATACCAGAGCTGGGTGACAAGTTTGCATCCCGCCACGGCCAGAAGGGCGTAATAGGTATGCTCATCCCGCAGTACGACATGCCATTCACCGAGGATGGTATAACGCCAGATCTCATCATAAACCCACACGCGTTCCCATCGCGAATGACCCTGGGCCAGCTCTTCGAAGCCATAGCAGGAAAATATGCGGCGATTTACGGCCGCTTCGTGGACGGTACGCCGTTCGCTAAGGAACCTATAGAGAACCTTAAGATAGAACTGTTAAAGGCTGGCTACGCTCCTGATGGCACAGAACTAATGTATGATGGCCGTACCGGCGAGCTACTCAGAAACCCCATACTAATTGGAATAGTCTATTACCAGAAGCTACACCACATGGTAGCAGATAAGATGCACGCCCGCGCTAGGGGCCCCGTACAGGTATTAACCAGGCAGCCTACCGAGGGTCGTGCCCGTGAAGGCGGTCTAAGATTCGGTGAGATGGAGCGGGACTGCCTCATTGGTCATGGAGCAGCAATGTTGCTGCGCGAGCGTATGCTGGAGAGCAGCGACCGCTACGTAATGTATGTCTGCGAGAAATGCGGTCACATGGCATGGTTTGACCGCAATAAGAGGAAGTATATATGCCCAATACATGGCGACAAGGGCAAGATCTCGGCGGTGACAGTGCCTTACGCCTTCAAGCTCCTCCTCCAAGAAATGATGAGTATGTGTGTAATGCCCAGACTCCGCCTTGCACCCAAGCATGAGTGGAGGCCTCAGGGTGAGTAACAATGGTGCTCGAGGAGAAGATAATCAAAGAGATAAAGTTTGGCATACTCTCTCCCGACGAGATACGGCGTATGTCGGTCACAGCTATAGTTACCAGTGAACTCTATGACGAGGACGGCCGTCCGATACAAGGCGGCCTCATGGATCCACGGTTAGGCGCTATAGCGCCAGGCCAAGTGTGTATCACATGTGGCAACGATGCCAAGCATTGTCCTGGGCACTTTGGCCATATAGAGCTAGCCCGTCCAGTTATACATGTTGGTTTTGCTAAGCACATACACGATGCACTAAGGGCAACTTGTAGACGTTGTGGCCGCATACTTCTACCCGAGAACGAAGTACAACGCTACATCCGTCTACTAGAGAGGCTAGAAAAGCGCTGGCCCCTGCTAGCCAAGCTACTTGTGACAGTAGTCAAGAAGAAAGCAGCAAAGGTCACCGAGTGTCCACACTGTGGCGAGCGCCAGTACAAGGTTATACTCGAAAAGCCATACAACTTCTTTGAGGAGCGTCCTGAAGGCCGTGTACAAATGAACCCTCTAGAGGTGAGGTCGCGACTAGAGAGGATAACTAACGATGACGCGAGACTCCTGGGCCTAGACCCGGAGGAGGCTAGGCCCGAGTGGATGGTTCTAACAGTACTGCCAGTACCACCAATACATGTACGTCCTTCGATAGTGCTTGAGACGGGTATAAGGGCTGAGGACGACCTAACTCACAAGCTGGCAGACATAGTCCGTACCAATGAGAGGCTTCGCGAGCTACTCGAGAGTGGCGCTCCTCAAGCGCTTATAGACGAGCACTGGCTACTCCTCCAGTATCACGTAGCTACCTACATAGACAATGAACTCCCGCGCATTCCTGTTGCAAGGCATCGTGGCGGCCGGCCTTTGAAGGGGCTAGCACAGAGGCTCAAGGGCAAGGAGGGCCGCTTCCGTGGTAACCTCAGCGGTAAGCGTGTAGACTACTCGGCGCGTACGGTCATATCACCGGACCCGAATATCAGTATAAACGAGGTGGGCGTGCCGATAGACATAGCAAAGACGCTCACAGTGAGAACTCCGGTAACCCCGTGGAACATCGAAGAGATGCGCCGATACGTTCTCAACGGTCCAGAGCGCTGGCCTGGTGCAAACTACGTCATAACCAAGGACGGGCGTAAGATAGACCTCCGTTACGCTGATCGCAAGCGTATAGCTGAGATGCTCGAGCCAGGCTGGTACGTCGAGAGGCACCTACGTGATGGCGACATAGTGCTGTTCAACCGGCAGCCAAGTCTCCACCGTATGTCCATAATGGCTCATATAGTCAAGGTGCTGCCGGGTAAGACGTTCCGCCTCAACCTACTCGTATGTCCACCATATAACGCTGACTTCGACGGCGACGAGATGAACCTCCATGTGCCGCGCACTGAGGAGGCGCAGGCGGAAGCACGCGAGCTAATGCTAGTACAGTACCATATACTTTCCCCGCGCTATGGTGGTCCAATAATAGGTGGTCTGCAAGACTACGTAAGCGGCGCTTATCTGCTCACAAGCAAGGCTACACTACTCACCCAGGAGGACGTAATAGACCTACTCTCCGCTGCTGGCTACCGTGGCAAGATACCAGAACCGGCTATACTCTCGCCTAAGAAGCGGTGGACCGGCAAACAGCTAGTAAGCCTCTTCCTCCCTAAGGAGTTCAACTTCCGTGGCAAGGCACGTGTAGCTGCTGGTATATTCCTCTGCGAGGACGAATGGTGCTGGAATGACTCGTTCATAACGATTAAGAAGGGCGAACTACTCACTGGTGTGTTTGACAAGAAGGCTATAGGTGCTGAGCAGCCTAGGAACATGATGCACTGGCTGATAAAAGAGTATGGCACCGACTATGCACGCTTTGTATACGACAACATGTTCAAGATGTTCATAAGATTCATCGAGAAGAGAGGCTTCACTATGACCGTTGACGACGTAGCACTGCCCAAGGAGGCCAAAGAGAAGATACGTGAAATCCTCAAAGAGGCTGAGAAGAAGGTGTATGAGCTAATAGAGATCTACAAGCAAGGCAAGCTGGAACCAGTACCAGGCCGCACCATGGAGGAGTCCCTAGAGCTTCGAATACTCGACGTACTCTCAGAGGCCCGTAAGAAGGTTGAAGACGTGGTAGTAAACTACCTTGACCCATTCAACAACGTATACATTATGGCCCGTACTGGTGCAAGGGGTAACGAGCTGAACATCACACAGATGGCAGCATTGCTGGGCCAGCAGTCGGTACGCGGCGAACGTATACACCGCGGTTACCGTGGACGCTTCCTACCACACTTCCGTCCCGGCGATCTCGGTGCAGCAGCACGTGGCTTCGTCTACTCGAGCTTCTATGACGGCCTAACGCCGCTAGAGGTGTTCTTCCACGCGGCAGGTGGCCGCGAGGGTCTGGTGGACACTGCTGTGCGCACATCACAGAGCGGTTACATGCAGAGAAGGCTGATAAACGCACTACAAGACCTGCGTGTCGAATACGACGGTACCGTGAGGACGCCACAAGGCGAGATACTACAGTTCGTATACGGCGAAGACGGCGTCGATCCAATGAAGAGCGCTCACGGCAAAGCCGTAGACATAGACCGCGAGATAGAACGCGTAATAGGTTGGAGGGTGTAAGCCATGACCCAGCTTATATTCTCGTGGGAGGAGCTTAAGCCGAAGATTGAGGAGCAGCTATTCCAAGCACGAGAGCGGCTACCCAAGCGTATATACGAAGAACTTGAGGAGAAACTGAAGAATACTGTCGAGAAACACGGACTAACAGTGGATGAGGCAACTAAGATCATCGAGTACGTGCTTAACGAGTATGAATATAGCATGGTTGAGCCTGGAGAGCCCGTAGGTACGGTAGCAGCACAGTCTATAGGCGAGCCAGGTACACAGATGACCCTGCGTACGTTCCACTATGCTGGTATCCGCGAGTTCAACGTAACACTAGGTCTGCCACGCTTTATAGAACTTGTAGATGCTAGGCGCGAACCATCAACGCCAATAATGTACATTTACCTAGATGAAGAGCATCGCTATGATGAGAACAAAGCTAAGGAAGTAGCGCGTAGAATCGAGTATACCCGTATAGTAAACGTAGCATCTGAGATAGATATCGACTTAATCAACCTACGAATAGTCCTACGCCTAGACCCAGTAATGCTCGAGGATAAGGGTGTCACAGTAGAGCAAGTGAAGAAAACACTAGAGAGGTTAAAGCTCGGTAAGGTTGAGGAGGACTCATCAAACCCGCTAGTGCTCTACGTACAGTTGGAGCCCTCGGAGAGCTTTAGCCTCATAGACCTCCAGAAGAAACGGGAAAAGGTTCTCAACGCCAAGATAAAGGGTATCAAGAAGATAAGGCGTGTAATAATCCAGTCAATGGTTAACGATGAGGGTAAGACCGAGTACTTCCTCGTAACAGAGGGTAGTAACCTGAAGGATGTCCTTGAGGTTCCTGGTGTAGATCCCCGCCGTGTCTATACGAACAACATCCACGAGATAGAGGAGATACTAGGCATTGAGGCAGCCCGTGCAATGCTAGTCAAGGAGATGAAAGATGTACTGGATGAACAAGGTCTCGATGTAGATATACGTCACATAGTGCTTGTCGCTGACGTTATGACTATGACTGGTCGCGTGAGGCAGATAGGCCGTCATGGTGTGAGCGGTGAGAAGCCCAGCCCACTAGCACGTGCAGCCTTCGAGATGACAACTCAGAACCTCTTCGCAGCGGCGGCGAAGGGTGAGGTAGACAAGCTGCTGGGTGTGACCGAGACTGTTATAGTGGGCGGTGTGGTACGGGTCGGCACTGGGATGGTAGAGGTACGGATGAACCCGTCCCTGGTAGCAAAAGCTATGGCCCAGACACCAGAAGCGGGGCAGCGGGGTGAGGCTTAGTGAGCGCGGTCCAGGTAACAGATATCGAAAAGGAACTAGTTAACGCGCTCAAGACAGGCAAGGTTATACTCGGCTCGAGGAAGACGCTACGCTATGTGAAAACAGGTAAGGCGAAGGCAGTAATCGTAGCAGCTAATGCTCCACCAGAGCTGCGTAGTGACATACTATACTATGCAGAACTTAGCGGCATTCCGGTATATGTCTATCCCGGTACGAGTGTAGAGCTGGGAGCCGTCTGCGGTAAACCCTTTACAGTAGCCAGCCTAGCTATTCTCGATCCGGGAAGCTCTCGCATCCTCGATCTAATAGAGGCTGCTAGGAGCAAAGCCTAGTAAGCAATGAATGATGGGGGTGTAGTGGAGGGCCTTGGTCAACATAAGGCTAACAGCTGAAGAGATGCGCTACATGGCTCTCCTCCAGGATCTTACAGGAGCTATAGCCCGTGACTGTATAGTAGACAGCGAGAACAACCGCGTGATATTCCTAGTACGCCCTGGTGACGCGGGCAAGGCGATAGGTAGGCGGGGCGCCAATATAAACAGGCTGCGCAGGCTACTAGGCAAGGAGATCGAGGTAGTAGAGTTTGCTGATGATCTCGAGAGCCTGGTAAAGAACCTCTTTGCCCCGGCAAGGATTCTCAGCGTCCGTGTCGCCCAGCGCAATGGCAGGAAAATACTCTACGTGACAGTAGACCCAAGCGACAAGGGTCGGGCTATCGGCAAGGGTGGACGCAAGGTATCAGTAGCCCGTATCGTCCTAAAGCGGTACTACGATATAGACGAGATAAAAATAAGATAACCCCCTCCAGTTTCATCGCCCCTAGTAGATGGGGAGCAGCTTAGAGGAGGGTGTATCGGGTCGTGACCGGCAAGAAGTCGCCTAACGGGCTGTTCGCGGCACGTAAGCTGCGCCGTAAGAGGCTCAAGTTCCGCTGGAGTGAGCGCGAGTTCAAGATACGCATGCTGGGCCTCAAGAAGAAGTACGATCCTCTAGAAGGAGCCCCTATGGCCCGTGGCATAGTGCTAGAGAAAGTTGGCGTAGAGGCTCGTCAGCCGAACTCTGCTGTACGTAAGTGTGTACGCGTTCAGCTAATCAAGAATGGCCGTGTAGTAACTGCATTCGTGCCTGGTGACGGTGGCCTCCTAGTAGTAGACGAGCACGATGAGGTACTCATAGAGGGTATAGGTGGTCCCCGCGGTCGCTCAATGGGTGACATTCCGGGCGTACGTTATCGTGTAGTAACAGTCAATGGTGTATCGCTGAAGGCTATACTAGAGGGCCGTAAGCAGAAGCCACAGCGCTAACCAACTCTTTATGAGTACAACGAGCCCGCCCCCTCGTAATCCTATTGTAATAATTATTACTTTGGCCTTTCTATCTGGTTCGGTCCTAAGGTTGTAGGTCTTCCTCTTCCTCCTCTTCGTGCGAACGCCTCTCATACTCCTCTTGTTCGTCTACAAGCCTCTTGGACACATATATTGGTTTCTTGAAGAGTCGTGCCAGAAATATCGCGTGGCTTGGCACCATTCTCCTTATCATGTATAATCCGTTAAGGTTGAAACTCACTTTTGCTGTGTAGAGGAACGTAGTGTAATCTATCTCGTCTATAACTACGTGTTCGAGGTGTTTGCCCAACTCCTCTATGAAGGAGTGAAGGTCTGCCAATACGTCGAAGAGCGTCTCGCGCTGCCCGAATGCTGATATTTCCTCGTTCTCTTCGAGCCTATTGAGGGCCTGGACTATCTCGAAGGGTACGTTGTAGAGCGTGAACTCCCGACCGTCCTCTAGCTCGAGAATTATGACTGGTATGTGGGGTGGACTGGGGGTTATCATGGCTGTTATGCTTCGTGCCTCAAGGAGTACGTCGCCGGAACGTGGAGGCGGCATAGTGTTTCAGACCCTCCCAGTAACGCTTTCCTCATTGAGCTTATCCTTGTCCCACTAAGGGCCTTACTCCTATTACAACTACGGAAACTGCAAGCCTAAATTTATCCGGGTAGCGGGTGCGCCTGTGTACCGGGGACACGGGGTATGGCTGCCGTAGAGCAGGAGACCCGCACAGTGGGCATGGATCCAGCTAACATCAAGCTGTTTGGTAAATGGAGCTTTGAGGGAGTAGAGATAAGGGACCCCGGACTCAAACGCTATATAAGCCTCAAGCCAGTTTGGCTGCCACACACTGGTGGTAGGCACGAGCACCGCCGCTTTGGTAAATCCGAGGTTCCGATAGTAGAGAGGCTGATAAACAAGCTAATGCGTCCCGGCCGCAACATGGGCAAGAAGCATCTCGCATATAACATAGTGAAGCAGGCCTTTGAGATAATACACCTACGGACAGGAGAGAACCCACTCCAGATACTTGTACGCGCTATAGAGAACTCGGCACCCCGTGAGGACGTAACGAGGATAATGTACGGTGGTATAACCTACTTCGTTGCTGTCGACGTAGCGCCGCAGCACCGTGTAGATGTAGCTTTGAAGCACTTAACGGAGGGTGCACGGATGTGTGCCTTCAACAATCCCAAGCCTATCGAAGAGTGTCTAGCAGATGAGCTAATCGCTGCTGCTGAGGGCGATCCGAAGAGCTTTGCCGTACGTAAGAAGGAGGAAATCGAGAGGATAGCGCTAAGCTCCAGGTAGCGTGTAATAATACTGTGTAAATACCATTCACTAAACCTTTATAAGACGCGTTTCCCAAAGCTGCCTCTCCGGCAAAGAGGAAAGGTACTGGGGGAAGACTCATGAGCCAGCAGAAGCCTCACATAAACCTAGTGGTAATTGGCCACGTAGACCACGGTAAGAGCACGCTAGTAGGCCACCTGCTATTCCGTCTAGGCTTCGTCGACGAGAAGACGCTAAGGACACTAGAGGAGGAGGCAAAGAAGAAGGGTAAGGAGTCGTTCAAGTTCGCCTGGCTAATGGACAGGCTAAAGGAGGAGCGCGAGCGCGGTGTAACGATTGACCTGAGCTTCGTAAAGTTCGAGACCAAGAAGTACTACTTCACCATCATCGACGCCCCCGGTCACAGAGACTTCATCAAGAACATGATTACTGGTGCTAGCCAGGCAGACGCAGCCATCCTAGTAGTATCTGCAAGGAAGGGTGAATTTGAGGCCGGTATGAGCGCTGAGGGTCAGACCCGTGAGCACCTCATCCTAGCAAAGACAATGGGTATCGACCAGCTCATAGTTGCTGTCAACAAGATGGACGCTCCTGACGTGAACTACAGCCAGCAGAGGTATGAGCAGATAGTAGCTATACTCAAGAAGTTCATGAAGGGTCTCGGCTACAAGGTTGATCAGATACCATTTATACCAGTATCCGCCTGGACTGGCGAGAACCTCATCGAGCGCAGCCCCAACATGCCTTGGTACAACGGCCCAACCCTAGTAGAGGCTCTAGACAACTACATACAGCCGCCTAAGAAGCCAGTAGACAAGCCGCTAAGGATACCCATACAGAACGTCTATACAATACCCGGTGTAGGTACAGTACCAGTAGGCCGTGTAGAGACCGGTGTACTCAAGGTAGGCGACAAGGTAGTCTTCATGCCTCCGGGCGTGGTCGGCGAGGTCCGTAGCATCGAGATGCACCACCAGCCGATACAGCAGGCAGAGCCTGGCGACAACATAGGCTTCAACGTCCGTGGCATCTCCAAGAGGGACATCAAGCGTGGTGATGTGGCAGGCCACCCAGACAACCCGCCAACAGTAGCTGAGGAGTTCACAGCAAGGATCTTCATCATATGGCATCCCAGCGCTGTCACCGTAGGTTACAGCCCAGTAATACACGCCCACACAGCTAGCGTAGCTGCTAGGATAACCGAGATACAGGCTAAGCTAGACCCGAGGACCGGCCAGGTAGTCGAGAAGAACCCACAGTTCCTAAAGATGGGCGACGCTGCCATAGTAAAGTTCAAGCCTATAAAGCCAATGGTCATTGAGAAGTACAGTGAGTTCCCACAGCTAGGCCGCTTCGCTATGAGAGACATGGGTAAGACTGTAGGCATTGGCGTAGTAATGGAGGTCAAGCCTGCCAAGGTAGAGATTAAGAAGAAGTAACGCCGCGCAACAGCGTCTCATTTTTAAGACCCACGGAGGAATCTCGCTCACTAACAGTCTTTTACTCTCTACCGCGGCGCTTCACGTTCTACATGTTTTGTCACATTACCCTATGCCCGACTTAGCCTTATACTGCACTCTGCACACTCACGATATAACCTTCTTAAAAGCTTGCTAAGAACAGCCAATAGATGCTTCTCTGGCATCTACTAGTCATTTGCAACCCAGAGAGATGTAAGCCTTTAAACCGGAGTAGCTACGCCCTAGCTCTAGGGGCACTAAGCTATGGTGCAGCGTGCAGAGATAAGGCTCTGGAGCACGAATGTCCAGAACCTAAACGCGGTAGTGGACCAGATACGCAAGATAGCTCAGAAGGCTGGCGTACGCATTCGCGGTCCGATACCACTACCAACTAAAAGGTTGATAGTGCCTACGCTAAAGCTTCCACACGGCGAGGGCTCCAAGAAGTGGGACAAGTGGGAACTACGTATCCACAAGCGCCTAGTTATACTCGATGCAGACGAGCGCGTCATGAGGCAGATAATGAGAGTCCGCGTGCCCGAGGATGTATACATCGAGATACGGCTACGCTAACCCTGGCAGACTAGTTCTATACTTCATATCTATAAACAGCTAGACTTTCTTTAAAACACTATGTACTCAATACGGCTATAAGCAATAATACCCTCTTACAAGATCCTAGGCAAGACTACCTGGGGCGAGGCTCCCTTCCACTGGGCGCCGGGGTGCCCGAGCGGTCTAAGGGGCCGGCCTTGAGAGCCGGTGCCCCGCGGGGGCGCGCGGGTTCAAATCCCGCCCCCGGCGCCACGACCCAGCAATTACGGTAACTCTCTTATGAATACAATTTATTACAATTTATAAAATATTCAAAACATTGTTATTAGGAAGAGTATGGAAATATAGAAGCTATGATAATAGAGCACTACGATTAGAAAGCCTTGAGAACTACTTGCCAGTAATGTGTGTTTTGACCTGTTCTACTATTATTTCCAGATCTTCCTCGCTATCTTGGGGTATGAGTGCATGCATGGTCAGTCTAGTGTCTGTGTTGCCCTTCTCTTGTAGATGCCTAAGTATAATAGCTGTTACAAGAAGACCTTCGGGACTTAAGGGGAATTCCCTGTAGCCATATGTTGCCAGTGTCTTATATACTGGTCTAAATATGCTGTCCTTTATCTTGATCTTGAACTTTCGTATAATCCTCTGAGAGCGCGTATCTGCTGGTAATTCATGTACGTAGACTTTCTTTGCAATACCTGTTTCGAGAAGACTCCTTTTTATTGCTTCTGCTAAATCATTTTTTATATAATCCGAGCCATTAACGTAACTATCTACTAGTTTTGAAAGTAAGCTTCCCACTTCACGTAAAAGCATTTGTGTCATTCCACTGAAATTTTTCCCGAATATTTTCCCTATAACCACTTGATAGCCTAATACTATTGTGTTCATTGTTGTAATTATGCGGTCTATTTGCCGCCAATTTGTATCAATTCTATTAACTTGTTTTATAACATTGTCTGTTATTTTACTCTTATTTATTGGATTACCGTGTGTCACAGTCTCAACCTCTGATGAGGCATGAAACTCAGAGTCTTTGTCTATTAAACTCTTTGTTAGCGATGGCAGTGTCTCATAAATCCCGCAACATTCGTTAAACATTCATATTTCTAATATATTTCGATTATTTAAATAGTATAAAGCTAATAGTTATTAAGATTGTTGGTTATTATATAAACTACTAGAAAGAGTTATGTATGACCATACGCCAGTGTATAATCTAGCGTCGTAAGTAGAGCGAGTAGCGGTGATGTGCTGACCTTGTATGAGAAAAAAGAAAGAAGCATTGAAGAATATTTTAGTAGTCGTGCACCAGGATTTCTGCTGGTACTTAACTCTGTTTCTCAGAGACTTTATGGAATCCCCTATAGCACTCTCCTGCTTCGCTCGCCATCGGCTGCTTACAAGGTGGTTCGTAAATTATATAATAGACAAATTGATATAGCTGCGAGGCTTCTGGTAGCTGTCCCGTTAGTTTATGCGAGCGGTGAGAATATTGCAGGTGATACAGTAAGCCGGGTACTTGAATTAATAAAAGAAGGTAATGATAAGGAAGCTCTTCATATAGTAGGCTTAAGTCCGCAGTCTGTTAAAGCTGCTGGCGATGTCGGTTTCGAAAAGAAAATGTTCAAGGAGATATTGTCATGTGCAATTGAGATAGAGAAGCTTGCAGCAGAGGTTTATGTTAAGCTTGCGGAGCACTTTGAAGAGCCTATTTCATCTGCTTTTCGCTACATATCAATTGAGAGTAGCGCACATGCACATATATATAAAAAAATTTATCAATTATTGTATGGTAATGGAGGTTCGTTTATCTGCAGCCGCTCCTCTTCAGTATTGTTCATAAACAGACTTAAAGAGATAATTAAGCTTCTATCGTCTAAGCAGGAAGCAAATAAGGGCATGCTCGTTGATAAGCTTAGACTTCTAGCATCTATGGAGAATGATATAGATGCCGAATATTTCATGGCGCTTGTCTCACCGTTGCTGTCTAGAGTTCTTCAGGAACCGCATAGGAGCATATATGAGCCGCTTCTCGAAGCAATAGCTAGAGACGAGGAAGACCATAAGCGTATCGTAAGCAATATAATTACCGTTCTAACAAAGGACGACTAATATATGACGGCTTGAGGGATCTCGCTATAGACTGAGATACCCTTTTAACACCTTAGTAGTAATCGCTCCGTTTGTCCAAATCGGTGTCTTGGCTGTGAGGCGGCTCCGGTGGCTATTCCTAGTAGCTGCTGTGATTGCTGTGTTTCAGCCAGTAGAAGCGGCCGCTACTACTATTGGGGAGCTACGTGGAAACTGTATGGCGTGCCACGTTACTCCGGGCGGTCCGTTCCGTTACCCCGTCATAAGTGGCGCTGAGCTTGATCTTCTCCGCGTGCTCCTCATAGTTCCAGGCTCCCTGCTCTTCTTGTATGGATTGAACCGGTATATTGCTAGATGGACTCGTGGTGGGCAGCAGCTACCCCTAAACAACATTGCAACAAGGCTATGGAATTTCATAAGAGTGGGCTTGCTTCAGACCCGTGTTCTTCGCGAGAGACGTGGAGGCACAATACACTTGTTGATATATCTAGGTGCTGTGCTCCTTGCAGTAGCTGGGATAATCTATGTCATAGATGCTCCCGCCACAAGATATCCAGGCGGCATAGTATTCACAATATTCCGTATGCTTGTGAACTTTGGCGGCCTACTACTACTAGTCGGTACCGTGGCGGCCGGTATTCGGCGCGCATTAGGACTCACGCCAGGGCTCCCCAACAGCTTGGAGGACAGTCTAGTACTACTATGGCTGGCGATAATAGTGATTACCGGCATGGTCTTGGACGCTATGACTGCTACTGCCCACCTATCTGTTACAGGGATACCCTGGTGGGACTTCTCTGGTAAACTCTTGTCACAAGTATTAGAGGGTCTAACGCCAGCCAGGTTCCTCGCACTATACCGTGTAACACAGGTTGTACATCTAGCGGTTAGTGTGCTGTTACTGGCCACTATACCGGGCACAAAGCTAGCCCACATACTTGTCAGTGGATTCTTCAACACGTTCTATGCGAGGCTAGAGCATCCTGCATCATTCAAACCAATACCTGATGTAGAGAAGCTTGTCGAGGAAGGCAAGACCTTCGGAGTAGTAACGCTAGCCGATACAACATGGAAGCAAAGAATGGACTACGACGCTTGTACCCGGTGTGCACGCTGTCACAACGCGTGCCCCGCAGTAGCTACCGGTAAGCCACTCTCCCCGATGAACCTCGTGCTGAAGCTTCGGGAGGCTATGAGGCAGGAGGAATGGAATGAGGAACTAGTACCAGCGCACGTAGAACCGGATGTTCTGTGGAGCTGTGCTACCTGTGGCGCGTGTGTATACAACTGCCCAGTACTGATACACCATGTCGAGACAGTTCTAGACCTACGCCGTGGTCTGGTATCGCGCGGCGAACATGTGCCCGACGAGCTGCTACAGGTAAGCTACAACCTAATGCGCGCTGGTAACCCATACGGGGCTAACCCGGTCGAGAAAGAGGAATGGCTAAACAGCCTCATAGAGAGAGGTCTAGTCGAAGAGGCAAAAGAGAACGAGGAGTACGACTACCTCCTCTGGGTCGGCTGCGCGGCAGCCTACGACCCAAGGCTGCGTGACACCATCGAGGCCCTCCTCAAGGTACTAAAACACGCGGGAGTAAAGGTCGCCGTATCGTTAGAACAGCAGTGCTGTGGCGAGCCAGCACGCCGTATCGGCGACGAACTAATGTTTGTTGAGCTAGTGAAGCAGAATGCTGAACTGCTATCCCGCTTCCGGTTCAAGCAGCTGCTAGTAACATGCCCTCATGGCTTCAACGTGTTCCGCCACGAATACCCGAGGTACGGCGTAAGAGTTGAGGTCGTGCATCACTCAATGCTGCTAGCACGCCTATTACAGGAAGGCGAGGTGAAGCCTAGAACCAGGCTGCATGTGAAGGCTACCTACCACGACCCGTGCTACCTTGGCCGCTGGAATGGCGTCTACGAGGAGCCTAGAAGAGTACTGTCAGACACGGTGGAGAAGGTCGTAGAGATGCCGAGGAGCCGGTGGAGGAGCTTCTGCTGTGGCGGCGGTGGCGGCGGCGTGTTCTATGACATCAAGATAGGTAAGCGTATGAGCCGGGTCCGTGTCGAGGAGGCAGCGTCTACTAAGGCTCAGGTACTGGCAGTAGCGTGCCCATTCTGTAACACGATGCTCGCAGCGGAAGCGCCGGACTACGGGATGGAAGTGAAGGATATAGCCGAGTTGCTTGCTGAGAGCCTAAGCGAGGAAAATTCTAGCCCTTCGGGTGGGACATAAGCCCTTTTACTCTCTAGGTCCTCGGGGCTCTCTGTTCACGGAAACCCTGCAATAACGAACGTCATCCACCCATACATGGGGTCAGATGCCGTTTCAAAACATTGAGAGGATATGGAGGTCGGACCGCCCCTTGCCCCTCAATATAGCTGTCCTTGTCAAAGCCTCTCTCGACCCTAACATGCTGCGGTCTAAGACTAGTGGAGAGGTAGACGTAGACAATATACCCCTAGCTGTAAGCGAATACGACAAGAACGCCGTGGAGGCCGCCATACAGCTCCGCGACAAGTATGGTGGAAAGATCGTTGTCGTCTCAGCCCTAACATGGGGACCCTTAGCGAAGAGGAGCCGTGAAATCGAACAAGCCATACGCGAGACGCTTGCAATGGGTGCCGACGAGGCGCATGTGGTCGTGGATGAGGCGCTAATACCTGGTGACCCGAACACCACAGCTGCTGTGCTCGCATCGCTGCTTACGAAGCTTGGAGACTTCGACCTATACATAACTGGTGAAGCATCGATGGATATGATATCGTCACAAGTAGGTGCTCGGGTAGCAACCCTACTAGGAATACCGTTCCTTAGCTACGCTAGAAGTATAGAGTATGTTGACGGTGTTATCCGGGTAAAGCGGGACCTAGAGGATAGGCTAGAAACAGTAGAATCGCCTACACCTGCTGTGGTGAGCGTTACGGGCGAGATAAATAAGCCACGTATACCAACGCTCATACAGATACGCCGTGCCTTCCGCAAGCCTATCAAGAAGTATAGCCTCGCCGACCTCGGTGTAGGGCTGCCAGCTAAGCCAAGCCTAGAAGAACTACGCGTTGTGACGGTTCAGCGCAAGAACGTTATAATCGAGGGCGAGAGTCTAGAAGAGATAGCCGAGAAGCTCATAGACGCCCTCATAAAAGAGGGTGTTATAAAAGCTTAAGGATTGGTGACTTATAATGGTGCGTGCACTCCTCTATGCGGAGAAACCTAGTCAGCTATCTGAGCTAGCAGGGTTCGCTGAGAAGCATGGCCTTGAAGCCTATGCCCTAGTCTTCGGGAATGTCGAGGATGTAAAGAAACATAGCTTCAAGGTATTCAAGCGTGTCTACCTTGCTGGCGTAGAGCAACCTAGCCCCGATCAGATAACAGAGGTGCTAGCAAAGCTCTATGACGAGCTACAGCCCAGCATAGTCGCTGCAATAGCTGCTAAAAACAATACTGATGTCGGTGCAAGACTAGCAGCTCAGAAGAAGATACCTATGTTCACCGAAGCAACCTTAGTAGAACTCACAGAGGATAAGATAACGGTAAAACGCCAGGTATTGGGTGGCCGTGCTATAGCAAAAATCTCCTCACAACTACCAGTTGTCGTCACTATCCCGGTTGGTGTGTACAGCTATACAGGTGAGACTGGTGCTGAGATTGTCGAGGTGAAGGCCCCGGAGCCCAAGGTGAAGGTAACAGCTGTAGAGCCGAAGAAACGTGAAGCCGTAAACATAGAGACGGCAGAAGTAGTAGTTGGTGTCGGCCGCGGCTTCCGCAAGAAAGAAGACCTAGCCATGGCAGAGGAGCTAGCCCAGCTGCTCGGTGGTGTAGTAGGAGGCTCTAGGCCTATAGCGGCAGACTATGGCTGGCTCACGGAGGACCGGTGGATAGGCATATCGGGTAAGAAGATAAGACCTAAGCTCTACATAGCGATAGGCATATCTGGCGCGCCGCAACATATGGCTGCGACGCTAGATAGCAAGATAATAGTCGCTATCAACAAGGACAAGAACGCCCCAATATTCCAGTACGCCGACTACGGTGTAGTTGCAGACCTCTACAAGTTCCTACCAGTAATGATAAAGAAGCTGCGCGAAAAGCTAGGCAGTTGATACCCTCGTCCTCCCGCTTTTGGCCCAATACCACTGTCCCAAGTCACTAGTTCAGCTCTCGTCCTCGGCTATTTACCAGGGTGGCTTGCTTCTAGTGCTACTAGGATTAGATAGTTTAAATCTAGCCATAAAGTTATAGAGGTATGTCAGGGAGAAGTGAATATTGATCTCTGTGATTGCTGGGACGCCGGGAAATAAGGGCGTATCCAGGGACTAGTACTGGGCAAGTATTGAGACATGTAGTAGAGCGAAGAAAGGTAGCGTGTAGACGTGGGGCTACTGGCTGGTTCCAGTACGGCGTGGTTCACTAGACTGTAGCTTCTTTAGCTCCTCTTCGCGTAGTATGCGGCGGAGTATCTTGCCGACAGCACTCTTAGGCAGTTCGTCACGTATCTCTACCTCTTTGGGCACCTTGTATGGTGCTAGATGCTTACGGGCGAACTCTATGATGTCCTCTGGTTTTATCCTGCCTTTGCACTCGGGCTTTAATGTGACGAACGCTTTGATCCTCTCGCCGACGTGTGGATGAGGTACACCTATTACGGCTGCATCGGTGACACAGTCGTGCATGTATAGTACCTCTTCTATTTCTCTCGGGTACACGCTATAGCCCTTGTACTTTATCACGTCTTTTTTCCTGTCGACTATGAAGAAGAAGCCTTCCTCGTCCATGTAACCAATGTCGCCTGTGCGTAGCCAGCGGCGGCCACAACACTCGAAGAACACCTTCTTGTTCTCCTCGTCCATGTCTAGGTAGCCTTTCATCACTTGAGGGCCACTGATCACTATCTCGCCTATCTGGCCTGGTGGGAGGAGAACCGGCTTCTCCGGGTCAGCTACAGCTGCTAGAGTATTGGGTACAGGTATGCCTATGCTACCTATCTTGTATTTTCCGTAGATTGGGTTTATGTGTGTCACTGGGCTGGTCTCTGTTAATCCATAGCCCTCGCGAATCTTGGCGCCGGTAAGCTTCTCAAACTTCTCGGCAACAGCTTTTGGTAAAGCACCAGCACCGCTTATACAAACCTCTATACTCCGTAGATTATACTTCGTGATGTCTGGGCGACTCACTATCTTAGAGTATATCGTGGGAACACCATGGAATATGTTTGGCTTATACTTCTCTATGTCTCTTAGTATCCTATCTAGATCAAACCGTGGATAGACAAGGATAGTTGCTGCACGGAATATACCAGTATGAAGTACTGCTGTCTGGCCATAAATGTGGAACCAGGGGAGCACACCAACCATTATGTCCTCTCCTTTGGCGCCGGGCTTCCACCACGCATCTATCTGGTGTACATTAGCTACAATGTTGTAGTGTGTTAGCATAGTTCCCTTAGGGACACCGGTAGTACCGCCGGTAAACATTAGGGCTGCTAAGTCCTCTTTCGGGTCTATTTTGACGCTCGGTGGGTTTGGTTCGTAGCTTTTGACGAGCTCTTTGAATTTCACCGTTTTCTTACCGTCATAACGTATCTTCGGTTTCCTCTCTTTGAGCCGGTAGAGTATCGCTAGAATACCTGGCAGATAGTCGTCTATCCCAGTATAGATAACTGCATCCAGCTTTGCCCCGTGCTCGCTTATGGCCTCCTCTACCTTGTCCTTGAACATATCGAGTGCTACGAGGATCCTAGCATTACTCTTTCGTATCTGCCGTGCTAGCTCGAAGCCGGTGTATAGCGGGTTAACGGGAGTAACCGTAGCTCCAGCTTTTAGAGCACCGTAGAAAGCTATGGCAAACTGAGGAGAATTCGGAAGGAAGAGGGCGATTCTATCGCCTCGGTCTATCCCCCAGTTTTCGCGTAGGGCTCGTGCAAAACTATTGGCTGAACGTAGAAACTCTTCGTATGATACACGTCGGCCGAAGAAGATGAATGCAGACCGTTTGGGGAATCTCGTAGCTGAATCGTCGAGGAGCTTGAAGAGCGGTACTTCTGGGATCTTTATCTCGCGAGGCACAAACTCGTCGTAGAAGCGTGTCCATATCCGTGGCTCTATAAACGTCCTAAAGACTTCCTCGCTCGAGGGGAGTTGACGAGTGAGCTCTCTCGGCCCCGGTTCACGGGCTGAAGCGGCCATTGCAAACACCCATTTCTGATATACAAAGCTTGGATATTCATCGTGATGACGTTAGAATCATATAAAACTATATCAAAAAGACTTGCGGGATATTTTGAGTACCCCGGTAGTGGGAACAAGCCAACAAAATATTTAATTTTGCCCACATAAGATAATATTAAACGCGGTTTTCGTGATAATAATGCTGATTAATATCCAAAAATATTATGTGGAAGAACTATACTAGCATGTAGAACTTAACATGCTAGACTTATGGAATCGCAATACTAGGTCTAAATATATGAATCTAGATTAGATAGTGTAAATAAATCGTAGTTTGAGTTGATTTGTGTAGGTGGCTTGATTCAGAATATATTATAGCTGTGGTATCTGTGTATCTAGTCTTTTGCTGCTTCTAGTATTTTACGGAGTTTAATTGTCTCGAGGACGTTGCCAGTGATCTTCATTTTGCCCCGTATGAATGCTGCCATTGCGTCGAGTTCTCCCTGAAGGATTTTCTCCAGTGTATTAGAGTCTGTTGAGAGCGTAGCTACGGGGGAAGGATGACGACCTTGTTGTACTGTAACCTCTCCATTCTTGATCTCCACGTAGAACTCAGTGCCATCGTCTAGTATGAATTGGAACGCACGATTCCATGTCTTCATCTCGTCTCCTATCTTTGCTTTTGCTTTCTCAACTACCTCCAGGAATGTTTTGCGTAGAAGTTCAAAGTCCATGTTCTCTAGCCTCCGTGAATGGTTCATATGTGTGTTGAAGTAAATAAAGAGTTAGGATTGTTGATTGAAGCTTTCGTCACGATCGATTCCGTTGATCAAGGGGCTAGGCTTAATACGGTGTGGAATAGGTGTGGTGCCCGGCTAAGCCTTTGACATGTCTGCTCTGACGTATCATGTATTGGCCCCATAAGTGGAGTCGGGTGTGGATTCCTCTTGGGCCGTCGAGTAGCTATAGTTGGTGTGGGGCACTCTAAGTATGGGTACCGCAATGATGTAAGCCTTGCAGAACTAGCATGGGAGAGCATCAAACAAGCATTGAATGACGCTGGTATAGGCCAGGAGGATATAGATTATGTAGTCTATGGGAATGTGGGTGTTTGGAGTAGCGAACCGCTTCCCGCAGTTGTCATCAACGAATATGCAGGTCTTACACCCCGTGGCACGGTCAGAGTAGAGGCAGCGTGTGCTACTGGGAGTGCAGCAATAAAGCTTGGCCATGATATAGTGGCCAGTGGTGAAGCTGACATAGTCCTTGTAGTTGGCGTTGAGAAGATGAACGAGTCTCCTACGCCCACCGTAGTCGAACTGATAGGTCGTGCAGGCAACTACTTCTGGGAGTTCGAGAATTTCGGGCTAACCTTCCCCGGCTACTATGCACTCTATGCTACAGCCTACATGGCCCGCTATGGCGCCACTGAGGAGGATCTCTGCAAGGTTGCGGTCAAGAACCACTACTACGCCAGCATGAACCCCAAGGCGCACTTCCCTCGCCAGATAACGCTTGAACAGTGTATGCAGTCACGCTACATAGCCTGGCCTCTCAAGCTCTTCGACTGTAGCCCCATAACAGACGGATCAGCTGCGGTCATACTTGCTAGCGAGGAGATAGCCCGTAAGCTCACCGATACTCCCGTCTGGATAAAAGCGATAGGCACCGCCTCCGACACTTCCAATATCAGTAGGAGGCCGGACTTCCTCCTACGCCGTGGCGTAATGGAGGCAGCCAGGATGGCCTACAAGAAAGCGGGCATTGACCCAGAGAACCCGGCACGTTACCTCGACGCCGCGGAGGTACATGACGCGTTCACTATAGCTGAGATACTGACATACGAGGAACTAGGCTTTGCCAAGCCTGGCGAGGGCTACAAGCTGATACGCGAGGGCCAGACATACATTGGTGGCCTCATACCGGTAAACGTGAGCGGCGGCCTCAAGGCTAAGGGTCACCCGCTAGGCGCCACGGGCGTAGGCATGGCGGTTGAGCTGACCAAGCAGCTGCGCGGCGAGGCTGACAAGGGCCGCCAAGTACCAGTAAAGAACGGCATGGCTGTAGCCAATAACGTAGGTGGCACGGGGCACTATGCTTACGTGATGATCTACTCTCTACAGCCCTAGCTCTGTGTCGTGAGGTGAGCCCGGGATGAGTCAGAAGAAGCAGATGGAGGAGTACATGAAGCAGGTAGAAGCGTTCGTAGAGGAGGTGAAGAAGAGCACCGGACTCCCGATAGTACCCGACCAGCGTACTGGCGCAGCTCTCTGGTTCGACCAGAGAGAGCTATCAATACGCTACACGATAAGCGTTGAGCGGATACGTAAGTTCTTTGAGGGCCTCGCTGAAGGCAAGGTATATGCTACCAAGTGTAAGCATTGTGGAGCCACATACTTCCCACCACAAGCTGACTGCCCCAAGTGCCGCCGGGGAGACATGGAGTGGATAGAGATAACAGGTGAGGGCGAACTACTAACCTACACCATCATCTACACTAAACCTGCGAGCTTTGCTCACTACCCAGACTATACGGTGGGTATAGCCCGGTTCCCTCAGGGAGTTAACGTACTGGCATGGGTGCGCGAGACAGACCCGAAGAAGCTTCGTGTAGGCATGAAAGTCAGACTAGAAGTGGTGCGGAGGCAACCGGAGAACTATCTAACTTACGAGCTAGTGCCGGTAGATGAACAAGGCTAACACCGCCTCCAATCCCGTTTTATTCCCTCTCTAGGCAAATCCTAGGGCATGAACGGTAGGCGAGGGGCTGGGCGATGGTTCTTCCCTTCCAGAGCCTAGAGGACTTTCGTGTCGAACTTACAGAAGAACACGAACTATTCCGTAAGGCTGTAAGGAGTTTCGTTGAGGAGCATCTCGAGCCAAGAGCTATGGAGATCGAGAAGACGGACAGGATACCAGACGAACTCTTCGAGGAAGCCCGGAAGCTCGGCCTCTTCGGCGTCGGTATACCCGAAGAGTACGGTGGCCAGGGTGGCGGTCACCTAATGGAAGCTATCTTGATGGAGGAGCTTT
This sequence comes from Pyrodictium delaneyi, assembly GCF_001412615.1. Lineage (NCBI taxonomy): Archaea > Thermoproteati > Thermoproteota > Thermoprotei > Desulfurococcales > Pyrodictiaceae > Pyrodictium > Pyrodictium delaneyi. Next base: position 426,896 of record NZ_CP013011.1, on the reverse strand, counting down.
CCCGAGTAAGCCCCGCCTTTGGCACAGCTGTAGCTGTACGCGCCCTGTTCACGACGCCAATCCTCCTCTTCGGTACTGAGGAGCAGAAGAAACAATATGTGACTCCTGTGGCGCGTGGCGAAAAGTTTGCAGCTCATGCTAATACCGAGCCCTGCTGCGGCAGCGACGTGGCTGGAATGCAGACCCGTGCCAAGAAAGTTAATGGTCATTACGTGATAACTGGTAGGAAGATATTCATAACGGGCGCTGACAAGGCGGACTACTTCGTGGTATCTGCGAGGACAAGCCCACCTAAGGAGGACAAGCGTTGGTGGGGCATAACGGTCTTCATAGTGGAGCGTGACACCCCGGGCCTCAAAGTAGGCCAGCGCTTCAACGTAACCGGCCTACGTGGCGAAAGGCCCCACGAAGTCATCCTCGACGAAGTGAAGGTCCCTGAGGAGAACGTAGTAGGTCCGGTAGACCAGGGCTTCAAAGTAATAGTTTCGACTTATGACCATACCCGTGTCGGTATAGCTGCACAGGCCGTAGGCATAGCTCAGGGTGCGTTCGAGAAGGCACTAAACTACGCGCTCCAGCGCCAGGCCTTCGGCCGTCCAATAATCAGCTTCGAGGGTATAGCGTTCAAGCTCGCTGACATGCTGATGCAGCTAGAGGCGGCTAGGCTGCTAGCCTACTGGGCTGCTACGCTAGCCGACAAGGGCGACAAGAAATTCGTGATAGCGGCAAGCATCGCTAAGACCTTCGCCACAGAGGTGGCCGAGAGAGTAGCAAACATGGCGATAAAGATCCACGGTGGCGTGGGCGTTGACATAGAGACTGGCGTAGAGAGGTACCTAAGAGACGCGCTAATAACAACCATATATGAGGGCGCCAACGATATACAGAGGCTCACGATAATAAGGCAGATGCTAAAGGACCTCTTCGGCATAAAGCTCGTACTCACATAAGCAGGCCTGCGTATATACCCGGGTGTTTTACCCGCCTATACCCAGGTCTCCACGGGCTCTTCTCCTCTTTTAACCCAGCTGAACACTAAATATTCTCCAACGGGCAGCCGTAGCGAGAAAGGTAAGAGGTGTAACAGCCATGGCGTCGGTCGATAGAATACGTAAGATAACAGTGGTTGGCGCTGGCACAATGGGCCACGGTATAGCAGAAGTAGCAGCCATTGCTGGCTACGAGGTATGGTTGGCCGACATATCTGAGGACATACTCCGTAATGCGCTAAAGCGTATACGGTGGAGCCTTGACAAGCTATACGAGAAAGGCCAGCTACGTGAACACCCAGACAAGATAATGGAGAGAATAAAGACGGTAGTGAGTATCGATAAGAATGGAAACTATACCGAGGACTTCGCCAGGGTGCTGTCGGAGACAAACTTCATGATAGAGGCTATACCCGAGAAGCTCGAGCTCAAGCAACAGCTCTTCCGTTTCGCCGACGAGAAGGCCCCGGATCACGCTATCCTAGCCACCAACACTAGCAGCCTACCGATAACAGAAATAGCAGCAGCCACAAAGAGGCCCGAACGCGTCGTAGGGATGCACTTCTTCAACCCACCGCCTCTCATGCCGTTAGTCGAGGTGATAAAGGGCGAGAAGACTAGCGACGAGACAGTACGCGTCACCGTGGAGCTAGCCAAGCGGTTCGGCAAACAGCCGGTAGTAGTCAACAAGGATGTGCCAGGCTTTATAGTCAACCGCATACTAGCCCGTGTGCTGAACGAGGCCTGCCACATGGTAGCCCGTGGCGAGGCAAGCGTAGTCGAGGTGGACTCAGCGCTCAAGTACAAGCTAGGCCTGCCAATGGGCGCCTTCGAGCTAGCCGACTACAGCGGCATAGACGTGTTCTACTACGTGTTCCAGGCAATGGCGCAGCGCGGCTTCAGGGCGCACCCATGCCCGCTGTTCAAGGAGAAGTTCGAGAAAGGCGAGCTAGGCGTCAAGACTGGTAAGGGCTTCTACGAGTATCCGGTGCCCGGTAAGTACCAGAGGCCGAACATACCCAAGGAGGCTGGCGAGAAGGTAGACCCGCTACTAATCCTAGCGCCCGGCATAAACGAGGCGGCCTACCTGCTTCGCGAGGGCATAGCGACCCGCGACGATATAGACAAGGCGGTCAAGCTGGGCCTCGGCTACCCTAAGGGTATACTCGAGTACGCCGACGAGTTCGGTATAGACAAGGTGGTAGAGGCGCTGGAAAAGCTCAAGCAGAAGACCGGCTGGGAGGAGTATGAGCCGGACCCACTGCTAAAGCAGATGGTACAAGACGGCCGCTTGGGCGTCAAGACTGGTAAGGGCTTCTACGAGTATGGTGCTGTAGAGCAGCGACAGAAGAAGACTCTGCTAATCCGTATAGAGCCGCCGATAGCCTGGATAGTGCTCAACCGGCCTAGCAAGCTCAACGCGATAAGCCCCGAGATGCTCCGCGAACTCGGCGAGACCCTCGACGAGCTAGAGGAGGACGAGAGGATAAGAGTAGTCGTGCTCACTGGTAGTGGCCGTGCTTTCAGCGCTGGCGCAGACGTGACAGCATTCATGGGGATATCGCCGGTAAAAGCGATGATGTACTCTAGGAGGTTCCAGGAGATACTCTTCAAGCTAGAATACTACACAAAGCCCGTGATAGCGGCGCTCAACGGCTATACTCTCGGCGGAGGCCTAGAGCTGGCAATGGCGGCAGACTTTAGGATAGCTAGTGAGACAGCGATGCTAGGCCAGCCAGAGATCAACCTGGGCTTCATACCGGGCGCTGGCGGTACGCAGAGGCTCCCCAGGCTCATAGGCAGGAGCCGTGCCAAGGAGCTTATATACACTGGTGACATGATACCGGCCAACGAGGCCGCTAAGCTAGGCCTAGTAGACAGGGTAGTGCCGCCAGAGAGGCTCGAGCAAGAGGTCCGTCAGCTAGCGCTGAAGCTAGCTGAAAAGCCGCCACTAGCAGTAATGGCGGCCAAGTACGCAATACAGATAGGAATGGAGACAAACATATGGACCGGCATGGCGCTGGAGAGTAGCCTCTTCGGCCTACTGTTCAGCACCGACGACGTCGTCGAGGGCGTGACAGCGTTCCTAGAGAAGAGGAAGCCCAAGTTCAAGGGCCGCTAGCAGAGGCCCCGCACGCCCTATTTTGTATAGACGCGCCTCGCCTCCGCGTCTGCCCCTGCTTCTCGCCCTATACGCCCACGTCTAGGCAGTCCTGCTCCTCCAACAGCTCTGCGAGTCTCGCGAGCTGCCCTACGCTCCGAGGCTCCTCCCCGAGCAGCGGCACCGTGCAGGTCCTGACCCTCAGCTCCTGGAGCACACGTAGCGCCTCCCTCTGGCTCTGCGCCCAGCTCTCCAGGAGCCGGCAGCCCGGGCACATCCCGGGGTCGAGCAGCTGGTTGACTATCAGCCTCCGCGCCTCTATACCGTGTAGCCAGAACTCCCGGAGCAGGGTCTTCGTAACGTGTACGCCTAGCTGGTCCGGGGTAGCCACCAGGTGTAGCCGGTGCAGCGGCGATGCCAGGAAATCCAGAATGCCCTTCGCAAGCTCCCTCCACTCCTCCACAAGCTCTAGCGGCGTCTTGCCCTCGTCGCGGCGCCGCAGCCTCTCGAGAACCCCCTTCACCCGCAGGTAGAGCCGTGCAGCCTCCCCCATGTGGCTGTACAGCTCGTACTCTATCCGGAGCATCCTGAGACTCCCACCAGCAGCCGGAGTATCCCAGACAACCACGTCGTAGCCGCCTTCCCGGGCAAGCGTGTAGACATAGTACATCATGAACTGGTCAGCGATACCCGGAGCACCAGCCACATAGTCTATTATCTCCCTGCCCACCGGGAGCAGCGAAGACACGACCAGGTAGACCTCGTCGCCGAAGCGCTTCTTCCAGAGCTCCTTCACATCCTCCTCCGAAGCCTCTACCACATCCACCCCAGCGCAGCGCACCGGCATGCCAGGAGCAGCAGAGCCGCCGGGGCAGAGGAGCCTAGAGAGCCCCGGGGTAGGGTCCGTAGAGACCAAGGCTACGCGGAGCCCGCGGTCCCGGAGTGCAAGCCCAGCAGCAGCGGCGAGCGTAGTCTTACCCACGCCGCCCTTACCCCAGAAGCTGGCCAGCACAGCGCCCAACAGCAGACCCCAGAGGGCGTCAGCCGGCGCTCTTCCCTTGAAGAGTGTGTAGCCCCTCACCCACAGGCAGGGTCTTGCAGTAGCTCGAGCATCCTAGCGTGCAGCCCCGCGGCTAGAGGATAGGCCGAGTAGAGCGCGAGCACCGTGATACTCGTAGTCTCCACGTTAGCATCACCCACGGGCACGACGGCCCCGTTGTCGTCCACCCTGTAATGCGTGGCTATGCTACCATCACCCCTCTGGAGCAGCTTGAGGAGCCTACAACACTCCTCCACCACGCCCCAGTACTCCCCCACCACCGGCGAGCCCGCGGCGGCGAGGGCCCGGTGGAGGTACACGGCGAGAGCCAGCTTGTAAGACTCGTACGCGCCGCTGAAAGCAGCGTCGCGGAACCCACGGCCATCCCACATGCTCATGAGTAGCCTGTAGAGCCTCTCAGCCCCCGCGATGTCCCCAGCCAGCAGCTGGTCCAGGGCACGATACACCACGAGGTCCGCGTACTGGCTCCAGTCCTCCATAACCCTGCAGCAGTGCAGCTCCCGCTTCACCACGAGAACAGCCCCGAGGCTGTGCGAGTACACCTCGCCGAGAACAACCTCCCCGGCCTCGTAGAACACGCCAGGTATACGGTACCCGATAAGCACCTCATGGACCCCGTCAAACCCGCCGCCATACCTCTCCAGCGCCTCCAGGACCCGGCCAGCGAGAGGAGACCCGAGCACCAACAGCGCCCTAGCAGCCAGCAAGTTGTCACTAGCAACCCAGATGGTAGCGTTATCGGGATAGGCAGCCACAGCTGCCCGCAGCAGGCCAGCCTCCGGCACGTACTGCGCCTCCAGGAAGCCACGCAGCCCATCAACACGGGGCCCATAGCACGCCAGAACCCCGGAACTCGCCTGCAGCAGCGAAGCCACCAAGACAGCCACGAGCAGCAATAACTGGCCCACACCCAATCCCTAGACACCTCTCTAGTACACGACTCCCGGCTATACAGCTATGGCGAACGTAAGGAGATGTAGATGCACCAGCTATGACTAGGCCAAGCTTCCGGCGTCTAAACGTCTAAGAGCTACATTGTAGAGCCGAGTGTAATCAAGCCATAATCTACTACTACGGGTTTTTGTCGTCTCGGGTGGGCGGTGCTAGATGGCTGAGGTCCACGACCAGCAGTATGGCGGCTCAAGCGAGTACACAACCGTTGAGAGGATTTCTAGACTAGAACAGTGCCTCAGATAGCTGAACTGCTGAAAATCTTGGGCTCCGTGTATACATAATTGGTGCGCGTGCCTTAATGCTTCATGGTGTCGGGTTACAGAGGGAGACAAGAGACTGGGATGTTACAATAACAGCGTCATTCACTAAGGAGCTACGAGACTGTATTACCGGGATGCTCCGTAGCAAGGGGTTTAAGGTGCAGTGGAAAAATGGGGGCTCCTAGTCGAGGACGATATCCACGTCGATATAAACTACGCACCACTCATACTCGACGAAGAATGGGAGGCCAGAGCACTACACATTACAGGAAACGTCTACCTGCCGAGCATAGAGGACCTGGTGATCCTTAAGCTGATGTCGGGGGAGAGAAAAGACATTAGCAACGTCAAGAAGGCAGTCACACAGAAGATAGAAGAACTCGACCTAGCCTATATGCTCAGACGTGCGAGAGAAGCAGGCATAGAGAAGGAACTCGCTAGGCTGCTCCGGAGGATCGGGGTGAAGATTTGAGGAAACCCAGGCCGCTAGGGGCACGAGTAATACAGCTTGTACCGGGGCTAGTACTCCCCGAATACATGGGCTTCATAATAGAGCGCTGCAGGCCCACCGGCTATACAAAGAAGGCGATCGACGCTGGTGACGCACTCCTAGTGGACTACTTGCCGGGCTACCTCGAGTTTGTATGCAGCGATGTCGAGAAGCTCGCTGAGGAGGCTAAGAGAAGGGGGCTAAGAGTCTACAGGGGGCAGAAGCCATCTAACGATAACAAATGGCGTCTACCCAGTACGCATATACCCGGCACACAGCAAGGACACCGCCAACCCCAAGGCCCAGTAGCCGGAGAGCCCGACTCCCTAGCCCGATGCCCAGGGATCGACGATCCCTCCGTACCCCGAGCCGTTGATCCACACCCATCCTAACTCCCTGCTCGCAGGGCTCCAACACAGTCTAGCCGAGGACGGGGCTGGACGATACTAGCGCTGTGGGGATAGCCACTTACCTAGCTTGCCTACGGGATACGTACTATGGAGTACGGGGCTCTAGGGTCCGGGTATCCTGGGTACGCGTTTCGTGGACCGTGAGAGGGAGCTAGCAGTCCTGGAAGAAGTATATGCCTCCGGCCGGCCAGAGCTGGTGGTAGTCTATGGGCAGAGGAGGCTGGGGACATTCCTCGTACGGCGCTTCCTTCGCGGCCGCCGCGGCCTATGCCTTGTAGTCAACTACGCCGAGCGGGAGCTAGCGCTGCGCGACCTCTCCCGCCAGCTCTCCGTGGCAACGGGGTTCGAGGCCTCCTTCCAGTGGCTGCGCGATCTCCTACGCTTCGCGGCCCGGCTCCTCGGCGAGAGGCCGGTAATAGTGATCGACGAGTTCCAGCGCCTAGCAGGCACGGGGCTGCTCAGCGAGCTACAGAGCTTCTGGGACACCGAGGCGCACGAGTACAACCCCATGGTGGTCCTCGTCGGGAGCGGCGTAGGCGTCGTAGAGAAGCTAGCACTCAGCTACAACTCCCCCATACACGGGCGCGTAACCCGCGTACTCCGCATAACAGGGTTCAGGTACCGAGAAGCACGAGTCTTCATGGAGGGTGGAGCCCCGAAGACCGGGTAAGAGGCTACAGCGTCTTCGGAGGCACACCCTACTACCTCTCCCTGCTAGACCCCTCACGCAGCCTCCAAGAAAACATAGCAAAGCTAGTACTAGAGCCGGGCGCACCCCTCCACGAGGAGCCCCTATCCATACTGTACGCAGAGACCCGCGAGCCAGACAAGTACATAGCAGTACTAGAGGCGATAGCCAGAGGCAACACCCGGCCAACCGAGATAGCCAACTACGTCGGCGTACCACGCGACTCCATAGGCAAGTACCTGAGAGTACTCGAGGAGGCCCTAGGCATAGTAGAGCGCGTCTATCCCCTCGGGATGGAGGGACGGCCACGCTACGCCAGGTACACCATAGCCGACAGCTTCTTCGCCTGGTGGTTCTCAGAGGTCTACCCCCCGCGCCATCTACTAGAGCTAGACCCCGAGGAGACAGCCAAGAGGATCAACCAGAGGCTAGACATACACGCCTCCAGAGCCTGGGAGCAGATAGCCCTAGAGCACATGCTACTACTCCGCAGAAAGGGCAGACTAAGCTTCACAAAGATAGGGAAATTGTGGTGGCACGGCACAGAGATAGACATCGTGGCAATAGACGGGGAAAACAACACAGCCGTATTCGCCGAGTGCAAGTGGGGTAGAGCAGACAGACGAACACTCCGCCAGCTAGTAGCAAAAGCCGAGCAGTTCCCCTGGCGGAGAGGAGAACGCTGAGAAACATACATCATATACGCGAGGAGCACAGAAGGCCTACCAGAGGACGAAAACATACAAGTATACACCCTCGACAGCGTCGAGAAAGACTTCGCAGCAAACCTGCCGAGGATAGAAGAAGCCTAGCAACCGAGCGCAAGCAGAGCTAGAGACACTACTGGTTTCGACAATCCTACCTACGTGCTAATGGGCTACCGGGCCATGTTCTAGTGGATGAGGGGCTGGGGCTTTATAACGATGCACGGTGAGGAGAGACCCCCATGCTCTGTGTACAGCAGCCATGCTGCCACGTATTATGATCCTGAGGGTGTTGCTGAGTCTTTTTTACGAGAACATTGTGAAGCCGGGTTGCTGCCGAAGATAAAGGAGGCCAGGGAGTTCTATCGCCGTATCCACGGCCTAGATATCTTTAGAGGAAGTCCCCCTGGCTAACAAGTGGGTAGCTTATATAATTATGTGGTTAATGAGGTTTCATGTCTCCGGCTCCATGGGTTCTTTAGGGTGATGCTTCTCTAGGGGAAATTGTGGTTGTGAAGACTACGTGTCCCCTAAAGATGACTTGTAGACGAGCCAAAGTGTGAGCCAAAGCATCGTCAAGGTCTTGGATAGGTACGTGGAGAAAGTAGACTACCCTATGCTTGCCTCTGGAGAGCTAACGGCAACACATTACGACGACCCAGAGGGCTACCAGAGGGCCGTCGGGGCTTGTACCGTTCCTCCGGGAGAGGCTAGAGAGGGCCAAGAAGATGTATTAGGCTAGACTAGCCTCCCTAGCTCCCTATTGAGCAGCTCCATAAGCCTCTCATACTCTCTTTCCAAGTTCTCTGCATAGGCTATGTGTCTTAGCCCTTCTATGGCTGTGTTGAAGCGTTGATGGAGCCGTTCTACGAGGCTCCGGAGAGTCATTGGCTCCCTGGCAATGTCTAGTGCCAGCCGGACCCCTGTGACCACATTGTTCCTTCGGTCCTCTTCGAGGTCCACTAGGTGGTCTAGTACGAGCCACAGTGCGCGGTACACTAGCCCGGCCTCTACGAGTTGTCCGGCCTCTCTTTGTGGGAGCCTACGGTGGGCGGGATAGGCGAAGAAGTACCAGGCGTCATGCGCGTCGTTAAGGTACAGCTCTTCGAGCCACTCCAGAAGCTCTTGTGTGTGTGTGGAAGCGAACTCTTGGACAGCATTAGCTTAATTTGGTACTCGGAGTCAAAGACACGGCGTCCTATATGCTCTGCCATGTACGTATAGGCTTCTCTACTTTTCAGTATGCCGAAGGCTGCTATTGCTGTACGGATGTAGATGGCTTTCGCCTCTTTGCCCCGAGTTGATGTCACGTCCTCTAGGTCGAGGAGATCGTCGAGGAGGTTAACTAGCGCGTCTACCACGGTTATTTCCTCTAATTCTTCGTTCGCCAGATCTGGGTAGACTCGTAGTGCTAAGGAGGCTCTGGAGGCCTTGGCTCCGGTGCTCCATAGTCTCGTGAACAGTTCTACTATGGCTTTGGCTAGCTCTGGTACGGTGACGCTCTTCTCTACTGCTCTGTGGAATGCTTCTCCGACGCGGGGCTCCCAGTACCAGAGACCCCTGCCCACGCTGTACACCACGGTAGGGGCTGGCTCTGGTTTTCGGGGACAGAATCGCTGTGTAGGAATTTAGGCTTATTGATTGTGGCTGGCCTGGTATAGCTTATGGACCCGTCATGTGTTGGTTTGCTGTCTCGCCTTGGCTGCTAGGTCCTTGGTGTCCCATACTTCTAGCCATGTCTCGGGGACTATGGTCTTGTCTGGTACTATGAGTAGCGCCTGGGCGTCGGGGAACCGGGCTAGCTTCTCCTCGATGTGTCTTAGCTCTCTTCTTGTCAGCTTTTCTACCCATTTGACTTCAGCGACGAGTCTTATCCGCTGGAACTCGGCGAGCGCGATGTCTATCTCGGGTTCTAGTATCTTTACGGGCTTGTAGCCGAATAGCCCGGCTAGTAGCCGCTCCATGAAGCGCTCGACGAGGAGCGGTATACGGGTCTTGACGGCCTTCTCTATGTAGCTCCATGGGAGGGGTAGGTCGTAGAAGCCGTATCTGGCGTCGAGGTAGTATACTAGCTCGGTCAGCGGCGAGACGTGGCGGTAGAGGCTTCTCCTCCGTTTCCCCCATACCTCTATCCTCTCTAGTAGCCCGGTCCTCAGCATCACGTCAATGTACTTTGTTATGTGTGATGTTGAGGGCTTCTCTAGCAGCCCGCGTGCGTGCAGGTACGCTGCTATCTCTGTGAGCTTGTTCCTGCCGGCAGCTATGGCTTCGAGTATTGCGTCGAACCGTCGGGTGTAGGTGTAGTCCTCCTCGTCGAGGACCTCCCCTACGAGTGATTTCGCGAATTCTCTGCCGGAGAGGACTATGTCCTTGATGCTTCGGCCTATGAGTACTGGTTCCTGGTAGAAGACGAGGTGCTCGACGAGAATCTTTCCTTCGAGGCTCCAGTCTGTGGCGAGGAGTTCTACCGGCGATATGAGGCCTACCTGTCGTATCGAGAAGAGCCCCTTGAGGGGTGCTTCGGGGCCCTCGGTGAACCTCCGGTGGTAGTGCATTGTCGATGTTATGAGCACCATGTTCTCTTGGCATACTCCTGCCTGTAGGGCGTCGAAGAGTCTTGGGTCGGCGCGGTGGAACTCGTCGAGGACGATATTGTCCTCGGACCTGCAGAGCCTGAGGAAGACCCTGGTGTCTATCTCCTGGTCTTCTAGCGGGTCGTATATGGTGCCGCCTTTCCTCACTATGAAGTACTGGTAGTCAGGGAGTACTAGCCGTGTGTAGAAGGTTTTGCCGGTCTTTCTCCTCCCGTAGAGGAGCCTCCTACCGCCTTGCTTTAGGAACTCTTCTAGCCACGGCCTCTTGATAATGATACCCACAGTATGATACCACCAGTATGATACTGTGAGTAGCGCTACTTATAGGCTCAGTGCAGCCCTAGGCGCTCTAGCGTAGCCCAGTCGGGACGGGGCTAGATGGTTTTAGCATCCCTGGGGCCTGCTGCCTGCCCTGGTGCGGTGTATGGCTGGCCGTGGGCTAGCACTCTACCTTGCGCTCGGCGTTGTCGGCCTCATTGTAGGACTCTACGGAGCCCATGGAGGCTCTGTCGTGCTGGCTGTTGTTGGCGGGCTACTGGGTATCCTCGGGTTCGGCGAGGTCACTGTGCACGGGCTTGAGGAAGCCGCGCACGCCTATGGGCTTCGTCGCTACGCGGCGAGTGTCCTGGTGAATAGTCTTGCTGTTGCTCCGGAGCTGCTCCTGGCCTATAGTATCGGCTCGAGGGGGGTGGCGGAGGGCAACCCGGAGCTAGTCGAGCTAGCAGTGCTGTCTGTGATGGTGAGTGCTGGGTTCAACTTGGCTGTGCTTGGCATCGTGGTGCTCATGGGCCGTGGCGGGCTAAGGACGCCCCCGGAGGCCTCGGCTATAGAGCTGCCTTTGCTCCGTGCGGTGGTAGCCGCTGTCTCGGTTATCGTGCTCTACGCGTTGGTGGAGGCTGCCTACCTCGGAGTGGTGCCTAGGGACCCCTTGGAGGCGTCTCTGACGCTCCTCGTGTTCTTCCTCGTCTACATACTCTGGGTCGTGAGGGCCGGCCGCGAGCCCGGCGCGGGAGCTGGCGGGCTCGGGTGGGCCCCATGGCTGCTCGGTGGCCTGGGCGGCCTCGTGGCGGCGGCTGAGGCTATGAGCGCTGGGGTCGAGGGCATGGTTCACGGCATGGGTCTTGGCGCAGCGGGGCTCCTCATAGGCCTGGTGGGCGTGGCGCCGGAGGCTGTGCTGAACCTCCTAGCAGCGGCGCGGGGGCGGCGCGAGGAGGCAGGCTTCGGGCTAATAGCCGCTACTAGCGCTACGCTACTCCTAGTATACGCTGTCCTGGCTATACTGCTCCCCCTGCCCCTGGACCGCTACATCGTCTACACGCTCGGCGTGCTCGCGGCAGGTCTATGGCTGGTGCAGCACAGTATAGCGAGCGGCGGCGAGCTGGACAAGAACGAGGCTGTGCTGATAATCCTGCTCAGCGTGAGCAGCCTGTTACTCTTGGCTAGAGTATAGCCCGGCGCCGCGCAGCGGGGTGGCCCCTCCCCCGCTATCCGTGGTGCGTGCCGTGGCGGTGTTATTACCTGGCGTGGTGGACGCGTAGAGCATAGGGGCGCGGTGTGTCGAGGCTCCAGGAGCTTCTCAGCATGATTAGGGGCTACTACGAGGAGTTCGTAGACGCGCTAAGGGAGTATGAGCGCGGCGAGGAGAGGGTATACGCGGTAGAGAGGCTAGCCCAGCTCATAGCGCAGTGCATCCTCGACTTCGCTGCAGTGCTCGCCTCTAGGGAGAGAGGGGTGAAGCCGGGTAGCTACCGCGAGCTGGCGAGGTGGCTAGCCAGACGCGCTGGGCTCGGCAGCGACCTGGCGGAGTTCCTTGAAGGGCTCGCGGGGTTCCGTAATATACTCGTCCACATGTACGCCGAGATAGACAGGGAGCTCGAGATGGAGGCGTTCAGGGAGATAGCCGAGAAGACGCCCCATGTGGTCGCGCGGCTCGCGGAGCTAGCCCGGGACGACCCCTGTATCGGCGAGGTGAAGCAGCGGATACGCAGGGCAGCGGAGCGCCTCGGACTACGCTTGGTCCTCCTGTTCGGCTCGCTAGCGCGCAGCGGCTGCGGCAGGGACGTGGATCTGGCGGTTAGGCTTGGGCGTAGGCCACGGAGCATGCTCGAGGTGGGCAGGCTCCAAGCTGTGCTCGAGGACGAGCTAGGCGTGCCCGTAGACCTCGTGGTACTGGACCTGGGGGTTAGCCCGGCGCTCGCGAAAACCCTGGTAGACGAGGCGGTGCTCGTCTACGGGGACCCCGGGGAGGCGGAGGAGGAGCTACTCCGCCTCTACAAGCTATACCTAGACCACGTAGAGGCCTCGAAAGCGAAAGCGGCGGCCGCCGGCCCGCAGCGGCAGTAACGGCCCCAGCATTATTACCTTCAGCGGCGCTAGCCCACAGGGTGCCGGCACAGTGGCTGGAAAAGTGTTTGTCTCTGTCGACGCGGAGGGCCTGCCCTACATAGTCTCGCCGCTCCAGCTCATGCCGGGGCGTAGCCTCTTCAGCGAGCTCCGCTCGGTCGCCACTAGGCTTACGCGCCTAGCAGCGGCGCTGCTGGTCGAGCAGGGCTACAGCGTGGTGGTAGCTGATAGCCACGGGCTCATGGTCAACATCGAGCCGCAGCAGATGCCGCGCGGCGTGGAGGTGGTGCGAGGGTTCCTGCGCAGCCTATCCATGGTGGCTGGCGCCCGTGGCTCGAGCTACGCGGTGTTCCTCGGCTACCATGCCCGGGCTGGCGTGGACTCTGTGCCCGCCCATAGCTTCTCGAGTAGAGTGGTGTACAGGCTCACGGTCAACGGGCTAGAGGCGTCCGAGTACCTGTTCAACGCCCTGCTGCTAGGAGAATGGGGTATACCGGTAGGCCTCGTCGCGGGGAGCGGCGAGCTGGGCAAGGAGGTAGAGCAGTACACCCCCTGGGCGGTGTGGCTCCCCCTGTCGAGGAGCACTGGCTACCTATCGTCCGTGTCGCCCTCCATCGAGGAGGTTGAGGAAGACCTGCGGGAAGCCGTTAAGGAGTCCATCCGGAGGAGCCGCGCCGGCGAGCTGAAGCCGCTCCGGATGGCCTGGGACGCGGTAGAGGTATGCATAGAGTTCATGAGCCCAGCCTACGCGGAGACTGCGGCCCTCATGCCGGGCACAGCGCGGGACACGGGGCGCCGGGTATGCTACCGGGCGGCGAGCGTGGAGGAGGCCTACCGGGCGATGGAGGCCATGGTGTACCTCGGCGGCTTCACAGCCCTGCTGACCCAGCAGATGCGCTAGCCCCCCTCCTCGTAGAGGCCCTGCGCGGCCTCCAGGACCACGGGGTTCTCAGCCACGGCTTCTGCCTCCTCTCTCAGCCCTGCCTTCTCCAGGGCTAGCATCAACGCGCCCAGAGCAGGGTAGACCTCCCTACTGCTCATCCTCAGCCCGTGCTCCTCCAGCCCCGCTCTGAACCTGTCCCGGAAGACCCGGCTCCGGAACATGGAGCCCGTCACGTAGACGGTGTCTAGGCCGGCCCTCCGGGCAGCCACGACGGCGGCCCAGGCTAGCTCCTCGGCGCCCTGCTCTAGCAGCTCGCGGGCCTCCCCGCAGCCCTCCTCGGCGGCGCGGGCAACGTGGAGGGCGAGGGCGGCGATGCGGTCTACGCGGCCTCGCGTAAGGTAGAACCAGTACGCCAGCTCATCGCCGCTAGTAACGCCCAGGGCGCGGGCCACTGCGTCTGTTAGGCAGCCACGCTGCTCACGGCCGTCGAGCACGCGGAGCAGCCTGCGTAGAGCGGCCCGGGAGACCCAGAAGCCGCTCCCCTCGTCCCCCAGGAGCCAGCCATGGTCCCCAACGATTATCCTCTCGCCGCTCGGCGATAGTGCGTAGGCTATGCTCCCTGTCCCAGCTATAACCAGGACGCCGGGTGCGCCGCCAGTAGCGTGCACTAGGGCTATGTACGCGTCGTGCTCGACTACTAGCCTATCCCCGTAGCCGCTAGCCGAGGCTATAAGGCCGGCTAGCTGCCTGGCGAGAATCCTACTGTCAAGCCCCGCGAACCCAGCCACTACCACGGACACGCGCCTGGCCCTATGCCCGGTGCCCCGCAGCGCATCCTCGATGGCTTCGCGTACAGCAGCCCCGGCGGCAGCCGCGCCGACGTTAACCGGGTTACCCGGCCCAGCAGCGCCCGCCCATACGCCGCCGCTACCAGTATCGTAGACCAGGGCCCGCGTGTGCGAGGCCCCTGCATCCACCCCTGCTACGAGCACGGCAGGGACACCGTGAGTGGTGCTTCCCCGGGAGCCGGCGCGGAGCGCGCCCGCTACCCCTGCTCCATGGCGCGGAGGGTTTCGCGTAGCGCTAGCAGCGCCACTAGCAGGATGAGGGCCAGCAGCGGCACGTGCTCGGCTGCCAGTCTGCCTAGCTCGCCGGTCGGCGAGACTATGCTGCGGGAGACTCTGCCCGCGTTGAAGCCCGCGAGGAGAACGAGGTAGGCACTAGTCTTCCTCATCCCCTTCAGTAGCCCTATTAGCGCGGCGGTGTAGGCTGTTGCTAGTACAAGGTTCTCCGCTACGAGGAACCTGGACAGCGGCGCTGCTAGGTTGATCCCGAGGTAGGATAGGGCCAGCAGGGCTACGAGGGCTCTAAGCAGCTTATCAGTAACCATTTCGGCTCCCACCTCGCGTAGCCCCATCGCCGGGCTTAAATAAGGGTTGGCGGAGCGCCGCCGCCCATAGAAACGTTTTTATAGAAGCGGTAGCCCGATTCTACATTATAAATCTCCCTACCTGGGCGCCCCGGGTGAGGAAACATGACGGGGCAGATACTCCCCCTCGTCAAGGATGTCATGGAGGCTAAGAGGCTCTCCATAGCCGCCGCGGACCTAACGCTAAGAAAAGCAGCCGAGGTCATGCTAGCCAACCGCGCAACAGCAACGGTGACGCTAGACGCGGAGAAGAGGCCAAGCCTCGTCCTCAGCTTACGCCGTCTAGTCAAGGCGGTAGCCGAGGGCACCGACCTCGACAAGGCGCGTGTAGCCGAATACGCTGTCACAGACCCGGTAGTAGTCAGGCTAGACGATCCGATCGACGAGGCGCTAAGGATAATGAAGAAGGAGATGGTGCGCTTCCTGCCAGTAGTAGACCACCGCAACAGGATACGCGGCCACGTGGAGCCACGCCACATAGCCTTCCACCTATGGAGGCTCATACCCTACGGCACGGCTACCGTGGAGGCAAAGTCCAGAAACATGGTGGTGATTGACCCTGATGCGAGCCTCCAGGCCGCGGCCAAGGCCATGGACAGTAACGGCGTGACAGAGGTATTCGTGCGCAGCGGAGACGAGCTCAAAATACTCCGCGAATGGGACTTCCTAGCCGCGCTCGTGGAGGGCGTAAACCCGGCCGAGGCTAGGGTCGGCGACTACGCCCGTGGAGAAGCGATAAGGGTGCCAGCGGACTTCGATGCACGCGCTGCAGTAGAGCTGATGGAGGAGAACGATGTACTACGGCTGGTAGTCCACGATAAGGAGGCAAACGCAGACAGGGTTGTGACGGCGACGGACCTAGCCTTCGCGGCGCTAAGCCATATAGAGAAGGTAGGCCTCAGGACGGTGGCGCTAATACTGATAAACGTTGAGCCTGGCCGCGAGCAGGACGTAGCAGCCAAGCTTGCCGAGATAGACGAGGTCAAAGAGGTGCTCAGTGTACCGGGCATATACGACCTAGTAGCCAGGGTAGAGGCGAGCGACGTAGACACGGTGGCGGAGATAGTGACGCGGAGGATACGCGGCATGAGAGAGATACGTGACACTCTAACACTGGTAGCGATACCATACTTCCGGAAAGCCAGAGCCTAGGCAGCCAGGCGCTAGGGCGCACAGCGCTTTTCTCCAGTGACGCGGGCCGAGCCGGCTTGCTTCAGCCGCGCTAGACATAACCCGGTTATTGATCTGTCTATCCCTGGGGATACAGGTTTATCACTCCCCCGGGTACACAGCACACCCACCATCTCGGTGCACCAGGCTGTGACACTACCCCCCTACCACGTAGGCGTGGAGAGAGCCCGCCTATACGAAGTCGGGTTTGACCGTATAGTGGACTTCTTCTACCGCCTAGCCGAGGCTGCTGATAGGCTCCGCGAGGACGGCTGGTTCCAGTACGGCCCAGAGAAGCTCCCAGAGTACATCGAGATACCCGCCCGCGGCACCCTCCGCGTCAAGTACGGGTTCCCCGTGTTCCAGAAAGGCGGTGTCTGCATGGATGTGACAAACACCGAGCAGGCCGGGATAGCGGAGGAGGCCGGCGCAGCCTCGGTAATGGTTCTCGATAAGTTGCCCTACGATGTTCGTCGCCAGGGCGGAGTAGCCCGCATGGCTGACGTGAAGGTGATACAGCAGGTCATGGATACTGTCACTATACCAGTTATGGCTAAGGTGCGTATAGGCCACTACTATGAGGCAGCCATCCTCGAGAGCATAGGTGTGGATATGATAGACGAGAGTGAGGTACTCACCCCTGTAGACGAGAAACACCACATCAACAAGTGGCTATTCAAAGTACCATTCGTAAACGGTGCCAGGAACCTCGGCGAAGCTCTCCGCCGCATAACAGAGGGCGCAGCAATGATCCGTACAAAAGGCGAGGCGGGTACAGGAAACGTCGCCGAGGCGGTTCGCCATATGAAGATAATCGTGAAGGAAATATGGAGCCTACGCGGCATGACACCGGAGGAGAGGATGCGGATAGCCCGCGAGTACGGCGTACCACACCAGCTAGTAGAGCTCACAGCACGGCTAGGCCGCCTACCCGTAGTAAACTTCGCTGCCGGCGGCATAGCCACGCCTGCGGACGCGGCGCTAATGATGTGGCTCGGTGCTGACGGCGTGTTCGTCGGCTCCGGTATATTCAAGAGTAGCGATCCCAGGGAGCGAGCGGCAGCAATAGTCCTTGCCACGAGTATGTGGGACGATCCGGAGACCGTAGCAGAGGCACAAGCGATGATAAGCGAGCAGAAAAGCATGATGGGTATCGACATACGCAAACTCAAGCCCGAGGAGCTGCTACAGGTGAGAGGCGACTAACCGTGAAGGTAGGTATCGTAGCTCTCCAGGGAGGCTTCTGCGAGCACGTCTACATGCTCCGCAAGCTAGCTGAGGAGACCGGCTGGAGCATAGAACCCGTGCTGGTGAAGAAACCCAGCAACCTCCGCGGTCTAGACGCGGTAATAATCCCTGGCGGCGAGAGCACAACCATAGGTGTAGTTGCCCGTCGCATAGGCCTTCTCGACGAACTACGCGATCTACTCGAGTCCGGGCTCCCAGCTATGGGCACATGCGCGGGTGCTACACTGTTGGCGAAGAGCGTCCGGGACCGCGTCGTGGGCGAGACTCGGCAGCCGCTACTAGCAGTAATGAACATCGAGGTGGTGAGGAACTATTATGGTAGGCAGAGGGAGAGCTTCGAGGTAGACCTAAAGATACCAGTGTTGGGTGAGAAACCCTTCCGTGGAGTCTTCATCCGCGCTCCCGCGATAACCAGGCTATGGGGCCGCGCCAAGGGCATAGCAGAACTGGATGGCGTCACGGTTGCAGCCGAGGAGGACGGTAAGCTAGCGCTAGCTTTCCATCCCGAATTGACAGGAGACACGAGGATACATCGCTACTTCATAGAAAACATTAAGCGCTAATTTTTCTCTGTGAGTTAAGCCCGCTTTTTAGTTCCGATAAGGCTTTCTCTAGGTCTTCCAGGCACGAGTCCTCGGCTAATACTTCCGCGAATTTCTTGACAGCAGTAAACAGATCTACTTTCTGAAGCTCAGCGAGCGCCTCCAGGGTGCTCACAGCTCTCCCGACCTCGGTGAAAACTCGGCTACATCGCATTATGGTGTTGTAAAGGTGTTCGCTACCGAGTCCTTCCTGTTGCGAAAATACAGCCAAATGGCTCAGATCCTTGAGAAAGTCTGCTATGACTCCACGTAGCAGTTTTGAATCTAAACGGGGTAGCTTGGGAAGCCTCCTTACCACTCGGATGCTACGCTCGAGCTGCAATATTATGCCTTGTAATGTGTAGAGCTGTGATGCCATGGCAGCTCTAGCCCCAGAAAAGATCCTGGATTTATCCCAGAGGGAATAGAGTCTTGGGACAGGCGTTAAATAGAGAAGGCCTAGAAGGGGAGAATACGTTTTCCTACAAAACTCCGCGCTAGTATATCTGCAGCGAAAAGCAGCAATATTACTCCCAGCCCTGCGAGTAATGCTGCATACAATCCTGCAATTCTAGAGAGTCCGGCTCCAGCAGCAGCTAATAATACCAACCATGCATAGTCCATCCATACGTGGCTAACGTACATGGTTGTGAAGCCTTGTGTTCCGCGTTCGGCGGCGTCGCGTACTAGGGGAAGGCCAACGGTTATCCACCAAGCTAGAAAGTAGGGATTGAATCCTGTGAGAACTATGCCAGTAAGGAGAGCCCCTAGAGCACCTCCACCGATGGTAAATGCGGAATTTGATTGTATTACACCAGAGGCTGCTGCAGTAGCGTCGCGAAATAGCCCATAGGCGAAGAACACTATGAAACCAGCTACTAGGATGTTTAGTGGCTTCTCGATCCTAGCTAGTGCTCGATTGAACCTTTCAGCCCATTTGACGAGAAGAGCTACATATGGCAGCTCAAATAGCATATGTCCTAATGCTACCAAGAAGCCTCCAAGAGGGCCAAGGAAGGCACCGACGGCTACTGCGCTAGCTGAAAGGGGCCCAGGACTAAGTGCACCGCTGGGAGTTATTGCTAGGGTTTTTGCTACTAGACTCTTGAGTTCCTGTCTACTCCCCAAGTGTGTACACCCCGAATTGTGTGATTATGACAGATCTCGTTGTGGTATGTATCGTGTCTTGATGCAGATAGGATGCAAGGGGCTAGGCTATGGAGACTCTACTAACTAGTAGATATTTCTAACGGTGGACAGCTATGCTTTTCGCCCACTTAGGAACACCGTTTACAACTTCTCTCTGGGCTCTGCCGAGCGATGTGAGAGCGTTAAGGAGAGCCCTTACGCTGGGCATATATATCGAATACGCTCTCCTGCTTCTTGCCAAACCTGTAGCGACCAAAAGTAACTCTATGACTTCGTCTGCAGAGAGTGGTTCTTCCTGAAGAACGGATTCCACAAGTGAGAGCATCTCGTGGATCTTCTCTCTATTGCGTCTTATGACGCGGCGAGCTTCTTTAGCTTCAACCGGAAAGCCGTGTCCCGGTACCAAGACGTCGTAATCAAATTTTTCCAACCTGTTCAACGTCTCGAGCCATGAAATCGTATCGGTGTGATATAATATAGGATTTCCTTCAAGATACTCTTCACCGTAAATGGCGTCACCGGCTACGAGGAATATAGTGCCACTAGCCTCAACGAGGTATACTGTATGACCAGGTGTATGTCCAGGAGCAGCTATGGCTTTTACTAGCGTACCACCAACCTCTATGTTGCCTGGCTCTACTAGCACATCTACTCTAACACCATTTCCAACAAAGTAGGGTGTTATGTATCGTTCATCGAACCCGGCAGTCCAGCCCATAGTAGCCATGTAGTTTATCTTAGGTTCCTCTACTAGCGGAACGCAGTAACGTGGGGCATAGATAGTTGCGCCTTTCTCCCGTAGAGGACCAGCATAGCGAAAATGGTCAACATGGCCATGAGTAAGTAGTACAGTATTGACTCGGTCAAGTACACGAGAGGGATCAACGACTAGCTTGTCGCTGTAGATTAACGTGTTTACTGCAAAGTCTCCTCTGCAAATTCTCACAGCACCACTATAGCTTATGCAGTCCCAGCTCCCCATTGGTGACAACCTCGCGGAGCACACAACTAACATTGGAGAAAGGTTTTTAATCTATATTGGAGCGCGTCGATGTTAAGTCCACGCCTCCTGCCGAGAGAGATAAAAACCACCGCTATTGACATCCTTGAGACAGTAATGCTTTCTATAGAGACTAACTACAACTTTTGGCTCAGCCGGGCGAACATAAATTAAGCCCTTGTAGTTGGATACTGTCCAACGGTGTTTCATGAGCCTTGGCGGTGGAGCGGCAATCAGCAAGGTCACACCTCCTTAAGGCGCTTGAAGAGAGGCTTCGAAATCAGAAGCTTGCTCGCAGAATTGTAGAAAAGATTCATAAACTGGCACCAGTAGCCGTTCAGCGTATAGGCCAGACACCTATAAAGATAATGGATTTCTGTGGTACTCACGAGTATACAGTTACACATTATGGTATACGTAGTCTCATGCCGCCAGAGGTTGAGATCGTAGCTGGCCCTGGATGTCCTGTTTGTATAACGCCAGCCTACTACATAGACATTGCTATAAAGCTAAGCATGGAAGGTATCCGTGTTTACACTTATGGTGATGCATACCGTTTACCTGGCTCGGGCAAACGCGGTCGAGACATTAGAAGCCTAGAGGAGGCTAGGGCTGCAGGCGGTGACGTCATCGTAGTATACAGCATTCTCGATGCCATCCGGATGGCGCGCCGCGACAAGAAGCCCAGCTTATTCCTTGCAGTAGGCTTTGAGACTACTGTTCCGGCGACAGCGAGCCCCGTAGTAGCCGGGCTAGTACCCAATAACCTCAAGATAATGAATATCCATCGTCTAACACCGCCTATAATGAGGTTCGCTTTTGAGACTCATAAGGACAATCCGATAAGGGGTGTAATCGCGCCAGGGCACGTATCGACAGTAATAGGTGTTAAGTCGTGGAAGTTCGTTGTAGACGAGTACGGGATACCGACAGTAGTAGCAGGCTTTGAACCCATTGATGTGCTCTTAGCAATACTCGAAATACTGCGCCAGCATATAGAGGGCAGACCTAGGATAGTGAACGAGTATAAACGCGTAGCGACATGGGAGGGTAATATACGTGCGCAGAGGATAATGTCAGAATGCTGCGAAGAAATTGATGCAGCATGGCGTGGTATAGGCTTTGTTCCTCGCAGTGGCCTAGCGTTCCGCGATAAGTACAGTCATGTGGATGCGTTTAAACAGTACGGCATAAAGGAGCTTACACCTGATGAGTGGAAGTATGACCTTCCGCCGGGCTGTCGTTGCGCTGAGGTAACGCTTGGTATAGTTAAGCCTACTGACTGTCCCCATTTCATGAAAACATGTACACCTGGTACACCCTATGGGCCATGTATGGTAAGCAGTGAAGGAGCATGCGCTGTCTGGGCTCGGTTCGGTGGTGGCGGCCTAGCCGAAGAGATAGCTCGTAGCCTTAACATAATTTGAGATCGTACCGTTTTTCTAAATCCCACGCATGTGTCTTCGCGAGGTGTATAAATTATGTGTCTGGGCATACCAGCTGAAGTAAAAGATGTAAAGGGTAATATAGCTGTAGTAGATTTTGGAGACGGCGTTCTGCGGGAGGTAGATGCCGGTGCAATAGAGGATTTGAAGCCTGGTGACTTGGTCATAGTGCATGCCGGCGTGATAATAGAAAAGATTAACGAAGAACGTGCCAAAGAGATGATACAGGTGTTTGACGAACTCATATCTGAGCTTGAGAAAAGAGCTGAAGAAATCGAGAAACTCCTAGGGATAGAGAAGCTCCTCTAATAAATCCGGAGTGCATCTTAGAGGTGTACACTGATGACATGGTATGTTCGTCTTTGGAAGTTCATAACTCTGGCTCACGGCTCCGGAGGCAAGGAGACCGAGGAGCTAGTAAAGAACCTAATAGTTCAGAGCGTGCCTCCGGAGCTTTGGAGGGTTGAGGGAGGTACAGGGCTAGATATTCTAGACGATGCAGCGCTTATACCTGCTGGCGAAAACCGCTACATAGCGGTAACAGTTGACACCTACACGGTAAAGCCAATATTCTTCCCGGGTGGCGATCTCGGCAAACTAGCCGCCTCCGGTACTATAAACGACCTCTTGATGGTGGGTGCCAAGCCTCTGGCAGTGCTTGACGGGGTCGTTGTAGAGGAGGGTTTCCCGATAGAGGACTTCAAAAAGATAATGGGGAGCTTCATACGTACATTGGCCGAGGAGAAGGTAGCTCTAGTAGGTGGCGACTTCAAGGTCATGCCTAAGGGCCAACTGGACGGCATAGTAATAGCATCGATGGGCATAGGTATAGTCGAGGGTAAGCCCATAGTGGACACAGAGATACGGCCCGGCGACAAGATAATAGTCTCCGGCTACTTAGGCGATCACGGTGCAGCCATACTAGCCGCGCAGCAGTCTCTCGGTGTAGACCTCGGAGTAGAAAGCGACGTCAAGCCGCTCACAAGGCTGATGCTCCCGCTTCTAGAGAAGTATCGGGACAGCATACACGGGGCGGGCGACCCAACCCGCGGCGGCCTCGCAATGTTGCTCAATAACTGGGCTGAGAAGACTAAGACCGTTATAGTGATAGATGAGGTAAAGACGCCAGTCCGGCCCCAGGTACGCGAGTACGCCGAGATGCTAGGCGTAGACCCCTTCAGCCTAGCGAGCGAGGGCGCAGCAGTACTAGCTGTGGAGCCATCCAGGGCCGAGGAGATAATTGAGTACATGCATAGCCTAGGCTTCAAAGAGGCAACGATAATAGGCGAAGTCTACGAGCCCAAGGACCCCAGGCATGCCGGTAGAGTACTCCTCAAGAGTGTGGCTGGCGGAGTCCGCATACTAGAGCCTCCCAGCGGCGAAATAGTCCCACGTATATGCTAGCATCACCATATCTAAGGAGTTGTTCTATTTCCGCGTTTTCTACCATCCTTTCCGCCTCTAGGGTGTAGTTCGCGTTGGCAACAGCTAGGAGGGCTCTGCGGCTCCGCGTAACCGGCATAGTGCAGGGAGTGGGCTTCCGCCCATTCATATACCGGCTTGCTGTCTCCCGCGGCCTCGCAGGCTACGTCCTGAACCTTGGTGGTAGCGAGGTAGAGATCTACGTCGAAGGTCCACCTGACCAGCTCGCGAGCTTCATCAAGGGCCTCTACCGGGAGAGGCCGCCGCCAGCCCGCATAGAGGAGCTAGAGATAGAGGAGGCTGAGCCCCAGGGGCTGGGCAGCTTCACTATAAGGAAGAGCGAGCGGCGGAAAAGCAAGCGCAGCATGATACCCCCCGACTTCGGTATATGCAGTGATTGCCTCCACGAGATACACGACCCCTCTACCAGGTTCTACCGGTACTACTGGAATAGCTGCGCCTGGTGCGGTCCGAGGTTCTCTATGATGTACACGGTACCCTACGACCGCGAGAACACAGCCATGAAGAAGTATCCTCTCTGCACGGAGTGTCGCCGCGACTACGAGGATCCCGCGAACCTCCGCCGGTTCCACGCCCAGGGGATAAGTTGCCCCAAGTGTGGTCCAAGGACGTACGTCTACACGATGGACGGCAAACGGCTCGACGTGCCGGACCCCGTGGAGTGGGCGGCCGAGAAGATTGAGGAGGGCTACATACTGGCGATAAAGGGTGTCGGGGGCTTCCACCTAGCAGCCCTCGCCACCCGTGACGACGTGGTCGAGGAACTGAGGCGCCGCAAACGCCGCCCCTCGAAACCATTCGCCCTAATGGCCCGGGACTGCAGCGTAGTCGAGATGATCGCTGAGCCGCCGCCCGGCGCCTGCGAGGTACTACA
This sequence comes from Pyrodictium delaneyi, assembly GCF_001412615.1. NCBI lineage: Archaea > Thermoproteati > Thermoproteota > Thermoprotei > Desulfurococcales > Pyrodictiaceae > Pyrodictium > Pyrodictium delaneyi. Next base: position 403,081 of record NZ_CP013011.1, on the reverse strand, counting down.
GTCGGCAGAAAGGCCGATACTCCTCCTCCCCAAGCGCCCTGGCTCACCTGTCTCTGAGCTCGTAGCCCCCGGCCTAGACACCATAGGGGTGATGCTGCCCTACACGGGGTTCCAGGCGCTCCTCCTCGAGCAGGTCCGCGATGGCTTCCTCATCATGACGAGTGGGAACGAGACAGGCTACCCCATGTGCACCACCCTGAAGTGCGTCTTCACCCACCTATGCGGCATAGCAGACTATGTGGTGGCCCATGACCGGGAGATAGTACACCGCGTCGATGATAGCGTGTTACGCTACACCGATGGGGAGCTGGTCTTCCTTCGCCGCGCCCGCGGCTATGCCCCCATGTGGCTATACGCTCCCGCGGAGCTGCCCGAGATGGTTGCGGTAGGCGCAGAGCTTCAAACGGCAGGTGCAGTAGCCTTCGAGGACAAAGTAGTGCCCACCCAGTACATAGGCGACATGGATGAACCGGGCCAAGTGGAAGAGCTGGAACGCGAGTTACGCTGGTTTGTAGAAGTCTACTCCCTAAAACCCAGAATAGTAGCCATGGACATGCATCCAGGGTACCATAACCGCGGTCTAGCAGCGAGGCTAGCAGAAGAATATGGCGCCGAGTTGGTGGAGGTGCAGCACCATCACGCCCACGCAGCAGCAGCTATGCTCGAGGACCGCGTACCTCCCGGCGAGGAGAAGGTGGCGATAACAATCGACGGTACAGGGTACGGTGTAGACTCCACGATCTGGGGAGGCGAGGTACTCGTAGCAAGCTACAGCAGCTTCACCCGCGTGGCCAGTCTCTACCCCTTCAGACTCCCCGGTGGTGACGCTGCAGCAAAGTGGCCGGTCCGGGCCCTCATAGGTCTCATGCAGGCTTCCGGTCTCGACGAGGAGGAGGCGCTGGATGTGCTGCGGCGCTACGGCCTATTATCGAGAGACAAGCTACCCCACGGCGAGACCGAGGCCCGGGTAAGCTACCGGCTAGCAGCTTTCGGGAAGGCACCCCTAACCACAAGTATGGGCCGTACACTTGACGCGTTAGCAGCGCTCCTAAGAATAGCTTGGCGCCGTGATTACGAGGGCGAGCCAGCGATGAAGCTAGAAGCTGCGGCGCGGGGAGGCCGTGACCACGGCTACACCCCAGGGTTGCTCAGTCTAGATGGTCGTCTTGTAGTGGATACTCCCGGGCTGCTACGATGGGTGCTCGAGAATATTGACAGACTCCCTGCTAGGGATATCGCTGTCACGATTCAGCGTGGCCTAGGCAGGGCTCTAGGAGAAGCGGCAGCTAGAGCAGCCCGGGGACTAGACGGTCCTGTCTACATCTCTGGTGGAGCGGCGGTAAACACATTCATAGTCCAGGGGGCTAGGCAGGTGTTAAGTGACTATGGGCTAGAGGTTCGTATACCGCGACGCCTCCCGCCTGGGGATGGCGGGGTGGCAGTAGGCCAGCTCCTAGTGGCGGCAGCGAAGCTTGGAGAAATATGAGAGATAACAACACTCAAGACGATAGATGGAAGCTAGCTCTCTCCTCCCTCTTTTATGGAGTCTATGCCTTCACTCTGAACTGCATCCTCGGCCTCCTTCATTGACTCTTCTATTATCTCCATTATTTTGCCTTGCTGAAATGCTCGGTCAAGTAACTCGAGACTAGCCATGTAAACAGCACATAACTCCTCCTTGGCTTTTTTAATTGCCTCCTCTGGACTAGCACCCTCTATCACATAGGTAGCGGTGAGGCCAACGCCTAGATGAGCGAGTGCCAACGATGCAAAGGGTAGAAGCGAACGCTGATTGTTGGCTTCGTTAAGCATAGCACCCCAGGCGCGGAGCATAGACATGACCCAATCTTTATAGTCGGGCATATTGTCCATACGCCATGTTACGAAATTTATTATTTCTTCAGACTTTTTCGTACAATTGTTACTTGACATATATGGCTCCCCGTTGCTGAATCATCTCTCCAACTTCTAAATCTTGTGCATTAGTGACACTATTATGCTTAACATGATGTATGTGGTATCTGGTGCGTCAATTTAAGACAAATGCCTTAAGCTAATCTAGAAGCGGTTTATCGCAGTTCCTATCAACCCAGTTTATAACACAGTTTATGTCAGCCTTCATGTTTGCACCAAGCTTAGCCAGTATGCGGCGTAATTCTTCCAGTGCTTGTGGAAGTGCCTTTTTGATATCTTTGCTAAGTCCTCCAGAAAACTCTATACGGTAGGGCTTTATACCGATCAGATAAGCTCGTCCCTTAAACAATTGTGCAGCGTAGGACAGTATCATTAGCCGGATAGGGTTAAGACTATGTGGATCCATTTCCTGCACTAGGGCCACGACCTCGTCCTCGCGGAGCCGTGATGGATCCAGTTCAAGGACGGCTATTCGTGCTGATTCGGGCATATCATCGGATATGTATGCGTCTATGAATACTACTGTTTCATATCCATCTAGCATAGTTATGTGACCTGGGTTTAGCTCTTGAATAGTAGCTATGTCTGCACCTTCTATACCGCCACAATATTTGATCCCATACGCTAGACAATAACCAACACCATCATCTCCATGGAGTGTATTACCTATACCTAGTAGGAGTATCCTATGTTTCACATTCTTGCTGGATCCACTCTCTTGCAAGTTTCTTGCACGCCCCCTCTGGATCATCCGTATCTCCGGGCTCACATTCAGCCAGGATAAAGGCTCGGTTCCAGAGCAGGCTCAATGCTGCTGCATAGTCGTCTAACCCAAGGCTACCTGTTAGATTCATCCATAATTCCCTGGTGAGCTGTAATGGATTCATTTTCCTAGCGTCACGTGGTTCGATTATGCGCATATATATGCCGGGGGCGCGGCCTTCGGTATGAACGGCACCTAGAATTATTACTAGATCTACGTTGCGACTAGTCGCTTCATCGATGAGCGACAATGCATCCATTGACCCGTCGATAATTAAGCATTTACCCATCCTGGCTTCCGGATTCTTCCCTATGAGTTCTAGGCTTAGTTCTAGGATGCCGCTGCCGCCTTTCACCAGGGGATTCGGGACTAATGCTACTAGTTTTTCCGGTCTTGCCGAGGCTACGGAGGTACTCTTCGAGTTGTACTCCATTACTCAGCCCCATGCTTCGTGCTATGAGTTCACGTAACTCCTCCAAACTGGGCTGTGCTGGTGGGTTAAAGCTGTAGAGGCTTCGGAGCATCCGTTTTTCTGGAGTTAAGTCAATACCTAGAGCTTCTTCAAGAGTTTCGAGGAACTCACGACGTATATTGTCTACTGCTTCTGCCACTTGATTACTAGCCCGAAGGAAGCTCCTTAGCCCCTCTACTAATGCGCGTCTCCTTTCCTTGGGGCTTGACAAGGGAATCGTTCCTCCCTGTCTATGCTCGTCTATCATATACATTAACTACTTGTCGCGAGTAGAGTAAGGAACGCTACGCAGTCCTGCCCCGGATAAGTCGTAAAAAGAATGGCTAAAGTAGTAAATAGGTAGGAGGTGTTGGAGTGTAAATCTGTGTCTGGATGTGGAGTGTTACGCGCCTACGGGGTCCGAGCCCTCCAGCTATAAGGGCCGTGAGGTAAGGCGGGGTTTACCGAATGCAAACGTAGATTAATTACGTGGTTGGTATACATCAAGCTATTGCCAAGTAGATTAATGTTGCTTTTTGATACTTGTTCGGATAAGCTACTTTATACGACTCCACGACAAGTATTAAGTTAGCATTTCTGGGTGTTAAAGATTCCCTGGTTTCCCGCCTTCGAATATATTTATTAACATTTATCCTTGGAGAGTTTCAGTGTCGGGAAAAATAAGTAGGGGGATACATTCATGGTCCAGCTCTCCCGTAGAGACTTCCTAAAGCTCACAGGAACGGCAGCATTCTTTGCCAGCCTCAACTGGGACGAGCTGATAAAGAAAGCAATAGCTGAGGTTAAGTCGGGTGGTATAAACATTGTATGGTTTGAGGCACAAGATTGTGCTGGCAATACTACGGCATTAATCCAGGCTACTAAGCCTGACCTAGTTGAGGTACTTGGTGGTTATAGCCATATAGCTGGTCCTGGTACAGTTAAGCTCCTATTCCACGAGACTGTGATGCTTAGCTGGGGCGAAGAGACACCCGAGTACGTCAAGAAGCTCGTCGAAATGAGCCCGGAGGAGCTGGCCGCTCTCGTAGAGAAACTCCCTGATGACGATCCACTCAAGAAGACATTGAAAGCATTCCTAGACCTAGGTTATAACCCAGGTCTCCTCCTCACAAGCCCAATTGATATACTAAAGCTCGCCGAACAGGGTAAACTCGACCCATTCGTGCTTGTACTTGAAGGTAGTTTCCCCATAGATGAAAAGGCGGGTGGACCGCCGCATAGCGACTACTTCTGTTATATAGGCGAGGAGAACGGCAAACCAATAACATGTACAGAGTGGATGCGCCGCCTCCTACCACGAGCCGTAGCAGTAATATCTGTTGGTAACTGTGCATGCTATGGCGGTATACCGGCAAACAAGGTTGTAGAAGTAGATTTCATGAAGAAACTAGGATACGACCTATTCCAGACTTGGACTGGTAAGGGCTGGAGTGCTAGCCCTACCGGCGCAGTTGGCTTCTTCCCTGATCCCGTTAGGGGCTTCAAAGGCCTAGTAGACCTTCTCGAAGAAGCAGAACCATTCCGTAACTTCGTCTACGGTCGTTGCTCCTTAAAGCCTGGCGAAATTAGGCCCGATTGTCGTCCTGCGGTATCCGTGCCAGGATGCCCTGCCAACGGTAATGGTCAGCTTCGCGTCATAGCAAATCTCATACTATGGGCCAAGGGTCTACTACCATTGCCTGAACTAGACCAGTATTGGAGGCCAAAGTACATCTTTGGTCCAACGGTACATGAACAATGCCCCAGGGCGGGAAGCTACGCTGCTGGCGACTTTAGGAAGGAGCCTGGCGATCCGGACTATAAGTGTCTGTTCGCTGTAGGTTGTAAGGGTCCAATCAGCAACTGTCCATGGAACAAGGTTGGATGGGTCGAGGGTGTGGGTGGCCCGACAAGAGCGGGTGGCGTGTGTATAGGCTGTACGATGCCCGGCTTCAGCGACAGCTTTGAAGGCTTCTATAAGCCTCTACAAGCTCCAACGACGCCTAGCACAGCATCTACTGCAGCCAGTGCTGCTGTCGCTGCCGTTGCTGGCGCAGCTGTAGCTTACGGAGTATCCAAGATGGTTGAGAAAAAGGCTGAAAAGGCTAAGGAGGAGCAGACACGCGCCTAACCACGATTAATTACGTATTAAGAACACTTAATTTTTGTAACTAAATATGGGATAGTAAGGGTCTGATACACTAAGGGTATACGATCATTGTAGTCTGTTAGCCGGAAACGTAAAAGTAGAAGGTGAGGTGACGAATTAATGGGATATTTAGGCGGTAGTGTCACGGATGTCTACAGCTTTGCAGTATACTACTTCTTCTGGGTAGCAATAGCTGTATTTGCATTCGGCGCAGTCTACAGGATAGCTAAGATGGTGCTCTTCTGGCGCCGTGTGGTAAAGGCCGAGCCGCGTAACCGTGGCGTAGGAGCATGGATTATAGGGTTGATAAGGACATTTGTAGACCCGATAATATTCAGCATTAAGACGAAGCCCCACGACTTCCTAGCGGGTATGGTGGCACTGCACCTTGTAGGCGTGATACCGCTAATATTCCTGCTAGCCCACCACGTGGCGTTCTTCGCTTACTGGTTCAGCCCATACAAGATAATAGCTGAAACTGGGCTATGGATACCGTTAAGTGTTACAACATCAACACTCACGATAACATCACCAATAGAGGTAAAGTTTGTCGACAGTATCTGGGGGCCGCTAACAGTAGTACTGAATGGTGATGTACTAGCTATACTAGCAATACTCGGTACAGCGTTTAAGATAGGTACTAAGGTAATGGAGCAAATACATGGCCTGCGCCATGTGAGATGGAGTGATTACTTCTCTCTAGGCTTGCTACTATTCATACTGCTGACCGGCTACATGGCTGCTCGCCACTCTACTGGTACTGTAACAATGGATGTTGGCACCTATAGAACAGTACTAGGTTTACACATACTCGGCGCCGAGGTACTACTAATGCTGCTACCATTCAGCAAGTATTGGCACATAGTCTTTGGCTACTGGTACGGCAAGCTCCACGAATGGTACGATCTACGTGTACAGAAAGGTCTTGTCTAACCCCCGAGTTTCACAAGGTACTTCCCGTCACGCTTGACTAGGGGTGGTGGATGAGATGGAACAGATGGCTCCAAGTCCCGCAGTAAAGCAGCTACTTGAAGAGGTCAAACGTAACATATCATGGGAAGGGTTCCCGGCAGACAAACTCGAAAAGGCTCTTGCCGAGGCACTATCAGCACTAGACTCCGTGAAGTTACACTTCCTTGAGAACTGTGTAGGCTGTGCAGCATGTGCACCCGCCTGCCCCTACTACTACGTCTCCGAGAAGTATGGGCCTGTAGAGAAGGCTGAGCTGGCACGCTACATGTATAGAAAGGAGGGCACTATACTCGGTAAGCTACTAGGCCCACTGCTCAACGCCAAGAAGCCTCAAAGCGAGAAGGACCTCGACGAGATTGTCGAAGCAGTCTATCGCTGTACAAACTGTGGCGCCTGCTATGTATCCTGCCCCTTCGGCATAGACAGCGGCCTCATAATAAAAGGCATACTAGGCAGTATTGCCACCAAGACTGGTCGTGCGCCTACACTAATAGCTGTCTTCGATGTAATTGAGCGCAAGAAGCTCTTCCTAGAGATACCAAGCTTCATGTACATCTGGAACGAGGTAATGAAGAAGGCAGAACAGGCGCTAGGTAAACCGCTGCCTTTCGACAAGAAGGGCGCCGAGTACTTCCTACTAGTAAACATGGCGGATGCAATGTTCTATCCAGACGCGGTAATAGGTGCTATGAGGGCGCTAGACCGGGCTGGGCTGGACTGGACACTGCCAAGCAAGCCACTAGCTTTCCGTCCGCCAATAGCAGCGGTAATAGGTCTCCAAAAGCAAGCCAAGGAGATGATAAAGATACTCGACGAGGACATATCCAAGTACGAACCTAAGAATGTGGTACTCCTTGATGGTGGCTTCGTCTACCCCTGGCTACGGTTCCAGATGCCCAAGGCGCTAGGCCGCCGGCCCAGCTACCGGGTGCTACACATAGTAGAGCTGTTTGAGAAGCTAATCAAAGAGGGCAAGCTAAAGCTGCGCCAGACCGACGATAAGGTCACCTGGCACGACCCATGCCAGCTAGCACGCCGTGGTGGTGTAACCGAGGAGCCAAACTTCGTGCTGAGCGCGGCGAGCAAGGGCTTCCGCAAACTACCACACCACGGTGCTGAGAGCTACTGTTGTGGCGGCGGAGGCGGTATAGGCTGTATGAACATGGAGATGCTAGAGCAGATGGGTAAGCTGCTAGGTGTCTCGAGCAAGGACCTAGTAGCAAGCGACAAGGAGCTTGAGTTCATAAAGAAGACTGCAGAGCACTGGTCGATAGCAGTAAAGAGGAAGATAGACGACGTCAAGAAGAGCGGAGCGGAAATCGTAGTAACGGCGTGTCCGGTGTGTATGCACTCCATCGCTGGAGGCTCGCAGCTATACGGCCTCAAGATACAGGTAAGGCATATCGCCGCCTACATTGGCGAACACATAGAGTAGCCAGTCCTTTAGGCGTTTTTAGAGCACCTCCTTGTGTCCAAAATGTGGCCCTAGTTCTGCTCCTCGGCTCCTACTTCTCATATACTCATCTCATATCCCTACATGGCTCCGTTAGAACCTTCAGGTCTCTCCACGCCCTATAGCTCTGGGCGCCCCGATGTTTGGAGCACCGTGTCTGCTGGCAACCTAGGGCTAATGAAAGGTTGAAGTAAGGATAAAGGCGCCATACTTGCGTCCCTTTAGGGCAGAGAACCGACTCGTATTATGCCGCTCATCGCTGCTACACTGTATGCTGTTAGGAGCGCTGATGCCATCTTGAGAACTGTGTTGGCTCTGGGATCGTTGCTCCGTAGCCTTGCTAGCCTGTAGAAACGGCGGCTTAGAGGATAGAGTAATGCAACGCCGCGTATAGTGAACATGTCCAGCAGTAGATGGCTGACATAGCCTAGCAAGAAGCCTAGGGCTGCTAGCTCGGCTAGCCAGTTGGGAAGGTTTTTGGAAGCTGCCAGGTAGACTAGGATAGTGAACATTGCGGCAGCGGATATATTGTGGAGGAGCAACCTATGCGCTTTACGGAGATCCATGTCCGGTATAAGTGTGGCAGCGACAGCTATCGGAACTACTACTAAGAGTGAACTAACGTTGGCCCTGAGGCCCCAGAGCATAGCAGTAGTGAAGCCAATCGTGAACGCTACATGGGTAGACCGGTTCAATGCTCCTAATCCCCGCAGCTGCGGGCTGGGGCCTGGCTAGCGGTAAAGAAGCACCAACGCTTTGTGGAGATGGATAGTCCCTTATCTATCTCTACCTTCACGCCCAGTAGTCCCGGGAGGAATCTCCTACAGTCATCATGGAGCCAGCTGTAGAGACGAAGGGCTGGTGGAAGGGTATGGCTGTCCAGACACCGATACTAAATCATGCTAGACTCGCAGCTGGTGTAGAAGCTGAACGCGAGGGGAAGCCGGCAGGCTACGTGCTCGTCACTGGGGCAAGCCGCGGCATAGGCAGGGCGATAGTGCTCCGCTTCGCTGCTGAAGGCTACGCGGTGGCAATCACCTACCATAGTAAACGTGACCAGGCCCTCGAGGTTGCGGAAAGGGCTCGCCGTCTAGGCGCCCCAGAGACTATCGTGCTCCAGCTAGACGTGTCTAGCCCGGATAGCGTGGAAAAAGCCTACCACCGCCTTGAGGCAGAGTGGCCCTACCTCAATGTACTAGTCAATAACGCTGGCGTATTCCACGTGGGAGGTATCGAGGAGACAACCCTTGAGGACTGGGAACACGTGATACGGGTCAATCTTACCGGAGTCTTCCTGGTCACAAAGACATTTCTCCCGATGCTTAAGAGGGCGCCCTGGGCCAGCATAGTAAACCTTGCCAGCATAGCGGGGCAAACAGGAAATGTAGCGGCCTCAGCTGTCTATGCGGCCTCAAAGGCTGGCGTAATAGGACTCACCCGTCGCCTCGCAGTAGAGCTAGCTAAGTACGGGATACGTGTCAACGCAGTAGCGCCTAGCTTCGTTGAGACTGATATGGTACAAATGTTCCTGGATACTCCTGAGAAAAGAAAGAAGATAGAAGAGCTACACCCTCTCCGCATGATAATACAGCCTGAGGATGTTGCAGAGGCGGTCTACTTCCTGGCAACTCCCGCCTCCCGTGCTATAACTGGCCACGTACTCAGCATAAACGCCGGCCGCTTTGCAGCATAATTGCAAGCGTACTGTTCTCTATGGACTCCCTCTTACCATCAATAACTGCTACTACGGTTATATTAGGTCTAGTAGAGGGGTAACAATGGTGGTGCTATCGCCGCTTTACAGTCTACATGTATCGAAACATGCACGGGAAAGAATGGAAGAGAGAAGGGTCAGCCTAGATGAAGTTATAGAGGCTCTAGAGGACCCTGTGCAGATAGTCTATGACGAGGAGAATGATGTCTATCTTGCCCTCGGTTCGAATGAAATAGCTGTAGTGTATGCTGCACGCGGCAGAGTTGTAGAGATAGTGACCGTACTGCGTCGGCAGGAGTATGAAGCGCTTGTAGGGCGGCTACAAGGCCGCCGCTATAAGGTCGTATACTAGTTGTCCCATTTTACCCTAATCACAAAAGCCGCATCTTCTATTTGTATACATTGATGTATTAGTAAGCGATGTATATGTATACTGCTACTGCTATGAGCGCTAGTCCAGCTGCTATGGAGGCGTATGGTGCGGCGCGAGCTATGGCTTGCTGTACTCTTTCGACACGGTAGGCCGCAGCTGCTGCTAGTCCTATTGCTATAAGTGGGGCCACGAAGACTAGATTGTAGAGTAGCAACAAGGGGAGTACTAGAAGGCCACTATAGCCCTCGGCACTCGCTAGTGCTATGAATGCTACGAGAGGGCCGCCGCTGCATGGCAATAGTGTAAATGAGAGCAACAAGCCTAACCCGAACGCGCCTACCCGGCTAGCTGTGCGCAGAGCCCTCGGCGCGAGTCTCCCACCAGGCCTCTGGGGGCCGGGACGCCTCCTGCCCCGTAACTCGTAGAGCCCAGCCACTATGATGTAGACGCCGTAGACTGCGGCTGCTAGTGCGAGAAGCCATGTGGGGAGCACTGCTACAGCGCTTGCTATGCCGAGGCCCAGCGCCAAGTAGCCAAGGTAGACGCCCGCTATGAATGCTAGACCCGTGGCTAGTACCGCCCGGCTACTCTTCTCCCGTATTGAGACTGAGAGAAGCAGGACTGTGTAGATGTAGAACGTACAAGGGTTTATACTATCCAATGCAGCTAGTCCAAAAAGCTTGGCCAAAATCCCCGTCAAGATCTTTCACCATTCTAAGAGTCTATGTCTATTGGCTTCCTAACTTTTGGGCGTCGGCTAGTGTGGCACTGCAGAGTAAGTCGTAAAGATTAGTCATGTTGCCTTGTGTTATCTTAACAGTGCCTATAGGTTTCTCGCCTGCATATACAGGTATGACTGTTTCGTTACTGCCAGAGACGCCGTTCTCGAAGACCTTTTGCCACCAGGTAACGTTCTTTAGCTCGCCGATGATTATCCCTTCAACAATGCTCCTACTCTTATCGCAGACAACCATAGTTGGCACGCCCATAGTTACTCCGCCACGCACTAGGAAGCTGAAGGCAGCTCTGCAGGTGGAGTTAGTGTTAGCTATCTCGCAGAAGAATGCTCGGCCCGGGAAATTCTCCTTGAAGAAGCTTATCATGGCGCGGCAATGTGGGCAACTTTCTGTGCCTAGTATCATAACGATTCGGTCTCCGGGGCCATTCCCGCTACTAGTCATAGTGGACGCCTCTACGGGCTTACCTTTCTCGACACTTATAGATACTGGCGCCTCTACACTGCTGCCGCCGATGTACTCGTGCTCTAGCAGTAGAGCTGAGGTAGCCAGAGCTACGGCAATAAGACCTATCGCTGCGATAGTTAATGTCTTGGGTTTCAATGGGGCTTTACACCTCTAGTATACGCTTCTCGGCGAGGACCCGGGAGTAAAGCCGATGTTCGGTGAAGAACGCTATCAGGAAATACGCTATAGCAACATACCCAAGGATTACGTGTGCTATCACGTAGTTAATGCCAGCCTTTATGAGGAGACCGGAAGCAGCGAGTGCTATTAGAAGCAAGTCTCCAGCGAGGAGGCATGCGTGCTTCCAGCTGAATAGACCGAAGCGTACGCCAGTGTAGAGCCTGGTAGCAGCTAATATGGACGCCGAAGAGACTATCATGATGGCTGCAGTCTTCTTCGCGTAGAGTACAGTCTGCACTATAGAGGGTGTTAGCTGGTAGAGGCCTCCATTCCATTGTGCAGCGAAGAGGACTAGATGAGCGATGACTGCTAGTATGACGCCCGTGTGAAGTATAGCAGCAGCTAGCCCTACTAGGGGCGAAGGGTGATCAAGCATTGATGCTTGTGGTATCACCTTTAGAAGCCGGGCAATGGTGCTGTAGACAAACCGGTAGCCAGCTGAGCCATAGATACCGACATATACTAAGGGTGCTAGAGCAGCAATCAGAAGTACAATGAATCCATAATTAGTTGTGAAAGAAAGTAAACTGGTGTTAGAAATCATTGAGACTGTCACCTCTGCTTCTCTAGTATCACGTAGAATATCTCTCCTTCCTCGCCTTCTCCTACAGGCTTAGCGATACCTGCATCCCTAACAGCCGAGACCGCAGCTTCTAGTAGGTCTTTGTCGTCTTTCCTAACCTTTACCACGAGTCTCTCGCCCGACTTAAGACCCTCAAGCTTGCTGAGTACATGGACACTAAAGTCGCCACAGAGAGCAGTCAGCTTTGTAAGGTCTAACTCTTCTACACGTGCCATTAACTGTTCACCTCCAGTAGGGCCGTACTTTCGGGGTCCCCGTGAGTTTATGTTACGGGTGTTTACTTCTACCTATAACTGTTTATTGCAAGCAATTCGAAATAAGACATTTAAAAGAGATAATCTACGTAGGCTTAGCTGTGCCACCACTTGAGCACCTCAAACTCGCTTCTAGGTGTCGAGGAATGCTTCTTGCCGCTTGGTGATACAAAGGTGGGGACTTGCTTTACTGGTAGCGGTTTATTGAGTGTATAGAATGCCTCTACGTTTACTATTTCCAGCTCGGCCTCATTACTGCAGTACACGATGGGCAGAGAGTTGTATATCGCGCGTGCACAGGGTAGACCCGGTACAACGTAAAGTCTTGCTCGGCCTCTTGCTTCACTAATATCCTTGCAGGTCTTAGGCTTCCATGCTCCGCATGACGCTGCGACAGCAAGCATGAACATAGGTGAAAGTATATCGACCGGTGCCCCGTAGAATAGTAGCCTACCTTCAAGCTTGCCGCCAATAACTATGAGTGGTGGAGGTAAATCCTCTGGCCAACTAGACTTTTCGAGCACCTTAATTTCCACAAAGTCATAATCTGTTAGGAGATTCCTAACTACATCGACTCCGTGCTTCCCGTACTTAGAATCGTCGGTAACAATAGTTACTGTGGTTTTTGATTCCGCTTCCGAGAGCATCTTCTTCACATCGGCTAGAGTTGGAAGGCCGGCAGAGCGTAGCAGCGCGTCGGTTATAGCGGCGCGTAATGCGGCCTCATCGATTACCATCCTTATTTAATCCCTCCCGAGAGGCCGTGATAGTTAACGGCTTTATAGGTGTTATTTTGAAAATTTGCGATATACACTCTATAGATTAGTTTTAGGCTGCAACCTCCAGGGTTATTAGCATGGCGTTAAAGATGCCCGGGGTTAGGCAAAGCGGCCTACAAGCAATGCTCTCTGAGGCAGAGGAGATTGCACGAGAAGCACTGGCAACTTGTAGTCGGTGCCTAGTATGTCTAGCAGGATGCACATCATATCGAGCCACTAGGGACCCTCGTTTATCGCCGCCTCGACGCCTACAAGTAGCAGCCCGCATTCTCCTAGGTGATAAACCATCTGAGGAAGACCTCTACACCCTCTATACTTGCAGCATGTGCGGCGCATGTACAGCTCTGTGTCCATACGGCATAGAGATCTGGAGGCTAGTACATGCAGCAAAGATGAGGCTGAGTCTTGAAGGCAAAGCATTGAAGAGTATAGAGCAGGTAGCGGTCAACGGGAGCCGGTCTGGCCACAGCTTCACCGTAGACCCTAGTGAGCCTCGCCGCGTCCTTGAGGAGGCTGCTCGTAAGGCTGGCGTCGAGCCGGGCGGCCCTGGAGAAGCCCTATACGTGCCCTCACCATTCGAGACCACGCTCTACCCTGACAGGCTTACTGAGACGCTCAAGTTACTACGGGGCATAGGTGTAGAGGTGACGGTTTCTCCTAGTGCCCTCGACCTAGGCGGCAATGTAGCGGTTGACGCCGCGAGACCGGACATAGGTGCAGAAATGCTCGAGAAAGTTATCGAGGAGGCCAAGAGGCTAGGTGCAAAGACTGTTATAATGTCGGCTTGTGGTGCCGACATAAAACTTGTACACATAGCTGAGAAGTATGGACTTACAAGACTAGGAGGGATAGAATTCGTAGACGTATTCACACTAGTCTATAAACGTGCCCCCAGCAGTGTACTCAAGCCTGACGAGGAGGATAAGAATGCTGTACTCTTCACGAGCTGTGGCTTCTGCCGCTTCGGCTACAGCTATGCATGCCCCATAGTGACGAAGCTATCTGGTGCTAGACGGATGAAGGATAAACCGCCGTACACATTCTGCTGCGGCGGCGGGGGCGGCGTCAACTATGTCCGCGAGAAGCCATTCGTCGAGACACGTAACAAGGTGTACCGCTGGAGAGCAAACAGAGTAATGAGTCACAACGTACGCGAAGTCGTTACGCCATGCATTAAGTGCTATACCGTGCTCCAGCATGGCCTCCTCCTAGCCCGGGGCCTAGGCAAGGTAAGAGTCACTATGCTGACGACAGCTCTTCTAAGGAGACTGGAGAAGAGAGCCTAGAGGGCTGCTAGCACTGCAACTAAGCCAACGATCATACGCCTATGTAACCATTATCTCTACTCGTTAACTATGAGGATTTAGCCCACCTATCGCCTATTATTAACCAGTAGGGGTGAGCCCAGCTATGTCAGAGGATGTACTACTACTTAGTATCGAGCAGCCAGTAGGCTACCAGGTTAAGGAGCTAAAGGGACTCATCTACGCATCAAGGCCGATAAGCCTTACAGTAGCAGGACTAGAGGCCGAGCTGGACGTTATCCTCGAGAAACTAAGACATGATGCCAAGAAGATGGGTGCCAACGCGGTGCTAGGGCTCAGAATAGAGACACGCCGCGTAGTAGGTGTAGGTGGCGAGTGGGTATTGTTGCTAGCATATGGCACAGCAGCTGTTATAGAGAAGGAAAAGCAAGCATAAATGCTGCTCCAGAGAAGCTGCATTGTTTTTACACCACCTCAGAGGACTGCCTCTAAGATAATAATTTCTCAGAAGGTGTATAGACTATAACCGTAGAGAAGGATCAAGCTATTCATCGTATAGTCGTATAGTAGGTGTTGTTATGTATAATGGTATATAATCCTCTGAATACAGATAGGACGTTAGATTATACTCATTGTTGTAGTCATGGAATCATGGTGTTGTGTAAAGTCGATGAGGTGAGTGCATTGACTTGGATACATAGCCCGGAGTCCTGGATGCTTGATGTTGTTGCAGAAGCACTCGGCATCGACAGAGAGCGTGTAGAGCATCTGGCCCGGCACAGGACGATAAGATACCGGGTGTTCCGTGGCATCCTCTACGCGTCCCTACGCCGCGAGGTTGCAGGGCACCCTGAAGGCACTGTCATAGTGTTTGGGAGGGGATGGTGGAGGCTAATCCCCGGCTACCCTTCGATACAGCGTATGGTTCTTCCTAGCGTAGCTCTTCCACGTCACTTCGTAGACAAAATAGTGGTTGAGGAGAAGCTGAACGGCTACAACGTGAGGGTGGCCCTCATAGACGACCGGATAATAGCGGTGACGCGGGGCGGTTTCATCTGTCCCTACACCACCTCTCGGCTAGAGCGTATAATGGGCAACCAGCTGAAGGATATGCTCCGCGAGCTCGGCCCTGAGGAGCACGTGGCAGCGGGGGAGGTCATAGGGCTGGAGAACCCCTATACGAGGTACTTCTACCCCGAAGCTCCACGCTTCGGCTACTTTGTATTCGATGTATTCCGTGAAGGCAAGCCGCTCCCCCCAGGCTGGCGTGACGAAGTGACGGAGAAACACGGAGTCCCCCATGTCCCTGTGCTAGGGGTGCTAGACAAGAACGATATCGAGGGGTTCAAGAAGATAGTAGAGAGGCTGAACCAGGAGGGCCGCGAAGGAGTAATAGTCAAGGATCCCGAGTACCGGGTACCCCCGCTCAAGTACACAACACCAGCCACGAACATAGGCGATATAAGATACGGTATGAGGTTCTTCATGGAGGAGGGGCGTGGCTTCCTATTCTCTAGGCTGCTCCGCGAGATATTCCGGGTTTACGAGGAGGGGCTTACTGGGCCGAGACTCGATGCGCTCGCCCTAGAGCTGGGCCGGGCAGCGTTACAGCCGGCGATAGAGACCGTGAAGAAGGTCGCAGCCGGGGACATGGTTTACGAGGAGTTTGAGCTAGAGTTCGCCAGCCGCAGCGAACTAGAGGAGTTCATGGACTATATGCAGGGGCTCGGGGTGGACTTGGTCCTCGTCGAGATACGGGAGGAAAATGGCCTGCTGAAAACACGTATAAGAAAGATGAAAGAGACTTGGCTACAAGTGCGCAAGATGCTCGAGACCGGCTTAACACCAATCGACTAAGCTCCTAGAGGATTTCTTCCGCCTCTAACCCGGATATCTTCGCCTAGACGGTTTTGACTACTCCCTGGCGCTTCAGCCACTCACCATAGTCTTTATCGCTCTTCATTATATGGCCCCGTATCCAGTCAGCGAGGAACATCAACATGTCTATGTTGAGTCTCGCTTCACCCGTCCGGTATTTCATCCGGAAGTCCTCTATCCTCTCTACGAATTTTCGGTGCTCTAACCGGTGCTGTTCGGCCCGTGGATAGCCGTGCTTCTCGAAGAATCTCTCCTCACTCCTAAAGTGGAATACCGTGTACTCGGCTAGGAAGTCTAGAATGCCTTGTAGCACGCTACGAGGTTTACCCGAGAGCAAGGAGAGGTAGAGGTTGTTGACAGCCCGTACGAGCTGCCGGTGCTGTAGATCTATGCCCTTGACGTAGACGGTCATCTTAGGGCTCCACTGATAGAGGTATGGACGGAGCCTAGCTATGGCTATTACAGCCTCGTCTGAGGCCTCGTCGTCAAGGAGTTTTACGGCATTGGGCCCTGAGAGTCTTTGTCCTTCGACTGCTGCCTCGGCGGCGGTTATAATGCCGTTATGTACTAGTATCCTTGCAGATATGTTGCCGAGTTCTACTAGCACGAGGTAGAAACCAGTTTCGAGTCCGAGGCTACGTATGAGATCTCGTAGTTGTCCATGGGTTCCAGATAGCCTTGTCTCGAGTCGCCTGACATTCTCAGTAGCACTCATGAGTTGGTTTAGAAAAGCATCGTCTGCGAGTATCTGTGAATTCTGGGCTATGTTGGCTGTAACATATGGTCTCTCAGCTACTGGGGCTGTCATCCTTCCTGTCCCCCATATTCTCGTCTATGCTTCGAGATAGAAACCGTTACGGGTATAAATTTAGTCCTAGAGAGATGTCGTGCAGTAGTGATAGACTCCAGCAAGGCTTCATACTTAGCCTATAGGCGTCTCTGTCAGCGAGGAAGAGTCACCACGGGGCCTCGAACAGGAAGCGTGGATATAGACTGCAATCATGTAGACAAGGGCGCCAAAGAGCAGTGCAAGGGAAGCTTTGACCACGTACTCGTCAAGCCCTGGAATGGAGAGGAGAACCAGATAGAGAATGTAGCTGACTAGAAGTAGTGTTAACTTAAGCCTACACTCAATGTGTTTTATGAACTGTCTCATCGCCGACGGCCTCCTCACTACGGGGTTCTCCTGCATGCTCTGAGGCTGCGGGGCCTCTAAGTTGCTCCTCAAGAGCCTCTCCCGCATTCTTTATACAGTTCATGAGCCTACCGTAGCTGGGGGCTACAAAGAGCATAGTCAATCCTAGGCCGGCTAAGCCGAGAGCTGAGGTGGCGGCTACGCTGAGGCCAGGCAGGCTCTTGCACGGCGGCTCTACTCCGAGCTGCTCCGCGAGCTGGATGAGGGCTTGGCAGCCCCTCCTCGCCATGTAGTAGGAGAGTATTGTTGTGACGAGTCCGGTTACTCCAAGTCCTGCAGCCGCTAAGGGCCAGAGGCTGGCGATCTGCTCTAGCCCTGCAATGCTCTGGGCGACAGTCTCCGCCTCAGTGGCACCACGAGGGCCGAGACGCTTTACTGACAAGTTGGAGACAGTTGAAAGTGTCTGGGAAAGGGCGGCAGCGTAGTGACGTGCTAGCAGCCATGTAGAGATGGCTGAGAGCACCGAGGCGGCGATCCAGAATTCTACAGCACGTGTTAAGAGTATACTCGTGGGTGCAGTAGCTACAGCGAGTATCGAAATGAGTGCGAGGAATGTGAGAGCCCCCTGTAGAGCGGCTAATCTCGAGACGAGCAAGGGCTCCTCCTCCAGCCCAGGGGCCAGGGCCTCGGCGGCTATAACACCGGCGCCCCGCCAGCTAGCCCCGGGACAAATGTTATCGGGCTTCAAAGCTTAGCTATCACATAGAGTCGAGCAGAGCAGTGGTTGTACAAGGAATAGGGACACCAGCAATTCGGCTCAGCTGTGTAGAGAGGCAACTATGGGTGACCAGAATGGCTGAGAAGAGGCTACAGCGACCGCTAAGGATCTACGTGCTCGATACCAGTGCTGTTACTGATCCAAGGCTGCGAAATGTGCTGGGAGCTGGTAGCCTAGACGAGGCTATACGTGTCTTGGCAGACCTCTTGGCCAGGGCTAGACTCCATTATGGCCTCGAGATATACATGCCGCCGAGCGTCTACGAGGAGGCGCGGCGCTTCCTGCTAGCCAATGGTGTCACGCTACAAGGCTTTGAGATGCTAGCCACATGGATAACAATAAAGCCGCCGGCGCGGCACGAGATAAGCATTCCGGCCTCCATTATGAGGGAGTACGTCGAGGAGATGCGCAATAGGCTGATGAGGGGACTACGAGTAGCAGAGGAGCACGTTCGCCGTGCCTTCGAGGCTGGCGGCATGTATCCTAGCGAGGTATCGGACCGTGGTGCTCGTCGCGAGAAGCTAGGCGCCCTGATAAGGGGTCTACGGGAGCGGTACCGTGAGGCTACCCGCCATGGTGTACTAGACAGTGTGGAGGATCTTGATGCAGTACTGTTAGCGCTTGAGACACAAGGCGTGTTGGTGACTAACGATGAAGGTGTGAGGAAGTTTGCTGAAACCCTGGGCATAGTCTCGATAGACCCTATGAGGTTTATTGGCCTCCTAAAGGGCCTCCTTCGCCACGTCGACAGGGACGCGGAGGATGTTGGAGAGGCAGAGCGTGTAGCCGCTGAGGCTGAAGCTCAGCTAGAGTAAGCTCTCGGCACGGAGCCGGGCGATTCTTAACCCTGGAGAGCCGTTTCTCCAAGCCCACCTTGGTGGGTCTGGCAGTGACGCGTGTACTCCGCATCGGGCTAGCAGGGTTCGGTAACGTTGGCAGGACGTTTGTCAAGATGCTCATGGAGCGGCGCTCACGGCTCCAGAAGCTCTACGGCTTCGAGCCAACATTTGTCTTCATAGCTGATAGTAGGGGCGTTCTTGGCTCCAGCGAAGGCTTGAACTGGGGTCTGGTAGAGAAGGCTCTAGCAGCGCCACGTGGTGGTATCTCGGGGCTAGAGGGTGGCGAGCCGGGCCTAGGTGTGGCCGAAGCACTTGAGAAGTATAGCGTGGACGTCCTCGTTGATGTTACACCTAGCCGATACGACTCGCCAGGCGAAGCCCTCTCCTGGTACGAGCGCGTCCTGGGCTCCGGCGGTGCCGTGGTAGCGGCTGACAAGGCTCCTCTGGCTACGAACTGTCAGAAGCTCCTTTGGGGCTCGTGGGGTAAACGCATCTTCTACAAGGCCACAGTAATGGCTGGCACACCGTTGATAGACGTGCTGCGCTGGGGGCTTGCAGGTCGCGTAGTTGCCCGGGTACAGGGGATACTAAACGGCACGACTAACTACGTCCTCGGCCTAGTAGAGCGGGGCATGAGCTTCGAGGAGGCTGTCCGTGACGCGCAGAGCCGGGGTTACGCTGAGCCCGATCCGAGCGCCGACCTCGAGGGCTTCGACATAGCGGCTAAGGCTGCTATAATCTCGTGCACCCTAGGCGTACCGAAGACGGTGTTCGAGGTCGAGCGGCTCGACCGAGTGGATGAGGATGCCGCTCGCCGGGCTGCTGAGGCTGCCTCTCGGGGAAGGAGACTCAAGTATGTAGCGCTGGTCGAGCCTGAGGCGGGGAGAGCTGTGGTTCGGCTGGTCGAGGCTACGCCGGATAACCCGCTCTATAGGGTCGAGGGTATAAACAACGCTGCGCTTATAGAAACCGTGGAGGCCGAGCCCATAACCATCGTGGGCCCTGGAGCCGGGCTCTCGGCAACAGCGTCTGCCCTGCTCAGCGATCTAGTCGCAGCGGCATACTCGCTAGGGGTGGTATAGTATGACTGCTCATGGGGTGGTAGTGGCGAAGTTTGGCGGATCTCTGCTACGTGACGCGTCAGGATACATAACGGCGGCGCAGGAAGTCGCGGGGCTTCAGCAGAAGGGCCGCCGAGTAGTAGTCGTAGTATCGGCTATGAAGGGTGTGACAGACGAACTGATAGACATCGTTGAGAGGCCCAGTGGCTGGGAGCCCCGGCTCCGGAGGATAATGGAGCGGTACTACTCAGCGGCCCGCGGCGCGGTGGAGAGCGAGAGAGAGCTGACAAACGTACTTGGTGAGCTGAGTAGGCTCTTCGACGAGCTGTTCAAGCTAGTCTGGGCGGTCAAGGTAATAGGCGAAGCGACGCCTAACGCGCGGGCAGCAATAGTATCTTTTGGCGAGAGGCTCTCAGCAGCACTGATGGCGGCAGTACTCCGGAGCAATGGGATAGAGTCCGTGTGGCTAGGAGGCCGCGAGGCGGGCATTATAGCTGAGGGTGACCCCTGGGAGGCCACGGTAGACTACTCGTCCTCCGAGGAGATGGTCCGTGAGAAGCTAAACCCCCTCATAGAGCGTAACGTGGTCCCCGTGGTCACAGGCTTTGTAGCCGGGACCCGTGAGGGCCGCACAGTGCTTCTCGGCCGGGGCGGTAGCGACTACACGGCCACACTACTGGGCCGCTTCCTACAGGCGGACGAGGTTGTTCTCTACACCGACGTGCCAGGCGTGATGACAGCTGACCCACGGAAAATAAGGACAGCCAAGGTGATAGAGAGGCTCAGCTTTGCCGAGGCGATGGAGCTAGCCCTCCTCGGAGCTAAGAGGATGCACCCCAAGACATTCGAGCCAGTAATGGACACGGATACCCGTATAAAGATAACAATGCCTGGCGCGAACCAAGCCACAATAGTAGACAATCGTGGCGGTCCACCACCGCTTAAGGCCGTGGTCGTGAGCGACGACATATCCCTGGTGACAGTCACTGGCGGTGGCCTAGTCGGTAGGATAGGCACTGCAGCAAAAGTCACCGGTGTGGCGGCTAAGCTAGGCATAAACATCCTGGCCATAATGCAGCCTATCACAGAGACAAGGATAAGCCTAGTAGTCCGCCGCCGCTACGCCGAGAAGCTGGCAACAGCCCTCTCCGAGGAGCTAGGGTACATAGTCTCCCGGGTCGAGGTCGAGGAAGCCTCAGCTGTAAGCGTGGTCGGCGACGGCCTCCGCGAGCCCCGTATATCCAGCAAGCTAGTTGAACGCGCTGCCGGGCTCGGGGGCGTAAAGAGCATACTATGGGCCCCCGGGAGCCCGATACTCGTAACATTTGTTGAGCCCGAGGAGGCCTGGGCTATAGCTGAGCAGCTCCACGAGGAGGTGGTCTCACAGTGGCAGACCGGTTAAAGGCTGCAGTCCTCGGGGCTACAGGGCTCGTGGGCCAACGGTTCGTCTACCTTCTCTCCAGGCACCCATGGTTCCAGCTATACGCTGTCACGGCTAGCGAGAGGCGTGTCGGCAAACGTTACGGCGAGACAGTGGAGTGGTATATAGACGAGCCCTTCCCCGAGGAGGCTGCAGAGCTCGAGATAAGGCCCACCCGGGCCGACGCGCTCCGCGACGTAGACCTAGTCTTCGTGGCGTTGCCCAAGGAGGTCGCTGGCGAGATAGAACTAGAGCTAGCCAGGATGGGCAAGATAGTCGTGTCTAACGCTAACGTGTTCCGCATGGAGCCAGACGTGCCGCTGCTCAACCCTGAGGCTAACTGGGAGCACATACGGCTCGTAGAGGAGCAGCGCCGCCGTCGAGGCTGGAGCGGCGCCATAATGAAGGTGCCTAACTGTACAACAGCAGTGCTAACACTGAGCCTCAAGCCGCTCCTGGACCGCTACGGGTTAAAGGAGGTCTATATGACTAGTATGCAGGCGATAAGCGGCGCCGGGTTCAGCGGTGTGCCGGGCTACGCAATCACGGACAACATACTGCCATTCATAAAGGGTGAGGAGGAGAAGGTAGTACGCGAGAGCCGCAAAATACTCGGCAAGCTCGAGGGCAGCGAGGTGAAGCACGCAGACTTCCGCGTAGTAGCGACCACGACCCGAGTACCCGTGCTAGACGGCCACCTAGAGAGTGTCGTAGCCAAGCTCTCCAAGACACCCGGGAGCCTAGAGGAGGTACTAGAGACTTGGGACACGTGGAAGAGTATGCCCCAGGAGCTACGCCTCCCAACAGCCCCCGAGAAGCCAGTAGTAGTACGCCGGGAGCCTAACCGGCCGCAGCCGAGGCTCGACCGCAAGACTGGCCGCGGCATGAGCGTAGTCGTAGGCAGAGCAACGCTGCCCTTTGAGGGCGAGCCGCTACTGAGGTACATGGTGCTGGGTCACAACACGCTACGAGGCGCAGCTGGAACCGGTGTACTGATAGCAGAACTCTACTACAGGCTTATAGAGCAAGTATTTTGACAAGGTAGTCTTATCGAGCCTAAGCTCTTACTCAACTTCCTAGAAGCGTAAATCTTCTCGGGGCCTCTGGGTCTAGGATTTTGGCCCTAGCCATTACTGCCATGTTTATGTCTCCTTCTTCTGTGCCTCTTCTAGGCTCCTCTTAGCGACCTCTATCGCCTCGCGTAGCAGCTGAAAGGCTTTTAGGGCGTCGTCTAGGCTGAGCACGAGTATGGTGTCAGTGTACACCGATTCTATCTGGTTTATGTTGATGCCGTTCCTGGCGAGTATGCTGGTTATATGTGCTACAAAACCGTTGGTCTCTACCACAGCTGGAGGGCTGACTATCACTAGCACAGCTTGATCAGGATATATCTCTATGAAGTTTTCGCGACCCACACGCCGCTCTATGTAGTCGAAGTACTCGCTGCTAACAGTTATGGTTACGCTTGAGATGCTTTGCATGAGGAATAGTAGCCGTGTCCGCCCAGCCAGCTCTGCAGCGGCCTCAGCCAGCTGGGGTAACGCGTGGAGCTTGACTGTGGCCACCGTGACGCCGGTTCGTAGCTCGAGAGCGCTCTTCGCTAGTACTTCTAGCAGTTTTCTCTGGGGTGTCTGTGTGCCGCGCTCCCGTAGCCGGGACGCATAGCGCACTAGGGCGGCTTTGATAGCTTCGAGGCTGGCGCTCCGCCCGGCCTCCTTTTCGGCTACTGGCTTTATCCGGCGGGCTAGCTCGGAGTAGTTGGCTATACCACGAGCTAGACACTCTTGTACACAGGGGTCTGCGTCTACTAGTCTGCGTACTATCTCTGAGAAGCTCTGGGCTGCCAGGGCCTAGACCCCTCCCCCTGTAACATCTGGTACCGAGTGGAACAGGTACAAGAGAAATATATCCTTATGTGCAATAGATGGTGCATGTGTTTTAACACCTGGTACCGGTGCCCCACTCGCGTGGGGCAGCCGAATTGAAGGTCGTGCTTGCTTACTCGGGAGGTCTTGACACGTCGGCTATACTCGCGCTTCTCCGTGAGCAGGGCCATGAGGTAATCACAGTAACTGTCTCGGTTGGTCAAGAGGAGGAACTCGAGGGTGTCGAGGAGAAGGCCTACAAGCTAGGCGCCTCGAAGCACTACACGATAAACGCTGTAGAGGAGTTCGCTGAGAAATACATATCAATGGCTATTAAGGCTAACGGGCTCTACGAAGACAAGTATCCTCTCGGTACAGCCCTTGCCCGCCCCCTCATAGCTGAGAAGATTGCAGAGGTAGCCAAGAAGGAGGGCGCGGACGCTGTAGCCCACGGTTGTACCTCTAAGGGCAACGACCAGGTAAGGTTCGACACAGTCCTCAAGTACTATCTTGGCGATGACATCAAGATTATCGCGCCGGTCCGCGAGCTCGGGCTCACTCGTGCCCAGGCGGCCGAGATACTGAGGAGGAACGGGTTCCAGCCCCCAGGGCTCCACAAGACCTACAGCATCGACGAGAACTTGTGGAGCCGGAGTATTGAGGGAGGCCCCCTAGACGATCCCCTCGCAGAGCCTCCGGAGGATGCGTTCGCCTGGACGGTGGCGCCAGAGAAGGCCCCCGATCAGCCGCTCTACCTTGAGATAGGCTTCGAGAAGGGCGTACCAGTATCCGTCAACGGAGAGAGGATGAACCTAGTCAAGATAGTATCGCTACTCAACAAGCTAGTTGGCGCACATGGCTACGGCAGGATAGATCACATTGAGAACCGTGTCGTAGGGCTCAAGAGCAGGGAAGTATACGAGGCGCCTGCGGCGCTTACGCTCATAGAAGCCCACAAGGACCTCGAGAAGACAGTCTACACGCCCAGGGAGCTGAGGTTCAAGCGGATCCTAGACCAGGAGTGGAGCGACCTAGTTTACCAGGGCCTCTGGATAGAACCTCTACGGGCCACGATAGAGAAGGCTATCGACGAGCTAAACCGCTGGGTAACGGGAGTAGTCAAGGTCAAGGTGTACAAGGGCAGCCTCCGAGTGGTAGGCCGCTGGAGCCCCTACAGCAGCTACAGCCGCGAAACGATAGACTACAATCACGGCTGGTACCCGAGCGATGAGGAGGCCCGCGGATTCATAACGATATGGAGCCTTCACAGCCTCGCAGCGGCCAAGGCCCGCGGCCTCCGAGGCTAGACGGGAAACCGGCTCCTAGCCGCTCCAGGCCAGCGGGATTGATAAGGGGGTACTAGTCGCCGGAGGATGGTGGGTTATTGCCGAGGTACCGGGAGGCTGTCGGCCTCAGCGGAGACGCGGCACTCGTCTACGAGTACACCTCTAGCCTAAGCCACGACGACGAGATTTACCCCTACGTGGTGCGTATCCTCCTGGCACATACACTTCACCTTGCCCGTCGAGGCATTATTCCACGTGAAGCTGCGTGCTCTACACTACGCGCCCTCCTAGAGGCTCTCGGCAAGGAGCCCAGCGAGATAATGAAGCCGGGATACGAGGATGTATTCGAGGCGCTCGAGGACTGGCTAGCCTCCAGGACCGGAGGAGCCTCGGCCTACATATGGGTGGGTAGGAGCCGTAACGACCACGTCTCGGCTGCCCTCCGCCTATATGCGATAGACCGGATAACGGAGACACTAGCTTGGCTCCTCCGTGCCCGTCTACGCTTAATTGAGCTAGCAGAGAAGTACCACGGCGTTCCTATCCTCTTTCACACTCACCAGCAGCCGAGCCAACTGGCATCGCTCGATTGCCTTCTCCTAGCCTGGGAGGAGGCTCTTGCATCTGCATACAAACTGCTCTACAACACCTTAGAGTTCGTCAACCGGAGCCCACTCGGGGCAAGCGCGGGAGCTGGCACACTAGCCCCAATAGACCCGGAGGAGCTCGCCCAGCTAGCCGGGTTTAGCGGTGTCCTCGGGAGCAGCCTCTACGCTGCGGGTAGCAGGCTAGACGTTACAGCGGCAGCCCTGGCTGCAGCAGCACTACTAACCGAGGCCTCACGTATAGCAGGAGACCTGATAATGCTCTCGAGCCCCTATGTAGCGGCTGCCCGCATCCCCGACAGCCACGTGGCGACCAGTAGTATTATGCCGCATAAGAGGAACCCAGTCACCCTAGAGGTGCTCCGTGCTCGAGCTGCTCGTGCAGCCGGCCTCGCAGCAGGGCTTCTGGCGATCCAGAAGGGGCTCCCCTACGGCTATAACCTAGACCTACAGGAGGCTAACCCACTTCTCTACACACTCCTACGCGACGCGGTGGAGTCTAGCCGCATCCTCGTGGATCTCTTCTCCGGCCTAGAGTTCGACGTGGAGAAGCTCCGTGAGCTAGCGGAGAGCTACACTGCGTGGGGCGCCGAGCTTGCGGAGCTACTCGCGCTACGCAGTGGTAGACCTCTCCGCGAGACTTACCGTGAGGCTGCCTCGGCGCTCCGAGCCGGGGAGGCGGAGAAGCTGCTCCAGGGGCTCGGCGTGGCTAGCCCCCTTGAGCTGGCCTCGATGAGGCGTACCGGTTGCCATGCGGGGCTAGCCGTGGACGAAGCGCGGGAGAGGCTAGCCCGCGACCAGGGGCTCCTCGACGCGATTAGGGAACACCTTGAGGGGGCTCGGGAGAGCCTCGTAAAAGCAGCCGAGGAGGTGGCAGAGGAGTGCAAGTAAGCGAGATAAAGGTCTATCGGATGCCCCTGCTGAGGTGCCGGACAGGGCTACGTGCCAGGCTACTACTAGCCGATGGCATCGCAGTTGAGGGTTGTGGCTTCGGCGCTACAACGACCCGTGTCGGCGAAGTGGTATTCACGACGGCCATGACTGGATACCCTGAGAGTCTTACTGACCCGAGCTACCGTGGCCAGATACTCGTGGAGACTCACCCCATGATGGGCAACTACGGTGTCCCCAGGAAGAGCAGACTGTACCATGGAATCCTTCTCGACTACGAGTCTGACCATATACAAGTAGAAGGATTCGTAGTAGCAGAGCTACCCAAGCCGAATCATTACGCCTCCGCTATGAGTCTCCACGAGTGGCTACGGAGTGAAGGTGTGCCGGGAATATACCGTGTAGATACGAGGTTCCTCGTGAAGAGGATACGCGAACACGGTGTTGTAATGGGCATAATATCGGTCTATAACGAAGACGAGGAGCCACCGAGCTGGGACGAGCTGGCCCGTAAGCTAGTCTCCTCAAAGACTTACGACGAGAGGGTGTTCGCGCTAGAGGTCAGCCCCCGGGAGCCAATAACGCACAAGCCCGAGGGACGGGTCAGGGCGCGCGTAGCGATGCTAGACTGTGGGGTGAAGTATGGCATTCTACGCCGCCTCCTCGAACGTGGTATCGAGGTGACCCGCTACCCGTGCACGACCCCTGCCTGGCAGCTCCTAGAGGGCTACGATGCTGTAGTACTGAGTAATGGGCCTGGGAATCCTGCTCTCCTACGCGACCAGGCTCGTGTAGCAGCAGAAGTCGCGACATCAGGGAAGCCTGTCCTAGCTATATGTCTTGGTATGCAGCTCCTAGCCCTGGGCCTCGGTGCACGCGCCTACAAGCTTCCCTACGGTCACCGCGGAGTTAACAAGCCAGTCGTCGAGCTGGACACGGGTCGCTGTATGGTCTCGACACACAACCACGGGTACGCTATTGACTGGGATAGCCTAGACGATGCAGGGCTCGTGCCTTGGTTCCGCCAGCCCGATGACGGTACGCTCGAAGGAGTGCGTACACGTGACGGGCTGGTGATAGCTACACAATTCCACCCAGAGGCCGGGCCGGGTCCCTGGGACTCCACGTGGGTGTTTGACCTCTTTCTCAGGCTGATCGAGAAGACTAGGACGAGGTAAGAACCAGGACAATAGGGCATGGGAGGAGGTGGCTGTGAGATGCCGAAGAGGATAGATGTAAGGAAGGTGCTAGTACTAGGCAGCGGCGCGATAAAGATTGCAGAGGCGGCAGAGTTCGACTACAGTGGTAGCCAGGCCCTGAAAGCGCTACGGGAGGAAGGTATTGAGACTGTCCTGGTCAATCCGAACGTTGCCACCATACAGACGAGCTACAAGCTAGCAGACCATGTGTACCTAGGCCCCCTTCAGTCGTGGTTCATAGAGAAGGTTATTGAGCGTGAGCGGCCGGACGCTATACTACTAGGCTTTGGCGGTCAGACAGCACTAAGCCTAGGCGTCGAGCTGTACCACCGCGGCGTACTAGCAAAGTATGGTGTCCGCGTCCTAGGCACCCCTGTCGAGGGCATCGAAAGGGCGCTTTCGCGCGGCAAATTCCGTGAGACGATGATAAAGGCTGGCCTCCCGATCCCGCCCAGTTTCCCCGCGACTAGCGTCGAGGAGGCGCTCAAGGCGGCTGACGAGATTGGATACCCCGTTATAGTCCGTGTCAGCTTCAACCTTGGCGGCGGCGGGAGCCTAGTAGCGTGGAGCCGCGACGAGCTAGAACGCTGGTTAGTCCGTGCCTTCGCACTCTCTGGCTCCGGCGAAGTACTAGTGGAGAAGTATCTCCACCACTGGAAGGAGATAGAGTACGAAGTCGTACGCGACCAGTACGGCAACATGGTAGCCGTGGCCTGCCTCGAGAACGCCGACCCCATGGGCGTCCACACTGGAGAGTCTGTGGTCATAGCTCCATGTCAGACTCTCACCGACCAAGAGTACCAGCTTCTCCGCGAAGCAAGCCTACGTGTGGCCGAGGCCATAAGCCTAGTAGGGGAGGGCAACGTACAGCTAGCACTCAACCCCCGCGACAGCTGGGAATACTACGTGATAGAGACTAACCCGCGTATGAGCCGTAGCAGTGCCCTAGCTAGCAAGGCAACGGGCTACCCTCTAGCCTACATTGCTGCTAAGCTTGCGCTCGGCTACCGGCTGGACGAGCTACTAAACCGCGTCACTGGGAGGACTTGTGCTTGCTTCGAGCCCAGCCTCGACTACGTGGTAGTCAAGGTGCCGCGCTGGGACCTAGAGAAGTTCGAGGGCGTTGAGAAGAGCATAAGCAGCGAAATGAAGAGCATAGGAGAGGTAATGGCTATAGGCAGGAACTTCGCTGAGGCCCTCCAGAAGGCAATAAGGATGCTCGACATAGGCGAGCCAGGCGTAGTAGCTGGGCCACGGTACGAGGAGCCCGAGAGCCTAGAGAAGGTCATGGAGAAGCTGCGCCGCCGCGAACCCTACTGGCCCATATGGGCTGCTAAGGCGTTCAAGCTAGGCGCCACTGTCAAGCATGTATACGAGGTGACGGGTGTAGACCCCTACTTCCTCAACCAGATATACGAGATAGTAGAGCTGGCTGAGAAGCTGCGCTACACACGGCCTGGAAGCCTAGAGTTCCTCGACCTACTCGCCGAGGCTAAGCGGCTAGGCTTCAGTGACGAACAGATAGCACTACTCTCTGGTATCACCGTCGAGGAAGTCGAGAGGGCACGTCGCAGTATAGGCCTAGATAGACCCTATGTGAGGCAGATAGACACCCTAGCCGCAGAGTGGCCGGCAGCAACAAACTACCTCTACATGAGCTATAACGCCTATGAGGACGATAAACCTATAACCAGTGGACGTCCACGTCTCATGGTGCTAGGCGCCGGCGTATTCAGGATTGGCGTGTCTGTCGAGTTCGACTGGGGGGTGGTGAGCTTCGCCGAAGAGGCACGTAATCTCGGCTACGAGGTAGCAGTCGTAAACTACAACCCCGAGACAGTGTCCACAGATTGGGATGTGAATGACAAGCTCTACTTCGAGGAGTTAACCCTCGAGCGTGTCCTCGACATATACCGGTTCGAGAAACCGGTCGGCGTAGTAGCCTTCCTCGGCGGCCAGATAGCGAACAACCTTGCTAAGCCTCTCGAGGAGCGTGGTGTAAAGCTCCTAGGCACACCCGGTAGGAGCGTGGACCGCGCCGAGAACCGTGCCTGGTTCTCCCAGCTCCTAGAGGAGCTTGGCATAAAGCAGCCGAGCTGGACAGCCGCGACCAGTATCAAGGAGGCACTACGCTTTGCCGAGGATGTGGGTTACCCAGTCCTTGTACGACCCAGCTACGTGCTAAGTGGCTCTGCGATGAAGATTGCGTGGAGCCCAGAGGAGCTAAAGAGCTACATAGAGCAGGCTGCTAAGGTGTCGCCACGCTACCCGGTGGTCGTCTCCAAGTTCCTCGAGGACGCTGTGGAAGCAGAGATAGACGCTGTAGGTGACAGTCGTCGTGCGGTAGGCGCGGTAATCGAGCACATAGAGCCGGGTGGTGTTCACAGCGGCGACTCCACCATGGTTCTCCCCTGGTTCAGCCTACCCGAGAACGCTGTACGCGAAATGACACGAGTAGCAGAGATGCTCAACGAGGCCCTGGAGATACAGGGACCTTTCAACATACAGTTCCTCGTGAAGAACGGTAGCGTCTATGTGGTAGAGCTAAACCTCCGTGCTAGCCGCTCCATGCCCTTCACGAGTAAGGTTACAGGCTACAACCTCATGCGCGCCGCTGCTGAGGCGGCGCTGCAGGGCAGGATAAGCTACGGCTTCAACGGCTACGAGGGCTTCAAGCTGCTAAAGCCCCAGGGCTGGTGGGGCGTCAAGAGCCCACAACCGAGCTGGCAGAGGCTCAAGGGCGCCTACCCAGGCCTAGGCCCGGAGATGAGAAGCACGGGCGAGGTAGCAGCGTTAGGCCGCACACTACACGAGGCACTGCTCAAGAGCTGGCTAGGCGTCCAGGGCAACAAGTTGCCTCCAGCTGGTAGCAGTGTACTCGTGTACACGCCTACCGGGAGGGGCCGGAGCGACCTCGCCGCCGCGGCTAGGTTCATGAGAGAGAAGGGCTACACGGTATACACTGTAGAGGGTATGGAGGTTGAAGGGGCTGAACCGCTTCCGGTCGAGCAGGCTCTACGCCTCATAAGGATGAATGGTGTAGGCCTACTAATGACGACCGGTTATGCGCCGGAGCGTGACTACAAGATACGCCGCCTAGCAGTAGACCTAGGCGTACCCGTAGTGCTCGACGCCAGGCTAGCCAGGATGCTCGCCGAAGCCATCAGCCGGGTCGGCCTCGGGGGGCTCGAAGCTCTCGAGCTCCGTGACTATTGGGGCCCAGGAGTGGAGGTGTTCTAGAACAGTGCCCACTGCAGCGATCGTCGTCGACGTTGTGCGCCTTGAGGAGCAGATGCTGCTAAAGGCGCTAGGAGAGTACATGAACGTTAACATGGTCAATGTGCGCTCGAGAGCATTGGAGATAGGAATCGATGGCTTCGATGCCGCTGTTATAAGGCCTATAAGCATGTACCGCGCTGCCTATACTGCGGCTAGCTTTGAGGCAGCAGGAGTATTCACGGTAAACAGTTCACAGACGATAATGACTGCTGGCGATAAACTGTTAGCCTATACTCAGCTTGCAGCAGCAAGGATACCCATACCCAGGAGCTTCTACGCAGCCGACGTTGATGCTGCTCTAGAAGCTGCCAGCAGGCTCGGCTACCCTGTTGTCGTCAAGGCGCCCGTGGGAAGTTGGGGCCGCCTAGTATCCCGCGCTGATACGCCGGAGGAGCTAGAACAACTAGCCCGTATGAGGCAAGAGCTCCCATGTAGTCAGACCCGCTCAATGATAATACAAGAGTACCTAGACTCGGGTAGCAGCGACATACGCTGCATAGTAGTAGCAGGAACACTCCTAGGATGCATAAAGAGAGTAGCCCAGAACGGCGAATGGAGAAGCAACGTAGCCCTAGGGGCCCGGACCGAGGTCTACAAGCCAGACCCTGTCCTCGAAGACATAACTGTCAGAGCTGCTGCTGCAGTGAAGGGCTTCTTCGTATCAATAGACGTGTTTGAAGACGATGAAAGGGGCTACCTGGTAAACGAAGTGAACGGCGTACCAGAGTTCAAGGGGTTCTACCGGGCTACGGGAATTAATCCTGCAAGGAGGCTAGCTGAAGCCATCCTAGAGGAGCTAAAACACTGAAGAACTACCCCTTCGTAGTTGAATATTTCTAACCTCATCTTATTTATCCATGCTTAGTACCCGTGTATGGAGAGAGGAACTAATATAATTTAGGATTGAGAAGAATAATGGGCGGGCAGCCTCTGGGGCCCCTTCCTCCGGTCTAGAACCCTAACATGTGTGCTGGCTATGGTCTG
This sequence comes from Pyrodictium delaneyi, assembly GCF_001412615.1. Classification (NCBI taxonomy): domain Archaea; kingdom Thermoproteati; phylum Thermoproteota; class Thermoprotei; order Desulfurococcales; family Pyrodictiaceae; genus Pyrodictium; species Pyrodictium delaneyi. The sequence goes on along the minus strand of NZ_CP013011.1, from coordinate 371,767 downwards.
TTTCAATGATCTGCAATGCCTAGACAGGATACTCTCTAGCCTCTGATAGCTATAAGGGGGGTGTCTGTGGAACCTTGATGATAAGCCTGCCTACACGGTTCGAGGCTTACGGTGCTGTAAAGATATTTGAGTTAGCTCGCGTTCTCGAGCTAGACTCGCTTGGCGTGACGACGAAGCTCTCGGGAACATATACTGTGAGCTACGAGGTTCTCGAGGAGTATGCAGCTTCTACAGCTATAGTTGTGCCAGTGAAGGACGAGGATATCATAGCCCTGGAAGGTGTACTTCGTGCGATACCACATGCATCTCCAATAATTCTTGTATCAGCCTCGCGATCCTCTCCTGTAGATGTCTATAGCCGCGAAGTGGAGCTTGCCCGGACAATACATAGTGTCACGGGCCGTGAGATACTCGTGATACATCAACGCGATCCGGCGTGGGCCGAGGTGTTAGCTGGTACACCTTTGGAGGCTATGCTTGAGGATGGCATGGTACGGCGTGGAAAAGGCGAGGGAATGGTTCTTGGCGTAATTGCGGCGGCGGGCATAGGCGCCCGTTATGTGGGGTTCATCGATAGCGACAATTATGTGCCGGGCGCGGCTAACGAGTATAGCAAGATATACTACCTAGGGTTTTCACTATCCGAGTCACCTTATACAATGGTCAGAATAGTCTGGCACTATAAGGGCAAGTTAGCATCCTCAGATATGTACCTCCGTAAACGCGGTAGAGTATCAATGCACACGAACAACGTTCTCAACTATGCACTCTCGAGACTACGCAAGGTAGAGACGGATATAATCAGAACTGCCAATAGTGGCGAGCACGCAATGAGCATAGAACTGGCGCTTCGCCTACGCTGGGCTGGTGGCTTTGCAGTAGAGCCCTACGAGTTGGTTCAACTCCTGGAAGATTGCTTTCTGGGTGTCGATGAGGGTCGCTGCAGCTTCCTACCTGATGGCGTCAATATATTCCAGATAGAGGCTCGTAACCCTCACATACACGCTGAGCGGGGCGACGAGCACATAGCAGGAATGCTGGCTGAGAGCCTCGGTACGGTATACCACTCCCGGCTCGGGGCAGACGAGACAGTAAAGGAGCGGATACACAGTCTGCTACGCGATTACAAGTATGAGGGTGAGCCGCCCAGGCCTAGAGTGTATAGCCTCGAGGGTGTAGACCCTAGCAAGCTATTCTCAGCACTATTAGCTGAGAGTACTATGACGCATTACTTCAAGTAAGGCCGGGAGGTAGCTGCTCCTTGTAGGCTTGGTGCTGGTTAATAAAGCCCCTATAGGGTGGCGCAGGCTGCGGCCCAGGCGGCTGGTATTCACCGATATAGATGGGAGCATGGTAAGCTACGATGGTAGAGTAGGGGGCAGTGCTTACTATGCGCGACTGCTTAGGCTACTAGGCTTCCTCGTAATACCAGTGACTGCAAAGACGGTAGAGGAGGTAGTAGCGCTGAGGAACAGGCTAGGCCTAGACGGAGACCCCTTCATAGCTGTTGTCGAGGCGGGTGGTGCGGTCTACGCTTCACCGGGCTTCCTCACACGGCCCACAAGCTATGATCATGCTCTAGGTCTGGACTATATCGAGGTCGGGGAGCCGCTTGAGAGGCTTGAGCCTCTTCTAGAGGAGATAGCGTCTACACCCTGTAGTGAGCCGCTCTACCGGCTTACAAAGGCTCCGCCAAGGATAGCTGAGAGGATGACCGGGCTCGAGGGCTTCCAGGCCGAACTGGCGAGAAGACGCCGCTTTATCGAGGTCTACTGGAGCCCTAGCAGGAGTTGCATGGAACGGGCCGCTCAGCGGGCCGAGGAGCTGGGGCTGACTGTACGCTATGGCCGTCTGCTCCACGTCGGCAAGGGCTACGGGAAGGCCCGGGCAGTAGAACTGCTCCTCGAGGAGCCGCTACTCCACGGAACCCCCACTGTAGGTGTAGGCGATACGCAGCTCGACGAGGATCTTCTCGAGTCTGTAGACACTGCTGTAATAATACCACAGACTGACGGTAGGCTACTTGCCCGGCCCCGGCGGACTGACTACTACGTGGCACCAGAGCCAGCACCGGAGGGCTGGGTACATGTGGCGCGCTTGCTAGCCCTAGGCAGTCTCTAGTAGCTGTGCGGGCTAGGAGTCATATATTCAGTCAAGTCTCACCTATCATATGGTTGTTGTGTCGTGGGTCCATCCCCTAACAGACAGTGGTGGGAAAAGCCTGTACGTGTCCTCCAGTTCAATATTGAGGACCGTTACGGTGTCTACGTACCCCGTATCCACGGCCGAGACCTTGTTAGGCTTGCTGAGCGGCTTCACGCAAACGTCCTAGTAATATTCGCCCGGGATGCCTGGGGCAGAATATTCTACCGTGGCGGCACTGTAGGCCCAGTACACGCTAAGATGAAAGGCGACATAGTACGCGAGGCACTAGAGGAGGCCCGGCGCCGCGGTATACACGTAATCCTCATGGTGGGTCATACAGCTAACAAGTACCTATACAAGCTCCATGGTGACTGGGCACAGATAAACCGCCATGGCGAGGTGATAATGCTAGAACATGTTCCCACCTCAGAGCAAGGATATGAGCCTGAATGGCCCATACTCTGTCTCAACTCCCCCTTCATAGAGCACGTTAAGAGGGAGGTAATCGAGGCGCTAGGCCTAGGCGCTTCGGGTATACTGCTTGACAGCTTCCGCTACCAGCCAGACCCCGACAAGAGCTGTTACTGCCGCTGGTGCCAGGACCGGTTCCGCCGTGAGCACGGCTACGAGATGCCTCGAGACCCGAATTGGAGCGACAGCAGGTGGCGGACGCTCTGGGAGTGGCGCTACAAGGTAGTAACTGAGAAACTCCGAGAGATAAAGAGAGTGATACAAGAGACTGCACCAGGTACCCCGCTCCTCTACAATAGCCATCCTGGTGGCTGGGGCGGGCGCAATAATCGTGTTGTAGAGGAGGCTCGCGACGCGATAGACATAGTAATGGTGGAGACGAGTGAAGCAGACCGCGAACCACCCGGCTTTATAGCGGAGATGAGTAAGCTAAGCCGTGCAGTTAGCGGTGGAAAACCAGTTTGGACTACTAGGAACTACTTCCACATGTACCGGACAACAGTAGCCACGTCCCCGCTCGCCATTAGGCAGGGTTTACGCGAAGCCATAGCGGGCGGCGCCTCACCGTGGCTCCTCATATTCTCTTCAGCCTACATCCAGGACCCCAGCGCCCTAGATGCAGCAGAGCAGGTGTTCAGAGAGCATGAAGTCCTCGAAGAATACCTCGACGGCGCCGAACCGATACGCTATGCTGCAGTAGTCTACTCTACAAAGACGCTAGACCACTACGGACGCAGTGAACCACAACACTATCTAGACGAGGTCCGTGGGTTCTACTACGCGCTCCAGCACAGCCACGTGCCGGTAGAGTACCTCTCAGCCCGCGACATAGAGCTGAAGACGCTCCAACGGTACCGGGTAATAGTGCTCGCCAACACAGTCTGCCTACCAGACTTCGCGGCCAGCGAGATAGCAGAGTACGTGAAGAAAGGTGGGGGCCTCGTAGCAACATACCTCGCAGGCAGCTGGGACGGCGACTGCATAGAACGCTACGAGTTCGCAACAGCAGAGACGCTGGGCGCCAACCTCCGCGGCCTCCTACGGCTAGACTGGAGCTACCTAGTAGTAGATCAACTAAACCACCCCGTAACCCGGGGGCTGCAGCGTCGCCTTATACCCTGGGGAGACATGGATTACAGCTTCCGCCAGAGCCGTACAAGCCCCGAGCTAGGCTGGCACACGATAGTAGACCCGGCCGAGGGCGCCGAGACCCCCGCTAGAATAGGACTCACAGAGTACCCCTGGGGCGACGAATACACCCTCGGCAGGTCCCCACCACCACTCGGGGCAGAGACCAAGGCACCAGCCATAGTGGTCAACAGACACGGAGCCGGGAGAAGCGTCTACTTTACGGGGCAGCTAGGCCGCCACTACTGGAGGCTAGGCCTCACCGACTACATGAGACTCGTATACAACGCTGTAACCCACGCCGGTGGCCCTCTCCCCTTAGAGGTAGACGCTCCCTCCACAGTCCAGGCAGAGCCTTGGAGACAGGGCGACCGGGTCATACTACACCTCATCAACCACACCTACAACCAGAGGATAATGAGCCGCGGACTAGGCGACGCCCGCCAGCCAGTAGCCTCCTTCGGCACCCACGAAGCAGTACACCCTGCCACGACAGTAGTATCTGTACACAACGTGAAGCTCCGGCTACACCCAGAGCAGCTAGGCCTCCAAGCCAGCAGCTACATAGTCTACCTGCCGCTACGAGACAAGCAGCTCCAAGCAGAGACGAAAAACGGAGCACTAGAGACCACGCTACCGAGGCTAGACGAGTACGAGGTCATAGTAATAGAGCCCAGGGCCTAACACCTCTAGCAAACCGCGTCACGGTTAGGAGTGTGCGATGATAAATCTCGCTTGCGAGTTCTAGGCCAATACAGATGTAGCGGTATACAGTAACAGCTTACCATAGTTGGTGTGCTCTAAGTATACTATAAGGTTTCTCTAAACATAGTGGCGTCTGAGTAGAGGGCAAGTGAAAAGGGCATACTGAGGTTGGTACCCATACCCTTCTCCATTCTAGGAGCTATATGTCCTGTTATCACCACTTCATGATACATGTTGTACTAACATCACTAAGGAATGCGTGAGAATGGAGGTGAGGTCCAAAGTGATAAAAGTGATAAAGCTGTCGTGATCGGGGTGAAATCGACTAAAAAGCCTAGGGGTTAGGGGCCGGGTTAGCTGCTTTCGCGGAGGAGGCGTTCGCCTTCCTCGATTGCCTTCTTGAACTCCTCCCAGGCCCTCTTTATCTCCTCGACGCTGGCCTCGTCCTCTAGGGTGCTGACGTCGCCTAGTGGGGCGCCGGTGGCTACGGCCTTTATCAGCCTCCTCATTATCTTGCCGCTTCTTGTCTTTGGCAGCTTGTTGACGAAGAGTACGCGCTTCGGTACGGCGATGGGGCTTAGTATCTTGCGGACTGTCTGCTTGATCTCCTCTTCTAGCTCCTTGCTGGGCTTGTAGCCCTCGCGTAGCACTACTACTGCTAGTGGTACCTCGCCCTTGATTGGGTCGGGTATGCCTACTACGGCGGCCTCGGCTACGGCTGGGTGGGCGAGTATGGCGTCCTCTATCTCGGTGGTGCCGAGCCTGTGACCGGCTACGTTGAGCACCTCGTCGGCGCGGCCTAGCATCCAGATGTAGCCGTCCTCGTCCTTCACGGCGTAGTCGGCTGGGTAGTAGATCCAGACTCCTTCATCGGGCTTGCTGAAGCGCTGCCAGTAGGTCCTTATGTAGCGCTGTGGGTCGCCCCAGAGGCCTATCAACATGCCGGGCCACGGCCGCTTTATCACTAGGTAGCCCTTCTCGCCGGGCTTTGTTGGCTCGCCCTTGTCGTTGACTACGTCGGCGTCTACGCCGGGGAGTGGGAAGGTAGCGCTGCCGGGCTTGAGCGGCACTAGTGCTATGCCGGGCACTGGGGCTATCATGGCGGCGCCGGTCTCGGTCTGCCACCATGTATCGACTATCGGGGTCTTGCCTCCGCCTACTACTTCGTAGTACCACTTCCAGACGTCGGGGTTTATCGGCTCGCCTACGCTGCCGAGTAGCCTTAGGCTGCTGAGGTCGTGCTTCTTGACCCACTCGTCGCCGTACTTGCGGAATAGCCTTATCGCAGTTGGGCTGGTGTAGAGTATTGTGACACGGTACTTCTCAACTATCTCCCAGACGCGGTCGGGCTGCGGGTAGTCTGGCGCGCCCTCATACATAACGTTGGTCATGCCGTGCATTAGCGGGGCGTATACTATGTAGGTGTGGCCGGTGATCCAGCCTATGTCAGCGGCGGTCCACATTACGTCGTCGGGCCTGGGGTCCCAGGTCCACTTGAAGCTCCAGTAGGTCCAGACCATGTAGCCGCCTACGCTGTGCATTATGCCCTTAGGCTTGCCAGTTGTACCGCTGCTATAGAGTATGAAGAGTACGTCGTCGCTCTTCCTGGGCTCCGGGGGTACGTAGGTGTTATAGGGTACATTCTTTACTAGCTCGTCGTACCAGTAGTCGCGGCCCTCGACCATGTTCACGTCTAGGTCTAGGCCGCCTCTCTTCACCACGAGAACCTTCTCTACCTTGACGCCCTGCTCCTCGGCTAGCCTGACACCCTCGTCAGCGTTCTTCTTGAGGTTTATCACCTTGCCGCGGCGGTAGTAGCCATCGGCAGTTATCAGGAGCTTAGCCTTAGCGTCGACTATACGGTCGGCGAGCGCCTTGGGGCTGAAACCGCTGAAGACTACGCTGTGTATAGCGCCTATACGTGCAGCAGCTAGCATGGCTATTGGGAGCTCGGGTATCATGGGCATGTATATTACTACGCGGTCGTCCGGCTTTATACCGAGGTCCTTGAGGACCTTGGCGAATCTGTTAACTTCGCGCCACAGCTCGAAGTAGCTGAGGACGCGGGTGTCCCCGGGCTCGCCTTCCCAGTAGTAAGCAACCTTGTTCTTGACCGGTGTCTCGATCCACCGGTCGAGAGCGTTAACAGTTATGTTAGTGACGCCTCCCACGAACCAACGGAAGAACGGCGGGTTCGAGTCGTCGAGGACTTTGTCCCAGTACTTGAACCAGATGAGTGCACGGGCCCTCTTATCCCAGAACTCTTCAATGTTCTCTAGACTCTCTCGCCGAAGCTCCATCAGCTTCTTGATAGCAGGATGATACTTCTCGCCAAAGGGGAGGCCCTGCTCGGTAGCCATGGCTCTTCGCCACCTGCCGAGAGAACCGCTCGCCTAATGTCTATCAACCCTCTTCGTTAAAAGAATAACGCCATATTTAACATCTTAGAATATACAGTATACCATTGTTGACACAGCCTAAGAGATGAGGAGAGATATCTAGGAGTATTACTGGTGGAACACCAGGTCCACAATCATCACTATACTTCGATATCATGGATATCTCCTAAGCTCTTCATCTTGAGGTTTATAGCATACCTTGTGTCCCACATTGTCGCTAGAGACTTCTAGTAAGATCATAATAGTTATTGAGGCATATCTTTTGCATTTATGCTCAACATAGTATTGATGATCCGAGAGTTTGAAGATTCTCATCAATGAAAGCCGGCTGGAGACTGTGGGCTCCGCGGGCTACTACACTTGGTGAGGGCCTCCATCTGATAACGCCAAGTCACATTAGTGACAGCCTCGTAGGCCCTAGAGGCGCTGGCATAGCTTCTAGGTAGGCCTCTTGAGTGTACACGCTACGGGATTTACTATGGCACGTATGGTCAATAGTAACTATAATAATACCGTACTATTATAGCAGTATGGGGTCTCTCTTGCAGTTCCAGGTAGCCCTATTGGGGCTTGTTCTAGGCGCTGTTATAGGAGCCTGGCTTGTCGCTAACGGCAAGCAAAGGCTTCTTGTATGCATTTTTGATGTGTTGTTTACTCTCCTGGGTGTCCAATGGCTCTACCTGTTTCTATCCGGGGAAGGCTCCTGGATCAAATTTGTAGTCTCCGTTCTGCTCCTATACTACTCTCTACCTCGTACCGCCATGATTGTGGGAGGCAGGTGTCCTGCCAAAGACGTGACCATAGAGGAGTAATAGGTTGTAGTAAACTCATCTTTCATGACTCTGAATAGCGGAGTGTTACCAGGGTATTTATTGGGGCGAGGCCTCGGCCCCCTTCATGACTGTATAATTGTTCTCTAAGGGTTCTGTAGTGACGCGGTTTGACCTGCCGCCGCCACCACCAGGAATACTAGAGCGGAGCAACCTGGAGGCGATGGAGGCGTTCCTTGCCGCGCTAGCAGCAGCTGGTGCTAGTCCTAAGACTGTAAAGGCTTACCGGGCAGCTATCAGTGACTTTCTCTCGTTTATAGGCGATAAGCGGCTCCGCGAAGTAACCAGCAGCGACGTCTCCGCGTGGATCTATGACCGTCTTACCCGTGGACTCCAGAGGCCCCGAAGCCGTGACAGCGATCCAGCAGAGGAGAGGAGGGAACGGCAGACAACGATGCACTATTACACGTTGTTCCTCCGCGGATTCCTAGAGTGGCTCGGCCTGAACGTCAAGGTGCCGGTTGTGCGTAAGCCCAGGAGCCCACGAGTCGAGGCGCTGCGGCCTGAGGAAGTCGAGCGCCTGGTATCAGCTGCCCGCGACCCCCTAGACTTGCTGATAGTAGCGCTACTGTTCGAGACAGGGCTCCGCGCCCAGGAGGCAGTGGGGCTACGGCTACGCGACATAGACACTGGGCGGCGCGAGATACGCGTGAGGAACGCCAAGTACGGCGAGGAGCGGGTAGTACTCTATGGCCCGTTGACCGAGCAAGCGCTAGCAATATGGCTAGCTCTTAACCCGAAGCTCGGCCCCGACGACCCCTTGCTTGGGATAAGCTACAGCGGGCTCTACAAGAGGCTCAAGACGCTAGCCCGCCGCGCTGGCCTCGACCCACGCCGTGTCCGGCCCCACGTGCTGCGCCACACCTTCGCCACCGAGGCGCTCCGCCGTGGCGTCCCACTCCCAGTAGTCCAGAGGCTCCTCGGCCACCACGACATCAAGGTGACCCAGATCTACCTCCACTTACTAGACGAGGACATACGCGCCGCCTACCAGCGCGCCTTCGCAACACAGCCAGCTGCACAGACGCCCCAGGGACAAGCGCCAGCGCCAGTCTACGCCCCGCCCCGGCCACTAGCACAGCAACCGCCGATGCCAGTCCAGCCGCCCGGGCAGCAGCCCCAGAGCCCATGGCCCGGCTACCAGGCCTGGCCACAGCAGGCCCTAGGACAACCACACGCAGCAAACATCCAGCAAGCTACCCAGCCGCTGGCCTACCAGGCAAACTCGCAGCCACTACACCTGCAGCCCCCTGCCCAGCCGCCGGCTCCGCAGCAGTACCAGGTCCACTACTACGCGGCGGCCCCTGTGCAACAGCCGCAACAGTGGCAGCCTGCTCCATACCCCTACGCAGCGGTTCAGCCGCCTTATCAGGGCCAGCCTCTGGCTCCTGCCCGGCCGCCAGCCCCTGCGGCTCCAGCTGCGGGTCTTGCTCAAGCTCAACCGCCAGCTCCTATGCAGCAGCCCGGCCCCGGTGGGGCACAGCAGCGGAGCGATAGACGCCGAGAATGAGGCATGGGAGTTCTGGGATCTAGAAAATGGCTCCTCACCGGCGGCTGCAACGGAGCACATTGAGTAGCTCATCTATGCTGCGGAGGGGGTACTCGAACCTGAAGAGCCGGTAGGCTATGCTCCTCTCGTCCGGCGGGATCACGCTGTAGACGGGCTTAGCCATGGCTACGGCGGTCTTTATCTCCGTCTCGACGCCCATGTGCGTCTCACCGTACATTGTCGGCCTATACGCTATTATCATGTCTGCCTGGGCTACGTAGCTCAAGTCGCGTCTCTCTATACTCGCCTCGATCTGGGTCTGCAGGTAGCTCATGTAGCCCTGGTTCCCGGTAGTGTCGTCGACAGGATAGAGGTGGAGATCGAACAGCCGGTCCCGGAGATCCACAGGATAGGGATACTCGTGGAGACCATTCTCTCCGTGGGGCCAGCGGTCTTCCCGTTTTATCCGTGTCTTCAGCCTCCCCGTGCCAGGGTCTGTTATCAGCTCGTCCACCGTGGTGGGTGAGAATACTACGAGGTTGGGGCAGCTATCCTCGAGAGTCCTCTTGAACTCCTCTATCTCCAGGGCGTCCGGGTACCGGTCTAGCGGCTTGCCCTCCCGTATTGCCCGGGCTCTCACCCTGGTTATGGGGTGGGAGACGTAGACTGTGTGGAAGCTGCCACCCTCTTCAGGCTCCTGGCCGAGGAGCATAGCGAGGAGTCGGCGGTGCCCCTCACGACTATGCTTGGAGGCGTAGACGTAGAACTCGGCCCCGTGTATCGCGGCGAGCTGGGCTATACTGTGGTGTGTGCTCCTCCAGTATAGGAGGCCAGCCGGGTCTAGAACCTGGAACCCGGCCACTTCTGGCGTCTCGCCCCGGGCTACCCGGTCGGCGAGCCGGTATAGTATGTGGTAATAGTCGTCAACGTAGTCCACTATGGCTACTGAGGCCTCGCCCCTGGCTGCTAGCCGGTGTATGAACCCTGCGAGTGGGCTAGCCACGATGTTGCTGCGCCGGTAGTAGGCAGCATGCGCTGCTACCACGGCGGCCTTGCTGTCGGAGAGACTGTCTAGCATCTTCTTGAAGGCCTTCTCGAACCGTTCGCTAGTGCGCCTATAGTAAACCAATAGTAGCTCTGCTACGTGGTAGATGGGTGCCTTGAACTCCTCCTCTACGAACTCCTCGTACTTCGCAGTAGCAGCTCCAAGCTCCTCTGCCAGCTTTAACAGCGGGGCTAGCTCCACCCCGGAGACGCCGGTTACTACTATGAGCCTCTCCGGGCTATGCTTCTCCGCCAGGACAAGCCCCCAGGACAGACGCGATAAGGTGGAGGGGGTGAAGGCTCTACCGGGCCCCAGTCCTCTCTTCCGCTACTACTGCCGTGCCGTAGCCGACGAGCACCACCTTGTCCGGTGCTAGCGCCTGGAGCACTTCTGGCCGGTTAGTGGAGACCACCAGGGTTATGCCTACGCGACGTGCTAGGCTGCTCAGCTTACGGGCAACCCTCTGCGCTGTCAGACGATCCAGGTGGGCAGTAAACTCGTCTATGACCAGTAGGTTGGGCCTCTCTGCGAGGAGGCTTGCTAGCCGGGCCCGCTCTTTCTGGCCAGTGGAGAGCTCGTCGAACCGGGCGCGGTAGAATATTGCATCGCTCAGCCCGACGGCGTTGAGTATCTCTACAGCCGCGGCTGGGTCTCCTATCTTACGGGCTACGTGTTCTAGCAGAGTCTCGCTGCCGAACACCGGTTCCATCTCCCCGGGCAGTAACGCGGCGAGCTTAACGTTGTTCGGCACCTCTACCCTGCCCTGGCTCGGCTGGTAGTTCTCGTCCCTGGCGCCCAGCGCAGCGCCTATAATCATGCGTAACAGGGTGGTCTTTCCTGCGCCGCTAGCGCCTACCACTGCGACTACCTCGCCTGGCTTTATCTCGAAGCTCGTGTTGCGCAGCACGTAGCGTTCTACTCGCCTCCTCTCGGCGCCAAAGGCGCGCAATACGTCTTGTAGTTCGGGTGGGAGTCTGGAGACGTCTAGCTCGCTACGGTAGATCTTGGTGAGGTTGACTAGCTTTATCGGCCCTGAAAGAGGCTCAACACCGCCATAGCGTGGACGGAAAAGTTTGCCACCGTGGCGGCGGGCATAGGGGTCCTTCTCAAGGAACTCCTCTATCCTCTTCCGAGCTTCCTCGGTGAGCGGGTACATTAGCACAGGGCGGCCGCTAGCCGTGTCCCACATGTAGCGGAACCCGGCCCTCTCGAAGAACGGGTTGAACCGCGCCATCTGGGCTATGGTCTCGACTACATGTTTCCTCCTCTTCATCTCTGGGATGCGGCGCTCCCGTATCCATTCAAGCGCCATCTTCACTGCTAGGACGCCGAGCCCGTCGCCACGGTAGTCGGGGTGGACCACAACACGTGCTATACGCGCGGCAGCGGTGTTTGCGCGGCGGAGAGCCTCCTCAGCTATCTCCTCGCCCACGACGGCACGAGCGATGCGGCGGGAGCCATAGAGCTCGGCTAGCTCCTGGAACCGTTTCCGCAGCTCAGCCCGTCGCGTGTAGGCAAGGGGCCAGAATGTGGGGTGGAACCAGTCCTTCGGGAACACCCGCTCCCTTATCATCCGTTCTATCTCTACACCTCCATCCTCCTTGACTATGCGGCGGTGCATCAACGGTATAGGTGTGTCAACCCGGACATAGGCCACTATCCTTGGCTCGTAGGGCTCCCTGGAGGCCAGCTCGAGGACCATGAACCTGCTCGAAGGGAGGCTTCCACGTATCTCCTGGAGCTTCATCGGCACACCGCAACGGGGGCAGGTGGGCTGCACGTTAGCCTCAGCGTAGTTGCCGCAGACAGGGCATCTCCATATCGCTACGACCTCCTCCCTGCTAGCATAATGATATTGCTCGAGACCTACTATCTCTCGAAAATCATCCTCCGTGACGGCCTCGCGGGCTACAACGCGGTACTCGTAGACCCTCTCCCCGAGGAAACTCTCCCGCTCTAGCCGAGCTTCGCGCCTCCACGGAGGCCAGACTTTGACCCGCTCCTCTCTCTGCTCGCTACCCCAGATCCTCCACAGCTCATAGGAATCCCTCGGCGCGACATAGACTCCATTGACACGTTCGGGCTCCTCGAGGAACCTTACCTCTACCCTCTCCCCTCTATGCAGCCACCGGGCAATAGCGCCAGGCATGAGAAGATGTACTTGTACCCCGGTTTCAAGCTCCACCAGGAGACCGCCGAGCCAGCGGGAGGCGACACGCGGCACACGGGCAACAACAACACGGCCACGGAGCACAACCATGACCGGTATGGGTTTTTGCTGCTCAAACACCAGGCCTGGCACCCCCGGGACATGATCGTGAGGGCGCAGCACTATATCCTCGTAGCCTTGAAGCTGGCCCGTCCGGCCAGTTGAGGATAAGGCTTTCATATCCCCGAGTGTAACCATATACCCGCGTGAAGAAATTTTAGAATAGGGAATATGGTGGGCAGATTATGCAGAAGACAACGCTCATAATAGCTGGTCTAGTCCTACTCCTCATCGTTGTAGGCGCAGCCTTAGTCCTGCGCGGTGGACAACCTGCGCCCACAGAAGCCCCGGAGACGACTGTAGCAGAGACTACAGCGCCCGCGGAGACCGGACCGGCAGCGACGGAGACAACTACACAGGCTGCAGAGACTACAGCACCTACCGCGCAACTAGCCGAGAGGATAGTCATAGGCACAACGGACAAGGTTACAGACCTAGACCCCGCTAACGCCTACGACTTCTTCACATGGGAGGTTCTCAACAACATAATGGAGGGTCTAGTAAAGTATGAGCCTGGCACCGACAAGATAGTACCAGCCCTAGCCGAGAGCTGGGAAGTCAAGGAGAACGGCAAAGTATGGATATTTCACCTACGCAAGGATGCAAAGTTCTGTGACGGCACCCCAGTGAAGGCCCAGGACGTGGTCCGCAGCATAGAAAGGGTGATGAAGCTACAAGGTGACCCCTCCTGGCTAGTAACAGAGTTCGTTGAGAAGGTCGAGGCCCTTGACGACTACACAGTCAAGTTCACGCTCAAGAAGCCTGTCGGCTTCTTCCTAGCAGTCGTAGCCACGCCGCCATACTTCCCAGTATCACCCGAGTACCCCGTAGACCAGATAGTGAGCGACGCCACCTGGGGCGGCGCCGGGCCATACTGCATCAAGGAATTTAAGCGCGACGAGTACATAATCCTTGAGGCCAATCCCTACTACTACGGCGAGAAGCCAAAGACACCCACAGTGATAATACGCTTCTACAAGGATGCCACAACCCTCCGCCTAGCCCTCGAGAACGGCGAAATAGACATAGCGTGGAGGACGCTACGGCCCAACGACTACCGCGAGCTAGAGGCAGACAACAGGTTCAAGGTAATAGAGGTCCCTGGTAGCTTCATACGCTACATAGTAGTCAACACAAAGATGGAGCCTACCAGCGAGAAGCTAGTACGTCAGGCTATAGCGGCAGCCATCGATCGCACTGAGCTAGCAGATGTAGTATTCATGGGGACCATGGAGCCTCTCTACAGCATGGTGCCTAAGGGGCTCTGGAGCCACATAGACGTCTTCAAGGAGAAGTACGGTGACGGCAACATAGAGCTCGCTAAGCAATTACTCAAGCAGGCTGGATACGACGAAAACAATAAGCTCAAGGTAGAGCTTTGGTACACTCCAACACACTATGGCGACACCGAGGCAGACCTAGCACAGCTCATCAAGGAGCAGCTAGAACGCACCGGCGTAATAGAGGTAGAGCTGAAGAGCAGCGAGTGGGCGACCTACGTCAAGCAGCTACGCAGTGGCCAGATGATGCTCTCTCTACTAGGCTGGTACCCAGACTACGTAGACCCCGACAACTTCCTGACACCATTCCTCCACAGCGGCGCCAACAAGTGGACCGGCACGGGCTATACCAACCCCGAGGTAGACAAGCTCCTAGACGAGGCTGCTGTACTCACTGACCAGCAGGAGCGCGCCAAACTCTACGAGAAGGTCCAGCAGATATTAGCCGAAGACGTACCCTTCATACCGCTATTGCAGGGCAAGCTCTACGTGGTTACACAGAAGAACATCGAAGGCGTAAAAGTTGGTCCGTCGATGCTGCTACAGTACTACATAATCTACAAGACCACAGGCTAGCAAAAGCGAGCTAAGTTGGACACAAAAGATTATCTCATATTGTTTTTTTGATTTTCAGAATCTTTCCATGATTCGGCTTGGGAGACTGACCTCCTATAACCCTCAGCAGTTGGGGCTGACACTACGGGTATAGCCAGGTCATAACGACTATGGGGCTCGACGTTCCTTGGAGAGCAGATTCAGAGACATCATGAATTTGATAACAGTTTCTATAATACTCGTATTCGTAGCTCTATCCTTTGCTAGACTTCTGGATGCACCCCTAGCTCTGGCGGTCGTTGCCGGCCGCTCCATGGAACCTAACTATATGCTTGGCGATCTAGTCATCCTCGCGAAGAAACAGCCCCGTATAGGAGACGTTGTTCTATGGTGTACGGGGTATACACACTGTGTTATGCATCGTTTAGTAGACATCCAGGATGGTATGGCGGTGACCAAAGGTGATGCTAACCCTGTACCTGACCAACCTGTACCGCTCTCGGCGGTGAAGTACGTGGTGGTAGCTCGTATTCCGCGCATTGCTGTAGCCGCCATCATAGCTCCGCTCGCTGTATACTGGCTTACAAACATAGCACGTGCCGCTGTTACAGGAATTGAAGCTGTGGAGGCTGCCTCAGTGTTTGCTGTAACACTCTATATAGTGTTCACTTTGGGTGCACCAATATTAGCACCTATACCGCCCCAGTCGTCCTCCATAGAGTCGATGATGCCCATGATAACGCTTAAACATATAGCTCTCGAGAGAGGTTCCGTCCTAATTAAATACAATGTTGAAAACACGGTGCTGATGGATATACAAAACTGCACAGTAGCTGGAGACGGTATAACGAGTCATTGCTCACCCTACCTTTTGCCCGGGGATACAGTCTATGTCCACGTACCACAGCTGTTCTATCAAGAATTATTCATGACAGGTATAATAGAATACAAATTATCATTCACGGCTACGCTGTCGTATGGATTCCTTTTAGCGGATTATACAATAAGAGTGCCCTGGAAGAAGCCTATACTTAAACTCAACTGTACAACCATTGTCGTGAAGAACATGAATCCGGTACCCCTGGATGTGAACACGACAATATACTACTTGGATGTCATCCCAGGCCCGGGTACAAGATACGAGGAGAGTAATTTACAGAGCACACCACTTAAAGTCGATCCATGGTCTATAGTAACTATCCCGCTAGAACGAGGTCACGATCGCGTCTATGTGGTGGCTCGCTACCAGTGGCTCGGTGGCGACATCGTTGAGACTAGACTAGCAGCCACATGTAGGAGGTGAGTTACTAAGTCATGAGGCTTCACTTACAGCCACGACTACTAGCAGCAGTTTTAGCATTCATATTCTGGCTCTATGGTGTCGTCATGGTGCTATATCTTATTGAGCCGCTGTACAGTCTTCGGGGCCCCGTAGAGGCAAGGATAGCGCTACTCTGGTACCATGTTTGGTTCCTAGGTAACCCTGTTCAGGTACAGGTTTTCGAGGCAGCGAGAGTATACAGCGTTCCAGTACTAGCAGCCGCTTTATTAGCATTGGAGACTGGCCTTGCACAAGCTTATATCGTGCTAAGAAATGCACGGCCGGGGACAGCATCTATAGCGGCGTTTACGGCTTCGCTCATAGCGCTAGTTGCTGCTGGAGTACTCCGGGCCCTACTTAGACTCCTCGAAAGAGGTGTGGATATGCTAACAGGAAGTTACCAGCTTAGAACGAGTGCAGGGCTCATAGTCCTCGGTAGAGAAGTTGTAGAGACCTCGCGGTTCATGGAGTTGGGTGCCTGGCTAGCCTTAGTGCTTGCCGGGGTCCTAGTAGTGTTATCATTACTCTATATACTGGCTACAGGTGTGCTAGAGGAGTCGTCGACGTCTGCGGGGAAGATTGCGGCCAATGAGGCTGCGGCGGGCTAGTCTTAGCTGGAGCCCTCGGGCTGCGGCAAGTTGTTCGAGAAGCCTCATGTAGCTAGTTAACTGACTCGAGGAAAGAGTAGCGTTCATGTGTGCAGCTATTAGGGGTATGTTGTAGTATTCTGGGCCCGCGTACCCGCGCCGCAGGGTGGCAACAACCTCTTCTATGATGCTGCCCGGTTCTTCGAGGACACGGCCCGGGGAATAGTAGCAGCCAGGTTCTCCTGGCAGCTCTACCAACAAGGGGTGATCGCTACTATTGAGCCTCACGTAAAGCATCCGGCTACCGGGTAGCTCGTCGAGTAGCCGAGGAAGCCTCTCTGCTAGGGAGCGGAACTCTTCGGCCTCCGGCTCCTCTGCCAGCAGCGCCTCAGCCTTAGCGGCAGCCCTCTCTACTAGTCCCTTCAATCCTCCGCGGGAGATTACTTGGCTTAGCCTCTGGGGTAGAGGTAGGCGGAGGAGCCAGCTATACCCAGGTCCAGGGCCAGTTGTATCCTGTATGAACCCTGTGTCGCGGTAGCTCATGTCGAGCGCGGCGTCGAATATGCCGCGGAGCTCGCTTGGCACTAGTCTCCGGGCTTCAAGGAGTTGCTCACGGAGTGCGAGCGGATAGTAGTCTAGCGCACGGGAGACGAGAGGCTGGAGCGCACGGACCCTCTCAGCGACAGCTTCTAGGAGCACCTTCTCCTTTAGGGCGCGGAGCCCATGGTCCTTCGACACATAGGCTATGGTTATGCCCCGCTCCCTAGCAGACCGTACTAGCTCAGAGACCTCGGCGAGCATATAGCTGCTGAGTAGCGCGGCATAGACCCAGCCAAGGCTCTGTACACCCCGCGAAGCCAGCTTAGCAACAGCAGTAAGTCCAGCAGTAACCGTGGCCCACAGACTCCCATCCATCAATAGTACGCTACCCGGCGGTAGCCGGTAAACGAGCCTCACAGCCACCCGGTGCTCAAGCCAACTCCGCAGTGCATCCAGGACCCGTAGCTCCCGGACGGGATAGAAGCGTAGCTCAAGCCCCCGTTCCGGCTCCCCGCCCTCCACGTAGCCATAAGCACGTGCAATGTACACAGCTCCAAAACCGCCCAGCGGCTCTAACCCGCCACCACCGTCAACAGCAGCAACTACGCCACTACTATGTGGCTCTGGAAGCCCAGGAATCCACCAGTAGGCGGGAGGGGCTCCGAGCCCTTGTCTAGCAGTAGTCCTGCCCCGTAGTGACTCTATGAGCTTCTCAGCTTCACCCGTAAACAAGTCTATGAACCAGTCGCCAGCAAGCCTCGGCACAGCCTGTAACCCTAGCTCGGATAGAAGAACGGTAATACCTTATCCATGCAAAGCCTAAGAACAATAGAATAAATAATCTATCCAGTTCAACAGAAACCGATGAATTCTATAAAGTGATTATTGGTTTCGGGAAGAAAATTTTCCCTACGGGAGGTTAGAGCTCCTATTTCCTTGTCTCTTTTACTGTGGTGCTGGTGGTTGCTCGTTTACAGTACCTATGATGATCTCGAAACCAGCTGTTATGACGCCTGCTGGTAAAGCTTCTCCCTCAGGATAGTAGCTCTGTACGTCGATAGTGAGGTTAGCGCCGGCATTGAGGGTTATGGGGCCGACTATGTCGCCACTATTGGTAAGGTCTAGGACATAGATATCGCCGGTACTGGTGTCGTTTATTATGAGCTTCAGATAAGCGTTGGTTACGGTGAAGTTCGTAGGCTGGCTAGTCTTAAACCATACGTAATAACTGTTGGTTGTGTCAAGGTTCTTGACGAAAGTTATGTTCTTGTAGTACGTTATCTGGTATGTCGGATGCAGCGCTAACGATACACTTGTCTGGTTTGCTCCTATCGCGACATTGATCCTAGCACCATTAAGGTCGCGTTGCCCGGCATTGCTGCCCGGAAATACCTTTACTGGAGGCTCGGTGTACTGGGCTGTTACATCGCCAGGGTAGAACACGAAGACACTAGCTGAGACGCCAGCAGCAGCTACTGCTACTATTGCGAGGCTCGCTAGTAGGAGAAGCCTACGTTTGCTTACCATGGCTCATCGTACCTCCATGCTGCGTAGGGTATAATAGTGGTCATGTACCCGGCTTACGGCTTCCGTCTTTTTCTGGGATTTATATCCTTACCGCCGATGTAACACTTCTTGATAAGCACATTGTGCTATGATGGTGTAGTACTACGCGAGCATAGACGCTGCGACACTGTATAGTGCTATAGAGCCTGCTGCAGCTACGCCACGCGCCAGACCATAGAATCCGTAACCCGTGGCGCCCCCACGTACCATTGCGCGGGCTACGGTTTCAAACCCCGCTTCTGCTATGCCGCTCAGCAGGGCGGCTACAAGTGCTCCAGCTAGAGTATCACCCAGCAATACAGCTACTATGCCAGCAGTAGCTCCCATCACTACTGGTATAGATGTGGCAGTCTTTGGTTGCCTGTCGTAGAGCATGCCGAGGGGTACTGCTGCAAAGGCGTCAGATAGCATTGCAGCGGCATATAGTAGTGGAGCAGAGCTAGCAGTTACGCCGCCTAGAGTCCTTGCAACATGCTCTACGGCGAGCGGGCTAGCTACTAGCGTTCCCGCTATAACTACGTATAAGACTGCTCCTTTGCTCCAATGTAGGGCCTCCCGTATTCCTACCTTCTTTGGCCGAGGCCGGGCACCCCTCGGGTAAAGGCTTCGGGCAAACAGTAGCACGAATACTGTTAGAAGACCTGGTATAGATAAGAGCCAGAGGCCCATACCCCGGCTGAGCGTAATATAGGCTATCAATGGTCCTACTATGGCGCCTACCTGGTCCATTGTCTCGTGGATTCCGAAGACTAGACCACGGCGTTTGCCGGCGACTCCAGCTAGGAGCGCGTCGCGGCTAGGGCTTCGGAGCGCTTTACCGAGTCTCTCTATGCTGTAGCCTAGTACCAGCATAGGGCCGCCAAGCGAGGCAACGAGTATCCCAAGGGGTATCATGGAATATCCTAGGATTGTGAAACCCCAGTAGGCTCCGAGCCGGTCGGCTACAAGACCAGTGACCGGGCGGAGACTCCATGCTATTACTTCTCCTAGTCCTGCTACACTACTAAGCTCTAGTCCACCAGGTATGAAGACTGGTAGAACGCTTCTGAAACCTTCGTAACTCATATCGCCTAGTAGACTCACAACGCCGAAAAGCAGTACAATGGTAAGGCTCCCGGCTGCTATAGCCTCCTTGTTGGCCTTCAATGCTTTGACGCCTCCATGGCACAGTAGCACGGCTGTAGACGTATCTATTATAGAGCTATCTGTGTCTCTGGTGTTCTGAGCCGCGGAGTACGGGGAGGATTCAATATCTACTGTATCGCGAGGTTAAGGCCCGGGAGGCTCCAGCAGTCTGTGACCGGAGTGGGGTAGAGGACTGTGCCGCCTATACTCGAGGTACGCGATCTTCATGTACACTATTACACGCTCCGTGGCGTCGTCCGTGCTGTTGACGGCGTCAGCTTTACGCTCGAACCTGGCGAGGTTCTCGGTGTAGCTGGCGAGAGTGGTTGTGGCAAGTCGACGCTTGCCTGGGCGCTTCTACGACTAGTCCCGCCACCGGGTAGAATAGCTAAAGGCGAGATAATTATAGATGGAGAAGATATTGTGGGTATGAGTGAAGACGAAGTAAGGTCTAGGATACGCTGGCAGAAGATAAGCATGATATTCCAAGGTGCCATGAACGCGTTGAACCCCGTCTACAGGGTCTGGGAGCAGATAGCCGAGCCACTTATAGTGCATCGCGGCATGACCAAGGAGCAAGCCTACAACAGGGTAATAGAAGTACTAGAGATGGTTGGGCTCGGCGAGGATGTAGCACAACGTTACCCACACGAGCTTAGCGGTGGCCAGAAGCAGAGAGTAGTAATAGCCATGGCGCTAGCCCTCGACCCACCAATACTTATAGCAGACGAGCCCACTACAGCACTTGACACAATAATACAAGCCCAGATACTAAACCTGCTAAAAGACCTAAAACACAAGTTGGGCATGAGCATCATATTCATAAGCCACGATCTCAGCGTCATCGCGGAGCTAGCAGACAAGATAGCGGTAATGTATGCCGGCAAGATAGTAGAGTATGGGCCCAGCGAGCAGATTTACAACAACCCTCAGCACCCCTACACCCGTGCACTCCTACGCGCCATCCCAAGGCTCCACGGCCCCAAGGAGAAGCTAGCCTACATACCCGGCCAGCCGCCAGATCTCCGCCGCCCACCGCCTGGCTGCCGCTTCGCCCCAAGGTGCCCACAAGCAATGCCTGTCTGCCATGAACATGAGCCGCCATACTTCGAAGTAGGAGACAATCACTATGCCATGTGCTGGCTACACCGTGGCAAGAGCGAACGCAGGACTCTAGCCTAGCAGGGTCGGCCCCCGTCTTCCCGCCCATCCCCCGCCCTTCGGCTGGCGGGGTGGGCTAAGGCCAATCCTCCTCACTCCCTAGTGTTTTGTTCCGAATCATTCTAGTAATTGTGTCATTTGTTACAAATGTGCTTAAAGTCTGTAGGTGACGGCATAGTATCCTGAAGCAGGGCCATCCCTGGGTGATTGATGTATGGCTCTTGGTGGTTCTAGAATTGAGCGTAGTACCGCTATAGCAGCTGCTGTAGTAGCTATAGCGTTCATAGTAGCTGCTTTGATGTACTCCGACTGGGGTAAAGATACTACCAATATGGTGAGGATAGGTACTCTACGTGGCGGCGTTTCGACACTGGACGTTATAACTAGGCTCGGACTCGATCAAAAATACAGACTAGATGTACGGGTAGAGTATTTCACTAAGACACTTGATCTAGCTAATGCGCTTGCCCGTGGCGATATAGACGTAGCAGTTATTCCAGCAGAATTTGTCGCAAAGCTCCGCGAACACGGAGATGATGTGGTAATTATAGCTGTTGACTTTTACCAGAACCAGGCAATAGTAGCGAAGCCGGAGACGGGGATAAACCGTATAGAAGACCTTGTGGGGCGTCGTGTTGGCGTGTTCAAACCTACGGGCACATATGCAATGTTCAAAGCCTATATGAAGGCAGGCTTCGGTATCGACGTTGAGAAGAGCCTACAGCTTGTAGACTCACCGCCACCTCAACTGGTTCAAGCCTTTGCCCGTGGTGATGTGGATGCCGTAGTATTATGGGAGCCCTTTGTCTCCAAGCTCGTGGTAGATGAGGGTGGCGAGATACTCGCGACTTACGATGAACTTTGGGATATGTGGAGTGGACATGTAGGCGAAAAGGGTGTAATGATAGTCTATGCTGCACGGGGCTCCTGGGCTAGGGATAATCCCGGGATAGTTGAAGCACTACAGAAGATACGGGCTGAGGCAGCACAGCAGTGGAACCGGGATAAAGCCCTGGCAGTACAGATACTCATGGAGGAGTATGGATTAAGCGAGGGCGCAGCCGAGCTTTGTTGGCAGCGGGTGAAAATGGAGGAGTCAGTAACACTCACAGAAGCGATAGTGGAGAACATCCTAGCAGTGTGGGAGCTAGCACGCGAAGGCGGCTATATAAGCTCCGAGCCAGCAGCTCTGGCAAGAGGAGCGTTCTGGCAGGCTGGCTGACAGCGGCAACGCTCTTGACGGTTTTCTGGCAGCTCGTCCACATCCTCTATCCTGGCCAAGTTCCAGGGGTACTTGGTACACTTGCCTTCCTAGCGCAGGAGGGCGCTTTAACCATAGCTGAGAATACCGTTCTTACGCTCGCCCGTACAGCGGCTGGATTCCTGATAGGTGCCACCACGGCTTTAGCCCTAGGGCTCCTCTACACCCTAGGTCCCCTAGCTAAAGAGACTGTTAGAGCGTTAAACACTGTGCTTCAGAGCGTCTCGGTCCTCGTCTGGTCGCTGGTTCTAGTCATGTTGTTCGGCGTGCTAAGTCCCATACCCCCAGTTCTCGTGGCAGCACTCGTAGCTCTCCCGATAATGCTCTCAGCTCTATTATCTGGCCTAGAGTCGGCCAACCCTCGTTTAATCGAGCTAGCAATACTCCTCGGGGCGGACAGGAAGAAGCTCTACAAGGACTTCCTGCTCCCTAGCCTCCTCCCAGCACTAGCCGGGGCGGGTAGGGCGGCGCTCGGCGCGGCGCTCCGGATCAGCGTAGTAGCCGAGGCCTTCGGGAGCAGTGGGGGCATAGGCTACATGATAGCTACCTACTATAGCCTTGCCGAGCCTCGTGGCGTCTTTGCGTGGGGGTTAGTGCTAGTAACACTGATGATTGTTCTCGACAAGTTGGTGTTGGAGCACTTGGAGGAGAGGATACGGCGATGGGCAGCGCTGCCGAGGTGAAGCTAGAGGCGAGGAATGTCTGGAAGAGTTACGGGGACCGAGTAGTACTAGCCGGAGTTACCGTCGTAGCGCATCAAGCCGAGGTAGTAGGGATAGTAGGGCCTAACGGCTGCGGCAAGACAACACTGCTACGCATCATAGCTGGGCTCGAGGAGCCCGACCGCGGTACAGTAGTGCTGAGAGGCCGTGCTCTGCTAGTCTTCCAGGAGAACCTCCTCCTCCCCTGGAAACGGCTCCGCGACAACATAGCCCTTGGACTCCGCTACCGCGGCGCACACCGGGAGCTAATCGAGGAGCGGGTAGCCTGGGCGGCAGAGCTGCTAGGGATAACGGAGCATCTCGACAAGTACCCAGGCGAGGTGAGCGGCGGCACAGCGAGAAAGGCCGCAATAGCCCGGATGCTCGTCCTCGACCCAGACATACTCCTCCTAGACGAGCCCCTAGCCGGCCTAGACGTCGCCTCGCGCCGCAGCCTCCTAGAAGCAGTAGAGGCTATCGCGCACCGCCATGGCAAGACAGTAGTGATAGTGGATCACAACCTAGACGAGGTAGCAGAGTACGCCGACCGAGTCTACGTGCTCACACACCCACCGACACGCGTCGAGGTAGAGATAGAGCTAAGCCAGCTAGAGCGGGAGGAGAAGCCAGCACTAGTATACGAGGCGCTCAGCAAGATATACCGGAGAGACAGGGGCAAGTACACTGCTAGGACAGAGACGCACGAGCGATGAGCCTCTTAACACCGCTCACGAGCTTTCTAACACGTTCCAGCGCTTTCTCTACATCTTCTCGGCTACACCATCCCTCGTAGAAGCATACATGCATACTAGTAGCAGCTGTCCAAGCATCGTAGACCCAGTCTCCCAGCTCCCGGTTCAACCTACGCGCATATTCCCATAATTCTCCATGACTCCTAAGCCTCTTCCCATACCGGTACTCTGCGTATGCTTTCACAGATAGAGCGGCGGCCCCCCACGTCTTCTCCGCAGCCTGCCGGACATCGCCTTTAGCTAGCTCCTCCCGGGCCTGCTCCAACAGCTCCCCTGCAGCAACAACATATTCGTGAGCCCTCTCCTCCGGGTCAATACCCTCCATTAGCAGCTCTATGATGTACTCCTCCAGCCCTAGCCCGAGCTTCTCTGCCTCCCTCCGGGCCCGCTCAGCTAGCGAACGGGGGAGCGTGACAGTAACATGAGCAGAAGCCAAAGCCAGATAACCCGGAACCCTAAGGAAGTCATGCTAGGAGTTATATTCTTTGTAAACCACGGTGTCTCACTACAACCTAGGGAGTAACACTGGCAGCCTCAATAATGATAGAGACACCAAGGATCGACTCCATGATTAAACAGTGATTTCGCAAAACCGTACAACTCCTCGGCTCAGCTAGGCCCATTAGCCGCCAAGGGATCCATAGCTACTCCTTCACGCGCCAGTCTTTCAAGCCTCTCGGAGATGAAGCGCAGCGCACCAGCGAGCACCCTGTCGTTGTCGTAGTTCCTCAGTATCTCCTCTAGCTCCCCGCGCGGCCGGGTCTTCAGCTCTCGCACGGTTTCCACGAGGAGCGGCACGGCACGGACAATGTTGTCAACTATCGTTATGCTAGCCATGCGGGCGGTACGGCTAAGCGGGTTAAGATCAATAGCGATCACTGTCTTCCCCATACGGCGGAGCGCCTCGGTCCGGTCGCCATCCTCCAGCGCCACGAGCACAACGTCTGCCCGGAGGATCCCTTCCGGGCTCACTTTACCCCGTGGATGCGGTAGCCCCGGTATACGCGCGGTAGCATCCTCTACACCCAGCACGCGGCGTGCACCAAGGCTCCGTAGGAGCTTCTCGATGCGCCTCGCCCTCTCCTCGGTACGGTAGAACAAGTTGACCTCAAGAGGTGCATCGAGAAGCTCTGCCAGCCTCACGAGCCCCTCAGCAGCTAAGGCAGCAGCGTTGCCATTAACAGAGACCACCGGGTGCTGTGCTAGCAACAATGCAGCAGCAGCGGCGCGGACTGCCTCCCGGGCAAACCACTGAGTCTCCTCGCCGATCAAATAGTCGAAGCACTCTCCACGGCCATGCGCGATAAGCCCCTCCGGTACCACGATCCCGTGTCGCCAAGCCTCAACCAGCTGCTCCCTGAGAACTAGGCTCCAGTAGCGGGGATGACTACGCGGGATACCTTTGCTGGTCATAATAAAGGTCCCGAGTATTGGGCTAGCCGTGTGGGCAGACTTTGAACTTGCCTCTAGCGGAAAAGGATAGTCCGGGAAGAGCCAAGTAGAAAGCTAAGCGCTGCAATCATGAAGGTAAGTGTGCTGATATCTGCGCGAATAGCCGAGGTCATGCTAAAAATTCGGTGTAGCCAGAACACCACGACCTAACCTACAAAAACCCTTGGAAGAATGCTACATACCGGTCTGGCTGGAAAGACGCATGGGGCCGGGTGTACCGTGATGCGTGGTATAAGCCCTGTCATAGCTACAGTCATAATCCTGGCAGTGACAGTCGCTATAGCAGTGGCAGTAATAGGCTGGATAACGGGCTTGTGGGGCAGTCTGACAGGAGGTACAGAGCAGTTACAAATTTATCCAGACAGCTATATAAATGCAACAGGAAACTTTGCTATAATCCATGTACGCAATACTGGTAGCGCTGATGCGACAATAACAAAGATTGAAATTGAGGGGATAGGCAGTTTCGGGAGCGGTGACTTTGATGTATATACTAGCGAGGCTACAGCTGTAACTGAGGCGATAGCTGGTACACTAACAGCCGACAATGATGTGGTCAAGGCAGGTGAGGAAGCGTGGATAGCTATAGTTAATGTAAATGGTGCTACAGCGGGTAGCAGCTATAATGTCAAGATATACACTGCGAACGGTAACGTATTCCCGGCAATAGTAAAGGCTGTACAAAGGTAAGACTTAATAGAGTTCAGGAAACTCGTATCCTAGGTTACCGTTTTTACCTCGATGCTAGATAGGTTATTGGCGCTTGTCTTTGCTTCTACAGTGACTTATTAGGTTCTTGTTTATCTATAGACAACTGTTAATTGTCTTGTAAGATTGTTTGTCCTTCGGGGTTGTGGCGTTAACTACCTCTCTGCCCCGCTTTACTTCCTGGCTAGTATTATTACCCGTGTGAGGCTTCCATGTACTCGCATGTAGTGTTTTTCTAGGGGTTGTAGTCCTGCTTGTTCGGTGTATTCTATTGCCTTGTCTTCTGCCCAGTGTGGTGTAGCGTATGCTAGGTAGGCTCCTGGCTGGAGTACTCGGGCTGCTTCTTGGAGGAAGTTTTGGAGGAGTGTTTGGAGGGGTTTGCCTCTTAGCGAGATGCTTCTGCCGTAGGGTGGGTCTGTGCCTATGCTCTGTACTGTCTCGTCGCGTAGAGGGAGCTTGGTGGCGTCCCACTGAAGGGTCTCTGTGAGTGCTTCGCCCGGGTAGGCTCTGAGGTTCCGGTGTGCTCCCTCGGCTAGCCGGGTTGCTAGCTCGCCGCATATCGTTGGTATGCCTAGGGTCTGGGCTTCTAGGGCGAAGCCGCCGGTGCCGCAGAAGGGGTCTAGGTAGGGGCCGGGCGGGGCGGCGCGGGAGAGGTTTACGAAGAGCCGGGCGAGCCGGGGGTCTAGGCTGCCGGGGTGGAAGAAGGGGCGGCGCTGGGGCCGGTGCTCTTCGAGCAGCTTCTTGGGCTGCACGCCCTCCCGGAGCCCCAGGACGGCGGCGCCCTCCGTGACTATTATCCGGAGTGTCTTCGTCGGCTCTCTGGCAGCTGCTACTGCGCCGCAGGGGCGGAGGAGCGCCTCAAGCCGCTGGGCCGCCCGCCTTGCTGTATCGTCGGGGAGCGTACTGCGGGCGTAGCCGCGGACTCGGTGCAGCTCTACCCGTACCCGATCATCCTGCCCGACTATGTTGCACCAGTCGACGTATTCTAGCGCTTCTAGGACGTCGCCTAGCCGGGCCTCCGTGGCTGCTAGCACTCTGCCGGTCTCGTGCACTAGTCCGGCCCTCCACGCTACGGCTTTGCTTTCCTCGCAGCTGCACTTGAATACGGCGAGCTGGTCGAGCACCTCTACTACTTGGTACCGGTGGCCCAGGGCCTCCAGTATACCCCGGAGCTCCGCCAGGGGCAGCGAGGCGTGGAGCCCGCTAAGCAGTGCATAGTAGAGCCTGGTCACAATGCTCCACCGCTCCCAGGACGGCGTTCCTCCACAGAGGGACGCTCTGCTATCTAGGCTATTAAGGACTGGAGGATGGGCACAAGTCCCCGGGAACTCGTGAACATACCTAAGCCTCTACGACACCGAGGGGATGAGCGCCTCCAGGGTCTGTAGCCATAGTATATGAGTAAAACCCGCTGTAGCCCCCTTGGGCTGCTATTCATGGCTGGGCGGGCTAGTTGGTGCATCCGGTGCCTAGGGTGCTGTGAGCTGTTCTAGTAGCTGTGCTGCGTCGCCTCCGTCTCCTAGCCTTTCTAGTAGCTGTTGTAGCGTCGGCTTTGGCCTGCTCTGGCTGAGCCGGTCTATTATCATGCAGGCGCAGTACTGGCCGCACATATTGCAGGCCTTGGTGGCTGCCGGGAACTGGTGGTATATCCTCTTGGCGTGCTCTGGGTCGGGCGCGTAGCTCCACATACGCTCCCAGTCTAGCTTTGCCCGGAGGAGGCTTAGCTCTGCGTCCCGGCGGGCTGCCCTGGCACCATACTTGGCTATGTCGGCTGCATGGGCTGCTATCCGCGCCGCTATGAGGCCCTCCTTGACCTGCTCAGGTGTCGGCAGGCTTAGGTGCTCGGCGGGCGTCACATAGCATAGGAAGTCGGCGCCACTTGCAGCCGCCACGGCGCCGCCTATCGCTAGGGCTATGTGGTCGTAGCCCATCGCGGTGTCGGTCGGCAGGGGGCCTAGCACGTAGTATGGGGCGCCCCTGGTCAGCGTCTTCATTAGCTTGACGTTGGCGGGTATCTGGTCGAGTGTCATGTGGCCGGGGCCCTCAACTATAACCTGCACCCCGGCCCTACGAGCGCTCTCCACGAGCCGCGCGGCCTCTATCAGCTCCGCGATCTGTAGCTCATCGTGTTGGTCCGCCAGGGCGCCGGGCCGGAGGCTATCGCCCACGCTTATCACGGCGTCGTACTCGGCGAAGAGCTCTAGGAGGTAGCTCCAGTGCCTGCGGTAGGGGTTCTCCTCCCTGTTCTCGAGCATCCAGGCTGCGAGGAGGGCGCCGCCGCGACTGTTTATCGGTATAACCCTGCTGCTCTTCAGCGCCTTCTCGGCGAGCTCCCGGGATAGCGCGGCATGTATAGTCATGTAGTCTACGCCGTCCCGGAGCTGCCTCTCCACAACCTCTATGAACCAGTCGCTGGGCATTGTGAGGCCTCCGTAGCGTCGGAGGCCCTCGACCCAGGCCTGGTAAGTCGGCACTGTGCCTAGTGGGAGGGGCTCAGCCTCCTTCATGAGGCGACGCCGTATCTCGTCCAGGGGCCCGCCCATGCTGAGATCCATAACCGTGTCGCTGCCGTAGCGCACTGCTATCCGGGCCTTCTCAGCCTCCATATCGACGTCGACCACAGTGCCACTAGTCCCAATGTTCACGTTGACTTTGGTGAAGAGCCCCTCCCCGACGCCGACGATCCTCACTCTGCCGAGCCGGCGGACGTTGCGGAGAACTGCTATCCTGCCCTGGGCCAGCCGGGCTCGCAGCTTCTCGACGGGCACACCCTCAAGCTTGGATAGAGTCTCAAGCTCCTCTGGCGTCCCGCCGCCCCGAGCAACCTGCATAATCGTCTTAGCCACTCCTAGCCACCCCCGTTGCCAGGCCCATTCTCTTGCCTGCGAGCCTCTCGGCAAGCATCTCGGCGAGCCGCGCTGCAGAGGCTATCATACCGCCGAACACGGGCCCCATGCGGCGCAGGTTGTAGACCTCAGCCACGGACATGCCGGCCGCGTATAGCCCCGGGAATATCTCGCCCGTGTGCTCCACGACCTGGCGTTCACCGGTCCACACGTCTAGACTCGACATGCCGGGGACCTTCAGACTACCGGGGAGCCTCCTCTCAAGCAGCCTGGCTAGCTGCGCGTCATGGCCGGTAGCGTCTACCACGGCGCGGGCCTCGATGTACAGCGGGTCTACATGCCAGCCAGCCTCGACAACGGGGGCCCAGTTCACCACGATACCAGCGACGCGTACATTACTCCCACTGCCGCGGACTATGAGGTCCTCTACGTGGAGCCCGGGGAGTATCACGGCTCCAGCATCTACTGCGCGGGCAGTGAGCTTGGCCACGGCCTCCACTGGGTCCATGGCGTATAGGCCTTCCCCTACACGGTGTAGCCTCACTCCAGCTTTCTCGAGGATGACCGCGGCGAGGCCCTCCTCGACTAGTGCTACTGGGAATAGCATTGAGCCGCCCTTCATCCCTCCACCTGTGCTCAGTCTATGCTCGACCAGGGTTACGCGTAGCCCCTGCTCTGCTAGGAGCCAGGCAAGCGTGAGCCCAGCCGGCCCAGCGCCCGCGATCGCTACATCCGCCTCGACCGCGTAGCTGAGCTTCTCCAACGCCACCTTGAGGGCTATCCTGGCGAGCTTTGCTTCGCTATACTGCTTCTCAAGCTCACCAGGGTAGAAGCTAGCTATGCCCAAGGAGAAGGCACCGGAAAAGCACCACTGAGAACAGCGTTATAAGTATTTAGATAACCTAGTTATAATCGAGGTGTGTAGTAGGACGAAACCAATCCTAGCCGTCATGGAGTAGAATCCCGATGCCAGGCACTCCGCTATACCCGCCAGAGGGTAACATAGAAATAACACCAAGGAGATAATACATGCCCCAGCAAGGCACTTCCGAGACACAACGGTGGTACTGTTGAACAGGAGCACTAAACAATACGGGGCAGCATTAATCCTCCTAACTCATCATGGTAGGGTTTGCAACTATCCTAGTCAAGCCAGCTCTAGCCAATGGCGACGAAGTGGGAGAATACTGGGAGGAGTACGGAGAGTACGACGAGTACGAAAATGAGTACGCAGAAGCAATGGGCGAAATCGCATTCTATCTAGGCCTACTATTGAACCTAGGTTTTGTCGCTGTACGCTGGGCCCGCTTCGTGGTAAACACGCCGCCGGGGCTCCAGAGGCTTGCCCTCGAGCTACACATGGATGGCAACATCGTGCTAACAATACCGGCCCTCTGGCACGCATACACTTTCATCGATAAGGCTGGACCGGTGGAGTATGCAGCTGTAACGCTCATACTGGTGTTAACGCTCAGCGGTATAGTGATGAGGTATTACAGGAACCGTAGAGCTCGACTAATAGCGCGCATGATCCACTCGCAACGTATCCTAGCTCTCCTACTGCTAGTACTGCTCCTAATACATGTAGCTGGCGTGGAAGACTAGCCCGGCGGGATTTCCGGAGGCGTTCCGCCACCGTTCCAGACTCATGAATCTGTGCTGGAACCAGGGACACGGAACGCGGCTCTGAATAGGAATACAACCAGGTGGTCCTTCACCTGGAGGTGGGCCCGGATTGACAGCTAGGATGAATCGTGCTAGACTAGCCTCCATAGTCTTGCTGGCCCTCCTCCTGGTACCTATAGCGGCCCCCCTAGCCAAGGCGCAACAGGAACCGGGGCTAGTACTAGCATTGGAGACAAGCATAGAGAACGCGAAGAGGCTACTAGAGCGGCTAGGTGTTCCCAGCGACTCGCCGCTATGGCAGAAACTGTCGAACATAGAGGAGCAGGTAGCCACGGTTGAACAGCTGCTCAACGAAGGCAAGAAGAGTGATGCAGCCCGACTTGCTGGCGAACTATTCCGGGAAATAGGCAGTATCATACGTGAAGCTGTAAGAGAGTACTCCCAGGCCCCGGCAACACTCGCGATCGAGGTCCGGCGGCTTCTCGCCGAGGAGAGACTGTTACTCAGGATACTAGCCAGTATAGCTGTGAGGGCAGAACGGCTAGGCAACTTGACACTAGCAACTGTCAATGCCACTAATGTTACAGCGTGTATGCCAAGCCCAGGAGAGGCCGAGGAGATCGCCGGTAAAGCGGAGGAGTTACGGCTGAAGGTTGAGAATCTCTACAACCAGACACTCGGGCTACTCGGTGGAGACGTTTCCAACGAGACACTCGCCATGATAAGGAGCCAGCTAGCCGGGCTACGGAACGAGACGCGCAGCCTTGCGAAGGAGCTAAATCAGCTATGGACACGTGCTCTAGCATGTAACGTGGCGGCGAAGCTGGAGAAGAAGATAGAGATCCTGGAGGAGAGGCTGAAACAGCTCGAGCAGCGCGCAGAAGAGCTGAGGAGCAGGGGCCTCGACAGGGCTGCACAAGCGCTGGAGAAGAGGATAGAGGTCCTACGAGAGCGGCTAGAGAGGCTCATGGCGGCGGTGAATGCTACACTAGCGGGCGAGGCGGACCAGGACGACCTGGCGCTGGTGCTTCGGAGCCGCTGGATGCTGCCAAGCCTCGACGCAAAGATCATTGCAGCCAGGCAGAAGCTCAGCCACGCCATGATGGCACACGACCTATCGCTGCTGGCCCGGCTCCTAGACCGCCTAAGCAATGCTCTCGAGAAGGCTGCCGAGAGGCCGGCTGTGCCCAGCACTGTGCGTGAAAATATCCGGAACACAGCGTCAATGCTGGCTAACCTCTCCGATGCATTGAAGAGTTATATGGCCGGCAAGGTAGGGCTCGATAGCCTACTTGAAGCGGTTAACGCGACACGTGCAGCCTTAGAGCAGGTAAGAAACAACCTAGCTGGACTAGGCCCAGCAGCTAACATTGTAGAGAAACTCCTTGACCGCGTAGAGAGGCTCCTCAACCGGGTCGAAAAGGAGGCGAGGGCTGCTCCAGCCATGACAGCGAGGGGCTCACTAGCGGCTGCGGATCATATACTGGCGGCTGCACTGAGAATAGCTAGGCTAGCAGGAGAAAAAGAGACGGCAAACGCCCTAGCAGTGCTGAGAGAGCTAGTAAACTCGGCTAGAAATGCACTAGCTGCTGGAGACAATTCAGCCGCTCTGAGCTACGTAGACGAGGCTCTTCAGAAGCTTACAGAGATAAAGAAGAATCTAGCCTCGGAGAATGGATGGATATCGGACAGGCTCGAGATACTGCTAGACCAGGCTGAGGCGCTACTAGAACAAGCCCAGCAGAGCCTAGCACCTGCAACAGCATAAAGTCACCAGATAAGCAGTACCCTCCAGCAAAACCACGTATCCCTTACATTTTCTGCCCGGTGGCCCAATTCTGGCCCCCATTGAGGGCTCTACCCGTATTAGGAACCCTATGGTTAGCCTCTAGGATGGGGCGTGAATCCACCTAGTCTGGATAGGCAGACTCTGGGGCGATAACAACGGGTAAGAAGAACAACCGGATGAAAAGCCTTAGATTCACTGTGCACCCTCTTGTCAAGTACATGCTGCCCTTATCCCTAGTTGCTGCAGCAGCACCACTACTCTTAGCGACAGTGTGGAGCCTACTAGTAGGAGAAACAGATGAATACGTCCTCTGCTTGACAATATATAGCCTAGTATACTCTCTTATAGCTCTCATCTGGCTGACGGTCACTAAGCCAACACGGCCAGTAAAGATAGGTGAAACACTAGTCCTAGTAGCTTTCGCCTGGATACTAACACCACTGCTCTCTGCGATACCGATACATTGTGCCCTCGGCATCCCGTTCATCGACGCGTGGTTTGAGTCTGTTAGTGGCTTTACTACTACTGGTCTCAGCGTGTTTAATGGCGCGGTGGACCCTGACTACAACGTATACATACCCTCAGTAGAGGAACTCCCCTTTGTCATAACGACATGGCGTGCTGTGACACAATGGCTCGGCGGCTTCGGCATTGTGGTGATGTTCTACGTGTTTGCCCGGCTAGGCGGGCTCCCAGCACACCTAGTAGGCTTCGCCGAAGGCCGATTCGAAAGACTAGAACCAAGCATAGCTCATAGTGTTAGAGCACTTTTCGGCCTATACGTGGCCCTTACGTTCTTCTTTACCGTCCTATTCTACGTATCAGGTATGCCGGCTAACGATGCTCTATATCACGCTCTTACAGCGCTGTCCACGGGAGGGTTTAGTAGCCATAGTTATAGCCTTGGCTACTATCGCACAGCTATAGCAGTACTCCTGGCTGCAGTCCTTGCTATGAGTATTGGTGCATGGAACTATGCAGACCTCTACGCACTACTCAAGGGTATCCCGAGGAAGATGAGTGGTGAAATAAACGCCTACATAGGAGTTGTAGCAATAGGCCTCGTACTAAGCCTAGTACTGGTATCTGGGCGTCTCCCTGTACTTGATATACTGTTCTATGTGGTGTCGGCTCTCTCTACTACCGGCTTCCAGGTGAGCAGCCTCTCTCATGCACCTGCGGCTCTCAAGTATGTACTCGTACTCCTCATGTTTGTTGGTGGCTCGGCTTTCTCTACCGCGGGTGGTGTAAAGCTCTACCGCGTAATGGTGCTGGCTAAGTCGGTGAAGTGGAGTAGTGCCCGGATAATATACGGATCCGATTACTATGTCGCCCGGAAGGTCGGCGGAACAATAGTTAGTGAAGAAGAGATCGTGAAAGTGGCTAGCGTCTTCTTTCTTTTCGCTATACTCCAGGCCGTTGGCGCCTTGCTGTTACTCCACCTCGTACCCGGCACAAACCTCGTAGACGCACTCTTTGAAGCTACTAGTGCGCTTTGCACGGTAGGACTAAGTGTGGGAATAACCGGGGCAAACTTACACATGGCGCCCAAGCTGGTACTCATGGCGCTAATGACGCTGGGGCGGCTCGAAATTCATACATTTATATTAGTCCCAGTACTGATAGTGCATAGTATACGCGAAGAGGTACATCATCTAGCCCATGGGCGTTACGTGGGTTTATCCTAACGTAGCAGCCCTAGACGTATCCAGAGTAGTTCCTCGGCTAGAGGGCCAATGGAGAGCAGTACTCCAGCAGCTGTTAGTAAGGCTGGAGAATCACTGATGCTGTAAGCGACTATGGCCGACGAGCCTGATAACGTTGAGGAAAGCCACGCTACTGAAACTTTCCTTGCTAGTTTTCCGACTAGCTGATGCGCCGCTCCCAATGCATATGAACGGAGAATCCCGAGGCAATCATCAATGCGGCGAAGGCTAGTGCTGTTTGAGGTTCTGGATTCTCTGCTATAATCCTTAGGATTGACATTCCGGCTAGCCATAGAAGTCCTGAAGAAAACATTATACGTAGGACTCGGTGCCCCCAAGACGGTATGCAAGCGCATCGCTTGCTAGGCTTGTGAAGAGCCAGCCTAGTAGAGCGGCACCCATGGCACTTCCCGCGAGAATATTGCCAGCAGCACTGATTGCTAATCCTGCTGCACCTATTACGCCGATAGGGCTCGCCTCGCGTAGCCCAAAGACGGGGCCAGAGCTTCTGGTCATGCAGCGTGCAGCCTCCTAAAGTGTAGTGGTGGGGGGGTGACGTCCGGGAGAACACAGTCGCCTAGGGCCATGAGTATATAAGTGCGTTACAGGTGCGGCCCACCTAGTGGCGCGAAGAAGCAGTATGAGTACACGGGTCGCATGGACCACTGCACCTCCATGGAGGGAGTATAAGGGCGATGGTACTATCTAGCATGCGTAGAGTAGTGAGAGGCAGCTATATAGCCAGCAGTACTGGGCCTAGAAGGGGTACCGGTTTGCAGGAAGAGGCGCCGCCAGGGGCAAGGCTTGTACTAGAACCTGGCGGCGAGCTAACCTTCGGAAGGATACGTGCACGACTTGGCAGTGACGGCTCGCTCGAGGCATGTGACGACTATGGCTGTATAAAGGCGCGGGTCCCCCATGGTAGTAGTGTGTTCATGGACCCGGTGCCCCCGCTCAACAGGCCTTCGAGGATCTCGAACTGCCTCTACATAGAGTTCGAGGAGCAACTAATCGTGCCGGGCGGGCGTAGCAGCTTCTGGACTACAGCACCCTACGAGTTCATGGTCCACGTAAACGGTATCGTGCTCGGCTACCTCTCGCCCCTCAGGGTAAAGTACACGCTTATCGGCGATATAGTTGATGGCGTGGTTTGTCGTTACCACCGTGCCATAGTTACTAGTAGCCATCGAGAATTAACAGCAGGTGGCGGCCTAGGACTAGTCTCCGTAAGATTCCGTGGCTCGCCCGGCAAGGTCCCTGGTATAGGCTTCTACGCGGCGGGTGCCCCATTGTTCACTAACGGCAGCTTCGTTTACTATCCTGAAATCGAGGCAGAAGTAGACCAGCTAAGACTATCGGTAAGGGCTACTCAGAGACCCCCACTGAGTGGACTGAGGGAAGCAAGACGTGCCCGCCTACGAGCAGGTGGATTGCTACCACAAGTGTTCGTAGTCACGCTAGAGGGGGCGTAAGGAACCGTGGCACCTAACATGACTCTAAGTCTCCCAGGTGGTTGGGAGACGCTAGCGAGCGATATAGCACTAGCAGCAGCTGTCATAATCGCAAGCATCTTCGTGGCACTCATTGTAAGGCAGTTTATGAGGAGAAGCCTTCAGCCTCGGCTCCCCACCTACGTCTATAAGCCGATGGAGAATATGGTGTTTTACGGTATACTGTTGCTCGGTATAGTCTCAGCACTATCGCCGTTTGGGATAAGCCTCTCCGGCCTGCTGGTAGCTGGCGGCTTCGCGGGCCTCGTGGTAGGTCTTGCCTCGCAACAGACGGTATCCAACCTTATCAGCGGCATCTTCCTACTGGTAGAGCAACCCCTCCGTATAGGCGACCCTGTGACAGTGGAGAACGTGAGCGGTGTCGTGGTGGATATCAACATTCTCTCGACCAGGGTCAGGACGTGGGACGGCTACATAGTTAGGATACCAAACTCCACGGTATTCAACGCCCTGATAACTAACTACCAGCGTACCCGGGCGCGCCGCGTCGAACTAAAGATAGGCATTCACTACCGTAGTGACCTCGATAAGGCGATCCAAGTGCTCCGCGCGATGATGGAGGAGCACCCCTATTGCCTCGTTAACCCAGCACCCGAGGTATTCGTCAGCGACTACTCTAACTCTGCCGTGGTGCTCACAGCCCGCTGCTGGGCGCCGCCACAGGTATGGTTTAAAACAAAGGTAGAGCTACAGACAATGGTAAAGAAGAGGCTAGAAGAGGCGGGTATCGAGATACCATTCCCGCAGTTAGACCTGCATATTAGGGACTCAGCACCTCTGCCCATACGCATAGAGGAATCATCGAATGATCGAAAGCCAAGCTGATAGGATCCATAGTCCTCCCCAACTTTGCTTAGTCTTATGACGTGTTCCGGCTACGTGAATCCTTAGTCGCCATTTTGTAGCAGCCGACGGAAGAGTAATGTGTATTGAAATACGTGTACCTGACGCCTACTGTGACGATTACCACTGCTTCTAGAATTTAGTTGCGTAGAGGAGGGGGTCGGCGAGGTGTCCGGTCGCCACAGCCCCTGGGCGGGGCTCTGTGGAGGTGCATCCCCAGGGTACCTCATCCCCGAGGACAGCTGAGAAACAGACGAGGCGATGGTTCCTAGAGTTTTAGACTGAGCCGGCGAAGTTTCTCTTCGAGCACTTTCAAGTCGATGTTGTCCTGGAGCTTTATCACCGCTAAACCGCCGTGACCACCTATGTTCTCAGCTATGCCTTCCTTGAGGAGTCCTATAGCCATCCGGTATGCGCCGCGGCCCCGGCTACGTATTATGAGTAGGAGTGCACCGTCATCGCGTTGTACGAGTAAGGCTACCGGTTGACGTAGCATCTTGTAGAGCTTTGAGGC
This sequence comes from Pyrodictium delaneyi, assembly GCF_001412615.1. NCBI lineage: Archaea > Thermoproteati > Thermoproteota > Thermoprotei > Desulfurococcales > Pyrodictiaceae > Pyrodictium > Pyrodictium delaneyi. Next base: position 335,442 of record NZ_CP013011.1, on the reverse strand, counting down.
TAGGGCGCTCGCGCCGCGGCCACTCCAGCTGCGCCGTGCGTCGACGAAGCGTATGTAGCCTATCCTCTTGGCCGCGAAGGCTAGGTCGCGGGCCTTCTCCTCTATCTGGCGGTCGCTTTCCTCAGCAACCTTGAGGACGCGCTCGACAAGATTCATGTCTATTGGCGCGTCTTGTGGTAGTGGGCTAGCAAGCCACTTGACGAGCTTCCTCCAAAGCTCCTTGTCCCGCAGTACTGTGGAGGCCTTGGATATGCTTGCAGCGAGCCGGACCACCCGGTTCTCGGCCTCAGTCATGGGCTTCTTGCTCCTCTCTAGCACACCCACGGCCTTCATGAAGGCTTGTAGCCTCGGTGTAAGATGGCGTATCCCGAGGCTCCGCAGTAGCTGGAAGGTTAGCACAGCTGTCGGCTTGTGGCCGAGGTAGACCTCCTCGCTGAGCTCGTAGAGCCGCTTCGACATGTATATCGTCGAGAAGTGGTGGTCGATATAGATTATCCTGGTGGATGGGCACTCTCTGGCGAAGCCACTGAGCACCTCGTATAGCTTCTCCGTGAGGGGGATGTCGAGCACCACCAGGGCGTCGGGGCAGTTACCGCTAGCCGTCACGTTGGCGAGCGCGTCGGGGAAGCCACGGGGGCCAGCTGGCTCTAGCGCTATGTCGTGGCGGCCCTGGAGCGGGTACAGCTTCCGGTAATACTGGGCATAGTATATCATAGCCGCTGACGTCACGCCATCCGCGTCCCAGTCAGCTATAACAGCTACCGGCGTCCGGACTAGGCTCCTCGGCTTCCCGGTGCTAGGCACGGAGCCAGCCCCGAGACCCGAGGACTACACGGCGTAGCCCCCTATAGCTGGGTCGCAGAAGCGAAGAGGACGCTGTGCCGAGAGACGCAATAATACTAGTAGCGGTTCATGAGCCTATGGCCTCTTATACCCTCGGCGTGCCGTGTATATGGGGCTCGGTGCTCGGCTGGATTCGTCATCCCCGGTGGGTAGGCATAATCCCTGGCTCCTCACCGCCCACGGAGACGAGCTAGTGAGTGTATCTTCTACATATCTTTGGACGCTATACCCGGGGACTATTGCGCCCTAGGGGTTCTAGCCTTGATTAGTCGTTAATTATAATCCTGGGTGGCGTAAAGCATGCTCGTCATCTATCCGTCGACGGTCATGGATGAGGGCAGCGGCGCCGAAAAAGCTGCTGAGGCGCTAAGGCTAAACATACTAGCAAGACTCGCCGTGGAGCCAGCAACGCTGCACAAGCTCCTTGACGACCTCCGCTATCTAGAGGAGACGGGGCTCCAGCCTCCGGGCTACACTCTGCGTGATGTGCTGACCGAGCTCCGGCTATATCGCAGGGCGGGGATAGTCTACGAGGATCTAGCCACAGCGAAGCTGTACGCTGATCTCAGCATACTACGGCCGGAAACTAGGAGCACAATATACAAACTGGCAGCCACTATAGCTGAAGTTCTCGGCTTAGAGAGGCAGGCTGCAGAGACAGGTATACTGGAATCGAGTATGTCTTTGCACGTGTAGAACGTTAGCTGGCTTCTGCTGTTTTCTAGTGGTTGTTGCTCCTTCTGCCCGTAGAATATTCTTGTACAACAACATGTATCCTGCCAGATACTATACCCTAGTACGATGCTAGCTGTGGAGAATTGAATAATTCTATACATGCTCTGCACTTCGCGGGGTCAAGCCCAGGATCTACCATGGCGTGGAGCTGGCATGCATAACCTCGTCTAAGTACTTCAAGCGTTATGCGTACCAGTTGGTAGTGTATGTGGTATTCGTCGGGCTTTCTTGAAACTATCTCTTCTGCTAATTTTTCTAGCTGTTCATCTATGTCTGAATAGGACTTGAGGTCTAACGCGTGGCCTCGTTCTACCGATAGATAACGGGAAACCGCTGACTGAGTTATGCGAAGTAGCTTAGCTATTTCTGTCTGGGTTAGACCTTTCTCGCTAAGCTTCTCGACGAGACGTCTTCTCACCGAGGGATAGACATAACGGGAGGCTAATTCGAAGGCGTTGATCTTCATTGTATACTCCTCTGCTAGTCTTATATACCTGGAGTCTGCGGGCTTTTCCAGTTTTCTATATTATAGAATATTATGATACATAGTGTGTTTCGAAAGATTTATATATACGTATGTCGGCGTGTGTGCCGATATGACACGCGTCATACATGGTGGGCTGTCTTGAGCGGTCAAAAAATAATTATGAAGTGTAACCAATGCAGCATGAGTTTGCCAGGCGGTTGTACAATAGCAGGCGTCTGTGGTAAAGACCCGGACCTCAACTCGCTCCAGGAGGCTCTCATCTACGGAATAAAGGGCGTAGCAGCATACTATTACCACGCCTACGAACTGGGCTACAAGGATGACGAGATAGGCTTCTTCCTATCCAAGGCGTTGTACTCGACACTGACTAACGTGAACTTCAACAAAGGGCGCTTCATCGAACTAATACTAGAGACTGGCAGGATGCACCTTAAGGCTATGGAGCTACTGGACAAGGCATACGTTGAGACGTTTGGGGCCCCGACACCCGTCGAGGTCCCCACAGGGACGGAGGAGGGGCACGGAATACTCGTCACCGGACACTCCTACAAGGCGCTATACGAGCTACTCAAGCAGATCAGGGAGATGGGGCTCGAGGACGAAATAAAGGTCTACACGCACTCCGAGATGCTCCCGGCACACTCCTATCCAAGGATCCGCGAGTTCAAGGCGCTCTACGGCAACTGGGGAGGAAGCTGGGTCTACCAGAAGCAGGAGTTTAGCGAGTTCCCCGGGGTAATCCTCGGCACCACTAACTGTGTGCTGCAGCCCCTCAAACAGTACGCTGATAGGATCTACACCACGGGTATCGCGGGCCTGGAGGGGGTACCGCACATAGACGACTACAATTTCGAGAATCTGATAAAGCACGCCCTCAAAACGCCAAAGATGAAGAGAGTCGAGAATGGTAAGATAGTAACTGGGTTCCATCACACAAATGTACTTCCGCTAATAGACAAGGTGATAGACCTAATAAACGAGGGTAAGATACGCCACATATTCGTCATAGGTGGCTGCGACGTACCTAACCCCAAGATGAGCTACTACGAGAAGCTCACCCAGATGGTGCCGAAGGACTCGATAATACTCACAGCTGCTTGTGGAAAGTTCCGCTACAACCGCCGCGACTACGGCACCATAGAGGGTATACCACGGTTCATGGACTTCGGCCAGTGCAACAACGTCTACTCGATAATAGTGCTGGCAGCCGAGCTGGCAAAGAGGCTCGGAAAGGACCTCAACCAGCTACCAGTAAGCATAGTGTTGAGCTGGATGGAGCAGAAGGCTGTCGCGATACTCTACACACTCCTATACCTAGGCATAAAGGGGATATACATAGGGCCGAAGCCCCCCGAGTTCCTCACGCCCAGCGTATTCGAGGAGCTGAGGAAGAAGTTCGACCTACGGCTAATAAGCACCCCCGAAGAAGACCTCCCCAAGATGCTCGCCAAGGGCTCAACATTATCCAGCGACTCACCGCTAACAGCCTAGCTCTAGCTTGCTTCTTCCTCCCTTTTCCTACATTCCCAGCCCTCTTGACGGAATAGCCTTAGCTTCCGTCTGCTACGAGCCCGGCTAAGAGCATCCGGGCTTTCTCCTTGAACTCTGTAGCAGGGCCCTCGTTTACCAGCATGTAGTCAGCTAAGGCTATGACGCTTCCCAAGCCAAAGCCTAGCTCGGTGAGGTCGCGCTGCCGGAACTCCTCCCAGGTCTGGGGGTCTCCTGGGCGGCCACGCCGCCGTAGCCTCTCGAAACGTGTCCGGGGCGAAGCGTGGACAGCCACTATGACTACTCTGCCGAGCTTCTCGAACACCTCGACCTCTACGAGGCTCCGGACACCATCGATGAGCACCACGGGGCTGGGATCCTCCCGCAGCTTCTCCGCTATACGCTCGGCCACTACTGCAGGGCCATACTCCTCTCTCAGGAGGCGCGCGATCATGTTGAGGTTGGCGGGTGTCGGCTCAAGCCCCCGTCGCCGCGCCTCCTCCCTTATCACGTCGCCCATGACGTAGACGGGTATCCCCATGTTCCTGGCGATACTGGAGAACATGCTCTTGCCGCTGCCCGGCATGCCCGAGACGAGGACTATAAGGCGGCTCTGCTGCTCCACGGCTATGAGCCCTTGTAGACACGTGTTAGCAGCGGAGCGGGAGGGTAAAGAACTCAGAGCTGCTGGCTGCTGAGTGGTTGCGTGTGTACGCTCTTATCCTCCAAGCTGGCTAGATATTCCCCCTGGTGCTTCTGGTGTGCCTTGGAAGTGTAGTGTATGCGGTGCAGAGAACCCTGATGACGCGGACCGCTGCCTAGTATGCGGCACGCCCCGGGATATAGAGCCCAGGGCAACAGAGGCGGAGACTACAGCAGGCATGCCGGGCAGGACGATGGCGGAAGCGCAAGCACCAGAAGCGGCTGAGGCGGTAGAGGCCGAAACGGAAACGCCAGGAGAAGCGGAGAGTATGGAGGCTGCCACTGCGGAGCATGGAGTACCGGAGACTCCTAGCCCCGAGGCCGGTGAAGCCGAGCAAACGGCTGGGACAGAGGCACCACCCAACCCTAGGACGCATCGCTACTATCTAGTCGTCATAAATAGTCCCGTCACGGAACTCATGGGGATGAAGATCCCCCTACAGTTCGAGGTCTACGGCAGGATAAGCCTCGGCAGGAGCCTGGAAAACGTCATAGTAGTACCCGACCCGAGTGTGTCGCGGCGCCACGCGCTAGTATACATCGAGGACGACAAGGTGGTGCTCGAGGACCTGGGTAGCACAAACGGCACTTACATCTACGACCCCGGTGAAGCGGTATTCAGGAGAGTAGATAGGGCAGTTCTAAAGCCGGGTATGCTCGTACGCCTAGGCGAGGCAACGGTACTACGCGTCGAGGCTGAACCGCTAGTGTAACCTCGCCATTGTTTACGCGCCTCTATTTCTTCTCAAAGGCTCTAGGTGCTAGCCCTCGGAGGGAGGCCTGTGCCTCCTCGTACACGACCGCGAGGTAGGCTAGTGCTACGCCAGCCGCCATGACTGCTAGTGAGGGCTCGACTAGGAGCCGTAGCCAGATGTTGTCGTAGGGGTTTGGCTGGTAGGGCTCCGGCGGGTTGCCGAGCATGTAGAGGTTCACGGTCACCGGTGCAGCAGTGAAGCCTGCTAGGGCTAGCCACCCGCCTAGGATAGCTACTCTCCTCGTCCTGGTGTACTCTTGTGTCGCGAGCGCGGCTAGGAGGAGGACAATGCCCCACGCGGCGAGGAGTATGTGCCAGTGGCCAATGTTGTATGCTAGCTCTGCCCAGTCCCAGGCGGGGTCGCGGAAAGCCGGGTTAATGAAGACTGTTGGTTTGCGGAGGCTAGAGGCCACGATAGCGCCGGGCACTACCACTGATGCCCAGAGCGCTAGGGTGCCGACCCGGATGCCCAGGGCTAGCAGCCTCTCTTGGGGCTGGGTGCCCGTCGTGGTGGTCTTGAAGGCTAGGATTGTGACTCCGATGAGCAGTATTAACGAGGCCGGCGTTATGACTAGGTGTGCTATGCCGCCTACTGGCCAGACAGCGTAGGAGGCAACAGCAGTAGCTACTAGCCCGACTAGAACCATGTAGGAGGCAAGCCTCGTAGAGCGCCCCCAGCGTAGATGGAGCGCCCGGAGCGCAACGAGGAACGCGGCGACATCCGCCAGCGCCACCATCGCGTGCTCGTGCGCCACCATCGCCCGCCAGAGCTCGTTATCCTCGGCATAGTCGGGGTTAAACCGGGCCGCTATCTTTGCCTCAACGAAGCCCTTGTGGGCCTCCTCGTCCATGAAGCTGCTGCCGAGGTAGCCGCCGATAACGCCACCCACGAGCATCAGTGTCAGCGTGGCTCTCAGCGCATGGTCGAGCACGTCGCGGGGCCTCAACCGCACGGCCACGAGCAGACCAGATGCGAAGAGGACCGCAAGCCCGGCTATGAAGAGCCCGTGTAGCGGGGGGCTACGAGAGTAGTAGGCGTAGCCCAGCCCGCCCACAGCAGTCATAACGGCCCCAGCTAGGCCTAGCAGCCGGGTATCACGCCACTCTCCGGGGTAGAGCCGGGAGCCCAGAACTATCATCGAGTAGAGGAGGGCTGCGAAGACCACGTGGTAGTAGTGAGCTACTCGTGCCAAGAACCATTCTGCATCCCCTCTATCGGGAGGCACTATCTCGGCAGCATGGCCGTTGAACCGCGAGGCGGGCAAGTGCTCTGGGAGTCCTAGGAGGGGTCGGATACTCTCGAATGGAGGGGAGAGTAGGATACCCCAGCCGACGACCGGGACTATGAGCGTGAAGGCTGCGAGACGATGCGAAGGCACAGGGCCACCCATGGGGCTACCTAGGATTAGGGCCAAGGGGCTATATCCGCTATAGCGTGCGGCTCACCAGAATGTTGTCTCCGAGGGGGATTATCACGACAAGGGTCAAAGAAGTGGGATGAAACATTCATTGTGCGGAGAGGACCTGCCTTTCGGGTAGGAAAAAGGGGCTCATACCTGCGTATGGTGGATTGGTTGTTAGCAGTTGGCGACGCGCTTGAGGAAGCGGCGTGCCTGCTCCTTCTCCTCCTGGCTAGCCTTGTCCTCGTAGCAGAACCACCAGTCGAAGCACTTGAACTTCTGTAGCCTCTCCTTAGCCTCCTGCTCGGTGCTTGCTGGCGGCACTATTAGCTGGTCGCCTATTAGCTCGTTGTTCGGCCAGTTGGCTGGCACGGCGCGGCCGTACTTGCTGCTTAGCTGGAGCGCCTCTACGAGCCTTAGTATCTCGTCGATGTTCCTGCCGACGTTTAGTGGGTAGTAGAGTATCGCTCTTATCACGCCCTGGTCGTCGACTACGAATACTGCGCGTACGGTGACTACGCCGCTCTCGGCGTGTATCATGCCTAGCTTCTTGGCTACCTCGCCCATGGGGTCAGCGATTATTGGGAATGGTATCTCTACGCCTAGTTTCTCCTTGATCCACTCCTTCCACTTTATGTGGCTGAAGGTGTTGTCGACGCTTAGGCCTATTAGTTCAGTGTTGAGCTTCTTGAAGTCTTCGTACCTCTTGGCGAAGGCTACGAACTCTGTCGTACACACTGGTGTGAAGTCTGCTGGGTGGCTGAAGAGGACGAACCACTTGCCCTTGAAGTGGTCTGGTAGCTTGATGACACCGTGGTCGGTGACTACCTCCATCTCTGGGAAGCGCTCGCCTATTAGGGGTATGTTTCCGGGCATGGCTCTCTTCACCTATGCTGCCTCAGTTTTCCGTTCCAGTTTCTCTCTAGAAGTTGTTTCTGGTATTTATGTCTACTCCCATAATGTCATTAGGGCATAGCCTCTTTAACCCCCTTAAACGCCCGCTGAAGAAACCTTCCCTCCGGGTATCAATGCTACGAATACGTCGTTCACATTGATGCCCGTGAAGCCGCCTGTATCAATCACGCCTCCTACACGGCTGAAGAACCCATAGCTATCGTTCTCCTCGAGCGCCTGGCGCGGGTCAAGACCGAGCCTCAGCGCCCGTCCTATGGTCTCCCAGTCGACAAGCGCTCCGGCAGCAGGGCTATTCCCATCTACACCATCGGTGCCAAGACACGCGGCAACGTAGCGGCCGGCTGCACGCCCTCGGTGGAGCTCTAGAACGAGGGAGAGACATAGCTCCTGGTTACGTCCCCCACGGCCCTGTCCCCGGACAGTCACAGTGGTCTCGCCACCAGCGATGATAGCCGCAGGTGGCTCTACCGGCGAGGGGCCCCCGGCTGCCACAGACTCGACTACACCAGCCAGTAGCCGGGCTGCTTCGCGGGCCTCGCCTCTCATCCTGTCGGTGAGGATAACCGTGCGGTAGCCCCTGGAGGATAGGAGCCTCGCGGCAGCCTGGAGCGCGTCACGGTTACCAGCAACTATAACGTTGTAGACCCTCTCAAAGATAGGATCGCCCGGCTTAGGCGTCTCCGGCGCCTCGCCTCGGAGCCCAGCCTCTATCCACTTCCTCACACTATCGGGGATGGAGCCCCATACACCGTACTTCCTGAGTACCTCGTATGCGTCGCGGAAACTAGTCTCGTCGGGCGCAGTAGGGCCCGACGCGATAGTGTCGAGCCTGTCGCCGACAACGTCGCTTATGATCAGCGATACTACTTGCTGGGCCCGCGTATAGCGGAGCAGTTGCCCGCCCTTCACGGCAGAGATATGCTTCCTGACAGCATTCAGCTCGTATATCTCAGCGCCCCGGCGGAGGAGCTCCCGGACAACCGCGGCCTCATCCTCTAGGCTCATCTCGTCGGCGGGTACCTCGAAGAGCGCGCTACCACCACCCGAGACAAGCACTAGGAGCAGAGCATCGTCCGGGACACTCTCCAGGAACTCGAGCAGCCTACGGCTCGCCCCGAGGGTCCGTGTTCCCGGTACCGGGTGGTCACCCTCAAGCACCTCTATGGGGCCTACACGGCCTGCCATCCCGGGAGGCGCGATAACGACCCCGGCCTCTACTAGTCCATCGAGCGTCTCTACAACAGCCTCGGCCATCCCCCTAGAGGCCTTCCCAAAGCCTACAACGTAGACGCCACCGGCGGGGCAAAGCCTGCCGACATTCTGTATCTCCACGCAGCTTCCGCAACGCCTTAGCCAGCGTCGTAGGAGTCTCCGAGGCTCTACGGCCTCCAGGGCTGCTTCTAGCGCGTCGAGCAGGTCCCGGTGGAGACTAGTCTTCTCCAACAGGCTACGGTTACGGATAAACGCCAAGACCTGGAGCCCCTAGACGTAACACGGCTGCCGGGGGCAAGCAAAAACCACAACCCTACAAGGTTGCCGGGAGAGGAGCCCCTGGGGGAGTCCGTGGAGGTGCAGCTAGTCCGGCTCGTTACCGGCCCGCTCGAGACCAATACGTACGTGCTAGTAGGGCCCCAGGAGGACTGCCTGGTCATAGACCCGGGAGAATGCATTGCCGATAAGCTCCCAGAGCTGGGCTGCCGGAGAGTCAAGGCAGTACTGGCGACACATATGCACATAGACCACGTAGCTGGCGTTAATTGTCTCCGCGGGCTCGGCGCGGTCTTCGCCGCGAACCCGGCTGACAAGGTTGCTCTAGAGTTCTCCAGGAAGCTAGCCAGGATATGGGGTATCGAGGCTGACTGGGAGCCCCCAGAGGAGCCCGACGTAGAGCTGGCCGACGGTACACGGATAGCCTTTAGCGGTGGAGAACTATTGGCAGTGCATACTCCCGGCCACACACCAGGCCACATGGTCTTCATACTAGGAGGCGACGTAGTGTTCACCGGCGACCTGCTCTTCGCGGGGAGTGTCGGGAGGACGGACTTCCCCGGCGGCGACTACGAGGAGCTACTGGAGAGCATCCGGAGGCTCTACAGCCTCCTCCCCCTCGAGGCCAAGATCTACCCAGGCCACGGCCCCGCCACGACGCTCGAGCAGGAGAAAAGGAGCAACCCCTTCGTGGTAGAGGCTCTAGGTGGTTAACCTCTTGCATAATCCTTTACAACAACTACTAGTGCCATGAGTAATACTGGTAATTAGGCGGCTACGTGGCGGCGTATAAGGTTGGCTAGCCTCCGCAGCCCCCGGGAGAGAGTCACGTCTCTCGGCATTCACCGGCAGCTGGCTTGGTGAGGGTGTACGTGCTGTGGCTCTCCTCGTGGATCTACGTACAAGCCACAGGTACAGCTTCAGGACGCCAGTCAAGCTTGCATTCAAACTCACGCTTCTCCCCTCATCGTCCGGCAAGGCTGAGGGACTCCACTATATACTCCTAATAGACACTAGCGGCTCGATGAAGGGCCGGAAGATAGAGCTAGCAAAGGAGGGTGCACGGCTCCTGCTCCGCAATATCCCGGAAGGCAACTATGTGACGCTGATAGCTTTTGGCACCAGGGAGCTAGTCAGCGTACTAGCGTCGAGAACACCAATGGACACAGAGAGGGAGAGACTGCTGAGACTCATAGACGAGCTAGAACCTCATGACGGTACTCCCCTCTACCGAGCGTTGCGCGACGCCTACCAGATAGCCCGGGCCTCGGGCCTGCCCGGCTACATAGTGCTGCTAAGCGACGGCCAGCCGACGGATGTTAGCAGCCTGGAGCGGTTCAGGGAGCTAGAGCAGCCGCCAGGCTACCGGATGGTGTTAGTAGGCATAGGCCTAGACTATAACCACGAGCTATTCACTCTGCTAGCCGATATGAGTGGCGGCGACTTCTACCACGTGAGCGAGGCCGAGGTCGAGAAGCTGCCCGAGATACTGGGGAGTTTCAGCGTAGAGACGGTAGCTGCCCGGAGCGTGGAATTAGTACTAGAGAGCCCGGTTGGTGGCATCAAACTACTGAACTACGAGGAGCCAGTGATAAGGTTGCCAAGCATAGAGAAGGAGTCCGTTACAGTCCTCGGTGAGGTCGAGGTGCCACCGCTATACGAGGGCACAGTGCTCCGTGCCAGGATACGCTACGAGGACCCAGCTACGGACGAAATTGTAGAAGAGGTGAGGGAAGCTGACATATCCCCGGTGCATAGCCGCGACCTCTTCCTCAAGGGGATAGACAGAGAAGTCCTGGACGAGTACAACTACTTCCTATACATGGCCCGGGCCAGGGAGGCTCTGCTAAAGGGTAAACTAGACGAGGCTACACAGAAGCTCAGCGAGGCAGCGAGACTAGCCGAGCAGACGAGGAAGATAAGCTACATTGAGGCTACCCGTAGGCTGCTGGCAGCTGCCGAGCAGACTCGGAGGCTGGGGGACCGGGCAGCAGTAGAGGATGCCACACGCCGCCTACTAAGCGAGGCCACGCGCAGGCTACGCCACGTCTAAGGGGGCAGCTTGAGCCACGGCAAGACCCCTGGGTGTGTTGCGAGAGGTGGCGGTCTTGGCTCTAGAGGAGCTGCCGGAGCTGTTACGCGAGGCAGCCGAGCTGCTGCGTAGCCGCGGCCCCGTACTCGAGGCCAAGGCGGGCCGCGTCCTGGTCGTTGGGGACACACACGGCTACCCTGAGGTCTCTGAGTGGGCACTGAGCCTCGCAGACAAGGCTGGTGCCGACCTCGTAGTCTTCCTCGGCGACTACGTGGACCGTGGCACCCGGGGCTCCGAGAACCTCGAGCTGCTCGTACGCCGGCTCCTCGACGAGCCCGATAGGATCGTGCTGCTACGGGGCAACCACGAGTCCCCCCTGATGAACCTCTACTATGGATTCCGCGACGAGGTGGTCTCAAAGCTCGGTATAGACATTCTTGAGCCGCTCTACGACTTCTACACCAGCCTCCCATACATGCTGCTCGCCGACGGTATCCTCTACGTCCATGGCGGCGTGCCCTGTAGAGTATGTGGCAACGAGCCGGAAGAGCCTATCAGCCTTGCGGAGATACGCGAGAGGCTAGAAGAGCTTCATGGTAGCCGCCGGGGCCTCGACCCGGAGGACCATGTCGCGATGCAGCTGCTATGGAACGACCCCCGTGGCACGATAGACTGGTTCCTGCCGAGCGCCCGGGGCCCCGGAATATACTACTACGGCCGAGAGGCCTGGAAGACCTTCATGGAAGCAAACAGTCTCAGCCTCATAGTCCGGGGCCACGAGTCTCTCGACGCCTTCCATGTCTGGCTCCCCGACGGCAGCCAGCGCTACCGGATAGACCACGGCGCAGTCATGAATCCTGAGGAGCTCCGCTACAGTGTTGTAACAGTCTTCTCAAGCCTCTATCACGGTGCCGGTGCTGGCGCGGCCTTGGTCACAGAGGAAGGGATGGTATTCCTACGCTACCCTGAGGAGTTGCCCGGGTAGGAGCACGGAGAGCGTGGCCGGTATGAGGCTCTACGTCGAGACGTGCCGGGGGCTCCGGTTCTGCCCCCGCCCCCTGCCAGTACCTCTCCAGGCTGCTGAGCCCACGATCCTGGCCCGGATTGACCCCCTCCTAGCTACCAGCATAGCAGGCGGAGAGTCCAGCCTCTACGAGGAGCAGCTAGCCAGGCTGACAGAGGTCATAGAGAGGTTCTCCCAGGGCAGCTGCCTCTACTGCGGTGAGCGGGCTGCGGGGGTGGCTGGCGCCTGGGAGATAGAGCTAGCCAATGGTGAGGGTCACGCGCTCCTCGAGGATTTGGTGCCTCTCTGTAGTCGGTGCCTTGTAGCATACAGGCTGGGCCGTGCAGCTGAGAAGAACCTCCTACCCGCTGCTGTAGAGCGGGTAGCAGCCGTCAACAGGGTACCGGGCGATAGGGCGCTAGAGGTGGTAGAGAGGCTGCTCAGCGAGTGGCGGGCTGCCAACAGGGTTCGCCGCTGGAGGGTCGAGATGCCGGGGCTCGCCAGACACGGTGTACAGCCGGGCCCCCTAGAGACCCTGGCGAGAGAGATCGTCAATGGGCCATACACTGTAGAGGAGACCGAGCTTGTAGTAACCAACCCGGGCGCAGAGGCTAGCCGGGGCCGAGTAGCCGAGGAGCTGGAAGCTCTGTGCCAAGGCAGGCTCTCAGCCGAGACGCTCACCGCCAGGGCCCGGGAGGCGGGCCTTGAGGCCGAGACGCGCCGGGTCAAGACGCATTTAGAGGCGCTATTATCCACCGGGCTCTGCGAGAAGCCGCTCTACGAGGCCCTCGACGAGCTCGAAGGCGCCTGGGTAATTGTGCTCACACGTGACGCGCGAGCCCGGCTAGTAAAGGAGCTAGCCGGGCTAGTAAAGGGGAGGCGTGCCGGGTGGCTGACGCGGGTCCAGACGCCTCTTGAGCCCCGGGAGCCAGTCCACCTGGCGGTCTACACGCCTAGCCTACTCGACGTAACTGGAGTTGCTGAGGCTGCACGGGCTCTCCTAGAGCTACTAGGCGGCGGACTAGCCGAGCTTGCCTACAAGCCGGTTCTCCCAGGCCGCAAGCTAGCCAGCTACGCGATATACAGGATTAGAGTTGCTGAGGCAGGGAGGGAGTAAAAGATGCGGGTCTAGAGCTAGCCGGATAGGAGCTTGGCATAGCTCTTGCGTAGCTTCTCGTGGTACCAGTGGACCAGGGTGCTCTTGAACGCTATCTTCTTGCCCAGTACTAGTACGCCCTGGTCGGGGCCTAGACCTATACCCGCCATAGGCCGGCAGCTGGTTATCAGCGGCTTGTAGGGCTTCTCCGCCTCGCCGCGGAGCCGGGCAGCAATGTTCTCGACGGCCCTCGCGGCGCTGCGGAGCGCCTCCCGGGCCATCTTTAGGCTGATGCAGTCGTCCTTCCGGAACGCCATGGCGTCGCCGACTGCGTAGACGTTACCGCCGAGCCCGCTTACGTGGAGGTACTCGTCTACCTGTAGGAAGCCGCCCCGTGCCAGCGCCTCCCGGGGCACCTCTATCCCTGGGCCTCTGAGCCCAGCAGACCAGACCACTACGTCGCCCTCCACCCGGGTCCCATCCTTCAGCTCTACGCCGCCCTCGTACACCCTGGTTACCGGTCTGCCCATCTCGAACTTGGCGCCGAGCTTCTCCAGTATCTCCCGTGTCAGCTTGGAGGCCTTCTTGTTGCCCAGGAGCTGGATAGGCTCCTCAAGCATATCCACGAGCGTCACTCGTAGCTCCCTGCCCAGCCTCCGGGCCAGCCACAGCGCCTCCGCGGCAACCTCTACGCCTACGAACCCGGCGCCGACCACAACCATGCTGGAGATCTCGCCCCGCTCTATCTTCTCGCCGAGCCCCCAGGCCTCGTCTACGCCGTACACCGTGACGCTCAGCTCCTCAGCCCCAGGCACGTTGTAGAATGCAGGCCTGGCGCCAGCCGCTATCACAGCGTAGTCGTACTCTAGAGCCTCGCCGTCCTCGAGGTGTACGCGGCCGGGCTCGAGTGCTGTAACACGTTTATCTATGAGCTCGGCGCCGACACGTTTTGCGTAGGCCTCGACACTCCACTCTACGTCTCCGGGCCGGTAGCGGCGGCTAACCAGCGCCGGCAGTAGGGGCAGGAAGACTAGCTTGGAGTTAGCTGACACCCATATACACTCGCTGCGATCGCATAACCCGAGCTCCTGGAGCCGGCGTATAGCCTCTACGCCCGCGAACCCGCTACCAATTATGAGAATCCGGGCCACAGCAGCCACCCATGTCGGCTGGAGCCCTATGGGTCTCCAGCGGTAAAAGAAGAACTCCGTCTATGCACTGGGCTACACCAATCTCCACGAGTTTAATGACGAAGTGGACTAGGGTGAAGGGATCCGCAGATTCCTAGAGGCCGGAGAGCTCTCAGAGAGGTCCGGAGCATTATAGAACAGCTACCCAGGACGCTAAGAGGCGTATGCTGCTAGATACGCGGGGATCGTGATAGTAAGTTGCTGCACAGTGTATGACAGCTAGACAGAGGTGATAGAAATAGGCAGCGTAGGCATAGCAGAAAAACTCTATGTACATGGCATGGACATACACTAGGCTGGCACGCTTCAACCATTAATCAGCGCTAGGAATGCCGTGACGGCTAAACTCCTAGCGTGGTATCGTGTACTTCTCTGCGAGTTCTGCAGCCCCGTCTAGACCTAGGCTCCGGAGGGTGTCGGGCCGTGGGACTCCGTTGGGTGCCCAGCCACGCTCCTCATAGTACATCCGGAGCATATCAATGAACCTGTCACGGTCAAGTTTAGCACCCTTCAGCGGCCCCTTAGTGAGGGGGTCGCGGAACCAGCGCTCTGGCGGCATATCCTTCTCGATGCTCCAGCCGCCGTGCTCCCGCACCCATATCATCCTTATTAGGGCGTAGACTCGGTCAGCCACGGTGAAGATGTCATCGAGGCTGTAGCTTAGCCCGGTGGCTGCCTGGAAGAGGCGCACGTAGTGCTCCAGGCCGAGACCAGTCTCGACTACAGGGAAGCGGCAGGCCACGGCTGTCTCGAAGAGGCCGCCGCGGAACCTCTGCATCCATATCAGCTTCCGTACCTTCTCCCGGTTGTACTCGGTGCGGCCGTGCTGCACCTCCCAGCCTATCATCCAGGCATCCTTGTGGTGTGCCCCTATCGGGCTCGTAGCGTACGCGAGCGCCATGCCGGGGGCTGCGCGGCAGTCGTAGGCACTCACCTCTAGGCCCTTCACGTGCATAGCATACCAGGTCTCGCCGACCCTCTGGGAGAGCCTCGCCACGCCCTCGGCTAGTAGGTCTCCGACGCCGCGGCGGAACGTGATGTCCTCTATGAGCCTGGCTATCTTCTTAGTCTCGCCCCAGCCCGCGTCTAGCTCGAGCTTGCCCCTCTCAGCCGCCTCGAGGGCGTAGCCGAGGGTGCCGCCGAGGCTTATCGTGTCTAGGCCGTAGACGTCGGCTAGCCTGTTTAGCAGCCCAACCTCCTCTAGCCGGGATATACCCAGGTTGCTTCCCAGCATAGCCACGTTCTCGTAGTCTAGCTCTACCCGGCGCCCCTCAGAGTCGTCTATCACATGGCCACAAGCCATTACGCAGAGAGGGCAGCTACGGAGATCGACCTCTATCCGCTCCATGTAGCTGCCACTTATCCCCTCATAGCCCTCGAATACGGCCTCGCGGAAGTTGTAGGCGGGGAGCACGCTAGCCTCCTGCGCCCACTCTATCGTGAACATCGTGCCCTGCCGCATCCAGAACCCGTAGTTGGGGCTGGTCTTGATCTCGCGGATAGCCTCCACAGCATACTTCATAACCGCGTCGGGGTCGAATAGCTCCGGCTTCCCCGAGCCCCGGACAACTATCGCTTTCAGCCGCTTGCTACCCATAACAGCGCCTATGCCGGGGCGGCCGCCAGCTCTTCCCTTCATCGACACCACGGTGGCGTAGCGCACTAGGTTCTCTCCCGCAGGCCCTATGAGGAGTATCCCCGCGTCCCGGCCATAGCGCTCCACGAGCCGGTCATAGGCCCGGAACGCGTCGAGCCCCCAGAGGTCCTCCGCCGGCTCCAACCACGCACGGTCATCCTCCACGACCAGGACCACAGGCTTCTCCGAGACACCCTCCACGACTATAGCGTCCCAGCCCGCAGCCCTCATCTGCACAGCAGCCCACGAGCCGATATTCCCGTCGCCGTAACCACCAGTCAACGGGCTCTTAGCGGCAACCACGAGCTTACCCGTGTTAGGCCCCGGGAGCCCAGTCAAAGGCCCCACAGCAGCGATGAACAGGTTACGGGGGCCTAGAGGATCGGCTCCCGGCTCCAGGAAGTCCCAGAGAATCTTAGCCGCGAACCCCCGGCCCCCGATGAACATCCGAGCCATCTCGCCCGGGTAACGCCACTCCCGGAACTCGCCGCGGGAGAGGTCAACCCAGAGTACCCGTTTACTCCAGCCAAACAGATTGCTAGAACCCTGGGAGCCCACGGGTAGGACACCAGGATACCCCGGCCAGCTCTAGGGTTCAAAAACCACCCGCATCAGGCTACACCGGCAACAAAGCAACACGCAAACGTAGCATAGGGATATGTAGGCACACAACCAGAAACAATAGTGTCAAACCAGCGCCCCTCTCTCCCACCAGCCTTCCACTTATAAACCCAGCGAGTCATGAACCCTGGGAGCCCTTCTTCGGCCCAGGTAAAAGGGGCCACGGCCCAGTAATACCCGGGGGCCCGGGGTGAGCACAATCGCTCCAGCAACACCAGCAATACTGCCATGCAGCAGCTGCAGCGACGAAACCATGGTAGAGCAGATAATGTACCGCATAGGCCTCGGAATCTACACTACACTAAACTACTACGCAGTAAGCCGCTACGGCAAAACATACGCCCGCCTCGTCGTAGAGAACCCCAAACAAGCCTACGAGCTACTAGAAACAATAGCCGGAGCATACAAGGCACGCATCCTCTGGCACACACTCCAGAAAAAGCTACAGGCAAGCGCCTAGACTCCAAGCGATAAATTAAGAAGAGAAACCCGAGAACAAGATGCCGATTGGGGTACCCGGGGGAGGAAAAACCGTCGTCCATCGGGGCCGCGGAGCCCGCAGAGAGGGCGAGCGGCGGGGGATGAACCCTCTCTGCGGGCTTGACCCTTACATTACCATATTGGAAGAGGAACATCCACTGGTTCGCGAGCGAGCATCTCTCTTTCACCCTCTGTGCTTTGTCCAGAGCTATACTGGGGGAGAGGACTGGTTTACCTTGCACGCAAGTTGAGCAAAATGCCCGAAGGTAGGGAGGCTTGAAAATACACAAAGACCTAGACAAGATAGCAGCGCTTCTATCCTGTTATGATTTCAGGCTGGAGGCACAACGAATAGCAGATCATTTAGGTGTAAGCGATCAGCATGTGCGAAGCATAGTGAGAAAGATAAGGAATATAGATAAGGAAGAGTTAGCACGTCATCGTAGAAAATCTATAGCCATAATAGATTATAGGGCATTAGACTTACAATCAGTAACGATAGTAACGAAAAGTATTAGAGATATTATTGATTTCTTTGACAAGGTGGAGAATAAGCGTACCATGAATATCTGGTTTAGGTTAGATTTGCCATATAATAGATATCTGATATCAATCAATAAACTATTCGGCGGTAGACTAATGTTTACATATCGTTTACCTAAAGACTTGGTCTCAGATCTAGTTCACGAATTTGAGAAAAAATTTAAAGATAAAATATTTATAATTGATAATGGTAGTGCACTTCCCGTATACAATTGTACACAAGCTGTTGCAAGAGATCTCGAGAGTATTAGATTTACGTATGATGCTCATTCTGATATGTATAACAGTGTTCTTGATGTTGTCCCTATAGGTTCACGCATGAAACTCATTGATGTGATAATTGTAGCTATGATAGAGTATTATCCGCTTCTTAAGAATATAGATCTACGTGCTGTTAACTTACTCGCACGAGCTCGTGTAGAAGAGTTGAACGAAAAATTTTCATCTGATATAAGCTTTCGTTTCCGATTCATGAAAAATCACTATGATAGATTGAGTAAGCTTCGTTATGTCGGCCGTACTTGGATTGGCAGCTTCCTCCATGGTACTCAGGGTGATATTGAAGCTATTATGGTAATCACTAGTCGCGAATGCGCGGAGCAACTTTATGTATTTGCAGCTGCTACTCTTACGGGTACACAAGTATTTGCCGGTAATGAATATGCTGTCACAGCCTTGCTAGTTAATAGTGAGATTAAGCCTCTTCTGGGTAAGTTCTTGGAGAAGTATTGTAGTGGTAAGGTTCTCTCGGAGAGTACTATTGTGTATTCGCGTGCTGTTCCTATGCCTGTTGAGATGTTTGATCCGTGGCGTAATCGGTGGGATACGAGGCCGCATGATGTGGCTGAGGCGTTGAAGAAGTTCCGGTTGGTAGAGTAGCATTCGGTTAGTTTTTCTTGGGGTGTAGTGGTGTTTCAGCTAGGTATTCTAGGCTTATGAGTATATAGATTAGGCTCCATGTGGGGTCTGTGTTTGCCTCTTCTAGGGCTTTGTAGGTGAAGAGTAGGGCGAGAGCTATGGCTAGGATTCGGCGGGTTGAAGCCGCTACTATACGTATCTACCCCGCTTTAGCAGCCCGGCTAGGGGCCTGGGCATGCCGCTTTAGCCACCTCCATACAGGCGTTCTCTGGAGTCTGGGGCTCTCTGGCCCCTACTGTATAGTATAGGAGGCTTCTTGGGGGTATTATTGCCGCTGTCTCTCTAGCGGGTGCCAGTGGCTTGCCCAGTATGCTTGCTGTCCGGCTCTACGGGCCCCGCCGGCTCCGGGTGGAGAGGGTCTCGGTGCCGGAGCCTCCGGGTGGCTGGGTTCTGGTGCGTACGGTTGCTGTGGGTGTCTGTGGCACAGATAAATCGATGTACACTGGAGGCTACCGGCTCCGTAAGACACCGTTGATCCCGGGCCATGAGGCTGTGGGCGTGGTTGTCTCTGCGCCGCCGGAGTACCGGGGCCTCGTGGGGAGACTTGTCGTCCCGGAGATCAACCTGGTGAAGCCTGGGGACCTATGGAGGGAGCCCTGCCGCAGCATGTACACTCATTGCCCGGGCCGCCGGGTCCTCGGCATAGACTACGACGGTGCCATGGCCGAGTACTTCGCGGTGCCCGGGCACGTGCTGCACCCCGTCTCGGGGCTCGAGCCGCTAAAGGCTGTGTTCGTGGAGCCTCTCGCTGCGGTTCTCCGGGCGTTCACTCTGTACCCGCCACGCCCCGGGGCCTACGCCGCCGTGATAGGCTCGGGTAATCTTGCCCTCCTGGCGGCTCAGGTAATGGAGCGGGTCTACCGGCTCCGAGTCACAGTGTTCGCTCGCCGTGGCAGCCCGAAGGCCCGGGTTCTGGAGTCCATGGGGCTCCGGGTACGCTGGGTCGACGAGCTAGCCGAGGTTGTCGCTTCGGAGACTCCGTGGGGCATGGGCTACGAGGTCGTCTTCGAGGCCACCGGGAGTAGTGAGGGCCTAAAACTAGCAGTCGAGGCGGCTGCGCCCATGGCCACGGTTCACGTGAAGTCCACGCATGGTGGGGGCGGCTGGCTAGACACCACCAGGGCGGTGGTCAAGGAGCTCCGCATAGTCGGGTCTAGGTGCGGCACCTGGCGGGAGTTCGAGGCAGCGATAGAGCTACTCCGGGGACGCGTAGTCGAGCCCGTGGTCACTCACCGGGTCCGCGGCCTAGAGAACGCCCTAGAGGCCTTCGAGAAGGCACTGGAGCGTGGTAGCTTCAAGGTTGTACTGGAGACGGGCTACGAGCCGTCCTCGATGCCCGGGGTGCCTTAGCGGGTAGTAACTGTGTAATATAGCATGGTGGGTGCGGGATCCTTCGGGGTTTGCAGGGGGCTACGTCTAGCTGGGTGCCGTTTCTCTCTGGAGGCTTTGGAGGGCTTCTAGCAGCTCCCGGGCAGCCTTGGGGAACCTGGCTGGGTCTGCTCCTAAGCCTATGCGCAGCGTGCCTGGGAGCATGAAGCACTCGCCGGGGTTGACTAGTATGCCGTAGACTTCGAAGAGTCTCTCCGCTAGCTCCATCGTGCCCCGTGCCCATGGGACCCTGGCTAGTAGGTAGGCGCCGGCCGAGGGCCAGTAGGGCTCGAGGAGCCCCTGGTGCCCCTGCTCCTCCAGCATCCCGCGGAGGGCCTCGAGGTTGGCTGCCACTATCCTGCGGGCACGCTCCTCAAGCGCAGCCCGCACCTCGGGGCTGCCTAACACCCTGGAGGCGATGTGGTCGCTGAGGACCGGTATTGCTATAGTCGTGTAGTCCTTTACGCTCCACGCTCTCTCGATGGTTTTCTGGTCTGCTACTAGCCAGCCTACCCGGAGCCCGGGGAGCCCGTAGACCTTGGAGAGCCCGCTGGTAGCGACCGCTTGGCTGAGCCCCGCTACCTCGACTATGCTGGGTACGCGGCGCCCCGTGCCGTGCTCTAGGCCCCGGTAGACCTCGTCGAAGACTAGTATGGTGCCCCTCCTTGCCGCTGCCTCGGCGAGCTCCCCTAGCTCCCTCTCGTAGGCGGCGCTGCCCGTGGGGTTGTTTGGGTTGGTGATGAAGACGGCGCTGGGCCGGTGCTCCTCGATGAGGTGTACGAGCCTGTCCACGGGGAGCTTCCAGCCGTTTGCTGGGCTCCTCCACGCCTCCAGGACGCGGGCGCCGCGGAGCCTTAGGAGGCCCCACACCTGCATGTAGTTCGGCATATCCACGACAACGGTGTCGCCGGGCTTTACGAGCGCAGCCACTGCCAGGAGGTTGGCCTCCGCGCTACCGCACGTCGCTAGCACGTTCTCGGGCCCGGCGCCCTCGTAGAGGCCTGCTACAGCCTCGCGTAGCTCGGGGCTCCCCTGGGTCCAGCCATAGCCCAGCTCCACGCCGTCGAGGCCCAGGTCTAGCCCGTAGCGTTCGCGCAGCTCGTGCAGCGTCAGCGGCTCTACGCCGCTCTCGCTGAGCAACACCCGGGCCCGGGTCTCGTGGAGGCTCTGCCACCTCTCGAGGCAGAACCGGGGCAGGCCCGGGATGGCCTCGCCGCTGTAGGGGTCTAGGAGCCGCAACGCGGGCGACAGCCCAGGAGCAGAACCATATACACGGCGCCTGGTTAAAACCGGTTCCCCGGGCCTAGGGGCTAGAGCCCCGCCCTCCCGCGGAAGAACCGGACAACCTCATCTGCGCTCGGCCTCTCCCCGGGCTCCGGGGAGAGCATACGGGCTATGAAGTCCGCTGTCTCCCCCTCGACGCCGAGCCTCTCTAAGAGCTGCCGCGTACTCTGGGGCGAGTCGAGTACGCCGCTCCTTCTCCACGCCTCTAGCTCTCCGCGGCCCAGGGCGGCTAGGAGCTGAAGCGCCACCACACCGAGCGAGTATACGTCGAGGCTCGGGTCTGCCCGGGGCGGCTCTAGACACCTCTGGTTGCTCCGGCGAGTCTCCGGGTCCTGGCACAGCGCATCGTAGAGTAGCAGCTCCGGTGCCGCGTAGAGCGGGGTGATATTCTGCACTGGCTCTCCTATCCTCGTGGCACTGCCCAGGTCGGAGAGCTTGGGTAGAGGGCCGGGTCCGCCCCGGAGCGCCGAGGCCAGGCCCCGGGCGAGCACGCTGGGGGACGCGGGCGGCTGCTCAGTGAAGAGTATGTTCTGGGGCTTGACGTCGCCGTGGATGTAGCCCCCAGCGTGTATCGCCGCCAGCGCCTCCGCGGCGGCCGCTAGTATCGCCGAGGCTGCCCGGGCCCAGTCCCTGCTACGGCGTAGCGTATCCGCGCCGTTAGCGGCTATGGCCCGGTCTAGGAGCTTCTTCAGGTCGCCGCCAGCCATGTACTCCATTATCAGGGCCGGTGGGCTCTCCAGGTAGATCCCCGGGTCGTCCCGCGCCACGGCTAGCCGGAACTTCTCAGCGTCAATGTGCACGGCCTTGAGGGCTACTATGTAGCGGCTCCTGCGGCTCAGCTCCCGGAGGCTAGAAGACTCCCTCTCCAGCTCGTAGACAAGCTCCAGCGCAGTACGCGTCACAGTAGAGCCATCAGCCTCGACAGGCGCCGGGAGGATAACCTTCACCGCCGCCGGCTCCCCGGTGTACTTCTCCCGGGCCCGGAGCACCAGGCCGAAGCCACCACGGCCAATGACAGCCTCGACCCGGTACCCGTAGACCTCCCTGCCGAGCCAGCACTCCTCCACCCTTCCCGGCTCAGAGGCGAGGAGCCGAGGCCACTCCGAGAGACGCGGACACACTCTCCTGGCGCCCTGCTGCCCCCTAGAGCCCCCAATCCCAGACACAACTGCATCAACGACAGCATTCTCGCCGCCCAGCCCTCCTCGCTGGCGGGTCGCCGCCGGCTGCTCCTCGACCCGTGTGCGCGCGGAGCTCGCTGGCAGGGGCTCACTGGGGAGCATCGGCGGGTGCTCTGGCTGGACACCCGAGGCTAGTACGAGTAGCACAGTAAGCGCCATGAAGCCAGCCACGGGAATACCGCCCGAGAGCATCCCCGCGAGCCGGGCAGCACTACCCGTCAGTAGCGGCTCGTACACGAAACCGTGCTCCACAAGCCCGCCCACTAGCAGCAATAGGCCCAGCACAGTGAGGGGTACGCCGGCAGCGACGGACTCCACGACAGAGGAGACTCCTATCCCGATAATAATGTATATCGCTGGGTTAACGATCCAAGCATAGTCAAGGACGAGTGTATCCCAGCTTAGGATAGCCGCCGATAGGAGGAGCATTATGGACAACCCGCATACAAGGCTTACAGCAGAGTAGTTTAGATAGGCAGCAATAAGGAGCCCCACTGACAATAGAGCTAAGCCGGTAGTCGACGCGATTACTGCGAGACTTACTGGATCCAACCCATCCTCCAGGATAGCCAGCACAGAGTGACGTAGATCACTAGCACTATGCAACGGGGTATAGGAGGGGACACGCAGTATAGTGCTAGCAGCGAATGCGGAAGCACCAAGCAGTATCAAGCCCACAGAGATAACATAGTTAATATAGTTGTAGGACTCTCTCCTCACGTGTTTTCACCTCAGAACTATCCTGCCTTGACCCCTAGTGTAACTGCAACCAAGCCACCCATACACTCCTGTCAGCAGGGCTACTGTCACACTTCGGGCTTGCAGAAACTTAATTTTTAGATCTAAATGATAGTTTTAACGATTTGGATATCGATAAAAATGGTAAACGTAATAAGGATTTCATCCGGGAACTCAAACCATG
The DNA here is from genome assembly GCF_001412615.1 of Pyrodictium delaneyi. Lineage (NCBI taxonomy): Archaea > Thermoproteati > Thermoproteota > Thermoprotei > Desulfurococcales > Pyrodictiaceae > Pyrodictium > Pyrodictium delaneyi. Next base: position 312,356 of record NZ_CP013011.1, on the reverse strand, counting down.
CTTATACCTCTGTAACTTCTATAAAACAGTACATGGAGTCACCATCTATTTTGCTCTCCACCTCCCTCGCTCTAAACCGCTTTCCAAGAATCTTCTCCAAACTCCCAGCAATCATACCAGCCTCAAGGTAGCATACATGCATATTACTAGACTTGAGCTTGTCAAAGATACCCTGGACATACCTTGTACCAGCCAGGCTAGGAGGATTCTTCATTTTCAAAATAATCCTAGTCTTGTCGACAGCATTAACCTCTATAGTGCCAAAGCCCAGCTCTTCAAAAAGCTTAGCAACAACCATTATGACATCTGTGAGTTCCCGCCTAGTTACACCCTCGCGTAGCCTATTCTCAAGCTCTTCAACAAGTCCGTGTCCTATCCTCTTACCCAGATAGTAAAGAGGTCCACCTGCCGCAACACCCACTAGGTCAAAGAACGATGCGACAATTTCTGCGTAGGCCCTCATAGGTATCAGTATGTACCGCTCATTGCCTTCACCTATTCGGAGTTCACCCTCACTAAGTCTTATAGATGTTGCAACCACGATATATCACCACCTCTAGGCTACAGGCAGTAAGAGCGTGAACAGAGTGCACTAAAATACTACGTGGCGATGAAACAGAACCAGATGTTGATAGGAAATAACTTCACTTATGGTCTCACACTATGCCACATAGCAATTCATGTAGCCCGAGGCAGTACTAGTATAGCTAACGCTGCGTTACTCTTTCTTGGTTTTGTCTGCTGTGTTGATTCTCTGTTCTGAAGTGTTTCGACTCCTCTTTCTAATCTATGGGAACACTTCTTGGCTGGATTTGAAAGCTGCCGTGGGGGCACGCCAGGCCCCTAATAAGCATTCATGGGAACACATCCCACGTACACGAAGTATACGATGGTAGGGATCGGGGCTGTTCCCAAGGAGGAGAAACAAATAAATACAGGAACTATAGAATCCTACACCACTAGACCCAACAGGGAACCATACATTCCACACAAAGCATAACTCAAAAGAGAATTGTAAGAGGACCCTAGAAGCAGAAGTAGACCAGGTGACTCTACCGAGAGAAGCATAACTCAAAAGAGAATTGTAAGTCGTCTCGCCAGAGCGTATGCAAGGTTTATGGAGGTGGTGGTTTTGGCATAACTCAAAAGAGAATTGTAAGGGAGTGCAAGGTCCCCCGGGCCGAGTGCTCATGGCTGCATTCCTGCATAACTCAAAAGAGAATTGTAAGCAGCAACACGGTAGCGGATGAGGCGATAGAGCTCGACAGCATAAAGGCATAACTCAAAAGAGAATTGTAAGCTGGCTAAGTGCTTCTTCTGCAAGCATCTAATCGGTGTGCATAACTCAAAAGAGAATTGTAAGTAAACACGCTCAGACGGCGCAGCGGGAGTGGGAGCCATGGCATAACTCAAAAGAGAATTGTAAGATCTTCATCCGAGAGATAGCAGACCAGCGGGCTAGCATCCACCGGCATAACTCAAAAGAGAATTGTAAGTCTCCTCGCCAGCAGTAGCGCTCTCAATGAGTGACTCTGCGCATAACTCAAAAGAGAATTGTAAGGGGAGTAGCCGGGCCGGGGAACCCCCTGGGTGAAGGCCCGCATAACTCAAAAGAGAATTGTAAGTCGGGGCAGCGCTCGGGATGAAGGCCAGCAGGTTGGGGTTCTTGCATAACTCAAAAGAGAATTGTAAGGTGGCACCGTACGTGTATGGTTCGATGAGACACATGATACCGGCATAACTCAAAAGAGAATTGTAAGATAGCATTACCGCGTCCGCCGCTATTCCGGCGGAGACCGATGCGGCATAACTCAAAAGAGAATTGTAAGTGTGTTACCGGTCGATGTGCTAGTGCCACCGGGGACATACACCTGCATAACTCAAAAGAGAATTGTAAGTTTAAAGTGAGGTGAGAATGGTTTGGTTAGCTGCCCCGACTATGCATAACTCAAAAGAGAATTGTAAGAGATTCTGCACAAGTCATGAGTGCTGAATCTATCCGAATTCAGCATGCATAACTCAAAAGAGAATTGTAAGCCAACCGCTCAGCAGCCTTAGCCCAGACATCCCGGAGCCGCATAACTCAAAAGAGAATTGTAAGTTTTTCCTATCCTATTTCTGCCGGAGTTAATCCTCCAAAGGGATATGCATAACTCAAAAGAGAATTGTAAGTTGAGGAGCTGCTGGTATGGATGCTGCAAAGGGGCCACAAGCATAACTCAAAAGAGAATTGTAAGATAACGGATGCCGGGACTATCCATGCAACTGTAAGCATTTCGGTTGCATAACTCAAAAGAGAATTGTAAGCGATTCCTAACAACTCGCTGACAAGCTTGGCAGTACTCTCATGTGCATAACTCAAAAGAGAATTGTAAGTCGGCTACTTCATCGCCCGCTGGGGCATACGAGCCTACCGCGAGGCATAACTCAAAAGAGAATTGTAAGTTCCCGCCCAGCCTGGCGCCGATGGCCGGCGTGGGCTTCATGGGCGGGCATAACTCAAAAGAGAATTGTAAGTCTGCGCCCGCCTGACTGCCTGCATGACCTGGGCCTGCTCGGCTGGCATAACTCAAAAGAGAATTGTAAGCTAGCAGCGTGCCGCCGGCCAGCGCGAAGCCCATGGCGCGCGCGAGGCATAACTCAAAAGAGAATTGTAAGCGGATAATAGCCAGGAAGGCCATGGACGGCGGCATCACGATAGCGGCATAACTCAAAAGAGAATTGTAAGGCACCCTGCTAGAAATAAATGCCAGAGGAGGCAATGTGTGGTGCATAACTCAAAAGAGAATTGTAAGATGACTCCATTGCAATCCACGTACTTCCAGCACACTGTCTTGTTTCTGCATAACTCAAAAGAGAATTGTAAGGTTACTTCGCTATTGCAAACTTGTGCGTCTCTAAGAAATGGCATAACTCAAAAGAGAATTGTAAGACTGACACACCCCGTAGCGCCTACCGAGGTAGTAGACCATCTTCTTGCATAACTCAAAAGAGAATTGTAAGTCTCGTTGTAGCGGGGGCTTAGCCGTGTCGATGATGTATATGCATAACTCAAAAGAGAATTGTAAGTTGAAGCTCGCGGCGCCACTACACGACGCCAAGATCTATGCTGCATAACTCAAAAGAGAATTGTAAGGTGGCGGCGCAGAAGCGGGCTATGTCTGATACAGCCTTCTCTAGCATAACTCAAAAGAGAATTGTAAGCTAAAGAACAAGCCAGCAACAAGCTAGCAGCCACGGCCTGCACCAGCATAACTCAAAAGAGAATTGTAAGGCATGGTCCTAGAGCCCGGCCACAACATACACCTAAAGATAACAAGCATAACTCAAAAGAGAATTGTAAGTCTTTCTCTCTTCTAATGCTTCTTTAAGCCAAGTAAAATACTGGCATAACTCAAAAGAGAATTGTAAGCCTAGCAGCCTTCGCAGCATAGGGAGCCACGTTCCTTATGCGGGCATAACTCAAAAGAGAATTGTAAGTGTGTTCTTCTGCACAGTCCTTGTCGCACGCCTCTATGCAGTGCATAACTCAAAAGAGAATTGTAAGTGTGTCGAGATAGTGTGCTCCCGTGACGCTGAGCTCCCTGCTCACGCATAACTCAAAAGAGAATTGTAAGTGAATTTCTCTCCGGTCTCCGTGTCTATGAAGTGGATATACTTCGGCATAACTCAAAAGAGAATTGTAAGGTCATGGGGTCTACGTTGTACTGGTACTTGTCTTTGGTCTGTGCATAACTCAAAAGAGAATTGTAAGCGCTAACATACCTCGCTGCCTCGGGGCGGCTGGCGGAGGCATAACTCAAAAGAGAATTGTAAGATGTAGACTATGAAAGCCACTGCGCTGAGGGTGCCAGTCTGCTCGTTGGCATAACTCAAAAGAGAATTGTAAGCTCTATAGAGTTTCTGGATTTCTCGCTGCAAACAATGCCCCCGGGGTGCATAACTCAAAAGAGAATTGTAAGGTCGATGTTGACGTGCCGCCGGGTATCTCTATCTCATCGACGTATGCATAACTCAAAAGAGAATTGTAAGTAACAGAGCGGGCACAGAGTCTAGACCTAACAGCCGTAGCCAAGTATGCATAACTCAAAAGAGAATTGTAAGCCGAAGAAATGTGTGGGCTAGACGCTAGAACAGGGGCACGCATAACTCAAAAGAGAATTGTAAGCTCAGCACAGGCAGGGCGCCCGGCCACGGTTTCAGGCCCGGGAGCATAACTCAAAAGAGAATTGTAAGACGCGCCGCGCTAATAGCCGGCAGGATATTCGCAAAGTACCGGCATAACTCAAAAGAGAATTGTAAGGTGTCACGTAGCATGCGCTCAGCGTGCCGTACGCACCATCGGCATGCATAACTCAAAAGAGAATTGTAAGCGTGGTTCTCGTGCCGCGAGGTGGAGTTCACCAACATACGCGTCAAGCATAACTCAAAAGAGAATTGTAATGCAATGCTGCCGTGCCAGATGTAGTCTCAACAACGACGAAAGCTTGACTCAACGGAGAATTACTAAGATTACAAGCTTAGGGAGTCTAGACTTGTGATTAATAATGTAAACAGAGATATTATTATGTCTGGAATTAAACGTCTATAAGTGGCCGGCAGGGATACAGAAGGCCAGACCGGCCTAGCAGTTTCTGCTTTCATGTCGTACTCGTGGAGCTTGTTGAACTCCTCACGGCGCTCTTTAATGGCTCTTTTTATGATTCTTATATGATAATGTTTGTGTCTAATGCTTTTACTCATAGAGCATGCCTATGCTAGGTTGAGGGTGTTTCTACATTAGGCTCGGTTATGGATGCTTTGTATTTAGGTTTAGGGCTGGAATGTCTATATGTGTTTCTTTGCTGTCTCTTTTGGCTACCAGCTTGACTCTGAACTCTTTATTGGGTAGGAGCTTCTCTAGGGTCTTTAGCGCAACTAGTGTCTGTAGTACTGCGTAGACGGGTTCACCTGGTTCCTCGCTGGCTAGGCTACTTGTGGCTACAAGTACTGGCTTTGCTATCTTTGATGTAGCTGGATGTTGGCTCCATAGTTGGTGTGCTCCGGCATCACGGGTAGCTAGTATTGTGCCGTTTAGAAGTAGAGGGTCTATAAGAGGTATTGCTATATCACACATATAGTGGTGTGAAGGGATTAGCGATGCGCCTGCAGTCTTCAGCTCACTTATAGCTGTATAAGCTAGTGTATCCATGAATGTCTCTGCGGGGTTGACATGTTTCTTGGAGTGCTCTGCGTACCTTCTGGTTACTTCTAATACTACACAATATGGGAGCCAGTATATGAGTATCCAGAAAGGCTTCATTGTGGAGTCCAGCGTAGATGAGGTTTGTATCTGCAAGCACAGGTGCTGCTAGCTCGGAGAGGCGTCTCCCTGTTATCGTCAGATGCTCTAGCCCGGTGAATGCTGGTAGCTGGTCAAGAGGTTTCCGGCCATCCTTTGTGACGAAGTACTCGGCGAGATCGCGTAGCATTGCTCGGAGGTCTCTTGCGGCTTCTTGCCAGTCTCCGAGGCTACATGTATCGCGGATTACGATTCTTCGGCTCTGGCCCCCGGGCTCTGTAATTGCCTCGAGCCTGCCGCAGCCGTCTTTGGGCCATTCTTCCCTGGTGTCTTCAGCTATTAGGGGCCCCGGCCCTGTGGCAGCATTTATCCTTCTAGCTAGCTCTGCGACTAGACAACGGAGAGGAGGCAACTTGCCTGCTATGCGGTCTCTGCAGCCTCTACCAGTCAGGCTCGGCGTCTTATCGGCTGTATTGCGGCCGTGCCAGTCTAGGGGACGATAGCGGGGTGGTATGACTGTTAGCGGCTCGACTACACGGGGTACATAGGGGTAGGGTAGGCCCCGCCACTGGCCCCAGAGGAAGTCCAGGAACGTTGTCTCCACGCAGAGACCCCGGGCTATGGCGCGGCCTACTGCGATACCGGCCTCCATTGCTAGCCGGCGGCTCGCAGGTGTGGCTGTGACTACGGTGCAGCCTTTTGCCGCCGTGGAGCGGAGTATCTGGTGGATCTCCTCTGATGCGGTAGCCTCTCTGCCCTCCCGCCGTGTAAGCCAACTAGACACCGTCACAGCTCTGGCTTGGAGGCTTATGCCCAACTCTCCCAATATAGCCTGGACGGTTTCTTCGAGCTTCTTCCGGCTCCATAGCCGCTCTGAACTGGCTACTACGAGGCTCTCTACCGGGTAGTCCTCGTAGACCCGGGCTATGCTCGAGGCTAGGGCGTGTATCTCTAGCTTGTCAGCTCCTACGAGGGCTAGGAGTGTCCAGCTCATACCCCGGCCACGCTCTGCTAAAGCCGGGCCCGGAAGGCCTGGTATCGGCGGTTCTCGCGGAGACTCTGTGCTAGACTCCACGCGTAGCCGTATATATGGTCTCGGAGCCTCCTCCTCTTGCCTGCTGCGTCCGTGTAGGGCGATGCTAGGTTCTCGAGCACCCTCCTGGCTAGCTCGCGGCGTGCTGTGTAGGTGAGGCTGCCCTGGTATAGCTCGAATAGCTGCTGGTCGATGTTAGTGAAGAGCGCCTTATCTACCGCGATTGGCTTGAACGTGTCGCTGTAGTCGTAGACGAGGCTCGGCTTCCCGCTCCGGTCGCGGTGGAGGAACCCCGCGTAGGGGTCCAGGCCCGCCACGGTGAGCGCGTCGCTGGCCACGCTGTAGAGTATCGCGTAGCTGTAGCTGAGCGCCTTGTTCACCGGGTCCTCGCCCCGTGGGTCGCGGCCCCGGAACCCTGTGTCCCAGGGTATCAGCGCCGCTAGGGCTGACCAGTAGCGGCGGGCAGCCTGTGCCTCGAGGCCTCTTACGAGGTTCTCGTCTAGCCGGCGCCCCTCGTCTAGGGTGCTGCGTAGCCGAGCCGCGTACTCCTCTACCGCATAGCCGTCGTCGCGGAGCCAGGGCTCTCGCCGGCTCTTGGCGAGGTATCGTAGGAGCCTGGCCTGGTTCACTATCTTCGCGTACACCATCTCGGCAGCGTAGGCTAGGCCCCGGCCCTCGAGCTTGACTCGGTACTGGGCCAGCCGGCTCTCTATGGTCCGGTTAACCCTATCCACGGGCCGCAGCTCGCCCGCTACCTGGCCCCTCTGGCCGAGGACGACTAGGCGTACACCCAGCTCCGAGAGGCGGCGGAGGGCACGCCCCGATATCGATACGCCGCCCGTAGCGAGTACGAGGAGCTCCGTGTCAAAGGTGACGGGTATGGGCTTGGAGTCAGGGGCTTGGATGTAGACAACGCCGTGCCGGACGTATATACGCGACCCTGGGGTCGAGACTATTAGTACGTTCTCCAGGATGGACACCCCCGTGTACCCTACGCTAGGAGCAGCCCTGGACTGTGCCGCGGAAGGGGCACCATGCGGGGCACCCGTCTCCTGCTGGGCCCGGGTCTACCCCGTTCTCAACAATCATCGCCGCCTCGTCGCGGGCGCGTAGGAAGCTACGCCTCAGACCATCATCTATCGGTACGACACGCCACTCGGGAAAGGGATCGCCGCTCTCGCGCCGCCGGATGTAGACGGCAACCCCATAGTCTACGGGGAACCCTGTCCACGCCTCAAGGGCTAGAGCATAGCCAGCGAGCTGTAGCTCCTTCCTTCCGCCATATGTGCTATAGGGATCCGCCGTAGTCACCTCGACCGGGATGAAGCCCACGAGGAGGTCAGGCTTCACCATGTCGCTTAGGCCTACAGGCGCCCCGGGGAGCTGGGGCTCGACACGGACCGGGACCCCGCCCTCTACTAGGGACTGGAGGGCTAGCGCGGCGCCGAGGCTGTAGACCCGGAGGAGAAACCGGTCCGGCCGGACACCGAGCCGGCGGGCTAGCTGGCGCCGCGCAGCCGCAAGCTCCTCCACGTCGGTGACACCGCGGTCCACGAGCCTAAAAGGCTCTAGGAAGAACTCGTGGACGAGCATCCCGTAGACAGCCTGCTGGCTGCGCGGAGGCTTCACCCCTACTACCCGGCGGAGGTATATGTCGCGGCGGCTGGGGCAGTAGCTCGCTACTTCGCTGACGCTAGGCCGGTAACGGTAGCGGGGTGCAACATAGTCGAAGCGCCAGCCCCGTATCTCGGCGTAGGCTGCTCCCTCGCTGCCTAGGCTCCTTATGTAGTCCCAGACGCGGCGGGGCAGCACCAACCCGGCAGCGCCTAGTATTACTACTAGATGGAGGCTCTAGTGATAAGTAGTACCGTGGCTGCTTTATGATAGAATTGTTTATCAATAACCTCTGCAAAGTAATACCAGGTAATACCTAGCGGGGGTGTGGGGTCGCGCCCTACGTAGTAGTCTTCTACGACATAAGCGACGACAACCGCCGCCAGCGCATGGCAAAGCTCCTAGAAGCCCTAGGTATGACACGGGTGCAACGGAGCGTCTTCATAGGCCGCGGCGGCCAGACCAAGGCCAAGGAGGCGATACGGGCAGCTCAGCGCATCATAGACCGCGCTACGGACAGCGTTGTAGCCGTGGTCGTCCCGGACGACTACGTTCGCCGCATGCTGGTAGCTGGCCAGGTTATGGGTGACCCTGGCCGTGCAGCACGCCAAGTCACAGTCGTATAGCATTGTGGACGAGGAGAGGCTCCTCCCAATAACCCTGGTGAAGGAGTATTACTGGTGTCCAATGATAGCGTACCACAAGTTGCTCCTCTGGAGTGAGCGCCCAACGCAGAGCATGCAGTCGGGAGGCCTCACTGGCGAGCAACGGGCGGAGCTGGTAGAGAGGCTAGAAGAAGCCAGAATAGAGGTTCAGGAGCTTCTATGGGAGCAGCCTGTCCAGAGCCGGCGCCTCGGCCTAGTAGGCCGGGTAGACCTCGTAGCAGTCACACCGAGAGAGACCCTGGTAGTAGTTGAGGCAAAGCTCAGCGTCTCTAGGAGGAGCCTCTATAGCCGGGCACAGCACATCCTAGCCCAGCTAGCAGCCTACACGATAGCGGCCGAGGAGACCCTAGCAATGCCAAGCGAGAAAACCCTAGTCTACGCCACGGAGGCGGCCAGGCTGATAGAGGTTCGGATAACCCCTAGGCACCGCAGACTAGTAGAAGAAGCAGCCAGAGAACTATGGAGGATACTGGAGACCGGAATCACGCCATGGACTAGGCCACGGAGAAGCCGCTGCCGGGCCTGTAGCTACAGAGGCGTATGCCCGAGCATTCAGGCATAGCACGTCGAAAATGCCGCCATGTCCAAGCGCGCCTAGGCTCTATGCCGTGCACCGGTTCTATGGCGGCTTGTACTCAGAGACGTGCCTGACTATGTGTTCTCGTCCCCTCAGCTGTCTTAGCAGTTTCCCGTCAGCCGTGTAGAAGACCGTACCAAGCCTCTTCGCGAGAACAATGTAGTAGGCATCATACACAGTAACTCCATTGTCGAGAGCATAGCCTAGAGCCTCCCTTGCAAGCTCCTCATCCATCTCCCTAAACTCTATGTCCATTTCGAGTAGGAGGCTGAAAGCTTCTCCAGCCTCTCGGGGACCCATGACCCCTCTTGCGACGTACTTTCTCAGAGCGTTAGCAAGCTCTAGCAGCGCGTAAGATGGCGCAGCTACCGCAACCCTGGCGTCTAGGTGGTCGTTAAGAATGGCCTCTGCCCTGTCACTAAACTCCTCTGGTACGAACCACTTAACGAGAATGCTCGCATCCACGACTATGAACCGCGTCATCGCTGCTCCCGGTCCTCGCGGATAAGCTCCGCAGCAACGTTTCCCTCGACGCTGCCGATCCTGCTCCTAAGCCTGGCTAGCCTCTCGCGTATCCTCTTAGCCTTCTCCTCCCGGATCCTCCGCTCGAGAAACCTCCTAATCTCCTCAGCATAGTCGATGCCAAGTCTCTCCAGCTCCTCCCGGAGCCTACGCGGAACCCTCACAGAGATTACAGTGCTCAATAAACGGTCACCAGTATACACAACTTCGTAGACAGAGCTATAAATATCATTACTATGCGCTGTAACCATGCAAAGGAGCTATAACAAGGCTAGACCAGCACATAGTGAGTTATTCACCGGACAAGGAGCACAACAGCTCCTGCCGGCGCCAGGCTAGGCTCGGCAACTGAGCATCCTCATAAGCCGTCTACAAGGGACAAGTAGCGCCACGCTATAGCCCTCACTAGGGCTCAAGAAGCGTTACATAGAGATAATAAAAATCAGCAGTACTCTATTACCGAATAGCTGTGGTGTAAATTATGGTGGTCTACACTAGCTCCACAATTACGGGAGCCCCGGTGACTGCCCGTGCAGGCACATACGCATACTGCTTCCTCGTCGTAGAGCCAGACGAGTTCCTAAAACTCCTAGACGGGAAGGAGAAGACTATGATTCTGGTACGCCGGTGAGCAAGCGCGATCAACCAGGGAGAAGTATACACATACGTGGCGAAGTAGGGCGAACTCACAGTAATAACAAGGCCAGAGACCTTGCCACCATTACCCTCTGGTACAGGGGGTCGTGGAGGCTAAGAAGCTCGTACTCTCGCTCCAAGTCCTAGCAGCACTAGCCTCAATAGCTAAGCATAGCCGGCGAAGAGGCGTAATGCGATCCAGAAAACTATTCAGAGAACCGTTTAGGCGTTCACATACGCCCTCTCTGTCGCCGTGTAGCGGCGGCTCCGCTGGTCATACTCCGCGAGCCCACGCGCCACTAGCTCCTGGAGCTTCTTATACGCCGTAGACTTTGGTATCCCAAGCCTCTCCGAGACCTCGGTAGGGCCCACCCAGCGGCCCTCCCGGCGAACCTCGACAAGGAGCCCCAACACCCTCCGGGCAGTCGGGTCGAGCTCGACATACCGGAGGTTCGCCAACTGTTCCTCGGCAACGACGTCGAAGCCCTCACCCTCCAGCCGGAGCACCATCCTCTCCACGAGTCTCTCCGGCAGAGACAATGCAGCCACAAGGGCAGCCACCACGAGAAGCCGCGGCCCCCCGGTAAGCGCCAACACAAGCTCACCAGAGCTCTCCGCGTAACTCTCTAGCAGGGCCTTAAGGCGGCCAGCAAGCACGGAAATTCTTTCACCACGATAGTCTATCCGGACAAGCTCTGCCCCGACGCCGAGCTGTTCCGCAAACAGTCTCAGCTGGGAGAAAGCCCTACTCACCCGGCTCCACGAAGACTCATCCGTATAGAGAGCTAGAGCATACAGCCGGTCAGGACGGTGCTCAGTGAGGGCCCTCAATGCAAACCTCTCGTCGAAACCCAGCGTCGCAACAACCAGACGTTGCCGCTCCACTGTAACTCCCAAAGACTAGACACGCGCCCAGCGCAGCAACCTAATAATGCAACGGCCTCCGGCCAGGCATCACGTTCATGGCAGTGTAAACAGAGAATGCTGGCGAGGCTGGCTGGATAGACTTGTACTGTCAACTACACGGTTGACGTAAGACCTTACCGAGGAGCGCCAAGTAGAAGCAAAACTGAATTATACAGAACTTGTCAGGGAGGACCATGTACTAGCTACAAGTGCCAGAGTGCTGTGCTCACCCGACAGCTTCAACGTCGTCTAAATCCTTCAGGGAGTTAAGTAGATGGAGATGATAGCCTCCTCCACGGTGCCGTGAACGCTATATCAGCAACACTTAAGTCTGTCTACAAGAACTCTGTATAAAGCGGCGGCGGATCTTGCAGGAGCAACAGCTCCGGCTCTACAGGCTACCGGAGCTACTCTCCTTCTTCGCCAGGACCCGGCGCTTCGGCGTACTTGACCGTATAGCTAACGCGCTAGGCCCTGACCAAGCCCTAGCTGCTCTCTACGATGCACTCCGCATATTCCGCAGTAGCTGTCTAAGCGGAGACCGGGGAGAGGACTGCCCCAGCAACGCAAAGGAAGTAGTTGAAAAGGCTAAGTACGAGGTTGAAAAGATAGCAGAGCTCCTCCTAGACCCCCGTAGGGCCGAAGAGGGACTTCGCTTAGCCCGCACTGCTGCACTCCTCGCACTCGGGAGATAACCCCCCGAGAGGAGGTGGAACCCTCTTGCCCGTCTTCTTCTCGCTCTCAGCCCGTTTACTCGTAAACCTCGAAGCTCTAAACATGGCCGAAAACGTGGGCAACGTCGTCCGGCACCGCCGCGCCCCCGTAGTACTCCGCACAGACCAAGGCTTCGTACTCCGCTACGTACCCGTGATCAGCGGCGAGAGCCTCGCCCACCACTACCAGCGGCTCCTAGCAGAGATAGCAAAGCAGAGAAACATACCCGTCTGCAACGCATGCAGCCAGGGAATATTTCTCAAGCACAGCAATGAAGAAGTGTTCAGGAAATATGATAAGAAAGAGTACGCAGTTTTTGAAAATGCTGCACAAGTTGAAGAATATGTTGTAAAAAACTGTGTTATCGAGGATGTAGGGGGATTCCTAGTAGCTGCAAAGGAGAAAAAGTCAAAGGCAAAGAATGCTAAACGTACGTCAAGATTCCGTATAGGCTATATGATCCCAGCACTTGACGCGCTGGAGGCTGGTGCAGCTGCAACTGAGGCACAATTCCATGTTAGATATTCACCGGAAGCCGGGCAAAGAAGAGATGAAGAAGAGACCACCCAACAAGCCATATACTATGTCGAGATAGGTAGTGCTGTTTACGTGTTCAACTTCGCCCTAGACGCTACAGGTGTAGGAGCGCGCAGCATGGAAAACGAAGGAGCTAGCGGGAAGGATCCATACATACTTCCGCTCGAGGAGCGATTCAGGCGGGTAGAGGCAGCGTTTGACGCGCTAGCAGCCTTCCTCGGTGGAATGGCTTGGGGCGCGAAGATTTCCCGGTTCCAGCCACACTGGAAGATACTAAGCCTAGTAGCAGCGGTGACAGAGCCTATACCCTTCAATGTCTCACCTGGTCACGGTAGGGACTACCTGGCAGAGACTGTATCAAGAGCATGCAGTCTTGCAAAGATAGTTGATGGGTTCAAAGCAGCAGTATACTACTACGATGCCGAAGGCCTAGCAGAGGCCATTAGATGCGACAATGTCAAAGTAGAGAAACACAAAAACTACCTTGAGACAGTAGAGAAGGCTAAGCAAGAGACACTAGAGAGGCTCTCCTAGGGTCTAGTCAAGGCCAGCAACAATTTTAAGCCCCCGTTTTAGGATGTCCTAACCCTCCCTCCGCCCATAGCCGTCACGATAGAGCCGCGGGGTAGCCATCCTCTTGAAGCCAGTAATCCTAGTGAGTAAGGCCAAGCTAGCATGGGGGTTTAGCGTACGCTATGCAGGACTCTCAGCAGCACAGCCAGCATTACCCTTACCGCCACCAACAACAGTCATAGGCTTTTACGCTGAGCCCTTAGCCAGGCTACTAGGACTTAGCGAGTACAGTCACAACGACATATGTAGCCCAGCAGGACTGCTAGCAAAGTACACTCTCGCAGCTGGGGCAGGACTGGACCCGGAGAGTCCCTCGGGGCTAACAGTGTATAGTGAAGTGACGCATGTAGTCTCGCTGCCATATCAGAGGGAGAGAAAACAATGGGAGACTTACGCCTGGAGTGTCCAGGCGCTAGGTGCTTCTTATGGTCCTTCGGCGCTACTCTTACTAGGTCTCGTAGTCGATGCAGAAGGCTTGGCACGTGAGCTTGGAGAAAAGGTGAGTAACGTTATAGATTACCTTGCGTGGGCTGGCTGGAGGCTTGGCTCCAAGGAAGGCCTTGTATCAGTTACTAAAGCATATGTATCCGATGCAATACAGTCCAACGACATGTTCTCTACCCTGCTATATCAAGACAAAGATATTGTACAGCCACTTGATCTAGGCTATGTGCGCGAGATAGTTATGTGGAGGCCTTCTTCAAGCGTATTCTGTGGTGCAAGCATAGTACCAGAGTACATCTCATACTACCTTCCTTCGAGCCCTCTCTCGTCACCCTCTACAATACTTCCGCCAGAGAGACCAGTACGCTTCAAGACGAGAAGAGGCTCGAGAACTTACTGTCTTGATGACCAAGTCGCGGGACTATGTCTAGCTGTAAGGGGTGCATAGCTGTGACGTATATAGTAGAGCTGTTCCCGCCTGGCTTCATGGGGCGTGGCTTCCAGCTATTGGCTCTCAGTATTGAGCCGACGCTCGTAGCAGGTATTGAAAAAGATAGAGCAATATTCGGTAGTAAGGAAGAATTTATCGCATTGATCCAAGTAGCTGGAGAGCGAGCACTAAGCCTATTGAGAGACAAGCTAATCCAGCCCCCACGTATGTTTGGCAACGACCATAAGCCTATACAGAAGATCCTAGGACGCACCATATCAAAGGATGAGAGGAGATGGGATATAGCAGTAAAACTTGTAGTTGATGGTATCCTGAGTGATTCTGTGAGCCTTGATAACCCTAGGATAGTCCCTATGGGACTAATGAAGCTAAACATATTTGAAAAAGCGAGAACAATGAGGGGTGGTATTAAGCCTGGCTCGAAAAGTTTGCTAAAAGAGATGACGCCTGCGGCGTTTACGCTTGCACTAGTAGGAGGATTGTTATCAAAAATTGGACGTGTAGGGAGCAGGGGTCTCTATATTCTACCGGTCCCAGAAGCCGGCACCTACGACTTAGACAATATCGGACTCTTATACTCCCTCCTAGTGTACACTGCATCAGACTCGCAACTGGCTCCACTAGGGAAACTCCTGGTCAGCGGGGGAGCCGAGAAGCTTCCAGTTAGCCTTGACGTACTACTCCTCTTGTACGGCTCAGCCTTCATAGCTGAGTTACTTGAGGAGCAGGTCGATGAGACATGTATGAAGGTAGGTGGAGTGGACTCGAAACTTAACATGCTGCTAATTGCTTCTGTAACTGAGTCTGGTAATCGTGCCATACTCAACCAGCTTCTGCCGCTGTTGTTCTCCGAGATTCTCTGCAAGCTTGGCTCAAAGCCGCTCGCCATTCTTGCGCCCTTGTTGTGGCGTAGTGTCTCTACTGGCGTCTGTGGCAGTGATCCGGATCCTGGCAGGAAGGCTGTTGCGCATTGTGTTAGCAAGCTCTTTCTGTACACTCTGACCGACAACGATGTTTACCTCTACGATTGCGTCAGATTGCTACGAGGGATAAGTGATAGTAGACAATGTATTGGCCAAAAAGGAGTACTAGACTATGCTGCTCGTGTCCTTTCAGAGTACTACGCTAGGCTACGGTACACGTTGACACCGTAACTATAGGGTGAAACCTTGTGAACCCGTGGGAGCGGCCAGGGATTGACGCGCTAGTAAAGGAGTCACTGCACGGAAATGTCGTGTTTATTGCTCCTACGGGTTATGGCAAGAGTAAGTCTGTGCCTAAGCTCCTCGAGGAAGCTAGTAGACAAGGTGTTGCTACACGTGTCATGCATATACTTCCTCTGAGGGCCCTGGTTGAGCAACAGTACCGCTTCCTTAAAGAGCTACTAGGTGAGGCCGCAGGTTATCTTGCAGGATTAAGGTTAGAGGAAAAGGGTTACTCAGGATTCATGCTCCGCAGAGCAGTGGTGTCTACTCTTGATAGTTTCGCGCTCAACATTGCGAGATTGCCGGTCGTTGAGCTCGCGGGAGTGCTTGAGGGAGTTCTCGAGGGCCATTATGAGCTGCCTCGAGCAGCTATAGCCTCGTCTCTCGTGGTGCTCGATGAGACGCACTTGTATGCCGAGCCGTGGGCTAGCGAGGGACCCTTATCTCGGTGGTTTCTCTCAGTAGTCCTCCAGGTGCTTGCAGGGGCTAATATACCAGTAGTTGTTGAGACTGCTACTATGAGCGAAAGGCTTGTCAACGATATCGCCAGAGTTATGGGGGCCAAGATAGTGGTAGTGTGTAGAGAGTGTTGTAGGCCTGACTGGCGTTGTGTGATAGATCGGGGCTACGAAGAGAAGCATAACATTGCCTGGAGAACGAGTATCGCTCCCAATAGGGATGAGGCTGTTAAGCGTGCAGTAGAATATGCTCTAGAGGGACGCCGTGTATTGGTCGTTGCTAACACTGTGACCTCGGCACTATCAATATATGAGAGCATTATAGAACGCCTAGGTAGGAAAAACGTTGTACTTGTTCATGGAAGGCTTTCTCATCGCGATAGGGAGGAAGCTATTGAGCGTATAAGCTCTGCCAAGCTCATAGTGGCGACACAAGTCGTAGAGGCTGGTGTAGACGTGGATGCTGAGATCCTTGTAACCGAGGCAGCTGCGCCGAGCAGTCTTGCACAGAGAGCAGGCAGACTGTGCAGGAGCAATAGAACCCTTGAAAGGTGCAGAACCGAGCCACCCGAGATCATCCTATATATGCCAGAAAAGACCTATCCTTACCCTAAGAACGTTGTTGCATCAACACTAGGCACGATATGTGGGATTGTAAAGAAAGGGGGTATTGAGTGGAGACTACTTGACACACATAGGCTGAATGGTAAAACCCTTACATCCTTCCGCGTGCTGGTAGAGAAATACGAATCTGAGAGCTTAGTCATGCTTAAGAGCCATGAGGCTGCTGCTTACCGCGAAATTCTCCGCCATACTATTAAAGGTGTCTTTGAGGGGTCAAAGCTCTCAAAGGTACTGTTCAGCAAGTATTGCAGCCTTGTAAGGAACGCAACACTAGTAGAGCTAGCTGTACCCCTTGAGGACAACGGTAGAGAGGACTACGATACTCTTGAAATTTCACTTGACCTACTAACGTGGCTAGAGCGTAACGGTAGACGTGTGCTAGACTGTGACAGGAATAAATGTAAAGCTGTCTTGGTGGGTTATAGTGATGAACTAGTGAAGGTGCCTGTGGAACTCCCCCGCAGCCGTGTAGCAAAGGCTCTGAGCGATTGTAGGAGCTATACAGAATTATACCCCGTACTTCTCCGAGAAGCCTCGCAGCAAGCAGGAGTAAGGGGGTTCCAACTCCTCTTTGTCACGGCACCCGGGGCATATGTGAAGGGACTGGGCCTAATGGGGGTATGATAAAGACTTTGGCCCTATACGCATGGGCTAGGGTACGATTAGGGCATCACTCATGCAATGTTGCAGGCTTGCTCTTGGGCCTCTTTAGCGAGGAACTCAGAGTCACAGCAAATAGGCTAGGCGTGAATGCTGAGAGCCTCTACATAGCAGCAGCGATTGCTGCTCTTCTCCATGATGCTGGGAAGGCCTCACCAGGGTATCAAGAGAGAGTTGCCACACGCCCCGTGTTTACGTGCCACGAACTAGTAGCAGGTAAACTTGTCCTGGATACTTCTATACGTATCCTGGAAGGACGTATAGAGGATAAGTATGCACAACTACTCGCAGGCCTAGCAGGGCTAGCGGCGCTCAGACACCACCATGGCATGAGGAGTATTGACTTCTGTCGGAGGGAGGCTAAGAAGGGAAGAGTCCACGGTCTCTCACGGGAAGACTTTGCACTACTAGCCTCGGAGTTCGAAGAGACATGTCCACCATCAAGACCCATAATAATGATCCTCAATAGCCTCGACAATGACTATGACCCCTTAGGCTCTCTTATAGCACTAAGCAAACACGTTGAGAACCTCACAAGAATAGTCGGTTTTAGAGAAGAGGGACTAGCATTCTATGCTTCACAGCTAACCGGGTTCCTAAGTCTTGCAGACTATCTTGCAGCCTCAATCCTCGATGGGAGGAGAAAAGACAACGAGCACCCTAGAGGCTATGCTGCAACAGCGCTCAAGGAACTCTCTTGGCGTCTTATGACTGGGATAGAAGGTAAGGTACAGCTCACAGACTTGCTAAAAGGGATAGCTATGGACGGTATAAAATTCATGAAAAGGCTATTGAGTAGGCTCTGACAAAAAGCCTAAGGGTACAGTGAGTCATAGGGGATAGACTGTTCAAAGACTATTCCAGACTATTTTAGGATGATTAAATTCCTGATTCTTGTACTCATATTCTCAGTACGTGACTTATAGAGCTTGTTCATGTTCTTCTGAGATTAAGCCCCTACAAGGTTGGGGGTGGAAGGGGGCTGGTTGGCTGACTTCGGAGGCATAACAGTAGTGTAGGAGCTGCCTAAGAACCGTGGACCGGCTTGGGCTGTTGTAGCCTTTATGCTGTTCTGTGGCCTATTGTTGCTGGTGCGCTTACTAGGCCTAGGTAGCCTCCGTGGACTGCATAGCTTGAGAGTACTGCGGCGTAGTCGGCGTAGAATGGTAGTCGTTTGCGGTACTCGGTGGGTAGCTGTAGCTCTTCTGCAGTCTTACGGTCTGTCCTCATGTATATCTTGGTGTTGGCTAGTGTGACTACGAGGGGGCTGAGGTCGCTCTCCCGGTGGGTGGATAGTAGTAGGGATATTCCGCGGCTCCTGCCTAGCCTTGCTAGGCGCTCGAGGGTTCTCCGGAGCATTTCGGCGTATTCGCCGCCGCCCCTGGGGAAGAATAGGTGGGCCTCGTCGACTACTAGGAGTATCTTACCGGGGCTTTCTCCCTTCTCTGCGGCTGATGCTAGGCTGCGGAGGAGCTGGTAGCCTAGTAGCACCTTGACGGCTGTGGGGTCGCTCTGGGCTCTGGCTGCAGCGTAGCCTAGGTCGAGCATTAGTGTGTCCACGGCGAGGCTCCTCATCGCCTTTGCTAGCTCGCTGTAGTCTATCCCCGGTGCTGCCGTGTTTATCACGCCGGTGTTTGCGAGGACTCGTAGCCGGCGGAGTAGGTGCTGTAGCGTCGCCTCGGGCGCGTAGCGCTTAGCCTCTTGTATCCTGCGCTCTATGCAGTGGGCGAGCTGGGCGGGGTGTGGGCTGCGGCAGCTCAGAGAGTCCACTATCGCTGGGAGTACTTCGCGGGCGCGCTCCGTCATGTAGGGGTCTATCTCTGCTAGCTGCTTTGGATCCTTCAGCTTTATGCTCCTGGGCGCGATGTACACGCTTACTGTCTCCTCGCCGCCGCAGTCCACGGCGTACCGGGCCTCGTAGACGTCTTGGATCCCCGTGTCTAGGAGCTTGGGGCTGTCTGTGAGCCTGCACTCGCCCTTGGTGCGGCTGTACATGGCTCTGGCTATCCCGGCTAATGTCTTGGCGTAGTATTCTGCCTCGTTTCTGGGGCTACAGTGGTCGCCAGGGCAGGGTATGGCTACGATGCCCCGGAGTGCAGGCCCCTTCACCGGCTCCCCGGGCTTGGCCCCTACTCCGTAGAGCCTTAGTATGCCAGCTCTCTTCGCGTCCACGAGGGACGCGGGAATGTAGCCCGGGAAGAGCCCGGCGACGTAGTCCTGGTTGGCGTCGAGCACGACTATGTGTACGCTGCCCCGGCTCGTCTTCGAAACACTGTAGAGCACGTTCTTTACAAGGCTCGTCTTACCGCTCCCCGTTGTCCCGGTCACGAGGACGTGCTTCACCATCACGCTCCAGGGGAGGGATACTGGCACCGGGGAGCCGGCTGCGAGGTATGGCTGGTCCATTATCGCTAGCGCTCCCAGCACGACGTCGCCCTTTGGAGCTATGAGGGCTGAGAGTACCCGTGGATGTGGTATAGCGACGGGGCTTCCCGGGTCGAGGGGGAAGGCTGGTGCAAGCTTCTCCGCTCCGGCTAGTAGCTGGGTTATCTCTTCCAGGCTCCGGGCCCTCGATGCTTTCTCGAACCCGTCTCTGCCGAGGTGGACTGCTAGCACTGGTCTCACGTACAACCTTATGCTGACAACGTTGCCGGCTACTGTTACTGGGCTGGGCTTGGCGAGCGGTATACTGGTGAGCGGCTCGTGCGCCCCGAGCACCCCGGGTATGCTGGAGCGCGTAGATTCCGCCACCTCGCCGAGCACTATACTCGCAGTCTTCGGGTCAACTATAGCGTAGAAGTAGCCCGGCGAGAAGACCTCAGGATGGCTATGGGCTAGCCCTATCCAGGCCTCCGGCGCCATATCCACGGGGACCAGGTCGGAGCCTATATCCCGGGACGCGGATACGCGGCCTACAAGCCAGCCATACTGCTGTAGCGTCTCCACCCCCAGCTCGGCAGCGAGGAGCCTTGCGAGCCTCTCCGCAGCCTCTACCATCTCCTCATAGCGCTGGACTATGCGGCGGCGCTCGCTCACCATCCTCTCAAAGCTCGCGCCTTCGGCCCCGCTGCTCATCACCTGGCAGCCCCCTGCTCGGCCATCGATAGGTGTGTATCGTAGCTGAAGCCCACAGCGTGGCGGAGGGTATTGTAGAGCACACGAGCACTGTGCTTGGAGACGCGGCGTGCAATGTGGTCGGCTAGCGTTATGGGGAGTGGCACCTGGGCGGCGTCAGGATAGCCCATGAGCTCTACTAGTCCTGCGAGCAGCTTGAGATCGTCCTCGATCATGTCGTGTAGCCTCCACTTGTCGAAGACTATGCTACCACGACCGTCTATGGTGACGCCATACTCGCTCTGCATCACGACGGGTATCTCGACTCGCAGCAGGATCCTGCCGTGGAGGGGCGAGGGAACGTAGAGGTAGTAGCTCCTCTTAACTAGCATCTTCTGGGCATAAACCCTTCCAAGGCCGCGGAGCTCCAGCACATCTGCGAGGTTGCGTCCGCCGCGTATAGCTGGCTGGTAGGCGTCGAGCTTGTTGTCCTTGCTATTCTTTAGACCAGCTAGCTCTCGGATAGAAGCAGCCACGCCGCCTAGGTTAAGCACCGTCAAGATGGGCCCTATAGCCGCGGGGGCCTGGTAGCCGCCTAGCCAGCCCCTGGGCCCGTAGGCGCGGACGAGCATCTCTACAAGCTGGGCGTCTCTGGAAGCGTAGAACCCAGCAGCCTCTACCCTCTTCCTCCACTCTTTATCGGCCATCAAGGCCGAGGCGAGGAAGCGGCTTCTCTCAAGCCGCTTTACGATACCTATTAGCCTTATACCGCGTATCAGCGCCTCCTCTATCAGCTTGCCCCGGTCGAGCACATTAACAAGGTAGCTTAGCGCGTAATAGGCCTTCAACGCGGTGTATGGTGAGAGTCCAGCTAGGCTTAGGCTGCGAGCGACTTGTACAAAGAGCCCCGGTGTGCTGAAGATAGGCCCGTCTACGGAGACTAGGGAGCCGCTGGGGACCCAGCTTAGCAGCCACTTTAGCGCCCGGTTCTCGAGCCATACCCGGTTCTCGTCAAGCATGGTCTGCCGGTTGAAGCCGTTCCAGTAGTCTAGCTCAGCGATCACGCGGCAGTAGGGGGGCTGCCCATTTCCACCGCTACACCCGGGTAGAAGCGAGGCGAAGATCCGGGGATCCACTAGTGGAGAGTCGGCTACAAGTCTGCCGAAGGAGGGGGTAGCAGTGTAGCCGAGCCCTAGGCTTATCACGGGTTCCTGGCCTAGCTCGAGGCGAGGGAGGACACCAATGTCGGGGTAGGAGCCAACCACGATTATGTTGGATACGTGAGAGATGGCGACGCTGTATACACCCATGAAGAGTGTTGCTGCCTCGAGCCGCTGGCTGCTACCATCCAGCCCGTAGGCTTCTAGCCGGCTCGGCGGCTCGGGGAGAGGATGGATGAGCGAGTTCAGCCGCTGGCCTACTAGGTCTGGCTCGGGGAGCCGGGACCATACTACCTTGCCCTCGGCTTCCTCCTCGCGGTCCTCCTCGCCTACACCTGCACCTCCTATGCTGGCTGGGCGGGGCTGGCTGGTAGAGGCTATGCGTAGCAGCTCACCTGCTATGCCTGCTATGTCTAGTAGGGTTGGCGTCGACAAGCATTAGAACCCGGGTATTACCTCAACTCCTGGAGATATAAGGATTGCCCACAGGTGTGGCAGCCGGCATGACGGTGGTCTACTTCGTCCACAGCCTGACACAGCTAAACCCCCAGCTCTGGCACATACTCGGCCACCCCCACGTAATGGTCTCAGCCGACGACGCTGCCCGCAACCCTCCCAGATCCGTGAAGCTCCTCCGAGGCCTCGACGTCATCGTCGATAGTGGCGGCTACCGCCTCATAAGCCGCGGCCGCCTACCGAGCCCGGAGAAGGTCATAGAGATCCAACAGCTACTAGCCGACGAGGTAGGCGCAAAACCAGTCGCGCTAGACACCCCAGTCCCCAACCCCCTAAAGGCCGATGACGCCGACTTCCGCGCAGCAAACGAAGCCACCGCGAACAACGCCAGACTCTGGACTCGAGTCTTCGGAGACCACTTCATCTACCCCCTCCACGCCCATACCCCAAGCCAGCTGTCTGATGCCCTCCAGAAGCTCCGCCGAACAGCCCCCACAGTCGAGGCTATAGGGCTCGGAAGCCTAGCACCCCTCGCACGCTACCAGCCAGCCAAAGCTCTGAGGCTCATCCACTATGCACGAGTACACATCGATAAGCGCATCCACGTATTTGGGGCCGGTAACAGCCTCCTCGCAGCACTAGCCCACACAAGGCTGGCAGACACTGCAGACACTAGCAGCCCCCTACAAGACGCCCGCTACGGGCTAACCCGGCACCCCGAGACACTTGCAATGGCCCTCACAGCGCCCCGCCAGACCCCGGGAAGACCACGCGCAACCCCCCAAGAGATAGCAGCTCGCTGCAACTGCCCAGCATGCAGAGCTAGCCCCGAAGCGCTAGCAGAGTGGGGTAGACAGGGAGTACTCGCAAGGACTATACACAACGCTTACCAGTTGCTAGAAATACTAGAGAACCCCGAAAAGACGCTACAGCTACTATCAAGACGACCGCAGCTAGCTAGAGAACTCCATCACATCTATGTTGCAATGACACAACACCATACTAGACTAAGGCTATAGATCCTAATCGGTATACTTACAGTCGTCTTTTGAGTTGTGTTCTCCACCACATAGATGTAGGTTGTGGTGATGATGTTGCTAAGCTTACAATTCTCTTTTGAGTTATGCCGCCACTGGGCTACACCATACAGGGCAGCAAGAGCGGTACCTTACAATTCTCTTTTGAGTTATGCCGGGAGCGGCCAGCAGCCTGGTCGTGGACGTGGCCATCCTGGCGGTCTTACAATTCTCTTTTGAGTTATGCCACGAGCATCAGCGGCACGACGCAGATTCCGATAACCCTCAGCAACTTACAATTCTCTTTTGAGTTATGCACTACCTGCACTTCCTCGCTTGCCAGCGTGTACCATGTCCCATCCTTACAATTCTCTTTTGAGTTATGCCTGGCAGAGGCGGGGCTGCTCGAGCGCAGAATACTGCCGAAGAGCTTACAATTCTCTTTTGAGTTATGCTTATTAGCTTACTCCCTCTTGCCACTGAACGCATAAACTAAAATCTTACAATTCTCTTTTGAGTTATGCCTATACAGACATACTCAGTCACGGACGCTGTCACCCCTCTACTTACAATTCTCTTTTGAGTTATGCTACTACACTTCATCAGGATAGCAGTCAACCACATAGCTTACAATTCTCTTTTGAGTTATGCCTGGTACGCTACAAAGACTATCGCTGCCGCAACAGCCGCGACACTTACAATTCTCTTTTGAGTTATGCATGTGGAGGATCTAGAGTTCACGATAAGGCGGTGCGTCTTACAATTCTCTTTTGAGTTATGCGCTGGCGCTGGGCCAGCATAACCCACATAAAAATTTAGAATCTTACAATTCTCTTTTGAGTTATGCCAGGCTTGAAGACTGCGCGATAAGTCCAGCCTTGGAGATGCCACTTACAATTCTCTTTTGAGTTATGCGGCTAGGACTTTAGGCACTTGCTCCACTTTCGGGGACACTCCTTCTTACAATTCTCTTTTGAGTTATGCGCCGCTGCCCAGCCTCACACCGCGCCACGCCGCACTGGCCTTCTTACAATTCTCTTTTGAGTTATGCAGGAGTTCACGATAGACACTAGCGGCACCATAAGCTTCACTTACAATTCTCTTTTGAGTTATGCACTACTCCTAGAAGCCTTATACTGCCCTCGCGATGCAGATCCCTTACAATTCTCTTTTGAGTTATGCAACGCCTACTCCCGACCAAGATCCGCATCCTCGCATACCTCGCTTACAATTCTCTTTTGAGTTATGCCCTACGGAAGGGCCGAGGTCATGCTGCCGGCGCTGGATAAGCGCTTACAATTCTCTTTTGAGTTATGCGCCCTCATGGCCGATGTCTTCGCGTTCATGGTCACGAGGAGTCTTACAATTCTCTTTTGAGTTATGCGCGACGACGTAGTGAAGGAGACCAAGCAGATAGCCGGCCCCTTCCCTTACAATTCTCTTTTGAGTTATGCCAGCCTCACCTCCACCCAGTCAGTCTTAATCATGCCAAACGACCTTACAATTCTCTTTTGAGTTATGCGGCTGACAGTGCCCTCATTTGGTATGATTAAGACTGACTCTTACAATTCTCTTTTGAGTTATGCAGACCTTGAGCTCCGCGTCGAGAACCTCCCTGGGGAGTACTTACAATTCTCTTTTGAGTTATGCTGGGCCACGTATGCTGGCATAAGTGCCGCGGCGAGCTAATGACTTACAATTCTCTTTTGAGTTATGCATATTCAAACTGTTTAATATATCCGCAGCTCTATCAACAGCTCTTACAATTCTCTTTTGAGTTATGCCTAGACGCACTCGGGCCCGTTCACCACGATATCCCAGCACCTGCCTTACAATTCTCTTTTGAGTTATGCAACTTACCGAAGAACGCCCATATATCAGCCATTAACTCCTTCAACTTACAATTCTCTTTTGAGTTATGCTCGGGGGAGAGACATGAGCGTGGAGATAAGGAGCGAGTATGAGCTTACAATTCTCTTTTGAGTTATGCGCGGGAACAGGACGGCCACAACGCGTACGATATAGTCTCTTACAATTCTCTTTTGAGTTATGCTAGGCAGGATAAAACTAGCCATACATCAGCCCGGAAAACCTTACAATTCTCTTTTGAGTTATGCCCGCGAGAGAGTTGTTGCATTCGTGAGGGCTCGACGCCCTTACAATTCTCTTTTGAGTTATGCTCTAAAACACACTGGAGACAAGGCTGAGTGTAATGTATTGAAGCTTACAATTCTCTTTTGAGTTATGCGAGTATATAGAGGAGTGGGAGGAGGACACGGGCAATGCTACCGCTTACAATTCTCTTTTGAGTTATGCAGCATGATCTTGAACTCTCTTATCCTCATCCTACTCGCTACTTACAATTCTCTTTTGAGTTATGCGAGCAGATAGATACAGTAAGTATACCCGTCACAGTAACTATCTTACAATTCTCTTTTGAGTTATGCTCCTTCCCATCACCGGGCGGTGGCTTGCCGTGGATGCCACTTACAATTCTCTTTTGAGTTATGCTTAGGTATCTTCGGCGTTTTGAGTGGCCGCTTCGCCGTGAGCTTACAATTCTCTTTTGAGTTATGCGTATTCCTCGAGTATCTCTTTGATTCTCCTTCCTCCGCAGTAGCTTACAATTCTCTTTTGAGTTATGCACGTATATAAATCTAGTGATCCTTGTTGCTCGGCTACAAGTGCTTACAATTCTCTTTTGAGTTATGCGGGCCCGCCGAGGGCCCGGTCCAAGGCGCACGCACATGCTTACAATTCTCTTTTGAGTTATGCTGGAGGACTAATGCGCTACATAGTACGTGTGGAGTACCGGGACTTACAATTCTCTTTTGAGTTATGCAAGCGCTCCAGAAGCTCCTCTATCTCCGCTAGCTTCTTTGCTTACAATTCTCTTTTGAGTTATGCTATAAGGGTGAGATGGTACGTCGAGCCCGAGCCCGCCGTGGCTATCTTACAATTCTCTTTTGAGTTATGCCTATGCCCAGGCGGGGGCGCAGCGGGGGTACGCTTCTATACTTTCTTACAATTCTCTTTTGAGTTATGCATACAGCGTGTAAGGGATGCGCTGATAGAGTGGCACTTCGAGAACTTACAATTCTCTTTTGAGTTATGCTCGTGGGTATCCATACCGCTGACAAACCCGCGGCCCTGGTCTTACAATTCTCTTTTGAGTTATGCTCGCCGGCTTGGCAGGCCGGCCGTCCCAGTCCAGGCATGGTCTCTTACAATTCTCTTTTGAGTTATGCCTCGAGGAGGTGGGGGCGCTCGACTGGGCGAAGAGTCATACACTTACAATTCTCTTTTGAGTTATGCAGCGGCCATGAGGGCGAAGGTAGCCCTTCCACTTGCCCGGTATGCTTACAATTCTCTTTTGAGTTATGCTCACGCTCTTCCCTAGGAGCTGCGGGTGGCCCGGAGTAGCACCTTACAATTCTCTTTTGAGTTATGCGCGTGGCCATAGGCCCTGCCGTCCTCGACATACCATCCGACGCCTTACAATTCTCTTTTGAGTTATGCGGCGTCGTCGAGCACCTTGACTACCTTGTAGAGCTTCATGTAGCAGAGACTTACAATTCTCTTTTGAGTTATGCTTTGTGTGGAATGTATGGTTTCTTGTTGGGTTCTGGTGGTGTAGGATTCTATGGTTCCTGTATTTATTTGTTTTCTTCTTCTTGGGAACAGTCTCAATTCCGTTACCGTCGGGCACTGTGTCTCCGTGAAGTGTGTTCCCATGAAGACTTATAAGGGTGTAGGCGTGTTCCCAAGAACACTTTCAAATCCACTAATTACGTGTCCCCATAGAGTTGAAACCAGATCCAAAACACCCCAGAACAGAGAATCGACACAGCAGACAAAAGCTGGGAGAGAATAGCGTTAATGTTGTGTCGTCATTGCCTGCTCTGGCTAGTTGCTTTCCTTTTCTTCGATCCATGGCTCGAGCGGAGGTGGTATCCGGTGGCGGGGCTTCTCTATCTTGACTTGGTGTATTTCGCCTAGGCCTAGGCCTGGGCTTGCTCCGGCGCCGGTGTAGAGTCCTGCTTCTAGTAGCTGGTGTAGTGCTTCGGCGAGGGCTCTGGGGCAGGCTGCGTGGTATGCTGCTTGGCCGTGGAATACTGGGGGTTCGGCTCCGTGGCTTATGCGTATCCGTATCCGTCTCGTTCGGTCTACTGCTAGCTCTAGGCATGGCTGGAGGCGGCGGGCTAGGGGCCGGTAGTCTATCCCGGTGGCTGTGCTGAGTCTGCGGGCTATGCTTGCGACCAGCCTCCAGGGGCTCGGGTAGGCTACGACTGCGCCGTGGAACCGGTAGAATGTTGGGCCGTGGCGTACCTCTATGAGCGCTGCTATGGGTTCTCCTTCGCCCTGGGTGTCGGGGTGTGGTAGTTTGAGCCTCTTCTCCTCGATGCGTAGCTCCTCTACCTGTAGCTCCTGTGTCCAGAGCCCGAGGCCAGCCATGAACCCGGTGGCTAGCTGCTGGGCTGTAGCTATGCCGGGTGAGCCCCAGAAGACGGCGCGGAACCAGTACGGCTCGCCGGGCGCCAGGTAGCCGCCGACGGGGGCTGTGGAGCCCTGGGGGTATATGGGGGAGACGCGGAAGAGCCCGCCTTTGTCGAGGACTATGCCGGCTCTATTGAGGCTCTCGTAGACTGTGCGGCCCGCGTAGACACCGCTCCATGCTGTGAGCCGTACGCGGCGGAGTGGACGGAAGACTACGTGGGCTACGTAGAAGATTGTCTCTATTGTCAAGGTGCTGGGCAGCCCTCCCGGGGGAGCTGTGGGTGACACAATAGGGGCCTGGGCATAAATACGGTGCTTGGGTTCGTGTTTGCCCGGCCTCCTTGGTGTTGTAACAGTGCCATGCCCTATAACCCTGTTATCGTAGTTTTGAAAAGGGGGCCGGTGATGGGCCTGGTCTCCTGGGTAGAAGCTCTTTCACGGGGGTGTATGGCTGGTCTTGGCGCAGCGCGGTGTATACTTCCTGGTGGGCGTCGCGATTATAGCGGTGCTCGTTGCAGCATCGTATCTGGTGGCGCAGGAGAAGAGTGGAGCCCCGTCGCCGGCGGCGGGGGAGGCGACGGCTACT
This sequence comes from Pyrodictium delaneyi, assembly GCF_001412615.1. NCBI lineage: Archaea > Thermoproteati > Thermoproteota > Thermoprotei > Desulfurococcales > Pyrodictiaceae > Pyrodictium > Pyrodictium delaneyi. The sequence goes on along the minus strand of NZ_CP013011.1, from coordinate 284,687 downwards.
GCTACGGCTACGGGGCATACTGCCGGGCACACGGTAGCAGCTACACATACTGCTACGGCCACTGAGGAGGAGCACGAGGCAGAGCACTCGGCCATGGAGACGGAGGTGGAGGCGGCTAGAGAGACTGAGGCCAGTACACACACCACCTCGGCTGCCCAGGCTGGGAAGAAGCTAGTGGTCTACGTGTACGAGGACTTCATGGCGTGGGGCGAGGACCCGGAGCTGTTCGACAAGCTTGTGGAGAACTTCACCAGGGAGACCGGGATCGTTGTCGAGCTGCGGCGGTTCGACGGAGCCCGCAACATGGTTACCCAGGTGATAGCTGAGAGCCGCGCCGGGATGGAGACCGCTGACGTGGTTATAGGCGTGGACCCAGTGCTCCTCGTCGAGCTGAAGAAGCAGGGCCTGGTTGAGTGCTACGCCTCCCCGCTAGCAACGGGGAAGCTGGTAGAGGCGCTTGACCCAGAGGGCTGCGCGACACCGGTAGACTACGGGCTTATAGCGCTGGTCTACGACCCGGGCCGGCTCAACGAGACCGAGCTGGCTATGCTCCGGGATGGCGTCACGCTAGACGAGCTTGTCGCACTAGCACCGCGGATAGTAGCAGAGGACCCGACGCAGAGTAGTACAGGGCTCAACTTCCTCCTCTACACGGTAGCGGTCTCTGAGCTGGAGAACCGGGACTGGAGAGACCTATGGCGGGCCATGAAGGAGAACGGCCTAATGGTGGCGGCGAGCTGGGGCGACGCCTACGACGAGTTCTTCCGCGAGGGCAGCCCCAGGGCCATAGTAGTGAGCTATGGCACCGACCCGGCGTATAGCGCCTGGTACAACGCCCGGGAGGGTGGAGAGGAGAAACCGAGCGTCGAAGCCACCGTGCTGGTGGCGGGCGGCGAGAAGATAGGCTGGCTACAGGTAGAAGGCGCAGCGATAATCAAGGGCGCGCCCCTCGAGGAGGCCAAGAAGTTCGTGGACTGGCTGCTGAGCAGGGAGGTCCAGGAGGAGATACCGACTAGCCAGTGGATGCTCCCCGCCAGCAGCGAGGCCGGGCTGCCGAGCTTCTACCGCTACGCTCTAGGCGTAGACAGCGTTGATAAGCTCGGGAACAAGCTGCTCCCCGGCAGCAGGGTCGCAGGGGAGCTTGAGAAGTGGCTCCGCGACTGGCTAAGCGTGATGAGCGGCTAAGGCTCCTCGGGGGCCTCGGCCGCGCGCTAGAGGCGGCAGCGTGGCTCATAGCGCTGCTCTACACGCTCCCCATAGCCGTGGCCCTGGCTCTTTTCTGGCCCCCAGGCGGGGCTCCACCCTTCAGCCTCCCGCGCGTCCTAGCCTGGACCATCGGCCAGGCCGCCGCGAGCGCGTCCATCGCAGTGGCCCTGGGCTGGCCTCTTGGCGTGCTCGCCGGGTTCTACTGGCTCCCCGCCGCCCGCGCCGCCGTGGCGGCAAGCCTGGCGCCCTTCATGTCCCCGGTCGCCGCGGTGGCTCTGGGGCTCCGCGCGGTCTACGGCGAGGGCGGCCTGCTAGGCGAGAAGGCCCCCATGCTCCACGCCTTGGCTGAGGGCTGGACGGGGGTACTAGCGCTACACAGCTACTTCAACATAGGCCTAGCAGCCGCCATGACCGCGGCCGCTGCGGGCTCGACCGAGAGGAGCGTAGTCGAGCACGCCCGTGTACTAGGGCTACGGGGGCCCCGTCTATGGCTCCGGGTGCTCATCCCCCTCACCCGGCGCGCCGCGGCCTACGCCTGGAGCCTGGCATTCCTCTACTCCTTCACGAGCGCCGCCCCGCTCCTCGTCCAGGGCGCAGCCTACCGCTACTACACGCTCGAGGCCTGGCTCTACACCCTGTACCGCGGGTTCCCGGGGCTCATCGGGCTCGTACCAGTGCTCGCCCTCGCGGAGCTGGCGCTAGCTGCCCTAGCGGCGTGGCTGGTTCTACGCCTGTCCAGGGGCCTAGTCTCGTCGCCGCTAGCTGCCCGGGGCGAGGGCGTGCTAGAGCTGCGTGGCGCCTGGAGGCTCCTAGCCCTCGCCTATGTAGCTGTGCTGCTGGGCTACCTCTACGCGCCCGTGGCTGGCCTCGCGCTCCAGGCGCTAGACGCGGACCCCGGGAGGCTCCTGGCCTACGCGGAGCGGGGCCCAGGGCTACTCGGCGCCGTGGCTAACAGCCTACTCTACGCAGCCGCCTCCACCACGCTGGCCCTAGTCCTCGGGCTCACGGCTGCCGAGGGCGGCCTAGCCGTGGCAGCTCTCTCGCTCATAGCCGTGGCCCCCGTAGCCTACGGTGTCGCTGCTAGCCTCGCCTACTACCGGCCCCTAGCAGGCCTCCTCGGCGGCGACACAGCCTCCAGGCTACTCATACTCCTAGCCCACACAGCTGCCGGCCTCCCCCTAGCCAGCCGGGTCATGGCGGAGGCCTGGGCCCGGCTCCAGCGCGAAGTCGGCGACACCATGCTCCTCCTCGGGCTCCGCGGAGCCAGGCTCATCCGCCACCTACTAGCAGCCACAGCACCCCTCACGGTCCTCGCCGCAGGGCTAGCCGCAGCCGCCAGCCTGGGAGAGTTCGGCGCAAGCATAGTCGTCTCAATCCCCAGCACCTGGAGCCTAACAGTCCTAGTCTACAACATGCTCGGCAGTGGCAGGTTCTTCCACGAAGCCTGCCTAGCAGCACTCATCCTAGAAGCCATGAGCCTAGCAGCCATAGGCCTAGCCGCAACAGCCGCCAAATACATAGCAAGAGCTAGAGCCTAGCCAGGACAAGGCGCCGGCCTCCCAAGCCGGTGATTCCAGGTTCAAGTCCCGGCAGACCTTGTCATATACATCATATGAATAAGCTATCATTCAATTACTGCTAATTAATCCGCAAATGTAAGTGTATTTAAGTTATGATGTTCTTATAATCTCTATGTTGTTGATCTTAACCCTCTATACGCATTATAGAGTACCTAGTGGGTATTTCAATTGGTGACTCTGACGATTTCAGAGAGTATGTAAGGATTTACCGTCTATCTTTACATAATTTTTCTGAACTCGTGAGGATCCACTATAGGGGCTTAAGGGCGAGGATATTCTTACACAATATGTGTGCTCATTATAAGCGCCTTACTTTCACTTGCTGGGCGAAGGATTACTTCACAAGAAAGCAGGCCACAGGAGGATGCTCTGCTCCGTTCTTCCATTTCTCGTAAGCTTTATCCCATCTTCTTAAGAGGTCCTTCCTCTTGGCTTCGTCTCTTATTTTCTCTACATACCTCCTTGGAATATAGGCTAGGTAGTGTGGCAGCTTGGGCTCAAAGACTCTGCTCTCAACGATCCTCCCGCCTGTATTCTCTATAAGCTCCCTGAGCTTCTCCATCGGGAAGTGGTGGAGATCATCTTTTCTCCATATAAGGCCTCGAAGATTTCCTCGCGTAGGTTGTAGAACTCTAGGTGGGCTTTCTGTCGCTCATTCCTTGCTATCGGGAGGCTCTCCGCTATGAAGACCATTTCCGAGACGCGGAGCATTTCCGAGATTACCTTGACTATGGTTTCCTCGTTTTCAAGCTCCTTATCCTGTGGACGAGAACGGCTAAATCGAAAGTCTTGAAGGGAAACGGGAGCTCCCTTGCATCAAGCTTTAATGGGATTATCCTGTGCCTGACGCCGGCTGCTGCGGTTATCTCCTCGAAGAAACGCCATCTTGCTTTATCGACCGCAACTACTCGGCCAGTTTCGCCTACGAGGTAAGCTAGTGGAACCGTTGCCAACGCGTGGGGACCACAGCCTATCTCGAGGACGTTCATTTCCTCCTCCAGAGGGGCGAATTTGAGGACGCGGAAGCGCTCAAGCATCTCGACATGAAGCCAATTAGGAGGAAGCGGGGGCTCGTTCCGGGGCGGGATTTTTCGAGAGGATATCTTTCCTGAACGCTTCCTCGTCTCGGAGCACATAAATCACCTATTAACAGCCATAACCGGTGTCATCCTCTTTTTATAAGGCTTTTCAGAGAAATTTATCAATTTAATTTATTCTAAGAAAATCGGATCCTTGGCATCAACGTAGCAGAGTGGCTTCCTCTATAGCCCTAATGTTGGCATAGACTAGGTCTCCTTCAGCCAAGATACTCTCTACGGGGATCAGACTGTAGTTTCACACCATGTAGAAGGTAGACTAGCGTATTCGAGCCTATGTGGATCAAAGAGATTCAGCCCTTACTGCCTTCTCGGCGAGCTTTTGGTCTACTAGGCCTAGGACGCCTTTACACCTCCTCAATATACTTCAGCGCCCTCAACATCGACTACAAGGTGTGTTTCCATATTATCATGAAGTAGAATCTTGCTTGATTACCATTATTGCATAGTGTTTCCAGCTAATAGTTTCCATCGGAAACATTGCTTATAGGTCCCAAGCCTCCGGAGCCGGAGGCTTCAGAGTTCTAGCCTACGAGAAGGGTTACGGCCACGATGAGTGGGCACAGCTCTTGAAGAGCTTTAGCATCGTCGGTTCATGAATGTTGAGGTTCCAGAGGCTGGTGATGATTATGCCGGCCTTGAGATATTATCAGGTCTGTTAGGGCCTCCTTGAATCCTAGGTATGAATCACTTCTATGCCTAGCTCTTTGGCTACGCTGCTTTGCTTCTCGTCGAGTGTTAGTAGCGGCAGGTTCTTCTCCCTAGCCAGGGCTAGGTATAGGGCATCGTAGACGGTTATCCTATGCCCGAGTGCTATCCTCAATGCTTTCTCGACGTACTTTTCCTCGGGCTCTATAACGATGTTCACGTTTATCATGCTGTCGAGTATCTTGTAGAGCTTTACTGCGTCTGTCTCGCTTATTATCTTCTTAACTGCACACGCTTTCCAGATAGCGTTAGTAACCTCCTTGATTATGTGGTCGACGGATACAGCGTTGACGAGGTATAGGGCGAGTTTCTTCCATCCGGGTTCTTTTAGTATGAAGGCTGAGAGTGCAGAAGCGTCAACCGCTATCACGGTCCTCCCTCACAGAGTCCTTCGAGAAGCCGGAGGGTGTCTGGACTGGTATCTTCTCGAGCTCCTCAATAATTCTCTGCATATTCTCCTCGGCTTCTAGCTGCCTAATCTTCTCCTCGACGAATTTTCTAAGCTCCTCAGGCCAGTTGACTCTATCCCTATACTTCTCCATCTTCTCTTTGATCTCCTTTCTCACTTTGAAGCTGACTACGCTCAGTGCAAACACCCGCGACACAGAGCAGAGGGTATACCATGTAATAAGACTTGTCGGTATACCATTAGGTAGACTCACGCCCCTATAGGACTCGGGTTAATGGGTTCTGGTCTCCGAGGCTCTCTGTATCGCCCCCAGCAACCTACCTTGGTAGCGGTAGAGGATTACAGCTATAGACAGCTATCCGACGCGGCATCCACATTCCTCACTGGAGCGTTGCAGCGTTTCAGATGCTGGAGCGTTATTGGGGCTCTAGCAGAGTTTCTCTGCTGCTCTGGGTTCTGGGGCATTGGCTGGCGCGGCTGTTGTGGATACGAGTGTGCTCCACGCGTACCTCGTGGAGGAGGATGTGCTCCACCCTTTGGCGGCTGGGCTGCTTAAGGCGCTGGAGGAGCCGGTGGCGCCGTCTATTGTTGTGCATGAGCTTGTGTGGAGTCTGAGGCGGCGGCTTGGCCCTGGTGCTGCGGGGTCGCGGGTTGGCTGGCTGCTTGCTGGTGGGCTGCGGGTGGAGCCGGTCCGGCTGGAGGACATCTGGTTCGCGTTGCGCGACCCTAGGCGCTACGAGGACTTGTTGGTGGTATCGGTTGCACGGAGGCTGGGGCTCCCCTTAGCCACTCTCGACGAGGGCATGGCCCGGCTCGCTTCCCGGCACGGCGTAGAGGTTCTATCCGCGTAGCCCGCCAGGGGCATGGACGCTGTGGAGGGGCTGGGCGCGTGGAGGTGGTGGGGCACCGTGCCAACACGGTGAGGTGGCTCCGCCGCCACCTCGCCTGCACCCGCAGCGTTGAGATAGACGTGTACCTGCGCAGCGGCGTCCCCGTCGCGGGGCACCTCCTCCCCCGGGCGAGGCCGCTGCTTCTCCGGGAGCGGCTAGCCCGGCTCCTCGAGGGCCTACACTTCACCCCCAGTAGGCCGCTACGGGAGCTATTGGCCCACGTGCCGCCTGGGAGCATGGTTATGCTCGACCTCAAGGATCGGGTGCCCCCGCGGCTCCTCGCCGAGGCCCTGGAGGGGGCGTGGGGGTTGAGGCTGGTCCTCGTCACACGGTGGCACAGCGACACCCGAGAGTTGACCGAGGCGCTCCCGGGCGCACGGGTGCTGCTGAGCATCGATAGCCGTCCAGCCGAGCCACGCGTGCTAGTGGAGGCGGCGGGGGCGCATGGTGTTAGTGTCCGGGCTAGCTACGTGGACCCGCAGCTAGTGGAGGCGCTGCACCAGGGAGGCTACCTGGTCGCGGCGTGGACTGTGAACGAGCCCCGGGAAGCACTCCGGCTAGCAGAGCTAGGCGTAGACATGATTGTGAGCGACGTGCCGTGCAAAGTGGCTAGAGTGCTCCAAGCAGGAAGGAGCAGCTAATGTGGTATGTCTCGGGCGATAGCTTGTTGTCAGCCCCGTAGTCACGAGTCGCCTAGGACTCCTCGGAGAACACGGTTACCCGGTTGAAGCAGTGCCGTCTTGAGGCACGGCTATTAGAGAGCTAGATTATAACACTAGATGACACTGTAATGTAGAAGGGGAAAGGCTAGGTGACTATCTTCTCGAGTATGCCCTTCTCGGCTGCCTCGCGTAGCTCCCGGGCTATCCGGCGGCCCATGTACATTGGGTCCTCCCAGTAGAGGCTAGCGTAGGGCGTCTGGAGCCCCATGTACACGTTGGTGCCGGCTACTATCCTGCCGCTGAATTCGAATATCTTGTACTCTAGGTTCTCGGTGACTATGCCCTCGAGGCTGTAGGGCCCGGCTGCGGGGTAGCCGGTGGCCCTCTCCACGGCCCTGGCGAAGCGCTCACCATAGTCCAGTACCCGGGCGAGGAGGCTCTCACGCGCCACGATCGGCATGTTGGCTACCACGGTGTAGCTGGGCTCTAGGCCTAGCTCCTCCTGGAGCCGGGGCGGTACCCGGGCGAGCCCGTCCACGTTGCTCTCTAGCCGGATATCCATGCCTAGAAGCTCCACCCGGCCGTGGACTAGGCTGTTGAAGTAGTGGCTGTAGAGACGGACACCCACCACGTACTCCTGGATGACCAGGTCCTCGAGCCGGTAGCCCTGCTTCTCTAGCTCCCCGACGACCCTCTCCACGCTGCCGGGAGCTGCTAGCCGGTAGCCGCGGCCACCCTTAGCCCCGGGGAGCTTGACTATCACCGGGACACCTGCCTCGGCTGCTTCGCGGGGCGAGCTGAACCTCCGGGGCGTGTCTATCCCGGCGTCCTCTAGCAGGGAGAGCTTCCGGTCCCAGCTAGCCTCTATCTCCAAGAGGTACCGGTTGCCGAGAACGGGGAGCTCTAGCTCGAGGAGCGTCTCCACACCCACGTACTCGATGAGGCTCGCATGTGGCACGAGAACAGCGTTGGCCTCTCGGAGCTCCCCTACAACGCGGGGGCTGAGGAGGTCCCGCCAGGACTCGACCACTATCGCGCGGCTGTAGAGCCACGGGAACCGCGAGTATATCGCATCATAGTAGCGGCGGTGCGCGACCAGTATAGCCTCTACACCCTCGTCCCGGGCACCACGCAGCAGCTGCAAAGCGGAATGGCTTGCAGGCACAGCTAGCCGGATACGTCCTAGGTCGTAGCCCCTCACAGCCTCCTGGCCGGGACTCCTACCACGAGCCAACCCGGGACAACCCGGCGGGAAGACAGAGGCCAGTACTCTAGTACCTTTACGCTCCTGGGGTCGCTAGGCAGCCACCATTACTTAGCGATCCTTAATAGAGTTCCATGATCGTCAAGACAAGGTTGACGGGCTACTGTCTGGGCTGTATATGCGGAGAGGAGGCCTACATGATACGGGAGAAAGACTATGGACGTATACTATTGTCATACCTCAGTAGCTTCCCTGCATCCTCTGTACATAGTCCATGAATCCTAGCACGGAGTTTAGTATCATCCGGCGGCCGTGGGGTGTCCCGCCGAGCCTCTGGTAGAGCCGGGCTGTGTAGGGGTCGCGGTCGAGTATCGCTTCTAGCGTCTTCTCTGGGTCTAGGCCCCTGGCTAGTGCTTCTCGTACTGTCTCCTCCCAGATGTCTACCTGCCACCGGTGCGTCTCCAGCAGTTGTGCCGGGCCGAGCCCGATGTGGGTGAATGCTATCCTGTCGGGCTTCTCGTCGATCATACGTCTCAAGCTTTCTCTGTACATGTCTAGGCGTAGGGGTGGTGGCGTGGTCGGCGCTAGGCCTTGTGAGCTCGGGTCGTACATACCGGCGGAGTCGCCTGGGAACAGTATGCGTTCGCCCTGGCCCACAGCGGGTTCTAGTAATATGCTCTGGTGGTGGCTCGCGTGGCCGGGGGTATGGATTATCCGTAGCCGGGCTTGGCCGAGACACAGCTCCATGCCGTCCCGGGTCTCGTGGACAGCGCTACTAGGAGCTGGCTCGGGCTCCCCGTAGACGAGCGCGGTCTCGCCGAGGGCCTCGTTTGAGGCTTTCCAGAGCTTCGAGGGGTTCACTATGTGTGGAGCGCCCCGGGGGTGGGCCCAGATGGCCACCTGGAGTCCTTGCTCGGTGAGGAGCCCCGCGACGCGGCCCGCGCCGCCGCCATGGTCTATGTGGACGTGTGTCAGGATGATCTCTACTTGTCTACCGTTAGCTATCTCGGCGACCGCCTTGGCGACACTCTCTGCCACCGAGGCGGGGCCGGTCTCTACAACTGCTACTGCTTGCTCACCGCCATCGACAATATAGACGCGTATATACTCGGCGCCGAAGTCCCGGGGTGTAGCGTCCAGGACGTATAGCCGGGAGTAGCCCAGGTCGATCTGCTCCCTCATGGCCTGCACGCTTCCGCCCCAGAAGAGTAGAAGTAAGGGCATCGAGGCATTATTAGAGCTGATATGTAGGAACGTTTGCCCGGTCGAGGCCCGGGGCCACAATATATAGGGGGCGGCTATGGATAGGTAATACTGTGTAGAGTGTGGATGAGATGATGTCTCTTGCTGAAAGCTGCTAGAGAGTATCGTTGGCTACGGAGCCTAGGGGTAGAGGAGCGCGACGTGCTCCGTGCTCTCCGGCTAGCTTCTCGTTCAACCCTAGTGAAGGCTAACGATGAGGCAGTAGTGGCTGTGCCTAGCCAGCGGCTCGGGAGGCTGCCACGTGAGCGCGTGGTGAGTCATAGCGACTTGCTAGCACTACTGAAAGGTGCAGGCCACCGAGTCGTAGCTACCCGTGTAGGCAGGCTCCCCGAGGAGCAGCAGGTCTACATGGTACACGTGAAGCGGAGTGGAGCCGAGTGTAGCTGCCCGGCTAGCCGGCTAGCTGGCGACCCTCTATGCGTGCACCGTTTGGCGGCAGCAATAGTGCTCTATCAGCGTGGCCGCCTCGACCTCCTCGAATGGCTTCCAGCAGCTGTCGACGAGAAAAAGAAATGGAGACGAACACGTAGGATGAAGACGTTTAGAAGCCGTAGACGGCTAGGGGCCTCTAGGCCTCTAGAGTTCTAGCAGCTCGGCCTCCATAGTCTCCGTGTCTAGTAGTGCTACAGTTCTCCGGCCTGTTAGGCAGCCGCAGGCCTCACCGGGGTTGAGTATCAGGGTGGAGCCTATTCTCCTCATGTCCACCTCGTGGGTGTGGCCATAGAGGACTGCATCATAGTGGCCGCTCGCAGCGAGTGCCTCGACGAACTTGCGGGTCTTCTCCGCCGGGCCGATGCCGTGGATCATTAGTATGCGGCGGCCCGCTATCTCCACGGTGTGTGGCCAGTCGTGTATCTCGTAGCCCAGGCTGGCTGCTACGCGTTGCAGGCCAAGGCGCTCGCCGCAATTGTTACCATAGACAGCTATGAGCTTCTTGACGCCCTCCTCGTGGAACCTGCGGAGCGTGAATGGGGCCACTATATCGCCGAGGTGCAGGACTAGCTCGGCGCCCCGGCTCAGTAGCAGCCGGGCTGCCCGCCTGGCAGCCTCCTGGCTGTCGTGGGTGTCACTCACAACTCCTATCAACATCTTCAAGCACCTCCGGTAAACTCCTAGGCAATGCTCTAGGGTGTCCACGAGTCTTAGGGCTTTGCTGCGTCAAGTGTTTATCCGGCTAGTAGGGCTAGAGACGCGTTAATGGCTGTAGAGAGCCATGAGGCCGTGTGTTGCTGTACTCCTTGCTCTCCTAGCTATCTTGACTCCAGTAGCCTCAGCTGCCGAGGCTCCCAGCTTACTCACAAGCAGCATCTATAAGCTCGACGAGCTCGGCGTAGCCACAGTTACTATTGAAGTTAGTGGTGAGAACCTAATTGTCGTAGAGCTACCGCTAGAGCAGGGCTACGAGCCCGAGAGCATCGTTGTCTATGGACCTGATGGCCTGCCCCTAGACTACGACATTGTTAACAACACACTCATAGTCTACGCTGGCAACGCTACAAGATTAACCGTAGAGTATACAGCGTTACTGGGCAGACAAGCTGACGGCATAGTGGAGGCTACAATACATCCATCAGGCCCTGCCACAATCTACCTACCCCGAGGTGCCGCCCTAGCAGGCTTCACGGGCGAACCCACTATAGACTACTCATCGGGAAGGATAGTTCTCCGCTATAGCGGGCCCGGGGAATACACTATAGATTATGTCCCATCAGCTCCGCCCTCCACTGTATCACAGAAAGCCGGGAACATCGAGACACAAACTGTATCCGAGAAGGAGACAAGCGGGGGCACTAACTCCAATGCACCCATTATAGCAGTCCTCGCCGCTGCGGGAGCCAGCACAGCTGGGGCAGCTATCCTGTTTCGTCGTAAACGTAGCGAGAAGAATAGCAGCTCTGCTGCAACTGACGTAGTCATAGTTGCTGATTCTACCCTCGACGAGAGAGACCGGGCTATACTAGAGCTACTGCGGAGCCGTGGCCCAATGGGGGTAAGCGATGTTGCCAGGAGCCTAGGTATAAGCAAGTCCACTGCCTGGAGGAAGCTCCAGAAGCTAGTAAACATGGGGCTGGTAGAGAGAATAGCAGTAGACGGCTCCCCCCTCTACCGGGTGAAGGAGAGCAACCAGAAAGAAGACTAGCATCTAGTCTAGTTATTCGTGTAGGTGAAGCCTCCGGGGCTAATGCTTCATCTTTGCAGCTGTTATCACTGTGTACTTGTACTCGAGTAGTTCGCCTATGTCTAGCTTGATCCCCGTGGCCTCTACGTGGGCTCGTAGTATCTTCTCCAGCTCCTCTGCTTCGTCCCCGCGGAGGTAGCGGTACTCTGCCTGCGGATAGCCCACGTGCAGTACTCCCCAGAGCTTTGCTAAGCGGTCGAACTTGTCGCCTAGGGCTCTCCGTAGCTCGTCTACGGTCTGGCTCTGGAGGGCCTGGTACATCTGCTCCATCGTTATCTCGCCGCGATGGGCCATAGCCTTGATGTAGCGCTCTATCTGGTTACGGGGCGGCGCTTTGCCTATGTGGCTTAGCGGTACGTGGCCCCGTATGTAGATCTTCCCACCCACCATGCCGGTGGCGATGTAGCGGCCTACCCTGCCCAGTACGACTATCGTGCCGCCGGCCATGAACTCGCCTAGGTAATCGCCAGTGTCGCCCCTCACTACTATCACGCCGCCCTTCATCTGTATTCCGAGCCTGTTGCCCGCGTCGCCTAGTATGTGTAGTTCCCCGCTCCTCATAGCCTGGCCGGCTGCGTCACCCACGTTGCCGTATACAACTACCTTTGAGTCCTCCATACTGTCGCCGAGGTCCTCCTGTGCGTCACCGTAGATCTTCACGTCGAGGCCGCTAGCCACGTTGAGGCTAGCGTTGCCCACTGTTCCCCATAGCTCGAGGCGACCAGGCCCGAGCCCGTTGGCCACGTAGCGGTGGCCCCGGAGGTTGTAGGCCGCAGCGTAGCCGGTACGCTCTAGCATAGCTGCTAAGGCCTGGTTGAGCTCTGTCCGGCTCATCCGGCTAGCGTCTACCGCCCATGCCGGGGGCTTCGGGGGCTCCGGGAACATCTTGGCCTCAGTTAAGCCGCGTACCTCAATCTCGCCGTCTGGGTACACGATTACGTAGCCGCCGCCGCGTAGCAACCGAGGCCTGGCGCGCGGATCCATCGCCTTTACCGCTGCTGCCTCACTTGCAGCGTAGACGCGGTCCTCGGTAACGGCTACGTAGAGTGGGCGGAGGTGGTGCCGGTCCACAAAGGCGCCGAAGACTGGTCCCTGTGGCTCCCCGTGAATGAATATGACTGCGTGGGGACCGTCTAGCCTTGCCCAGCGGGGCCCGCGGCCCTCAACCAGTATCTCCACGATGTCGCGGGCGTTGTACCCGTCGCGGAAGAAGAGCTCCATAAGGTAGGCTATTACCTCACTATCGTTGCCCGTGAACCCGTTGAGCCCCATCCAGTACTTGACGAGCCTCCGGTTGGCGCCGTAGCTGCTGAGATCACCGTTGTGTACTATCACCGTCTCGCCGCTAGTGAAGGGGTGGGCGAGCCAGGGCTGGAACCCGGGGCTGTTAGTGGGGTACCTCGTGTGGCCTATCCAGGCCTGCGCCCGGCGCCCCCACAGCTCGTAGACGTCCGCCACCTCGCGGGGCCAGCCGATACTCTTCCATACCTCGAGGAACCGGGCCGCCTGTAGCAGCCAGAGTCTACCGACAACGCTGGCGGGCGGGTAGTCGAGGAGAAGCCTCTCGTCGACAGCTATCCCGTGCCCCAGCTCTGCTATCCTGCGGGGCCCTTTCTCGGTAAGACTGCCCAGCAGCTCGTCAGCTACGGGCTCGTCGAGGCCTATCCGGGTAAACACCCTAGCACGCACCAAACCGCGGGGCTCTGGACTATAGGCGGCGTAACCAGCGCCGTGCTCTGTGCCACGCTCTCTCATAGCCTCGAGTGCCTCGATGACGAGCCTAGATTCTACCTGGCTACCGTCAAGGCTGACTACCCCAGCTATACCGCACACGGCCTACACTCACCTCATGCGCTAGCTCTACCCTATGAGTGTTTTTCACGCCCAGGGACTGCTGCCCGCACCGAGGGAGCCCTGGGCATGCAATGCGGCAAGGGTAATCTGCTAAGTTGTGCCCCTGGTGGGAGCCTAGGGGGCCTAGACTAGCCGGGCAGGGTTATAAAGAGGCTCGGGGATGGCGGGGAGCGCATCTGCACCAGGGCCGTGCCCTCGCCGTACGGGCGTAGCCCTGGGGCTACTCGCCTGCCACTGATACGCGGAGCCGCTGGGCGACCTCGCCGTCGAGGCTGCGGAGGAGCCACCGGTTACCCTGGAGGCTCTGGTAGCTAGTCAAACCGCCGGCACCCATCAGGAGTTTCAGCTCCCAGGTGACTGCTATCAGTGTGTTCTCGTACGCTTCTCTCCTCCTCTCAGCGGGCCACCCGGCTATCTTCTTGCTCAGCCAGCGTAGAGGCCGGCGGAGCGTGACCAGGTCAGCGCCTAGGGCTAGCAGTTTGTAGACGTCGGCAGCGCTCCGGAGGTCGCCTGCCGCCACGAGGGCTACGTCGCTCCGTATCCCACTGCTCCACATTTCGTCGTCTAGCCAGACTATCCACTCCTCTAGCCATGGCTTGGAGCGGCCGCCGCGACCCCGTAGCTCCTCGTCGACTATAACCAACGTAGTGCCGGGTGGAGGCTCTAGGCCCGGCGGCAGAGCTATCGCGTACGGCCTCTCCATCAGCTCGCACTCTAGCGGGTAGCCGAGCCCCTCCGCGGCCTCCACAAGGGGCTCCTCCAGGCATGGGACCGCTATCGGCGCCTCGTATACCGTGCCGTCGGGGAGCCTTACTGTGAGGTCTATCTCCTCGCGATACGGGTCTACACTGGGCCGGGTCACCTGCGCCGCCTCTACCCGGAGGAGGTCTAGCGGCCTCTCGGCGGGCGTCGTGTAGCCCGGCACGTAGCCGCCCATGCCTAGAACCGGGGTCTTAGCCTCCATGTAGACCTCGCGTGGCAGCGGCTCCTCGCCTGGGTCACCATACCAGGCTATCTGCCCAGGCTCGGCCAGCTCTACGCCGACGACCTTGGCCACGTACTCGTCGGCGTTGTAGAGCTCTAGTAGGCCGCGGCGGCCTACGAGCTTCTGTAGGCTGTCCTCGCCGAGTGCGTAGGTTATCAGCTTCAGTGTTCTCTCGACTGCGCGTAGCCAGTTCACGACCCTTGCAACGGCCCAGTCTATGTCGATCTTGAACGCACTGTCAATACTGTTCGTTAACGCTGCAGGACAGTTGCCAGTATTGCATATATGACACATGATGCACCCCATAGCTATGAGTGCCGCAGTCGCTATGTTAGCCATGTTAGCGCCGAGCAGGATCAGTTTGGCTATATCCTCACCACTGGATATCATGCCGCCGCCTATCACTAGGAAGCCGTCTCTGAGCCCGTTCTCCCGGAGCAGCCGGTCGGCGACAGGTACAGCGTAGTCCACGGGCATGCCCACATGGTCGCGGACGATCCGCGGTGTAGCCCCGGTGCCTGCGCCAGCACCGTCGATGATTATCCCCATGGCTGTGGCGCGTGCTGTGCCAAGGGTCACAAAGCCGACCTGGTTAGTAGCAGCAGTCTTGACGAGAACTGGGCGGCCTGTGAGCTCGCGGAGCATCTTCACCCTTTGTGCTAGGTCTTCTATGCTGTAGATATCGTGGTGGGGTGCGGGGCTTAGGGCTTCACTACCTGGTGGGAGCTTACGCAGCTTAGCTATTTCGCCTACGACCTTACGGGCTGGGAGGTGCCCGCCTATGCCAGGCTTCGCGCCCTGTCCTATCTTGATGTTGACTGCGAGGCCGCGACGGAGCATGTACCTGTCTATCCCGAAGCGGCCGCTAGCCCACTGTATGACGATGTTCCTGCACCGTGCCACCTCGGGGTGGAGGCCGCCCTCGCCTACACCCACTACTGCGCCAGCTATGTCGGCGGCTCTCGCTAGCGCTATATTGGGGCGGCCGGAGAGCGCTCCGAAACTCATGTCGCCCAGGTAGACTGGGACGCGTAAATGTACGTCCGCGAAGTCTACGCCCGCGTCAACGTCTAGCCGGTCGATGCCCTCCGGGCCAAGCTTCTGAGCGAGTTCCCGGAGCTCGCGGGGGTCTAAGTCGCGTATAGCAAGGCGGTCGAGAAGCCTCCCGCGAGCCTTTGGCTTGCTGAGGATAGTCTTCTCCATACCGTGCTCTGCAGCATATCTTATCGCTGCTATGCGGTCGCGGCTCCAAAACTCTGGTGTACGGCCGCCGCCCACGGGCGGCTTATAACCCGCTACTAACCTTATGCTCGCTGGCAATGCAGTGGGCCCCGGCGTACAGCCCACGAGGCTCCCACGGTTATATTAGTTGGCCTGGAGGCCGGGCTGAGAACCCTCGATCTAACACGTATCAACACTCTCCCACATTGTAGATAGTGCTAGAACAATGGGCTTAGAGCCAACGGCTAACGTCGAAGAGTACCAGCTATAACCCTCCGGCACAAGCCTCTCCCATCCGGTGACGAGAGAGCCGGAGGCTTGAGCAGACTTGCCTATACTCGATACCTACCTAGTAAGCCCCCAGCTAGTGCTCCAGGACCTCTTGAGGGCCCTACCCCTTGCAGCATGGGTTCTCTTCGTAGTCCACGGACTGTCGCGGTGGAGCTACCTCTGGGCGCGTAGCCGCTGGGGCGAAGGCGTAGGGGTATACTTCGCACGCAAAGTCATACACATGGCTGCCGGCGGATTCGTAGCACTCCTAGTGCCCTTCCTCTTCAGGGAGCCTTGGACGCCTCTCATCCTCGGTCTCATACTCGCCGCCTATGTTTACATCCCTCGCCGCATGGGCCGCCTTATGACCTGGTTCCAGGATCCCAGCAATATTAGCGAGGTCTACTACTGTGTAAGCTGGGGCCTGGCCGCCTTCCTAGCCTGGCCCTTTGACGTTAGGATAGCAGTATTCCCGCTCTTCCTCATGAGCTTTGGCGACGGCGTAACCGGGATAATAAGGGGGATAAGGCAGCGCCGCCGCGTCAAGAGCTGGGACGGCACAGTAGGCTTCCTAGCAGTAAGCCTACCAGTCGGCCTAATAGTGTTCGGGGCAGCTGGCGGCCTGGCAGCCCTAGCAGCAGCATTAGCTGAGAAGAGTGGTCTTATAGATGATAATATTAGTGTGCCTGCAGTAAGTCTAGCTATACTCCTCACAGCCCACCAGGCTGGAATACTACCAGCCTAGCCCGTAATGGAGCCGGAGAATCGGCCACATAGATGCCGATAAATACCCTGTTTATAGGGTGTTACTACACGGGGCTCTCCTGTGCCGAGTGCCGGCGGCAGCTGCATCGGCCTAGAGACAGAGGCGCTGATAGCGGGCCGGCTGGTAAGGCTGCCGAAGCACAGCCCCGTTATAGAGTTCTACGGTGTCCTCGAGGAGGCCGAGGCGCTGATAGCCAGGGCACGGGTACAGCTGGAGCCCCGCGACCCCGGGCTAGCCGAGCGGCTCTACAAGCTACAGCGTGCAGTAAGACTCCTCCCAGGAGTCCTCGCAGGCTCCGTAGACCCTAGAGAGCCGCTACGCTTCATAGAGGAGGCTGGGGAGGGGCTCGAGCAGCCCAGCGGCTGGAGCCTAACAGGCTGCACACCCGAAGACCCAGACATAGTCCTAGCGATGACCAGGCTCCGGGCTGGCGACAGGCTAGTAGCACGCGCCCACAGCGAGGGAGTAATCCCCCGCGACATGGCTCAGCTCCTCTCAGTGCTTCTCGAAAGGGCTAGCTATACGCTCTACACAATACACTGGAGCCTCTGCGCCAAGGCCCCGGCGAGCCAGAAGCTGACAGCCCGGAGCATCCTCGAACTAGCCTAGGAGGGTCAGGAGACTGGCCCAGCAGAACGTTTACCCCCATTAAAGAAACGCCCGGATGGCATCGCACGGTACACGGCTGAGCGCGCCCCTCTAGCCTCCGCTGGCGCTCCCGGGCGTTATCCAAGTAAGCCCCGGGTAGACCTGGAGAAGGCACGGCGCCTCGGCCGACACCCGGGGGCGAGGCCGCCGCCTCTGGCGGGCTGTGACCCCGGGCCCGGCGCTAGAGGCCGCGGGCACTCACCTTCTCCATACTTGTCTACTATGATTCCCACTAGCTATGCTGGCTTCTCCTGCTCATAGCCTGCCAGGGTCTCTAGGAGCTGGTCTATTGCCTCCGCCACTTGACGGCTAACATCCACGGTCTCTACGCCCTCAGAGGGCTCCACAGTGTTTGCGGCTAGTATCTTGGAGACCCCGGCGCGGCGGAGCTTCTCGATAGCATTGCCAACGAATAAGCCGTGAGTACAAGCTGCTACCACCGTCTCGGCGCCTTGCTCGAGAAGCATAGATGCGGCCCTAGCCATCGTGCCTCCAGTGCTCACTATATCGTCTATCAGCACCACTGCCGCGCCCCTAACGTCTAGCGTCTTAGGCTTCACTGTTATCTCGCCGGTGACACGGTCCCGGCGCTTCTCCAGATAGTCGAACGCGGCGCCAAGCCTCTCGGCTAGCCGGTGGGCACGTGGTAGTGCGCCACGGTCGGGGGCTATCACGTAAACCTTCTCGGCAGCCTCTAGTAGTGGGCGGAGCTTCTCCGCAAAAGCAGGGCTCGGGTCCACGTTGGCTACGGGCCCTGGGAACCAGGTGAGGCTAGTAGGTTTGTGGACGTCAACTGTGGCTACTGCCTCGGCGCCGCTGGAGGCTAGTAGCGAGAGTACAGTCCGCACGCTGATCGGCTCGCCGCGGATAAAGCGGCGGTCCTGCCGGCTATACGGGAGGTAGCCCATGAATGCTACCACGTGGCTCGCGCCCAGGCCCCGAGCGGCCTCGGCTAGAAGTGCTGCCTCCCAGAGCCGGCGCGTAGGCTCCGGGTATCCTGTCGATGCAATAATGGCTGTAGCTGCTTCCAGGCCAGCGGATATCCTCACATAGCTCTCGCCGTCGGGGAACAGCTTATGCTCAGCCCAGACTAGCTCAGCTCCAAGGCTCTCTGCGAGGCCCTCAGCTAGGCTTCTCGGGAGACCGGGCGCAGCGACGACTACGTAGCGGTGCACAACGCTCCCCAGGAGTGCAGCAGCTAACACTACTCTGGCGATTTATACCCGGTTCCCATGCATGGGGTTAGAACCCCTTTAGCGTGAAAAGTATCGGAAGAAGAGATGTAGTCTGTACTTCTCAGCCTAGCTTAAGAATCCTGCTAGACCCGACATGACGTATCCGTCGGCAGACGGTATGGGTGTCGCAAGGTGAGGCCGAGCCCTTAACGTGCACCTACTCGAGAAACGGAGGAATACAATACCGTAATATAGCTAGCTACTTAACCCCTTGTTCCACAAATATACTAGCAGTTGCTGTTATTGTCTTAGACTAGGGCTCGTGGCTACTGTAAACGGGATTAGTCCTGAGTTTTCACTATCGTATACCGGCTATGCGTGGCCCTCCCAACGACATTGTTATGCGGCGGCAAGTGTCACGCAATTCTCCTGTCACAAAGTCGCGAAACATGTTCCTCCGTATGGCCTCCGTCATCTCATTGTAGAGCTTTTCGAGAAGCCGCGAGTTTATCCTGCCCCGAAAGACGGGGAACCAGCTTAGCTCGTTAGCGTGTTCTTCGAAGCTCTGGGCAGGTAGGCCTATCCTTGCCGCCACGTAGACCTCCAATAGCCTTGCACCGACCTCCTCTATGCAGAGGACAAGATACTCATCTATCTCCCGAATAGAGTCTAACTCCGGATAAACCGTTTGTATCGAAGCATGGCTAAGTTCATGCAATATCACGTTAACTGCACTATAGATAGCACGGTTAAGCTTCTCGCGCGAGATAGACATACCGGTAATACGTTCTAGGAGCATGAGCGCCTCTAGCGTCTTTTCTACAAGGTTGTTGAATACCTCCCGTGCCTCCTCCACATAAAACCCCAGTTAATACAGCATACAAAACCTCACCAAGTTATATAGAGTTGGGTTCTTCAACTTAGTTCTATAACAATTCCCCGAGGACTAGGACTTTATTGTACACCAGCTCAGGAATCGGATAAGAGTAGCCGTATATTGACGGCAACCCTTATGTAGCTTATAGCCTCTAATAACCCTTTTACCATAGTGCTGTAACTTATAGCACCTAAGTACTCTCTAGGGAGCAATATCCATGGGATCCCTGGCACAAGACTAACTACGATGAAGACTTAGGAGACCCCCACACTCTGACTCTCCCGGGCCCCTGCGGCGCCGGGAGGGTATGAAGAGCAGGCTAGGCTCAGAGTATCCCGCCATATCACTTGGCGGCTAGTACTCGTCGAGACCAAGCTTTTGGAGCACCTGGAGAGCCGCGGATAGCTCACGTAGAGCCTTTAAGCCCTCCCTGGTTATCCGAACCCGCCGACGCCCATTTTCTTCATACATCTCTACTAGACCCTTCTCTGCGAGCTGCTCTAGTAGCGGCGCAAATCTGTCATAAGGCATCCTGGCTACGTATGAGAGCCGTGTAGGCGGCATAGAACCCTCCCGCGAGAGCGTAGAGAGTATCTCGTAGACTATCCGCGCCCGGCTCCGCCTCCTCGACGGCATACCATCCACCAGTCTCCGAGATGTCTCATGCAGAGTCCCGGCCCGTGGATGGCGCACGTGCAGCCAAGACAAGCACCAATGTCATAGCTGCTAGTGATGTGGCACGTAGAGCAACAGCTGTTATAAGTAGTCCAGGGTAAAGTATGCCTAGCAGCGCTACTGCCTCCAATAGATGACTAGCAGCGACACCTATGCCGGCAGCACGTAGCCTACCCGGCATCCCGAGAAATGCCGCCAATGCCAGTATGCCTGCAATCACGGAACCCATCATCGCTACGGGCGCGTAGTGATAGGGAGCAATAGTGGGCGGCCATGTGGCCAGAGCTAGAGGTGTAGCTGTGTACGCTTCTGCCCCAGCACGTTCAGCTACATCGCGTGCAGCCAGCATTACCATGTAGCCAATCATGTAGGCGAGCCAGCTAAGACTCGTAGAGACAATTATGCCCGTAGCCAGGTCCATAACAGAGCCTGCAGCCACAAGCCCGAATCCGAGAGCCAGCAAAGCTAGCCTCCGATCCCCCGAGACCAAGTAGCCGCGATAGAGGAGGAAGGATACACCAATTGCTGCTACAGCCGACACAAGGTAGAGAATTCCCAGGATCCAGCCTAGCCCTGTAGCAGCCATACCAGTACCCATTTCATGCAAATGCATCATCCACGGATAGGGTCTACCCCATGGCGGACCTCCGTGACCCCCATGCGGCCCCATGTACGTTGTCATGTGCCAATTCATGATTCATCAACTCGCTACCGGTACTCCAATAACGTCTACCCCTTCTCCAGGCCTACAGAGGTTCCAACCCACTATAGTGCCTCTCCCAGGCACGACACAATATTTCTCTCTAAACATATAAAAAATTGATAGACAAATCGTCTAGACAAAAGGTGCGTGAGATGTATAAGTAGTTAGAGTAGCCAAGGATACCTGGAAGAGTAGAATAAACGAGACAATTGCTAGGGTGGCAAGAATGCCCTCTAGGTTAGGAATAATAGCACTCGTAGGTATACTAGCAGCTGTAGGCATAATGGCAGGATACACATTCCGTTATGGACAGCCGCAAGTAACTAGCACTGAAGTATCTACACTACCACCTAGCTCGCACGGACCAGGAATGACGACCACCAATACTATGCCGGCATATACACAGACGACAGGAGCCACGACTACAACCACTGCAACTACCATTGCGACTAGTATGGGTCCTCATGGTCCAGGCAACGGCATGATGCAGATGAATAGCACAATTCAAGCTGCATGTATTACTGCAGGCCTAAACGATAAACCAATTGGCCAGAACATTAAATGGCTCTTCGATAACCACGATATCTTCAACTATAAGCTAATGGAGTTTCCAGAAAACAAGACACTAATATGGATAATATCAGCACCGGATAAGGCTGCACTAGAAACACTAGTAAGCCATGTAATGCAGATGGAATGTGTAGTCGAACATGGTGGCAACCCCAGGCCGTTTGATCCATTGTTCCGAGTAGATGCTGCGATAACAAGCAAGTATGTGCATACGGAAATAAAGTGGCTCAATGATACGACAGTAAAAATAGTTAAAGTCGCTAACAATGATTGTGCATTCGAGGTAATAAAGCTTCATGCTCAAGTAGTTAAAGGCTTCTTTGATACAGGTAGAATAGAGGCACAGAAGATTCACGAGGTTCCAGAATACGCTCTGGAGCTTTGTAAAACATACCTAGGAGACACATCCTAGCCACGACCGTTGTAATAATCGCCCATGGATTAATGGATTATGGGTGGAGTTGCATGAAGAACATACATGTAGGCCTCATAGTGGCTGTTGTGGCCGGTATACTTGTAGCCTTGTTTCCGCTCTATGCTGACCGGGTTGCACCATACCTTTGGAGTTTTAACCCAAATGTGCAGGAAGAAGGCGAAGCAGAGAGCATCATACATGGTATAGTAAAGTCTGTGGATCCCGAGAAACTGTATATCGTTGTAGATGGGAAAGAGATCTCAGTACGAGGATACTGGACAGTAGAGATTGACGGCGCTAAGCATGAGAATGTATGGGCTGGTGACCTCATATCACAATACATAAAACCTGGAGTGAAAATTACCGTGGAGTATAAGGAGAGTAGTCGTTGGGGTATAGTTGCTCAACGTATCGAAGGCCCAGGATTTATTGCATACACCGAAGGCTAAATCTATCAACACAATTTGATTACACGTGCTCTAGAGCTGGGGTGAATTCATATGGCAAACATAATATTGTTAGCACGCAGGATAACTGTAATACTATTGGTTAGCCTAGGATTCCTAACTCTGATATCAGGCTTCCTACTAGAAACTATGCCAAGAGGCCCTGGTAGCGGTTATGCAACAGCACTTGGACTAACCAAGGACTTATGGACAGACATTCACGTCTATGCTGGGTTTGCTGCAGCTGGTGCTGCAATAGTACACGTGTATACCAACTATCGTGGACTACTGTATCATCTCGGCCTGATAAGGCCTCGACACCGGTCAACAGTAGTAAAGACTGCTAGCACCCAGAAGACCGGCCGCAAGGAGGCAGAAGTAGCTAAGAGTTAAAGATCTAGAAGAGGCGAAAGACTAGGAATCTATGCAGACACTTAACACGATGGGATTAGAGTCCGTGTACAAGCCTAGTTTTTCTTAAACATCTCTAGGCTCCGCTCCATTGCTTCGCGCGCCTTCTTGGCTTGAACGGGGTCTAGCTCTACCCGTGGTGCAAGGCGCTCGAGTGCTTCTACTATGCTGCGCAGTGTTATCTTCTTCATGTTTCTGCAGATTGCTTTAGGGTTTAGCGGCTTCACGTCTGCTGTAGGGTAGAGCTTCCGGGCGCGGTATGCTAGGCCCTCCTCTGTGCCTAGCAGGTAGGTGCCCTGGGCCCCGGTCTCGCCTATGTAGCGTACCATCTGGCTCGTGCTCCCAACGTAGTCTGCTAGTCTCCGTGCCTCCCGGGGTGCCTCGGGGTGGATTAGCACCCTGGCTCCGGGGTAGCGGCGCCGGGCCTCCTCGACGTGGCGTGCTGTGATGAGATACTGGTGTACGGGGCAATGGCCGTGAAGCGGTACTGGTACTATCCGCTTACCGGGAAGGTTCTCAGCGACATAGTCTGCTAGGTTGCGGTCAGGGCCGAAGAGCACAGTATCGTCCTCCAGCATCGAGACCAGTTTTACCGCGCTACTGCTCGTGACGATGTAGTCTGCCTCAGCCTTAGCGTCTAGGTGGGAGTTAATGTAGAGCACGACTGGTGCTCCGGGGTGCTCCCGGCGTGCTTCACGGATAGCGTTGACTGTCAGGAAGTCTGCAAGAGGACAGCCAGCGTCCGGGACGGGGTGGAGGACTATCCGGTCAGGGTTGAGTAGCTTAGCCGTCTCGGCCATGAATCTGACGCCAGCGAGCACTATGACGTCTGCATCAGTCTCCATAGCTTTCCTTGCTAGCTCTAGGCTGTCGCCCACAAAGTCGGCTATGTCCTGGACTTCTGGCGGTTGGTAGTTGTGCGCGAGTATAACAGCGCGCCGCCTACGGCGGAGCGTTTCGAGCTTCTCGACAAGCTCTCTGTGCATCCCCAAGCCCCAGGGACGCGTCTCTAGGACAGCTTAGCCCCTATCAACTCGACTCTAGACCAGCAGAACCGGTATTGAGCCCCTATCCGCCCTGGACGGTGCCGTAAACTGCTCTATTACTCGTATATCAGCCTGGTCAGCCTCTCGAGCCCTGGGTGGGAGCGGTAACGGGGCTCTGCTATCCCGTCCCTTCTCGCGGCCTCCTGGAGGCACTTGAGCACGGCCAGCGCCTGGCCGAGGACTGTGCCCCAGCAGCCCCCAGAGCAGGGCACAGTGTAGACTCTTAGGCCAGCTGCATGTAGCGTATCTACGACCTCTTTCTGCCTCCCAGCGGGTGCGATGGAGGACTCGTAGACCGTCACGCTATCCGTGCTGTAGACTGGGGCGTGTACAAGCTGCTCAAGCCTCTCGTAACGGGCGGGCCGGCCATACACCTCATAGAGCTTCAGTACGGCGAATAATGCGCTACTATACGCCTCCCCTGCCCCCGCGTGTATGCCGGCCCAGAGGGCATTACAGTCAATGTTTGGGGTCTCGATGGGCCCCGGGTTTTCACCGAGAGAGGCGGCGAGAGCAGCGAGCATGACGAGGTGCCTTAATGCGCCTATCCCAGCTGCGAGCCTTGTATATGTGAGCTCTATCACCCCGTCAGCCAGCCTAGCTAGGGGTGTATCTGAGCCCGTAACGGCTACGACGATGCCACCTAGACTCCGGTAGATCCTGGCGGCCTCAAGTACAGCTCTCGTTCGCCCACCGACACTGAGAGCAACGAGTGTACAACCGTTGCGGATAAGTCTTTCGAGTTTCCCTGTCGAGACAGCATCTAGGGGGTCAAGCGCCCACGCCCGACCCCGGCTACAGGCCTCTAACGCTACTGCGGCTGCGTAGCTGTCGCCAGCTCCCACAGCTGCAATACACTCCGTACTAGCCAGAACGGGTTTTGTCGACTCTAGCTGACGTCGCAACACTTCTGGTGCATTGCTAAGCTCCCATTCAGGATCCCCGTATAGCGTCATCTATCATCCCTCGAGTTGAATTTAGCCGCGAAGACGCTTAACACGTATCTAACTATTACGATATCGCCACTGCTGTATATACACTAGCCATTGGGGTCTCGCGTACCTGGTTAGCTGCCCTAGGGATTCCATTATTTGAGCATATTACATTACTGCATTGAAGACGCTGATCCGGCAATAGTACATTTGCTGAAATGGGGTGGTTCGACTACTGTGCAAGTAGGCTACTATGTGTGGACGCTGTGTAGCGGGTAGAGGTTATTAGTTAGAGGGGGGTGCTAGGGTAGGACAGGGACTCTGTGCTAGGGGCTGAGTAAATCTAGAGTTTAACGCTCTTAATGTTTTATCGTGTAGAAACCCCTTGGGAAGGGGCTGCAAGCCCCAGGCGTCTAGAGGAGCGTATGGAGCCGTATAGGTGGGATTTGGTATGCCCCGTGTAGAGATTAGGTTTCATGGCCGTGGAGGCCAGGGTGCAGTCACGGCAGCTGAGGTTCTTGCAGCAGCCGCGATAAGCGAAGGCAAGTACGCTATGGCCTTTCCCGAGTATGGTGCAGAGCGCCGTGGTGCACCAGTGCTGGCGTTTACCCGTATTGACGACAAGGCGATACTCGAACGCGAGCCTATACTCGAGCCAGACATAGTGGTAGTTCTCGACTCGAGCCTAGATCCGAGCATATACATGAAGGGGCTCCGGCGCGACGGGCTACTCGTGGTAAACACGAAGAAGAAGCCGGAGGAGGTAGCCGAGCTCCTACGGGGCCGTGGGCTCGAGCCACCGCGCTGCATAGCCGTTGTAGACGCTACAGGCATAGCGCTGAAGCACCTAGGCGCCCCAATCGTGAACACGTCTATGCTCGGCAGCCTCGTTCGCGCCTCGAAGGTCGTAGAGCTCGACTCGCTCGAGCGTAGCATAGAGGAGCGTTTTAGCGAGAGGCCCCGCATAGCGGAGGCCAACCTACGCGCTGTAGAGGAGGCCTACTCCTCCACGGAGGTGGTCTGCCTGTGAGCCTCGAACGCTTCCTCGGGAAGAAGTACCCTGAGGCCTGGGAGGACGCTCCCATCGCCGGCATAGTCCCCTGGCCTGGCAGCACCGAAGAGGTTGACACTAGCGCTTGGAGGACCTTCAAGCCGGTCATCAACCAGGATAAGTGTATCCGTTGCAGGCTTTGCTGGGTCTACTGTCCAGACGGCGCGATACTAGAGGTAGACGAGGAGTACACAAACAGCAAGGGCCGCACATTCAAGATCAGTTTCAAGGTCGATTACGCCCACTGTAAGGGCTGTGGTATCTGCGCCTACGAGTGCCCCGTAAAGGCCATAGACATGGTTCCGGAGGAGAGGTGATCCGTATGGCCGCAGTGGAGGTCAAGACCCAGGAGAAGCCCAAGGCAAGGGAGTCCCGGAGAATAGCTGCCAAGGGTAACCATGCAGCTGCGCTGGCAGCCCGTGACGCTGACATAGACGTGGCGGCGATATACCCGATCACGCCACAGGTACAGATAGCCGAGAAGATAACAGAGATGGTCGCTAACGGCGAGCTAGACGCCGAGGTCATCCACGTAGAGAGCGAGCACAGTGCTATGAGTGCCGTGGTTGCGGCTGCTGCCACCGGTGCCCGCGTCTTTACAGCCACGAGCAGCCAGGGCCTAGAGCTGATGCATGAGATACTTTACATAGCTAGCGGCCTCCGCCAGCCCGTGGTAATGGCTCTCGCTACTCGCGCGCTCAGCGCCCCAATAAACATCTGGAACGACTACGGCGACGCCATGGGTATGAGGGACACCGGCTGGATAATCATATTCAGCGAGAACGTTCAGGAGGTCTATGACAACCTCATCCAGGCCTACTATATCGCCGAGCACCCTGACGTGCTCCTACCCACGGTAGTCACACTCGACGGCTACATACTAAGCCACACAGTAGAGCCCCTCGAGCTGATACCTCGCGACGAGGTGCTAAGCTACGCAGTGAAGAGGCCGCGTGGCTACCGCCCCGTCCTAGACCCAGACCAGCCCATGACCTTCGGCGTCCTGGGCGCGCCGAACTGGTACTACGAGATAAAGATGCAGCAGATAATGGCTATGAGAGAGGCGCCCCGCGTCATAGAGGAGGCTGCACGGGAGTTCGAGAAGCGGTTCGGCCGCAGCTACGGCTTCATAGAGGAGTACATGATGGACGACGCTGAGGTGGCTATAGTCAGCCTCGGCGCGACCGCTAGCCTCGTCAAGGCCGCTGTAAACAGGCTACGCGAAGAGGGCGTAAAAGCCGGCATGGTGAAGATAAGGGTCTACAGGCCGTTCCCCGCCGACCAGCTCGCCAAGGCACTAGAGAACGTAGCAGCTGTGGGTGTACTCGACCGCGCTGTATCCTTCGGTGCACCACTAGAGGGGCCGCTATTCCTGGACGTCGCCTCAACGCTAGCAGTACGGGGTATGGTTAAGCCGATGGCAAGCTTCGTCCACGGTCTAGGCGGCAGAGACATCTTCGTCAGGGAGGTCATGGAGATGTTCAAGAAGCTCCAGGAGATGGCCCGGAGCGGCCGGAGCGAGACCCGCACACTATTCTACGGAGTAAGAAGCCGCACTAAGCTCCACTAGCCCCTCCATAGTTTTACCATGTGAATCCCTCAGCTAGAAATGGGGTGGCCCGGCATGGCGCTCGCAAAGCCTGTCCGCACAGTATGGGATATACCTCGTGAAGAGCGGTTCGCCCCTGGCCACAGTATGTGCCAGGGCTGCGGAGCAGCGCTGATAATGAGGCACTTGATGAAAGTCTTAGGTAAGGACGCTATAATAGCCATGGCTACAGGCTGTGTCGAGGTAACCACGACGTTATTCCCCAGGACCTCCTGGAAGAATCCCTGGATACACCTGGCCTTCGAGAACGCTGGCGCAGTAGCGAGCGGCATAGAGGCCGCAATTAAGGCACTCCAAAGGAAGGGTGTGTTAAACCCTGACCGCCGAATAAAGGTTGTAGCGATAGCAGGCGATGGTGGTACCTTCGACATAGGCCTACAGAGCCTCAGCGGCATGCTCGAGCGCGGCCACGACGTGATGTACGTGGTGTATGACAACGAGGCCTACATGAACACGGGTATTCAGAGGAGTGGTGCGACCCCGCTCGGTGCTTGGACGACTACAACACCTATAGGCAAGCGTATGAGGGGCGAGATGAGGCCCAAAAAGGACATAATCGGTATAGCGCTGGCTCACCGCATACCCTACATAGCGACGGCTAACCCAGCCTACCCGACTGACATGATAGAGAAGTTCCGCAAGGCCTTCGAGACCCGTGGGCCCAGCTTAGTACATGTGCTCTCGCCCTGCACTCCCGGCTGGAGGATAAAGAACGAGCACACAATAGAGGTCGCGAGGCTAGCAGTACAGACCGGCATGTGGGTACAACTCGAGATAGAGAACGGCAAGCCCAGAGTAACGGTGAAGGTGCCCAAGAGGAAGCACGTCCGCCATTACCTAAAGCTTCAAGGCAGGTTCCGCCACCTGACTGACGAGGAGATAGAGCAGATACAGCGCATGGTGGACCAGTACGTAGAGGAGATAAACCGCTGGGTAGGCGAGGAGGCGATAGGTCCCGTCGTTGAGTAGGCTTTGATCTTTTAAATAGTCTTCCAACACCCATCCTTGTACTACTATAACTCCGACTATCGTCGAGAAACTACCTTTATAGCATATCGTCCCTTGTCTAAAGATGCCGGTGTATACTCTCCCTAGCATGGGGTGTACACGGCCCTGCCATTACTAGATAAGGCACTACAACTGCTAGAAGAACTACCGTGTATAGCGGACGCACACGTTCATCTGCTAGACAGACGTAGCCCATGGGAGCTTGCACTAGAACTGGCAGGCTACCGTGTCTCTCTAGCCCAGGTAATAGAGATAAGGCCTCCGATACAACTCGTCTCCGAGAAAGCCTCCCGGCTCCTCCCTCGCGCCTGGAAACTATCTCATCCTGTTCTCGAGAAGCTAGCTCCGTGGCTGCTAGAGCACTACGAGTCCCCGAGCAGACTCCTCACCGAAACCGTGATGTTTCTCTCCCGGTTTAGAGCAATAGATCCTAAAGAGGCTGCGGCAACCAGCGGCGCCGACCTGGTAGTCTACGCCGATCCCGAACCCAGCGCTGGCGCTATGGAGGCCTATAGCCGGGCGCGGGGCCGGCTAAGCAGTGGCTATCGTGGACTCAAACTGATAACTACACTCCACATGGTTTGGCCCGACTCAAAGGAAGTCGAGGCAGTCTTCGAGGCAGCTAACGAAAGAGCAGCACCCATACTCGTCCACGCTGGCTGCGACCCGGGGCTCTGGGAGCTCCCTGTGTTCTGTGCGCTTGGTAACCCAGCCAAGCTGGAGCAGTACATAGCAGCGTACCGTGATGTGCCGGTGATAATAGCTCACTGTGGTGGCTACAGCGCAGCCGCGCCTGGCGTCTATACCAGGGAGGCTATTGAGCTAGCCCGCCGCTACTCCAACGTCTACCTTGACACGAGTGCCGTGCCACTTGAGGTTCTAGAGATAGTGCTGGGGAGTCTATCCCCGGAGCGGATTCTCCACGGCAGCGACTATCCCGTAGTAGAGGAGGACACTCCAGCCCGTAGCGCAGCGAGGCTAGCAGCAGCCGCTATATCTAGGGGCGTGACGAGCCGAAGAGCACTCGAGGCAATGATGTACCAGAACCTAGAGGAGATACTCGGACAGCAATGCAGGCCGATAGAACCGCCGTAGTGGCAGCTGCGGACGCCTAGCACTATATTGTGGCTTCTCTCTGCCCACCTATTCCCGGTACCTTGTAGCAGGCGTCTGCTAGCCCTAGGCAGGGAATAGCAGCTATTATTAATGCTTAAGTTGTTATCAAACTAGTAAACGCTAGGACACACAGACACAATCTGTATACTCTACACGACAGTTCTTTACGATGATGTTGTACTAGTTACACGCGATCAGGAACCCATAAGATTCCTATAATCACGTGACTTAGAAACAGATATCATATCGTCAAGTAGAGTTTGTTCTGTTCTCAAGGTTGCTCGTTTACGATGCTCTGCTGCACTACGCGTAGCTGCTGCTAAGAGAGGACTAGGTGGTTCGGTAGTCTCCCTGGGGTCTGCTATGAAGCAGGTATGCGTGGCTATAGCTACGGATGATGGGCAGCATGTTAAGATAGGGCACTTCGGAGATGCACGGTTTTACCTCCATTATGTCCGTGAAGAGGATGGATGGAGGCTTATTCGACGTGTTGAGAACCCATATGCCGGCCACGAGCACCACCATCACGGTCATCATGGCGGCCATAGACACGGGGAAAAGCGGAGACGCATACTAGAGCTAAACCGTGATTGCACTCATCTAGTTGCCACCGCGTTCGGGCCCGGCGGGAAGGAGTTCATGGAGAGCCAGGGACTCCGTGTGGTGATTGTGAAGCCTGGAACAACCGTGGAGGAAGCATTATCAATAGTGGAAGAGATGCTCGGCATTAATTAATCCCAAGACCTTCACCTAGCATTCTAGCGGTGACAGTTGGCACAGTCGACCCGGACTATGTCTGGCGGTGTTACAGCCACATCATGGCAGCTAAAGCAGTTGACATCACCTGAGAGCTCATGACCGGGAATATTGGGGTAGGGAGACGGCTTCCCGGGGCCGAAATGGCATCTAGTACAGTCGGGGGAAGCTCCCTGGTGCATGAAGTTGTGCGCTTCAAGCATGGTCGAGCGCTCGTGGCAGCCCAGGCATGGCTTCCTTATCGCAGGATCGTGGGGGTCATGACAGACTGTACAGCCGAAGTTCTGAGACACGAATGCATGACTACTATGGAGTCCCGGCTTATGAGGGATCTCCGAGTGGCATGCCAGGCATGGCCTGCTACCAGTAGAGACCCTCACCTGGAAGCTCCCGGATAGCATGTCGGGTATAGTTAGCGGCTCAGCATCCTGGTGACAGACGCGGCATCCTTGCTCCTCTGCTACACTCCTATGGCTGCCAGCCTCTAGGATCGCTGCAACGTCGGCGTGGCAGCTCTTACAGACAGCTAGTTGCGTCTCCGGTGTAGCTAGATAGAATGCCTCGACGAGGCCTACTAGAGCTAGCACTATGAACGCTAGCAGCATTAGGCGTTGCCGTCTAGTCCATTCTCTACTTCCGCCTACCAGAGCCAAGCCGCCACACCATCCTACGGACTAGGTCTTCAATGCGCTCTGCATGCACCGCTACTAGTCGGGCGACCGGTAGCATTAGTATAATGACTGTAGCAGCAACTACCCAGTTTACACCACACACCTCCCTATACATAAGCTCGACCGGTGCATCCTCAAGCCGAGGCTCCGTACCAGTAAGCAGCCATAACTGTACCTCAGCCCTTTGTGTAGGCGACGGCGCCGGGTCGATAGCATAGACGCAACCGCTTCCAGCCAAGGTGTAGCCTAGTGCTGGCTCACTAGTCCACTCGAAGTCACTCAACTTCAACCAGAAAACACCATCACAGTCCTGGAGGCTGTAAACTGCTTCGGCCCAGCCATTGCTATACCTCGTATCCGTGAGGTCAAGTGTACAATTGACCCCATGCAGCTGTATCTGAGTTCCTGGGGTTATACTATAGCTGCCACTATGAATCTTCACTTCCCCGCGCAACGAAGCAGTATAGCCTCCAACTACGATAAGACCCGCAACGATATAGGGCAATATCCTAGCTACGCCGAGCCTCTTAAGGACAACAATAGCTGCTAGAAGGCTGCCTGCAGCCAGAAAGCCCAACTGCCCCAGAGAGGGCCACATAACTGCTACCAGCAAGAACTCCACGAGGATGACGCCAAGAGCGAGTATTAGCCGGCCGAAGACGTAGTAATATATTACTGGACTAAAGTTATATAGGCCGAGTCCGGTCACTATACCCACAATCTTTAGCTTCTCCGGAGGAGACGCCATCAACCACACCGATATGAGGCTCCAGATAAGCCCGGCAATAGCCACCCTAGGTTTGACGTCACCAATACCCCCTAGTAGCGAGTGACGGGCTACATACAACAGTAGCACTAACCCTACAGTCATTAGCGCTGCTAGTCCCACAGTTACCCCCAGCCACATGCCAGCAACTATTACGTAGACGAGAGACGCTAGGATACCAGCATAAGGCTCGATAATCGATACAGCAGCGGTAACAGGGAATCCATACAGCACACGATGGTCGGGAACCCTAGAGATGTAGGCTATAGCAGAGAATATATACAGTACATAGGCGGCTGCAAGCGTAAAACCTGAATACACTATAGCAGACATACAGCGCTTCTCCGAGCCTCTACATCCCGGCACATGAATAGACACAGAAAATAGTGCAACGAACCCCGAATATACCAGGCCTAGGGCAAGCGAGCCCATCCAATCAGAGCTATTGCCGATCATCGTTAATCCATACGAGTAACCATAGAGTGTACTCGCATAGAACGCAACATCCCAGCCATATAAATGTATAAGCAATAGAGCTAGAGCTACCGGCACAACAATGCCAGCATATCCGTCACCATAGTACTCCCCTAGAAGGGCAAGGAGCCCGAAAGCTATGAACGTGAACCTAGAAGCAAATCCAGGCTCCCACTTACCGGTTAGAACATAGTACAGCGCTACGAGAGACAGCCCAATAAGTCCTACATCAACCAGCAGCACTCTACAGCACCTATGCCCCTAACCTCTGGCAACAATGAAGCCTGGGAGTAGGCGGAGACAAGCATTTGGATTATCCGCTATTGTAGATACTTTCAACATCTGCCGTAATAGTACCTAGAATACATGATAAAACAATACTATCACACGGGTTTCACCAAAATGCAAAAATATGTTAGAGATGATCGATTAACAAAAATATTAACTGCCTTGTTATTTCTTCCGGGAAAGTACGATCGCAAATAGTACCAGAGATGCCAGTATGTTTATGCCAGCAGCTGCTACCGGGAAGCCTTCGATAGCGAAGCCCTCTTCACCACTGGAGAGTAGCTGCTGTAGGGCATCCTCAGTTATCGCGTGCGGATTGAGCTGCAGTGCCTCGGCGGGTATACCTATCTTCACTATACCGTTCTCTATCTTATACATGCCTAGGCCTGCTGGACTCTCTACTAGGAAGTGACAGTTGAAACATATGTAGAACCTCTCGCTGACACCGCTAGGCGCGCTACCGTTTATGTAGAACCAGCCCACGTACACTTTGGCGTCAGTCATATTCGTCGGATCTACTGGTACAGCACTCGTGCCCGTGTCGTAGTATAGTTGTAGCGTTGTACTGGTAACTGTTGCAGTGCTGGTGTCGTTTGTGTAGAATCCAGTACCGTTATAGAATGTTACGTACTTTACCAGGTCATTTGGATTCGGTGCCGCTGCACCTCCATTTACTGTTGGTAGATAGTAGTACATCCACACGCCAGCACCGACTGTCGGGTTTATGTTGAAGCCTGCGTGCACTATTGTATGGCACTTACAGCCTATCTGTCCATGTACGCTATTTGGTACGTAGTCGCCAGCGGCCGGCGCCGGCTCGCCATAGTTTGTGCCCCATATTGAACCGCTCCAGAGGCCAGTGTTATTTGCACTAGAATGACACGTTAGACAGTAGAACCATGCATTCTCGGCTGCCTTCACGTCGTGTGGGCCTACAGTTGTATCTGTTATGTTTGCTGAGTGGCAGCCATAACATACTGTTGGATGGTCACGGAGTAGCGCTTCGCTAGCCGCAGCCGGCGTCGCTGATGCTACTAGAGCTAATATGGCTATGAGAGTTATTGCCCCAACTAGGGAGGTGCGAACCTTCATTTTTATCCCCCGTTTAACATCATTCGTACCATTCATCACTCTCATTAGGTTTTGATGCCGTATTTGGGTATAAATACTATCTCCCATTTATCGCATTTATCATGTTACAGTAATTTTAATAAAGAAATGCATCAATTTAACATAATGTTTGCCTCGGCACATAGGGTGTTGCAACAGCCTCCTATCGCGCATCTATCATTGTATATCTCACTATATTCAAACAACGTAGACAGTTGTAGGTGCTTGCAAATTTTACAACGACATAACTATGCTAATGGTATAAATAGCTGTTAAGCGGAGTGTTTACAGCTATTTATTTATTTTTTATGCGTTTTTATATCTATACGGGAATAGGATTATTTAAGGGTAGCTTGTAGCCCGCAAAATTACATGAAGGTAATTGTAAAATAATTAATAATGGCATTGCATGCTGACAGCTCCGAATTCGTACAGAACACAGCACTTTTGCACGCATCATAAAAAACATGAACTGTGGGGATAGAGAAGAATGGAGAATGACCGACTTAGGAAGCTAATACAGTACATAATTTACAAGCATAGATGCTAGCAGCTAAAGGTGAACAATCATGAACGGGTCTGGGCTAGTACAGCTTATAAAGGGTAGAAGAATGATAGCAGTATCTGCAATAACGTTTGCAGTCGTAATCATGAGTGTATATGCTATGTGGAGTGGGAACGATACCAATATAGTTAATGGGTTCTGCCGCTCGTGCCATCTAATGGATTCTGTTGCCGAGCAACTTCAGGGAACTCCTCACGAGAACTTTAAATGCACAAGATGTCATGATCCACCGTTATCAATGTATGTTAGGGGTATAGCTGCCGAGATGGGTTTTATCCGTGTCGACATGTATGAGCTCCAGGCACGCAAGATGAGAATGGAGCAGGAGTGTACAAGCTGTCATAGCCCGGTGACACTACAGCAACAAGCAATACACGTTGTTCATTTCCGCGTAATATCGACAGCTAAGAGTTGTACTATTTGCCACTCTAGCCACGAGGTTAAGCCTACACCTAGCGATTGTCTCAGTTGCCACAATATGCAGAATATCCGGTCAAGTCATGGCGGGTTCCACAGTTATGCTCTTGAGCAGTACCGGCGCGGCGTAATAGTGTGTGGCCAGTGTCATTCACAGCAAGCACTATGGGAAATACCAATACCCGCAAGCGCGTTTCGTGCAAGTGTAGAAGGATTCGGCTGCTTCCACTGCCATGCTTCACTCAAGCCTGTAACTAACGTTGATGATTGTCTACGATGTCATTCGCGCTGAGCACGGTGTCTAGCCTTGACCCCCCATGAAGCTGGAGCAGCTGTAGGCGACTGGTTCGTAGCCCTAGCCGGCATTATAGCCGTCGCTCTAGTGATGGGGGGTCTTGCCCTAGCATATGAGCCCACAATACCTCTCCTTGGAGGTGGATCCTCAAATTCATCAATAGCGCATACCACACCTCTAAATATATCATCAATAGCCATAGAGTTCGTACCCGGCTCAAAGCTTGAACCCAGCTACGGCTCCTCATCAGCCCTCGTGATAGGGTACGTCGATAACGTTCCTCAGTTCTATCGTGTCTATGTACAAGTCGAGCCTGGCAATGGAACCCTTGTCGCCACTGGCGTAGGTTTCGACGAATCATTCATGTTGTCTACAAAGTTTGCCGCTTATCTTGCAGCTATAACTATAGGTCACAGTCCTTGGGCCTTTGACTACTATGTCCGGATAGAGCCGGTAAATGGCTCTAAGCCACTTGTTGCTGGTCCCAGCGCTAGCCCTGAGATATACCTGGCTTTCCTTCGTGCCCTTGGAGTGCCCGTCGGCAACGGATACATAGCTACTGGTATGCTCGGACTAGATGGGCTTGTAGGTGCTGTAGGCGGTCTAGAAGTGAAGGCTGAAGGTGCACAGGAGGCTGGCTATAGGCTTCTATATGGCCGTGGCTCAGAGTATGAACTGTCGCGTGTATGCCGGGTCAACATTATGGGACCTTTCGTGTCTAGCGATTGTGGTGTAGCCGCCGAAGCTGTTAAGGTTAGCAACGCTATCCCGGTTGTCAGCATACTAGAGTTCTTTAACCAGAGTCTAGACTACAACGATGTCGGGACCGTCCTCTGGAGTCTTTACTGGGATAGTGCGTGCCCTATACTACGTGATTATCTTGAGTATCTTGCCAGGCTCTCTACCCGAATCGAGCTTGAGGCACGAAGCCTGCTATCGTATATAGACCGGCCCCAGCTACGCGACATAGTAGTAAGGCAATTAGCTCAAGCACTTGGCTACATAGATGCTGCAGAAGATGCAAGGAGGAATGGTTACTGTTTTGTAGCAGTAGACTATTATGCAGCTGCACTATCATCGCTATCCCAAGTCTACCTAGTGTACGGCAAAAACGGCTACCAGATAACCAAGGGTTATGCAGAGATGCTACGAAGCATGGCACGTAGACTATTAGATACTGTTGACGTGACACGCATTAGTGGTAGCATGCTGGCAGCATACGCTAGAGCGTCCTCGCTGATAGCTAGTGGTGATAGCAAGATCTCTTCAGCCCTAAAGATTGAGCACGCTTTGGACATATTTGGTGCTAGGTCTGAACTCGTCGAGGCTGCTATACGCGAGTATAGTAGCGCAGTATCCTACTACACACGGGCTATAGCAGTACTTGTTGTACTCAGTGAAGTCTATAGAGACTCCGGCCTCGCGGATAGCAACACTACTAGAAGCACTATGGACTTGAAAATTGCTGCAGAGAAGATAGTAGATACAGCTGCAGAGTATGCACGCTACGCTCTACTAGTATCTGTGACAGGAAAAGCACGCTCTAACTTACCCAATGCTGCTCTATATGAAGCTTCTATAGCTGCCCGTCAGCTCGAGAGCAATCCTGCTAGTGCAATAGATCATGCAGTGAAGAGTTTAGCGTACTCGCTTACATTCTTCGCGTTACATCCCGGTGTGGAGGAGCTCTGGAGCGAGCGACTACCATACATACTCCTTGCCTCTATAAGGCTCGGTGAGCCGGCAGGTATAGTCCAACACTACTACGTAGAGCGTTTACTTTATGCACTAAAGAACAATAATGCACGTATTAACACACTCATATACGAGGCCGAACACTTATACGCTTGGGCTCTAATCTCTCGGTTGCTCAGCTATATGAACAGCTATCCACTAGAGCCGAGATAGCGGGGATTGATGCCATTATGAGCCCGCGGACACTCCAGTTAGCTAGTATAGCTAGTCTACTCCTATTATCGGTGCTCATCTCTGCTTCTACCCACCTAGCTGCCGCAAATAGCTCAAGGGAAGCTAGTGCTGGTGTACCACTTGCTAAAACCATTATAGCAAAGCAGGGAGGTTCGAAGCTAATTGTTGGCTTCTATGTCGATGGCAAGTTTATCGGCTCAGTAGCTGCTAGCTTCAAGGGTTTATATAAAAACGAAAATATCTCATTGGCAGAGGATATACGCCTAATAGTAACTATGAGGACTAATCGGCTGAAAAGTTTCCTAGGGGAGCTAAATGCTGTACATGTGATTCTCTTCTACAGTATTGTTAGTGATGATGGAGAGGTTTCGCGCGGCGTATATTATCTGAGACCTATCGGTGGTGTTAGTCTATCTCGACTGTTACCACATAGTCGGGGAGAGGGTCCTCACATATACAATGTGAATACGTTAGAGCTCGTAGTGCTTGCCGAAAAAGGCAACAATACATTGCTTGTCGCGGCAGTAGATCTTGCCAGGGCATTCCGTGATAACGGGCTCCCGCTCACCGTATCCCCCAACTATCTAGCCTATGTTCCTAAAATCGATTGCAAACTAACTGACATTAAGCTAGTCAAATGCAGTCTGAATAATATGAAAGGCTATCGCTTCGCCGAGGTATACATTGTTGGCGAGCCAAGCCTCTTCGAAGCCTACCGGTTATATGTAAATCCCGTCGCCCTTACATCGGAGTCAAAGATACCCTTCAATATCTCCATTACCCTTGAGGGTATAGCTACCAATAATACTATGTTTAATGAGACAGTTTACATCTACAGCGAGAAGCCTATAGCACTACATAATCTCGTACCCAAGAAGCCAGCATTAATAACCAAGCTTATAATCTCAGTAAACACTACTGAAGAGAAGAAGAGCGTTAATATTGTTGGCCTCCTGGGTGGTCGTATAGCACTAACACTACCGCCAAGAAAAGCAGTCTTTAGCAATGCTACCGTAAAACTCGTTGACGGTAATCGAGCTGTCTGGGTAGTCAGATTTACAGACATGATACCAGCAAGGCCAGTGGCAGGCATCGTTGAGGGCGCTCTATTCTGGAATATTTCCAAGACTAGTCCGGCTGAGCTAGAGATAGCTGCGATTCTACCTGTTAATACAACGCAAAGCATCTTGCCTGTAGCCGTTATTTTTGATGATGGGAGTATTGCTAAGTTTAATTTAACCTTGCCAGTATTGACCGGCCTCAAATACATAGTGGATAGTTATCATATCGAGGCTATGGTCTCGCCAGGCGAGCCATACTACACCAAGAGGCTCGAGAAACTTGAGGAAG
The DNA here is from genome assembly GCF_001412615.1 of Pyrodictium delaneyi. NCBI lineage: Archaea > Thermoproteati > Thermoproteota > Thermoprotei > Desulfurococcales > Pyrodictiaceae > Pyrodictium > Pyrodictium delaneyi. The sequence goes on along the minus strand of NZ_CP013011.1, from coordinate 247,090 downwards.
TTCTCTATGATCATACAGCTGAGCTGAGCAGCTGGGAGGAATACAACATTCTTTCCGAGGTAAATAGACTCAAGCGTAGTCTCACCATGGAGGACGTACCAAGACTGATAGCTTACGGTTTCCTAAACAACCAAGACAATATTGATACCAGCCGGGGCCTCCTCATAGTCTTCCGTGGCGTAAATACTGGAAACTATACCGGTTGTGCTGGTGATGTATTTATCCTTGTAGGGCGTGGAGACAAGGCTAATAGCTACTTCGTTGAGGCGCCAGTCGCACGTATAGCATTAGTAGAAGGAGACTATGGAGTCTACGTTAAACCTGAACAACTTCAGCTATGGCTGCAACCAGGCAGCAATATACATGTGCTAGGTGTCTCGCTTCACACCGATTGTCCTAAACTGAGCCTAGAGTCAATGGAGATACGTATACCTCGCCCTATAGGCTCCGGTACTGGGAAGACCACTGGCTTTCTCGGTAGTCTTTCAACGTGGGAGCAAACAGCCATAGTTATTGCGTTCATTGCTGCAGCACTTGCTGTCTCTAGTCTCCAGTCTGTGCGCGATCTCGGCGGCAGGATACGTAGCCTCCTAAGCAGCATTATCTGAGAGCAATAAGCCTGGTAAACTCTATCGTGGCGAATAGCTGAGCGTTTCTTCTATTATATATCTCCGGATACTATTATAACATTTATATCTATTTTTTCGTTTTTAATATTTTTTACCGTATCTGCAGACCTCGCTATTCCTATGTTAATTTTAATAATCCCGAAGGGTTCCCGAGCTGCTGGGATATAACATTGTTGACCGGGCTCAAAGCTAAAATATCTTCAACAATTTCAAAGATCACAACATATCTAAAGGAGAAAGCTACACCTGTGAATGTTGCGCTAGTAGTGTTAATTATCCTGGTAGGTTATGCAGCATGGGCATTCTTTGAACACAGTCCAGCTGCTAATGTTTTCTGTGCTACCTGTCACGTTATGAAGCCCTTCTATGAAGAATTCCAAGAATCTCCCCATAGACAGTTCAACTGTCATGTATGCCATGTCTTTGATCTAGAAACAGCTCAGGGTACAATACGCGAGTTATACCTAACAATAACAGGCCAGGCACCGGATCCCGAGGAACTCAGACTCGAGGCACGGCTGCATATTGAAGATGAATGTCTGCAATGTCACCGACGTGAAGATTTAGCGAAATTACCACTCCACAATATACATTTAGAGGTTGCAGAGATAGCTGACAGCTGCACATTTTGTCACTCAAGCCATCTACTAAAGCCCCATAATAGCGACTGTACACAATGCCACGACTTGGAGAGAATGCTTGAAAAACACAAAGGCTATCACCGTTATGCCTTTGCTATAACTATTCTAGAGGAGCAGAATGTTACACGTAATTTACCTCCAGAGGTACTGGATATAATCAAAGAAGTTGCAGGGCCTAGCGTAGAATGTTATAGATGTCACGGAGAGACCGCAACATGGAATGTACCACTAGATCCACAATGCTATGTTGGTGCCCTCGAAGGCAAAACCTGTCTAGACTGCCACAAGGATTTGCCAGAAATCGACATAAGCGACGATAGATGCACCGAGTGTCACAGGAAGTAATAAGTTGCTCCATTTAAGCATCTTTTCTTTTAGCTACACCAACCAAGATGAATAAAATAATATGTGGTTGATACTATTTAGATAAACAGTATAAATGTGTGTAAGGTGGGAAGTCAATAGGCGACCTAGATAAAACACTCAAGTACATTGCTCCTCCATTACTGGGACGTTTTAAAAGACCAATATCTCGGTTAAAAGGGTGCACATTTATGCCCTCTAAGCCGTTAACCCCTACTGTCCGAAGGGTAAGCATAGCGGTAGCCGCATTATTAGTTATTATCCTGATAGTTGCTCTCATTCAAACTAGCAAATCTATGGCTCAGTTGTCTGTTCCAGGCTGGTGGACCCAGTTAGGCTACGATCCATACCATACAAGCTTCATACCTCGTAATGTTATAGTTGGTAATTTTTCCAACACAATTTACCGTGTATGGAGCTTTATAATGCCAGCACGTGAAGGCCAAATGGGGTTCAACATGAATCCCTTAATAGCAGATGTCGACAATGATGGCTTTACCGAGGTTGTTGCAGTAGACGCGGGAGGCAGAGTCATAGTACTTTATGGATCTGATGTACCTGGTCTCGACACAAATAACTTTACAACAATATATAAGTTAATCATAACGGTTAATGCTTCGTTATACTCAACACCAGCGTTAGCAGACGTTGACGGAGACAATGTTCTGGAAGCCATTATTGGGTGCCGCGATGGTTATCTAAGATGTGTGGATCTCGCAAGCGGTACGATTGAGTGGGAGCAACGTGTGGGAATCAATATTGCATCCTCACCACTAGTGTACGACATCGATAGAGACGGAGTTATCGATATAGTTGTATCTACTGCTAATGCCACATATAGGATTAACTCAGTCAGCGGAGAAGTTCTCTGGAAAACACCCTTTGGTCGTGGTCTTCAATCTGCTGCCTCGCCAGTACTTCTTGACGACATTAACAACGACGGTACTCTTGACATAGCTGTAACAAATCTATGGGGATATATATTTGTAATAGATGGTGCAACTGGCCAGCTAATTAAGAGCATCGACTTGTGGAGAAATGGCTTTAAGGGTCTATTCATAACACATTCACCTGTATCTGCAGACATTAATGGCGATAATTATCGCGAAATTATAGTGAGTGCTGGCATAGAGCTTATTGATACAACAACAATATCAAGAGTAGGATATAATGGCAGTATCATAGTTGTAGATCCCCGCCAGGGTAGTATCATCACATTTATCGATATTGGTTCATTTGCATGGCATGCTCAGCCATCCATCGCAGCAGCTGACGTAGACAACGACGGGATGGCCGAAATATTCATAGCATCTATAGACGGGTACCTTTACAGACTTGATTACAGTAATGGCTCCCTCTCGATATCATGGCAGTACCAGTACGATACTTATTGGCCAGCGCAATCACTAGTTCTTACATCTCACGCCGCAACAATATCTGTTGCCGACATAAATAACGACACGTCTTACGAAGTAGTGTTGATAACGCCGTACTATACTTTAACTACCGTCTACCGCCTCTATGTAATTGATGTAGAGACAGGTTCGAGTATAACAATATATGATGTAATGGATAAATATACAGTAGCACAATATGCGCCTTTTACTTCTACGGATTATGACGCCAAGGCTACCATGCCCTCACTCAGTATAGCTGATGTTGATGGTGACAACGCTTTAGAAATAATCGTGACGAGTTTCCAGGTGGTATCATGTTTAGATGCAGGATAAGCTTCAACAGACTATTCGCGCTCATACTTATAGCATTTAGCGTGTTGGTGGCTGCTAAAATTATCAGCGATACTGCACATGCCTATACACCTACTGCTGACCACGGGCCGTATGGCTGCCACATCTGCCATGGCGGACTAGAATATAAGACTACCTCGCGCGAAACTGGCGACTTCGTATTCACTGAATTCCGCTGCATAGAGTGCCACTATCAAATAAATAGTGGACCCATAGAGGCGCTGCGTGCCACAGCACATAGAGACATAGGATGTACATGCCACGCAACACTCCATGTAGGCCATACTGGATGGGGAGGAGGCTACTACTATACATCAGTTACGGGTTACACAGGATTTGCTGGCTGCTCCTACGATTCTTGGCGTAGTGGCGGCTGCCATAACATAGTTAGCACGCGTGTCGATGGAGCCAAAGAAGCCCTGAATATACTATATCCAGTGTCGTTTGAAAAGTTCGATATTGAGGTCGACCAGAACTCGTCAAAGTCGATTACCCTTGATACGCACTACGATTTTTCATCTAGCTTTGTAGCGGCAAGAGGTGTCTATACTATAGCATTTGTGGATCCTTTTGATATAGATAATGTAGAAGGTGTTCCAACAGGCAGAGAATATCTCCTATGTATGTATTGCCATATGAATCACTATGATGGGCTATCCGCACCTTATATCCAGCAGAATTATCCACTCATTCATCCAGATAACTGCCTTGACTGTCATAGCGACCCGACCTTTAGCGGCACACTACCCCATGCTATCCGCGACTCCAAATACTCTTGGCAGACTTGTTCTGGAGCAAGCGGCGTTGATAGCACTTTATCATGCCACGGCACTACTACGCCTGACATATTGAATTATGTGAACAATAGCGTACATGCTTCTATAGGGTGTCGATGCCACCCAGTTGTCCATATTTCACGTTGGAATGGGACTGCATCCTGGATGTTTGTCTATGCGCCTCGGGGTGCTTATGCTAAGCCAGGCGTTGAAACACTGCTGCTGAGTGGCCGGCTTACATGGTTCTATGATGCAGGGAACTCTAGTACCTACTATGTCCCGGTCAATGAGGTTAACAATACTGCTGCAGGGTACACTAGTTATCTTGTCATGATTTATGCTGACCGTATGGGTGATGCAAGCTATATGGTTAACAATACAGCCATACGGTACCTGATGTGCCTCAACTGCCACTTTGTTGTTGATAATCCATCAGCCTTAGGTGCTTATGAAAAGGCTAGAGAGCTTGGACTAATACCTATTCCCCATAGCGTGTTCGAGAATCTCAAGGACCCGCATAATGTTACGCGTCTACTCCTTAGTATCGGAGGTAGTGCAGCCGAGAATACCAGCGGCATCGAGCCATGGAGGTTGATGATAATTGTTGGCAGCGTATTAGGACTAGCAGCAGTAGCTATGGCTGGTGTAAGACGCCGTTAATGTAGCCATAATTAATTTAATAATCGCTATAGTTTTTGTACTCTATTGGCTTGTCATCGGTCCGGCCTCATAGTTGTTATTTCCTGCAACCATTCAGTCAAGTCTCGAGTGTAGTTGACTGTATGCTTCGTATCGTACTGGTAGGTTAGCCCTCCTCCTACCTGCTAGTGTGCACGTGCACCGGGGTCGCTGAGTTCAAATATTCCAGGCGGTGGTCAAGGAGACTCAGGCTTAGGGGGTCTCCGAGCTAGTCTTCTATAGCCAGGCTATGTAGGGTGTGGTAGCTGTGCCTATGGTGTACCATGAGGGCCGGAGAAGGGCAGCTATATATGCTCCTGGAGCCTATGGCCGGGAGGAAGGTAAGACAGGGCACGATCTCGTAATATTTGACGGCGGGCTCCTATGGGACCTCGTCGCAGTTATAGATCCGTTTAACGCCGGTCGTGATGCTGGCGAATTCATTGGCCTGGGCCGGAAGGGCATCCCCATAGTGCAGGGGCTTAGGGAGGCGGTCGAGAAAGGCGCTGAGGCCTTGATTCTTGGAGCTGCTCCGGTAGGTGGCCGGCTGCCAGAGGAGTGGAAGCGGGACATCCGCGACGCGCTTGAGATGGGTCTCGACGTCTACAGCGGGCTCCACACCTTCCTATCCGATGACCCCGAGCTACGGGCTGCCGCCGAGAAGGGTGGTGCCAGGATAGTCGATGTACGTAAGCCTGATCCCCGTTACTTCCGCGTCTGGGATGGACGTGTACTCGGCACCAGGATGAAGCGCGTCCTTATAGCCGGGACAGACTGTGAAGCGGGGAAGAATATCGCCACCTATACTATCTACAAAGAACTCGAGCGCCGCAGCGTAAAAGCTTGTATGATCGGCACTGGGCAGACGATGTTGCTCCTCGGCGCACGTGGCTTAGTCGTGGACGCTGTGCCGAGCGACTTCGTAGCCGGAGCGCTCGAGCAGGTGATAGTCGAGGCCTACGAGCAGGGCTGCGAGGTGGCTGTGGTCGAGGGCCAGGCGGCGATAACTCATGAAGCTTACGGCCACGTGTCTCTGGGCATACTGCGTGGCGCCTCTCCCACACACATAGTCGTGGCGCATGTGCCTGGCCGCCGCTGGCGGGCAGCATTCAGCCACGCATGGAAGCCCCTACGTAACCCAGAGCCCGGCGAAGAGCTAACCTACTTGACAGCGCTGAACCCCTACCCTAACGCGGTGCTGGCGGGGATAACGCTGAATACTAGCATGTATACGATAAACGAGGCTAAGAGAATCGAAAGAGAATATAGTGAGACTTATATGGTGCCCGCATTGGATCCTTTAAGGACTGGTGTGAAAGCTATAGTAGATAGAATTATCGGTGAATAACTTAGTGTGTTATACAACACGTGAATAGAAATTTTCAATTCTAGCCTAAAATCAATAAGCAGCTAAATAATAATGAAAGAAAACAATTTTGAGGTACAAAATTAGAGGCAACAAAGGAGGCATCCATTCGTGCCAGACAGGAGGAAGATAGGCTTCATAGAGGCATTCAGCATAGGAGTTGGCGGAATGATAGGTGGCGGTATTTTCGCCGTTCTGGGGCTTAGTCTCCAGCTTGCTGGTACTGCTGCACCCGTAGCGTTTCTCCTCGCAGGCTTAGTGGCTCTGGCTACGTCGTATTCTTACGCGAAGCTTTCCATCCGCTATCCGAGCGAAGGCGGGACGATAGAGTATATTGTGAGGGCTTTTGGCCGCGGCATTCTTGCCGGCGGGCTCAATATTATGTTGCTTACGAGCTACATAGTGATGATTGCGCTCTACGCGTACGCCTTTGGGAGTTACGCGGCAAGCCTGTTTGGCGAAGCTGTCCTCCTTAGGCACGTGTTTATCGCCCTCGCTATAGCTATATTCACGTTTCTGAACGCGCTCGGCGCTGTAGTAACTGGAAGAGTTGAAGATGCTCTCGTATTCTTCAAGCTTGCTATACTAGTCGTAGTTGCCGGCGCTGGACTCGGGTTTGTAGAATGGGGTAGGTTTAGCCCCTCCCAGTGGCCCAGCTTAGTCAACATAGTAGCAGGCGGTATGATAATATTCTTAGCGTACGAGGGGTTCGAACTCATAGCTAACGCTGCCGCTGATGTCGAGGATCCACGTGTCCTGCCTAGAGCGTTCTTCGCCGCTGTACTGGTCGTGACAGCTATATACGTCATGGTAGCTCTTGTTGCTGCAGGTACACTCTCTCCCGAGGAGGTTATGCGGGCACGTGACTACGCGCTCGCGGAAGCCGCTAAGCCTGCTCTAGGAGAGCTAGGCTTCGGCATTGTTGTCGCTGCCGCCCTAGCCTCTACCAGTTCTGCAATAAACGCGACGCTCTATGGTACTGCTAGGATAAGCTACATGGTTGCCAAGTATGGCCAGTTGCCTGCCAGCGTGGGGCGGAGGATATGGCGACAAGCGCCTGAGGGCCTAGCTATAATTAGTCTACTCTCGCTCGTCCTCGCCGAGGCTGCAAGTCTTGAGGCTATATCTACGGCTGGTAGTGCAGGCTTCCTCCTGATATTCACAGCCGTCAATGTTGCAGCCCTCCGGCTTCGTAGAGAGGCGAGGGTTAACCCACTAGTGGCAGGCGCCGGGGCGCTGGCCACCGTTATGGCGTTAGCGCTTCTCATCTACCGTACAGCTACTCTAGACCCTCGCCAAGTGACCGTGTTCATCCTACTACTTGCAGGCTCCTTTACTGTAGAATACGTCTACCGGGTGCTGACTGGTAGGGAGATAGCAGAGTACATCGACTACAAGCTACACCTAAGAGAGGAGAACATCAGGAACTGGGCCACCTGGGTACCACGCATAGTAGCAGTCATTGTTAGGAGGTTTCACGACGCCAAGGTATACTTGGTTGGGAGCGTAGCGCGTGGCGAACTCCACCGAGCGCACGACGTAGATGTGCTTGTAGTCACATCGAGGACTCCCCGGACGCGTAGAGAGGCTGAGGAAGAGGCTAGACGTATACGCGAAGAGGCGGGCCTTACACCCCAGCACCCCCTTCACATACACTTCGCTAGGCCTGGCGAGGAGAAGCGATGGCTAGAGCACAGTAGGAGGTGGCACTATCTCTACACGTCTAAGGAGGACAAGGGTACTCCAAGCCAGTAGACTAGCAGGAGGTTGTGGTAAAGCTGAAATCCATAGCAGCCCATAGCTGCTTTTGGCGGCTAGCGGGGCCTAGGCCTTGCCGCGGATAGAGCGGGTTCGGGTCTACAAGCTTCAGGCGAGACTACGGGGCGTCTTCCGCATAGCTTACGCGGCGTCAGCCACGATGGAGAGCATCGTGGTGGAGCTTAAGCTAAGCGACGGTACGAGGGGCTGGGGTGAGGCAGCGCCTGCTCCTAGGGTTACCTGGGAGAATACGGCGGCAGTGAAGGCCTACGTAGAGACTGTGGCGAGGAGGCTTGAGGGGCTAGATCTTCCGGGCGAACTGGGCGAGGCGCTCCGCCGTGTACACACGGGTGCACCGGGCTTCAGCTCGGCCCGTGCCGCGCTGGAGGCTGCCGTGCTTGACGCTTCTGCCCGTGTACTCGACACGCCGCTCTACACGCTCCTCGGCGGCAGGGTGTACAATAGCCTCGAGACCGACTATACTGTCTCGATACCTGACCAAGAGGCTCTAGAGGAACTCCGTAGGGGTAGTGGGCCCCGCCGGGACGCCTTCATAGAGGCTGTCGAGTACCTCGTCGGGCTCCGCCGCGAGCCCCCAGAGGATCCTGGTTTCCCGCTTCCCGGTGTGCAGGGCTTCCGCGTGCTCAAGGTGAAGCTTGGGACTGGGAGCGTTGAGGACGACGTGCTCCTGGCGGAGACCGTCTACGAGGCTGCTCGGGGTAGGGCGAGGATAAGGGTGGACGCTAACCAGGCTTGGACGAGGAAGCAGGCAATATGGGTGATACGCCGGCTTGAGCGGAGCCTCGGCACAGCCCTGGAGCTGGTAGAGCAGCCGGTCCCGGCAGCTAGGATCGAGGACCTGGCGGCCGTGAGGAGTGCTGTCGAGGCCCCGGTAGCAGCTGACGAGACGGCACGGAGCCCCGAGGAGATAGCCAGGGTGGCGGCCATGGGCGCGGTGGACGTCGTGAACATCAAGATAGCGAAGATAGGGGGCCCGCTTAGGGCGGCGCGAGCCGCCGCGATGCTTGAGGCCCACGGGCTCGAGGCTATGTGGGGCTGCATGGTGGAGACGGGGCTGGGCATAGCGCAGGCACTGCATCCAGCATTGACGAGCCCGGTTACAAGGTACGTGGACCTAGACGCGGCGCTATTCCTAGAGGAGGATCCGGTCGAGAACCCGCCAGTCTATCGGCCAGAACCGGGAGGCGTAATCCTCCAGCATCCACGGGAGCCAGGGCTAGGCCCAGAGCCGAGAAAAGAAGCGCTGTCCCCACTATAGCTGGCATCATACTCTAGTAGACGTAGTGCTGGAGCGGCATCAGAAGATGGAGGGGTATTTGCGGGCGCCCCCAGAGGCCGTGGGCCCATCCCAGGCGCCACGTCGGCGGCTACGGCCCACGGGGCTCCGGAGCTAGAGTGGGCTAAGTGGGAGGGTTTCAATGTTACCTTCTACTGACGGTCCCCCTTGTATGTGGGCCTCTAGGTTCTCTCTTGGTACAGCTTCCCGGCAACGCTAGATGATGAATGTGTGTTACTGTTTCTGCCTCTTGAGCATCTCCCGGTATATTTCTACGGGGTTCTCGGCCGCCAGTAGCGCGTATACTATGTCCTCGGTGCTGCTTCCTTCGAGGAGGAGATACCGGTTATCCCAGCCGGGGCACTTTACGAGTATGTGTCTCCGCGTCTTCTCCCTAGCTAGCTGTGCAAGGTAGCCGTCTAGCACAGCGGGGTGTATTAGGCAGTCGAGACCTGTTCTATGCAGCCTTCTCATCCGGTCAAGGTACTGGGCTAGCTCTTCTTCACTTGGTTCCTCGCCTAGGCCATCTCGGTAGAGCTTCCTGATATCCTCTAGGTAGCCAAGTAGGAGGTCTGCGTAAGCTTCCGCCGCGTCCTTCAAGGCCTCTCTGACTGCCTCTTCTTCGGGCAGACCATGGAGCCTTAGGAGGGCTCGGTCTAGAAGCCTTCTAGCCTCCTCTAGTAGCTCTTCGCGGCTTGGTAGAGGCATCTCTCGGCGCCCCTCGTTAGGGCCCAGGAGACCGTTGGTACTATTATTACGCTTCTCTACGAACAACAATGCAGTACATTAGAGTCTTTATGCCTCTATCTTGTAACTCCTTCAGGCTGGTGTCCCGGCAGTGGGCGCGAAGCCCGTAGACCAGTGCAGCCAGGCCATCGAGAGCCTAACTATCTGTATGAGATTTGTGACCGACCTCACATTCTACTCTGTGCCCGATGTGCTCGAGAACGCTATTGGAGGTAGTGCCGGGTTCGTGCTCCTCGCCAGGATATTCGCTGCAACTGCTAATAGGATATACTCTGAAGTCCGCAAGATGTGCTGTCCCAACGAGACTAGCCCTGTACCACTATTCCAGAGGCTAGAACGGGTAACAGCCCTTATAGCAGGTGCTAGCTACAAGGCCCGTGCCCACATTAAGCAGGAGGAGGGCCGGATACGGCTAGTCTTTACTGGGCTCGAGCACCTGCGGGGCAACGTGCTACACGCTGCCCCAATAATAGGCGTCATAATGGGGATGATAGAGGCTGTAGGCGGCAAAGCCGTGCCGCTTACCAGCAAGGATGGGCTCCGCCACGCGCCCCGCGACGCCTACCGGGTATACCCCGACCGGATAGAGGGCGACACCCTCGAAGTAGTGGTAGTACCTCCCGGGCAGGAGTAGCTCTTCTACACTCTTATCGGCAGCTTTGCCAAGTCCTCGGCCACCACTACGCGTGAGTAGAGCCGGCGGGCTTCGCGGAGCAGCGGATCCGGTGTCTCGTAGCGGGCGCTTATGTGGAAGAGCACCAAGAGCCCCACTCCCGCCCTGCGTGCTATCCTGGCAGCGTCGAGTGCGGTGCTATGGCCCTGCTCGTGGGCCTCTTCCTCCATGTCGCTGGCGAAGGTGGAGTCGTGTATCAATACGGTGGCGCCCTGGGCTGCCTCCACCACGGTCTCCGATGGCCGAGTATCCCCAGTGTAGACTATCACCGCGCGTGGCTGCTCCCGGAGCACGTCCTCGGGGCGTATCACCCGGCCGCCGACCTCGACCGGCTCGCCGCGCTGAAGCCTCCCCAGGAGAGGCCCCGGCTCTAGGCCGAGGCGCCGTGCCTTCTCCAGGTCTACCCGGGGCTTGCGCCGCGGCTCTTCCACCCGGTAGCCCAGGGCCGGCACTGTGTGGTCCACGGAGAAGGCCTTCACGTGGAGTCCACTGGGTAGGGCCAGCTCCTCGCCGGGCTCTAGCTCGACCACGTATATGGGGAACGGAGGGAGCCACCGGGTGTACCGGTAGGCTTCACGGAGGAACCCGTAGACCCCAGGCGGCCCCGCTACAAGTAGGGGCCGGCGACGCCCCAGCATGGCCATGGACTGGGTGAGCCCGGGAAGCCCAAACACGTGGTCGCCATGGAGGTGCGTGACTAGGACCGCCTCCACCTTCAGGGGGCTGAGACCCGCCCGGGTCAGCGCCGCCTGGGTACCCTCGCCACAGTCCATCACTACTATGCTCCCGCGGTACACCAGCGCTATTCCGGGAAGCCCCCGGCGCCGAGTAGGTACTGCAGCGCTTGTCCCCAGGAACACTATGCCAAGCTCCAAGGCTGTGGACGCCTCCAGAAGGCTCGCAGCAATGAATCGTACCTGTTCGGTATCCACGCTCCCTGGCTAAGCCGGGTCAGAGAAATTAGCTGCAAGAAGTTCGGGCTAAAACTTGTAGCCAAGGGTCTCTAGGACGCGGCGGGCGTCACGGAGCACACGGAGCGCTTCACGCCCCTTCTCTGTTATCCGGTAGTGGCGGTCCTCGGTCTCCTCTACCAACCCTTCATCTACTAGCCTCAGAAGTGTCTCTCGGAGCCTGTTATAGGGCAGATTAGCAGTATACATCAGCCTTGTCGCTGGCTGTGGGCCTTCTCGTGCCAGTACCTCTAGTATGTCGAGTATTATGCCGGCTTGACTGCGGTACTTCCTCCGTGTCATCCCTGCATCACTTCCCCGCGAGCATCGTTAACGCAGCGAACCCGAGAAGAGCCACTGCCCTTAGGATCATGGAGACTGGTATCAGTATCGGGTTGAGGATAAGTGCCAGGGCAACCGCCGTGGCGTGACTGGCGGCTGCGAGCAAGTAGAAGACTATACCAGGGCCTTTGACCCCGCCGTACCTCCTGGTTGCGAGGAGTACCGCTGCTGAGAGGACCACGAGAGCTACTAGGTTGTAGTCAACATACATCTGGAGTACTAGGGGCGTAACAGCGTATACGCGGTTTCTACGCCCGTCTTCTATGGGTACATGGGTGTAGTAAAGGGCTACAGCAGATAGTGTGTAGGCGACTATGTAGAGTGGTGCTGCGAGGAGTGTACCCCGGTTGAGCGCAAGAAGAGAGACCGTCTCGGGGCGCCGGCTCCAGGAAGGGGCTACTGCACCGGCACCATACGTGTAGATGTTCCCAAGCGCCTCAAGGACGAGTCCAGCAGAGTAAGCGAGAAACGCGAGCCCCGTTATGCAGAGGCTCCTCTCGCCAACCAGTCTTGACGCCCTACACAGCTTATCAAAGAGGAGAACCCCGGTTATACCGCCAATGGTCTCGATAATTGCTGCAGCTAGTAGCAGTGCTGGCACTTCGCCGTAGGGTAGCACGGCTCCAGTACACCTCAGACGTCTCTGGGCCCTTGTATAGAGCCCGCGACCGTCTCGGGAAATTACTGTGGCGCGTAGCCTGGTGAGGACCTAGACTAGACGGCGGGCTAGACGGCTAAAATACCGGCGATAGATAATGGCGAACGCCGCTGCGCGGACAGCCACATCGATGTCCATTATCAGCCAGGCCACGAGGGGACATGTGATACCAGATGCCACACGGCCGACAAGAATGTAGGCCGGAGCTACGCGTACGAGGTATAGGCCTATGAGGTTAACTAGTGTCGGGACGAGAGTATTCCCTGCACCCCTTATCGCGCCCCCTATACTCATGACCGCGCCTAGAGCCGGCTCCGAGACGGCAGCGAGCAGCAGGTATGCTACTACGAGCTTTGCTACATCCCCGCTAGGTGCTAGGAGTAGCGAGGCCGGGACAGAGACACCGGCCAGAACCAGGGCCATGAACGTCATGAATGCTGCACTTGCACCCGCTATGCTCCAGCCTCTTCTCTGGGCATCCTCGAGCGCCCCAGCACCGACTAGGCGGCCTACCTCACCGCTCGCATAGGTCGAGAGGGCGAAGGCAGGTAGGAATGCTAGCGATTCTATCCGTATGCCTATCGTGTGTGCTGCTAGAGCCGCCTCGCCGCAGCGCGCCACCGCTGCAAGATAGACCAGGTTACCTCCGGCGAACAGCAGCCTCTCCGCCATAGCGGGCGCGCCTACCCGGAAGACCCGGACAGCTAGCCCTCTGGGGACACCGACTATGGAGCCGTAGCCTGCCTGACCCCGGGCACGAACCGCGAGCACGAGGGTTCCAGCAGCATAGCTGGCAGCCGTAGCAAGGCCTGCGCCGCTGACGCCGAGCCCAGCGAGGTATATCAGGATGGGGTCTAGAACCGTGTTCACGATGGCCGTGGCGGCTGCACCGTAGAGAATGCCGCGATTAGCTCCCGCCGCCCGGTAGGCCGCATCAAGGACAAGCATTGCAGCGAAGAAGCTATGGCCTAGCAGCCGCGCCCGGAGATAAGCCGCAGCAGCCTCTGCGACTCCAGCGTCGCCACTGGATAGCCACAAGCCCAGTTCGTAGGCAGCCGCTATACCGGTTGCCGCCAGGGGCAGAGCCGCCAGCATCGCCGCGGAGAAGCTTTCGCCCACTATCCTATCGGCCAAGTCTCTTCGTCCGGCACCGAGCGCCTGGCTCGCGAGTACTAGTACACCAATGTAGAAGGCCGCTAGGGGGACATTGAGGAACCAGCCGGCGTAGCTCCCCACGCCCACCCCAGCGAGCGCGGTGACGCCGAGCCGAGAGACGAAGGCTAAGTCTATCAGCGAGACGATACTAGAGACGCCCTCAGCGAGCATCAACGGCCATGCTTCGCGGAGTATCCTCCGAACCTCGGCGAGCCCCACTACTCTACCACCAGGCAACCCGTCAGCTGGCGCTCCTCTACAGCCCATGCGAGGCCGAGAAGGCCTGGTAGAGGGGTCTATAGAGCCTCTCCCAGGGAGTGCTACGACACCCGCCCTGCAGAAGACCCGACGGAGAACTGGGTGGACAACACGGATCCAGCAGAGCCAACGGAAACAGGTTCTTCTGCAGCGATACTTGCTCCTTGGGCCTAGGAGGGCCGGCGAACTAGGAGCCTCGGCTGTGCTAGGTCTTGGGCTCTTAGGGCTCTCCGGGGCCCCTGGCCGAGTATGAAGACCCTTCTGAGGCCTTGGAGCTCGAGCAAGTCTACGTCGCGGAAGAGGAGCCATACAAGTGTAGCTAGCTCGGCTATGCTCCAGTAGTAGAACCCGTTGGCCACGCTTCTCCCGCTGAGAAGATCCACGGTGACCCTCTTGATCATCCCGGTAGCCGGGTCGTAGCCCGCGTGCACGTCGAGGACGACTCGGTCTTCTCCGACTGCCGCCGGGAGCACATACCGGTAGCCCTTGGATAGGAACACTGTTAGCCTCCGATCAATCTCCTCGAGAGCTATCACCCCGTCGTCGCTGGTTATCTCCGCCGCTGAGGCGAGGACCCGCGCCATGTCCCAGGGGCTGAAGTGGGGCGCTGACCACCCGTAGACCAGGACTATGTCGAAGCCCCCTTGGAGCCGGTACGCCTCACGAGCGTCGACCACGTGTACCCTGGCCTCTACGCCTAGTATGTCTCGGCTGAACCTCTTGCCGGTCTCCAGAGCGCTCTTCCTGAGATCGGCGAGGTGTAGTTCGACGCTATAGCCCTGGTCCATGAGCGTCTTAGCCAGCGCTACCCCGCCAACCCCAGTGCCAGCACAGAGATCTAGTATCCTGACACTCTTCCGGCTCTGCAGCAGCCGCTGCACATATTCGTGCTCTACCAGCCGGGCCATGTGGCCCAATGCCTGCCGAAAGCGCTGCATACCTACGTCAGTGTAAGGGTCCTCAGGCCATATCCCGAGACTATAGAGCTTCTCAAGTTCCTCCGACGTCTTGTTATACTCCATCTCTTAGTCCCATAGGTAGTCGTTAGTCCGAGGCCTCGGAGGGTGTAATTATATTATCTCGTTCTTCGGATCATGGGGAAGTAAACTCTCGGCAATCCATGTAACATTTATTAATTATGCGATCTGGGTCTAGAGAGGATCAATCTAGAATCACCGTCTCTAGACTATACGGGCTAGCATCGCTAGCCGGCGAGCTGCCTCCCAGAACAGCGACGCTTCCTCACGGAGCCCCATCTCCTCGGCTTCCCGTGCTGCCTGCTCTAGCTCACGTGCAGCTGCTTCGACGGCCACCGGGGGCCGGGGTATGTAGGGCGCTAGCTCTATCTCCCTCGCCTCGTCGAGAGCCGCTGCCAGCACGTCTTCCAACCGTTCGCATATACTACGTAGCCGGGGGCTACGGCAAGCCTCACTAACGTAGCTCCATGCCTCTGTCGCTAGCTCTGCCACCGCCTCACTCCTATCCATCTCCATGACGTGAGCACCTCCCCAAGAGCCGTGAGATAGATCTCTAGGGATTCCTTCTCTCCGGAGTAGCCTCCGGGGGATGATGTGTTCCAGGCCCACGACCCTTCCGGGGGTGACGTGGGGATTAGCCGCCTGACCCCGAGGCACGCATCCTACTCCATAGTCTATGGCTTAAACCTATAGCTGGGCCATACTGCCCACCTATAGCGGAATACACCATGGCGCTGCCATAAACGATGCCGGGGCTCGTGAGGCTCTGGAGCGTACAAGGAGAGCAGAAAGAGCTTCTCGCAGGCCATGCTCCGGCTCATAGAGGAGGCAGACAAGGGGAGGGTTCCAACTAAGGTTTTACTGGCGCCCGCCAGTGAGTGTGGCAACTTCGGTGTTACAGAGTGTACGCTACGACTGTTAGGGCTAGCAGATGTCCTGCTAGGAGCCATGTTGTTAGACGGAATAGCTCTACTAGCAGCCGGTAGCCCCTTGGAGCACTCGCGAACCTCGCCGTTAGTAGCTCCACTGAGGCTATAGCGTGTAGCACGCCGACTGACACGAGGGCTAGAGGGAGGAGCTCCACGTGGAGGTAGCTGCAGAGCCCGTAACCTCCTAGGAGGCTTAGGGGAGGTACCTGGGCTAGTGATGGGCTACGGAGGCAAAGTCCAGTGATTGCTGAGAGGTAGGAGAGGCTCAGCAAAAGTATGCCCGACATGGAAGATACGAGGCTCGTAATTCGTAGAACGTTTGATCCTGCGCGCGGCATGGCCTATTCGAGCCCTCCCGGACCGGCTTCTATGCGAGCCTGGGGGAATTGATACCTCCCCCAAGGGGTGCTCTACTACATGTGGAGGCGAGCCAGCCTTGTTGTCTCGGCGACGTTTCCTCCAGGCCATAGTCGCTGCAGTATTGGCCTCTCTCGGGCTCCTCCTGGGGCTCCCACTGAGCTACCGAAGGCTAAGAACACGCTATGAGGCCCCGCCTCCTCAGATCGAGGGACAGATAATCCACCTCCCTATGCCCCGGCTCAGTGGCGTAGTGAGCCTCGAAGAGACACTGGCTAATAGGAGGTCTATACGCGAGTACACCGACGAACCGCTCACTATCGAGGAGTTAGCACAGCTGCTCTGGGCCGCCCAAGGGATATCGGAGACACGGCATGGATTCCGGACAGCGCCTAGTGCTGGTGCCACATATCCATTAGAGGTCTACGCGGTAATTGCGCCCCAGGGCGTCCTGGCGGGGGACATGTTCCTCGAGCCAGGGTCCTATAGGTACCTGCCTCATAGCCATACACTCGTCCAGGTACGGAGGGGAGACCTTGTAGAAGAGCTGTACCACGCAGCGCTGGAGCAGGAGTGGGTCCGGGAGGCTCCTGTGAACCTTGTCTTCACCGCTGTTTATGAGCGCACTACAAGGCGTTATGGGGCTAGAGGTGTACGCTACGTCCACATAGAGGTTGGGCATGCCGGGCAGAACGTGTACCTCCAGGCGGTTGCGCTAGGCCTCGCTACTGTTGCTATAGGCGCATTTCACGACGAAGCTGTACGGGAGATTATAGGGGCTCCTGAGGAGGAAAAACCTCTCTACATCATGCCGGTTGCCCGGCCTGCGTGGCGCTACCGGCTCGATCCCCGCGAGCTAGCCGAGTACATAGAGCGGCGCCGCGGCTAGCCTTTGTTACGGGCTTCGCCGCGGCCTAGGAGCCTGTGGGCGCGGGCGAGCTCGTTGGCGGCTAGGGCTGCTAGGAGGTTAAGCTCTCCCGCGAGCACTGTAGCCGCAATTATCTCTGCTAGCTTTCTCGCGTTTGTGCCAGGCGGGTCTCCGCCGCCGGCAACGCCCAGCATCGCGAGGGCCTCGCGCTGGGTGGGGAGCCTAGTCCCGCCTCCCACGGTGCCCACTTCTAGGCTTGGCAGGGTCACGGAGATGTAGAGGTCTCCGTCCCGCACCTCTGTCCAGGTGTAGCCCATACTGCTCTCCACAACCTGGGCGACGTCCTGCCCCGTCGCGATGAATATCGCGGCGATGATGTTGGCGAAGTGTGCGTTGTAGCTTAGGCTTCCGGCGCGGGCGCTGCCTAGGAGGTTCTTGACACGGTTCACAGCGTCTATCTCCTCTGGCGGCGCCTTGAGCACCTTTAGCGCTACATCTCTCTTTATCACCGCCTCCGCGATGACGGTTTTGCCGCGGCCTAGCAGCATGTTGATCATGGCCGGCTTCTTGTCGGTACACATATTGCCGCTGATAGCGACGAGCCTCACGGTGCCCGGGTAGTTGTTGAGGATCCACTCCGCAGCCCGGTCAGTAGCTATAGTAGCCATGTTCATGCCCATAGCGTCGCCCGTGCTGTAGACGAAGCGGAGCCAGACGATGTTACCCGCGAGGAATGGCTGTATCTCCACGAGCCTGCCGTGCCGGGTCGTGGACTCCGCCTCTCTGCGGATATCCTCTATTCTCTCCCGCACCCACTGGATGAAGCGCACAGCCTCGTCTACGCTTGGGGTCCAGAAGGCGGGGGCACGCGCCATACCGTCGTAGACTACGCGGGCCCGTGCCCCGCCGCTCAGCGTGACAGCCTTCGCGCCCCGATTAATGCTGGCCACGAGAGCGCCCTCGGTAGTGGCTAGGGGAACGTAGAAGTCTCCGCGGGCGTACTCGCCGTGGACGCGGAGCGGCCCCACAACGCCCACAGGCACCTGGACTGCGCCGATAGGGTTCTCGATGTTCCTACCCACGAGCTCCTCGAAGTCAAGTATAGTACTGCCGATGCTCGAGAGGCCTACGCCGAGCATGCGCTCGAGCGCGAGCCGGCGCGCGAGAGCAGCAGCGTTAGCATTGCCCAGGATCTTGTCTGCCTCATGTAGCTTTATCCTGCCCTCGACTATCCCCTGGACTACCTCCTCGAGCTTCTCATTCCAGGACTCGGCGTCACCAGCCAAGAAGCAGCCCCTCAGAGAAGCCACGCAGCTACCAGGGCCTATTAGATGCATCCTCCGGGATAGCCCTCTGCGTAAGAGGAGCCGCGGGCCCCTAGGGCCCGGGTGGAAAACCCTCAGGCTTGTTGCTGGCTGTCGGCTTTCCTCCCGCTAAATAGGGCTGGACGGAACGCTACACCGTAAGCTATCACGCCGTGCTCGCCGTCGCGCCTTATGCGGCGTAGTACTGCTTCCACCCTCATCCCGGTCTTGACCTCGCCTGGCTCAGCGTCTGTTATCGGTGCTAGTACTCTCGTACCGTCGTCGAGCTTTACTAGGGCTATCACGAGGGGTGCCCTGTCGCGGAACCCGTCCATCACGGTGTATATCACTGTGTAGGTCTCCACTGTGCCCGTCTGGGGGAGCTCGACGTCTACGAGCTCCCTGGAGCCGCAGTGGGGGCAAGCGGGGCGCGGCGGGTAGTGGCGGCGCCCGCACTTCTTGCACTCTCTGCCTACTAGCCGGTAGCGGGGGATACGCTCTCTCCAGACACGCACCGGGGACATGCGAAGGGTCATTCTGGGGACACCTCCCTACGGCTTTTACACGCGGCGGAGTACGTGGGCGATGAGTGTGGAGCCGTCGCCTCCCATGTTGACCGCCAATCCTGTCTCGGCGCCGTCGACTCGTACGCCGGGGAAGTCGCCGCGCAGCTGCATAGTCACCTCGGCTATCTGGTAGACGCCGGTGGTTCCTACGGGGTGGCCGCGGGCCTTCAGGCCGCCGCTGGGGTTGAGCGTTGGCCGGTCGCCTGGGTGGAAGCGGCCCTCTGCTAGCAGCCGGGCCGCCTCCCCGTAGGGGGCGAAGCCCAGCTCCTCTATGAGGAGCACCGCGTTTATCGTGAAGGCGTCGTGTATCTCCGCCACGTCTATGTCGCCTGGGCCTACGCCTGCCATCCGGTAGGCCTGCTCAGCCGCCGCCCTGGCCGCAGGTATGCGGTCTAGGGCCTCACGGTTCGAGAGCTCCACCGTGTCCGTGGCCATGCCGGCGCCGGCTATGTAGACGCTAGGCTTCTCGGGGAGCTCCGCTGCTGCCTCCTCGGAGACGAGGAGTACTGCTGCCGCGCCGTCGCCGATGGGGCTGCTGTCGAGCAGCCTTATCGGGTCCGCGACTACCTGGCTCCGGGCTACGTCTTCGCGTGTTATGCGACGGCGTATCTGCGCGTAGGGGTTGCTGAGGGCGTTCTCGTGCATCATCACCGGCCACTCGCTCATAGTGTCTCTGTCGACATTGTGCCGCTCCATGTAGTAGCGCATCATCAGCGCGTTGAGGCCCGTGAAGCTCGCGCCGTAGAACAGCTCGTACTCGGCGTCGGCTGCCTGTGCTAGCGCGGAGGTGACTGTGGATGTCGGGTAATCTGTCATCTTCTCGACGCCTACCACGAGGACGCTACGGGCGAGCCCCGAGCGCACCATGCTGTAGGCCGTGTAGACGCCTGCGCCACCGCTGCCGCAGGCTGCCTCGACGCGGAGTGCCGGCTTGCCGCGGAGCCCGATGCCCGAGGCTATGTAGGCGCCGAGGTTGTCCTGCTCCTGGAGCCTGCTAGCAAGCATGTTCGTGACCACGACCACGTCTGGCTCCAGGCCGGCCTCGTCGAGTGCCTTGAACGCTGCCTCTGCGGCGAGGTCTAGGAGGCTCTTGCCGTAGTGGCGGCCGATGGGGACCATGCCTACGCCCGCGATGTAGACGCGCGTCACGGGGTCCACCTCCCATTGGGGCTAGATGCGTACGTAGAGGCTCCTCATCTTCGCGTAGGCTGCGTAGTCGATGTAGCGCTTGGCCTCGATGTAGTCGTCAACCTTTGGGGCCCGGTCTCTGCGCTCCTCTATCTTATCGGTCACTATGAAGCTGTAGGCGTCGCTCCCCGCGCCGCTGCCGAATGGGGCTACTAGGATCCGCTGCCCGGGCTTAGCCTGGTCGAGGACCCGGGCTAGGCCGAGGAGCGCGCTCCCGTTGTACGTGTTGCCTATCATTGGGGTGACTAGGCCGGGGAGGATCTTCTCCTTGGGGAAGCCTAGTTTTTTGCCCACGCGGAGCGGGAACTTGCCGTTAGGCTGGTGGAAGACCGCGTAGTCGAAGTCGTCTGGACGGAGCCCCAGGGACTCCATGAGCCCCTTGACCGCGCTCTCTATGTGGTGGAAGTAGGCCGGCTCGCCGGTGAAGCCTTCGCCGTGGAGCGGGTAGGGGCTGTGAGCGCCCCGCCAGAAGTCTGGCGTGTCGGTAGCGTAGGTGTATACGCCCTCGAGGACCGCGACGCTGTCGCCCGCAGGGCCTAGGACGAAGGCTGCGCCGCCACTCGCAGCAGTGAACTCCAGGACGTCGCCGGGGTTAGCCTGCGCCGTATCGGCGCCAATGGCCAGCGCGTACTCCATGTACCCGGCTTCTATGAGGGCGAAGCCCGCCCTCATGCCCTCGCTCGCCGCGCGGCAGGCGAACTCCAAGTCGGAGGCCATGGTCTCCGGTGTTATGCCCAGAGCCTCGGCTACTATCGTCGCGGAGGGCTTGACCGCGTAGGGCTTAGACTCTGTGCCGAAGAAGACTGCCTTGATCCTCGTGGGGTCTACGCTGGCGCGGCGGATAGCGTTGCGGGCCGCCTCGACCCCTATCGTGACCGAGTCCTCGTCAGGGCCCGCGACGGCCTTCTCCTCGACTCCGAGGCCCCTGGGGACGCTTGGCTCCCAGCCCCAGACCCTCGCTATCTCGCTGGCCTTTACCCGGTAGCGGGGTATGTAGGCACCCCACCCAGCTATACCGCTGCCTCGCGCCATGCCGTTCCTCCATGTTGGATCAACTTGTCGCCGTAGGGCGGTAGAAGAGTCCTTCCCCTCCAGCAACAGTCGAAGACGCTATTCGACGATGGACGTAGGTCTGACGTTTATCAGCCCGAGCCCCGCCGAGGAGAGGTCTGAGGGAGCAGAATTGGCCCCTAGGAAGCGGCTCCTGGAGGTTGAGGACTTCTCTCGCCTAGTCCACGTCGGTGATCCCCAGGTCTCGCCTGGCGGCAGCCGGGTAGCACTCGTCGCTGTGAGGCCGGATCTCGAGAAGAACTTGTACCGGAACGAGATATGGATCTACGAGCTGCCCGCCGGCAAGACGCTAGCCGTGCTGCAGGGCGAGGGCGACTCCCAGCCCCGCTGGAGCCCCGACGGCGAGAAGCTTCTCTTCACGAGCCGCCGGGGCCTAGGCGAGAAAGAGAAGGGTACAGCGCTCTATGTGTACCATCTTGGCGGCGAGCCGCGCCGCGTATACCAGAGCCGGTACGGCTTCGTCCAGGCACGCTGGATGCCCGACTCCAGCACCATCCTCGCCGTGGCGCCGACGCCGGCCCGGAGCATAGACGAGGACGGGGACTACGTGGATATACGCGGCCTACCAGTCTGGTTCGACGGCGCCGGCTTCACCGAGGAGTACCGTAGCCACATACTCCTAGTAGACTACGAGTCTGGGCTACACAGAAGGCTGACCAGCGGCGACTTCAACGTGGTCTATGCGTCGCCGAGCCCCGACGGGAAACGGATAGCGGCACTGGTTTCGAGGGATCAGCTACGCCCCCACGTCACGGAAGTCGTGCTCGTGGACGTGGAGACCGGGGAGACCGAGACGCTGCTCAGTGGCAGCTATAGCTTCAGCGCAGTCGAGTGGAGCCCCCGGGGAGACGCCCTCGTCCTCCACGGCCACGCGCTGCCAAGGGGCCTCGCGAGCCACGAGCACGTATGGCTGCTAAGCCTCAGCGGCGAGCCCAGGTGCCTCACGTGCAGCCTCGACAGGAACACCGCGCCCTACGTCTCCAGCGACGCCGCCTGGCCGCGCGGGAACATTCACCCCATATGGGCCGGGGACGGCATACTATTCCTCGTCAACGATGGCGGCCGTGTCAACATCCACCGGGTAGACCCCGGCACGGGCCACCTGGAGCAGCTCACTAGCGGCGAGCAGGTAGTCTACTCGTTCACCGTCTCGCGCGACGCAGGCGTCATAGCTTACGCTCGGACAAGCTACACCGAGCCCGGCGAGATATGGATCCTCGAGCCAGGCCGGGGCCAGCCAAGGAGGCTCACACGGTTCAACGACTGGCTGCTCGGAGAGGTGGAGCTCCAGAAACCCGTCAACCTGAAGGCAAGGGCTAGCGACGGCACGGTAGTCGAGGGCTGGTACCTTCCACCGGCCCGCCGCGAGCCGGGGAACCGGTACCCCGTAGTGCTCTTCATCCACGGCGGCCCTAAGGCCTGCTACGGTGCAGCCTTCAACTTCATGCACCAGCTCGTAGCGGCCAAGGGCTACTACGTGGTCTACTGTAACCCCCGGGGCAGCGACGGCTACAGCGAGGAGTACGCCGACATACGCTGCAAGTATGGCACCCGGGACTACCAGGACATAATGGAGTTCCTAGACGCGTTCCTAGAGAGCGTCGAGAATGCCGACCCCGGGAGGATGGCTATGACGGGTATAAGCTACGGCGGCTACATGACCAACTGGATAATAACCCAGACCAACCGGTTCAGGGCAGCGATAAGCGAGAACGGGATAAGCGACTGGAGAGCAGACTTCGGCACCAGCGATATCGGCTACTGGTTCGACCCAGACCAGATATGCGGCACACCCTGGAGCTCCCCAGAGAACTACGAACGCGCCAGCCCCATCAACTACGTAGACCGCGTAGAGACCCCGGTACTGATAATCCACAGTATGGAGGACTACCGGTGCTTCATAGACCAGGCCGTAGCGTTCCACGTAGCGCTACGCTTCCACGGCAAAGAGAGCCGGCTAGTAGTATTCACCAGGGGCAGCCACGGCCACAGCATCCGGGCCAAGCCACGGCACCGTATGAAGAGGTACCGGATAATCCTCGACTACCTAGCCGAGAAGCTGAAACAAGCAAGCCCCACAACGACAAGCAGTACGGAGGAGAGCCGGGCAGTATGACGAGGCAGCCCACTATGAGGCCCCGAGCACAGGCTTTACCGGGTCTTATGTGCCTCACCGAGTACATTTCTAGTCTCAACTATCTCAGGAACTACATGCAGTGGAGCTTTACCAGTCCTGGCGGTCTTCCTTGACTAGCCTCACCGCCTCGTTGAGGTCGAGTCGCTCTGCCAAGCGTTGCCGAGTTCCTCAGCTCTTTGTCGAGGCTGCGTAGTCTCTCCAGGCCAATTAGGACTAGGAAACTGTGCTCGGGCCTCTCGGCGCGCGCAGCCAGTTCCAGGGCCTCCCGGGTCCCCGGAGCAGCTCCCTTGCTAGCCGCTGTGCCCCCCTATCCATCGCAGCTTGGCCCGTAGAATCCTCTCCCCATCGACGGTTATTATCTCGTATGAGTTTCTGGCCTCGGCGCGTGCTGCCTCTATGAGGCGTAGTAGCTCCCCGGGGCTCTTGCGGGAGAGCTCGCGGCGTGTATACCCGCTGTCTATTACTAGGCGTAGGCGTAGGGGCCCGTCGGGGGAGCAACATTATTTCGCTTTCAACTGTTCCCTGTGTATCGAAGTTAGGATGCAAAGGGGTGCAATGAGTGGTGGCTGGGGGTCTTACGCCTAGCCAGGCTGCTGTCCTTCTCGCTATCCATCGGGGCCTGGACACTGTGGACGCGATAGCTAGGGCTCTCCGGGTCTCCAGGGAGGTTGTGGAGAGCATAGTCGAGGAGCTGAAGGCGGCGGGGCTCGTGGAGGAGTACCAGAGCGGGCTGATACTGAAGCGTCGGAGGCTGCGGCTCACGCGCCAGGGGCTCGACACTGTGCCCGAGGCGATGAGGCTAATGGAGCATGCAGCAGTCGCCGCTAAGAAGCTCCTCCGGGAGCAGCGGCTGCCAGAGGACTGGCGCTGGAGCCCCCAGGAGCTGCTCCTGGCTGCACCGCTGCTCCCAATGCTGGGGCTACTAACAGCTATGGAGGCTATGATGCTGCTCAGTGTGCTCACGGGGCTTGCGCTGGTGGATGACCTGGCGTGGAGTAGTAGCTGGAGCGATGAGTCCGGCTACGAGGCCGTGGACGAGGCTGGCGACGTGGACACTGGGGACGCTTACTACGAAGATACGGGTGATGCAGGCTTTGACTTGGGCGACGCCGGGCTCGACGGCGGGTTCGACAGGCTATAGGGCGCGCCACGCTAGCAGGCCGTCGCGCTCCAGGCGCTCGGCCTGGCCCCGTGCTTCTAGGTGCCTCAGGTGGGCCAGCGCCTCGCCTACTGCGAAGAACCTCTCTGCAGGGGGATACTCGTCCCAGCTACTGTAGCGCGTCCTCCACCGCATCAGCCTAGCCGCCTCGTAGCCGGTCAGCGGGCCCCGGCGCTGTAGCAGCTCGTGTAGCCCGCGGAGCCGCTTCTCGTGGTGCTCTCGTATCTCCCTGGCCCGGGCTGCGGGGTCACGGAGGACGCCACGGTGGCCGGGGAGCCCGAGGGCCGGCGCCATGGCCTCGACGCGTTTTAGGCTCTCCAGGTAGCTGCCGAGCGGGTCCTCGTCGACGCCGTGGAGCACCACGTGCGGCGTTATGCCGGGGAGTACCGTGTCCCCGGTAAATAGGAGCCCGTCTCCGTAGAGCAGTATGTGGCCAGGTGTGTGGCCTGGGGCCTCGACTACGCGTAGCTCTAGGCCGCCGGCGCGGAGCAGGTCTCCCTCGCCTAGGGGCCTCCAGTCCAGCTCCAAGGCCTCCCGGTAAGCCTCCATCATGCGGACTGCTGGGTGGTGCCTGCGTATCTTTTCGGCCTCCTCTCTGGGCATCCCGCTCCACGTGTAGAGCTCTAGCACCCGGTCTATGAAGTCCTCCACCCCCGACTCGAGCACTGCGAGGTCGCCGCGGCCTATGAGGAGCCGTGGGGACCCTAGCTCAGCCAGCACCGGCGCCAGCGTCATGTGGTCTACGTGGAAGTGTGTCACCACTACTCCGGCGAGGTCGCAGGGCCGTATGCCGGCCTCGCGGAGCCCCCGGAGTAGCTGCCTCGCAGCCCTCGCTGTGTAGATCCCCGCGTCTACGAGCCACGGCTCCCCGTCGGAGAGGACGTAGACGTTCACGCTCCCGAGGCTCTCTATGGGGAGCGGTACTTCTACGCGGAGGATCCCGCTAGGCAGCCTCTCCAAGGCCTCTGCGCCAGGGACGCCAAGGCCTGCACAAGCCCATTAACCCTCTTGCGATCTACCTGCCGGGCGACGTGTCAGTACGCCCTGGTGCGGCGTGAAGCAGGTTCTCGGTATTGTTCAACGGCTGTTCCACACCTTGTAGAGGGAGAGCGTGTAGTTGGCTAGGAAGCCGGCGATTATCCCTGCCAGCCCCGCGAGCATGTAGTCTAGGCCCAGTGTGGTCAACAGCATGCCCACGGACATGTATGCTGCGAGGCCGCCTAGGGCGGCGGCGTGGTACCGTAGCCAGTACCGTAGCTTATTGAGTACGCCTGGGGGCCGGATGCCCCGGAAGGTCCACGCGTCGTGGAGCAGGTAATTCCAGGTCAGTGATGCCTCGAACGCTGCGAGGAACGAGAGCGGGAGCGGTGCGCCCAGCGCGCCGTGGAGAAGCCTTAGTACTGCGAGGTTGACGAGCGTGCCAGTTGCGCCGACAACCGCGAACTTGATGGGCCGGTAGCCTGAGAGCTCAAGCAGGTGGAGCACGTAGTCCAGCATCTCCCGGAGGCCGAGCTTGCTCTCGCCCGCAGCGCGGCGGCGGAAGACATAGGGGACCTCCGAGACCCTGCCCCGGGCCTCGACTAGGAGGTCTAGGAGTATCTTCCAGCTCCGCGGCCGCTCCGGCGCCCTCGCTGCGAGCTCGCGGGAGACCAGGAAGAAGCCGCTCATAGGGTCGCTAGTGGCCCTGGCCTCGGGGAGTAGGAGGTATGCCAGCAGGCTCGCCACACGAGAGACCAGGAGGCGGAAACGGCTCCAGCCCTCCACGCCGCCCCCGCGGCCGTACCGGGTCGCGACTACGAGGTGCGCACCGCTCCTCCGGGCCTCCTCGAGGAGCCGGGGGATAGCCTCCGGCGGGTGCTGGAGATCCGCGTCCATGACCACTATGTAGCGGCCGCGGGCTACGCGGAGCCCCCGGGCGATGGCGCTGCCGAGGCCCCGCTCTCCCCGCCTCCTCACCACGCGGACTGGGAGGCCCCGCTCCGCGTACTCCTCGGCGACCCTCCACGTGCCATCAGGGCTATCGTCGTCTACTACCACGACCTCGTAGTCTATGCCTCTGCCCCGGAGTACGCGGTCTATCTCCTCTAGTAGCCGGGGCAGGTTCTCCCTCTCGTTATACGTCGGGACCACTATCGAAACCGCTGGCTCCATGTCATCGCTCATGCCTCGACGCCCATGCCAGCGTCTCCTGAAGTGCTTCTGAGTACTTCGTGTACCTTCCCTCAGGCGCCTATATGCTGGGCCCCTGGGACGCTACATTTACGACGGCACGGGGTCTAGCCGGCAGACTAGCTGGAGGAGCAGGTGTGGCGGGCACCAGCAACTGGCGTGGGCAGCCTAGCCGCCGGGTCCTCCTGGCTGTCGTTGCTGCTGCGTACCTGGCGTCGCTGCTAGCACTGTACCACGGCGGGCTCTCGAAGACCCTGGGGGTCGAGGACTATATCAGCGACGAGGTATGGTACATCCCGTCATCGATAAACGTGGCGCGGAAGGTGCTCGGCTGGGACCTAGTAGCCCGGGTCAACAGCAGCTATGCCGTCTACACCGTGTTCTATAATCCCGGGGAGTGTAGCCCCGCAGAGGCCAGCCTGCTCATCCACGAGCATGCGCCGGGAGCCCGGATACTCGGGAGACAGTATAGCGAGATCCACGCGCTCCTCGTCGAGGCCCCGCTCGGCGAGCACCAGGCCGTTGCATCCCTCCCCCAGGTGTCTACGTGCTTCCTGGACGCCGTCCCCGGCGTGATGCCGGACAAGGAGAATATCAACAACTACCTCAACACGGAGCACCCGCCGCTAGTCAAGTACATCTTCGCCGCCCTGATAGACCTCCTGGGGTTCCGCTACTGGGTGTGGCGCGCTGCGAGCTTCGCCGCCGGCGCCCTCGGCCTCGCCGCGGTTGCGGCCACCGCGTACTGGGCTGCGAGGCGGGTAGGCAGCCGCTGGGCCCTGGTCCTCGCCCTGGCGCCGGCAGCCCTCGCCCTCCTCGACCAGAGCGTCCAATCGATGTCGGCCGTCGGCATGCTCGACATCTATGCCGCGAGCCTCGACGCGCTAGCTGTGGCGGCGCTCCTCTACGGCCATCCCTTCGCCGCGGCCCTGCTAGCGGGGCTCGCGGGCTCGGCGAAGTATACGGGGCTCTTCGTGCTCCCCGCGCTCCTCGTCTACGCGCGGCTCCGGGGCCTAGGCCCCGCCAAGACCCTAGTACTCCTCTCCGTGCCGCTAGCCGTGGTGCTCGCCTCCTGGATCCCGTTCATAGAGTGGATGGGGCCCGGGGCCTGGCTCGACGAGGTCGTGGGCTCGCTCCGCTGGCACACAACCAGCAGGCCCGCGGAGGGCCCGCCCTCGACCACGCCCCTCGGCCTGCTGCTAGGCGTGCCCGGCTTCATCCTCCACTACGTCGACGGCAGGCCGCTCATCGTGGCTGCTTCCAACCCGGTGATCACGTTGCCCGCGCTCCTCGTCTCCCTAGCCGGGCTCGCAGCAGCTGCGCTCAGCACATGCATCGGGAGCTGTACGGGGAAGAACGCGGAAGCCTTCGCGGCTGCTGCACTAGCATCTGCAGTCGCAGGCTACGCCTTAGTCTACGCTGCGGGGAACCATACGCTCTACAACTTCTACAGCGTACAGCTCTCCATGCTCTCCGGAATAGTGCTCGCTGTCAGCCCGCTCCTCGCCGTTGAGGCCGCCCGCTGGCTCGGCTGGGCTGGGCTACGGGACTGCCTCGCCACGGAGACAGCGCTGCGCTGGACAGCTGGAGCCGCCGCTGCTGCCGGCGCGCTGGCCTCCGCCCTGCTACACGGTATGCACCCGTGGCCCGGCTTCACGTCCCCTGCCGAGGCGCCGTTCCTATACACAGTGGCCGCGGACACCGGCAAGCTCGCCCGGCTAGCCCTGCTAGCAGCCGCCGTGGTGTTCTACTGGACAATGGGCTATAGGTTCTCAGTAATCCACTCCTGGCAGGGCCGCCGTAGGCTAGCTAAGACGGCCGCCGCCTGGTTCGGTGTGGGGCTGCTCGCCTACACCGGGCCCGCGGGCGTGTTCGCCCCCGTACTCGCAGCAGCCGCTAGGGCAGGCCCGGGGCTCGTCGACGGGCTCCTCGCCGGCCTCCTAGCCCCCAGCCCAGTCTACGCCGGCTTAGCTGGGCTCCAGGAGAGCCGGATCCGGCGAGCCCTCTACCTGCTAGGCCTCGCAGCGGGCTTCCACCTAGCCACGCTGCTAGCCCATGGCGCGGGAGCCGGGGCAGCCGCAGCCGTGGCTGCTACGCCGGCGGCCGCCGCGCTGGCCGGCGCCGCCACCGCTGTGCTGCTCGAGGCCCGGCCCGCTGCGCTCCTCGCGCTCATGGCGGCCTACAGCCCCGACACGATGGCAGTGCTGTTAGCCGCGGGGCCCCGGGGCGGCGGGTACACGCCGTGGCCCTTCATAGCCGTCGCAGCCGCCGCTTCGCTGCTGGGCAGCCCGCTTCTGCTCCGGGCAGCCGCCGTAGCCGCGGCCATAGCCGCCGCAGTGGACACGATATTGGGTGGTATAAACCAGACTGCTAGAACTCAGTAATACTGCTCTGATCTTGCCAAATCTGGAGTTGAATATTACTTGTATAGCATTAGACACATTATATAGCTGATCAAGAATATTTCATATCGTCGCCAATCTCCAGATTAAGCATGCTCTACGATGTCCGCAGCTTGGACTAGGAGGTGCCAGTCGAGGCAGCCTCTTAGCCGGAGCACGTCCCCAGCTTGTCTTAGCAGTGCTCCAGCATACTCTAGCTCCTCGGCGCCACCGCCCCGCTCCATCAGCTCCTCGATAACCCTTAGCGCCTCTTCTAGCTCTGCTACTCTGCCGCAGGACAGCTCTACGCCCCGGGCCATTGTGTAGGCCTCCTCTAGCGCACGCGTGTACACCAAGACGGAACCGCCTCCAGCCTAGCAGCTCCTATGCGCGAGATCTACAAGCATCTCCGCGTACCGCTCTGGGCCCAGCTTTTCGACAGCCTCCACGTGGCCCGCGCCCGGCACGCCGACTAGTATACTGCAAGGACTCTTGGAGGCTATTTCCCGCATCTCCTCGGGGGTGACTAGGGGGTCTTGAGTCCCATAAACAACCATAAGTGGCTTATCAACACGCTCCACCATTGCCGGGCCGAAGTCCAGGTCAACGCCGGCCATGAGCTGGCCGTAAAAGCCGGCGAGTACGCCCATCCAGCCCGGTAGCGGAGTCTTATACTCTAGCCACCGGGGCACAACGTCCGCGAGCCTGTAGTAGGGGCTGTCAGCCGCCACCGCATAGACACGGGGATCCCCCGCGCCCTCGACTATAGCGACAGCGCCACCCATGCTGAAGCCAACTAGCACTATCCTCCGCCCCGGGAACCGCTCGGCAGCATATCCCACTACGGCCTCCGCGTCAAGCACCTCCCTGGGCCCGATGGTCGTCGAGCCGCTGCTCTCCCCGTGGCCCCGGAAGTCGAAGACGACCACCGGGTAGCCCCTCCTGGCCAGAGCCTCTGCCAGGTCGAGGATGTAGGGTGCAGAACGGCATGACGTATAGCCATGCATCAGTATGAACACGGTATCGCCCCTGGCCCTGGGCTCGATCACCCAGCCCCGGATCGTCACCCCATCGCTAGTATTGACTGCGAAGCCCTCGTAGCCTAGCCCGAGGTCGCCCGGCGTGACGCTAGGCCTACATGTATCAGGGTGGAGGCTGCTATACGCTATGTACCAGGGGAGAGCCACTAACACGGACAATACAGCAACGGTAGCGAAGACTAGTATGAGTCTGCCCCGGCGGCTGAGCCTCGGCATACATAATCACCATTCTAGCATGTATTGCGCAGTAGCGCTATGATGATGGCAAGGGCCTTGCTACCCCTTAAAAAGTGTACCATATGCTTTCCGTATACAATAGTCCATGGCTTGATGAGGGGATTTGCTACATCCCCTGCCTAAAATATCATAGCATTGAGAAGTCTTCGGGACTTCTAGCTCTGGCGGCTGAGTATCACGGCATAGAGTGTGCTGTTGTACTCGTTGGTGCCGAGCCTCTTGCCGACCTCTATGGCGGCTTCTGTCCAGTTGAGTCCCTGGTTGTAGACTAGGTCTACCAGCATGCGTAGACCCACGTCTATCTCCTGGACGGTGACCGGCCCGGTCCAGCCGATGTAGACTCCTAGGCCCAGCTGCGCCAGGGCTACCGGTATCTCGTAGGTGTAGAGGCTAAAGCAGCTCCCCACAACCACGACGCTCCCGGGGCAGAACCTGCCCCTCATCTCCCTTGTGAAGAAGCCGGGGAGCACAGCGAGGTATGCCCTGCTTGGATCATGATACGGGGTGGCCTTGGCCGCGAGCCATTTCCACATAAGCTCCTGGTACCGGTCATCCCAGGGTAGGCCGGTAAACAGCCCGTTGACCACTGCCACCCTTCCGTCGGGGAGCCTTACCTCGCCCTTCCCCCCGTGCACCCTTAGGATAACCACGTCGTAGTCTGTGAGCCGGCGGTAGAGCTCCAGGTCAACCCCGGTGCCGTTCACGTAGTCCACGATGTAGCCCGCTTTCTTGAGGGTCTCTACCAGGAACCTGTCCAGCTCCGGGTTAGGGAAGTCCAGACTGAGTGCATCTGCAACCAGCGCCCGGCCACGCGGACAATCCCCCCGGGTATCGCTGATACCCCACCTACTAGCACCTGCCGCTACTATGAGCGCAAGTACAATAGCTGTTAGCAATACCACCCGTCTAACATTCCTGGACGTCCTTCTAGACAACGCTCTCAGAGCCCCATACAGCATCGAGCCGAGACACTCCCAGAGCATACGAGGCTGAGAAGATGGGACAACGTTCGAGGAGTTGTACAAGGGCCTAGACGTGGAAAAATAGCTAGGATAATCCTAGACGCATATGCCGGCGCATCATCACTATAGCAGCTACTACAGCAAAGCCGGCTGCCAGCAATACAGCCGGCTTTATACCACCATTAGAGCCGGTGGGCATTGCTGGTAGCTCTAGCTCACCGCCTACGAGTTGCGCTGGGCTACCAGCAGGGGCGATGGGAGCACCTACTAGCTCGTCTGGCTGAACCTCAGCCCATATCACATTGTTCACTACGTCTACGCCAGTTGTTTTCAGCCTGATCCACTTCTTGGCTACTGGGTCCCATCGATAGAGGCGTAGAGTGACCTCGTAGACGCCCCAGCGTTGTACATCGCTGTCAGTATAGCGTACCTTGACGAGTATAGTGTTTATCGCCGTTGTGTTGTCCACTATTACGTCGAACGACTTCTCCGCTATGAGCTTGGCTCTCGGCTTTCCGGGAAGGGCCTCGGCTGTGGTATTGAGTGTTATCACGGTCACATTCACGGTATCGGTGGAGTTTACGTCAAGTGAGGCATCTATATCTGGCACTAGTATAGTCCCAGTGCCGCTAATCAATGATGAGACTACGGTAGCCGTCTCTGGGGCGACTATTGTAATCATCCGAGCACTGCCAGTAGCACCGCTGCCCGTGTCGGTGAAGTTTATGAGCGCCTCGTAGTAGCCTGGGCTTAGTATACTCGTATCGATACTAGCCTCTATGGAGGCCAGCGACCCTGGTTGCCCCATAGAGTCTAGGTTTAGCAATGAAGCGTTTAGAGTATAGTCTGCTGGTGCAGCTATACTTATGGACACAGGATAGAGGTAGTCAAGGTTCTCGACTGTGTACACATGCCTCGCGATATTACCCTTTACTACTGTAGATGTGGTAAAGCTCGGTCGTACCACTGCTACAGGGGTGTGGGCGAATACCCAGGTGGACATGTTAACAGTTGATGCTGTATCCATGTTGATATAGCCGGCGTAGGTCTCGTTGAGCGGCAGGAGTACTGCTTTGATTGCGTCCAGGCCTAGGCCGAGCCATGCTAGTTCCTCGAGCGCGGCTGTCGTATTAGCTATGTCGAGGATTACAGATAGGTTGGAGCCGCCAGTGTTCGAGATGTAGTAGAACTCGTTGAACGTTATGCCTGGTATACCTAGCTCCTCGAGGCCTAGTGGGCTGGTATTGTAGAGTAGGATTGAGATACACGCGTTAGTGGTATCAGTGTTTACCAGTGATATGTTCGTAACTGCGCCGCTCACCTGGTAGCTGTCGCCAGCTGCTATACAGACATTATAGTACTCGGTCACTGGCTTCACAAAGTAGCTTTCACCGCTCTCTGGGCTACGGGCTATAGCTATGTATACCGGCTGTAGATCGGGCCTAAGCTCAGCACCTAGGGGGTTATCATTGATTAGCGTAACTATCTCGGTCCCCGTTATTGTAAGGTTCAACGAATCTAGGGTATCAGTTGACGTTAGATTTAGGATGGCGCGTAGGGCGTCATCTATTGCCTGCTCATAGACGCCGGTCTCTATGTACTTACCGGACATACTAATATTGTAATAGCTAGTACCATTAGCAATAGGACCTAGCACTAGACTCATAGAGGCATTGTATATCCATAGGTTGTCCTTATCGAGTCTAAGTATGAGCGGTTCAACACCTGTTATCGTTCCATTATTATAGCTATAGGATGCATTGATGTAAAGCATAATATATGGTGGTACCGCATAAGGCGCGCCCAATGTACCATTCAACTCTACCAGAGCGTAGAGTGTATAGTAGCCGCTACCCGGGAGTATTGCTATATATGACGTGTTTACAACATCAGCAAAGTCGTATTCATTGACAGAATCCGCGTCCGCGACAGAGATTAGGTTAGGTGAACCAGCTACAGCGTTCCAATCCGAAGGATCACCATCCACGGTTATTGTTACTGTTGTCGAGTTAAGAGGATCTATTGCTAGATTCGTTGCATTATCTACGGCATCTATAACCGTTATATTTACCCATGGAGCTATGGTTATGTAGAAGTTTCCTGTTGGAATCACGGGTGACGACATGTTTATGCCGATTACTATCTTTCCGCGGCTTGTATCTAGCAGACAAGTAGCTGTGTCGGGAAGGCTGCTAGTATTTGTCGTCCCTGACGGAGACGACTCTATTGTACAGTAAATAGTCACGCCATAGGATTGTGCATCCGCATCTATAGGTGGTTTAGGCCCGAGTATAACCGGAACGTCAATACGCCGGGTTATAGGGTCGGTTTCGGTCGCCGGATCGGGTAGTGGCTGACTGAGCTCCAGTATCAGATCAACCCCGGTAGAAGTCTTGTTTACTACGACTAGCGCCATGTCTGCATAGCCGTCGAACTCGCTAGAATCATTGTAGACCGATGTCGCGTTGAAGAGCTGTGGTGGCTGAGGCTCACTATCTACCACTGCTACTTCTGCTGCCCTTGCTGCTATTGTCGACGTAGCAACCAGTAGTAGAGCAAGGATTAGAAGCCCTCTAGCCCGCGTCATCATGCTCACCCTGCCTCCACACAAGGTAGCAGTATTGCTAGGAGCTAGGACTATAAGGCTGTTCTCTATCAGTTATGAATCAGTACCGTTGGAGCTGGGAAACTTCTAGGTAACGCAACATCGACAGCTGTCATCAGAGATAGATCCTGGTGAATTTAAACACCAAATTCAAGCACGCTAAGCTATAGTTCACTATTGTAAATTAAATTCTGTCACAACACCATCATAATCCATGACTTAGAAAAAGCCCAGCTCCGAGGCTACTCATTGACTCAACATCATGGCCGCATTCCACACCGTGCAGACCTCTACGAATTGATAAGGTGGAGGCGACTGTAAATGTTGTCATTGACGATTGATTGCCACCAGGAGGAAATGTAATGGATTAGGTTATGATGATGTTCCGGCGAGACCTAAGACACTTAGCCCATCCCATGCCAAGATATTATAGAATCGTGGTAGCCTCAAGGTACTCGAGACTCCACTGCATATCTACCTGACCCTGCCTAAACCCCGCTCCCTGATGGCTACCAGAGATACACCCCCGATATTAGGCTGGAGTCTTCGGAGTAGTAGACGTGGGGCTTTAGCTCTACACTAGAGTAGCCTCCGCTTCTTTTCTACAAGGTGAGGACAAGACATGTGGACTAGTCGAGATAGAGTAGTGGTTCTGGTCCTGCTCGTAGCGTTGGCTGGTTTCACCGCCGGCTACGCCCTAGGCCTAGCCGTTAGCATGTTTAAATCTGAACCGCCTGGCCCAGAGCCTCCGGAAAGTGTAGAGACGGAGACTGCCGAGACAGCTACGGGGGTCCAGCCTCCGGTCACCTGGACTGGTGTAGAGGCTCCCGCCACCGGCGCTCCAGAGCCCTCCAACGCGACCTTAGAGCTTGTCTGGACTAGCTACGGCTATAGGGCGTCCTGGGAGAGCCTCGAGACCCTTTCATCGATCTACAGGGCGATGGGCGGCTCAGCCTTCTACATGACTCCAGGAGTTTTCGAAACTACTGTCGTAGAGACTCTCGTACGCCCACTAACAGCCACAGTTACTGCTGTTACACCTATGCCCTCCACAGCGCCAGCTGAGGCCAGGGCAGCCCCAGAGTACAGCACTACTAACATCCAGGTAGCCGGCATCGATGAACCAGACGTAGTGAAGACCAACAGGACACACATAGCCGTGCTGCACAGGGACGTCGTTGAGCTATACCGGGCCTACCCTGCCGGGAGCCTCAGCCTAGCCGCTGTCTACGACATACGCAAAGCAGTACTCGAGATTGTCGGCGACGAGAATCTCGTACTCGTATCGGGTAGCGGGTACACCGAGCCCGTGGCCCCAGTACAGCACCATATAGTCGTTAGAGGCGTCTACATGACCGAGGACGGGCTAGTGGTCATCGCCGATGAGTACCGGAGCCCCTGGCCGCTAGAGAGCCGCACATGGGTAATAAGCCTCGATACCAGCATGAAGCTGCGGTGGATGCGGAGCATAACAGGCAGGTTCTACGACGCACGCCTCTACAACCAGACCCTGGTACTGGTCACAGAGGCCTCCATGATCGTGAGACCCGTCATACTGGAAGCCGACGCTGGGGCCGCCAGGATTATACCTGTGCCAGAGCCACCTATAGTGGCTAGCCTAGAGCCCATAGAGACTATAGTAGCGGCGTTCAGCCTCGACACCGGGAGCGCAGCGACGCTGACCATAGTGGGCGCACCGCCCTCCACCATGTACATGTCCGCTACCGGGAGTCTCTACCTAGTACTGCCCGGTATAGAGGAGCTACACGCCATCCTAGGAGACCGCGTAAACGCCACCCTCGCGGAGATAGCCGAGAGGATGGAAAAAGCCCAGCCGCGGGGCACGAAGAGCCTCCTCGTAGGGGTCTCTGTAGAGCCGGGGCCCCGGCTAGAGCCGGAGGCCAGCACTGTGATACCCGGTATCGCCCGGAAGCAGTGGATGATAGACGAGTATAACGGCACGCTAAGGATAGTTGTAGAGGAACAGGACTGGAGTGATAAACAGTGGAGGACGCGGGTAGGCCTCTACATACTGGATGCCGAGACCCTTGACGAGATAGGCCGTGTAGACGAGATAGTGCTCAACGAGAGAGTGCACGCTGCCCGGTTTCTAGGCCCCAGGCTATACCTGGTAACCTTCCGGCAGATAGACCCTCTCTTCGTCATCGACCTCGCCGACCCCAGGAAGCCACGAGTCCTAGGCTACATCGAGGCACCAGGCTTCGACGAGTACCTCCACCCAGTCAACAACACGCTGCTGATAGGAGTCGGCCGCGAGGACTCCAAGGTGCGCATCAGCCTATACAAGGTGATGGGGGACGCTAAGATAAAGGTGCTAGACCGGGTGTACATAGGAGGCGACTGGAGGTATGCCTGGAGCCATGTGCTAGACCCGCGCTGGGGCCACCGCGCCTTCACCCTCGACATGCGCCATGGCTACGTAATGATACCCGTAGAGGGCTGGAGCCAGGAGTACCGCGAGACACCAGAGGGCATCGCCGAGATCGGTGCTAGGAGGAACGGGGTAGCAATAGTAAAGCTAGACACGGAGAGGGGCGACCTAGAGCTGAGAGCACTGCTACTCCATATGGGCGCGGCGAGGAGCCTATACATAGGCGACACGTTGTACACGGTAGCGCCCGAGAGCTACCCCAGGGTAAAGGCATATGACGCTGAGACGCTAGAGCCCATAGCCTACGCGCCCCGGCCCACAGAGGTCACAGTACGCGATATACGTGCAAACCCGGAGAGCTACAGCGGCAAGCCCGTAGTCGTTAGGGGAGTGTCTCTGCGCTGGACTGGGCTAGACGAGCCGCCGCCAGTCACTCGGAGCGACTGGGTCCTCGACGACGGTACTAGGAGGATATACGTGGCAGCCATCATGGGCCCGGTGCCCGGGAAGGACGAGAAGGTAACGGTTATCGGCATCGTCAGGCTGGGGCCGGAGGATAGGCCCTACATAGAGCCGGTGGAAGTCGTTATAGCAGGGGAGCCGGGGAAGAGCTAGCCTCCTTCCCTGTTTTTCTCGACTGCTCCTATATCGAGTAGCTTCTTCCTCATCTCCTCGGGAATGGGTATAGTCTTGCCCTCGTGGATGCTGTAGGCTACTGCTACTATGCTGCACTCTGCTGAGACCTTGCCTAGGGTCTCGTTGACTATTCGGAACCTGTAGGTTATGCTTGTCCTGCCCAGCTCTATCCCTGTTATCTCGACGCGATAGGCGTCTGCGAGCCGTAGTGGAGCAGTATAGCGGCACTCGGCGTGGACCCTGGGGAACGCGATGGGTGGTATGCCGTGGCCTATGACCCTGTCTATGAGTCCGAGGCTGGCTAGGAGGTCTTCCTCGCAGCGCTCGAGGACGCGGAAGAAGTTGCTGAAGTGCATTATCCCCGCCGCGTCCGTCTCGCTCCAATGCACGCGGTACCGGGCTGTGAATAGTGGCTTCTCAGTCATTGCTCTCAGGGCCCCTAGAGGGCCCGGGCTAGCTGCTGGAAGGATTTTATAACATAGGTTCTATGCACGTCTAAGCGGTGGAGAGAAATGGCTTCCGACAAGACTGTGGGCACGCTGCTCGTGGTAGTGTCGATACTGGTTATACTCGTGTATGGCTGGCTACTATTCGCGCCACCACGTCCAGGCATCGACATGTTCCTGCTAAAGTTGACAGCATTTATCGCCGTCGCTGGAGTCTTCGGGATACTGGCCTGGATAGGCTACACACTAGCTACCACGCCACCGCCAAAGCCCATAGAGGAGATAGAGCGGGAGCTAGAGGAGGAGCTCAAGAGGCTTGAGAAGGAGCTAGAAGAGGCCGAGAAGAAACAGGAAAGCTAGCCTTTGTCCTCCTGGGCGAATTTTTCCTCAAAACGGAGAGCCTCTATCTGCCTAGCCGCCTCTTCGAGGTCCTTTATCGTATCGATACTGCGCCAGTAGGCGTCTGTGAATCGTTCTCCTAGGATGCGACGCTCCTCCGCTAGCCGGGGGAACGCGGTACGCTCGATGTCGCCCTTCTCAGGCAGGTAGTCGAGGACTCCGGGCTTCATGGCGTAGACGCCTGCATTTATCCAGTAGTCTAGCGTCGGCTTCTCGACGAACCTTACTATGTGGTCTTCCTGGTCTAGCTCTACTACGCCGTAGGGACTGCGGAGCGGTACGAGCGCCATAGCTACTAGTGCGTCCTTGCTGTTTGCCAGCTTTGCGACCAGCCTGTTGACATCGAGGTTTGTTATTATGTCACCGTTCAAGACTATGAAGTAGTCTTCGCCCTTTAGGAGGTGCTCAGCGTTCTTAATCGCGCCCCCCGTCCCAAGGGGCTCATCTTCGACCACATAGGCTATTCTTACGCCTAGCCGTTGGCCACTACCCAGCCTCTCCACGAGCCGCTCCCACTTGTAGCCAAGGAGGATAACAAACTCTCGTACCCCGTGACTGCGGAGCCAGAGTATCTGCCACTCGATTATCGGCCTCCCCGCGACATCGACTAGAGGCTTCGGCCGGTCCTCGGTGAGGGGACGAAGCCTCTTACCAAAACCACCAGCGAGGATTACAGCCTTAGCCACGCATGTTACACCGTACTCTTTGTTAATACACTATTCCCCGCACTAAGTCTTCTACGCTTTATTTCTCACATTCTATCCGGTGCTCAGCTTCTATCTCGACAGAGCCGTGAGTTCCAACAAGAGTTACCCTGACCCAGCGAGGCTGGGCTGCACGGCAGACATCGTGTGCTATCTTGGCTGCCAGCTCCTCCTGGTATATTCTCTTACCGCGGTAGCTCTCGAGGTACTCCTGGAAGCTATAGGCCTCTATGTAGAGCCTCTCCTCCCCAGGACTATACTCTACCTCGACATTGTAGCGGTCTACCAGTCCAGTCAACGGGCAAACAGCCTCTATTACCGAGCGGAGCGTGACCCTGCTAATTGCTTCAGCTCCCTGGACGACGCGGATTTCTGCCATCACCAGCCCCGGAGAGCTACGTTACCTAAAACCAGATTATAATACCTAGTATCTGTAGGGAAGCAAAGATCCTAACTCTCGCAAAATGACGTTCAGACCCCAAGGGTTCTTGCCGGGCACACATGTATATACTGTTTACTTGTGTTGTATTAGTCTGGTACTACCTGTCTGGTGTGTAGAGTTTTGGCTTGGTGGCCTTGGCAGGGCCCTGGCTACGGCTATGGCTGGGGCCGCGGGAAAAGAAGAGGCAAGCAACCACAGGGTACCGGCGGCGAAGAAGCCTCACCGCCGTCGCCCGACGAGTTCGCCATCCATTACCTGCCGCCCCGATGCTATAGGCTATACCGCCTATCCCGGGGCCGTGGGGCAGGCTTAACCCAGAGATGAAGCTAGAGATGCTAAGAGCCCAGCGCCGCTGGCTAGAGACTATAAGAAAGATGATTGACGAGCAGATACGGGAGATAGATGAACGTATAAGGGATCTCGAGGAAGGAAAGGAGTAGCTATCTCCTGCCTAGGACTATTTTCTTTCACGATGTTTTAGTAACTCTAGCTGCCGTACAACGATACTGATGTTCTTTGAGCCCCTTACTATCCCAAAGGGGCCCTCTAGCGCCGGCGCGTCGGCGTCTGCTGCACGGCGCAGCTCTACCCTGTAGCCGAGCTTCTGGAGCCTCTCTACGAGCCTTTCTATGCCCTGGTCTATGCTGGGCGTGTAGAGTATTATGCTGTGTCTCATGGCTGTTCTGGCCCCGGGGAATATTGTATCTCTATGGTGTTACGTTTTGACGAGTTAGCCCTAGGGCTGGCCTGGTTTCCTGTACTCCCCGGGTATCACGTGGAAGAGGCATTCCCGGTCGATGTATCGACTGCCGATATGTGTTTTAGTGGTCCACCCCCTAGAGGGCTAGCCCCTGGGAGGCTCTGGAAGGGGCATGAGTTCATGAAGAACTACGTGGTTGTCGCTGAGGATCTAAGGAAGAGCTACAACGGGTTCGAGGCGGTAAAGGGGATAAGCTTCCGCGTAAAGCACGGCATAGTCTACGGGCTCCTCGGGCCCAACGGGGCCGGGAAGACCACGACCATAGGGATGCTCATCACGCTGATACGGCCTAGCGGCGGCCGCGCACTGGTAGCCGGCTACGATGTGCTCCGTGAGCCTCAGCGGGTCCGGGAGCGGATAGGCGTGGTGTTCCAGGAGCCTACTGTGGACCGGGATCTTACTGCGTGGCAGAACATGTTGATACACGGGCTTATCTACGGGCTCCCTCGCCGCGTAGTCGAGCAGCGTATACCAGAGCTGCTAGAGCTCGTCGGGCTCCGCGAGCACATGCACAGGCCGTTACGGAGCTTCAGCGGCGGTATGATAAGGCGGCTAGAGATAGCCCGGGCGCTGCTCAATGAGCCCGAGGTACTCTTCCTCGACGAGCCGACCATCGGCCTCGACCCCCAGGCCCGGATGAAGGTATGGGAGGTCATAGAGGGGCTACGCCGCCAGGGCGTAACCGTGTTCCTCACGACACACTACATGGACGAGGCTGAGAGGCTCTGCGACAGGATAGCGATAATAGACCACGGTAGGATTATCGCGGAGGGCTCGCCGGAGGAGCTGAAGAGCCTCGTAGGCGGCGACACGGTATACATCACGCTCGACACCAGGGAGTCCGCGGAGAGGCTCGCCAGGCTTCTCCGCGAGAAGAGCCTCGCCGACACGGTGACTGTCGCCGGCTCCACTGTGGTGCTCGTAGCCCGCGACGCGCCTCGGCTCGTACCCCAGGTCCTCGAAGCCGCCCGCGCTGCTGGGCTAGAGGTGCGTGAGGTACGCTACACCCGGCCCAGCCTCAACGACGTGTTTGTCAGGCTCACGGGGCGCAGCCTCCGCGACGAGGAGGGAGACTGGCGGGACTACATGCGTCTACGCATCCACGCACGGAGAGGCTAAACAAGATGGCCATGAGTGTGGAGGAGAAGGCCATGGAGCGGGGCTCGCCGAGCTGGCTCCAAGCATTCACAGCTATGGCTTACCGGCAGCTCCTGCGCTTCCGGGGCGCCCGTAGCAGAGTAGCGAACGCGGTGATCTTCCCGCTGATGTGGCTAGTCTTCTTCGGCTACGGGTGGAGCGTTGCCTTCAACCAGCTCGGGCCGATGGCTACACGTATGTTTGGCGGGCTCAGCTACCTCGAGTACCTAGCGCCAGGCATCATAGTGATGACTGTCTTCACCGGTGGCTTCGGCAGCGGCCTAGGCGTGATATGGGACAGGGAGTTCGGCTACCTGAAGGAGATACTAGTCTCGCCGGCCCCGCGTAGCGCCGTGCTCCTCGGCCGCATAACGGGGGACACCCTAGCCACCATGATACAGGGTACCTTGATGGCGCTGCTGGTCTCGCTGGCAGCAGACTACACGAGCCCGCGGGGGATACTGGCAGGACTAGCAGCCGCCCTCGTAGCCGCCTACGCCTCCGCAAGCATAGGCACGCTCATAGCGCTCTCGATGAAGAGCCCAGAGGGCTTCCACATGGTCGTGAACCTGGTGATGATGCCTATGCTGTTCCTCAGCGGCGCCTTCTACCCCCTGGACCCGCTGCCCGGTTGGGTAAAGGCGATAGCCTACGTCAACCCGCTGACCTACGCTGTCGACCTCACCCGAGGGCTCATGTACGGTGTGCACACGCTACCACTAGCCCTAGACGCGCTAGGACTAGCAGTAGTGACAGGCGTGTTCACCCTAGCAGCTGTGGCCAAGTTCAGTAAGACCTACATAGCATAACACCCGGTAGGCCTTCTATCGCCGGCGCTCAGCACGCTCCACGATCGATAATAGTTTCTCCACCGCCGCTACAGCGTTCTCACCGAAGACCCTGATCATCGGCTCTTTGCCCCAGCCGCCCTCGTCGTACACCACATCTGCCACTATCTCGCTGAACACGCTCTCAGCTATCCACTCCATCGTGCCTCCTTCCCTTGCCCGGATCTCCACGGGCTCCCTGCTACGGTCCACACGGGCAACCCGGTAGCCTAGGTTCTCTGCCGCCTCAACTAGCTCCGGAACATATCGTATGTTGACCACTGCCCTCAGCCAGGGGGCGTGCCGCATCACCGCCAGCACTAGCCGTGCAAGATGGTTCGAGGCGCCCAGAGCCACGGGGCCGCCGGCGCGTAGCCCCCGGGGAGTCTTCACTACGCGGCCGAGCACACCAGCAACGTCGCCTATACTCCTGGCGTAGGGGTACGGCAAGGCCTCTGCAATGTTTATGCCCACCTCGGGGGCGTAGGGTAGTACTAGTTCCTCGCTAGACAAGAGCCTCGCAAGAGCTTCCTCGACACTCTTTACAACCCTCCACCTCCACGCGTCGATCTCAAGCCACGCCATTGGGTTGACAGGGCAGTGCCCGCCGCCGATCCTCAGCCCGTAGTCTATGGCCATCGTTATGAGCCTCTTGGCTGTCTCCACAGCCTCCTCTAGCTCCCTGCCTTTTGCTAGCTCAGCGGCTATCGCGGCCGAGAACGAGCAGCCAGTACCATGGGTGCAGCCGTTCTTTATCCTCGGCGCGCGGTACTCCCTATACCTTCCACGGTAGTATAGCACGTCTACGCTCTCGTCGCCGTCTAGGTGGCCCCCCTTGACTATCGCCGCCTCTGCCCCATACTCCTCCACGATCCTCCTGGCAGCCCTCCTGGCATCGTCAAGACTCCTAATCATTATCCCAGTTAGCTTCTCAGCCTCCATCCTGTTTGGCGTTACGAGCGTAGCCCTGGGGATAAGCTCCTTTACCAGGGTCTCGACTGCATCCGGTTTTAGGAGTGGGGCCCCACTCTTAGCCACCATAACTGGGTCTATGACGAGGGGGAAGTCGTACCGGCGGAGCGTAGAGGCCACAGCAACTATTATCTCGCTACTGCTCAGCATACCGGTCTTAGCAGCATTGACACCTATGTCTTCTGCGACAGCCTCTATCTGCTTAGCCACGATCTCCGGAGGTATGTCGTGTACAGCGTAGACCCCGAGTGTGTTCTGTGCAGTCACGCTAGTAATCGCTACTACTCCATGCACACCCAAGGCGGCAAATGTCTTGAGATCTGCCTCTATCCCCGCACCGCCGCCGGAATCACTCCCAGCAATAGTCAACGCTACAGCTACTCTTCGGGATTTCAAGGTCTAGAACGCCCTCCGAAGAGAACCCGGTCATCTAGGCCTAGAAAGCCTGGTAGTAATATCTAGGCTGTCACGCCGTGTATACCTTTCGCTCTGCTCTAGCCCACCATGCACCTCGATCACTCATCATTCATAACGTTTTATCACATCTAGTAACTCCGTATCCATTACGAGCAAGGCCCCGATAAATGGTTGCATTGTAGAGCATAACTATATACATCGTTATTACAAGCTTGGATTATACCTATATTATGGACATACCTTATTTGGACACTCTACCAGCCGGAATTGTATATACTATTATATGCGGCTTTACAGCTATATGCGTCTTTTAAGTGTATTACACATACTACAACACAGAACCTGGTTATAGTGTTACATTTAACCCAGTAATAATGGCTATGGGTGGACTTGAGGGTCATAGTCTTGGAGGTGCCACTCGAGACGAAGATTACTCGGACTATAGTCACAGCTACAGCCGAAGAGTGGGCCGAAATAGCTAACGTTGACGTAGTCATTGTTGGTGCTGGACCGGCGGGAATGACTGCTGCAAGGTACCTGGCCGAGAAGGGGTTACGGGTAGTCGTCTTTGAGAGAAGGCTCAGCTTCGGCGGGGGTATAGGCGGTGGTGGGATGCTATTCCACAAGATAGTAGTTGACGAGAAAACCGTACCAATACTAGAAGACTTCAGGGTAAGATACCAGAAACGTAACGACCTCTATGTCGTTGACGCAGCAGAGCTCATGGCTAAGCTAGCTGCACATGCTATAGACGCAGGAGCGAGGATAATACACGGTGTACAAGTGGACGATGTGATAATACGGTACGACCCGCTAAGAGTTGTAGGCGTAGCCATACAATGGAGTGCCGTGATTATGTCTGGGCTCCATGTCGACCCCCTCTTCGTCTACAGTAGAGCAGTTGTAGATGCCACTGGCCACGATGCCGAGGTGCTTAGTGTCTTCTCAAGGAAGGTTCCAGAGGCTGAGCTGATTATACCCGGCGAGAAGTCGGCATACGCAGAGGAGGCCGAGAAGCTCGTCGTCGAGAAGACGGGCCGCGTACTCCCAGGACTTTACGTTGCCGGCATGGCTGTAGCCGCGCTCTACAATCTACCACGGATGGGCCCAATATTTGCTGGTATGTTGTTGTCCGGTAAGAAGATAGCAGAGATCATAGCTGAGGATCTCAGAGCCTAACTAAGGGGCCTCCACGCCTAAACTGCTCCTGCCTCCTCATCCACTCACGGATCCATTTCTCGGCACAGACCTTGCTACAGAAAACTACCGGCCGATTCATGCAACAAGTCTTGTAGAGTATAGGTTTCGTCGTTATCCTGCCACAGACCGTACAGCGGTAGACTCTGCGGTCAGTCGAGAGCTGGAAGGGCAATAGTATCACCCAGTGCCTACATCATTGAAACCGAGTAATAAATCAGTAGATAAGTTGGTTATAAAGCGTTGTTTACCTGGGTATAGTAAGGTTCATGGTAAGTTCATCATACATCATACTCTTCGTCTACCATGATTACAATAATGACTGCTGCATGCTTACTGATTACATACTTTAGTGTAGCCGATATACACGACACTCGTGGGGCCTATGAGGACTCTAGTCTCACCACCGACGTAGGAACAGCTATGGGGATCCCGGCAGGACCCGAGGCCCCACGACGACACGCCACGCTATAATTACCCCTCTTGATTATTCTGTGTTTGCCG
Organism: Pyrodictium delaneyi; assembly: GCF_001412615.1. Lineage (NCBI taxonomy): Archaea > Thermoproteati > Thermoproteota > Thermoprotei > Desulfurococcales > Pyrodictiaceae > Pyrodictium > Pyrodictium delaneyi. The sequence goes on along the minus strand of NZ_CP013011.1, from coordinate 202,268 downwards.
TGGGCAAATGGGGGCCGAGCGCCCGGCCACAATGGGAGGCGTAGAGGCTCCATGGGGCTGTTACGGTACATAGCTGTACGTGCAGCACTAATTATACCTACTGTCCTCATACTGTATACTGTCACGTTCTTTATACTCCGCGTACTACCCGGCGACCCGATAGCAGCAGCTCTTGGGACTAAGAATATACCAGAGGAGCAGCTCGTCGAAATGAGGAGACAGCTTGGGCTCGACAAGCCTCTTTACATACAGTACATAGACTATCTTGCAGGTGTGCTCCATGGCGACTTGGGTACGAGCCTTGTGATTAGGGGGCGGTCTATAGCAGCTGACATAGCGGAGAGGCTGCCCGCCACGGTAGAGCTCGCTGTAGCTGGCATGCTTGTAAGCCTAGCCATCGGGCTCTCTACGGGGCTCCTAGCCGGGCTGAAGCGCGATACGAAGCTCGACATTGTTCTCCGCATTTACGGTGCAGTATCCTACACCCTGTTCATCCCATGGCTCGGCCTACTCCTGCAGCTAGTTTTCGCTATATGGCTCGGCTGGCTCCCTGTCAGCGGGAGGATTGACCCTGGAATAGAACTGCACGAGATCACTGGGCTCTATGTCGTTGACTCGATCCTTACGGGGAACTTTGAGGCGCTGCGTAGCGCGCTCGCACACCTGGTGCTCCCGGCGCTAACGCTGGGCATAGTGCTTAGCGGGCCTTATACCAGGCTTCTCCGCAACCACCTCGCCGTCGCGCTCGAGTCTAACTTCGTGTTTGCCTACCGGGCCCGTGGTGTGAGGGAGAGGAGGATAACCTGGCATGCGTTCCGCAACGCTATAATACCTGTCGTGACCTATGCTGGGCTTCAGTTCGCGCTCCTCCTAGGCGGCGCCGTGCTGACAGAGACTACCTTCGACTGGCCTGGTATCGGCACCTACCTGGTGGAGAAGATACAGTACCGCGACTACCCCGCTATACAGGGCGTAGTCATAGTGTTCGCGTTCATAGTCGGGCTCGTGAGCCTCATAGTGGACCTCCTCTACGCGCTCCTCGACCCGCGTGTACGCTACTAGGAGGGCGACCGAGTTGCCTAGCATGACTGTCTCCACGGTGAGGGAGAAGCTGGTAGCCGTCTACTACTCGTTGCCCCGGCGGGGCCGGGGCCTAGTACTAGCAGGCATCATCATCGTAGCAGCTATAGTCTTCATGGCTGTTGCCGCGCCGCTCCTAGCCCCGTACAGCCCCGTGGAGAGGAGTGGTAGGAGCCTCGAGCCGCCTAGCTGGGAGCACCCTCTGGGCACTGACCGGCTCGGCCGCGACGTGTTCTCAAGGATAATCTACGGCTCGCGGACCGTGTTGAAGGTTGTGTTCTCCTCGGTACTCCTAAGCCTCGCCGTGGGTGTGCCTCTGGGTCTTGTGAGCGGCTATCACGGCGGCCGGATAGACCGGGCGCTAAGCATGTTCATGGATGCTCTCTACGCTTTTCCTGGGCTAGTGCTCGCTATAGCGCTGGCTGCTGCGCTCGGCCCGCGCCCGGAGAACGCAGCAATAGCGATAGCAGTTGTATACATACCCACGTACTTCCGGATGGTTCGTGGCCAGGTGCTACAGCTACGCGAGAGCCCCTTCGTGGAGACAGCCCGGGCGCTCGGCCTAACGTCCTGGAGGATTATGAGGCGGCATATCTTGCCACACCTCGTGCCCACGATAATGGTCGTGTTTAGCCTCAGTGCCGCCGACGCTGTCTTGACCGAGGCTGCGCTGAGCTTTCTAGGCCTCGCCGTGGAGCCGCCCACACCGGACTGGGGCTTCGACCTCTACAACGCTAAGGGCTTCGCCCGCTCCGCACCCTGGCTCATAGCAGCCCCCGGCTTCATGATCACGCTCCTCGCCACAGGCTTCGCCCTGATAGGCGAGGGTCTGAGCGAGCAGGTGAGGAGGAGCGAGGCCTAGGGAGGGAAACAGTGATGGCCGACACAGTGCTGCGGGTCGAGGATCTTAGCGTCTACTACTACACGCTGCGTGGAATAGTGCGCGCCGTGGAGGGGGCCTGGCTCGAGGCCAGGCGGGGAGAGCTCGTAGCCATCGTGGGGGAGAGCGGCAGCGGCAAGAGCACCTTGGGCTACTCGCTGCTCCGCCTAGTTCCGCCGCCCGGCAGGATAGTTAAGGGCCGCATACTGGTGGACGGCGTCGACCTCACGGAGCTACAGGGCGACGAGCTGCGCAGGGCCCGCGGGGAGCTGGTCTCGATCGTGTTCCAGGACCCGTTTACGACGCTCGACCCGGTGCGTAGGATCGGCGACCAGCTACTCGAGGTGCTACTGGAGCACGGAGTGCCCGAGGAGGAGGCGCGGGGCCGGGTCCCCCAGCTCCTAGAGTCGGTGGGGCTCCCCCGGGAGGCTGCACGGGCCTACCCACACCAGCTTAGCGGCGGGCAGAGGCAGAGAGTCTCGATAGCCGCTGCTATAGCGCTCGAGCCCCGGGTGCTCGTAGCCGACGAGCCCACGACCGCGCTGGACGTGATAGTGCAGAAACAGATAATGGATCTGTTAGACGAGCTACGGCGTCGCCACGGCATGGCGGTGGTCCTGGTCACGCACGACATAGCGCTCGCCGCGGAGAGGGCATCCAGCATAGCGATAATGTACGCTGGGAAGATAGTAGAGCAGGGCCCCGCCGAGGAGGTGCTACGGGAGCCCCTACACCCCTACACCCGGGCGCTACTAGACTCGGTCCCGGATATCGACAACCCACGGTGGCCACGCCCCATACCCGGCCAGCCGCCGGACCTTCGCCGCCCACCGCCAGGCTGCCGTTTCGCCCCAAGGTGCCCCGTGGTCATGGAGAAGTGTCGCAGCAAAGAGCCGCCCGTGGTCTCCCCGAGGCCTGGCCGGAAGGCGGCGTGCTGGCTACACGCCCCTTAGCCCACTCGCCGGAACACCAGGTTGAAGCTGCTCCGGCACGACCGGTACGGCGTAGCCCTCAACGGGTCGTCAACCGCCTCTACAAGCTCCCAGCCCGCCCTACGAGCCAGCTCTACTAGCTCGTGTAGCGTATAGATGCGGATTCTGAACTCCACCTCGCCTAGGTAGCGGAGATCCATGCCCTCTCGGCGGTAGAACACCCACCGGTTCACGAGGATACTCTCCACCGGGTCAAACCGCGGCTGCTCAAAGGTCATAAACTCGTCAGAGACTTTGCTTAGAAACGTTATCCCGGAGCCATAGAGGCCCTGCCGGAGGCCTATTCTATCGTAACTAGCTGTATTGGCTATTACCAGGAGGCCTCCTGGCCTCACCACTCCCCAGGCCTTGCGGAGAACGAGTTCGTCGCAATCCTTGAACAAGCCATAGCCTATTATTGTAGTCCACGTGGTGTAGACAGCGTCGAATACCTTGCCTTCGAGCAACTTGTCTAGCTGGTATACGTCGCCGTGGATTAGCTCTACCATATCCTCTAGTCCTGCCTCCTCTATACGGCGGAGCCCGTTCTCCACGAATAGCTTCGAATACTCTACCCCGGTAACGCGGTAGCCGAGCCTAGCAAGCGGGATGGCAACCCTTGCGTTCCCCGCCCCCAGCTCTAGGAGCCACGAGCCTGGCTCTACGCCGTTCCTCTCTAGCATAGCTGCTATGGCTTCGGCTTCCTTCTCACCGTGCTCCCAGATACCCTCTATGGCCTTGAGGAAGTACTTGGCAAGGCCCCCTGGAATAATCTGTCGAGGGCTTCCTGCCTACAGTGCCGCAATACTACATCGGCCCCATATATGACTAAGTCTAAAATATCTCTTTTATATACCCGACTTTGAACACATATGTTTTGTTCATATTACAAACATTTATACCTAAGACCTGCTACCCCGTAAATTTTTGGTTTCCGCACCTAGGGCGTGTAAGAGCCGATGCTGCGTAGGATATTTCGCCCCGACAACCGTTATCCCCAGGTACACAGGCGCGTGACAATGGATCTTGCAGAGATGGTTAAGGTACGTGCAATTGCCGTACACGTAGCCATAGAACAATGGGATAACCGGCGTGAAATAGCCCGGCTAGTGGAGGAAGCCTCAGATATAGCACTCGAGCTGGCAAGAGTTGCTGAAGACCAATCCGGTTATGAAGTTATGTCTACCAGAGTGGTGCTACCAATAACTCCTCTTAGTCCAGAAGAACAACTTGATCTACTCAAAAACATGCAGCTACGCGACGATGTACTCTACGCTGCTTTCCATTCGAGTTCTACACAGGTTAAGATAGATGTCTTAGAAGAGGTGTTAAAGCTCGGGCACAATATTTATGCTGCTATCTCGGGAATAGCTGATACCGGAGATAAACGTACGCCGCGCCTTCTCTACAAGATAGGATTACTAGAGCCAGAAATGGCCACCAGAGTAGCGATGGCTTTCGGCGGGTATCCTGAGTCGCCCTATTTCCCCTTAGGTACAACTATGTCGAGCCTCCCTGGAGTCTCAATAGCATTGCTCTATCCTCGGCTGCTTGAAGAGTATAGCTACTACGAGGCTATGGACTATGTGGTTGAAGCTGCATACCAGATTTATAATGCTATAAGGATGGAGATTGAAAAGCATGATCTCTTCTTCAGAGGATTCGACATGTCCCTTTCACCCTGGATGGATGACAGTGTTGCTAGGGTTGTCGAGAAGTATTCAGGTAGACCCATGCCAGGCCCGGGTACAGCAGCTGCTATAAATAGGCTTGAGGAATTCATATACGGTGTCTGCTCCGATATAAAGTGTACTGGATTTAATCAAGTGATGTTACCTGTTGCAGAAGATAACGTGCTCAAAGAGAGAGTCCAACAAGGCTCCCTAAAACTACACGACCTTGTAAACTATACTTACGCTTGCGTAGCTGGGCTAGACATGGTAATACTCCCACGGAATTCATGGAGCATTGAACTAGCAAAGACACTCATAATGGAAATGGAGCGGGCCTCTAGAACGAAGAAGAAGAACTTGGGTCTACGAGTAGTAACAGCCAATGCGGAGCCCGGTACAGTAGTAGAACTGCCGAAATTCGGTCCTACACCAGTCATAAGCCTATAGCCCTTGGATCTTAATCAGTGGGAGCGGGAGCGTGCCAGGAACGTGCCTGCACCGCTACTTGTGGTCGAGAATCTGAAGAAGTACTTCACCCGTGGCGGCCTCTTAGGCAAGCGTGTAGTACGCGCCGTTGATGGTGTAAGTTTCAGTCTACATCGTGGCGAGACATTGGGTCTCGTAGGAGAGAGTGGCAGCGGCAAGAGCACGCTTGGTAGGCTCGTGCTAAGACTCTACGAGCCCACCTCGGGTAGAATACTCTTCGACGGCATGGATATAACGTGGCTCCCTGAGAAGAAACTCCGTCCCCTAAGACGGCGCCTCCAGCTAGTACCCCAGGATCCATATGCAAGTTTTAATCCACTCCGTTCTATCGGAGAACAGCTAGTAGAGCCATTAGAGGTTCACGGCATAGCCGAGGGGGAAGAGGCTAGGAGTCGCGTCCTAGCAATGCTTGAGCGTATCGGGTTGACTCCTGCTGAAGAGTTCTACCAGCGCCGTCCCTACCAGCTCAGCGGTGGCCAGTTACAGAGAGCCGCTATAGCTAGGGCCATGCTGCTAGAGCCCGAGCTCGTGGTAGCAGACGAGCCTACATCGAGCCTAGACGTGTCTGTACGTGCCTCGATACTCGAGCTGCTCAGGGAATTCAAAGAGAAGCTAAATCAAGCAATGATATTCATAACCCATGACCTCGCTACTGCTAGATTGATCGCCGACAACATAGCCGTTATGTACCTAGGCAAGATAGTCGAACTAGGCCCTGTTAACATTGTTCTCAATAAACCTTTGCATCCCTATACTAAGGCGTTGCTAGCAGCAATACCCAGGATATCAAAGCATGGCAGGAAGGAGGCAGCGGAATTGCGAGGCGATATACCGGATCCGAGTAGCCCACCACCGGGTTGCCGCTTGCATCCACGATGCCCCTTTGCTAGAAAAATATGCAGCGAGAAAGAGCCAGCACTTATTGAGGTCGAGAAAGGACATTATGTAGCATGCCACCTTATTTGAGACCCGATTGCAACTATTGTGCTCGCTTTAATGACTCCAGCATTAGAGTCATACCTAGGTAGTAACACAATCACGTCAATAGAGTCATTTAGCCTAGTTACCCTAGCAGCCAGCCATCATTCTGGGTTCTACCGTAGATCGACTTTACCGAATAAGTATAAGGTTGGTACAGTCCAAGGGCTTCAGCCGCAAGAGCCCGGGCATCACAAAGGTAGAATTCTTCTGCAAGTCTGAGTATCATTTCTAGTGTAGGGTTGCGCCGTACCCGATATACAAGGCGGCGCAAGCCTGGATTAGTCTCTAAAAGCAGTCTTACTAAACGCTCGAGAAGCCGGCGTCCATCACTATTGAGTACATCATTTGAGAAATACTTGGAGTAGCCCTTCAATAATGCTTCAATTAGCCTACATGCTTCCGGCGGGTAGTCACCACGGCAACATTTTGTAGCCATCAACTCCCATGTCCTCTAGAGGTGTAGACACCCCGACGCATATCTACTATCCTAATTTGAACCTTGCCATATAGCGACTCTATTAGCTCACGTAACCCGTTTTCATAGCTATCCAACGGCACTAGTGCTGAAAAGCCTATACCCTTCACATGCACAAACTTTGGTCTGACATCCTTCACATTAACTTTATTTTCTTTCGTCATCCAAACACCCTTGATGGTTATTGTGTCGATTTTTCATGTATAGTGTTTGCCTGGGCTAGTATAAACTCTTTCCCTAGTTTAAGTTTTGCTCATCTTCACCTAATATTTCGAGACGTCGTATCTGCTTGTAACTCGCTACCTTGCTATTCACCCATTGCAAAAGCTCCTCCCTCGTAGCCACAGCGCCTCGACGAAGCCACACCTTAGCCACAGGTACTTGCCCCAGATCGCCAGCTGGCTCGCCTTCTACCAGAGCGCGGGCTACTGCTGGATGTTGCTCGAGGATCAGCTCCAGGTCGCGGGGGAATATCGGGTAGCCCTTGTACTTGAGCATCCTCTTACGGACGCCACGGAAGTAGAAGTGGCCCTCCTCATCCACAGCCAGTATGTCTCCCGTCCGCAGCCAGCCGCCCGGGAGGATTGCACGCCGAGTCTCCTCGGGGTCGCCGTATCCCTTCATAACCATGGGGCCGCGGGCTAGCAGTTCGCCAACACCCTCAGCAGGTTTCTTAGGATCCTCGGGGTCTACGAGCCGCGTCTCTACACCGGGCATTGGCTTGCCTATGCTTCCGGGCGGGTTGTCGCCAGGTAGTGTGGCTGTGAGCGGGGCAGCCTCGGTCATACCGTAGAGTTGTAGCAGTTCAACCCCTGTTGTCTTCATCCACTCCTCCTGCGTCTCCCTCGGCAAAGGTGCGCCCGCACTGACTGCATAGCGTAGCCCGGTGTGACCCCGGTAGCCTGCCCGGAGTATTGCCTGGTAGAAGCCTGGCGCGCCTAGCACCATTGAGGCCTTGCTCGCTGCTAGCGCCTCGGCAGCGTGACCCGGGTTCAACCGGCCCCTCTTCGTGTAGAGGACGACAGTACCCTCAGCATAGAGGGCGGCGAGCGTCGATATCTGTAGGCCGAGCGCATGGCTAATGGGGGCCGAAGCGAATACCCGGTCTCTAGGCTCTAGGCCGTAATGGGCTACAACGGTATGGGCTGAAGCCGCTATCCCGGAGTGGGTGTGAATTACTGGAAGAGTTCTGCCGGCTATCCCGGCGTAGAAGTAGACTATAGCTGGACTCCAAGAGCGTGGCCGCGTGTAGCCCTCCCAGGGGGTCTTCCCCTCAGCTTTCTCTGTCAGCTCTTCAACAGCTATACAGCGTATGCCTAGTTTCTCCGCTACCGTACAGTGAGCCTCCTCCATCCCCCTATGAGTGATCATTATCTTGGGGTTTATCTGGCGGAGCTGCATTTCGAGATCCATACTGTGGCTCAACGGGTCGAGGACAGCTGCCTGGGCACCAGCAAGCCAGATAGAGTAGAGGCCTATGAGGGCTTCTGACTTGTTTATCGGAGCTATAGCCGCTGTATCCCCCTCGCTTAGTCCATAGTTTTCGGAAAGTGTACGGGCCGAACGGGAGGCCAACGTAAAGAGATGACCATATGATAGCCGGTAGCCTTCTGTGTCTGTTACTGCCTCAGCTTTGTCTGCCTCGCTTTGACGACAGAGGAGTACCTCTACCATTGTCTCGGGATAACCGCAAGACATTATGTATCCACCATCACGGGATTGTGTCTACAAACCCCTCTGGACAAGGCCTTGAAGAGTCTAGGCTACGACTACGATTATCCATGATTCGGTATCTTATGCTCTGGCTTCCACAAGGCATGCTAGGTTGGTTGAATGTTTTACGCTGGGATTTTTGTTCCCCGTTTTATAGATATAAATGGTGTTGGATATCGTTTAAACTCTGGTTAAAGGCTTGGGTGAGTACTTAAATAAGTCTGGGGGCTGCCTGTGGGCTCGGGAACCTGTACAGGTGCATCTCTAGAGGAGGTGTGCGAGATGGTGCGTTTTGTTCTTCGCAGCTAGTACCGCCCCAAGCCAAGAGGTGAAGGACTTCGATTACCGGCTACTCTGGGAGGAAAGTGTCACTTACAAGGAGAAGCCCCGCGGCAAGGTAGACTATGTGCTAATAGCTGAGGATATAAGAGTCGAGTTCGGCGGCATAGTAGCCGTTGACAACGCGGGGTTCAAGCTACGCCCCGGCGAGATTCTCGCCATAATAGGTCCTAACGGAGCGGGTAAGACTAGTCTCCTCAACGTTGTATCAGGGTTCTATCGGCCCCGAAAGGGCCGTGTACTCTTCGAAGGCCATGATATCACCCATACTCCTCCCCACGAGAGAGCAAAGATGGGGCTAGCGAGGACCTTCCAGCACGGCGAACTCTTCCGCCACATGACTGTAGTAGAGAACATTATGGCGGGCTTGGAGCCCTGGAGGCGCTACAGCATACTGGATGCCGCATTCTGGACTCCGAGAGCCCGTCGCTGGGAAGAGTGGGCCAGGGAGAGGGCTGAGCTAGTCATAGACCTGCTTGAGCTCCACGAGTACCGCTACCGCATTGTGGAGGGTCTGCCGCCGGGCGTACAGAAGCGCGTAGACCTTGCCAGGGCGCTAGCCCAGGACCCGAAGGTAGTGCTGATGGACGAGCCTATGGCCGGGCTGAGCAGGGAGGAAAAGGAGGACCTAGCACGCGCCATCGTTGAGGTCAATGAGACACGGGGCGTCTCCTTCGTCCTGGTGGAGCACGACCTAGAGGTGGTCATGGATCTCTGCGACCACGTTGTGGTCATGGACTCGGGCCGAGTTATCGCGGAGGGTCCACCCCACAAGGTAGCCAACGATCCACGTGTAATAGAGGCTTACGTAGGAGGTTAACGCGCCGTGACGGGCGGCAATGGGGCTAAGCCCTACGATACTACGTTCCCTTGGCTGCTAGAAGCCCGGGCAAGGGAGAGGCCAGACGCAACAGCATTCCGGTGGAAACGCTACGGCATTTGGCGCCGGTTCACCTGGAGCGAGTACTACCGCCTAGTACGCTGGACTGCGTTGGGCCTCTACACGCTGGGCATAGGCAGGGGCGATAAGGCCGCGTTCATCATGGGTAACCGGCCAGCGTGGCCCATCTACGAAGTGGCTGTGCAGAGCCTAGGCGCCGCCACTGTGGGGATATACAAGGATAGCTTGAGCGACGAGGTCGCCTACGTGTTACAGCAGAGCGACGCCAGGATAGTGCTCGTGGAGGGGCAGGAGCAGCTAGACCGAGTACTCGATATCATCGACAAGACCAGGGTCGAGAAGATAATAATTGACGAAGCTAAGGGCCTACACATGTACCGCGACAAGCTGGGCGACCTCATTATAACATTCGGGGACCTGGTAAAGACTGGCCGAGCCCTAGAGGAGCAGAGCCCAGGGCTCTACGACAAGCTCACAAGCGACCTAGACCCTGACGATATAGCCGGGCTCTTCACGACCAGCGGCACTACTGGGAAGCCCAAGCTAGCTATGCTGACGCACCGCAATCTGCTTGCAATGGCTTACCAGCTGAACCAGCTAGATCCCGTAGACCCTAGCTGGGAGTATGTATCGTTCCTGCCTCCTGCCTGGGTAGGCGAGCAGATGATGAGCATAGCGCTGCACTTCATAGCAGGGTTCCGGATAAACTTCCCCGAGAGCCCCGAGACGTTCTGGAGAGACTTCAGGGAGATAGCGCCCCACTTCCTCTTCGCACCGCCCAGGATATGGGAGAGGATAGCAAAGGACGTAATGGCGAAGATGGAGGACAGTGATCCCGTGAAGAAGCTGTTCTACAGGATAGCCATGTGGGTGGGCTGGAGGGCTGCCGAGTCCCGGCTAAGGCCTGGCCGCCGGGCGCCGAGCCTAGTCTGGAGGGTGGCTTGGTACCTGGCCTACTGGCTAGCGCTCCGCGGTATACTGGACAAGACCGGGCTGAAGAGGGTGAAGCGCGCCTACACTGGCGGCGCAATGCTGGGCCCTGACTACGTGAAGTACTTCCACGCGCTGGGCGTGAACCTGAAGCAGATCTACGGTCAGACCGAGATAGCAGGTATAGCTGTAGTGCATCCCGACGATGACGTGAGGCTAGACACTGTAGGGAAACCGCTGCCCGAGACAGAGATACGGATAGCAGAGGATGGCGAGATACTGCTACGCAGCCCCGCAGTAATGAAGGGCTACTACCGGAACCCCGAGGCGACCCAGAAGACGATAGACCCGGAGGGCTGGCTACACACTGGTGACGTAGGCGAGCTGACCCGTGACGGGCACCTGGTCATACACGACCGCGCTAAGGAGATACTAGTGCTGAGTGATGGCACCAGGGTTGCGCCACAAGTAGTGCAGAATAAGCTGAAGTTCAGCCCATACATAGCAGAGGCCGCGATAATAGGCCACGGTAGGCCCTACCTAGTGGCGCTGCTCAACATAGACTACACTACTGTGTCAAGGTGGGCTGAGAGAAGGGGTATACCCTTCAGCGGCTATAGCGACCTAAGCCAGAAGCCTGAGGTACTCGAGCTGCTGAAGCGTGAGGTCGCCCGCGCCAATTCTAGGCTGCCGGAACGGCTGCGTGTAAGGAGGTTCGTGAGCCTGTTCAAGGAGTTCCACCCCGACGACGGCGAGATGACTCGTACAAGGAAGCTCCGCAGGAAGGTGATAGAGGAACGCTATGCCGGGCTCATAGAGGCTATGTACAGGGGCGACCGCGAGTACGAGCTAACCGTTGAGATGAGGCTGGAGGACGGCAGGAGGGTGAGTGTCACCAGAATGGTCGCGATACTAGACGCCTAGGCACATTATCATGTTTTCCCGCTTGTTTTACGCCATGGAGTATACTTCGTGTCTAGCTGGTAGCGTATAGGATGCATGCAGAGAGTCGAATGGTGCATGTGGAGGCGGACTAGGCATGGATGCAGGAGTAGCCCTAATGCTCTCACTGCAGGCAGCGATAATGGGTGTGATATACGCGTCACTAGCCCTAGGTTTCAACATGGTCTACCGCGTCAGCAAATCGATAAACCTCGCCCACCCGGAGATAGCGTTGTTCGCTGCCTACGTGGCCTACATAGCCTCTGTCCGCGCCGGCATAGGACTCATCCCAGCCATACTACTAGCAGCCATCGCTGGGTTCGCTATAGGCGCCGCCATGGAGCGGCTAGTAGCTAGGCCGCTGCTAGGCCGTCCTCCCGTAGCCCTGATCGCCGCAACGCTAGGCGTGTTCTACGTGCTACGTGGTGCCTCGATAGCTGTGGCTGGCCCGGACTGGAGTGGCGGTAGTTACGAGCTCCCAGCCACCGTGTACAGGCTTGGCCCGGTAGCGCTCGACTTCAGTGACATAGTAGCAGTGGCGGCAGCAGGAGGCATTGTGGCGCTAGTGGTAGCTATGCACAGGTTTACCAAACTAGGTATAGCGATGAGAGCGGTAGCTGAAGACGCGTACGGCGCAGCCGCGTACGGGCTCCCCGTCAAGCAGCTGACTATGCTGAGCTGGGGGCTAGCAGGCGCTAGTGGCGCCCTGGCGGGGGTAGCGCTCGCTGCTAAGGCTGGTGTTAGCCCTGGCCTAGACGCGTACGTGCTGAAGGCACTAGCGGCTAGCCTGTTAGCAGGCCTAGATAGTGTCGCGGGCATAGTGCTGGGCGGCGTGATACTGGGTTTCGTGGAGCAGTTTAGCGACTACTTGCTCGGCCCTATACTCCCCGGCTTCGGCAACGTAGCTGCGTTCCTAGTCATGCTTGTCGTACTGCTCGTGAAGCCCTACGGGCTCTTCGGCACTGAGAGAATTGAGCGTGTCTAGCCCAGTGTAGGGTGATGCAGAGATGCCCGCGGGAGTGTTCAAGGAGACGTATCTCGCTGATATGGCTCATCTACGTTACCCGATACACTGGGCTGCACTGGTAGCAGGGTTAGCTCTGCTACTAGTCTTGCCGGTGATGCTAGGCAGCTATGGGGCAGGCCTAGCAGTAATGTTGATGGTGTTCTTTGTCGGCACTGTGGGGTTGAATATTACGACTGGTCTCGCCGGCCAGATATCGTTAGCCCAAGCAGCCCTAATGGGTGTAGGAGCCTATACTGCCGCCTACCTGGCTAACGCCGGCGTAAGTATACTCCTGGCAATCCCCGCTGCAGCGTTAGCAGCAACAATCGCCGGTGTAGTCCTCGGCCTTCCATCGTTCAAGCTGAAGGGCTACTATCTAGCGATGGCGAGTATAGCGGCACAAGCCGTGCTAGAGTACGTCTTCCAGACAATAGTGGACCCCTACCAGGGCATCGAGATAAACCCCGAGGCTAAGACGCTTGCAGGCATATACCTTGGCGACGGTGCTCCCCTCTACTACACCGTACTCGCCATCACTATACTAGCAGTCATAGCCGCAGCTAACATCGGCCGGAGCAGCCTAGGCCGCGCCATGAAGGCTGTGAGGGATAACGATATCTCAGCAGAGATAATAGGTATTGACGTCACGCGCACTAAGGCATTAGCATTCGCCATAGGTAGTTTCTACGCTGGGCTTGCCGGTGCACTCTACGCTTTAGCTAGCCCTAGCGTGGGCTGGGACAGCTTCACCATGGAGACCTCTATAGATTACCTGGCTATGGTGCTTGTCGGCGGTCCTGGCAGGATAATCTGGGGCAGTCTACTAGGCGCCTTGACGATACGTACTGGCTGGAGCTTACTAGCTAGCGTGTTTGCTGCTAGTGCTGCTGTGAAGTACCTGGTGCTGGGCGGCGTAATAGCCTTCTTCGTCGTTAAGGAGCCGGACGGCCTGATAGGGGTTCTGAGGAGAATCAAGGAGTATCTAAGGCTGTGGCCCTTCAGTTACTAGTTTAAAACGTGCGTTTTTAGTGCTACATAATTTGTTGTTTCAGAAAAGCTTAAGTCTAGAGCTATTATGGTTCGGGTGTGTAGCGGAGGTGGGATAAGTATGGCTTCCCGTGCAGCCCTAATAGCCGGAGTAATCGTAGTAATCGCACTCGTAGCAGCTGCAGCCCTCGTAATGGGTGGTGAGAAGACGAAGCCGGCAGAGACACCGCCCGGGACAACTAGCCCAGCTCCCTCTACGCCGGCTACGCCGGCTGAGACCGCCACTGAGACGGGGGCGGCGGGCAGGAGGGAGATAGTGCTGAAAGTGGGCCTACTGGTAGACGAGAGCGGCCCTACAAGCGATGTGGGCCGTGACTACGCCCGTGGCGCCGAGGCTGCCTTCAAGTACTTCAACGAGAAGGGTGTCTACACTAAGGATGGCGTACGTGTGCGCTTCGAGTACGTGAAACGCGACTACGCCTACAACCCGAGCAAGGCCGTGGAGTTCTACCGTGAGTTCCGTGACCGCTATGGCGTAGTAGCCATAGTGGGCTGGGGCACCGCGGACACAGAGAAGCTCGCAGACCAAGTAGCCAAGGACAAGGTGCTATACATATCGGCAAGCTACTCTGCCAAGCTGGTAGGTAAGCCCTTCAACTTCTTCCCAGCACCAGACTACAGCACCCAGGCATGCGCCGCTGTAAAGTGGATGGCAGAGAAGAAGCAGGATGCTAGACTAGCCCTGCTATACGACCACAAGGTGGCCTACAGCAAGAGCCCGATACCAGCCATAAAGGCCTATGCTCCCGAGGCCGGTGTTGAGATAGTGGCTGACGTGGATCTTCCGCTAAAAGCTACCGGCGCCGACGCCGAGAGGGCTATACAGCAAGCTATGGGGAGCAAACCCGACTTCCTATGGTGTGGAAATACCATACACAGCTGTAGTCTAGCCGCGAAGGCTCTAGTCAAGTACGGACTAGAAGCAGTTCAGGTATCCAATGTCTGGGGCTTCGACGAGCGGTTCCCACAGATGGCGGGAAGCGGTGTCGAAGGCAAAGTAGCTGGTGTATCCCCATGGATATGGCCAGAATACGCTAAGGACAAGCCTGGCTACAAGGAGGTCTACGAAGCCGCTAAGATGATGGGGATAAGTGAAGACAAGGTAAACCTGCGGTTCATGCAGGGCTTCATGAATGTCTGGCTGCTAGTAAAGGCCATAGAGAGGACAACTTCAACAGAACTCATGGAGAAGAAGGGTGAGGCGCTAAAGGAGGCCCTTGAGAGCAGCTGCCAGGGCGACCCGATACAGCTAGGCGACATAACGCCACCAATGAGGTTCTGTCCAGGCAAGCACCTGCCCTTCACAAGCGTCTACATAGTGGTCTATGGCGAGGATGGCAAGTTCCACTTCGAAGGCCCAGTATCGCCTGAGGGGTTCGACTGCGTAGCTGCGACCCAGGGCTAGCCATAGAACCCTAACCCGGCTCACATAATGAACAATGCTGTTTTTCACACATGGGGCCATATGGCCCACAACCGTTAGACCGTGTATCCTGTAGCTCCACTCCATGGTGGAGGGCGGCAGCTGTGCCAGCTATGCTCGAGGTCAACAACATAGAGGTAGTATACCACCCCTATATACTGGTGCTGAAGGGCATTAGCATCCAGGTGCCCGAGAAGAGCGTCGTAGCAGTCCTCGGGCCTAACGGGGCAGGGAAGACCACACTACTCAAGGCTGTCTCCGGCCTCATCAAGCTTGACCGTGGCCGGGTTACTAAGGGCTATATCAGCTACATGGGTGAGCGCATCGAGAACAGTGACCCCGAGGACGTGTCCCGGCGGGGCATAGTCTATGTGGTTGAGGGTCGCCGCGTCTTCAAGGAGCTCACCGTGGAGGAGAACATCGAGGCAGTAGCCTATGCATGGAGGGGCAAGAACCCTGACCCAGACCTGGTTTACAAGTACTTCCCCAAGCTCAGGGCCCGCCGGAACACACGGGTGGGTTACCTCAGCGGTGGAGAGCAACAGATGCTCGCTATAGGGCTCGCGCTGCTCGCCCGGCCGAGGCTCCTCCTGCTCGACGAGCCTAGCCTAGGCCTTGCACCCAAGATAGTCTCGGAGGTCTACGACTCTATAAGGAGGCTCCACGAGGAGGAAGGTATGACGATACTCCTAGCAGAGCAGAATGCGCGGAAGGCCCTCGAGATTGCCGACCACGGCTACATAATCGAAAACGGGAAGATAGTGCTAGAGGGGCCAGCTGAGAAGCTACGCGAGGATAAGGACGTGAAAGAGTTCTACCTCGGCATGCGTGGCGCGGAAGCAGGCAGCTACCGGCGGGCTAAGTGGTATCGTCGTAAGAAGCGCTGGGTATAACATTGTTCTGCGCGAGGAGGCTAGGTTTAACCCTCCTTCTGCCTTTCCAGGTTCTATCCTTATTTCGTGGGCAGTATTGAGGCCTTACAAGCATAGCAAGCCTTATTAGCATAACCATGTACCTAGGGCTTCTACGAGCACGGTGTAAAGCCTTCCTCTATAACCATGACTGCTCTCAGCTGTGCTAACGCCTGGGGAAGCCCAACATAGGCAGGGCCATGTCCATTGCAACGGGATGGAGACAATGCCTAGAAATCTAACTCCAACAAGGCCTATACTATACGTCGTAGCCGCTGCTATAGTGCTAGCCGCTACTCAGCTTGCTGCAAAAGCAGCTGTATTCACATTCATGCCTGGTAGTCTTGAAGCATCCTATGGGGGGCCCTACCTAGCCCTAGAGGACCCGTCTACTCCTAGCGTGAATGTCACTCTCGGGCTAAACCAGAGTTCGGCATTCATCACCGTCAAGGCAGTAGATGACTATATTCTGCTTACGAGAAACCCTGGGTTCGATACCGGGCCAGACTACTGGTACTTCAGCCCGGGGATGTATCTAAATAATGCGTTCTGGGCTACTGTAGCTGGTAACGGGTTCATAGTAGTCAATGGCACAATGCCCGGTGCATACTCATCTGACGCCTTCGCGCTCATACAGCCAATAGTCTTTCCCAGCAAACCTGGCTCGATAGTAGGCAACGTCACGTGGAGAGTTGATGTGTATCAGCTTGGGTCAGCTCTCTTTTACACTGATCTATACATATTGGCTGTAGGCATATATGATCCCGTGAATGGTATCTTCATAGCGTCTAATGATACAGGCATAATAGATGCTGCTACCTGGAACGGTACTACTCTTGTGTTTAGGTATACACTCGACCCCACCGGTATCGAGCCCGGCGTTGAATACTACTTCGTAGTATTGTTCGATGTCTATCACTTTGGTGTAGGACGTGGCGGTGGCGACTCCTACTTTGAGTTCTGGATAGATAGTGCCTTTCTAGAGGCTAAGCCCGCCTTCCCCTCGTTCGCCGGGACTATAGTAGCTGGCGAGAACCTAGTTGGCGTTCCTTATACTGCTAGACTGGTATTAACGAGTTTATCAACAGCTTATGCCGTTAACGTAACGCTCTACCTAACCAACGCTACCGCGTATGCTTCGACGCCGATAAACATCACACTAGGCTCTGTAATCGACGGCAGCACTAGTTTTCTGCCCATACAACAGATGCCTGGCTATAGCGATCTAAGAGTACACTTAGCAGCGTCAATACCTGTAGGAGCCACTGCCGTACTAGAACTACAGCTTGTGTATAATTCGAGCAGAGGTGTCGAAGTCAGGCTTCCACTCATAGTAGAGATAATCGACCCTCCTCGACATAGGCATAGGAGCTTCAACTGTAGTCTAGAGCCGGTTGACGAGCCTTGGTGGCCGCGCATTATGGCTAAAGGCTTTATATCATTAGCACGTATGCATATAGATGTCCATAACCTCCTAGAAACGCTTCCAGAACTCCGGCACAGCATAGATGAGCTAGCAGAGAAGGTTCTTGAAAGCATAGAAGACATGTATAGTGTCTACAACGCCTCGAACACTACCATAGACCATCCAGCAGTAGATGATGACTAGCTGCTAGACAGCTTCCCGCCCTGCTTTATACGTTCCACTATTATCCAGTCACGTAGTAATGTAACAGCTGCCGCCGTGAAAGTAAACCCTGCTAACCCCGCCATAAGCCCGGCAGTAACCTTGGGTGGCTCTGCTGCCAGGTAGCCTATACTGTAAAGGAAGAATCGGTAGCCCAGGTATGCCATCGCAGTACCCGCTACCAGCGAGACTAGCGAGCGTAGGAGTTCTAGAGCGGCCGAGAATCCTCCACGAGGCATGGCCTACTCCCTTCACCCCCAGAGTAGGGTTACGATGAACCTTAGTATGTACTCGGCTTGCTGGTAGCCCCGGCTAAGCATCTCTTCCAGCCTTGTTGTAAGGCTTACCAGCTCGCTGCTATCTGGTATCAACGGCTCTTGCCCCCTCAATATATTAACTGCATTACCGATCGATACACGAGCAGCGTCGGTTATAGGGACTCCTCGGAGAGCTAGAACTAATACAGGGTATACTATCATCCAGAGGACTAAGGCCGTCACAGAAGCTATTGCTAATTGTCTCCAATTTATCCTAGCGAAGGCCATCGATTCTATCAAGCGGCGAGCAACCCGGTATCCAAGCATTGAAGCAGCCGAAACTAGTACAAGCCGTGCTAGGAAGTCAGCCCACCATGGGGCTCCTGGTATCAGGGTTCCGCCAGCCAGAGACGAGACAGTCTCTACGACTACGTAGCCGGCGATGGCTGCTGGTATGGTGCCGATTAGTGCTAGGCTTGAGCGGAGCATGCGATGATACCACTTATTCATCTCTCTAACCTCTGTGGCCTCCCTCTCTAGCAGTTCTCTGGCCCTACGGGCTAGCTCTTCGGGGCTAGCAGCGAGTGCGTAGACTAGTGGACCCGCTATCCGGGAGGCAGCATAGTAGAACACGTATGCCGTAACTGCCAGTATTGCGAGCCTTACCGAGAGCATTTGCCCGGCGGCCTCCCAGACCTTGGCTAGCTGTTCCGGCAGTGCCTCGGGGGGTTCGAGGAGGAACCGGTAGAGCTGCGCGACTAGCAGCGAGCCGTAGTAGACGGCTGCTGCGAGTACCGCGTAGCTGGCTATAACCACTGCTATGGTTGCTACGGTGCAGCCACCGCTGCAAAATACCCTCCGCCTAGCCGCGCCATAGGCTTCTGTCTCGTAGCGTAGCGACGCGGTGTAGAGCATGGTGGAGGCTACAACTAGGACTAGTATGCTCCAGGGATCTAGCCCTATTAGAGCTGCTATACCTGCGCCAAGACCGAGCAGTATGTAAGCAATGTAGGCTTGGCCCATCATCACGAGCGCAGCTGTGGCCAGTACTGCTATCACGTGTATCGAGCCCGTCACAGCTGCTATGGCGGGATGTGCACCCGTCACGCTGTAGAGGTAATTGCCTAGGTAGCCTGCTATACGTATGTACGCTAGGTAGGCAGCTGCTGACGCAGCCGCCGCTGATAGTATCCGCGTGATGTTGTACAGTACCAGCACTGTGGAGATTCTCAAGCAGTCACACCCCTCATCCTCTCGAGCCTCTCTAGCAAGATTGTGAGCAAGTCACTGGGCCCTGCAGCTGCTACGTGTACACCGTGGCGGCGCAGCTCGCGGAATATACCCGTATACGTCTTTATCTTCTCGTAGGCTAGCAGTCTGTATACAGCTGCCGCTGTGCCTCGAAGGGCGCTGGCTTCGAACAGGGTTGTGAGGGGCGAGACTGCGTAGACCTCGTGGCGCAGTGCTTGGAGGCGGGCAAGTGCGGAGGCGTAGATGACTGCTGTCTCCTCCTCTTCACCGAAGTCGCTTATCAGGAAGACTATCGTTTTGCCCCGTGGCAGCGTCCTTAAGAGAACAGAGGCTATGGCCTCAGCACGGGCCTGGGGCGGCTGTGTAGCTTCATCGGCTTGGGGCCAGGCGAGCTTCTCTGCTACGAATCTGCGCGCAGCAGAGCCACTGGCACGGCCGTGAAGCCAGGGAGACGCATAGACAGTTCCTTGAGGATCCACAAGGTAAATACGGAAAGTGTCACCACGTCTCGCCAGGTACTCTGATAGCGATGCTACTAACCGAGCCGCATATTCTATCTTAGTCTCACCCAACACGCCACGGAACATCGTGGGGAGAGCGTCAAGTACTATTGCTACGCGGAGTACTGACTCTTGCTCAAACACCTTCACCATGAGCTTGCCGGTCCGGGCTGATGCTTTCCAATCCACAAGCCTTATGTCGTCGTCAGGGCTGTACTCCCGCAGCTCCATAAACTCTGTGCCTATGCCACGGCGTCGGAGCCGAGTTACGCCTCCGGGTTGAAGAACCGTGGGTAGTGCGGAACGGCGGCCAGGTACATCCAGAGTACGAGGTTGGACATTCACAATGGGAAGCCCAGTCTCAATTAGCCTCTCGGCGCGAAAGAAGCCAAACAAGTCTTCCACAATCAAGCGGAGAGGGCCAACCCATTCATGCTTACCCACGACTGGTATGACGCTATAACTTACCTCAGTTGCGCCGAGGGCGGGGAGAACGACGACAGCTCTTGGAGGACTGGACTCGTCCCAGCGGAAGAGCCGAGGAGGCGTATCGTAGACCTCTAGGTGCTCTATGGGGATAAGCCCGGGGTTCTCTAGGATTATCTTCACAGTTGCACGTCGGCCTTCTACTAGCGGGTGTTCTATGGCCCAACGGACTTTCACTCTCGAGAGAGCTGCAGCTCTGGCTAGGAAGATCTCGTGCTCAACGACGATGAGGAGGAAGAGGGCTACACCTGCCGCCAAGAGCTTGGGGGCGGCATCGGAGCCTGCAAGTAGCCCGGCTGCTAGCAGGCTCGCAGAGAGGAAGAGAACAGCGTGACCACGAGGAGTAAGCGGTGCTATAAACTCGCTAATTCGCTCAAATATACCCGAGTCGATCAATACCCTTGCCGCCCCCAGATTATAGAACCTATAAGGTATCTATGCAGGCTTGACTAGGGAACGGGAACCGGCACCTTGGATAGTATTGTGTCCAATACATCTTCAGGACGGCGTCCCTCGGCCTCGGCTTCGGGCTTGAGTATAATCCTGTGTACTAGCACGTAACGCGCTGCAGTCTTCACATCATCGGGTATAACGTAGCTCCGGCCCTCCATGGCTGCAAGGGCACGCGCCACCTGCTGTAGTGCAATGGCTGCTCGAGGGCCTGCGCCGAGTCTCACGTCGGGATGGCGATGGGTCTCCTCTACTAGGTCTATGATGTAGTCTAGGACCGGATCACTGACCTCTACGCTCCATATGGCCTTTCGGGCTTCTACTACGTCTTCCCTGCTTGCTACTGGCTCGACCGGCCAGCTCTCGATAGTCTCGAGGCCGCGGAGTATCCTTCGCAGGACTTCTCTGCCAGGCATCGGGATGACTACTTTGACGAGGAACCTGTCTATCTGCGCCTCGGGTAGAGGAAATGTGCCCTCAAGCTCTATCGGGTTCTGGGTGGCTATGACGAGGAACGGCTCGGGGAGACTGAGGGTCTGCCCTTCTATGGTTACCTGCCGCTCCTGCATCGCTTCCAGCAATGCACTCTGGGTTCTAGGCGAGGCGCGGTTGATCTCGTCTGCAAGGAGTATATTGGTGAACACGGGGCCGCGGCGGAGCCGAAACTCGCCACTCCTCTGGTCATAGACCATCGTGCCGATTATGTCGCTAGGAAGGAGATCAGGAGTGAACTGTATCCTTTTGAACTCCAGCTTCATGCTGGAAGCGAGCGCCTTGGCTAGTGTTGTTTTCGCGACACCTGGGACACCCTCCAGGAGCACATGTCCTCCAGCCAGCAGAGCTGCGAGAATTATGCGTAGCTCCTCCTCTAACCCATAGACTACTTTTGATACCTCGCTGGTAACCCTCTCGGCTAGCCTAGCTATTGTACTAACGGGTGAAGCTGTACTCAATACTCCTTACCTCCGCTAGCCCTACGCCCATAGTTTCGAGTAGAGGCTCTACACGCTCAAGCACGTAGTATAGCCTACGCCTCCAGGAAAATACGAGCGGAAAGAGCCGTCTAGCTCTAATCTTAACATCGTAGAGCCGGTACAGCTCCTTGAGCCCCTCGAGAACCCGTTCATAGTCTATCCCGGCTCCACGTGTTACGCTCTCGAGGAGCCCAGGGTTCTCAAGCACCTCTCTCAACCCAGCACCGAGCCGTAGCCGTAGAGCCTCGTCAACCACTTCGTAGAGAGTTGCAAGCGCTTGACGAGCCTCCTCCCGTGTAAGCTTTACGCCTTTCTGTAGCTTCTCAAGCACGGGGGAGGCACCGAGTACCCGGGACGGTTCGGGCTGCTGTGGAGGCCTTTCCTCAACCCAGTCTTTACCTGTCATCTGTGCAAAAGCCATGTAGAGCACAGACATTACTCCTATAACCAGCACTGTTGCTGCAAGCGGATTCATCATCATTGACTCGATTACCATAGCCTCGAAGCCGGATAACCTCTCTACAGCCCGGAGAATAAGCATGCCAGGGTGTATGTAGGCTAAGAGGGGGATGCTAGGGTTTACGAGTTGATAGAAACCTAAAGGCATAAGAACGATAGCATTGTTGCCGCCTAGCTTCTCGACAAGCGTTACTGCTAGCTCCGCGTTACCCAGCCCCGTCTCATTAGCCGCCCCTAGTACCATGTTATTGAAAACGTGGCTATCCGGTATATAGACTACTCTTAAGCTACTATTCCATTCAAGTATTGCCGGGAATCCACGAGGATACAGCGTCACAGCTGTCTGTTGCCATTCTCCACCATTAGGTGTCGATGCGATATACGTGATTATGGATGCAGTATACATTGCGAATATCACGCCTTGATCCTGGTACAGTGCTAGCCATGGCTCATTCTGTGGCCCAGGTGAAAGCCCTATGGTAGGTGCACCTAGCATGCCTAGTAGATGTTGGGCACACGCGCCCTCGTCAGCCACTATTATACCTACGCGCAGTCCTATTGCTGCAAGTGCTTTGGCATTCTCTGCTACCTCCTTGACTACCTCAGCATTACAATCTGTAGGCCCTGCTATGAAGTAGACCACAGAGCCTTGCCAGTCTAGCGGCGGCTCGACATCATAGGAGACTTGGTAGCCTCTGTCCTCAAGGAGTCTAGCTAGTAGCGAGTGTCCTTGGGGTCCTGCATCGCCCGGCGAGCCGGCTCGCAACTCGGGCATAGAGCCTAGCTTGACCACCTTTGGAGCGGATAGTATAGCGGCTACGAGAGCTACTAGTGACAATCCTGCTAGAAACCCTTTGAGACCTATCACTTCCTGCCACCTAGCAGCTTCCTCTTCATACCACTCTTCGCATTATCCAGCGCTCCTATGACGCGTCTTATCTCGGATAGAATCCTCTGCAGAGTCTCCACGTCGCGACCGCTAACCGGCTCGTTACTGAACTTTGCCTTCTCGTAGACCATCGCCGCCGGGATGTAACGCGTCTTCTCCTCCACGGGCAGCTTCCCAGCATACTCGCGGTGCGTCTCGCTAACCGCTCGGGGCGCATAGACGGCCTCATAGAGGCGGAGGATCTGGCTAAACGCCTCCACTATTACTCTTCGTGCCTCCCGGGGCCTAGCGTCTCCAGCCACTGAGGATGCTAGACGGCGTTCTAGCCTTGCGAGCCTTACGCGGGCAACGAGAGCCATTATCTCCCGGTACCGGGTAGCCGCTAGTAGTGCTAGACCTGCAAGGAGTAGTGGTGCTGCTAGGAAGCCGAGCCCAGCTAAGCCTGGGAGGTTGCTAGGGAGACTAGGCGCTGGCGGGAGCTTGGGGAGGCTTGGAGACTGGTACACCGTAGCATTCGATGCCTGTGAGCCAGCAGTATAGCTGCCGGAGACTGGCAGCTCTACGGCCTCCTGGGCTGTACCTGCTACCGCTTGGGGCGTCTGGCCTCCAAGGACCTGGTAGAGCTGGGCTGCCAAGTCTCCAAGCCCTCTTATCTCTAAGATCCTTGCCACTTCTTCGCCGGCACCGCTCTCCTCGGCGAGAATCCTGATGGCCTCACGGAGCTGTTCTTCGCCGCCTCTACTAGCTATCGTCTCTATTATGTCTGCGACTTTCTCGGCCTCTCCACTTGTTACAGCTCTCTCTAGCTCGTTTAGAAGACTCTGCTGCCCAGTCGTGGCGAGGAGGTCGGTTAGCTGGCTCATCTCCCCTAGGTCTATCGACACTGTGCTGTTCTCTAGCCTGAGGCTAGCCGCCTTGGCCAGAATTTGGGCTACATCCCAGGAGCTTGTATCGTTTCGGAGAAGCTGGGCTAGCTGGAGTAGCTGCAGTACATCACTACCTGTTGTCTCCTCTAGCATCTGTTGTAGCTGCTGGCTAGCGGCTACCGCGGAGGCGTAGTCTCCTTCGCGTATGCTCTGGGCTATCTGGTCTAGCAGCTCCGCTATTGCTTCAGCCTGAGCCTGCCTAGCTGTATCGTTACCAGGCACCGTGCGGAGCATGTCAGCTAGGCTTTCTAGCTGTCGGGCGAGCTGCTCTATCTCGGGCGATGCCACCCCTATATCCGTGGCGTTAACGGGCGCGCTAGCCTCACTATTTGCTGTAGTATTGCTAGTCGTGCTAGGCTCTCCCTCCACAGTTGTTGTGTTCGTTATGGCCACATGCTGACCCTCTCCGGCGTCCCCAGCCGGCTTGGCCGGCGGCTGCATGGTAGTCAGGTAGCCCAGAGCCCAGGATAGTAGCGTATCCCCGCCGGGAGGCTGGCCTGGAGGCGGTAACTCGTAGCCATCGCGGAGCCAGGAGTACATGTGGACTATAGTCCAGGACACCACGCGTACGTCGGCATAGTCGAGAACGTAGCCCCCGTGGAGGGGCCGTATCGAGGCCGCTCGGGCGAGGGCTCCTAACTGCTCCAGTGACGTAGTATTACTCTTCACAATCTCTTCCATCACTCGGGCCGGGTCCAGCACTACTAGGACTGCGTCCCGGGGCGACTCGAAACCAGCCGCCTCGAGCAAGGCTAAAGCAGTAGAATTGTCCACGTTGACCACAAGGGGATTGAATCCTTCCTGTAGCCCTGCTACAGCAGCCGAGAACAGTATGTATGCTAGACGGGTCTCAGGAGGCCCCTCGGGCTCTACACTTGCTGCTTCCTCCAGCCTCCCCTCCCACGCGAGCTGGGATACCTTCGAGGCATAGCCGGCGAAGGCCTGGTCACCGTTCTGGCTAGCCTGGCGCTTGATGCCCTCGGCTAACAGCCACGGGTCGGGGGCCGTAAAGGGCTGGAAGAGGAGTAGGGCTATCAGCGGCTCGGGGGACCCGGTATCGGCGTAGCAGAGGCTCGCCGCCGCAGCAGCGACGCTCCACGCTGCTTGGGTCTCTGTTACGTCGGGGTCGAGGATGCTCCTCACAGCAGCCTCGAAAACTGTACAGTAGCTACTCCCGCTGGGCAACGACGGAATAGAGGCATTATGGGCCCGCATGACCGCTGCTAGCCCGGAGGGGCTAGCCACAAGCCTGCCCTGTATCCTGGCCAGGGCTGCGAGTAGGATGCTAGGCTCATGCCCTTCCCTTGCAGCAAGTGCGCCGGCTAGTCGGGCTGCGTCGAGGCCCCCTACTACTGGGGCCTCGGGTGGCTCTAGGCCCTCGGGGAGCGTGTAGAGGGGGAGGAGTCTGTCAACGTAGCCGCGGTACGCTGCGTCTAACAAGTTCACGGTGGCTGCATAGCATATGAGGTCGCCCGTCTCGAGCATATGGGCTGCTTTCGACAATACTTCTCCGGGGCCATAGGCGTAGGCCGCCCCTGCCACGGCAGCGAGGGCTGCAACCGCTGTGTCTGAGGGTATGACGTCTGTCGAGGCAAGCGAGTATACGAGGCAGAGGCCGCTGCGGCTAGTGGTATTCGTGGCTATGGTTGTCCAGAAGTCCTGGTCTGGGCGGCCAGCGAGCCCGACCAGGAGTAGGCCAGCGTAGGGGTCCGCACGGGCTATACTTGCTGCCCTTGTCGCTAGCTCGCTGCTCCCGGTGAGTCTGTACACTATCTCGTAGGCTAGCTGCATCGCAGTCTGGCTCATGGTGTCTGTGGGCAGGGAGGCGGGGAGGAGCCCAGCAGGTGTTGGGACAGAGAATGCTAGCAGGATGCTCCGGTAAACTAGACTGGAGCTACAGCCCGCGAAGGCGTCTATGTTCTCTCCCGCCGAGTACACGTAGTCTAACAATGTCTCCTTGACTAGCTGGGTCGTGACTCGACCCTGGGCCGCCTCCTCTAGAACCTTTGCTGTCCTAGCAGCTTTGTCCGAGAGCGGAGGCTGCGAGCATGAGGCTATATCCTGGTAGAGCTGGACTGCCTCACTATAGTTGATCGTGTTGTTGTAGAGCTGCTCGAGCAGTCTACGGAGTTGATCGGCTAGGTCTGTTGATGATTGTGCATGGGCCGGTAGAGCGGGGATGAGGACTGATAGCAGCACCAGTACAAGTAGTGTTAGTGCCGTAACGCGTCGGCTATCCCGAAGATGCATGGTTGTATGCCACGCCCCGTATATCGCTATCCGGTTGTAAGGCTCTAGAGTCTGTATCCCTCGACGACTAATGGAGTTGTAATCATAACGGTGAGGCTAATGGGCCTTAGATGCTGCTGCACTACGTCGTTACACCACGACCCCTAGATATAGGTGTCCCTGGCCAACATACACTACCATACGGGCCACCGGGTATGGCTGAGGAGCAGCTAGTCGCAGCAACCACAGCTGTACCGACACGTGTCCCCTATGCTGCAGGCGGCGACCTGGCCTACGGTGGGCGACTCCACGGGCTCATGGCTGGAGGGATCTTCGCAGGGAGAATCCAGCTCCGAGACGCCTGCCTCGCCGAAGCCGGCGGCCTGGTACTGCTATCGAAGTGCAGAAAAGGCACAGTAATGGCCGAGCTGTACTACCACGACTCAGACACGCTAGCAACCATAGCCTATAGACTTGAGCACCTCTTAGGCGCCCGACGCGAGACACTAGAGGCTATACACGGGGAAGCAGTGTTCCCCGTAGAGGCTCACACAGTTGAGGGTACGTCGACGCAACACCAGGCCAATTGGATACGTATGTTGCTCCTCCTACCCCCACTCGTACCTCCACCTATCCACCCGCTAGCAACCTATACTGTAGAGGCAACCGGGGTAGAGCCATGCATGGACGGGAGGCTATTCTGCCGAGGCAGCGGCTGCGAAGCTGCTGTAGCTGACGTCGTTGTGTCGACAGAGCGTCTCGAGGCATGGCTAAGCGAGCTAGGTGCAAGGCTCGTGCCACTCATAGCTAGGAGTCGGGCCACCGGGTTGCCATTATACGTACATGCCCCGCTTTTTCCGAACAGCTAGGACTCCATAGCAGCTATATACCAGTGTGCTGGTGTCTAGACTACCTGTACTAGCTGCTACCTACTTACATGGCATAGTGGTGTGTCTGATCAAATCTTGCATGATATAGATAGACTGGCACATGTCCTTCTTTCAGTGTTGTTGCTCCTACTCTTAGCAACAACGGTTTCTCATGCAACACCAGGCTGGGCCCAGCAAGGAAGGTACATCGAGTACCAGCTAGATCTCGGGCTTAGCGCGTACCACAACGGCCAGAAGGTGTATCTCGATGCCTCTGGCAAGGTAAGACTGGAAATCATAGAGACCGGTGATGAGAGTTTCCGAGTAAGAATAGCAAGCAAGATAACAAGCATCAAGGTAAAACCCGAAGAAGCGCGCCAACAACTAGCTAGCCTAGTAGAGAGCATGAAGGGCGAGCAGGTATTGGAGTATACGGCTAGGTATGATGACTGCTTCATACCGGGTGACGGTGGCGCCAACGAGGTTCCGCTCTACTGTCCACTAAGCAAGCTTAACGAGATGGCCAACAGCCTTGAGCGAAAAGGTGCAAGAGTAGAGAGGCTGGACAACGAGATACGCATCATGCTAGAGAGCGAGACCACATCCAGCATGGCCGTCTACGACGCTGCTACCGGGTTCCTAAAGAAGGTCGAGACCTCCATGGATCACATGGGGTCGAGATGAAAATCCAGTTGACAGTTCTAGATAGCAACATCATAGAGAGTTCAGGCAACCAAATAAACTACATTACGTTGACCACCATGGTGGCTATACCTATAGTAATAGCTATAGCAATATTGTCTAGGAAAAGACCGAGAATAGATCACTAAGCCCAATTCTTGCAATACATCGATGCGAAACAAGAGACATAGCTCAGCCCACGCCATTTATCAAGTTTTGGCTCACGTCTTTATCATCAAACTACAAATATTACAGTTAAACCCTCCATCCCAAAATTATCTTGAATCTCTAGCATCGTTTCCGATTCATCCTACTCATCGTGTCTTTATGGTCTAGGAGTTTCTCTCAGATGATACAACGATGGCTTGGCTTTAAATTAGGGCTTGGCTTGATATGCTATACGGTGTCTGGAGGAGAAGGAGCCCCTTGAATGGGCAAGAGAGGCTCGTGTGCAGCTTCGTGCCAGGTAACGCTACCCTCAAGGACGGAAGCACTGTCGGGATATCATCTCCCGGCGAGGATGCACGTGATCTGCTGCTTGGTCTCTTTCAGAAGCTTAGTCTCGATACCGTGTTGTTAAGGTTTCTGAGGCCTATCAAGTACTGGGAGCCAGTGGTCAACGACATACTATCCAATGCTAGGATAATAATAATAGGGCTCCGGGACGGAGAGGCTGTGGCCAGCGCTGAAGCGTATGATACCGGTATACGTGGTATAGCCGAGCTTGGCATAGTCGTCCGAGACGACCTCCAGGGCAAGGGGCTCGGCACAACGCTAACCGCGCTGTTAGCGCTTTGTCTGCTAGAGAAGGGGTACCATGCCCTTGAAGCCTACTTCGACCCCGGAAACATAGCAATGAGGAGAATTATGGTGGACAAGCTGGGCGGCCGTGTGATCGGCTATGGCAGGGACATGGTGTTCACGAGGCTAGATCTAGAGCCTAACCGTGAGCGCTTGCTCGCTGTTCTCCGGGAGCGTTACAAGTCAGTGAATAGAGAGCTGTAGCTATAGCCTTAGAGCTTGTAAGCGTAGATGCTCCGTGCTTCTATCTCTAGCCGCGCTGCTGCTAGCACGCCACTGTCGTCCTCGGCAGGATAGTCTAGGCTCAGGAGTGGAGCCCCCTGCCCTGCGAGGACGTCTAGGACGCGCTGTACAGCCCGGGGTAGCAGGTAGGCGTAGACCGCGTCTACCCGGCGGGGTCGGAAAACGGAGAGGTCGCCTATTACCACGTCCGCGTTGGGGCTGTTGGCGAGCTTCTCTGCTGCAGCTTTGGCTAGGTACTCGTCTAGCTCGAGACAGAGTGTGTAGAAGCCCCTCTTCGCCGCTCTCTCGGCTACTCTGCCGGCTCCACAACCGGGCTCGTAGTAGACTGGCTGCTGGCCTTCTCCTCTCGCACTACGACGACCATGAGCCATAGCGTCTAGGAGCTGTAGTATGGGCTCCACTATGTAGTCTTGCGTCGGGACGTAGGGCGAGAGGCTACCACCAACAGCTTCTATTGACTGGAAGGCCTCGTAGAGCAACTGTACTGTTTTCCCCAGCTCCCTCTCGTCTATACTGCCATGCTTCTCCCTGCTCATAGTACTAGCCCCACGCATCCTCCTCTCTAGCTGCCCAGCGTCCACCAGGAATACCAGGATATTCATAGGGTATGGTGCTACACTATTCATGTTCTAGTCTGGGCAGGTTCACACAAGGTACTCGACTATGATGCCTTCGTTGATAACCATTGCTCCGGCTGAGCCGGGATTAGGGGATGAATGCGAGAGAGGCCATCGGCTCTGCTTGGCCGGCTCTTCGCGGGTTATGTAGCGGGGAGCCGAGAGTTCTGACGGCGGATTAGATGGTGTCCCCCTGTATCCAACACGATTCTGCGGGTTACTTGGCCTGGAGAAACGGTGGAGTGGAGAAAAGGAGGGCCTGGAGCTATAGGATTGCTTCTACGCCTAGCAGGCTTCCAAGGAGTTTCCCGAAGGCGTAGCTGCCGAGCGCTGTGCCCAGCATTAGCCCCGTACTCTCGAGGAATTCTTTTAGGAATGGCTTATTCTGTACGACGACGCTGAAGTAGGTGAAGCCCGCTATTATGACCGTGGCTATGACTAGTGATACTGTGAACGCTTCGAACATAGTGTGGAGGAGGAAGTATGGCAGAGCAAGGAGTATCACAGAGATTATGTATGATACGCCGGTTACCCCCGCGCTTACGACTGGGCGTGTCTCGCGGCCATGCTTAGCCTGTAGGTAGGCTGCGCCAGCCATGGAGAGGGCCGCGGAGAAGCCCACCACTAGCCCTGCTACACCGGCGAGAATAGTGCTCGATGTAGCACCGAGGAAGCCTGCATGGACACCAGTTATCTCCACGATAGCGTCTGCGAGCCCCAGGGCTATGAACCCCATGTACTTTACACGCGTATCCTCGATACCGCTAAGCAGCGTTTCTTCATGCTCCTCTTCTTCGCGTATTATCTGCTCAAGCTCTCGGCGTAGCTGCTCATCGTGAATCCTGTTTAGGAACCTCTGATACTGCTCTATAGTCACCTCTTCGCCGCGCTCGAGGAGCCGGAGCGTGAACACTGGGCCCAGGAGCCGGTAGAGCAACATTATCCTCTTCATAGTCACTCCGTAGGGCCGGCAGCCGCTGCCCAATAGCCGGCTCCAGAACTTATAGTGCCTCAACTCTTGCTCTGCGAGCCTCCGGAGATGCTCCCGCCGCACGGGATCCTTTTCCTTCTCGGCGAGCCAGCTGTAGACATGGTATACCGTTATCTCCTCCCTGCAGAACTTCTCAGCGAGCCGTCTAGCGCTCTCGTCTAGCACGCCACCAGCCATAACAATCACCCGGAGACGAAGACATAGAGCCAGGAGAGCCGTTAAATAGCCCTGAGGCTGCTAGCTCCGGTACCTGGACCCGGCCATAGCGGTCGGGCAACACCCGGACTCGTGTCGAACCCGGAAGTTAAGCCGGCCGCGTTGGGGGAGGCTGTGGGGTCCGCGAGGCCCCGCAGCGCCCCCAAGCCGGGATCCGCCTACTCTCTCCTCTCCTCTTGTCTCGTCAAACTGTCCAGTTCTGTTACGGTATAGCTCTTAGAAGGGCTGGCTCCTCCCTGCATCTCGGGGCTTGGTGGCTGTGCGTGTCCCGCTATGGCTCGAGATGAGTGGTAGACGCGTCCTTGTCGTTGGCGGAGGCAGTGTCGGGACGCGGAGGGCGCTCTGGTTCCGGCAGGCTGGCGCCGCTGTGCGGGTTGTTGGGTTAAGCTTCTCCGAAGAGCTACGGAGACAGGCTGAGGAGGACGAGAGCCTGGAGCTCGTGGAGCTAGATGCGAGCGACACCGAGGCGCTCGGGCCCCACGTGGAGTGGGCCGACATAGTTGTCATAGCTACTGACAATCCTGGGGTTAACGAGGCCGTGTGGAGACTGGCCCGCGAACTCCGGCGCTGGGTCAACGATGCCACTGACGCGGAGAGAACTGAGATCGTTGTGCCCTATACACTTGAGCTCTACGGTGGCGGTCTCCGGGTGGCCGTCACTACTGAGGGCCGTACAGGGGTGGCAGCGCGGCACGCCCGTGACAAGATAAGAGAGTGTCTCGAGGGTGACCGGGGGCTCGAGACCCTCTACGAGGCTATGTGGAGGGTTAAGCCGGTTCTTAAGCGGCTCATACCCCGGGCTAAGGACCGTGTGCCGATATACTACCGGATAGACGAGGATCCAGAGTTCCGCGATGCTGTCGAAAGGGGCAGCCTCGAGGAGGCTCTGAGAGCCGCTGCTAGGGTGATAGCGCAGGAGGCCCAGAGGCTAGGCATAGACGCTAGCCCAGACGAGGTCTACCGGTTGCTGAAGTCTGTGGAGAAGCCCATATCGCCGCTCTAAGCCTTCTTCTTGCACGAGTACTTCTCCACTACGAGTCTACATGCCGGCAGCTCTATCTCCTCGTCCACATAGATCACTATGTCGGGTTTGCCGTTGCCACATAGGTACTTCTTTGCAGCTGTATTTACTAGCCAGCGTACATGATATCCCGCGGCTTCGAGAACACCTGCTACTACTCCTATGAATACAGCTTTCGCTGCCGGGTGTTTCCTCACCGTGTCGAGGTAGTAGCATTCCCTCGTTTCTAGGATGCACTTGTCGTTGCTGCATTCTACGCTGCCAAATACTTGAAATGGGTGGCGGGGTGGTTGTCCTTCCTGCCTTACAAATATTCCCAGAAGCTCTTCTAGACTGAACTGCGATGGATCAACATTGAGTGTCTTAATGAACGTCTGGAAACCCTCCCGAGCGCCCATCTCCAAAAGCCTGGCCACTATAACGGAGCCCTCGCGCACGCCTAGCAGCTCCTCTATCATACGTGGTAACTGATTCACCAGCACCTGGCTACTCATCACGGATAAGCCGTGCACTACTGCATCCATATGCTCGAGTAGATGCGCCATATAACTGCACCCGGAAGCCTTCTACCGCCTAGATGACGGTAACCGTAAATTTTTGGTCTCCTAGTTCCACACATAAAAGTTTTTACGTTGATTAGTATTATGTACAAAACTATCATACCTTACACTACATCATTAATTAATACTATTACTAAATATTTACTGCTAATACTAACCTGTTGGTTACAGACTTGAGGTAATATTAAGATGGTACACTTGGGCCTAGGACTAGTGTAGAGTATACTAGGAGCACTGCATAGAGCCCTAGGGTATGTAAGCCGCGGTCTCTCCGCACAGGTGTCACCAAATAGGGCCTCATGTCGGGACTGATGACCGTGGCTGCCAGGTTGAGGCGAGGTTGACGTGCCATGACTGCCGAACAGAGGCTTGATGAGCTTGCACAACAGGTCTGGGAGGTTGTGGAGGCTGAGAGGGCTGGGAAGCCTAAGCTGTCTATACCGGCTCGGGGGCTTAGGATACTAGTTGAGACTGTGAAGGCTGCGGAAGAGTTTAAGCCGAGCCAGCATGCTAAACGTGTAGTATTCAAGAGGCATGGTATCCTCGGTACCGGGCTTGACCGGCTCCTCACCTCCGTGTTCTACGATACTATGAAGAGGATGGGGCTGCTCGATCGTGTTGCGCGAGAGCTGACGGGTGTAGAGTCGCCACTCATACTCGACCCATGGCTGCGTGCTGCCCTCCGCGTCGCAGCTGATATTGTGTTGTTCCACAGGCCCGACAAGGCTACGTTGAACGCGTTGAAATGGGGTATCGCTGACTATCTATCTGCAATAACGCATCCTTATGTGGGCATGTACTACTGGAGAGTCTTTGATAAGTTGCTAGACTATCGGCCGCGCCCCCGCAGCATCGAGGAAGCGTTGGAGTGGCGGTATCTTCTCCCTGCCTGGTTCATACAGCGTATGAGGAGGCTACTAGGGCCCGAGGAGGCCGAAGAGCTGTTCAAGGCTCTCAACAAGAAGCCCTTGATAAGCGTCAGGGTTAACACGCTTAAGGCCAGCGTAGAGGAGGTTGTCAAGGCTCTCCGGCGCGAGGGCAAGAAGCCTGTGGTCAGTAAGCGTGTACCGGTAGTAGTGAAGTTCCAGGGGCCCTACGACTTCGATAATAGTCCGCTTTATCGGGGCGGCAAGATGGTGATCCAGGAGGAGGCTAGTGCGGCTGCCTCACTCATATTGGCGCCAGAACCCGGGATGACTGTGGTTGATCTCGCCGCTGCGCCTGGCGGGAAGACTAGCCACATGGCCGAGCTTATGAAGAATCGTGGCCGGATATACGCGTTTGATATTGACGAGAAGCGTATAGAGCGGATGAGAATGATACTCCGCCGCATGGGGATAACAATCGTGAAGATATTCAAGATGGATGCTAGGAGGGCGCCTCGTGTACTAGGGGAAGAAGTAGCCGACCGGGTTATGCTGGATGCACCGTGTACCAGCACTGGCACTATAGCTAAGAACCCGGAGCTGCGGTGGAGGATACGGGAGGACGGGCTCGACGAGATAGTGAAGCTACAGCGGGAGATGCTGGAGGCCGCTGCAAGGCTTGTCAAGCCCGGTGGCCGGCTCCTCTATACCACGTGCAGCCTCCTGCCTGAGGAGAACGAGGAAAACATCAAGTGGTTTCTCGAACGTCATCCCGAGTTCCGGTTAGTACCGATTCGAGGCCCCTACGACGAGTCGCCACTGCTGCCTGGCACTATGAGGGCATGGCCGCACCGGCATGACACTATAGGCTTCTTCTACGCACTTCTAGAGAAGAGGGGGTAACGTGTACACCGGGATTGTAGGGCGTATTGTATTCTAGGATCCTATGCCCCGTGTATATGCGGAGAGCTTGGCCGTGACGCTGACACTCTCCGCAAGGGCTCCTATGGTAATAGCTGCTGGCGCTCTACTACTAGCAGCTGCTAGCCTTCTGTTAGGCAAAAGTCCCGCTGGCTCCGTGGCTGGCCTAGCAGCCGGGATTACCGGCGGACTCCTCGTCAGCCTGGGTTTCGCGACTGCCAGCATGCAGCTCCGAAGAGCTGGACTGGGCTTAGGTGCTGTAGGAGCTCTGGCAGCTTCTCTTGCCGGGTTCATAGCAGTGGTAGCCGGGGCATTAGTCTTCGCGAGCGCCCTCATAGACGCTAATCAGTTAGTTGACCTGGCCATGATGCTACTCATGAGTGCCTGGATTACCGGGTCCATAGGGTTAATAGTCTACGGCTATGCGCTTTATCAGCGGAATAGTTCTCCCTCCAGCCAGCTCTACTTCGCGTCTGCTCTACTGTTGCTTGCTGCACCGTTGATAGGTGGTCCCACGCCTGCCTTTACAGTACTAGCTATTGCTGGAGCTACTGAATTCAAGCCTAGAGCGCGGAAAACGGGCGAGCCGGGTACCGTGGGTAACAGCGACGAGAAAGGAGGCTAGCCGGAGCATTGCTTCTCGCAGCCATAGTGTCCCGCGGTAGTGTTGATGGCCTACTAGATGTTCTTCGCTACGCCCCCAATGAGTCCCTTACATTGCTAGCCTATCGTGAGAGAGGCCGTTCCGGCTATTGGAGTCTTCAATACCGCGAGGTTGTCGAGCTAAGTGAGGCTATTGACGCTGCAGCATGGCTTGCAGGAGGTAGTCTAGGAGTTTATGTGCTAGGCGGCGGGATCTGTAACTTCTTCACCGGGTTTATGCCGAGTGGGGCACCGGCAAAGTTTATGACGTGTAGCCTCCGGAGACTCGGCCGCCAAGCAGTGTTGACTGGTAATCCACCAACACCTGCGAGAAGCGATAGCCATGCAGTACTGTACTCGTATTCCAGTCGCTTGATACGCGAAGGCGCTGGGCCCGAGAGACTCGCAGCAAAGATAGCCGAGAGGGCTGGCGGTGGAGCCGGGCTTGTGCTAGCACTAGTATCTAGGAGCCGTACCCCCGCACCTGTAGCAGCTATAGCGGTCTCAGGGAGGCTGAGGCTATGCACGGGGTACAGAGACGGCTCAGCTATAGCAGCTGCGGCGTTACCCCGAGATCCTCCGGGGTGGAGTTGTAGAGAACGTATCGTAGTATCCCTTTATCCTGCGGGTGGCGTAGCCCGGATCGAAGTAAGGAGCCTGGATAATGTACTATACGGTTAGAGTGGTACGTGTGTTCGGTGTTACTAGCCCTACGCGGTTCTAGCCCAGAGCTTCTCCACACATCTTAGCTCGGGGTTGTAGCCGTGGATGCTAGCCGCGAGAGGCTACGCGCTATACTCGAGGTGATAGTGTCCAAAGACGTAGTATCCCCTGGCGACGCTGTAGTTGAGACCGGGCTGCCACGCTACCTTGTGCTGGCTGCGTTCCAGTGCCTTGAGGCCCTTGGGGTTATAGAGCCAGTATTCGTAAAGGGTAGCTATAAGGTGTACAGCGCTACTATATATGCCAGGAAGCTGCTAGAGGCGCTGAAGTCTGGTGCCGAGAGGCCATTGCTAGCGATAGTCTCACCACCACATGGCATAGCCGAGCAACACGAGATCGCAACGAGCGAGACCTAAGCATGCAGGCTTGGACCCAAGTACGTTCTCCGTTCCTTGAATCTCAGCATGCCTGGTTTTCTGCGCTCCTCTATCCGTACTCGTTTTGTCATCTTAGCTGCTGCTGCTAGTGTATAGAGAAAGCCTGCTATCTCAAGCCGGCCTAAGGTCATAAGCACCATTAGTACCGCTTTTACCTGCCATGTAGCTGCTGCGCTCGTTATACCCACGCTTAGGCCCACAGTACCTAGAGCGCTCGCCGCCTCGAAGGCCGCGTCTGCAAGACTACAGCCAGGTATAAGCAGCATTAGTGCAAGTGTACCACCCATGTGCGTCAACGTGAATAGAGTTACTATGGTCATTACGCGTCTCAGCTCAGACTCTGTAATGGCGTAGCCTCCAACCCTTCTCACTGTTATACGGCCCGTGCCATACACGGTCTCCGTGACCATCCAGACAATGTTCTTAGCAAGAACCATTAACCGGTACTGCTTTATGCCGCCGGTTGTCGAGAACGCCGAACCACCTATGAGCATCAGGGGTACTAGGAACGCTTTCCAAGCCTCAGGAGCCTTCGAGAGGTCGCTTATACCGAATCCCGTGCCCGAGAGAGCTGTAACTACGTCGAAAGCCGCCTCGCGTAGCGGGTGATACAATGTCCACCCGGTGATGTAGAGTATCGCTGTACCCACGAATATGGAGAGCAATGCGACAGCAATGAAGGATTCTATTTCGCGGCTAAACCTACGAGGAATACCTTTCACTAGCGCGTAGAGGTCAGCGAAGTTAGCCGCACCAAGAGCCATTACTATTATTGCCGCAGCTTCTACTATCACTGAATTATAGAAGCCTACGCTCTCGCTATGTGTGCTAAACCCTCCAGTCGCTATACCCGTCATAGAGTGGTAGACGGCATCAGCAGGCGTCATACCAGCTATGTAGAGGAGTATAGCGCCGGTTATCGTTAGGAACAGATAGAGCGCCATGAGGGCCTGGATGCTCTTAGCTATGCTTGGTTCTAGTCTTTCGAATCGGCCTTCGGCGAAGCCTACTAGGTGTGCTGGGAGCCCGCCTAGCCGGGCAAACACGTAGAACATCACCACAATGCCGAAGCCGCCAAGCCACTCTGTTACGGCGCGCCACCATAGGATACTGAGCGGCAGCTCCTCTACTGAGGGTATGTATACGTTGTAGTCAGGATCCACCGCGCCATTAAACACGCTGAGACCAGTAGTAGTAAAGCCACTAACAGACTCAAACCATGCATCTATCAAGGGAACCCCTAGAGCGTACGAGACTGGTATAGCTGATAGAAGCGGCGTTGTGAGCCAACTGAAGCCGACGAGTATGAGTGTCTCCTCCTTAGATAGACTGCGGGATGGCTGGAGTATGGTCATCCAGGCTACCGAGGATGCTAGGTATATAATTGCCCAGAGCATGAGTTCTATGGAGTATATGTGGTCTCCCTCAATGAAGCCGATAGTGGCTGAGAGCAGGTGGGATATCCCTGCAGCAGCTACGGGGAGCGATATGTAGCGTATCAGAGGCGGGACACGTAGGACCAACTGTCTCCCCGCCTCGACGCTCCTGGCTTCTTGGCGCGACATCCCCGCTGCCACCGCTTCATGCTAGCGCTAGCTCTGGAGTATCCGGGCCGTCGTCGCCCCTGCTGGACACATGCTAGGTGTGTAGAGGGGTTATACTTGCTCTCCCCTAAGCCATTTGCCGAGCCGGCCGCCGTCCAGTAGTGCGTAGACGCGAGCAGGAGCGCCACTACCTCCTTTGACGAGGAGAGGGGCTACCACGATTGTCACTATTTCACCGTCAAGCATGCTAGGTATGTTGAGATTCTCTATTATCAACATATTGCTGGAGAGGAGTACCCGGTGTACGTTGTAGGGCGGGCCATCTGGGCTAGCAGCGTCTACTCCTAGCCCGGCAAGCTTCATCCTAACCATCCACTCTGCAGCATCAATGGATATGCTGCGGCAGCCTCCGCCGATGCGTAGTAGGAGGTACCAGCCATTCTGGGGCAGAGGGAGCCGGCGGAGCCGGAGAGCAGCTATGATCTCCCGGCTAGTGACCGGGCCACAGGCGTTAGAGAGGTCCATTACTACTGCTGGCGCTACTAGCCTGGCCGGCTCGAGCATGTCGATAGTGGCTCCTCCCTGTATCATGTGGGCTGGTGCGTCCACGTGTGTCCCGACGTGTTCGTGTACGTGTAAGAGGCGATTGTAGTAACCGTCTTTCTCGATATCTGCTATAGCTTCTATTCTCACAGGCGGGTCGCCAGGATACACTCTTGTCTCAGGGCTTAACGGACGTGTGAGGTCTACTATGCGGAGCCGCACGATTCTTTTCACCACATATACTAGGAGCATTCCTGGGCTGTGGAGAGGAACCGGCATGCCTGGTGCTGAAAAGCTTGGCCCAGATAGTCTTGATGGCCTTGTTCTAGTCTCGAATCCTGCCGTGACTCCAGATGGCCGCTACATTCTCTACACAGCTGCCCGTGTGAGTCTCGCCACAGACAGCTATGAGTCGAGCATACTGGCCGTGAAGGTCGATAGCGGCGAGCAAATTGTGCTCCAGAGCGGGCCTCGGGACTCGTGTCCCGTACCGAGCCCTGACGGCCGGCGCTACGTCTTCGCTAGGAAGGTTGAGCAGAGGGATAGGAGAGGGAATAAGCTGCCGGGTATAGAGCTACGGCTAGCTAGCCTTGATGCACCTGGTGCTAGCCAACTAATCGCCAGGGTCGAAGGCATAGTCTCGCTCTCCTGGAGTCCAGATAGCAGAAGATTGGCCGCAGCATCGCCCATGGGGAGGCCGGACGAGGACGTCAAGGAGATAGAGACGCTGCCGGTCTGGTTTAACGGTAAGGGCTTCGTCTACAAAACCCGTATAGAGCCCTTCATAATAGATGTGGACTCCGGCATAATGGAGAGGATAGAGCTTGGCCTTAACTGGCTCCAGGTCAGCGACGTAGCCTGGAGCCCTGACGGTAAGAAAATAGCCATAAGCGTCGCAGCCGACATGCTGCGACCATACCTGCTCGACGTCTACGTCTACGACGTGGAGAACGGAGAGGCACATGTAGTCGCTCAAGGTCTACGGGGCTACGGAGAGTTAGCCTGGAGCCCCGACAGTAAACTGCTAGCTTACCTAGGACACCGGGGCGAGAGGGGCTTCTCTAGCCACCAGAAGATAATGCTGCTAAACCCTGAGACTGGCGGGCTCGAGTGCCTCACTTGTAGCCTCGACCGTAACGCCGTGAACACAGTAAACAGTGATGTCAGGTTCCGTAGCTGCCTCAAGAAGCTACAGTGGACCATACGCGGCATATACTTCCTCGTGAGTGACTCTGGGCGTGTTATTCTATACCGTGTCCAGCCCGGCATGGAGCCGGAGCCCGTACTAGACCCTGGCGAGGCTGTTGTCGACGAGTTCTCAGCCAGTCGCGACGGCTCCATAATAGCCTATACTCTAATGACTCCCGTGGATCCCAAGGAGCTGTACCTCTACCGGGGCATGGAGGCCCGGAGGCTCACACGGCATACCGAGGCCTGGAAGAGGCGCTACAAGCTAGCCCAGCCAAGGAGGTTTAGCTTCAGAGCTAGCGACGGCGCCACTGTGGAGGGCTGGGTGCTCCCACCGCCGGAGGGGGTAGAGCAGCGCGGCTGGGTACTCTATATCCACGGCGGCCCCAAGACTATGTGGGGCTACGGGTTCATGCACGAGTTCCACGTGTTATCCAACGCTGGCTACACGGTGGTATACGTTAACCCCCGAGGCAGCGACGGCTATAGCGAGGACTTCGCCGATATACGCTGCCGCTACGGCGAGCGCGACTACATGGACCTCATGGAGGCTGTAGACTACGTTGTGAAGCAGCTCGGTCTCCCCAAGAGCCGCGCAGCCGTGATGGGCGGGAGCTACGGCGGCTTCATGACCAACTGGGTGATAGGACACACGAGCTTCTTCCGCGCAGCCGTGACGATGAGGGGTATATCTAACTGGATAAGCATGTACGGCACCACGGACATCGGCTGGTACTTTGTCGAGGACCAGCTCTGCTGCACCCCGTGGAGGAGGAGCGACCTCTGCTGGGAGAAGAGCCCACTCCGCTACGCCGACCGCATAGAGACACCTACACTGATAATCCACTCTAACGAGGACTATCGTTGCTGGCTCGACCAGGCACTACAGCTCTACACTGCGCTGAAGCTCCGTGGCGTCGAAACAAAGCTAGCGATATTCCCGGGCGAGAACCACGATCTCTCCCGTAGCGGTAAGCCCAGGCACCGGGTGAAGAGGCTACAGCTCATACTTGACTGGTTAAACAAGCACATACCCGGCGCGAGGAACGAGGACTAAGAACCCTCCTCCATTACACCTTTGTCTTTCTATGCGTCAAGCTCGGCGCCCGTAGCTCCATCGACCAGTACTATCTTATCGAACCCTCTAGCAGCTAGTGCACGCCTCGTGTCACGTATAATCTTTGTCCACGCAACACTGCTTATGAAGCGGCAGAAGCTGCAGCCAGGATTACTCCTACTATATCCCAGCACAACCATGATCGACTTACCGTCGAGCCCGACGCGTATCCTCTCGACGAGCCCCGCGGAGATTATGTCTACATCGTAGCCCGGGAGCACCACGCTACGAAGTGCTTCCTCAGCCTCCCGCAGCCTATCTGCTAAGGGTCCTTCAGCACCACCTTGGCCCTCAAGGCCGGGTCGACGCACTACGAGGCCTCGTAGTAGGCTAGTAAGCAAGCCCACCACAGACCCACCAAAAAGCCCTAGCACTGTCTACAGAATATTAGTCCTCCACCGGCTAGACCGGTAGGAGGTGTAAATGACCCCACAGTAGATAGAGGGCGGGAAGCCGCAGATCTCGCCGCAGCTATATGTCGACAACGAACTGTACTCTCCAGCAGCCATTCTCCTTTACAATCTCCATCATAGCATAGGTCATAGCCTTAACTATGGTACGGTGCGGGTGCTTCTCCTCGTTGAAGGGCTCGCCCCAGGCTCGGCCCTTTAGACGGTACTCGGCCTCCTCGCCCTCGCCAATCCGCTCTATACGCTCCACCTTGAACTTTGAGAACACGAGGCCCTCACTATCAGTGTAGTAGAGGAGGTCCTCTATCCACCGGTAGAGGAGCTGGTAGAGGTCGACACCGCTAGTCTCTATTACCCGTTCCTCGCGGGGCTCGACCTTACTCGTATCGGTTATAACCTCGTAGACGCCGCGCGCCGCTTGCTCGAACGCCTCCTCAAGACTACGGCCACGGGCGACTATGATTATGTCCGCTGTATGGGGCGCATGAGCGAAGCCGGGGCACTTTAGCTGGGCTAGCACTTCGCGTAGACCCTTCTCGATGTCCTCGAAGGGGCCCTCACCGCTCATTCCTCTCCAGCCTCCTCCCCGAGAGGCTTCTACCTAGGTGTCTACCGACTGATAGGGGTTCCCTTGCTGGCAGAGACACCAGAAGTAGCATACGTCACGCAACAACTCTGGCCCGGGGGCCTCGCAGGCTTGTAGCTGAGAGAGTCGTAGCCGGGATAACCTAGGGACATGGGGAGAAGGTGGACAGCTTGGATGCCACGCGTAAAAACATTTTGATGAAGACAAAGGCTTGGGCACGAGGTTAGCCCTTTGTCACGGCTATGGGGCGTAGCCTTACGACCATCTTGGCTATGCCTACCTTGTGGGCTACGAGGGCTACACGGTCTACGTCCTTGTAGGCCTGTGGCATCTCCTCTACGACTGTGGCACGGCTGCTAGCGCGTATCAGTATACCCTTCTGCTCTAGCTCCCTTATGACCTCGTGGTAGCTCCTGCTCCTCTTGGCCGCTGCGCGGCTCATCCAGCGGCCTGCGCCGTGGGGCGCTGTGTACCAGGCACGGGCGCCAGTGGGGACACCTACCAGTATGTAGCTCGCAGTACCCATGCTGCCGGGTATGAGCACGGGCTGGCCTATCGCCTGGTAGTCCTTGGGTATCTCTGGGTGGCCTGGTGGGAAGGCCCTAGTGGCGCCCTTGCGGTGTACTATGAGCTTCATCCTCTTGCCGTCTACGTCGTGCTCCTCTATCTTGGCTATATTGTGGGCTACGTCGTAGACTATCTTCATGTCGAGCTGGTCTGGGTCGCGGTGGAATACGCGCTGGAAGCTCTCGCGGGTCCAGTAGGTTATGAGCTGCCTGTTGGTCCAGGCAAAGTTGGCCGCTGCTGCCATTGCGCGGAGGTAGTCCTGAGCCTCGCGGGTGCTGTAGGGCACGCTGGCTAGCTCGCGGTCTGGCGGCCTTATACCATACTTCCTCATGGCACGCTCCATTATCATGAGGTAGTCGCTTGCGACCTGGTGGCCTAGGCCACGGCTGCCGGTATGCACCATGACCATTATCTGGCCTTCATGGGTTATACCCATCGCCTTGGCTATCTCTGGGTCGTATATCTTGTCGACTACCTGTACCTCTAGGAAGTGGTTACCGCTGCCCAGGGTGCCTAGCTGTTCAGCGCCACGCCTCTTAGCGCGCTGGCTCACCTTGCTAGCGTCTGCTAGGCTCCAGCTACCCCGCTCCTCGATGTGCTCCGGGTCGTCGGCCCAGCCGTAGCCCTTCTGTACCGCCCACTCGACACCCTCGTTTAGTACACGGTCTAGCTCTTGTACACTGAGGCGTATCTTGCCAGTGCTGCCGAGGCCGCTTGGTATGTTGCGGAATAGCTCCTCTATGAGCTCGCGTAGCTTAGGCTTCACATCCTTTATGTCGAGGTTGGTACGTATGACGCGTACACCACAGTTGATATCGTAACCGACACCGCCGGGGCTTATCACACCGTCTTCGTCTATAGCCATGGCTGCTACGCCGCCGATCGGGAATCCGTAGCCCTGGTGTCCGTCGGGCATCACAATGCTGTACTTCTGTATACCCTGGAGGCAGGCTACGTTAGCAGCCTGTA
Organism: Pyrodictium delaneyi; assembly: GCF_001412615.1. Taxonomy (NCBI): domain Archaea; kingdom Thermoproteati; phylum Thermoproteota; class Thermoprotei; order Desulfurococcales; family Pyrodictiaceae; genus Pyrodictium; species Pyrodictium delaneyi. The sequence continues at coordinate 160,010 of NZ_CP013011.1, read as the reverse complement.
CTAGCGTGAGGTCGCCCTTCATTTTCTCGAGCAGGAAGTCATCGGCGAAGATTATCGATGGGACCCTCATGCAGGGCTTAGCGCCCTTAGGTATCATCCACTCATAGTCGCTAACCCTCTTCAAGGGTATCCTCGCGCTCATACGTGTTTACACCTCGCGTCCTCGCTCTAGGCCGAGTGGTTTCCCCCAGGGGCCACTACCACCGTGAACCCCCAATTATAGCGTACGTCCCGGACACTCTACCCAGCCGACACACGCCACAGACGACTGGGCAACCCGTGTAGGAGCTAGTATAGGGCGCCGAATCTAGGAACACACTCGGTGTCTGCGCCGTGGCAGGAGTCCCCGAAGGCTACGTGGACGCCGGTGAGCGGTGGCCACGTGTCCTAGCACCCCGGCCAGCCTACGTGCTCGTAGCCGAGGCCCGGGGCCGGGTAAACTTCATGTCAGCGTCCTGGGTGATGCCCTTCAGCGAGGAGCCGCCACGGATAGTCGCCGCCCTCGACAGGGAGGCCTACACCCCGGAGCTGATAATAGAGTCTGGCGTATTCACCGTCAACGTGTTCACTGTGGACGAGGTAGACTTCGTCTACGCTGCCGGCACGACCAGCGGCAGGGAGGTCGACAAGCTGAGGCTCCTCGGCGCCGAGGTCGCCCGCGACACGGTCACGGGGGCCCCTAGGCTAGTCAAGCCCCGGCCAGTGGGCGTTGTCGAGGCCCGTGTCTACAGGGTTCTCAGCGACCTAGCAGATGACGTCCACCTAATAGTGGCCGATGTGGCAGCAGCCTACGCTGACGCGGAGCTCTACAATCCCCGTTACGGCTGGGAGCTACGCAAGGCCCGGATACTCCTCCACAGCACCGGCCGCGCCTTCACCACCAACAGCGGCATATACACCCCGAAGAGGACACCAAGAGCTAGAAGCGACCTCAACGTGTAGAGCAGCCCCGGCAGGCCGCGCGGAAGGGTGTACACACTGTTGCCTGGACGACGTGGAGAGATACACGAGGCTGTGGCAAGGTTTTTCCACACATCATCCACAGGCTACATCGTGATAGCCGAGCGTGGTACAGCAACCGGGGTCAAGAGGATACCCCGGGAGCGCATAGCCAGGGTGACCCGGAGCCACCTAGTGCTAGAAGACGGCACAGTTATACCACTACACCGGGTCATAGCCATCGAGGACGGGGAAGGCGGCACCATCTGGCAGCGCTACAAGAGCAGCAAGGACGGGGAAAGGGAGGCCTAGGACTCAGAGGCCTTCACCTCGCGCAGTGTCCGGTATATCGGACCCCTCGGCGTCAATATGCTCTGCTTGAGCCTGACACTCTCCAGCACTATCTCACCAACCTCCACGTCCTCCATCTCCCGCAGCAGCTTCACCACACGGTCAAGGTTCCGCGACCCCTTGAGCCGTGCAAGCGTCACATGGGGCACGAACTGCTCGCGCTCCGGCCGGAACCCTAGCCGCCGTAGCCCCCTCTCGATCTCCCTATAGAGGCGCTCGAGCTCCTCAGCGCCATCAGACACGCCCACCCATATCACGCGGGGCCGCGCTGGGCTCGGGAACGCGCCCACCCCGCGAAGCCTTATCACCACGCGGCGGGGAGTAGACGCGGCAATCACACGCTCAATCTCGTCCACGAGGCTCAACGGTATATTCCCAAGGAACCGGAGCGTGATATGCAGGTTCTGGTCCTCAACAGGCTTCATAGGAGCACCCGTAGCCACAAACGCGTCACGTATCTGCACCAGCCGCGAAACCACCCGTGGATCCTCAATATCGACCGCTATGAAGGCGCGTATACGCTCGACACTCAAGCCAGACCCGCACCCAGGAGCCACCAGGGGCCCAGGGAAACCCTATAAAACCCGGAGCCAGCGACGAGAGAAACCAATGGAGCGGCCGGGCCAAACACTGCGGGCCCAGCAGGGCGCGGCGGTCGTCTAGCCTGGACTAGGACGCCGGCCTCCCAAGCCGGTGATCCCGGGTTCAAATCCCGGCCGCCGCACCACATTCCTCCTTCAGATCTTTGTCGGCTGAGTATCCTGCTCCACTTAGATCCACTACATTATCATATACCATGTCGCAACTGCGAAGTTAATAATGTTAATAATGTGATACACCTGCTAAGGAGTACCCCATGCCCCCGATTGGATGGCCATTGTGTTACCTCTTTTAGACAAGGGTGATGGCATATACTGTAGGTGAGAGCTTATACCTCCTCGGCTTCTCTACGTAATAGTGCTCCCTTGTCTGATGCTTGTAGCTCTACTAGTTCTGGCCGGCAGCCCTGGGCTGCTTCTAGTATCGCTGCCGCCCGCTCGGCTGGTCCGGGTTCCTCTGCGAGGACTACGAGTACGCCGGTGTAGGGGTCTAGGCCTGCGGCTACCGCGCCTGCTTCGAGGGCTTCTCGGCGGGCTCGCTTCACCGGCTCGGGGGCAGCGTAGTCCCATGGGCTCTCTTGCGCCATTAGCTTTGCTAGGCGGGTATTCCAGCCCTCTGTCGCGGCTGCTGCTAGTAGGGTTGCTGCTGCCTGGCTTAGCTGGAGCAGCTTGTCTGCTGTGACGAGGACTGGTGGCTCGGGTAGGGGCTTGCAGGGCTTGGCTACGTATATCCGCCAGCTCGGGGGCTTGACCGGGTGGCGCGCGTAGTAGGGTGGCTGCTCGCTGCCGGAGGCTAGGCCGCCTAGGAGGGCTGCGGCTGTTAGTGCGGCGCGGGGCCTGCCGGAGGCTATTGCTACGGCGCGGTTTAGCACCCGGGCTAGCTCCTGGGGGCCGGGCTCGACCCCGAGGAGTTCTATGAGTGCTGCCGCTGTGGCTGCTGCGGCTGAGGAGATAGGGCTTATCGACGGGTTTTCTAGCTCGAGCATGACGCGTAGCTGGGCTTCTTCGCCTAGGGCTTCGAGGAGTAGCCTCGCGGTCTCGTAGGCTGCGCGTAGAGCCGGGCCCTGGGGGCCCCGGGTCTCTACCGCGATGCCCTCGTCGGAGAGCTGTTCGAGGGTGACCGTGGCTTGTACTTTGTTGGCTGCAATTGCTGTTACCCCGGAGAGGCTTCCGGGGAGGCTCACAACCACTGGGGCTGAGGAGCGGGATGCACGGGTAGACATGGGGTTGATTCCTCCACTAGTATGATAGGTATTAGTCTGCGGAGGGATTAATACTCGGTGCCACAGCCCTACGAGGCCTGCATGAAGCTAGACTCCACGAGCTTGACTACTAGCCGGTAGAGGCCACTGATGCTCGCTGTTAGGCTGCGTAGCCACCCGTTTTCGGGGCTCCACGAGGCCTCGACTACTAGCTCCGCCCCCATCATGTTGAGGGTGAGCCTCATGACTCCTCCGTCGGGCAGGCTAGTTGGCTCTACGTAGAGTAGTCCCGCCCCTGAGCCCAGCATTAGCGTCCTAGCCAGGTTTGCTTTATTATCGCGTGGTATAGTGTATCTACCTTCTAGCCCTCCTACAATCAGTCTAGCTAGGGGGTCATGCAGGCCTTGAGCCTCAAGCACCCTGGTCTCCACTAGGATGCTCTGCTCATCAGAGCCGAGGATGTCTACTCTCACGCGCATTCTTAGCCCAGTGCTCGTCTCGACTTGGTATACAGCGTAGTCGCCGGGCACTGGCGTAGCAGGCTCGTCCGAGACTGCTGGCGTCTGGGCTAGGGCGAGAATGAGAACCAGGACGGTCAACAGAGGGTTCATAGCCGCTATGCGCCTCCCCGGAGAAGGAGCCCCGGGACTTCCTCCTTGATACGCTTAGCGGCAGCCTCATAGAGCAGTACGCCTGGGTGCAGAGGCCTAGAGGGGCTAGTGGGTTGCATGATCCGGGCCGGTGCCGTATAAGACTCGTAGCCTTCGACGTGGACGGGGTAATCGTGCCTATACGTAGCAGCTGGGGTTATCTTCACGAGCGCGTCGGCACCACCGCTGAGAGCAGCCTAAACTATCGGTTGTTCATGGAGGGCAGGATAGGCTACTGGGAGTGGATGTTCCTCGACACGCTTGCATGGGTAGAAGCAGTACCCGGCATAACTCGGTGGGACCTCGAGCAGCTATTCTCCGAGGTCCCTATCAACCGCGACGCCTACGAGGCTATACACATCCTCAGAGAAGCCGGAATAGAGTCCGCCCTTGTCAGCGGCGGCGTAGACGTCCTTGTCTCGCGCGTCGCGAGGGAGCTCGGCATCCGCTACTGGGTCTCACCAGTACTATCCTTCGACCCCTGGGGCCGCCTCGTCCCTGGGGGCGAGCCACGGCTAGAAGCCGACCGCAAGGACCGCGCAGTACTGTCCCTAGCGCGCCGGCTAGGCTACAGTATGAGAGAGGTAGCCTTCGTAGGCGATAGCTACTGGGACCTCCGAGGCATGAGGGAGGCGTGCCTAGCCATAGCAGTGAACCCGCACGACGAGCGTGTCGTCAAGGAGGCCGACTACGTGGCAAAAGACCTACTCGATGCCGCCTACTTCATATTAGAGCACTCCTACACGTGGAAGAGAAGAGGGTAGAGGATCCAAGAGACAGGGCCCGGGACCTCTACGTTGTGCTGTACAATAGTTCCTCGGCGAAGTTGCCCGCGAGGTCTACCGCAACGAGGTAGACATCTAGCCCCGCGCCCAGGTCGCTTGGGGCTACCTGCTCTAGCCGGAGGCCTTCTACCGGGAGGAACCCGCTCGTATGACTCCAGCCCATAGGCGTCAATAGCAGCGGAAGGAACTCAGAGGTCTCAGTCAGCTCTACCAGTAGCGCGTTTTCCGCATCTACCACGTAGAGCGGTTCTCCCGTGGACAAGTTGAAGAACATGACCGCCGGGACTGCATAGTCTAGCGGACCGCCCCGGTATATACCAGGTACTATGCCTAGCCCCGTAGCCGTGTCAATCACCACCGTCGAGGGATACACGGTCCCACTAAATACAAGCTGGTACACAGCGCCACTCCACACATAGCTCGACTCTGAGCCGTTCAACCACACCGGTATATACTCGTCTCCAATCTCTATACCGGTACTAGGCGCGAGCAACACTATACTGAGTGTAGCATTGTCTCTACTATCCCGTATCTCTAGATACAAGTTCGAGACATCCTGCGACTCCACTTTAACATTCACTTCCATTCCTTCAGGGGTCTCGACGACGTTCGCAGAGGCGCGCGGCGGCTCATGGTCTTGCAGGAGTATTGTATCGACCTTGTCTACTAGACTGCTCCATGGAGTCGCGAGGGCCTCCCACAGCGTCTTGTTATACAGTTCTGCTGTCATTGAATAGAGCGACTCACGGCCTATAGCTGAGAGCCCGAGCACCTCCGGCGACTCCGTACCAACGTAGCTGGCTATCACAGCGTTCTCTAACACTCCCATTAGCTGCTCTATTACGCCTCTTGTATACTGGGTTGCCAGTTGCTCTGCTATAGCGAGGGCGTTGTAGAGGTCTATGTAGCCGTATTGTGCTACACCCATTAGGAATAGCATGTACTGGTCGGAGAGCGGGTACATCACTGCTGCATCCATGGCGCGGGCTAGAGCCCAGACGTCCTCCGGCGTATAGGTGTGGTAGGAAAGGGCTGCTATAGCCTCGTTCACGCTCTGTAGAGATGTTAGGTTTAGCGCTATGAGTGTGGCCGGCATATTGTATTCAGTCAGACTCTCGCCGTAGAGCTGCACTATTCTTGCAGCTACCTCGGCTACGTCTGCATCAGGGTTCGCCGCTATGTACCCCAGTATATCCTTGTAGGGCCAACCCTCTACCGGCTCAGTGTCAGCCGAGGCTACCATCACCTTGCCAACCGACTGGAGGTAGTAGGCCACCTCATAGCCTCCCATGAGACATGCATCAAACCCTATAATGTCTATGTCGAGGCCACGGAGTGCATTAGCAATCTCAACAACGTCCATAGTCTTGTTGCCAAGGCTAGAATCCATGTCTACCGCGAACCCGCCTAGTATACCGGCACCATGATTCCAGAGAATAAGCAAGATGTGTTCAGCTGGAAACATAGCAGTCATGTTTTCTACGAACCAGCGTAATAAGCGCGGGTCGTTAGTACTCTGTTCGCCCAGGTCGAAAAGTAGCCGCGACCCTATAGTATCCGGGTCGTTATCCCTTGTAACTAGGTATACACGGGTGCCTGTCCAACCTCCATTACTGTCGTCAAAGCCCCTAGCCCTGTCTACGAGTACTACGACTGCCACGTCGCTGGTCGAGCCTACTTCCTCCATCTCGTTGATATCCTTTATCGCGTAGTGTTCTAGATTGTTGTCAGCAGCCATGTAGACTAGTATAAGCCACTTAAACATCTTCGTTGTAGTCTCGTTAGCGACAGCTGTAGTGGTGGATCCACCACCGGTTATAGTAGCGTTAGCGGACTCGAGGGCCTCTACGCGCTCTACCAGGTCTTTGGCCACGTTTTGGAGTGTCGCAACTGCCTGCTCGAGGCTGGACAATAGAGACTGGATAACTGATAACTGGTTTTCGAGGTCCGTGATTTTTCCGGCATTTTCGCCAGCCTGTTCCTCCAGTCTTGCTACCTCTTGTTCTAGGTTGTCAAGTCTTTTTGCAAGGTCGGTGATCTGTCTCTCTAGTTCTGAGAGCTTTTGATATATGTTGTTAATCCTTTCAGAGGACACTCTATCAGAATTCTCTAGCTCGATTACTTTCTCTTGGAGTACCTCTACCTGGTTTCTCATAGCCGTTATGGTTTCAGCGAGTCTGTATACTTGTTTGCTTATACCAGCCAATGCTGCTTCTAAGCTGTTCTTTACTTCTTCTATTGAGGCTCGCATATCTTCATTCACATTGTATATATTATTCTCTAGTTCTGCGAGCTTCTCGTCTATCTTCTTAATATGTGTCGTCATTTCTTCGAGCTTCCAAAATACTTCTCCCATGCTGTTATTGAGGTACTTGTTTGCTTCCTCGATATTGGTAACACGTATAGATAGAACCTCTACATTCTTATAGAGAGTGTAGCTGATTGACGCTATGGATAAGAGTGCTACAAGAGCAAATGCGAGTGCAAGGAAGGATGCACGCGCTGTGTTCAACCTAGCTACACCCTTCATTACTAAACTACGTGGCTTATTCTAAGGTAAGAACTAGCAGTATCTCGTTATTAGATATATTGCAGTCAACCTCTACGCAATGACAGCTTCTATTTTGTTAGTTATATATTGCCTTGCTGCATTAATCCATCTTATTAGCACATGAGCATTGTATTGTTGTAATCACTTGCCGCCTATGCCTGGTGTTGCGACGGTTTTTGTTTCTTCTATTACTGCTCTGGCCCAGTCTCTTCGTGCAAGCCAGGCTACTGCTAGAACTCCTGTCACATAGTTGCTAAGGGCCATACCTGTCCAGAGTCCACGGTCGCCAAGTCCTAGGCGGTATGCGAGCAACCATGATAATGGTATCCGGAACAACCAGAGTCTAGCTATGCCTAGCAGCGACAGGAATACCGTGTGCCCACTTGACCTCGCTACAACGTTCGCTAGCATGAACATGTTGAAGCCTATGATGCTGGGCGCAAATATTGTCAGCATGTTTCTTGCTGCTGCCACTACTTGAGGGTCAGTAGTGAATAGAGATATGAACCAGTCACGTAGGAGTAGAAGGAAAGCTATGTAGACTAGGGTTGCGCCGGATATGATTAACCCCCCAGTTAGTACTGTGCTGCGGCTCCGCCGGGTCATACCAGCCCCAAGGCTTTGAGCTACAACGATACCCGTGGCGCGCACCATCGGCATTACTATCACGTGGTCTATGTTTAGTATCACTTGGCCTATAGAGTAGGCCGCTACTACCGGGGTTGAAAGCCCGGAGATTATCCTGACCATGAATACGAAGCCTAGATTCGTGCCAAGCCTCTGGGCTACGAGCGGCCCAGAGACCCTAGCAATTGTCGGTAGGAGGTTCTTCTCGGGCACGAGGTCCTTCAGCCTTATGTGGTAACCGTGCCGTCCTGTAGCGAAGCTGTACACCGCGTAGCTAGCCGAGAGAGCGTTCGCTGCAGCTGTGGCAAGCGCTGCACCAAGCACGCCCATGTTGGCCCAGAAGATAAGCACGGGATCGAGTACTGCGTTCGTCAGGGTCGAGGCTATGCTTATCTTTGTGGGTGTCCTCGTGTTCCCTGCTGCTCCTAGGGCGAAAGTGAATACTAGGTATATGTATGTCAGCGGTATCGTTAGCACTGTCACCGTTATGTATACTGCTGCGAGCGGGCGTATATCCGCGGGGACATTCATGGCTTCCAAGTATAGGTTGAGGCCAGCGACGAGAACTAATGAGGCTGGTATGCCGAAGGCCAGTAGGATGCCGAGAACGCTTCCCACGACACGTGAAGCTCTGTCAAAGCGCCTAGCGCCTATATACTGGCCTGCTAGGGCTGAGATCGAGCTAGCTAAGCCAAATCCTATGCTCCCGAGTATACCGCGGTAGGGCCACGACACAATGGGCGTGCCGAGAGCTGCGCTACCCAACCGTGATAACCAGAACGTATCTACAATCTGGTATAGGGCCTCAACGCTTCCAGACACTATGAGGGGCGCTGCTAGCCATAGGAGCAGCCTGGATAAGCTCTCCGTATAGAGTACGCGCTCACGGAGCCTAGAGAGATCGTCACTCCTATCTCTACTCATGTCCGTCCATAACCTCGTCGTCTACAGGGACTAACCTTAGAGCTAGGCCGAGACGGCATAAAGGACTAAGCACGAATAACCATTGTGGTGTAGCTCACACTATCTTATCATTTCCCTCGCTACTAGCTCTGTGTCATGTTAGCCTCTGTGGTATTCGTGGTGTTGCTCTGAGGTAATGGTGACGCTATAACACTCTTGACGAAATCCTCTACTAGTGTCGCGTTCTTGGGCAGTAAGAAGGCTCCCGCGCTACCCGCGTATAGCAGTGTAGCATTGCTGGGTACCCGAGGCAGCATCTGTGATGCTATTTGATAGACTACTTCACCAACACCTTCGACTCCATTCGCGAATAGCACTAGTACAGGCTCATCATTGTCAAATAACACTATAGACATTAGCTTTGAAGTGGTATTGGTATCTACTGGCTCGACCCGGTACTCCTTGACGCCGAGGCGTTCAGCCACATCCTTAGCTACCTGCATTGCTTGCTGCTCCATGCCTGGAGGCGCAAATACAACAACACTATAGTGATGCGCATTGCCCCGGAATATACCTAGTAATGCTGGTGAGAATATCGCTATAAGCTCAAGGAAGAGGATTACTATGAAGAGGCCAGCCATGGCTATTGCTATAGCTTTCCTGCGCTGCCGGCGTGCCATAGCTTGTCTACCACCAGGTTTCCGCGCCGGGAGGGTTGTACTCTTATCTCTCTATAAACTCTCTGGGGAGCCATAGCCTCCTAAACGTCAGAGGATATAGGCCTCTAACAGCCTTAGGATGTACCGGCTAGGATCAAGGGCGCGGGGATAGAGGGGAGGGTAGCACAGCTATGCCAGCCAATCTGCCGCCAGAGGCGCAAGCTAAGCTGGCAAAGTACTCTGAGGCCAAGACCATTGAGGAGAAGATACAAGCGTTGGAGGAGTTCCTCTCGGCTGTTCCAAAGCATAAGGGCGTGGAGAATCTTCTACTGTGGGCTAAGCGACGCCTTGCAGAGCTGCGTGAGGAGCTAGAGGAGCAGAAGAGGAAGAGAAAGGGTGGCGGCGGGCCACGAATATTCATCGAGAAGGAGGGGGCCGCCCAGATAGCTGTCATAGGGCCGCCTAATGCAGGGAAGAGCCTGTTGGTACACAGGCTTACTGGGGCGCGTACACGTGTAGCCGACTATCCGTTTGCTACTACTCTCCCCGTTCCCGGCATGCTGCCTTACAAGGATATCTACTTCCAGCTAGTGGACACGCCTCCGCTCTCCGAGGATGCACCCCAGTATATACCCCGTATAGCCGGTATAGCGCGTAACGCTGACGCTGTGATTATAGTGGTGAGCCTTGAGGAGGACGCACTAGAGCAGTACAAGCGAGTACGAGACATCCTAGCAGAGCATGGTGTGTTCATAGAGAAGCCCCGGGGCACAGTGCGCATAGAGAAGGGAGGTGAACACGGCGTACAAGTGTTGGGCACCGGTAGGATCGTGGATGGTACCGTGAAGGATGTTGAAAGGATTCTAGCTCGCTACCGGATATACAGGGCGAAGGTCTACGTAGAGGGCGAAGTCACGCTCGACGATATCGAGATGGCTGTGCTCAGGAGCAGCGTCTACCGACCCACCATAGTCCTAGCCAACAAGGCCGACGTACCCGGCGCTGCTGAGAGGTACCGCCGGCTCTACGAGTACCTGGCAGAGAAGCGCGAGAAGAGTGTCTGGCTACTACCAGTCTCGGCGCGGACGGGCTATAACCTTGACAAACTAGGCGAGCTACTGTTCCGCCGCCTTGACATAATCAGAGTCTACACTAAAAGGCCTAACAGCGAGCCTAGCAAGACACCTGTAGTACTACGACGCGGAGCCACGGTAAGGGATCTCGCAACAAAGATACATAGCGACCTGCTAGAATACTTCGAGTACGCCAAGGTGTGGGGACCCTCAGCCAAGTATCCTGGAGAGAGAGTCGGCCTAGACCACGTGCTAGAGGACGGCGATATAGTAGAGATACACTCGCGCCGCTAAGCCTCTAGAAGCGTCTCTTCCGCCTCGTAGTCCGGCTCGAGGCCGGCTAGGCGGCGGAGCCTGCGTATTATGAGCTCGTAGACAGGCTCGCCCTCGCGCAGCTGCTTGTAGCTCAGCGGTGGGTTCCAGCCCGGGATAACCCTGCGTATCTCCTCCAATGTGACCCGCCGGGGGTAGAGAACCGGGTTCTGGACCTCGAGCGCCATAGCCCGCTGGGCGCCCCGTATATAGTGCCACGCATCACCGCCTACGCCAGAGTTTGGCTGCTCCATTACTCTGCGCCATACTTGCTCTGCCGTACCCTCTATGACGTTGCCAACCGTGAACTCGCCTATAATCGCCCTAACATTTCCCGATGCATAAACAACCATTACTGCGCCTTCTGGTATCCTGCCAGCCGCGTTACGACGTAGCTCAAACTTCTTCCGCGAGCGGAATATCTGATAAGCATAGACCGGCCGTATTGATATGAGATACAGCTCTGCACCCTCTACTGTGAGGGCTGGAGGCGCTACTACTTGTTGCCGGCGCTGCCTCCTAGCCAATACTCTGCCACCAGAGAAGAGCTAGCGCTCCGACCGACCCCTATATTCTCCGAGGGGATCCGGAGACAGCTACCCGCGAAGATAACGCTGCAGTAACTGCTGATACTCCTCTGCTAGGTCGCGCTCCTCTATCTCGCCCAGGGGTATTTTCTCACGCCATGCACGACCACTGAATCTGTAGAACTCCGTTTCGGGGTCGAGCCAACAGCTAGGTGGCATACCAGCCTTAACACATGTCTCTGCGAGAAATGTCTCCTCATCCCAGAGATACTCTACCGGCACTTCTGGTAAGAGCAGACCCTGGAAGAATCCACGCCTCGCCACTAGACCGTGGCGGCCTATCGTGAAGCTGCCTGGTCTTTTAGCGGGCTCACGGGGTAGCCGCTCTAGAGGGCCTAGGACGCTGACCTCGAAAGTCACCCTGGCTAACTCATCTTGATTGAGGGGAGGAAACCTAGGGTCATTAAACGCAGCCTCTATTGCTACGTCTATTACTGTCTCGACTAGACTCTTTACGGGCTGTACATAACCTATACATCCCCGTAGTTCTCGAGACTCCGGGCCATAGTATGTAGTTATTGTTACAAAAGCTGCTCCTGGCCGGAGAAGCTTAGGCGGGGCATCACTGGGGACAGGCATTCTTTTACCATGCCGGAAGTAGTATTCTACGCTCTGCCGCGCTAGTTTAACCAGATAGGCACCTTCCCCGTAGCTTAGTTCCTCTGGACGAACCTGCTCCCGCAAGGCTTCACCGTCCTCTCTACTACTTGTCTCTACCAGCTAGACTCTAATGCTTCTTCCCCATGTAATTTTTGAGCCATTCAGCTGCTTCACGTACTGCCTCGTCGATGTTACGCCATTCCATGCCAAAAACCTCCAGTGCGCGAGGCTTGAAGACAAAGTGCTGCTGGGCACTATACTCTGCTAGCACCTTGAAGAAGCTAGGCATTTTACCGCGAGGAGGCCGGGGCACAGGAAGAGGAATATAATGTTTGACGCCTAGATGGCGGAGCAGCATCTCATGTAGTTCACCTAAATCACCACGCCACGGCGTGGCATAGAACCAGCCACAGAGCTTGTCCCCCATACGGTCTCGTAGTATTCTCGAGGCCACCGCGATGTCGCGTGCAGGGGTGGCATGTAGGATGGGGCCACCCCGGAGCCTTATGTGTAGCTTGGCGAGCCGGTATAGAAGACGCCACTCCTCGTGATAGCACCAGCGTCCCACAAGAAGACCTGGCCGGAGTATTGCAACGCTTAGCCTAGTACGCCGACATATGTTCATTACGTTGCGTTCACCCTCCATCTTGGATCTACTGTGCGGGCCAACAGGACGACAGCCTTTGAGATGTTGGTGTTCCTCGGCTACGTGATTGTTTTCTGCACAGTCGCCAGCATCGCCTACAGCAAGCGTGTTACTAATGTAAACGTACAGTGTATTACTGCAACGACGGGCTAATGCTTCAGCCCACTTTTTAGGTATAATTGCATTTGCTTCCATTAGTTCCTCCGGTCTTCCCGTCAACTTACCTACAGCCATGTAGGCTATGTCCGGGCATCCTATGCTATCAATGCTTCCTTGTATGTCTGCTGGATCTTGGAGAGTAGACGTTAGGAGCACCTTTTCCGCCAATTGCTTGAGTTCGTCAAATAGTCTACGACGGCGTTGTGCACTAGATTTCCTAGCTGCAATGTACACAACATCGCCTCCACTACTATGTTCAAAGGCAAGATTGTAGCCTAGATAGCCTATACCGCCGATGATCAATACACGATAGCCCATATCATGCGCCCCTTTCTGGACAAGCTCCTCGGCTCATGTACAGTCACTAGTTTTCTGAAATTCCCCGAGTGAGCATCAACGTGTGACTGGACTGGGTATTATGCTGATAGGGGGCTGCTATCTTCGCTATAACAGCCTACACGGGGATGAGTGCTGCAGAGCGTCGAACATGTCTGTGCAATGGTACTCAGCCGAGTCGAGGCTAAACTCTATTCGCTACGCTATGTAGTAGAGGCGCTCCGTCCGAGGGTTCCCCGTGGTCTTCTCAACGCATTATGCCTGGGTGTTCTCCGCAATTATCGGCTTCTCGGACGTGGACTCCGCTACTGTGGCTATCGCGGCCAGCTGCGTGGTCGCCCCGAAGGCTGGCTTCCGTTAGTAGGAGCGTATGAGGCGATGTTCCGACGCGACGTTGTGCCGTCTGATCGTATCGTAGAATCAACGAGACTTCCTCGAAGCATAGTAGAGTGCCTTCGAGAAACTGAGCCAAAAGATATAGTCTCCGGGCTAAAGGGGTCGGAGAAGCTCTCAGTGCTCTATAGTCTGCCGCTCTGGGTGGTAGAGAAACTTTCAGAATTAGACCCCCCTGGAGGCATCGAAGCACTTCTCCGGAGCCTCCAGGAGCCAACACCAATGTGGATACGGTTCAACCGTAGAAGACTCGCTCTAGACCAGGCTCTCGAGCTATTGTCTAGAGCTGGGATACGCGCAAGACCAGACCCTGTACTTGATGATGTAGTCGAGGCTGTCGAGGTGGAGCCCGGCGCACCTTCACGACTAGACCCAGAACTCTTCTATATACAGGATAGGGCTGCAACACTCGCAGCTCATGTCATCGGAGACCCTGGAGATACTGTTCTCGACGCCTTCAGTGCTCCGGGGAATAAGCTGGCCCACGTTATGTGGAGGAACGGATCTAGGGTCGCGGTAGCTGTGGAGATATCACCACGTCGTCTCATGGATGAGAAGCGTCTCCTCAGAAGACAGGGCGTGGCGATAGTCGATCTTGTAGCCGGTGACGCTACGAGGCCGCCATTGAGACAGAGCGTTGCTACAGCTGCCATCGTAGATCCCGACTGTACCAGCATGGGCCGGCTAGGTCATAGTCCGGAGACCCGGTTATTCCTTGAGCGTGCAGGGCCCGGTATAGTGGAAAGGCTCCAGCAGCTCCAGAAGAACGGTCTACGTGCTATTCTTCAATCCGTTAGGCCTGGCTCGAAGGTAGTCTATATGACGTGTACTCTTACACGCGAGGAGAACGAGGATGTAGTTAGAACTGTTGTTGAGGAGGGGCTAGCAGAACTGGAGAAAGCAGAGCCTCTCATAGGAGTTTGGAGTACATGGCTTCCTCTTGCCCAGCGCATGTATCCACATGTCTCGAGATCCACGGGGGGATTTGTGGCACTACTTCGCCGCGTTTAGAGCGGCTCAACGAGTATTTTTCGCGCCACACCACGGCCCAGCGCTAGCACAGTGCCCCTTACTCTCACGAGTATTGGTCCACCATAGCTTCCAACAACTTCTATAATAGTGCCTGGTGTAATACCCATCTCTATTATACGCCGGAGTGCCCTCGTACCAGCCTCAATACGTACTACCCGTCCCCGAGATCCTGGAGGCATAACATCAAGCGTTACCACGCCTCTGGGTCTGTCACTCTGTTTCAATACTGCAATACCCCCGATCTGTTGCAGTTTAATGAGACATGAGGGTCTCTACTGCGCTACGATAATTATTACTACAGTGCTAAAGACCAAGCCGCTATGTTTCGTTATACTCCCAGTACCTAAGCGCTGCAAGAACAACAGTTAAAATATCTCTTGAGACAGACTCCACCGGACGTTCACGCCCGTTTATACTACCCTTCACACGCACAACAAGAGGTATTATTCCTTTCACTAATTCTAGAACGTATTCATAGCGTCTAGCTAGGCCGCGTAGCGCTTGTAATCTTTCTGGTAACTCTCTACTACCCCGCCTTTTGCCAAGCCGGCAGTAGGCTATAACCGGGTCAACATCCAGGAAGATCAATATATCCGGCCGCATAGCATAGCGGTTAACCACGTATACCCATTCTGGAGACGCTGAGCCAGGAAATCCATCATAGCTCTGGTAGGCTAAGCTCGATACCCAACTCCTATCACTGATGGCTATGCATCCTCTGTCGAGACACTCCTCTATGCTATTACGCAGCATTAGTCTATCCGCAGCAAAGAGGAGTGAGAGAAGACGCTGGTCAAATGGACCTTGTGAAAGTATTTTACGAATGACAATACCAACATCACCTTTGCTTGGTTCCTCGAACAGGCACGTACAGTATCCCAACCTTTCCAGATTCTTGGCCAAAAGTCTGCTATGCGTAGTTGTGCCAGCACCATCGATTCCCTCTAGCACGATGTAAGCTCCACGATTCCCTACGTGTCCACACACGGCTTAGACCACCAGAGGGCACACTGTGAACTGTCTCTAGGCCGATGATTTCGCCACCTTTCCTTGGCTCAGCGTTTACCCACACTGATAGTGGCTGCGAGCTGCGTTGAATTAAGCCTCTAGGCTCCACAGTCACCGTGGGGAGTGTCATGGGCAGCGTGAAGGTTCTTGGGGTTAACGGCTCGCCGAGAAAGTATGGCAATACCTTCAAGATGCTATGGCTAGCATTACGGGGGGCTGATGACTTAGGAGCCGAGACCAGACTTATACATCTCTACGACTACCATCTAGAGCCATGTATGGCTTGTTACTCTGACAACCTCTATGAGTGCCATTTCCCGAAAGCATGCCCGCTCTACGAGCGGGGTGACAAGTTTAGAGAGCTTGCTGAGGCTGTACTCTGGGCGGATGCTATTGTATTTGCTACTCCCGTCTACTGGTTCATGGCCTCTGGGAAGCTGAAGACATTCATAGACAGGCTTACTGCCCTCGAAAACATGATATACCATACTGGGCGGAGCCTGCTCGACGGCAAGGTGGCGGGAGTTATAGCTGCTGGTGAGGAGGCTGGCGCTGCAAACGCCCTCTCGTGGATGCTGTTGACTCTCAACATGATGGGATTCCACGTGCCAGCTTGGGGTGCTGCCTACTACCACGGGAGAGGTGACGTACTAGAGAACGAACAGGCCACGCTCGACGCATACAACGTCGGTGTAGCTGTAGTCCGGCTCGTTAAGGCTCTCCGTGGCGAGCATGCTGGCAGCGAGCCCTGGTACCGGCTTGATGTACGGGAGCGCGTGGCAGATCTTGTAGAGGAACTCCGGAAGATTGCGGAGGAGGAGAAGGAGAAGGCGAGGGAGACGAGACCATGGCTTCTATAACTGTTTATGGGCCAGTCCGGCTCGGCGATCCTGCAGTCATTGTGCATGGTGGAGCTGGGGGCTGGCGTGGTATAAGCAGGATTGAGGAAGTTCTCGGTGCTGTTAGAGCCGGAGCTGCTGCAGGTCTTCATCACGCCAGGAAGGGTGTACTTGAGGCGGTTGTCGAAGCTGTCGCTGCATTAGAGGACAGTGGCGTACTTAATGCTGGTATTGGCAGCGTACTCACATATGATGGACGCGTGGAAATGGATGCTGGAGTTATGACTGACGCTACGCAGGCTGGCGGCGTTGCTGTGGTAACGTATCCACGTAATCCGGTGCGTCTAGCCGCGTATGTAGCGAGAGAGCTTCCTCACGTGCTGCTAGCTGGACCCGCTGCGGATGAACTCGCACAGCGGCTTGGGCTGGAGAAGCACCCAGGTCCCAGTCCACGTGCCCTTGAGCGATGGAAGACGCTTAGAGAGAAGCTGCGTAGCGGCGAAGGCCCCAGCTGGGCTCGAGTGATACATGAACTCTATGGCGACACTGTAGGGGCTGTTGTTCTATCTGCCGGAAGGCTTGCCGCATCAGCTAGTACCGGCGGCATAGTTCTGAAGCACGCAGGGCGTATAGGAGACTCGCCAGTACCTGGCGCCGGGTTTTACGTGGAGCGTGGCGTTGGAGGCTGCTCTGCGACGGGAATTGGTGAGACGATTCTCCTAGGACGCCCCTGTGTTTACGCTGTTGAGCTGATCGCGGAAGGTGTACCCGTCGAGGAGGCTGCACGAGCCGCTGTGGCCCGTCATACCCAACTCTTCGGCAGTGATAATTTAGGTATAATAGTTCTCGATGCAAAGGGTTATGCTGCTGCCGCTATGAATACCCAGGGTATGCCCATAGCTGTTGCAGGACAGCTTAAACCTAACGTGGAGCCTCTGATGCTGTGGGGAGGTGGCGGGGGAGCGGAAAGATAAAGAAACCCACCCGGGCCTGGAGGCGGGCTGGGTAAGAAAGCTTAGAGGATGGGCTGGAGGAGTCGCGCAATGGAGTACATCTACGCTAGCCTTGTGCTATATGCAGCTGGTAAGGAGATAAACGAGGAAAACCTCAAGAAGATACTCGAGGCCGCTGGCGTAGAGGTAGACGAGGCCCGCGTGAAGGCTGTAGTAGCTGCCCTCAAGAACATCAACATAGATGAGGTAGTGAAGTCCGCCACAGCTATGCCGGTAGCACCAGCTGCTGCACCAGCAGCGGCACCTGCTGCAGCCGAGGAGAAGAAGGAGGAAGAGGAAGAGAAGGCTGAGGAGAAGAAGGAGGAGGTAAGCGAGGAGCAGCTAGCAGCAGGCCTCGAGAGCCTCTTCGGCTTCTAAAGGGGCCCGCTGACTTACTAGGAGGATTTTAGGCTACGTGTTTTTG
Organism: Pyrodictium delaneyi; assembly: GCF_001412615.1. Classification (NCBI taxonomy): domain Archaea; kingdom Thermoproteati; phylum Thermoproteota; class Thermoprotei; order Desulfurococcales; family Pyrodictiaceae; genus Pyrodictium; species Pyrodictium delaneyi. The sequence continues at coordinate 142,343 of NZ_CP013011.1, read as the reverse complement.
TTCAACTGGAATCTTTTCCTCTTCAATTCTTCCATTAATGCTTCTTTCGCCTCTTTCAGAGCTTGGCCTATGTACTCTGCATAATCTATTTTAGGTGGCTGTGTGTCGTCCCGAAGAAGACTCTCTTGGACTTCTATATAGACTCTATTGTGTATCTGTGGTAAACTTGTCGTGGAACCTATACCTTCAGCGAACACTTCAGGAAGCAGAGTACATGGCTTAATTATTTCCCAGTATATATATCCCGCAGTTGCATATGCAAAATCAGAGCCTTTTGAAGAGTAGTAATCAAGCATGGCCTTCTCCATAGCATCGAGTACGTAGAAGGAAGCTACAAAGCCAGGTAACCTTGCTGCTTGCTCCTCTATACTCAGTTCGCGGAGTTTTGACGCTAAAGGTCTCCCGAGGCGTACAGAGTAGGCTAGGACCCAGCCGGGTACAAAAATGCCCGGAGATAGGTCATGGAATAGCTTAACCACTAGAGTCTTTATTTCACCATTAAAGAAGGTTACCACTCCCATGTCGCGGCCTGCATGCTCCACAATTTCCTTTATTTCTGTACAGATGGGCTTACTTACGCTCTCTCTGCAGTAGTCCTCCCATATTAACCATAAGCTAGAGAGCCGAGTAACAGCTGCCGTGTATACTACGGCTAAGTCTAGGACATCCTTTTCCTGTACAGCTTGTATGACTTGTGTAAATTGCTCACTAGGAAGCTTAGCAATATCTTCTAAGAAGTTCTTAATGTATTCTGCATACTTACCATGCATCGAACTTATTACCATAACTGCACCATTCCCTCCCCACTTACGAGTAATACATTACAAGCAACATGCATGTTTTACGACTGAACCATACAATTACGTTACATTACATTTATCAGTAGCTCACTGTGCAAGTATGACTGACTAATAATACAATACTTTTAATGAGGATATTCCGCTAATTTCATACGTCTCTTCATGAGCTAGGTGTCTCGACTTTCTAAACCCCTCTTCAATACCACTCCCTATAAAGAGTGTTCGCTATCGATAGGTAGGATACGATACATCCCCGAACGAGCGTCGGCAAAGTAGTAGAATGAAAAGACAATAATTACTACTGAGTTATGTTAATGGAAGAAGGCTGAGCCATGGAAGTGCTCTTACTTTAGCAGCTTCTCTTCGTACTGCTGTATGTATTGCACGCTTTCCCGGAGGTCGACAAAGTACTTTGCAGCCTTTTTTACATCTTCTACGGTCACCTTGGTCCTGCCCTCGCGTTCTGCAAGTATACGTGCTGGCTCCATGAGCTGTACTGCATAGCGGAGACTACGCTCCACACCCAGTCTGGTTAGTTCTTCGAGAGCATCATCGCTGAGCGGTATCTCTTCCTCGTCAGCACGTATCTTTAGTATCTCACGTATCTCCTCAGCTGTGTAGGGTCTTGTCCTTATTATGAGGAGGCGGTCTAGCAGATCTAGCGGTATTCCATGCGGTGCTTCTATGTCGGTACCCCTTATCTTGGTCATGCCCCGGTTAGTCGCGAGTACTAGTATCGGGGCTAGCTCGCTCTCCATAGCTCTTGTCAGGAAGCTGAACGCCTCTATGTCGAGCATATGAGCATCGTCTATGAAGAGTACGCCGGGCACAAGCTCGGCACGGCCCTCGTTTACTAGCTTCTTTACCTCTTCGTCAACACGCTGGCGCACATCGCTTGGTATCTCTCTTGTTATTGGCATGCCTAGGAAACTTGCTACCGCCGCCCGCTGGGCTGCGTAAGCCACGTCTAGGTCGTGTAGTGTCAACATGTGGACTATCTCCTTGTCCTTCTTTACTGACCCGCTCGGCTTCTCTACGCATCTATATGCCGATATGTCATAGCGACTCTCACTACATAGACGGCCTACCTTGTGAACTTCACCTGTCTCGGCGTCTATCCATATCACGTCACCGCGGCGGACTCGTAGCTGGAGGAGTTGGACCGCTATCTCTTCACCTACGCGCAGCTTCAAGCTATCATCGGTAGTCTCTAGAACTATCTCTGCTTCACGGGGCACCTTCACGTAGGGGTTGAACGGGTGCTTCACGTAGGCTATGCGGAGCTGCTTAACTGCGCCCTCGTATACTGTTCTCCGTTCGCGGAACCTCACGCCTATTGACTTACGCAGAGCCTGCATGAGTACTTCCGTCTTCTTTAGCTCGCTACTGTATATCTCTGAACCACTCATGGCTACGAATGGTGTATCCTCGCCTAACTCCTTGGCTATGCCTACTGCTATGGCTGTCTTCCCGGTTCCGCTTGGACCTACTATCAATACACCACGACCAGCCATTTTGCCTTCACGTATCATTTGGACTACTATGCCTGCTGCTTCGCGTGCCTCTGTCTGGCCAACCATACCGTCAGCTACGAATTTGGCGTGACCGTTCTCGTCGAGGCCTAGCCCCCTGATGTGGCTGTGTGCGCCGACCCTTCTGGTCTCCTTTACTGGTTTTACCTCCTTTATTGCTGCCATACTCTTGGCACCCATTGGAACGCGGCTTCAACCCGCTTCTACAAAAAGCTTTCTCACCCGAGGCTGTGCCCCTAGGCATTGTCCCGTAGGGCTCGGTCAGCGAAGCACAGTCACAGCCCCTCGCCGCCCCTCCGAGGGGCTCAGACACTGGCGGTCTCCTCACAGCCGCAGAGAGTTATCCGCTGAGGTAGTCTAGTATACTCCTCTGCCCTCTCCGTCCATCAGCGCTGAGCTTCTCCTTGGAGACCCTATGCTCTCTACGTGCTGAGCGTTGTGCCTCAGCTAGTGCCTGGCGGGCACGCTCCTCGCCGAGGCCACGGAGGAGCTGAGCAAGCTGCTCGGGATTAAGCCCAGCCAGGTCGCTAGGGCTGCGATATCCTGCCTCGTAGAGGCGGCGTGCACGTACCCTGCCTATTCCTGGGAGCTTTACAAGCTCTACTAGCTCCTCCTGGACGCCATGCTTCACCATTACTGTCAGTTTGTCTAGGTAAGCTGCTGCGGGATGCCCAGTAACCCTAGCCAGCTGCGCCATGGAGTATACCAGCCATGCGGAAGTCTCTACCACACCACGGAGGTCGCCAGGATCTATCCCATACTTCGCTAGGATAACGTCCTCTGGCTTCTCCATCACCCAGTCTAGCAGCATATCAGCAGTATAGAGGGCTTCAGCTGCTACAGCTATATCGGCTTCACCTACTTCCTCGTAAGGGGTGAAGCCCAGGTCCTCTAGCAGCTGCTCGGCCTCCATCTCTAGAGCTAGGTGTAGCCCCCGGGGCGGCCTTATTCGCGTCGCATCGGGGCTCCACAGGGCTAGGAATAGGAGCCTCTCAAGCGGCGGCCGCTCGCTATGAAGCGCCTCTAGCCCACGTAGCATCCTATGCCCGGTAAGCGGGTCTATATAGAGCTCCGCCACCCGCCGCCCTGTCTCAGTTGCTTCCACCACGTCGCCGACACGGTCTATGAAGCCGTACTCGCTCAGAGTCCAGGATATCCTGTCTATCTCTTCGAGAGGTGGGCCTACTTGAACCGTATAGAGCGTCCTCTCGAAGACACGGGCTACCTCAGCTACCGTGGCCACGCCTAGGCTCGAGACTACTGCAAGCACTTGACTTCGCAGAGCTGCCTCAGAGACGAGCTTAGAGACTATGGGCTCAAGCTCGCCCTGCACGTAGCCTATGAGCGCCTCCCAGGCCTGCTCCTGGGTCCTCGCGATTATCACTGCCTCGCCTACCGGGTCAAGGCCCGGCCGGCCAGCACGGCCAGCGAGCTGCTTATACTCAGAGACCTTTATCGGCTCAGATCCCCTGCCCGGCCGGAAGCGGTAGAGGGTATCGACTACAACCCGCCGGGCAGGAAGATTGACCCCTGCCGCGAGCGTAGGCGTTGCTACTAGCACGCGTAGTACACGGGCACGGAATGCCTTCTCTACTACGTCTCTCTGGTAGCTAGCGAGTCCTGCATGGTGGAAGCCTATTCCCAGACTGAGTAGCCTAGCGAGCTTCTCGTTGAGTTCCCGGTGCTCCTGGCGCTCGCGTAGGATGCTGACATAGGGCCCCGCCGCGCCGCCAGGGTCTAGGAGGCGCCGTACCTCGCTATCGTTAGCTGCTGCCGCCGCTAGTTTCTCTGCCAGCTCTACAGCCTTCCGGCGCGAGTTCACGAATACTAGGGCTTGGCCTCCATCAGCTACAGCGTCGAGAGCAACGTCTAGGCTGTGGTTACGGGTACGCTTCTCTACCCTAGATTCTCCCCCATCACCCCACTCTATCACATAGTTGTTAAAGACGCCCTCGCGTAGCTCCACGGGACGCCAGTTGCTCTCGACAAGCCGGGCGCCAAGCCATGCCGCTATCTCTCCAGCATTGCTTATCGTGGCGCTTAGTGCTACAACTTGCATCCCATCGTTCATAGCCATTAACCGCGCTATTACTGTCTCAAGGACCGGGCCACGGCGTAGATCCCCTACATAGTGTATCTCGTCCACAATGAGGACGCAGACGTCTGCTAGCCAGCTAGCTCCATGGCGTAGGAGCGAGTCGAGCTTCTCATAGGTAACCATTACCGCGTCGGCCTCACCCAGCCAGGGCTCGACGCGGTCGTAATCACCAGTCGATACTGCGACCCGCCTACCTAGGCTCTCGAGTATACTACGCCACTCCTCAGCCCTCTCGTACACTAGGCTGCGGAGCGGGGCAGCGTAGACTACGCGGCACCTCTTACCCGGCTCCGCGAGGGCACGTAGACCAGCGAGGAGCGCTATGAGACTCTTACCCGAGCCCGTCGGCGACGCCACTACTATACTCTCACCGTTAAGGAGACCTGCCCGTACTGCCTCCTCCTGGGGCGGGAATAGCTCGCTGTAACCCCGCTCTAGGAGGACACGTTTAGCCTCTGTTGGCAGGGGTAGATCCTCTACACGCATCTAGATGCTTCACCACACACCGTGTACGATCAACACCGCAGAGGGGCTGCTCAGTCGCCGCTGAAGTCCTCACAGCCCCCCCGCCCCTCGGGGGCTCTGCCAGCCCCGGGCTCTCTCCTCGGGGCCACCTAGAGGTAACAGGGGTTGTCAGCACCGCAGCCCCGGGGATCCCGAGGAGGCGGCTTCCCCGGGAGGCCTCTCTTGTATGCTTATGCCTCCCGGGGGCTCTGGGGAGCTAGTAGCCACAGTCGGTCACAACGCTCGACGAGAAGCTACAAGCCGCCTCCTCTTCCGGCTCAAAATCCGCCGCCTTAGTCTTGCCGCGTAACCGCATCATGACGAAGCGTCTGTAGATAGGGCTACGCAGCAGCTGTAGGTGCAGCCTAGGCGTCGTCGTCAGCACGTGCAGCTCCCAGTTACGTAGGGCCGGACACATATAGCAACCTATCCGATAGAAGCCGTACTCATACATGGGGTTTAGCGGTACACCCTTCGACAGCACGTAGAGCTGTACGTGTGCTCCTCCCCAGAGCTTGATCGGCGCCGCCATGGTTATGTTGTCTGCTGGGCCCGGCCTAACAGGGGGCCGCGCGCTCCGGCGCGGCGATTCGGCGTCACGATCACCTACGAGGAGGAGCGTCCGACCTTCTGCAAGCTTCTTTACAACGCCTTCTATCGCTGCCACTTTGAGCCCGGTACACCATCTATTACTATGCGTCGGCATGGGTGCTACGCCCTCGAGCAGCATCTTATCGACGCCGCCGTAAGCCTCTACGTATTCTATGCCGAGCTTCTGGGCCAGCTCCTCAACATAGTGCTTGGAGAGAGGGAACTCCGTGCCAGTATCGCCGTAGACTACACGCACCTTATCACGGCCATAGAGGGTTATGGCAAGTAGAAGTATTGCTGTACTGTCCTTGCCCCCACTCCAGGGCACAACTATTGTGTCGAACTCTCCCAGGCTCTCTAGGAACCTTAGGGAAGCCCGCTCGTAGAGCTGGAGTATGCTCCGGTTCGCCTCCACCATTGCCTCAAGGTTCACATCCACTGGCTCATCGTCTCCGACTATGCGTGCCTGAGGCGTGAGTCCTTCATCCCTAACCTCTAGCTCGGCCCGCGGCTTAGGCCCGTTGTAGACTAGGTGCAAGCCGCCCCGTGTACGGACTACCAGGGGGTTGAGGCCGATTCGACCCCCTGCGAGCCTCGATACTATCTTCGCAAACCTACCTAAACCGATGAAGTTGTCAAAGCTAGGCTGGGGCTCCAAGCCCTCCAGGGGCTGGCCACGCCGGCGAGGACCTAGGAGAAACACCTTCCTAGCTTCGTCCCAGACCGCGGTTACTCTGATGACGGCACGGGCACGAGCTACCTCCGCGTAGAGCAGCTCAAGCCTCGCATTCCTTACCCGAGACCGCGGCACCACGTGTACTACGACGTTAGGCGGCACCTCCTCGATGAGCTCTCTTGCCGCGCGCCGATCCTCCCTGCCGAGAAGTACTATGTAGAAGCGGTCTGGCTCGATAATGCCGGATAGCTCGCGCAGCATTGCCTCGCCGCTGCGCGCCCCATGGAGCGTCTTGACGTCTATACCCCAGCCTGGATAGAAGCGCTCAATCATAGCTTTTACGGCGTCTGCATCGCGTTTACTCCTCGTTACGATGGTGAACATGGCTGTTCGCGCACCCAGTCTCCTCTCGACGGAGGCCCGGTCCCCGGCGCACCCCTACGATGTGTAGACGGCTGTGGAGGGGCTGATATAGGCGACTATAGGTGTAAGCATAGCCCCGGGCTCGGGCTGATGAAGGGTTGAGCCACCGAGGCCCCGGGTATGAGGAGACCGCCCCCTACACCCGTCCCTGACCACTACGGAGCACACTGGGGCATCGTTGCCGACGGCGGTGATCATGCAATGACTGAATTGTACCCTGTTATAGAGAGGGGCGAGCTACGTGGAGTAGTAGGCAGTGGGGGCGACGCTACAAAGATCTGTAACGTTGACGGTAGCTGCCGCTACTACCTATGGGTCTCCAGGAGCCGGGCCCTGGATGTTACCGGGCTCCTCAACCGTAGAGGCATACTGGAAGTAGATGCCGGGCGCGGGCGTGGTTTTGCGCCAGTAAGGCCATGGCTCTCTTCCCCGCCATACGTTCATGCCAGAGCCGTTCCTGACCTCGACGAGTATGCTAGGATGCTTGTCCGCATGGTCGGTAGAGAGCTGCGTGGCAGGACTGTGCTCCTGGGCTTTAGCGGCGGCAAGGACTCTGTGGCCGCACTCCTCACACTCCTCAAGCTACAAGAGTATGTAGACTTCCGACTCCATGTGATGTTCATCCATATACCGTTCCTGGAGAGCCCGCGTAGCGTCGAATTCGTCGAGAAGCTTGCATCACGGCTAGGCATTACTGTCGACGTAAGATCCGCCCCGCGGAGGGATATGAAGAGTCTCCTCAAGTGGAAGGGCATGCCTCGGCGCGGCTATAGGTTCTGCACTGTGTACAAAGCCAAGCCGATGAGGGAGGCTAGGAAGAAAGACCCGAAGCTGATAGAGGTGATAGGCGATAGGCTCACAGAGTCGCCAAAGAGGTTTGAGCGACTCTCAAAAGCTGCTGCTAGCCGAGTAGTCCTCACCGGTAGGAAGTTCCGGCCGACATACATGTTCACACTACCCGATATAGTGGCGATTGTCCGAGAGGCAGAGTTAGTCCATCCAGACTATCTAGATGGTGTGCCGCGTGTTGCCTGTGCTCTCTGTCCCTACAAGGCGCTCCACGAGTTCGAGAGTATACCATCCCTAGAGGACCCGGGGCTAATTGATGCCGTGTTCGAGAAGATGTGGAGGCGATGGTATAGCTGGACTAGCCTAGAGGAGTTCCGGGAACAACATCTGTGGCGGTTCAGCGCTAGGGATGCAAAGCCTCTGCTATACGCTAAGAAGATCCTGGAGGGAAGGGAGGAGCTGGAGGAGCTAAGGGCCGAGAGAATCTCAGAGATGTACCGACGTGCCTGGCAAGAGGGCGTTAACGCACCGGAGCTGGACGACCCCTGGAAGGCTGCCGAGCTAGCGTTGAGGGCGCAGCGGGCGGGACTACCGGTAGCTCTTCCTGAGGACTATTAGGGCTAGCTTGGCCTCGAGGACGGCTAGGGCTACAACCCCGGCATGGAGCACAGTGGTTGCTAGGGCGAGCACACCTGCATATACGAGCCCACCGTAGCTCATGTAGCCAGCTACAAGATACATGAGAGGTGCTGAATGCGTGAACCCACTAGAGCCCGCTAGGCCACCGATGGTTATTGAGAGGCTCACCTCTGTAGCTATACTCAGTCCCGTAAATACGATGGCTGGGTATAGCCTCTGGATAGCTAGTGGCGCGATTACCGCTCTCTCGATCTGGCCTGCTCCCGCTCCTAGTGCGGCTGCTGCCTCCTCTAGCTCGACCGGTATCGAGGCTACTACGGCTTGAGCCGCCTTGTAGAGTAGTGGGATCCTGCGCACAGTATACCCAGCTACAAGGTAGATCCATGGGCTTGTTATCGGGTCCAGTGGGGTGTCCGCGAAGAGGCTGTGAAAGACTATGTAGTACGCATAAGCCATGACTATGCCTGGCACAGCTACAGGCATGTCTATCAAGGCGTCGGCTAGGACTGCTAAGTGTCCCGTTCTCCGCGCAAGTACGTGAGCTGCCGGCAGCACTAGGGCCATGGATGCTGCCAGCGCTATAGAGGTGTAGAGAAGACTGTTAGCGATACCACGCGCTACGTCTGGCATACCTGCCAGCATCCTTAGAGAGTCTAGGCCGGGGCTTGGGAGGGGAGAGGCGACCCAGCTACCACTAATCCCATAGAGTATGGCTAGAAGTTTTACCAGCGCCGGGAGCCCCAGGGCAACAACCAGGACTGTAAGGGCTCCCAGCGCGTGCCTGTCGAGTCGTGGTAGTAGGCCCTCATACCGGCCGCCTGACTGGAGCCCACGGTAGGTCCGGGCTATGAAGGGGTAGCCGGCAAGGAAGATCGCTAGTGACGCCGTCAACAGTATCACACTGTAGCCCAGCGCTGTGGGTGACACAGTACCGGTTACAGACTCCATGAAGTAACTATAGGCCCGGTAGGCCAACAGGCTCCTAGCGCCCGGATCCATCTGGAAAACGAGTGGCCCAGCTACATCGTCGAGGCTTAGTACTGCTGTCAGCGCCGCCGAGGCTGCGAGAGCCGGGCCGGAGAGACGGGCGACAAGCCTAGCTAGTTGCAGCCCACGGGCCCCTAGCTGTAGCGCAGCCTCTACAGCCTCACGGCTGAGGCCAGAGACGTAGCCATAGAGGACTACGAAGGCTACTGGCGTAAACACCGTTACCTGGTAGAGCGCTACGCCAGCTAGGCCCTGCACAGCCAAGCCTAGGCCGAGCGGTCGGAGCACCAGATTTACAAGACCATGGTCTGGGTCAAGCAGCCTACGCACGACATAGGCCTCGACAAAGGGGTATGGGAGCAGCGATACCAGGACCAACACAGTCGCTACGCGGCTAAGGACCCGGTAAAGGAGAGCCGCTAACGCGGCTAGGAAGCCTAGGAGCGTCGAGACTAGAGACACTACTAGCGCTAGGGTCAGGCTGTTGGGTATAACGCCGAGGCTCGGCCCCCGTAAGACTATGATGCTCCGGTCGCCGAGCTTCACTAGTTCTACAGCAGGCCTGCTAGTTACTGGAGCAAGGCTTCCAGGCTGCTCTATGGCTAGCCTAACACCCTCAAGGAGGGCCTCCGGCGAAAACATGACGGCAAGAGGGGCTAGGAGGAGAACGACGACAAGGAGGACTGTAGGCAGCACCAGCCAAAGCGGTGTATGCATCGCTGCTAGCCCTTCTCGCGGAGCATAGCTAGTATGTTCTGATACCTCTCTATCGCAGCCTCCTTGACAGCGTTATAGAACTTGTCGCGGTCGGCACCGTTGGCCAACTTGCTGTTTATCTTCTCAGCGTACTCGGGCGTGAATACCTCCTCGTTACCGCTCCACGGGTCGCGTATCTTTAGTGGCGAGCCTAGCTTCGCTATTATATCCATGTACTCGCTCTTCGTCAGCTTACCCTGAGTGTAGAGATCAGCTAGCAGACTGCCTATCTGCTTGAGTAGGGCGTTAGAGTCGCTATCAGCTATTGCGGCTTCAAAGTATGTTGTGACTGCGAGATCCATCTTGGAGGCTAGGTCGCGGTCATAGTCGAATATGTTGTCCTTGAGTTCGTTGTATATCCTCTCTACCCAGTCTATTCCCGAGACAGGCCTTACTGGTATGTAGTAGAAGAGCCTAGCTAGTGCGCGCTGACCCTCATCGCTCAAGAGCCATAGGATGAACGCTTGTGCCTCTACGGGGTGCTTACTACCCTTAGCCACCGCTGCTAGCGAGAGGTAGAGTATACCTTCACCCCGCGGTATCATGAACACAGCGCCCTTGCCTACCCGTTCAGCTTCAACACCATAGCCGATGTAGGCCGGCGCAACACCTACTACACCCTCTGCTGCCTGGTCACGTGCTGTCTCAGAGCTATCTACTATCCCTGCCTCCATTCCTATCACTGTTAGTAGGCGCCAGCCGTCATCCCAGCCATACTTCTGGAGGATACCATGTACAATCGTCCTTGCAGTGCCGCTCTTGCTTGGCCTCGGGAAGGATACCGTATAGCTTGCCGAGGCTAGAGGCTTAATGTAGACGGGGTCCTCAAGGCTTCCCCACGTCTCGGGTACTGGTAGCTCGTAGCGCTCAAGGAACATCTTGTTGACTATATAACCGTAGACAGCCTGGCCTACAGCTATCCAGCATATGTCGCCGCTGCCGGTTCTACCGATGTACCGACTATCGAGCTCAGCTGCTATGTCTAGTAGCTCTTTGAGGCTTATCGGTGCTAGTAGGCCCTCTCTACAGAGTCTGTCGTATACCGGCTTCTCGCCTATGAAGAAGGCGTCGACCTTTCCACTTGCCGCGAGGTCGGGCCACTGGGAGTAGTCGAGTTTACGGAATTCTACATCAACTATATTGTACTGCTTAGCTATACTACTGTTAAGGAAGGCTTCTCGTAGAGCCTTCTGCTCTTCCGGGGACAAGCGAGTAACTATCACGAGTTTGACCTCGCTAGCCTGACCCCCTGTCGAGGTGAGAACATAATAGGCTGTGAACATGCTCAGGCCAAGCACCATGAGCGCTACTATTGTTACCACTAGTTGTCTCTCGGTCGGCATGGCCTGCTCTATCCCTCTCAAGATGCTGGCAACACGCCCTAGAGAGGATATAAGGTCTTACCCGGGGCTTCTAGCTGTTGACTATTGATATCAAGCGGTCACCCTCTTTTATCACATAGTTCCCCGGCGGATTAACTACAACGCCATTACTAGTGCGCACAGCTATGGGTATCTTGTTGTACCTAGTCTTAGCCTCTACAAGTACATCACTAAACCTCATACCCGCGAACTGTAAGGCATCCTCCTCGATCACGTCTGCTTTGCCCAAGGTGCTGCTAGCTAGGTCTATTATCACTTGCGGCACAGAGGGCTCGAAGATAAAGCTCGCAGCAAGCATAGCCGCTATAGTCACTGGAACAACATGGTTTGCCCCAGCTTGCTCTAGTATCTCTATATTCTCATCGTCTACAACAAGCGCGATTATGTCGGCCTGTTTGCTCGCCTTCCGGGCGTGTAACACCTCGAGTACTGCACGTGAGTCGTCAAGCTCTGTGACTACGATGTACCTTGCTTGGGATATAGCGGCCTTCTCTAACGCGTTGCGATCCAAGGGATCGCCACGTACTACTTGCACGTTTTCGTCTACTGTTAGGGGTACTTTTTCATCTACTATTACTATGTCCGCCTGGGGCACATTAGACTTGAGTTCTCGTATGAAGACTGGCGTTAACGGGCTCCAGCCTAGGACAACTATGTGACCGCGTTTCTTGACGCTGCCTACGCCCAGGATGCGCCGTGTAGCGCTGTCGACAAGAGCGTCTGCTACGACTCCTATGAGCGCCGTGAAAGCTGCTATCCCGGCCACAGCTACTATTATCGCTACTATTTTGCCGGGGAGAGTTGTCGGTGTTATATCACCATAGCCTATAGTCGTGGCTGTTATGAACGCCCAGTAGAGTGCATCAAGGAAACTCATGCCCGGGTTAGCACTGCGCTCAAACATGTAGAATATTGCTGCGCTTATGACGAGTATCGTTGTGAGCGTGGCAAGCACGATGCCTATTATCCTTAGCCGTTTCAGCGCTAATTCACCTCCAGACAGCCACCTATCCGTCATGCCGGGGCTGTGTATCCAGTTTCATGCAGAGCAGGGCTGGGAGGATAATTGCTCCCCTCAATGCTCTACGGCTAGACTTGGAGTTGCTGGCATGCATAATGTTCGGGAGGAGCGTGGCAGATACCTAGCCCCGGAGTCGTGGCTTATACCGATTATTCAGCATACTGCTAGCCGCCTCAAAAGTCTCGGCTTCAAGGCCGACGACGAGTTCATAACATTGTTTGCATCTGTTCCTGCTGCACACGTGACCGGTTTTGAGCCCCTCTACGAGTACGTAGTAGATGCGTACTATGAACTAAAAGAGGCTAGTGAGGAAGCACCATTACTCACAGAGCCGCGATACAGACCATGGCTGGACATGCTTGAGGAAGAGGTTGAGGCGCTTGCAGTCTTTGAGGAGCATCTCTCCGATAGCTCTACAGTCTTCCATGCCGAGCCTATACTGGCGGCAGCCGCTCTAGGCCTAGGCGTTGATAGTAGGAGTCTAGGTTGCTGGCCAAGCAGCGGGCTACGGAGAGTACCGGGTAGACAAGGCATCCTTATCGAAAGGAAAGGAGCTAAGAAGTATTTGATAGCGCCTCAGAGCCTCTACGTGCTAGCTGCTGCTGGCCTTAGCGCTGCCGGAGTTGAGCCTCCAGGCAGTGGTATTGCTGTGCTCCCCGACCCAGCCCTCATAAGACGACACGTGGCAGAGCTAAGGCTACCCCTCAACGAGGCTGCTGAGAAGCTCGTAGAAATCGTGAGAAGCGCTGCACATGAGGCACAACGTCTAGGCGTGTCAGAGGCGTGTGTATCCGAGGAGTTTCTAGCAATAGAGTATGTTATACGGGGACCCGGGCACATCAGAGTCAAGTATCTCTGCTGAACACGCCCGAACCAAGGGAAAGAGGTTAAAACTATGGCTAACCTTTGGTGGCTACTGTTATACCACTGAGCCTAGCCCATGGCATGTATACACCGGGGTAGGCCCTCTCTAGGGTCTTTCCAAGCATCTCAATACTAGATGCTACTTCTCTATAGAAGTTGCCAGCTAGGACTGCGCCTGGTACCCATCCCCGCGGCTCGCCATTCTCGTAGTATATGGCCGGATTAGCGAGGACACTATACTCACCGGTGTCCGAGCTCGCTGTATGTGCACCCTGTATCTGATGTATGACTAGTACCTTGCCCTCTAGGAGTTCTTCGGGAGCTGCATCACCCGGCTCTACTACTATGTTTGTATAGCCAGGTATTGGCCGCGACGCGTAGCCATCTCTGGACGCGTTCCCAGTACTCTCCCTGCCTGCTCTTCCAGCCCAGTAGCTGTCGAATATGAATTCACGAACGACGCCCTTCTCCACAAGGGCTTTCCTGGCCGTTGCTACACCCTCGCCGTCGAAGCGCCATGTGCGGTCCCCACCTTTTAGCACACCATCATCTACTATCGTTATCTTCTCAGAGAGTGCTTGCTCGCCCAGCTTGTCGCGGTAATAGCTCCTACCCTGCACGTATATGTCGCCGCGGAGAGAGTACAGCACTGTAGCCCCCATGAGTTCTGCTAGCACTTTAGGTGCTAGCACCACAGTGTACCTACCCGTAGGAAGGTCACGGTAAATTGTTGTACATAGCTTTGCCGTTTCTGCAGCTCTCTCTACTACACGGCTAGTCTCGGGTATAGCCACGCGGCTCGCATCAAATTCGTAGATCATCGGCGTGACTAGGCCCTCCTTCCTTATAGTCACCCCCGCAGTCACTACGGCTGTCGTGCCTACGTCAATACGGTAGACCCCATTAGTGTTAACTACTGCGCGTTCAACCCAGTAGACCGAGATACTTCCACGAGCAAGCACGAGGTCACTGACCGCCGACGCTGTGTCTAGCATCTCGCGCGCATGCTCTAATACAGTCTCGGGCTCTATCCGCGCCAGTACCGGGTTGAAGATATTGCCTGGCTCAGGGTAGCTGCGACTCGGCTCCGGGAAGCCATGCCACCACCTGTCCTCTGGTGCCACCTTTGCCTGCTTCACAGCTCTCGCTACAGCTTCCCTAACATCCCGGAACTCGAGCCCCGTAGTGTAGGCGAAGCCCGTCCGCTTACCAACAGCCACCCTTATCCCAACACCCGCATCATCTATAACTTCCAGAGTCTCAATCTTGTTAGTCCTGATGTCTATGCTATAGCCACGTGCCACCGAAACGTATACCTCTGCTTCTGTTGCACCCTCACGTATAGCCCACCGTGCAGCCATGACACCTAGCTCTGCGGGGCTAACCCGGCTAGACATAACCACAACCCTCCACCAATTACATAGCTCTAGACAAGAAGAAAGAACATCTAGGAGAAAGCAGCCGCAACAGCTACTCACGTCCACCCACAGTCATTTTGCGTACCCGGACGTGTGGGCCACCGTCGGAGACGTAGACTAGCTGTCCCTTACCGCAGCGACCGTAGAAGAGCCCGAAGTCCTTAGCGACAGCATCTATGTTGAGGAGCGTCTCAAGGGTATTACCTACTATGCTTAGATTGCGCACCGGTTCGCCAACTTCACCGTTGACTATCTCGTACGCCTCCTCTACTCCTACCTGGAAGCTTCCATCTATGTTTGTCTGACCACCTGCAGTCGATACTATGTAATAGCCGAACTCTATTCCCTCAAACAACTCCTCTACGCTATGATCGCCTGGGAGCATCAACGTGTTCCTCATACGGACTAGAGGCGGATAACGGAACGACTCTGCCCGCGCGTTGCCCGTAGGTTTGGCATCCAGTAGTGCAGCGTGGATACGGTCAGTCATTATCTGGCGGTGTATACCCTTCTCGACAATAACAGCTTTAGCTGTTTTCACACCTTCGTCGTCGTAACGCAGCGTGCCAAAGCCATCGTCAACTGCGGGGTCGTCAACTATGGTGACTAGGCTGGAGGCTACTTGCTGACCCTTCTTGCCCTGGAGTGCACTACCAGCCTCTACCAAGTCGGCCTCAGCTAGATGCCCAAAAGCCTCATGCACGAAGACACCAAGAGCTTCAGGAGCTATGACAACCGGGAAGTTACCCGCTCTGGGAGTTTTAGCCCGGAGTTGCCTCTGAAGCCTCCCAAGGAGCTCCCCGGCCGCCTTCTCCTGGCTCATCTTCTCCCATAGAGTATAGCCCTTTATGGTGCCTTGCGTTATGTGCGCTGAGCCACGGACGCCCGCCTCAGCGCCAAATAGGGAAGCGTAGAGGTAGACTAGTTCACGCTTCTCGCCCAGGTACCTCTCCTCTGTGCTAGCATAGTAGCGCTCCTCGCTACGCTCATTATACACTATGAACCTCGACTTTACGAAGTCTTTCTCTGCTACAAGTTTATCAAGCTCCATCACGTCCTTTAGCTTCACGTCTATAGGTACATCCTCTATGCTCCTCTTAACAGGATGCTCATAAAAGTCTTCAGCAGGGTCAAAAAGCATAGGCTTAGTCTGCTTACCCGGCGCCGCACGTGCTAGCGCGTGAGCTTGTTCTAGTGCACGGCGCAGCGAGTCTAGGCTTACACGAGTAGTGAACGCAAATCCTATAGAGCCGTTTGCATAGACACGCACAGCTGCACCATAGTCTATGCCTGATGAAACGTTAATCACACCATCACGTAGCTCTATACGTGTAAATCTGGTGCGTTCGATGCGTATTTCTGCAAACTCTACACCCATTCGCGACGCGTAAGATATGGCTGACGCGAGAACATCCATTATCTCGTCCAACTCTATATGCACCTCTAGCTATTAGAGTACATGAAGATGTGTATTAAGGTGCACGTGGCCAGCAAGAGCAGCCTTTCTATACGCCCTATCCAGTATCTTGTCGATACCGTGTTTGGGGTATTAGAAGGGTGCCCTGGACGTGCTAGAGATACAGTAAATCCTAGTGGTCTAGTTTACACACTTCTTTTAGATCGCCACAGAGCGTGCCACCTACGTTATTAACTTATACAGTAGGGGACACAACATATGGAAGAACTTGGAAGTTAGAAGAGGTGCTCTAGCCCTGCACGCTACTAGAGGACCACGTCTACCGAGGTTCACTCGCGAACTCCCCCTGGCAATAGAGGAAGGAGCACCCTTCAACACAATGACGCCATGGATAACCTACACAATAATAGCTATTAACATATTCATCTACGTTATCACGTCATGGCGAGCCGGCTTCATAGCCAGTACAAATGATTGGATCGTGAGACTCGGATTTGTACCACTCTACATGCTCCTAGAGCCCGTCTCAGCATACAAGATCTTCACAGCCATGTTCACACACGCAAATATATTCCATATACTGTTCAACATGTACTTCCTTTACTTATTTGGTAGAGCTGTCGAAAGAACGCTAGGCCACACAAGATATCTAGTCCTCTACATATTGAGCGGCATCTTCGCCGCGCTATTTCACACAGTATTCATGTTCATACAAGATCCTAATGGATTGGCTATTCCAAGCGTAGGTGCCAGCGGCGCTATAAGCGGCATATTGGGAGCATACATGATGCTATACCCAGGCACAAGACTCGTCGCATGCTTTCTCTTGCTCTTCTTCCCAGTATGCTTCGAGCTGCTCGCCGTCTACTACCTGTTATTCTGGTTCATGATACAAGTCTTGGAGGGCTACCTTTCTGTAACCAGCACGGTGGCATTCTTCGCACACGCTGGCGGCTTCATAGCTGGAATAGCTCTTCTTCCATTATTAGTTGATCGAACCAGGCTAGCAATAATGAGAATGTATGCAAGTGCGCGCAGACTGTTCGGAATAATAGTGTTTATACCAGAATTCTACAGGAGACGTGGACTAAGCCCAACATCTAAGACCATATTGTTGGCATTGATAAGTATGTTACTCGTAGGCTCTACTGCTGCATTTATATTCTCTACTACCGTTGACGTAAAGTTTGCCGGATATAATGTAGAGTGGCGTTCCACCGGACCCATACATCGTGATGTAGCATTCCTAGGTATAGCTAAGGCGAGAGGCACCATTGTTCCCCTGCTCGAGGCTACAGAGACTATTGAAGCCAGAGTGCTGATAAACACACTAGCAGATAGCGGCTTGCTATACAATCCTAACCTGGCGGGTAAACAGATAGTTCTTGCTGCACCGCAATTAAGAGAATCAGCGATAGTTGTCGACATTACACAGTTCCATCGCCTAAAGGTAATGATAAGGCCATATTACTTTGAGGGGGCCTATAACACGGAAGGTTTTCTAACCAACGGCTACGTTGAAGCATCACTTATGGCTATAAACACGCGAGAGAACATAGCAGCACGTTTGACACTTATAGCCCTAAGGAGCCCGCAATTCCTGGTAGAATCTATATCCTTGTTATCACTTGTAGCGACACTTACAAGCATATATGTGGTAGCGTACAGGGACGAAGAGTATGTGATAACCCCCGAGTAATTCGGGAACTGGGATGAAGGGCCGGGATGAAGATGGCCGTGAACCCTAACCCCCAGGGGATGGGGAGGTGTTTCAAGGCTGACCGGCAAGCCTTAGCTACATACCCCGTCAAACAGAGCTTGAATTGGTATTTTCATACTGCTCCTCTATGCTTTCCTCTATCTCCTTTGCAAGCTTTCTAGCACGGGCTGTAGCTCTTTCTACCGCATCTATGAGCGCCGATTTCATACCCTTACCTTCTATCACCTTTAAGGCCATTATAGTTGTACCGCCTGGCGTAGTTACCTCGTCGCGCAACTGGGCTGGATGAACCGGCCTTGTTCGTAAGTACTCAGCCGTACCTATTATCGACTCTAGCACTGCGTCGTACGCTAGGTCGCGCGGGATCCCGACAGCTAGTGCTGCGAGGATCATAGAGTCTATGAATTCCGCTATTATCGCTGGCCCAGAGCCAGCTACCGCCGTCCACGCGTCTATCAATTGCTCGGGCAGTTCATAGACGCTTCCCATACAAGAGAGAAGGCTCTTTATGATCTCCCGGTACTGAGCATTCTTGGGCACCACCAAGCCTGTTACGCTTCTTTTTACAGCAGCGTTGAGATTAGGCATTGCACGGTATACTTCGGCGCCTGGTAACGTCTTGCGTAGCAGGCGGAGAGGTATACCAGCCATCACTGATACTACAGGCTTACCAGCTACATGACTTCCTATCTGCCTTGCAAGTGCAGGATACTGGTACGGTTTGACTGATATGAATACTACCGAGGCCTTTTTCACAGCATGGACATTATCGCTTGTTGCCTCAAAGCCTTGCATACGCAGTCTCTCTATACGTTCCTTTCTTCTAGCTGTAGCTATAACGTGGACTCCACAATCAGAGAACGAGCGGGCCATTATACTGCCTATCTTACCGGCGCCCAGCACCGCGACTGTTAGGTTAGAAAGGCGGAACTCGCATCCCTCGGCACCGGTAATGGTCACGGCGAAGCCGCGTCTAGAAATAAACATTGCTCCCGGAATCCTAGGGTCTATTCATTATACTGGCCGAGTAGTAGTTCTCTTGTCGCTGCAAACGCCGCTACTATATGGAGGCCACAGATCTTTGGTTCTTCTCTACAGTCTATTTCTACCACTATACGTTTGAGCGCTCCCTCGGGAAAGAAGCGAGCATTACTCCAGTCTATCGAGCCTGTACCTGGCATCGCATGCTCGTCTACCCTACCATTATTGTCATGCACATGCATACATGCTATGGACATGTCAGCAAATATCCTAGCAGCATCACTGAGATTGTAGCCGTTTAAGTTAGCGTGTCCGGTATCCAAGCATACTTTGAGCATAGGGCTATCGATACGTTTCACTAGCTCTGCTAGTTTCTCGAGGCTACGCCACGGCTGGCTATGTGCTGCATTTTCAACCGCTATAATCGATAGGCCCTCACGCTCAGAGTGCTCAGCGAGAAGAGCGAAGAATCTCTTATTAAGCCATTCTACACGGTGTGCACCAACATGTTTTGCAGAAAACGGATGAAACACTACAACTTCAATACCATAGCTATATGCCATCTCCATGAGCAGCTTAGCCTCGGCTACAGCATAATCCACTCCTCTACCCAGGGCTAACAGGAAATATTCTTCCCAGGGCGCATGGAGCGTAACAGGATCAACACCTATCTTGTTAGCTGTTAGGAGTGCCCAGCGAAAATGAGTCAAGACAGATGGGTCGTCTACTCCGCTACGCTCAAGGTTAGCGTAGTTTATATCGATCCTGTTGAAGCCCAATTCATAGAGCTTCTCGATACTAGGGACTAGTGGCAGCGGCAATGTCCGGGTGGATGCTATGAGGTTCTTATATAGTTGCACAATACTCACCTACTAGCTAAGGATATTCTAATAATAGCTCTTACTAGCTCCTAGATTAAAAGGTTAAAACACACAAAACTTGTATCGCCTAGTTCGTCTTGACGACACCAGTATATGCTCCTATCCTACTCGTTATCCTTGCGAAACGTGCCGTCCTCCAAAGCTCTGGTATGGATGATGCACCTGCATAGCCCAGTCCCGCCTTGAGTCCTTCGACAAATTCGAGTATTACGCGGCGTATTGGCCCGCGATACTCTACTAGACCCTCTATGCCTTCCTCGACACGTTTAGCTACCCTAGAATACCGGTCTGCAGCATACCGCCTCTCAAGCGCGCCACGGCTGGCCATGCCCCGGTATGGCTTGTAGAGCTTACTGCCAATCCTTATGAGGGGGGCAGCCGCTTCATCGGTGCCAGCTAACATGTAACCAGTCATGACGGCAGAGGCGCCCGCTGCAAGGGCTTTGACCGCGTCGCCGGGACCTCGGATACCACCATCAGCTATTATCGGGATTGAGTCAAGCTTTACACCCAGCTCTTCTAGAGCGCTACGGGCCTGCATTACCGCGAAGAGAGTTGGTGCCGCTATACCGGCTACACCGCTTGTAGTACAGATAGAGCCTCCTGCGATCCCCATCCTTAGGCCGTCAACTTTTTCGATCTTGGAGAGTGTGTCAAGTACACCCTCTCGAGTACCTAGATTGCCCGCCACAAAGTCGGTTGATATACTCTTTACGAGCTTCTTGGCAGCACTGATCACGTTGACGTTATGGAAATGAGCAACGTCAGACACAAGAATATCCACAAACCCGTCTAGCGCCTGGGCCCTCCTGATGTCGAAAGGCGATATGGCTGCTGCTACTCGTAGCCTCCCCTCCTCGTCGAGCGCAGGGCTATAGACCGCTAGAGCCTCGTGAACTGTTACCGCGCCAAGGAACCTGCTCTTGAGCGTTACAGCCGCCGCGTCCAGTTTCCCACGCTTCACAAAGTCTATCGCTTTACGCTCCTCGCCCAGCTCGAAGACTGGGCCAGGCTTTGTCAGCTTAGCTACCGGCGTGCCACAGCTACACGTCTCGAGCTCCGCGAACTCCACATACCCTTTGACGGTCTCAGCTGCATCAACTACTGGCAGCTGGCGCACGCCCAGCGTTCTCATGGTTTCTCTCACGCGGCAGCACTCCTCGCCCTCGTATACAGCTATATCCGCTAACTCCACTATTGGATGGTTCTTCACCTTCTCCACGTGGCGGCGCTGTTCCTCGACCGACATGTTCCTGTGTATAACCCCTATTCCACCCAGAAGGGCAAGGACGACTGCTAGCCTCCACTCGCTAACAGTATCCATAGGAGCCGAGAGGAGCGGCACATTGACCGCAACGTTGCGTGATGCTTTACTTGTTATGTCTACTTGCCACGGCTCGACAGGGCTGAGAGCTGGCACGAGGACTACGTCATCGAAGCTGAGGGCTTCAACGAGTCTTGTATCCTGCGCCAATATCCTGTAACCCGTGTGCCGGGCTGCGTGAGAGCCGGACTAATAATCCCCCGGCGGGCAGGGCCAGGGCAGCACGGGGGTATAGGCCCTGCAGAAGAGGGATAAGATAGTAGTAGTAGGCTTTGGAGGCCAGTACATGCATCTCATAGCGCGGCGGCTACGAGAGCAAGGCTTCTATGCCGAGATAGTCCCATACAACATGCTTAAACGGGAGCAGCTGGAGGACCCAAGTGTCAAGGCGATAATCCTCTCAGGTGGACCTCCGAGCGTCTACGCTCCTGGTGCTCCTCGCATCCCCGGATGGATACTGGAGATTGGCAAGCCGGTACTTGGTATATGTTATGGTTTTCACCTCCTCGCCGAGATGCTCGGAGGCAGAGTAGACCGGGGTTGCAGAGAGTACGGGCGCACAATGGTACGGGTGCTGGATCCCAGCGACCCTCTCTTCGAGGGCTGGGAGGCAGAGGAGCAGACGTGGATGAGCCATGGCGACTGTGTCCGCGAGGTGCCACCCGGCGCCCGTCTTTTGGCGGTCAGCGAGAACGGCTACGTGGCAGCCTTCCGGAAGCAGCACGGCGATACAGTGGTCTACGGCGTACAGTTCCACCCAGAGGTATCCCATACTCCGAAGGGGCGCCAGCTCCTATCCAACTTCGCTAGGCTAGCAGGAGCCGAGCCGTGGTGGAGACCAGAGAATCTCATAGACTCCCTCGTCTCTGAGCTACGCGAACGCGTGAAGGAAGGAAGGGTTCTAGTCGCTGTCAGTGGCGGAGTAGACTCAACAGTCACAGCTGTACTACTCCAGCGTGCTGTAGGAGACCGCCTCCTAGCTGTGCTAGTGGATCACGGATTCTTCCGGGAGGGCGAAGTCGAAGAGACCGTCAGGATACTGAAGTCTGCTGGAATAGAGCCACTAGTCATAGACGCACGGGAAGAGTTCTTCGAGGCTGTTAGGGGCGTCAGCGACCCCGAAGAGAAGAGAAAGCGTATCGGCGAGATGTTTGCTAGGATATTCCAGAGAATAGTCAAGGAGAACCCTGATATAAGATACCTGGCCCAGGGCACCCTTTACCCCGACGTGATAGAGTCGGGTGCCGCACCCGGAGCCGACCGCATTAAGAGCCACCATAACGTAGGCGGGCTGCCTAGCTGGCTAGGCCTAGAAGTTATCGAGCCTCTTCGAGAATTCTACAAGGACGAAGTGAGAAGGCTAGCACTAGCCCTCGGATTGCCACATGAGCTTGCGTTCCGGCATCCTTTCCCCGGGCCCGGCCTAGCTGTGAGAATTATCGGCGAAGTTACTCGAGAGAAGTTAGAGATCGTCCGCAAGGCTTCACGTATAGTCGAGGATGAGCTTAGACGAGCTGGACTCTATGAGCGAGTCTGGCAAGCATTCGCCGTGGTCGGTGACGATCGCTGGGTTGGTGTGAAGGGTGACCGTAGAGAGGAGGGCCACATAGTGATCGTAAGGATCGTGGAGAGCGACGACGGTATGACAGCTGACTGGACACGCGTACCATACGAAGTGCTAGACCGTATATCTAGGCGCATAACGGCAGAAGTACCCGGCGTAACAATGGTAGCCTATGCAGTCACTACTAAGCCTCCAGCAACAATAGAACCCCAGTAGGAGCCGCGACGGGTGTAAACAGTTCTTGGCCTCCGAGCACACTGCCATCATTTGGCGTGGAGAGCCGGTAAGCGAGCCACGTTTTCCACCACTAGTTCCACAAGGCTGGGTACTCCTACGAGTAGACTATGCTCGCTGGTGTCCTATTGACGATGCCGTGACCGCTGGCCTTCTGCCAATCGAAAGCGGCACCGTGATGGGCTGTTCGGGCACTGGTACAGTGCTAGAGCTAGGCGTAGATGCCGATACGTCTCTAGCGGGTCGAAGAGCTGCACTCATACGCATTGACGAGGACTATGCCCCGCCTCTCCAGGGAGATGGATTTCTATCACGCTACGTAGCAGTGCCCACAACACACATAGCAGAGATTGATGAGATAGATCCGGTCTCTACCTTCCTTCTAGACGCTTCCCTAGCTTGCAGCACCGCAAGAAGGCTAGACTATGCAGACCACGTGCTAGTCATAGGCTGTGGCAGCTTTGGTTTATTTACATCTATCATCCTCGCCGACAACGGCTACAACGTTGTTGTGCACACTAGTAGCCCGGACACCCAGCGGCTAGCTAGGAGACTTGGCCTCGAAACCGTTGATAGAGTTGACAATAGACGTTACGATGCCATAGTAGCCGCGTCTCTCAACGTCCACAAGGTAGAGCAAGCGCTATCAGCGTCTAGGCCCTCCATGGTAGTACTACATCCGGTCTATGCCTTCTACGGCTGGCCGGCTTGTAGGAAGTGTTGGTCGCTAGAGACGTTTATACCGATGGGAGGGGAGGCTGGCTGTGCACGCAAGCTCTTAGAAAGACTGCGTCAAGTTGTGGAGGAAAACATCGCCGTAGTCGAGGGCTTATCGCCTCCTCCGGGGATCGGAGGACCGATCCTAGGCTATGTTTTCCGGCTTTAGCCCTGGTATTCTCTTATTGCTTCTGCTATCCGTCTTACACCTTCACGTATCTCCTCCGGGCTCGGGTAGCTAAAGTTGAGCCTCATTGTGTTCTCTCCACCACCGCTAGGGTAGAACGAGTCACCAGGCACGAATACTACTCCCTTTTCTATAGCCTTCTCTAGCAGCTTTCGGCTATTCACACCCTCGGGGAGCCACACCCAGACGAAGAGGCCGCCTATCGGCTTCGTCCACTTGATACCTTCTGGCATATATTCTTCAAGTGCTGCTAGCATCGCGTCGCGCTTCTCACGATAAAGCCTCTTTATAAACGGTATATGTCTGTCTATAACGCCACGGTTCATGGCCTCTGCTGCTATGTACTGGCTTAGCGTAGACGTGTGTAGGTCTATCTCTTGTTTCACAAGCTCCATTCGGGATATGAGGGGGTCTGGGCCTATAGCCCAGCCAAGCCGGAGCCCAGGGGCCAGTATCTTGCTCACAGTACTGAGATAGATAACCCTACCACTACGGTCGAGGGTCTTTAGCGGCTTCACGTCCCGTTCCTCGAATGCTATGAAGCTGTAGGGGTCGTCCTCGACTACGATTAGGTCGTATTCCTCAGCTAGTTCTAGCAAGTGTCTCCGTCTATCCATTGGGAGCGTAGTACCAGCTGGGTTATGGCATGTCGGCACAGTGTATATCATCTTGAGTCTTAGCCCTTCACTTTTCGCCTTTTTGAGCACTTCTTCGAGTTTATCAGTACGCATACCGTCCTCGTCTATTGGAACCGTTAGGTAACGTACCCCTATTCCCCGGAAAGCCTGGAGTGCTCCAAGGTATGTAGGCTCCTCCGTGACCACATAGTCTCCAGGGTCGAGGAAGGCGCGGCCTAGAAGGTAGAGGGCTTGCTGGCTACCAACGGTTGTTATTATACCATCTCCCTCATTCACTGCCACACCATGCCTTATTGAGAAGTTCTTAACCGCTTCTAGAAAGTAGGAGACACCGCGTGTCGGGCTGTATTGGAGGGCTTTCTCGCCAAACCTCTCTATAACCTCTCTTGCTATCTTTGCTATCTCGTCCTTAGGGAAGCTACGGGGATCCGGGAGCCCGCCTGCTAGGCTTATCACGTTCCCTTTCTCAACTATCTTCAAGAGTTCACGTATATCCGAGGCCTTTATCGAGCGCACATATTCCGAGAAGAATTTAGAGTAGTCCACTATGCAGACACCCGGTTTCCCCACCGTCTCAGCAAAACTTAAACACTTACCCGCGAAGTGCAGCCAAAGATCAGCAAAGGAGGGGTTAACACGTGATACCACTCTAGCCCGTCAGCTGGCAAGCTACTAGGTGGAGACACTAGGGGACATGATATCCATGGAGTCTCTGGGGCTTGAAGAGGCCATAGAGCGTGCAAGAATCCTCCTAGAGGCTGTGTCCCGCGGCGAGTATTGTTGTCTACGCTTCGGCCTACCATATGTAACACCAAGTCTTCTAGCGAGTCAAGTATTTTGCGAGAAGAAGCTAGAGTATAGCTTGTTGAATGAAAGCGAAGATGAGAAGGCCAAGAGGGTTAGCGAGGCACGCAAACTGGTAGAGGTACTTCTCGAGGCGCGGCGCCACCTACCCCGGCAGCTGGATAGGTTTACGCTTTCATTCCCAGTTGCCGCCGTAGTTGAGGGTGTGCCTATAATCGGCAGACCTCATGCCGTATACTTTGAGGACGGACATGTAGCTGCTATTGTTCTTGGAAAGATTACTATGCGTCCCTCAAAACTCTATGACTCCGATAGGGTTAAGCTCTATGCTTACGCTTTGACGCTGGCTTATGCAGGGTTTCCTCTGACTAGCCGGACAAGACTCGTACTAGTAGCCGCCAAGGACAATAAGAAGTTGATAGATGCGTTGTCGTCCCTAGACCCCGGCTCTGCTAGACCGTTTCGGGGTGACGGCGCCGCTATACACGTGTTAGCTCATGACGTACATGTCGAACTGGAGACCGTGTCTAATCTCCTCGCCTACTGGAAAGGAAACAGAGCGTCGACTGCAAGGCAAGGACCCTGGTGTTCTAGCTGCCCCTTTAGGGAGCTTTGCAAGAACTAGTACGGCTCGCCTAGACTCTCCAACACTATATCGTAGATCTTATTGAACATCATGGCGTACATTGCTGAATGAAGTCCAAAAGTTATCATGTTGAGCACTATATCCATAGGAGTAACATTTATCTTGCCTCGCATTCTTTCACATCGTGAGAACATCTGAAGCACATAGTACAAGGGCACAACATAGCCTAGCGGGAACACACCTATAATGAAGCTCGTCGCGTCAGGACGCGGTAATCTGCATAACTCTGCGACAACACCGGCTAGCCTGTATATCCTATATACAGCAGAAACTAATATAGGGAGCGCTATTATGTACGCAACCATAAACGCTTTCTCCACGAGAACAGGATTCATCCCAACATTGAGTAATGCTACAGGCAACACTGTTGAGAAAGCCGAGAAGATCCCACCAAGAGCTATAGTCGCACGGGGAGCCGATAGCGCTAGCATCCTCTTAACAGTATAGTCAGCAGACTTGATATTCTCATTCACGGCTTGTAGCCCCGAGAGTGCTGCAAGGGTCTCCTTAAAGGCATAAAAATAGAGCTATCCTACCCTATTTGTTACTGGACGGCGGTGTGGTGCGCCTGCGACGACGATACCGCAGCCCCACACTGAGCCCGGGGCTGCGGGATGCTGACGAAGAGCCGTGCCGAAGCCGTCCACTACTCAAACCCGTTTAGCCTATACTTTCCTCAAAGACGCCTCTTCTTGTGACCCTTAGTACCTTATTCGGATAGATTACTATGCCCTTATCTGTTATCTCGAACGGATGCCTCCTCATGCTGTGCTTGGTGCCTCTCATCTTCCAGATTAGTATGCTTCTCTTAAGCTCTCCTTCAATCTCGTCTAGATCCAGCCTTATAATACCGTCAGCTGCATGCTCTACGCCTGGGCCGCCGAACCCTCTCTCAGTCACGGATACTTGGCTGACTAGGAAGCTTGTAGTACCTAGACCACTTAGGACACGCTTTAGCATCATTACTACGCTCCGGGCCACGCTGGGCTTGGTGAGGTATAGGGTTGATACTGAGTCTATTACTACGCGCTGAGCTCCAGTGTCCCTTATGGCCTCCTTAAGGACGTCTATCAGTAGCCCCACGTCAGTAGGGTCACGTACCACATAACGCTCCCTTTTTGCGGCTTCTCCTATACCACCAGTGAATGCATCTACTATTGCAAATACACCTTCGCGTTCATAAGGCCGTACATCCCAGCCGAACTGGCTCATGTTTATACGGACTTGTACAGGATGCTCCTCGAGCGCAACATAGACACCAGGCTCACCCATCTGTAACCCGTTCCAGAGGTATTGTTGACTCATAATCGTCTTGCCAGTCCCCGGTCCACCGCTCAGCAGCACTACATTCCTACGCGGAATACCACCATATAGTATCTCGTCTAGACCGGGAATCCCGGTCTTTACCCGCTCTACGGGCATATATCTTCACCCTCCACAGTAATATAGAGATCATACACAGTATTATAAAGTGACACCAGACGCTAGTAGCTAGTTCGCAACAGCTAGGAACAAAACACCAACATCAGCTATTATTGTAGCTATCTCCGCACTAGTTATCTCTAAAATCCTAGCCCCACGCACTCTATTAGGGCTCGTATATCCCTAGAGTATACATCCTGGTCTAGAGAGGCTGGCTAACTATGACACAAAATTCTAAGGACAGAGTTACTGCATGGCTAACGAGTGCCGGATTCATAGTCGCTCCGCTCAACACAGCCCTCCCATCTAATGCTGAGTGGGGGCTAGCAGTATCGACACCACCCCCTGTACAAGTTAAGCTTAGAATCTTTGGACTAAAGACCGGTGGAATAGTAATAGGTATGGGTGTTAACTTCTCTGATAAGCACAGAGAGGAACTAATACGGTTACCAGTCGAGGAACGTATCAGATTCTCCGCAACAATGCTTGACCGCGTTCTCTCCATATGCCCGTATTGCCGTATAGCGCTCCAAGGTGGCGTTACCTCCCCCGTAGCGCTGGTTGCTGAGATACTACTTTTCAACGATGAGATTACAAGGCAGCGACTCGTGGATGATTCTGCCAGACTTGTAAACGTGTTCCTAATAGTTAATGCATTATTGTGGGAGAAGTTTCCTCATACTATTACAGCACCACAACAATCGCAAAGTTCCTCGTTTATCTAGCTTCCAGCCCTAGCAAGAGGAAACTCTAAAAGCACGTTAACAGATGCAGCGAGCCCCTAGCTAGGGGCGAAGCGAGTTCGCAATTCAACTCTCTCTTTGTAAGCTAAATTGTTTAATTTTGATATAATAAATAATTAATGAGAGAGTTACAAGTTCATCTATGCCGCGGTACATCGACAACA
Organism: Pyrodictium delaneyi; assembly: GCF_001412615.1. Classification (NCBI taxonomy): domain Archaea; kingdom Thermoproteati; phylum Thermoproteota; class Thermoprotei; order Desulfurococcales; family Pyrodictiaceae; genus Pyrodictium; species Pyrodictium delaneyi. Next base: position 114,421 of record NZ_CP013011.1, on the reverse strand, counting down.
TGGTAAGGATTTATACAATAATTGTTAGGAGGGCTAGACGCATATGCATGAAACCGTTCATGCTGCGGTCTTAGTTGGTATGCTCCTTCTCGCTTCCAAGATAGGCGAAGAGGTTGCCGAACGAACCCGTTTACCGGGCTTCATAGGCTCGGTACTTGCTGGCTTGGTTCTAAGTAGTGCTGTATTAGGTGTTGTTACACCAGAGGATCTGGAGTCTGCATCACTTCTTTTCATGCTAGGTATAAACTTTACACTATTCCTTGCAGGTATAGAAGAGCTCTCTAACCCTTCACTTCTAGTACCACGGCGTCAAGACATCATTGCAACATTTCTCCTACTTTCAGGTTCCATGATTTCTACCCTCGCCGTGTTATGGATTCTCACCGACGTTTCCCTACGGACCGCCTTGGGCATAGGTCTTATAATGAGTATAATCAGTGCAGGACCATTGATGAAAATACTCCTCTCTAAGGGAACTCTTGGAGAACGTGAAATAGCTGCAATGAGAGTTGGCCTTCTCGTTGAGATAGTCAGCCTTATACTCTTCAACACTGTAACCCAGGGCTTTAATGTTACTAAGCTTGTTCAGTCAGCTGCATTCGTAGCACTAGTTTACATGGTTGGCAGACACTACCTCGACGAGATTTTAATGTTTATAGAGAGACATATGGCTGTAAAAGAGGCACCGTTCGCCATAGTAGTAGCAATGGTTATAATGGCAGGTTACATAGCTGAAGCCCTCGGCTTCAATGCTGCTGTAACCGCCCTTTTGCTAGGCGTCTTTCTCTCAGAGTATATGGAACTCCGCCCGCTATACCTTGAGCGTATAAGAGCATTCACTTACGGCTTCTTAGAACCATTATTCTTCATCGGCATAGGTGTTCATGCCATACGCCCATCAGCAACTACTCTATTAATTTCTGCAGCTCTCTTGCTCGCCGCATCACTCCCAAAGATAGCAATAGCCTCAATGGAGGGATTCCAGGGAAGGGAACGACTCATATACCTAGCCAAGGGCGGTGTTGACGCAGCACTGCTACTTTCATTACTTCAAGCAAAGCTCCTAGGTTACAACATGTACACAGCCACGCTTGTAGCAGTTATAGCTTCTACAATATTGTCATCGTTGTCCTTCCGTGTCTCAGAGCGTAAACCCGACGCGCTCCGGCTAAGACTACGCGACATAGATCTCGACATGGATATAATCCATGTAGATGAGCGAGCCGAGTACGCAGCAAAAATAGTCTCAGAGAAAGGAGCTGCAGTCGTTGTAGACGAGTATATGCGTCCTGTAGGTTACGTTACAGCCGAGGATTTTGTTGAAGCTGACCCCCAGTTACTGAGGCGCCTGCCGTTGCGCTTCTTCCTGCGAACTGAGGTGCCGATAGTTCCAGCAGATAAAACTCTTGTAGAGATACTTTCAGATATATCGCTGCTACATGAACCAATCATAGCTGTTGTGAATGATCGAGGCGAGATCATAGGAACTATAACTACTAGGAAACTATTATCACTATTACTCCGACCCTCAGCTAAGAGGAAGGAAACCTCAATGCCAACCGGGTCTGAAAATGGAAGGGGAGGCTCTGAAGCGCCGGCCCCACAACATCCCCGAGGAGAATCCTAGAGAGTATCCTCGGGTTCTACGGATCCACCTTTTTAGTAAGGCTCTCTGCATGGGGTCCCTCTTCATAGCCCCCAGATTCCTATCCTTTCATCCTATACCCTTTTAGGGCATACTATACTCTTAAAGGAATGATGTATGAAGGAGAATGGAGGGTATAATGGGCTCGGCGAAACTCTGAACAGTCATAGCCACAGCGGAGGCTCCTACTTGCCGGGTAGTCCTCATAGCCGAGTTATACGACATCATACCAGCCAGTATTATGTGAAGATGAATAAAGTTTATTCACTTGCTGTTATACAGCATAATGTGTCGAGCTAGTTTTCAATCTATACCCTGCATCTAGGTCTGCTCTTTTACCTTTCTTAGTTGTCGCTGGTACATCTCATATAGCTCCTTTGTGGTTGTTGCATCCTCAGGACCCTTGTCTGGACGCCACCTTATGAATCGCGGGAATCTTATTGAGATACCTGCTCCCTTCTTTGCCCAGCCATAACAACATGTATGTATTGGACTTAGTGTTAACTCTGCACCTATAATCTCGGCTACTAATGCCGGCTCAACCCATACATCTGGCTTCATCTGGCTATCAACACGAGCCGGTTTATGGTCACGTATATATGGTTTTAACATATCGTCTAAGCGTTCTAGATCTTCGTCAGTGAAGCCACTGCCAACCTTACATACACTCTTGAATGTATCAGTGTCAGGGTCATAGGCTGCCATGAGCAATGCTCCAAACTTGCCACCGCGCCGACCCTTACCATAAAATGCTCCTATTACTACGAGGTCCACAGTATCATTCATTTCGGACTTGTAGTCACGCTTATACTTTATCCATAGCCACCCGCGGGAGCCTGCTTGGTATATGCTACGGTCATGCATAGCCTTTGCCATCACACCTTCTGCTCCGTCCTCTATAGCTTTGAGGAAGAATGTTTCTAACTCTTCGGGGCTATCTGTCACTATACCTTTTGCTATTTGCCACCGGTCGCTCGGTTCTATGATTTTTTCGAGCATTTCATGTCTCTTGGGCAGTGGTTTCACTGTCAAGTCGTTGCCATCTACGTAGACTGTATCAAAGAGGTATACCGCGACTGGGATCTCAGATAGGACTATGTGGATATCATGTTTGCGACGCCGATGCATTAGAACCTGGAAGGGCCGTAGCTCACCCGTATCTGGATCTATGGCTACTATTTCACCCTCTACTATGGCTTCCTCGACTTTTATGCCTTTGCGGGCCATTTCTACTACATCCGGGTACATATGTGTTATGTTCTCTAGACGGCGAGAGAATATCCATATCTTATCTCCTTTTTTATGTATTTGAGCCCGTTCACCGTCATACTTGTATTCTACAAGTGCCCTACCACCAAGTTTTTTCAATATCTCTACTGGATCATTGAGTCTTTCAGCCAACATAGGCCTAATTGGTATACCCACTTCAGGCTTAATGTTTTTCAGAGTATCCACGCCCTCTGTAGCCAGTATCTTAGCTATCATACCCAAGTCTGCGCGCAAGTTGTAAGCTCTCTCTACAATACTTCTCATAGCCGCACTGCCAGCGTATACTACTGCAAGAGCCTCCATGATTGTTGCATCTCCTACTCCTAACCTTAGACGTCCTTCAACGAAACGTGCAATATATTTGGCCTCTTTGGGAGAAGCCTCAGCTAGCAGCCCCGCGAGCAACTTTAGCTTTATGTCTCGGCTTCCCTCTCCTTGCGCCAGTGCTATCTTTGCCAATGTATCGTAGACTTTCTCAACGGTAAGCCCTGTTGTACTTGTACTCGGCTTCTTCATGAATGCTAGTAGTCCTGGGGCTGAAGCTTTCTTCTCTTTCTCAGTCTTAATTATCTCTATAGTACGACCTATGTCACCTAGTCTTTTAGCCATCTGTTCTAACTGATGTTCAGAGACATGGAGTGCTATAGCAGCTGCTTTTATGAGAAGCTTTTCGCCAACACCAAGCTCTGGCAGGCCTTTCCAGTCGGGCCAGAGCTTACCCTGTAGGAAGTAGACAACCTTGTCTATCACATCCGGTGGTGTCTTCTTGAAGAGTTCTACCAGGTACAAGAGCATCTGTGTACGCGATGTGACCCGCTCCAGCTTCTCGAAGGTTTCAGCCAGTGTGGAGAATGGCATAGGCATAACTCGCACATCCCTTATCTATGGTTAGACGGCAATACTCCCCTTATAATACTCCGGGCTTGAGGCTCCTCCCTAGGAGTAGCCTCGCCTCCTACTGTTTGCGAGCCTAGTACTGTAGACTCTTTCAACTGGTTTAGGCGGCTCTAGAGCGTTGCTCTCCGGACTACGCTGCTCAATACGCTCCACGATAACCCGGTAGATGTTGTAAACCTCCTCGTAGGATAAGTCGCGACAACTACAGCATACTATCCTTACATCACTAATCTCGTAGCGCTCGCCTACCTCGCCATGTGAATGAATTATTGCGATTTCCACCTTATCCGGCTTCAGATCATCAATTCCATCAACTAAATTACTAACATCAGCATATATAATCTCAACAGGAGCTCCGGTGTCAAGTCTAGACACTATCTTGTACTCCTGAGGAAGCCTGTCAAGTTTACTATAGACGTCGAATGAGAGAATTATACAGCCAGTCGCATCACGGATTAGGAGAACTCTTCTAAAAGTTTCATACCAGTATTCTTTAACGTCTCGCCACGCTTCCACGATCTCTGGTTGCTCAGCTGCAGGAGGTACTTTCATAGCACTATTCACCGCAGCTATTCCGTATCATATTCGTAAGCTGCTACAAGACTAAGGCTAAAGCATATACTACAAGCCGAGACATTATTGTATTGTGGTGCGTACAAAGAGAGATGTGTAGAATGAAGGTGCCGTTAAAATTGCGTGAAGCCGGGGCTTAGGCTAGTTAGCGGCGCTTCTGGGCTATCCAGGGAGTTATGGGCTGGAGTTCACGGCCGCAGAAGGGGCAACGGTAGTGTAGCCTCCTCGCATCGGCCGTGCAGAAGTATGCGTCGTAGCGGTCACGACAGTGCTGACACGCATACACTATGTCTAGCGTTATATCTAGCTTCTTGGCACAGATCCTACACTTGACTTCTACCCAGCCTCTGTGGCCGACAGCGTTTATGCCCTTGAGCCCGGAGGTCGACACTCTTCTCTACACCCCCGGGCACGGCGTGCTGTGAAGCCCAGAATTAATATACTGCTACTCACAAGCCATTACTCAGCGTACGTAGAGCAAGGAGGCTATGATGTGAGCGCTCTTCGCCGAATCCGTGGTGTGGAGCAGCACCAGGCCGGGATTACTGAGCCTCCTCTCCACACACCCATCGAGTATTCGACCCTAGTCCCCGGTCTCAGGTAGTTTCGCGAGACGTATCCTCACAATATCCTTGTCCGGCTCTATGTCGGCAACTGCATACCTCCCAGCTTCTAGCGGACCGGGATTGACGGTAAGCACTCCTTCAACGCTTGCGACACCCCACGCCTCATGTATGTGCCCAGTGACTAGCAGGCGCGGCTTTACCCGTGCCACAAACTCGCGGAGACTCAGGCTACCAACGTAGGCGCCTCCTCGTACCCGATCCAGCCCACTCATATAGGGCGGCGTATGTGATACTAGTATCAAGCTGTCACTACTGTTTCCGGTTATGACTTCCTCTAGTTTGCTGAGCATTGCTCGGAATTCTTCCTCGCTATACTCGAACGGCGTGCCGAAAGGAGTATGTATCGAACCCCCCACACCAGCTAAGGCTAACCCATAGTGATTATACAGCCTCATGTGGATACATCGTGTGCCCTCAATCTCTATGCTGGGCAGCTCTGGGCTATCACAGTTACCCGGTATCCATACTACTGGCGAGTGTCGCGCAAGCTCTCCTAGTACAGCTCTAGCTTCCTCTATGGATCCACAGCTGGAGATGTCTCCAGCCACTATAGTCAAGTCCCGCTTCAAGTTTGCAAGTTTCTTGGCCTTCGCAACCGCGCCATGGATGTCCGAGAGTATGAGTATGCGCTTCATGACACTCTTCCCCAAGGGCCTCCAAAACACCCATAGGGCTAATTAGTTGCTAACGACGCTTGCCCATACTGTAAGATAGTGACTGGCATGCCGTGGTATAACCATATAACCCTACTCCAGAATCGTCTAAGTCGCGGTGCCAGACCCCTTACATGGCTAGAGGCTGGCATGGAGGCGCTGCGGCGTGGCCTGGCGCAACATAATGGCATCGATTTTCGAGAAGGCTATCAGCTATGTAGAGGCAGCATGCCTAGGCGAAAACACTGAGCCTGCAAGCTGCGCTAGAGCACTAGTTGCCGCCGCTGACGCACTCTATACACCTCTGAAGCCAGTGGACTCTGGACTAGGCGAGGCAAGGCGCATAGCTGGCATACTATCCGGGCTTGTGGCCAACACCTTCCTCTACATGGCCTCCCAGAACAAGGATGAAGAGTTCATTAAGGCTGTAAAGGCTGAACTTGAGGAGGCAATAAAGACCGAAGCACCACTAGAAGAAGTTAAGGCGATACTAGAGGAGGCTACTGCTGCTACTCTAGAGCCCGCAAAGCTGGATGATGCCAGGGAGGCACTCTTCAACGACATAAGAGACTACGTTGAACCACCGCAGCCAGCCATACCTAGGAGGCGCCGAAGACAGCCAAGAAGGCCGGACCCAGCCCAGAATCTACGCCGTCTTGTGAGAGAACTCGGGCGTAGAGACCCTATTCTGGCTAAGCAGATAGCGAGACTGCTAAAGGCAAAGAGCGTGCCCGCCTAAGGTGGTCTACCTCTTTTCTTAGCATGAGGAGTGCCTAGGCTGCATCCTTAGGCTGCTTGTCTGCAGCTGAATCCTCGCCGTTCACCTGCTCAGCTGCTAGCTCGTCATGCACAACACTTCCTATAGCTATGAGGGCTGCGGCAGCTGCATACTCCGTCGATAGTGTTATCCCCGGTGCTATGTCAAGGACTAGGTCTGCAAACCTGTAGACACCCTCTGGTATCCCTTCACGTGAGCCGAAGAGTAATGTCACCCTTCTACCGCGTTTCACTATCTCCAGCACGTCTTTAGCACGTTTCGATATTGGGTCGCCCTCGGGCTCAAACACTATTATGGGCTCGCCGTGCCTGCTCCTGACTAACTGGTACAGGTCCTGCACGTATACGGGCACACGGCGGACATCTCTACCATAGCTTCTACGTTGTATCTGGTAGCGTGACTCTATACCCTCAAATACTCCTCCGAGAAACTCATAGAGCTGCCGGGCATCGACTAATCCTATCGGCGCTACTACTAGTTCGCCTACCTCGAAGTTCTGGACTTCTCTCCCAACTCTTACGCCCATAGTCCTACAAGCATCAAGAGGGCCAAGGTATGGCATCTGCACTATGGAGAATCGGCGGAAGAGCTTGTATAAGGGATACTTGCCAGGCTTCATTTTGCGCCATTCACGCGATCCAGGGTAGAACGCGATAAGCGCCAAATCCTGTATTATTTCCACAGCCACAACCTTATCAGGGTATCTAAGGTTGACTTGTGCACCTGTGGCGCGTCTCACTGCATCACCTACTACAACATTTACATCAATGCTAGTGAAGCCATGCCTTCCACGCCTCACTGTTCTTACCGCGAAGGTCTCATTGCTCGATATAAAGCGGGGAGCCAGAGCTGCTGCTGTTTCAGCTATTTTAGCAGGATCGGCCTCCGTGCAGGCCTCAGCGACTACTACCTTTTCGACCTCTGGCACCTTAGCCTCGATCTCCCGGGCTAGTTCATACTTGTCCTTGGAGGCCTCGACGAGCACTAAGCCTCTAAATCCCCGGGGTGCAGGCTCTATGCGAGCATCAGGGTCCATCTCGGCTATATAGCTGGCAGCTACGCGCTCCATGCCGAGGATAGTCTTGACTAGTAGCAGCTGACACTCGCGGCTAGCCAATAGCCGACCCTCCAAGCAAGAAGCAGCCTTGCGTAGACCCTCTTTCTATTATTGCTTAGCCGTCTCTACAAGCTCCAGCTTGCCCTAGCAGAACTTGGCTACACAAATTCCGGAGAGCAAAGACGGTAGAAATTGTTTAGTGTGGCCTCTGCTCGGGGTGGGATAGACGGGATAAACAATCTTCACAACGAGAATAGTCTAATAGTAAAAACAAACTCTGGATCCCGGCAAGCTCGTTAACGTATCTCATACATTAGCGGGGATACTACTACTGCGGGCTGTGGCTTACCGTCGGGACCTGGCACTGTTAGCAGCTTTGACTTGTATATCTCGACCTTACGTAGTGGGTATATCTTCTTTGCCTCTTCGAATATCTCGTTAGCTAGCTGACCAAAGAGCATCGCCTTTATGAGCTCGTCTAGTGTCATCTCGGATGCACGCTTAGTTATTATGTTACCCATTATCTTCCTAATGGCTTTCTTCTGGCTTGTCTTACACCGGTATGTTGTGAGGACAACGCCAGTTATACGGAGACCGTACCCATCCTTGGTGACCACGTTGTATATACCCTGAACCTTGCTGCTCTTCCTCCTTATGAGGCTCTTCATGTAGTCGCGGGCTAGCTCGTGGCCCTTAAACCTGGTGAATGCCTTGAGGTTCTCCTCGTCTACATCGGTTATCTGGAAGAACAAGTGTACATGCACGAGCGAGAAGTCGCCGGTTATGTCGTAGAGGGTTGTCTCCATTACTCTGCCAATTAGCTTACGCGGGTCGTCGGCCGGGGTAGTGCCGAGGCTCACATTCCCGAATACTGGTGGTGCTATTACTTCGTACCATTTCTTTAGACGCCACTTATCTCTAGTCCCGCCGGGTCTGCGGCTCATTACCCACTGCCCCGGTACCGCCGTGCGTGTCTCCGGACTGCTTTAAAGTCTTAGTAGTCTCCTCTATGCTCCGGAGCAGAGAGTATAGGTATTCGAGAATCTCGTCTACAGTATTCCTGATAGATCCTATCCTCTTCGCCTCTCCGACGCGCGCTGTAACCTCTATGACCAGGTCGTCTCCCTCAACACGCTCAACTATATTCATCCAAGGAGGTGCTGTCTTGTTATCGGGGCGTATAGCGGCAGCTATAGCCTCAGCCAGGCTGCAGCCTACACTGTGTATCCGAAGACTAACACGTATAGACAACTCAGAGTTGACAGCCAAGCCTAAGCTCCCCAAGGAGCCCGCCCTCGATGTAGCGTAGACAATTCGCCTCAATAGCTTCTCTTACTACTCCTATACCGTAGTAGTCAAGAAGACTCTCCATAGATACTACTACTACGCTCGACTTGTCTACGGGGTATGCTGCTACTTCCTGCTCCCTTACAACTCCTAGCCTGCGGAGTATACGCTCAACAGGAAGGAGCGGTGCCTCGCCCACACGCTCTAGGAGGGCTATAGTGAAGTGGCCGCTTCTCTGCACTTGGGGTCTCTTCTTGGCGGCATTAGCCTCTACGGTTTCAACTATTGAGTCGAATAGCTTCGTGTACCTATAGTAGGCTGCGCCAGCCACAAGCTCCTCCGCGACACCCAGCGACGAGAGAGAAGGGAGCCCTTGCTTCTCGCCGTACACTGCTAGCACTATGGCTGCCTCTCTTAGATCCTTTAGTGGGGCTGGCCGGCTATAGTAGGAGACACCTATTAGCTCGGAGGGCTTGCGGGGTATACTACTCGCCTCTTTGAGTATCGTGTAGAGCTTTTCTCCAAGCACGGCTACGGATTGCTCAGGGGCCTCTTCCATCGTCTTGCCCAGCACTTGTGTTAGCCTAGCATCGGATTCGAGGAGCCGGCGGGCCTCCTCCGGTTTGCCGCTGATCCCTGGGATGAAGGGTTCAAGGGTCAAGTAGAGTGCCTCCTCAGTAGGCTCGAAGAGCCAACGGAATAGTCTTAGGTTAAAGTGTTCCTCCACCTTGTTTTCGAGCTTTAGCATCTCTATTATGCCGTTCTCGAAGCCCACAAACTCGCCGCGCTTGCCTACGTCGAGGCCACGCCAGTAGGCTGCGACGATACTGTATACTGCTGGATAGCCCACTATTGTTATCTCGGATAGTACTCCTGCGAGTAGGCTTGCTGTGCTAGAAGTAGGGCTACTAGTTACGGCCAGGGGGAGTAGTCCCTGTGGCTTCTCGCCCGGCCCTATGAGCGCTGAAGGCTTGCGAGGTGTTACGTCGTGTGCTACGGAGGAGGGGTAGCCGAGCAGGAGGGCGGGAGCATCTATTTCGCTGGGTGGCACTGGGGTGAAGTACAGCACGAACTCGATATTGTTCCGTGTAAATATGTTCACGGCTATAGCAGATGCTAGGGCCGCGTCAAGCGACGGGTAGGCATATATCTCCAAGTAGCCGTAGTCCTTCGTAGCTGCAGCTATCTGACTTGCCGAAGGCCTTAGGAGGGCAGCCTCTTTCTCGTTAACAAACTTCGATAACGCCTCGTCAAGGCTCAACCTAGAGTATCCCCATAGCGTATACAGGGCTGAAGACTGGCTAGAATTGCCTTCTCCTCTACAAGGAGGCTGTAAGAAAGTATAATAGACTCAAAGGAGCAGAGGCTTGTAAGAGAAACTTTAGGTGTAGACTGAAGTAGCCCTAGAGGGCTTACTGCTCCTGGTAGAGACCGCCCGCTATTAGCAGCTTTGCGCGCTGTGGGTCGTAGCGCCAGTCCTTCGGCAGCTTCCCTACCCTCTTGTAGTACTCTGCTAGCCTGCGTATCTTGGACTCTAGGTCCAATAGACCTTTCTTGGCGTGAGTGTCCTTGGGGTGCTCCTCTAGGTGGCGACGTAGGTTTACAGCCTTCTCTATTAGGCGGAAGAGGTCTTCGGGAACTACCATCTTTATTCCGTGTTCCTCGAGGACCTCGACTATCGTCTTGCCTAGTATGGGCTTTACCAACGGTATACCGAACTGGTCTCTCAGAATAATGCCTATCATGCTGGGGCCGTAGCCCTTCCTCGCTAGGTCCACGATTATCTCTTCAATCTCTTCTGGGTCATACTGCACCCACTTCGGCACGGTTGGGCTAGCAGGCCTTGTGGAATGTGATCTACCCTTCTTTCTCCTCTTACCAGCCATAACTTCTACACCTCTCCCGGCGAGTAGGAGCCATAGCCGCTGTGGAAGCCCCTACTCCCGGGGCTTCCCCAGGGGGATCCCGGATTAGGCCATGGAGGCGGGGAGCGCTTCTCGGGCCTAATAAACTCTATTAGCGCTGCCGGGTCTAGCTGGTTAGCACTTGTTGATTCCTCTCTAGCCAACTACATAGAGCACGCGCCGCGCGGGCACGGTGAGAGTACTTATTCTTCTCCTCTACATCCATCTCCGCAAAGGTTCTATTGTCTCCCTCAGGTATGAATATGGGGTCAAACCCGAAGCCCTTGTCACCGCGAGGCCCATCGGCGATGTATCCGTCGCATCTGCCTTCGAATAAGGCTAAACCACCACCATATGCGAGAGCTATTACCGAGTAGAAGTATGCCCGCCTATTATCAACACCTTTCATCAAGCGCAGGATGCCATCAATACCTATAGTTTTGTAGACGTAAGATGAGTATGGCCCTGGGAATCCGCGAAGAGCCTCTATGAAGAGACCGGCATCTTCTACGAGGACCGGCTTCCCGACTATACTGTAGGCGGTCGCTGCTGCATAGAGGGCTACGCGCTTTAGATCTCCCTGTATCTCCAGCTTAGGCGCATCTATAGGCTCAACGCGATATCCACATTCTTGGAGGACAGCGTTTATCTCCTCTACCTTATGCATGTTTGAAGTCGCAACGTAAATCACTCTTCCTGGCGCCATGCTGTCCGCCTCTCCTCCCGGTATCTACCCATAAGCCTTATCTCACGTACTAGCTGCATAATCTTCTCTGTCCATGAACTCCCCCGTGTAGAGCTATAGCCCTCTAGGAAGGCTTCGAGCAAGCTATCCACGTGTTCAGGATGCGTTGACTCGAGGCTACGCATGTACAAGTGGACATCGACAGCTTGCTCGCGCTCACTACTCTTCAGCGATGCTAGCCCAAAGTCTATAAGGTATACCTCACCATCTTTTACGAGTACATTACTTGTAGTCAAGTCGCCATGGCTTATACCAGTCTCGTGAAGAATCCCCACGGCTTCGCCTAGGCGTCGTGCATACTCTTTAGCTGCCTCGGGTTTGGCTTCTATAATCTCGTAGAGGCTAGGGGCATCGATATACTCCATAACTATTACTCCGGCTACAGGGTTGACATAGTATATTGCTGGAGCATTCACGCCCAGCTCCAGTGCAGCAAGGACTGTTCTTGCCTCGTTGATTGTCCGGCGCCATCGGAGCCTCTTGTCCAGAAGATAGTGGCGGTATGTCTTGGGTACTCGTAGCTTGAGTACAGCTTTCTTGCCTAGCCACTCCACTATGTAGACGTAGGCTTCCGCGCCCTTGTACTGAGGCTCGCCTAGCTCTTCGAGGCCCTCTAGCGCCACGGTACCTCCACGCTGTCGAGCCTCCAACGCTGCTTCACCACAGCTTCCTCGGGCCTAATTGTTATACCTGCTAGAAAGTTTAGGAGGCCGACCCACGCTATCATGGCTCCATTGTCTCCCGCTAGGGGTAGAGGTGGATACCCAGCCAGCGCACCATGATACCTAGCCATGTCTTCTATTTTGCTCCGGAGCACAGGGCTAGCTGCAACACCGCCCGTGACCAGGATGCTCTTCTTTCTCGTATGGGCTAGCCCTCTCTCTGCTACCTCTACAGCTGCTCCGTAGGCTACTTCCCGTAGTCCAAGGCATATGGAGGGACGCTCAGCCGCTCGGCTCTTCCACATCCGGAGGGCAGCTGTTAGGAGTCCAGAGAACGATACATCCATCCCCTTGACGACGTAGGGGAGGTCTGCCGGCTTTTCCGCCTCCTGAGCACACCGGTCCACAACATGGAGCCCTTCTACTATGTATGGCGGTGCGAGGCCTGCATCCCTCGCAAACGTATCTAGGAGATTGCCTAGAGCTATGTCAAGCGTCTCGCCGAAGACGCGGTAGCGCTTCTTAGCGAAAGCCGCCACCATCGTATTTCCTCCAGAGACGTAGAGGACTAGCGGGTCTTTGAGCCCTGTAGCAAGTCTCCCTATCTCTATGTGGGCTAGTGCATGGTTTACCGGCACAAGTGGTTTCGAGTAGTATGCGGCAAGCCCACGGGCTATCGTAGCGCCTACTCGGAGCGCCGGGCCGAGCCCTGGCCCAAGAGCTACGGCTATAGCGTCTATATCGCCTATACTGAGGCCTGCCTGTCGCAAAGCCTCGGAGAGGACTCTAGGTGCGACCCTGGCGTGGTGGCTAGCCGCCTCTCTAGGGTGTATACCACCCTTCTCTGGGCGGTATACGTCGCGGACATTAGCCAGAATGTAGGGCGGTCTTGTAGAGGCTATACCTACGCCAAAAGTGTGAGCCGTAGACTCGATGCCGAGAACATAGGTTTCGCGGCTCCAGTCTAGCCCGTGGTATAGCTTGCTGGGGTCACCCCTTAGCTTCTCTGACGAACTCTGTGTGGCCACATTTACCACAATGCCACCTCGGCACCGGCTTCTTGTGGAACGCCATGAAGCTGCCGCATCGTGGGCATATCTTGTTCTTTCGCTTTATTGTACCAGTGTTATAGTCGTACTCGTATAGCTTGTGCACGTAGAGCTTAAGCCCCTCCTTCGCCATACCGGCTCACCCCGCTACGACCATGTTATGGGAGGGTTTACTCTTCTTCCTCTTCCTCTGGCAGCTTGTTACGCTCTATAATGTACTTAGGCTCGAACTGTAGCGCACGCTCTGGAGTGTCATATACGTGTATCTCGGCCTTTGTCCTCCCAACACCGTACTCGCTTAGGACCTTCCTGATGTAGAGCCTCTTGATGTCAACACCTAGAGCCTTGGAGAAGGCATAGCGGAGCTTCATGCGGCTCGGAGTAGGCTTACCCACGTGGAGTATTATTACGTCTAGCTCACGGCGCTTTATCAGCGGGTTATACCAGTCCTTTACCGCGTAGACCTCGTAGCCCTCGCCTAGGTCTACCTCAAGCTTTTTCCCATCCTTAGGTCTTAGTAGCTCAATCACATCCATAGGCGTACTTGGCTGAGACACTACCGCCACCTCGCAATACCCTCTACTATCTAGCCCCGTGCAGAGCAGCAGACCTCCCGGGTTTATTCTTTAGCCTTTTCCAGCGGCACATCACATGGTTGGAACATGCGCAGCAAGCTCCAGGCTAGCCTCTTAACATACCAGTCTACATGAACTAGTAGGACGCCACGCGAGGGCTGCCCATAAACCACTATAGAGTCCACATCGGCGTACAGGATGGCCGGTATGGCTAGTAGATCCTCCTCACCCTTGACCTGGATAGCAGTATAACGTCCCGAGCGGATACCGTCACGAATAGCGTTAAGCGCCTCTAAGGATATCGATGAACGTGGATTAGCTACATGGACCCGGCGATAGTCCCTTGGCAGTTCTGGGCACTCTACATTGTAGCGCATTTCCGTGCAATCGTATACAGCGAGTACCGGTCTTAAGCCTAGGCTTAGGGCGTCTCTCGTAACTCTATCACCTACAACTATTAGCCTAGCATACCTTAGCATTGACTCTACATAGTTAAGACTAGGAACTAGCATGCTGCGCGGCGCACGTGACGCGAGAAGAGGTCTAAGCTCCTCTGGCATACAGAAAATGGAGCCCAGCACACCCATGGTATAAAACACCCGAGAGCCTACCAAACTTTCAACTCCATATTGCTAGCCTATTACTACCTTACCGTACCTTTATTGCGTATCTTCCAGGCCGGTTTATCTCAAGCCTTTTTGCTATGAGCGACATCTCCGGGTTTATGACTACGAGTGTTCCCTCCCAATCTTCAGATATATCCGTAGAGCCACAAACTGGGCACCGAGTGGCCTCCCGCGGCACTAGGCTTTTGCACTTCCTACATGCTTTGAAGGGTGGTACTTTGACTCTCCTTGCAGACACGGTTACTTCGCCTCCATCATATTGTGTTAACATTATACGAGGCAGAGGTACTAAAGATACAGTGCGAATGGGTATGATTTTTCCTTGATAGTCTAGAGGGCTGCGAGACTCACGACAAGATCGAAAACATTGTTAACCAGGCTTATTACCTTTCAGCTGGACTCTTGCTTGGTTTTTTGGTACCACTCTGGCTTACCGAGATAGGGCTGTCTTAGTGTAAGCTGTATCCTCGGCCTCATTGTTGGCTCTGAAGGTATTGACACCGATACTACCCTTGCCCTTACAACATCACCGATCTCTACTATACGCCTACTACGCTCTCCTATGAGCGCTCTACGCTGAGGATCAAACACTACACGATCATCCATGAGCTGTGTCACATGTGCAAAGCCCTCAACAGGGCCAAGGTTTACCCATAATCCGTATTGCTGCGCGTTAACCACTATACCTTCAACGACCTCCTTCACTTGAGGCCTAAACGCAAGTACACTATACTCGGATTCGTGATAAGTAGCGCCATCGCCGGGTATTATCCGCCCCTCCTCTTTAACCTTGACATCGAATATAGCCACTATTATCCCCATATCAGGATGGACGTACCCAACATACTTCTCTGTGAGCACTTGCAGCGCAGCCTCTTCAAGAGGTTTGCCGAATAGACTCGGCGGTATCCGAACCGTGTCTCTAACCCGGTAAATCATGTACAAGTTGTCACCCTCGGGCGGCCTCAGCGTTGCTACACTACCCTTTAAGAGCGCCAAGCCCAAGCCTAGAAGCTGGGAAGTATTAAGTGTGACCGCCTCTCAGCTAATAACAGTATAGCAACATGTTTATTAACTATAGCTAAGCGCCTTCAAGCATTAGTCCATGTCGCGATCTACGGTAGTATATGTTAGGGAGACCCATCTCCCTTAGCCGTCGCCGTAGCTCGTTATCCGCTGTAGCTACAATAGCCTCTGGATCATTCACAACTATGGATATTATAGCATCATCTGTATTGTCCGCCTCAATATCCACTATTCGACACTTCTTCCTCTCTATTGCCTCTAGCGCTAGACGTGCTGCTCTTCTACGGTGTATCGAGCTAGCCCTCTCTGCGAGCCTCCTGAGCTCCTCCACAACCTGGCTTGGAATGATACACTCGGGACTAGATAGAAGGAGCGACGCGCTTTCCTCAAAAACATCCACACCGTCGTAGAGGAGCATAAGGATGCTTGTGTCGTAGACTACGCGTTTTAGCCTTTTACTATACCCCATCCAACCAGCCTCCAGCGTCCTAGAACCTGCCTCGATATCGCTACCCGGGCACCCTCCCAGGCTGCTACTGGCCGGCGGAGCTTCACCTCTATCTCATCCTTGCCTAGACTAGTCACTACACCAAGAGTAATTGCTGTACCCACTGTTAGCATTACTATCTCTCTCTGCCGTAGAGGTGGCACCTTGACGAGCTCGCGAGCACCTACTACACGCTCGAGCATATAGTATTCTAGCCTTATAGTATCGCGTACCGGTGGTAGGTGACCCGGCTTACCCAGTATGTTACCTACAAGATTGTCAGCCTTAGCTACTGCAGGGTCTAGCTTCGTGCCCACAGCCACAAGCCCGCCTGGCCTTGCTTCATCCACCTCTAGATTGCCGAACCGTAGACTTGTAACCTCTGTGACGAGGGGCTCGTAGCGTACACGACCACGCTCTTCGACACGCACACCTGGCACAATCTCTATCTCATCACCGACGCGCAGAACACCTTGTATGAGCGAGCCGCCTACCACGCCCCCTCGTAGTTCCTCGACCGGTGTACCCGGCTTGTTTACGTCGAAGCTTCTAGCTATGAACATTAGCGGTGGCTTTGCCGGATCACGCTGCGGTGTAGGCATGAGGTGCTCCATAGCCATTAACACTACATCTACATTGACGCGGTGTAGAGCGCTTACGGGTATTATGGGCGCGTTTTCGGCGAATGTACCCTTTACAAACTCTTTTATCTCCTGGTAGCTCTCTCGGGCCCTTTCCGGTGTGACTACATCAACCTTATTCTGTACTATGACTAGCTTGTGCACCCCAACTATGTCAAGCGCCATTAGGTGCTCATAGGTCTGAGGCTGTGGACACTTCTCGTTTGCAGCTATGACTAGCAATGCACCATCCATTAGGGCTGCACCAGATAGCATTGTAGCCATTAGTATCTCGTGGCCAGGAGCATCGACATAGGACACCTTGCGGAGCAGCTTAGGGACAGAACCCTCAGGGCATAGCTCGGGGAAGGGCTGATAAGCTTCTGGCCCCTCAACGCCCTCACAATACCATATCTCGCCCTCAGCATAGCCTAGCTTGATAGTCATTCCTCTCTTTAGTTCTTCGCTATGCTTCGCCGTCCAGACGCCGGTGAGAGCTTGAACCAGCGTAGTCTTACCATGGTCTACATGGCCAGCCGTGCCTATGTTTACCTCTGGCTGCCGCCGCCGCTGTGCCTCAATCTCATCCATATCGAACTTCGCCAATACCACTACACCCCCACTCCTTAGTGGGCTGTACTAAGGGAATAAAGAAGGTAGGCTTGTCTCGCGGCCATGGAAGTTAGTGGAAAGATTCTATTAGATAACGGAAAACGAAGTAAGCCAGGACGGAGGCGTCCTTTAAAAACGCACTTCTCGACATGCATATGCAAACGTGTATGCCTCATTGCAAGAGGTCAAAGATTCTTGAGCTACTTCTTCTCTGGGTAGACTATTACTGTGTTTATCTGAACTATATCATGTGTTATCGTATTGCCGCGGACTGTCTTTCTTCTTCTCTCTCCCTTCTCGCGCGGATGGAAGCCCGGCGGGCCTGATAGAAGTACACGCTTCTTCACGGGACCTGGTATCGAGGGGAGCATTGGGAAGCCGCTGTTATCGCTGCCGCCTCTTATTTTGAGCTTGTAGCCTGAGAGTCCTACTATTTCGCCGTCAAAGGTGTCACCTATCTTTAGGCCTATTAGTTGATCTGCCTGGGGGCTTGCCACCGTTATCTGCCAGGCCTTGGCTCGGAATACCTCGCCCTCAGCCTCCTCCACACCTGCAGCATCTCCGAGCCACTCGAGGCTTACTCGGACTTCGTCCTCTGGTACTTCAGCGTCGGCTACGACTTTGCAGGTGTGTTTGATCTTCTTCTCCTCCTTCTTTATCCTCACGGTTATTATGTTGTGTACTGCTCCGAGCTTTTCTATTAACTTGGGGTTGGCTTTGCATACTGGCAGCTTGCGCTGGCTCTTCTCCTCCTCGCCATACTCTATGTTCTCGTCTCCCTTGATCTTGACCTTGGCTACGGGAGAGTCCGCCTTAGCCTCTGGGTCCGATATTACTATCTTGAACTCTGGCACTCTACCTTACACCTCCAGGGGGTTCATCCCCGGGCCCTTAGGCGGGCCCAGCATCCCTCCTAGCGGAGGGCCATGGCTTCCGGGAAGTCTGGCCCCCTTATTTAGTTCGTTGGAGACACGGTGCGCATCAATGAGCGAAGAGTATAGGGGCTATTACGTTATAGTGGGGTAGCTGTACGACTCGTAGCCTGGGTGACGCTACTTTGGCCGGAGAAGCGAGGGAGCAGTCAACCGGTAAACGGCTTAGACAGCCCATAGTAGTCGTACTAGGTCACGTAGACCATGGTAAGACTACGCTTCTCGACCGCATAAGGGGCACAGCTGTCACCGCTAAGGAGCCGGGGCTCATCACACAGCACGTCGGCGCTAGCGTTGTGCCAGCAAGCGTTATAGAGAAGCTAGCCGAGCCTCTGAAGAAGCTTATACCCTTCAAGCTGATTATCCCCGGACTACTCTTCATAGATACGCCGGGCCACGAGCTGTTCACCAATCTTCGGCGTCGTGGTGGCAGCGTCGCAGACTTTGCTATACTGGTCGTAGATATCAATGAGGGGTTCCAGCCCCAGACCTACGAGTCCATAGAGATACTTAAGCAGCGCCGTGTACCATTCATAGTAGCAGCAAACAAGATAGACAAGATCCCGGGCTGGAAGTCTAACCCGAACACACCGTTCATCGTATCCTACCGTAAGCAACCTCAGTGGGTGCAAGAGGAGTTAGAGAGGCGGCTATGGGACAACGTGATAGCCAAGCTCTATGAGGTGGGCTTCCAGGCTGATAGATTCGATCGCGTAAAAGACTTTACACGCACAGTAGCAGTCATACCTATTTCTGCTAAGACTGGCGAGGGTATAGCGGAGCTGCTTGCTGTACTAGCTGGTCTCGCTCAGAGGTATCTCCAGAATAGGCTCCGCTTCGCCGAGGGGCCCGCGAAGGGTGTCATACTAGAGCTGCGCGAGCAGCCAGGACTCGGCACTGCTGCTGACGTCATAATCTATGACGGTGTACTGAAGCGCGGAGACTTGATAGTAACAGGCGGGCTCGAGGGACCTGTTATAACACGTGTACGTGCCCTCCTCATGCCAAAGCCTCTCCAGGAGATACGTGTGGCAAAACGCGAGCTCGAGCCCGTCGACGAAGTATATGCCGCAGCTGGTGTACGTGTGGTAGCTCCGGACATCGAAAAGGCTGTAGCCGGTGCACCGATATATGTTGCTACGAGCGAGGAGGAAGCCAAGCAGCTGGCGGAGAAGATACGACGCGAGATAGAGGCTCTACGTATAAAGACCGAAGCCGAGGGTGTAGTCGTCAAGGCAGACACATTAGGCAGTCTCGAGGCTCTTGTGGAGGCGCTTCGTAGGAAGAATATACCGATACGCTATGCTGACGTAGGCCCTGTAGCTAAGCGTGATGTCATAGAGGCTGTAGCTAGCAAGGAGATTAACAAATTCTATGCCGTAATACTAGCGTTTAACGTGAAGGTGCTCCCCGAGGCGGAGGCTGAAGCAGAAAGGCATGAGATTAAGATATTCCGGCATAACGTTATCTACCAACTGCTCGAAGACTTCGAGAAGTGGTACCGCGAGCAGATAGAGGCGGAAAGGAGGAAGGAACTCGAGCAGTTGATACGGCCAGGCAAGATACGGATCATACCTGGATACGTGTTTAGACGCAGTAACCCGGCTATCGTGGGCGTCGAGGTGTTGGGTGGCGTCATAAAGCCCGGATACCCGCTTATGAGAGAAGACGGGAAGAGGATAGGGACTGTACACCAGATACAAGATCGCGGTAAGACCGTGCAAGAAGCTAGGGCAGGTATGGCTGTCGCAATATCTATACGTGGCCACGTACTTGTTGGACGCCACATAGACGAGGGTGACGTACTTTACACAGATATACCGGAGAAGCACGCTATAATGTGGCTTACAAAGTACAAGAGCGAGCTCACTGATGACGAGAAAGTAGTGCTAAAGGAGATAATAAAGATTAAGAGGAAGCAGAACCCGACTTATGCCATCACACTCTAGTACGTCTGAGAGACAAAGTTACTACATCGACTACCTTTAACCATATCATGATTTTCTCTACATAGCAGTCTAGTGTTATAAATTAGTTACCCATAGCGCCATGCACGTATATCATTATTGTAGCTATATTGCTTTTCTTAGTGGGGCGTGATAGACACTTTGCAGACAACCAACAGCATCATAGATATGCTACAGTCTACAATTAATCGACTTATTGTTCATGGCGAGGCTCCGGCCGGTACACGTGCCGAGCACCGTCTCGCGGAGGAAATTAAGAGCATATTCGAAGAACAGCTCAACTTGACTGCAAGACTCATAGGGGTCCCAGTGGTGGTTTGGAGCGACGAGGGGTCTAGTGTCTATGGCTGTGGCTCCGAGCTCCAGGCCGTAGCGTGGCCCGCATATCCGGGTGGAGTAGTTGAGGGAGAAACTGTAGTTATCCAGGGGCTAGACGAGTTACGTGAAAGGGACGTAGCAGGGAGAATAGTGGTCTCTGAGGCTCCCCTGGATCCCGACGAGGCTGTGGCTTTCTATCGTGTTGCCCGGGCTCGGGGTGCAATAGGTTTAGTATTCTACGACCAGTTCCCTGGGAGGTTTAGACGGATAGTTGTAGTTGATGCACCATTTACGTTGTCTTCTACAGGACTAGCTGGTATACCTGTCGTGCATATTAGGCGTGAAGACTCCCGGAAGATAGTAGAGTGTAGACGTCTTAAACTAGTGCATGGAGGGCGCTTAGAGAGCGGGTATGGGTATACGGTCGAAGCTATTCTAGAGCTTGGGAGTGGAGATTACGAGGTTATAGTGTCTGCTCACCATGATCATTGGCTCTCTGGGGCTAATGACAACCTGGCTGGTGTAGCTGCTATACTGGCTGTAGCTAGGCTTCTCTCTTCTAGGCGCGGTGTGGGGCGTGTAAGGCTCGTCAGTTTTACTGCTGAAGAGTTTGGCGACCCTGGGCTTCCTGGCTGGTACTGGGCCTATGGCTCGCGTAAGTACGCCGAGATGCTCGAGGCTATGGGGATACTAGACAACGTAGTAGCGGTCCTAAACTTTGACATTGCCGGAGCTAGTAGCGTCTCGCTCTACTCTACCAGCATGCTTAAGCGCATCCTGGCACATCTCGCGGATAGAATAGGGTTCAAGTTTAGCTCGCTCGAGCCCGATACTACTGATAGTGATAGCTACAGTTTCTCGTCTCTGGGCATCGAAGCCGCTACAGTCATGGGCTACGACACGTGGCTGGAGTTCTATCATACAGACGTAGATACACCAGAGAAGCTAGACTACAACAAATTGGCTACGCTCGTAAAACTCTACACAGAAGCCGCCATAGAGCTGCTAGAGAGGGGCTGGAAGGCGTTTAGCTACAGTGAGTACGCAAAGGAGCTATACATACACCTTCGCGATTTTCCCCCGCTAGCAGCGAGCCTCTATAGGCTGCAGCGGGCAATATCGATAGCCGAAGCACATGGACTCCATCATATACTCGCAAACTCATATCGTAGGCTTAACAGGGTCCTACCGACCGTGGTCTATAGCGAAAAGCGTTCTGGGGCTGTAGAGCTAGAGAGCTATATTGCGCCCCCGCTACTGTACCTAAGCGATCTAAGAACGATACGAGAGGCAGAGAATAGGGCTAAAGGAGGCAACTGTCAGGAGGCAATTACTATCCTCGAAAAGCTAGATATTTTTCGCGTGACTAGCCACGGTAGACTCCTACCTTCGCCTGGCGAGGGGCTAGACTTTGCTGGCTGCGATAATCTAGAGCGCATACTAGATGTGCTTGAGCGTGTTACACGACATCGCCTCTGGGAGTCGAGCATAGCTGCGGCAAGGAGTGTGGACGAGGTATACGAGTCTATAGTAAGGTCTATCCCCGCCAACGGCTAGGCGTAGGGATCACGGTATATCACTTGACTCGCTATTTGCCTGGCTGTGCTCCAGTCCACGATACCCTTACTGTAGCCTACCAGTTTACGAGCAAACTCATCGCGTGCATACTCTAGTCCTCTTCGTAGATGTCTTTCTATACCGTGCGCTGGAAGCCAGACTACAGCGTCTAAGTGTAGTGCCGGTATACCCGACTCGCGCGATACTTCATGCCATGCTCTGACTGCGTCTAACCTATACCTTGTGAACACCTTGTCAGGGGGAGCACCTATAATGCCCGAGGCCGATGTTAATAGGGCCATGCGTCTGTCTAGCGGTATGGGTATGTCATCTTTGCCCACTACATCTATGCCTAGCGCTCTGTAGGCATAGTAGGCCATCTTGGCCGCGAATACTATGGTTTTCTCCTCGGGGCGGGCGCCAAGCGCGTCTGCTAGTTCTCTGACTAGGACACTTAGGTCTCTATATCGCCCTGGTTCCTGTAGTATGCTTTCGAGAATCCTGGAGGCCCGTTCCAGCCTTCTAGCCTTCTGGACCGTGACCATTCTATTGCCACGGCTCTCTGCAAGGAAGAGCTTCATAGCGTCTACCAGATCCTTGCCGGTGGAGGGGGTCTGGATACGTGAAGCCCATTCAGCGAATTCTAACCAGTACCTCTCGCCAGGCAAGCTAAGCCTATAGCTGACTAATGCGTTAGCTACTGCAAACGCGACAGCTCTATCTCCGTGCACATATACTAGCTTCTTTACTGCCACGTACTGAGGGTCATTGAGCTCTATGACGTCGATTGCGGAAGCCGGTATATTTCTTAGCGCTCGGGCTACGGATGATATTCGAGCCCTATCGACTATAACCAAGGCCTTTATACACCCTTCTATGCCGCAGCCTTGAACTCCCTTCCTCTCGGCAATAGCGTGATACTATATTAGGAGTGGCGATGCTAGCCTATATCCATCTTGGCGAGTAGCCGGTGAAGATAGACACCGGCGTGAGCCCCACTCCCGGGGCTATGAGCGGGGTCGGCGTCGCTGAGGCTCTACATTACTAACCAAGGCTCTTCTAGGCCACACAGTTTATGCTCGAAACACTGGAGGCGAGCTGAACACCTATAGGGGCACGGATGATTAGCTCCGCCAACATAACTGGGGTCTGAGAAGGGGAGGAATGCGGCGTGACACAACGCTATACAATAATCACTCATACTGATCTAGACGGTATTGCTGCAGCCGCTATATATCTACGTCTAGCCGGCGCAGAGCCTGACGTGGATGCATCTGTGATATTTGCTGAGCCCTACAAGTTACACCGCGTGCTACCCGATATAGGTGACACAGCTAGAATGGCAATAATGGATCTGGGTCCAAATACTGGCACGTTTAACGATGTACTCAACTCCATAGCTGCTTTAAGGAAGAAGGGTATAGTAGTAGAGTGGTACGACCATCACCGGTGGAAAGAAGAGTGGATAAAAAGCCTAAAATCGCTAGGCGTCAAAGCCTATATAGACACCTCCACTTGTGCTGCTGGTGTTGTTGCTAAGTACGCACCACAAGAACTCGAAGCAGAGCCCGACGATTTCATAACAAGACTTGTCAGGGCGACATGTGCAGCCGACCTATGGAAGTGGGACGACCCGCTTGCACCCCGCCTGTATCGCGTTATAGACCGTTACCGTGGCGGGAAAGGCGACAAGTGGAAGCGCATGATACTACGTGGCTTCTGGGAGGGCAGTTTTTGGTGGCCAGAACTCGATGATGCTCTTAACGAGTACCTGGAGAAAGAGTTTGCCGGGTTCAACGAGGCGCTGAGAAACGTTATTGTAGCTGATATACGTGGTTGCCGTATACTGTTTGTGCTTAAACGCTCCGGTCCACCTAACGCTAGTATCCTAGGGAATAGTCTTCTCGACCGCTACTCTGGAGACATCGCTGTTATCGTGAGGCGCAAGGGGCGCGGCATAAGCCTTCGCTCCCGGAACATCAACGTGCGAGAGATAGCCGTGAGACTCGGTGGTGGTGGCCACCCGCGTGCAGCTGGTGCTCCTCTGGAGATGCCCCTATACTATAAGGTACTGGCTTTCTTCTGGCCTAGAGCAAGGTTGTACTATGCTAAGCGTCTAGTGGAAAAAGCAGTGGAGGAGCTAGGCGGTTGCCCTGCTTTGCAGGAGTAGACCTAGCTGCTTCTCCTAGGAGGCCTAGCGGCGTAGCAATTGTATGCACTACTTCTCCCACTGAGCATTTGCACATAAAGAGGCTTACAATGCTCTATAGCGACGCCGAAATAACCGAGTTGATCCTCAGAGACCACGCTAGGATGGTTGCTATCGATGCACCACTATCATTGCCTCCTGAAGGGCAAGGTTTCCGTAATGTTGAGCGCCAGCTGTTATCTCTTGGCGGACGTCTCCTCCCACTTACGCTTAGCTCGATGCGGAAGCTCGCCCTAAGAGCAATAAAGCTCAAAGAAGCACTAGAAAAAGCCGGCGTTGTAGTTATTGAGACGCACCCCTCTAGTGTTCTGCGGATAGCTGACTGTAGCTACATCGACGTATGCAACTTATTCGGCCTACATCTTCCCCGAGAGGCTTCTAGGCATGAGGAAGACGCTCTTGTAGCTGCTCTTGTAGCGTTTTGTGCTACCAGGGACTGCGGGTATAGAGTTGAGGGTTCCGACGGAGCAATATATGTACTACGACCTGGTATATGCAGAACCTTAAGCAGCTTCAGCACTAGATTCTAGCAGCTCCCTCTGTCTGCTATAGCCGGCTAGACTAGGCTAGATAACTGTTAAAATCTCCTCCTTGAGGCCACCCTAGAAACGGTGAACCCGTCGTGACCGAAGCTAAGATACGTGTATGGATCGATCGCGAGCAGTGCATAGCAGACATGGTATGTGTAAGCCTCTGTCCTGATGTCTTCGAAATGAGTGAGGAGGATGGCAAGGCACAGATAGCTGCTAAGTGGCGTGTAGACAGTAATAACCCTGCCGAGGGCCTCGTGCCCGCTGAACTCAAGGACTGTGTATCCGCAGCTGTCGAAGCCTGCCCTGTAAGCATCATACACTTCGAGGAGAAGTAAAGTAATAGGCACCGTCTTGCTCCAAATTTTTAGTTCAAGCATGCTTTCTACAAAACTATCACGCTCTAAACCTGCAATCAACATTTAAATTATCGGAGTCCAGCGTATAGCAGCCTTACGTCTTCTTGCTCTCCCCTTCCGGGCTCCAGATGGTATTGAATATAGCATATATCTCCTTGGCGCGTTTCTCACCGATACCCTCAACACTCATCAGCTCTTGTATGCTCGCATTAGCTATCCTGCGGAGCGTCTTAAACCTCTCAAGGAGACGGCGAGCTAGTGTAGGACCCACAAGGCCCTCCGCTACATAGAGTATACGTTCATTGAGAGTAAGCGGTTTCTTCTCAACACGTAGTCTTAGAATCCGCTTCTCTTCTGTCTTGCCTAGACTTCTCGCCTTTGCCGCTATCCATGCAGCAGTGGCCTTCTTATTGTGCGTCGGTATGACAGGTATACCCCAGTCCAAAACGAGTTCATCTAGTATCCGTAGGAGGGCTGCGATATTCCACTTCGTGCGCTTCTCTATAATGCCAAGCCAGCCTTCAAGAACTATTACCGGTCTCACTCCCTCCTTCTGAGCGGCTTCACGCAGAAGCCGAGCCTGGTCCCATATCCTATTGTCTCTCACACTGTTAGCGAAGTCCGTCACAGTTTTACGTTCTACTAGTAACGCCTTCCGCTGATCTCCTGCTAGCAGGTAGTAGTCGCCAGCCTCTAGAGCCTGCACCGCTACACGGAGTCCTTTACGCTTCAGCTCTTCAACTATATCCTTGTTCTTAGCCGCCTCTCGACTGTCGACAACAACGTCTACAGGGTAAAGTATCTGCTCAGAAAGTATACCCAATGATCATGCCCCGGTAAGAAATCATTGTACACTACCCGGGGGTTTCTTAGCGGCATCGTACTACATTCATATTGGGGCACCCTTAAGGTACAATGTGCGATAAGAGTACCCTCTCTGCCTACCTTATTCCCCGAGTGTGGGAGTATGGCTCTCCAAGTGGTCGTAGCAGCTTATAGCGGCAGCGTATCGGAGAAGCAGCGTGAACATGCACGCCAGCTTATAGCTGGGATAAAGGCATGTCAACCAGACTCCGTTATACTGCTTGGCGGATATAGAGGACTTATGCGCGAAGTAGCTGACGTTGCTAGAGAAGCTGGACTTCCAGTAGTGTTTGTCATTCCACGCGGCTACGAGGAGGATATGTATCCCGAGGGTTCTATAGTGATTAGAACCGGGCTTGACACGCGTGAAAGGAGTAGTATTCTCGTACGCAGTGGGGACGTCCTCGTAGTGCTTGGTGGAGCTATAGGAACACTCTTCGAGGCCTTCATAGCCTGTAGCTACGGGATACCTGTACTCTTCTTAAGGGATACAGGGCTGCCCTCCGACAGGTTTGCGGAGTGCTATAGCGATGGTGTTCTCGACGAGCGTATAGGCCGCTGCATAGAGTATTTTAACTCTATAGACGAGCTTATAGAAAGGCTCTGTGGCTACACAGCGCATAGAAGCCCTTAATTGCTATGCCTCTACCTGCAAGGGGAACCGGCTATAACTTGATCCCAACTAGGCAAGGTGTCATAGTATGCGCCACCATCTACTTCGCAAGCTACGGAACATCATAGAGGAGAAGAAGGGCTGCGGCATAGTAGTATCTACTGAGGCTAGTCTATTCTACTTCACGGGGTTTAGAGGACCCGGTTATCTAGTCTACCGTGCCGACAATGACTCGTTTACACTACTAGTCCCCGCGCTAGAGTATCTGCGTGCCAGGAAGGCTATAGCCGAGGAGGCACTAGAGAGCTACGTAGATGTAGTAGCCTTTACTCCCTATGGGCTTCCTAACGGCCTAGTTCTAGACTCCGCCGAGTTCAAGCTAATGACCGGCAAGGCGAGCGAGATCATATCATCCATGCTGCCGAGGGGCTGCAGACTGCTCCTAGAGACCGACTCGATTACGCTTCTAAAGAAGCTCGAGAAAGCTTTCGCTGTAGAAGACATCTCGGACAACATAGAGGATATGAGGGCTATCAAGGAGCCATGGGAGGTAGAGAGAATAGAAGCCGCTGCAGAAATAGCCGAAGCCGCGCTCAACGCCGCGATTTCCAGCCTCGACTTCGGGGTGAGCGAGGCAGAGATAGCAGCCATTATAGAGTATGAGATGCGGAGAAGGGGTGCTCTAGACCACGCATTCCCGACTATAGTAGCGTTCGGCGAGAATACGGTCTATCCGCATGCAGAACCTTCCTCGAGACGCATACTCGACTATAAGCCTCAGCCCGTGCTAATAGATCTTGGCGCTGTGTACAAGGGCTATTGTAGCGATATGACAAGAACCATTATGGAGGGGGCTGATACTGAGTTTAGAGCTGTAGCTGAGGCTGTCCATGAGGCTGTCTATACAGCCGTAGATGTTATTAGGCCTGGCGTCACAGCCCACGAGGTTTACGAGGCTGCACGACGTGTACTAGCCTCAAAGGGTTTCGACAAGTACTTCATACATAGTCTAGGACATGGTGTGGGCATAGAGGTTCACGAGAAGCCACGGATATCCTACAAAGATAATACAGAGCTCCAAGAAGGGATGGTTATAACAATAGAGCCTGGCGTATACATTCCCGGAAGGTATGGCGTTCGAATAGAGGAGCTTGTTCTAGTCACGCGTAGCGGCGCTAGGCTGCTGACAAAGTTTCCCTCTATACTGTGGTAAGAGAAGGTGCCGAAACGTGTTTACATTTCACCGGCCATCTTTTCGACACACTGTAGCCGTCAATGTCTAGATTTAAGCTCTTTAGACTTCTTCATCCCAGTATAGTTGGGAGCAGGTATCAAGAACGTGCTTGGGGAGTGTTTCGAGTAGTTGTAGCCGGGTATAGGGCTATGTGGGGTATTGCCGAGTTACCACTCCATGATGGCCACGTACCTGCATGGCTAGCCCGTTACATGAAAAAGTTGGCTAAAGCCATACTAGCTGTTACAGTAGAGATACATGGACCAGACAAAGTTGTAGAATGGTTTGCTGATCCTATATGGTTCCAGGCATTCAACAATGCTATTGGTATGGACTGGGATAGCAGTGGCTCTACAACAGTCACACTAGGCATCGTCAAGCAGGTAACTCTAGAAGATCCTAACCTCGGCATAGCGGTAGCCGGCGGCAAAGGCACGAAGGCTAGGGAAACTCCTCGCGAGATCGATGGTATAGCTGACACGTTTAACCTATCCTCCTCCACAGTCAAGGAACTCAAGCTCGTTTCAAGACTCTCAGCTAAGACCGATACCGTTCTCCTCCAGGATGGTTATCAGCTGTACCATCATGCCGTCATAGTATCCAGTACAGGTAAGTGGACCGTAATACAACAAGGAATGAATACAGAGAAGAGGCTTGCACGGCGTTACCACTGGTCGAAACCTCTGCCACCGATACCAACTCTAGAGCCTCATAGAGCTATAGCCTCTAACAGGAGAGAGGATTTCGTAATAGATATGACGAGCAAGATGAGCCGCGAGGCACGAGATACAATACTAGACCTCGTTCGCGACGACCCCCGCAGACTCCTGCACCAAATACACCAAGCATACATGGTCGTGAAGGGCGTCGCGCCTCTAACAATGTTCCAGACGAGCAGACCCACAAACTCCGTAGAAGCGTTGAAAAGGTATGCTAGGTATTATCGGCCTCAAAGTAGACCGCCACGCCATATAGAGCAGGTTCTAAGAAAGGTTTACGAGCTATCACCTAGGAGCATAGAGGAGCTTGTGCTGGTTGAGGGCGTTGGGCCTGCTACACTACGCAGCCTCGCACTGGTGGCCGAGATAGTCTACGGTGTCCCCGTGAGCCATAACGACCCCGCCAATGCTCCACTAGACCCATTTAGGTACGCCTATATAGCGGGAGGGAAGGACGGTATTCCATATCCATTCCGCCGTGATTACGCTGAGAGAGTTATAGAGTTTCTAGAAAATGTTCTAGCCGAGGCTAGGCTTGACGAGAAGAGTAGGAGGAGAGCATTAGAGAGAGTAAGGAGGCTGGCGAATATGCTTCCGCGCTAAGAAACATACAACTGGCTTATTGTTACTGTTTCTTCTCAAGTAGTATAGCGTTTATGACGCCGTCCTGGCCCGGGCGCGACGTGACTACCGCCTTGCCTAGCTCTGTCTCTATGATTGTACCTTTAGTTATTATGTTGGCGCGTGCGTAGTGCGGGTTCGCCGGAGTCTCTAGTACGCGTAGTATCTTTACCTTCTTGGCTGTCTTTGTTTCTGGGTCAACCACGTTGGCATAAGTCGCACGCTTTAGCCGGACCTTATAGTTGCCGCCACGTACTCTTATGAGCTGGCGTACCTCCTTATCTGCTAGCCTTGTGTGTGTCGGGTACCTACCCATCCAGTACTTCCTCTTGACCTTCTGGTGTGGCCACTTCCTACCTCCGGTAGGCTTCTTGAGATCGTTACCCTGGTATACGCCCATCCTAGCCTTCGCCCCCGGCGGTAATGCGACCAGTGCTTGCCTACCTATAAGCTCTGCTTCTCCCGTCTTAACTTCTCTATTACCTCGTCCACTCGTGGCAGACTCGTGTAGAGGCCGGGGTTTAGTCTAGGTACTAGAGCCATTACTACCGCACTATAGGTGAGGTCTGTCCGTGTTACTAGACCTGCTGTGAGGTAACCTATGAGACCTAGCTTCTCGCCGATGCCCTTACGCCCTGTAACCCTTGCTGCTATAGCTCCTAGCTCTACTCGTTTACTTAGCTCCGTGGCCCAGCTACGAGGGAGCGGGAATGCTTGACTCAGCCCTATCGTGACGTAGCCGTCCCGGTCGACTATAGCTGCCGCCTGGAGTTCTAGGGGCTCTATATCGGTCTCTACTACGCCTGCTTCAACACCTACACCGTAGTCGGCATCTAGCTTCTTTAACGCGTTAGAAGCCCGGTTTACAGCCCCTAGTATTATTTCGTGCGCGCCAAGCGGCTGAGGTGGGACACCACTCTCTACTTCCACTCCGCGTACATCAGCTAAGCATAGCAGTCTTATTGCGCGTCTTACAGCGTTCACTTTCACAGGATTAGCCGACCCAACGGCTATTAGACAGGGGTGCTGCGTCGTCAACCCTCTCTATACCCTGCAATATAGCATGATCCAGCGCCGGGGATATACGTGCTTACAGTGCCCCGGGAGGGCAGGTTGGCTAACGTTTACGGAGTAGAGCGTAGAAGAAGCCAGTTGTATCATGCCGGTGCGGCCAGGCCCTCATAGTGCCGGGTAGCAGCGGGGACTCGTCGTAAGGACCCTGGAGCGGCACTAGCTCAACATCTTTTCTATTCTCCAGGATCCATTGTATATTGTACTCGCCCTCCTCGGGGAGAACACTACACACGGTATAGAGTAGAAGCCCGCCAGGCTTCAGGATCTCAATCGCCTCAACTAACATAGCACGCTGTCTCTCCACTTGCTTCTTTATTGCCTCTTCTGTCAGTCTCCAGCGAGCTTCTGGATGCTTAGCTAGCGCACCTGTGCTCGTACATGGTGGGTCGAGGAGTACACGGTTAGCATGCAGGCGTAGAAACGTCGAAATCCTACGCGCATCCCCGATAACGGGTACTATGGAGGCTATTGTTCCCGTTTTCCTGGCCAGCTCTATGAGCCTTTCCATCCGATCGCTAAACACGTCTAGAGCCATTATAGTGGCTCTATTGGATGCTATTTCCGCTAGATGTGTAGTCTTTCCGCCCGGCGCCGCACACATATCAACAACGAGTTCTCCCGGCCTAGCGCCCAGCAGCTCGCCTGCAGCCGCACTCGCCTCATCTTGTGGCACTACTTCGCCGCGGAGCAGCGGCTTAAACCGGTTGTAGTCTAGCTGACCACGGTACCGTATATGCCAGGGCACTCTTGTGCTCTCCCAGGCTTCTACACCCATCTCTTCAAGCACGCGTAGAACTACCTTGACGCTAGCCTTTAGCCTGTTTACACGGAACCCTAGGATAGGCCTCCGCGTGTTAACAGCTTTTGCGAATAACTCTAGTTCTCCGCGATCAAGCAGTTTCTCAAGCCTCTTTATCAATAAGCCTGGAAGCAAGTATCGTAGCTCAAGCTCTTCTATCCTGCTTCGTGGCCTCCAGGGCTCCTTCTCGAGGCTCTTGTAAAGGTCTACTACGATCCCCGCTTTTTCCCCAAACCGAGCCTCTAGTAAGCGTACAATACCACCTATGAGTGCTCTGTTGAACTCTATATCGCCCACGTCATCGAATACGGCTAGCACTACCGCTAGTCTTGTAGATTGGCGGAGTGCAACGGGAAGCCTAGAGAGGTTGAGTCTGAGCCGCTCTTCTGCTATCTTGTCTAGGATGCCTTGCATACGGTATATCTTATAGAGCAGAGCGGTGAATATCGTATCGTAGCGCGTTCCAAGTACGCCATACTTGCTGAATACTCTCCTCTTTACTACTTGGAAGGGCTTTATCCTCTCAGATTCCTCGAGAACCTCTATAAACGCCTTTACGTGCTTTTTGCCAAGCTTTATAGCCATTACTGCACACCGCTACACATATTCACATTGAGCGCTAGGTGCACCACTAGGCTGTTATCATACTCTCCTCAATAGCCTTGATTGTTAGGTAGATGGAGTCTATGTAGGGCGTATATACGTCTAGCCTTATTGCCTGCCGTAGGAGGTATCCGAGTATGTAGTCGGCCTCTGTCTCTCTACGCTCATTAACATCTTGTAGCATCCTTGGCATACACCCCTTAATGCCCGCAGCCTCCTCTAGGGCTTCGCTAGCACTCCTCCAAAGCTTTACACCAGCCTTCTCGGCTACTCGCTCAGCCTCGCTAGCTACTAGTGTTGCCAGCTCACGTGCATGTCGAAGTCTCCAGAGCTTCGAGTAGGGGAGGCCTAGTATGGCTGAGACGGGCTGAATAGCTGAGGCCACGATACAGTAGTCCCAGAGTAGTTCTCTAAGAGAGCTGCCTCGGTGCTCCATACGTAGACCTGGAGCCCGGATAGCAGCTGTTACCATTGCTGCATTGGGGTCCGCTAGCGCTATACGTAGAACGCCTGCTCCTGGCCACTCAACCGCATCAATGCCTATCCTTCTGATACATGTATATAGGCCTAATACGCCTACGATCCTGACACCAAGCTTTTCGCCGAGCTCTAGAATGAACGGCGACGGCTGTACAACAAGTACACCCCCGTTGGGCGAGAGTAGCCTTTTGGCAGCACTCAACGCCTCCTCAGCATTATTCAACCTTGATGCTAGTACTATGTAGCTGTACTCGCCTCTAGCTGCTGTGACGTGCGCCACTGATACTTTAGCCCGGGCCTCGCCACCACCATGGTATACTCGTATCTCTCGTTGTACCAGGAGGGAGGCATCGTCCGAACTCAGACAGAGTAATTTTGGCCGGTACCCCGCCGAGGCTATACTAGCCGCAATGAATAAGCCTACAGAGCCGCAACCCATCACAGCCACGCTGCCAACCAAAGAACTCCTGCCCCTCGAACAGCCGGTACTACGAGTCCTGCATCTTTTAACCCCGTTTCCGCATCTATTCTGATTACTCCATTGTAACTAATAGGAGCCGCCCGCCACCCCTGGAGCGAGGGCACGTCTGATGCTGAAGAGGCTTGGCACGGTACTCCATACAACTCCCAGCGGCTACATAGTTGCCAAGATCGAGGAAGAACAAGTTCCACCCCTCAATACAGTAGTTTACGATGAAGACATGAACCGGGTAGGAGTACTCTTAGACATCATTGGGCCGGTTAAGTCTCCGTATGCCGTAGTCAAGCCCTCATCCCGCGAAGTGAGAGTCGAGAAAGGAGTGAAGCTCTACTATAGACCACCGAGTCCTCGCCGAAGACGGGCCAGGAAGCCAGCTAGAGCTGCGAAGGGTGCAAGAAAGCCAGTAAAACACCGAGATAGAAAGCAAGGAGAGCAAAAGCGCAGAAGGAGCAGAGGTGGCAAGCAGCCTAGACGTGGAGAGCGTAGAGGGGGTGGCGGGAGGCCGCGCGGCAGGAGGGGTTCAAAATGACTATGATGGATAAGTGTCCAAGCTGTGGCGGCCCTCTATCCATATATGCGCGTAGACAAAGTGACGGAAGACTCGTATGTACATCATGTGGTTTTGTGCTAGAGGAGTCGCCGATAGACTCGGGTCCAGAGTGGCGCAGCTTTACCGAAGAGGATAGGACGCGAAGGAGCCGTGTTGGCGCACCGCTTACCGCACGTGTACATGACAAAGGGTTAACCACGTACATATATGCTCCTCGGAGTGATATACGCGCAAGGAAGCTTGTCGCGATACAAGCCAGTCTCCGAAGTCATGGACACAAGAAACTCATTAAGGTTCTCCAGGAGGCCAACCGTGTCGCTGCACGACTACAACTTCCGTCACGTGTAGCAGAGACTATGGCACGGATTATTAGGCAACTCCAAAGCCTCGGCGTCTTGAAGAAGAACAACATCAACGAGTACTTAGCAGCTGCAGCTGTCGTTGCAGCCCGTATAGAGAGACACCCACTTACAATGCGCGACGTAGCCGAGACTCTCGGTCTAAGCGAGCAAGACGTATGGAGAGCTTACCGCCGAATTGTAACAAGACTCAAGGTTCGCGTCACAACCCCACCAAAACCCCAAATGTATGTATCAAAGATAGCCTCTAAGCTGGGCTTGAACGGCGAAGTAGAGGCGCTAGCTACCAGGTTCACCATAATGCTCGCAAGGACTGGCCTAGCACAGGGTAAGCCCCCAGAGGCGCTAGCAGCTGCAGCTGTCTACGTCTCGTCTATACTACTTGACCAGAAGAGGAACCAGCTAACAGTGGCAAAGGCTATAGGCGTAACCGACGCCACTATACGCAACAGGTACCGCGACATAGTGGACAACTTCTACATAGAGGTTCGTCTTTAAGTTAACCCCCTCTCTACTAATACGACACTCATGACTATGCAGCACACGATCCAACCTTTAATTAAATTGATTAAATACACTAACTAGATTTTGTCGTTAACTCTATGCGATTCCGTTCTACTCTCTCCCGTCTAATAGGAAGCAGATAGCATATAGACAGACCTGGTGCTAAACCCTACTCTATCCCATCCCGGTGGCAGCGTCCACACTACCTATACTGGCGACATTGAAGGAGAATCTGCATATCCACGGGTCTTAGCCTGCCTCTATTTTGTATTTGACACTATTTAGC
Source organism: Pyrodictium delaneyi (assembly GCF_001412615.1). NCBI lineage: Archaea > Thermoproteati > Thermoproteota > Thermoprotei > Desulfurococcales > Pyrodictiaceae > Pyrodictium > Pyrodictium delaneyi. Next base: position 80,271 of record NZ_CP013011.1, on the reverse strand, counting down.
CCCATAATAGGTGTAGATGCATTTTTGTAGAACCGGCCTCATAATGGCGTTAATGAGAGAGGTATGGATAAGGCCGTAGACCCAGATTGGGATAAGGTTATAGGGTGAGAGCAGACATAGTTAGGATTCATGGTGTCACCCCGGCTACCCCGGGAGATACTAACGATTACAAATGTAGAATCCGATTACGGGTGGGGGATCTAGGAGCCTTGGCAGCTGCTATAGAGCCCTCCGTTGGCGAGAGGAAAAGTCTTGAAGACCTCGAAGCCAAGGCACTTGAGATAATCAAGGCTCATGGCGATGAGGGCATATACCAGCACGAGCTATGGAAAACTCTAGGTCTAGATAGCAGAGAAGGTTCTAGGCTAGCCCTCCGTCTACTCAAGAAGGGCCTTATCACACGTGAGCCGACAGTACATAAAGGCAGAAGGACCTATAAGCTCTTTATAGCTAAACATGCAAAGCAAGCCATAAAGATTGAAATAAGAATAGGCAGTATCATAGAAGTGCCCTGCTTTAGTTGCAAGAATCTTGAGCGATGCCATAATGGTGGCTTCTTTGACCCGACAACATGCCCTCTACTGTCAAACTGGCTAACAGCCAAAATAGCACGACTAAAACAAGCAATGTCTATGTAGTATTAACATCATCATATAACAGTCCTACACAAACCGCAATAAAATATAGCCGTTCCTAGTTGTCATCATCCTCTCTAGCTATACGCGCTTGCATCTCTATAAGAGTATTTAGTACTTCTGTATGAGGTGCATTAGTTCTAAATCCTCGTGGATCAAAGTGGGTCCGGGCAGCCTTGTAGCCCTTGCGTCTAAGCGCTTCTACCATGCTGTCCGGCTTCGGCATGTTCATATGTAGGATACTGCAAAGCTTATCTAGTCTATAGTATGGCTTTGTTATCGTACACTCAAGGCTGAGTTGCTCGAATAGCTTAACTGCACGCTTAGGTTCTGCTAGTGAGCCGACCCTCTTATCTAGGGTTGAACGTAGCATCTCCATGAACTCTTGGTTGCATAAAGGACCAGTATAGAGCGGACCTACTATCTGCACAGTTCCACCACAGTAAGGACACCGTGTACGAGGATTATCGGTATAGCCTGTATAGCCACAATATGGACAGTATACTCCATAGCCCAGCTTAGAAAGACTATCATCAGCTCTTGACGCGCCTCGCCAGAGCTCAGCATAGACTCTTACATAATAGTCTGCATAATATGCAAGAAGTATGCGAACTCCATATTCGTGGCTTGCTGCTCTTCTTATTATGTAGCCAGCGAGCAGCCTTACTGCTTGCTCCTTCTCCCAGGCAGTACGAGCTGGCTGTACATCGTATCTCCGGCGTAGGGCACGTGGATGAGTGCCCGAGAGTGGAGCTGTGTCCGTGGCCGTAGCTGCTATTATACCACGTACGCTGATGGACTGTATTGCTGTGTCAAGAAAAGGTGCTGGGCTTCCAAACGGGTCTATGTCTATTATGGAGAGTCTTACTCCTTCTCTTCTCAGCTTAGCTAGGTATTCATTTGCGTCAGCACGCTCGACGGTTACGCGCTCTTGCACACCATTTGCCTCCACATTAAGCCTAGCTAAATATACAGCATCTGGATCTATATCAGCAGCGTATACTTGCGCATCAGCTTCTAGCGCATAACGTATAGCTCGGACACCGCTACCTGTCAACGGCTCGGCAACCACAAGTCTTTCTTGACCTATCATCTCCCGATAGGCATTAGCAACTAGTATCGCTATATCTCGATTGAATCGCATTTTGGGATTGTAAAATACCGGCGCCCACGCTGGCTCATATACTCCGTCTTTACGGCGATAGGCGTCAGGGTCTGGAACGATTATCTCAGCCTTTCCTTCCTTTATCCTTCTAGTTGGGTAAGGTAGCTTGCCGGACGCCATAGATGGCTGCCCTCATACTTCCTCTTCCTATATCTAATCATCACATCGCGATTGTGGCTGCTAGTAAGAGCAGTTAGAGGTCTAGAGTACTACACACTACACAATACGAAATACATAACTTTAATCATAAAGAGTAAAGAAGGGTTAAAACAACGAAATTGTGGCTATTCACCACTAGTGGATGGAGCCATGCGCCAGTGCTAAGTTCATTAGAAGGCTACTCGTAGCCTAGCTCGCGACGCACCTCACGCGCTGCCTTAACCATATTGCGTAGCTTCGCCTTGGCAATCTCTCTTGGGAGTCGTTTGACGCCACAGTCTGGGTCGATGTATATCTTCTCTGGTGGTATTATATCCATCTTTATGAGCTTGTAGATGTCGTTCTTTATCTCCTCGACGCTCTCGATACGTGTACTATGCACGTCTATTACGCCGTATCCTAGCTCCTTGTCGAACCCATACTCTTTGAGGTATGGCAGGAGGCGGAAGTTACTGTTCTTGAACTCTAGATCTATCTGGTCTACTGGGAACTCTAGTGCGTAAGGCAGTATCTTTTCTATCCTACCAAAACATATGTGTATAATCTTCTTGGCACTTATCCCTTTGAACATTATTTCTAGGGCTTCACGTAGGAGTTCAGCCTCCTCCTTATACGGCCTTGTAGACAGCGCTGGCTCGTCTACTTGTATGAACTCGGCACCCCTGCGTGCAAACTCTTCTATCTCGTGACGCAGTACGCGAGCCATCTCGAGTACTAGTTCTCGACGGTCTCCGTAGGCTAGGTCGAAGCTCCAGTCAACCATAGTGTAAGGCCCAGTTATTATGGCCTTGACTGGTCTACCCTGGGCTACGCTCCGGGCATACTCCCAGTCTGTCACAGCCATGGGGGCTATGTAGCTGAGCCTAGAGGCTACCACCGGCTTACGGAAGTATACGTTGTCAAAGATGCGGACCCAGTCGCCACTCTGATAGCCGCCTAGCCTCTCGGCAAAGTACACTACCATGTCTTCGCGCGCTTGCTCACCATCACTTATTACATCAACACCAGCCTCTATATGGTCCATAACGACGGCCTTTATAGCCGGCTTGACCAGCTCGTGGAACTCCTCCTCACTTATTAGCCCACGCTTTCTCTTCTGGATAGCTTGCTCGGCCTCCGGCAGCTTTGGGTAGCTACCGACAACTGTTGTAACGAGTGCCTTTGGCAGCGTGTAGCTCATTCTGTGTAGCCACCCCAGGGGAGGCGTACAGAGATGCTGCCAGAATAATACTGCTACTGCAGCCTAGGCGAAACCATATCACGGTAATAGGGCCGTAAGGGATTTACCTGGGGCTGTAGATAGAGCCGATACCACTGGAGCGTGCCGCCGTAGCTCAGCCGGCAGAGCGCCGCCCTGGTAAGGCGGAGCAAGTTCTTGACCTGTTATATCGCGCAAGGCGCATGGTCGAGCCGGGGTCATCGGGCCTGCCTGTTATATCGCTGCACTCGGGCCTGCTCCAGTCCTTTAGGCGGTGGCTCATAGAGAAGGAGCGTATAGAGGAGCGCACCGCGAACGACTACGTCTCGGCGCTGGAGAAGCTGGACTACCTGGACGAGGAGAAGGCCCTAGAGGCCCTCGGCAACGACAAGGCCTACAAGGCCGCCAGGAAGCTGGTGCAGTTTCTCTTCGAGACTGGGAGACTGAGCAAGGACGCCAAGGAGCGTTATCTCTCACTGCTGAAGCGCAAGACGGAGAGCAAGGTGTCGGAGCGCGTGGAGATAGACTGGGCAGAGCTAGTCTCGGCCCTGAGGGACGTGGCAGAGCATGTTAGGCCCGAATGGCGGCTATCACTCTACATACTATACTATAGCGGCGCCAGGATAGACGAGGTGCTCCGGATGATAGCCGAGTACGATCCCTCTAGACTAGAGATTCTCCCCGACGGCGTGGCGAGATATGGGCTCTTCTGGAAGCGTGGCAAGAAGCGCTGCGACTACATCTACTTCCCGGCCAGACTCTTAGAGGCTATAGAGGAGCACGCGGGCACGGTCATAGGCTACAAGACCTTTACGAGGCGGCTCACCAGGGACTTCGGCTTCGAGGCGTCCAAGCTGAGAAAGCTGCACCGCCAGGTATGCCGCCGTGTACTTGGCCGTGACGTGTGCGAGTTCTACCACTCTAGGCTAGGGAGCCTCAAAGTGGGCGACCTGGCCTACGAGAATCTCAGGCAGCTTGCAGACGCGAGCTATCCCGAGCTCCTTAAGATGCTGGAAGAGGGGCTAGAGAGGCCCGAAAAGTTTCGGGAGTTGCAGAGGAAGCCGCCGCGCCGGGCCGTAGTCCTAGCCCTCGCAGACTAGCCCCCAAACATTTTCGCCAGGCTCTATCTCTAGGCTCGCGTTCTTTACCTCGATGAACCAGTCTTGTGGCCCTACATTATCTATTCTATACTTCTCGCCGGGCTGCATCTCCAGCACGTCTATGACTGTGCAGTCCCTGACGTGGACTAGGAGCAGCGGGTAGTCCAGGCCTTCCATGGTGAAGGTTACTTCCGGCGGTGTCCCCCCTGGCCAGATGAAGGCTATCGCCGGGTGGTCGTAGCAGTAGTAGCCGCACTCCCTCTCCCTTTCTGTGTCAGCTATGTAGACCTGGAGCGTGTGGCCGCCAAGCTCTATGGTTGAGGTATTGTTGTAGAGCGCGTAGGCGTTGTGGGCGTTTATCGCTGCGGCTGCTAGGAAGACTAGAGCTAGCCAGAGCCCGAGTCTTGGGCTCCGCCTGGCTATGTGCCACGCTACCAGAATCTTGGCTGCCGAGAGTGCGAAGAAGAGTGTGGGGCTCGCGAGGAACAGGCGCACGAACGGATTAGTCTCGTGGGCGCCTAGACTGATAGCTGCTACTGTAGTGACTTGATCCAGGAATGCTGCGAAGGAAGCAAGATACGGAATGAGCGTAGAGGGAACGTCCCTACGCAAAAAGAGGTAAGCGAGGGTGCCGGCCACCAGGCTCTCCAGCACGGCTTACTCACCGCCACACTTCTCCATGAGCTCCTCTCTCTTGCGGTCTATGAGCCGGCGGGCCTTCAGCCGCTGCTCCACCGAGAAGCTGCTGTCCCTGCTGACCACGAGCTCTAGGAGATTCATCCTTGCCATTGCTGTTCTATAGGATATGCGTCCAGCCTCACAGTCCTCTATGATGCGGTCGGCTATGTCCTTGACTTCCGAGATGCGGTCTAGGCCTCTCCGGCCACGGTCATCTACGCATGGCGGGCTTAGGCAGTCGCGCCCCAGATAGACATTCCTTGCCATATCTGGTGCACCCTCTAGTGTAGAGAGCAGCGGATAGTGCAAAAAGCGCTATCTGGGGTAGGGGGCTGGCGCTGGCGGGTTCTGCATCAGCCTCACTATGATGGCTAGCAGGAACAGCGGTGCCATCGCGGCGAGCAAGTCCCACATGCTCGCGCTCTGCTGCGGCTGCTGCGGCACCGGCTGCTGTATCTCCACCTTCGCTGGCTGCTCCAGCGAGCCTACAATCTGCCCGATTGCGTACGAGTATGGTATCATCTTGCCAGCGTAGACGGCTCCGGCGCTCTTCCACTTGACGTAGTACGCCGGCGATGTCATGTTGAAGCTTGCCAGTGGTATACTATACCATGGTTTGCCATCGACATACACGAGAGCATCTTGATAATTGTTGCTGAAGAGCACCAGCACCTCGTCGCCGCTCGCGGGGGTCACTGAGATGTTTTGTGTAACCAGGCTGCCGTGCTGCTCGTAGATGAGCCCGCTGGACGGCTCCCAGGCCACGAAGTCGAATGTGGTAGGCCCGGCTGCAATGGTAGCGTTGCCTATGAACAGCCAGGCGTTGTAGACCATGTAGCTGTAGCCGTAGCTCCACCCCAGGTCGTCCACTCCCTCGGCGGGATTGATACGGTCGAACGTGGCTACGAGGCTGGCGAAGCTGTTCCCGGTGCCCCAGAGCTGCTCGTTCTTCAGCAGGATGTATATCACGATGGACTGGCTGAGCAGCGGCCTGGTGTAGCGCACGTATACCACGGCCTTCTCACCGTCGTTCTTTATGATGGCGAATGGCAGCGGCTGCATCGAGCTGTCCACTATGAGCAAGTCCTCGAGCGCAGGTGATAGCAGCCCCGCTCTAATCCAGTCGCCGATGGGCAGCTCCAGCCTGAACAAGTAGCCAGTATCCGTGAGGCTCTGCGGGAGATACGACAGCGTGATGTAGACCGGTATCCTATAAGCCCAGCTCCCGGAGACGCTCGCCGAGCTGATAGCCTCTACCGAGACTACTTCATACGGTCTAATGTCCCAGCCCGCCGTCATGCTGGCAGTGTAGTCCATCATAGTCCTGGTGTTCTCGAGGACTATGAGCTCGGCTATCTCCGCATGCCCGCTTATCATGGCGTTAGTGTCGTAGACGTAGAGCGCTAGCCACGTGGTGCCGTCTATGGTGATGTTGCCGGCCTCTGCGCCTGTGATGGTGGCGTTGCTTAGGTCGCCGCGGAGCAGCAGCGTTGAGCCTATGAGCTGCCCGAGGCTTATGTTGCCGTCTATCACAGCTACTCCGTTCACAACGCTGAAGCTCCCCGATACCGGCAGGATGCTGCCTATGTCCAATCTGGTTGCATATCTCACGTTGATTGGTGGTATCGCGTAGCGGTAGGGATAGTTTGCCACCAGGTCTAGGCTGACGCTGCTAGTGTTGTACATGGCCGGTGGGCTGAAGACCAGCAGCGTGTAGTTGCCAGCGCTCCTAGCCACGACGCCAGCCCACGCCGTTAGCGGACTCTTGATGTAGGCCGCCGGGTTGCTCATGCTTATGTTGCTTGGTAGCAGAAGCACGAGCGGCTTATCAATGTCTGTGCTGTTAGGGAACGTTATGCTCCACTGGCTGCTCTGGAGATAGTACGTCGCGCTACTACTGGTTGCAACTATGTCCGCGTAAGTGAGACTGTCAACAATATGAACTGTGTTTCCATTGTCCGCTGTAAACGAGTCGTTCACAACAACTGTCTTAGTTGTATATAGTGTCAATATGTACTCGTTCTGACCTGTTTCACAACTTCCACCATAGTTCGTGATTGTTGCAGTGACAGTCAGTAGTCCATGGACATACGAATATTTTGCAACTACGTTACACTGCGTCGGGTCGGGTCTGTTCACGGCCACGCCATTGATTGGCGAGCTGTAGACAGGCCGCTGCTCCCAACAGTACGTCGGTGACGGATAGCAGTAGTAGCTTGTCACGTAGCGCGCATACACGCTCAGGCTGCTATCGTCTATCGTTATTGATGACTGGAAGTCGAAGAAATACTTAGTGTTGACATCGAGCCGGCCATACCATCCCTTCGTGATGCTCGCCGCGTATCCAATCTTTAGCTGCTTCCCATCATACGTTATGCTTGCCGGATTAAACGTCATTGTGTATGTTCCGTTCGGAAACGTGCTATTAGTCGTGATTGTCACGCTCGCAGAGATGGAGTTCCACCATCCCGTGGTGCTGAGTGTTGATAGTGTGAGGCTCGGCTCCTCGCGCAGATACACCTTACCGGTGATGGGTGCCTGGAATATGATGTAGCTCTGGTTCGCGTCCCACCAGTACGACGTCACATAGACTGTCTGCCCGCTGCCGTCCACGTAGAAGACTCTGTATGGAGTGCCGCCGGTGTATACTGCGTACCAATGTCCCTGGACTACGTCCAGGTAGTAGACGTTCTGGAGCATCGTGGTCTGCGAGCTCGCTAGGGGCAGTAGCACAGCGAGGGCAATCAGGCTAGCCACCGCCAGACTCCTCATCCTCACCGCCAACCCGCATCACCATCGAGAACAGGATAACCATGTAGACCAGGGCGCCGAGGAGAAGGGGCTCGAAAAACCCCATGCGGGTCACCTCGTTGGCTTCATGGCGCTGAAGAGTATCTTCAGCAGAGTCAGCAGTATGATGGCAGGTATGGCGACCGGCAGGAAGACCGTGAGCGCCCCTATGAGCGCCGCGACCTGCTGGTTTACGTCTATGACTGTCTCTACTGCGCTCTGCGCCGTGAACGCTATCGCTGCTACGAGTGGCGCTAGGCGCGTATATGGTTCATAATCATCTTTACGATGCTGACGAGTATCAGCGCTGGCAGCGCCACGGCTATGAGCATAGTGACTACCGTGCCGACTGCGTCGTAGCCAGATGTTGAAGTGCTCGTCTGCGCCAGTGCTAGGGCCGCTGCGGCGGCTGGGGCCGCCCTGCGAAAACCCGCCCTCAGTCTCTCCTTGAGCTGCTTGAACACGTGTCCCACCCCTAGTCCTTGCTTATCTCCTTGAAGCTGGAGAACAGTAACTTCAGAACCATCACCAGCACTAGCACCGGGATGACACTGTTTACCAGAGATATTGTGGTTGTCATGCTGTCGGTCTGCGCGACTAGGACGGCGGCGCCGGCGGCAGGCGGGCCCAGCCTGCTGGCCAGGCTCTTTACTCTCTCCTTGATTCGGTTGATGCTGGCCATTACTGCTCAGCCCCGCTATGCTACGTCCTTGAAGCTCTTGAAGAGTATCTTTATGACTGCTACTAGCACGAATAGCGGGATGACGCTGCTGATTATGCTGACCATCGGGCTTAGGTCTACAGTTGTTGTCGTGGTTGCGGTGTCGTTTGTAGTTGTCTGAGCCACGAGGGTTAGAGCCGCCACTGCCTCGGGGTGCTCGGCTATCTTCCTGGCTATCTTCTTCTCGTCTATCTTCTCCTTGAGCCGGGATAGGATGCGCACCTCTCACACCTCACGCTCTGTCGTGTAACAGTTGTTGCAGCAGGAATTAGATATGGGCTGCTAAGTGTTGTTGCTACATCACTGTGATGTAGGTGCATCACGCCACAATAGTTTAGTCAGAGCCGGGGCTCCTAGTTACAATCGGTGCTGGGTGTTGCAGCTGTGGCGCCTACGTATCCCCCGGATAGCCCCGGTGGTGGCTCTCCTGTCCCTCGCCCAGACCGACACCAACACCACGAACATGACCACCGTAACCGTAACCACGACGGTAACCTTGACTCCGGAGCACCACTACACGCTGAGCATAGACGCCAACACGGTCTGGATGGTGGTTCTCGGGGTGATAGCGGGGTGGCTGCTCTACCGCCTCGGGAAGGCGATAATCTAGAGCTCGGGGTGACGGGCATGCCCAAGATAATCGTCAAGATATACAACGGTGACGGCAAAACGCTGCGTAGGAAAACGATAGCAATCCGCGGCCGACTCAAAATCTGGCTCTTCGCAGCACACCGCACACTCCAGTTCATCTCGGCCTCGAAGGAAGTCTACGGCGACCACGCGAAGAGGGCCGAAGTAGAACTAGAGGGAATCGCCAGGGACGAGGCGTTCCAGCTCTACAAGAACTGGGTGAAGGCGTACAGCCCGATACCCGTCGAGATATACCTAGTCGAGAAGAAGCCCGCCTAGGTGGTGCACCGTGCGCCGGCTGCTGCCCCTGCTCATTGTTTCTTTGCTGCTAGTGGGGCAGACCACTACTTGGAACATGACTACTCCGCCCAACCCGATAGAGATACTCTACAATGTTACCGGTGCCCAGAACCCGATATACAGCGATAATACAACACCGTTCCGCGAGTTCGTGCAGAGCTTCAACTTCACGAACACTACTGGCTGCCAGCCGCCAGACAGCTGGCTGAGCTGGGACGTATTCGGCTACATAGGCTGCAAGGTGCAAGAGGGGGCCAAATCCCTCTGGAATTGGATAAAGGACAAGATAGAAGCCGTGCCGATAATCGGCGCCGTGGTCAAGTTCCTGGACGTGTTCGGCAGCTACATCCTACAGTTGATATTCAACCTAGGCTGGCTCATCTTCAACATAGGCGCCGCCCTGATAGCAGCACTAACGTCGTTCGTCGAGATAGTTGTGTGGGCGTTTGCAACCATAAAGGCCTGGGGCGTGAACATCATACCGTGGATACCCTGGATAGTGCTGACGATGATACTAGCAACGTTCGTGGACAGCGCTAACCGCGCCGCGAGGGAGCGGTCGCTGTTCCCGCTGCTCGGCTTCATAACCATGTGGCTCGATTTCTTCGAGCGTATCTACCGGATGTTCGAGAAGCTGTTCAAGACCGTGGCCGAAATCGTGAAGCTCATAGTAGACATAATCAAGCCCGTCTAGGGGTGAGAGGATGCAGTTCGAGGCCATCCTAGGCCTAGCCGGATTCGCCCTCACGCTCGCGATAGGAGTCCTGGCGCTGCTGCTCTGGAGCATGAGGCGGGAAGTCAGGCTGAAGACAGCCGAGGCTGAGCAAGAGGCCGAGAAGCAGGGCATAACGGCGGCGAAGAAAGTGGTCGGGCATGGCTGGGTGCTTGAGCAGGTGGACGAGAACAACTATGTCCTGCACACTGTGAGGATTACGAGCGACGGCTGGGCGGTCTCGGACAAGAGCGGGAAGTCGTGGCTCGTGAGGGGGATTAGGCCGCAGTACGTGGAGATACGCCGCTACCTGGTCAAGCGCCTAGTCCCCATGTGGATAGCCGACCGCGAGGGCAACATCCTCGAAGTCGAGGTAGACGGCGAGGCGCTGCGGGCTAAGGCGCGGCAGCTTCCACCAGAGTTGAGCTATGCGGTAATCAACAGCAAGCTGCTCAGCAAGGTGGCAAGAGTAGTTGCACAGGACTACAGCCTGCTGATGTACGGCATGTTCCTGGGGCTGGGCCTCGCGGTGCTAGTCATCCTGGTGGTGCTGCCAGCCATGGGCGTTCCAGTCCAAATCGGAGCCAAGCCGATAGACATCAAGGTGACGCTGCCGAGCAAGCCGCTCTACGAGCTTCCGCCGCCCGGCAACTACACGCCAGGGTGAGAGTCATGTTCCGCACTCTAGCAGTTTTGGCGATTATGATGATTATAGCATCAATGGGTATGCTGGCTTATCTACTCACGAAAGATGTTACTATCGCTCTCGCAATCACGGTGATACTCACAGCGAAATACGCAGTTACCTGGCTTACCCGTCAGGTGGATGTCTCATGAGGCTCTTGGATAAGATTCAGAAGGCGAGGAAGGGCGGCGGAGAGGGCCCCGACCCGTTCCGCGCTATGAACTACGTGGTTGAGCGGCTTGTCGAGCCAGAGGGCCTAGCAAAGTACACTCTGAGCGACCTGAAGGACGGCGAGATACGGAGCATAGCGATGCTGCTGGCTGTGGACGAGATGCTCCGCCAGCACATGGGCTGGCAGCAGCCCACCATACTGAGGAGCATGACCGAGAACCTGCTGATACTCCGTGCTAGCCGCAGGCGCCGCCGCTTGAAGGAGATTATAAGCGTGATGAGGGCTGCGAGGGGCCAGGCGCAGACGCCAATCATGATGAAGCCTGTGAAGCGCATCATATACGGCGAAGAGAGCGAAGAATAAGGCGGCTATGTAGGGCTGGGAGAATGAGCCTGGCGAAGGCCAAGAAACAGCTAACACTGCAGGAGTTCATAAACAGGCATACGGCGAAGATGCCGCACCTAGAGGTTATATGGGAGAGCTACGTGAACGACTACGGGCTGCTCTGGGGGATATTCGCGTACCCCAACGCCATCTTCAAGCGCGGGATAGGCAAGTCCGTGCTGGCTATCAAGCTCCTGCTGGGCGTCTACAGGGACTGGGACACGGCGAAGAAGTACATCTTCTACAGCCCGACCGAGTTCGTCCGGGTCTTCAAGGAGCTGGTCGACCACCACAAGAGGATACCCCTCGCGATATGGGACGACGCTGGCGCCTGGCTGTTCCGCGGCCGCTACAAGTCCAAGTTCGTGATGGCCGTGGTCGAGCACCTAGAGGTGATACGTACCCACGTCTCCACGATGATATTCACGGCGACCAGCTACGGGAAGCTCGCCAAGGGCATAAGGGAGTCGCTGAGCCTCGTGGATCTCGTCAGCGTCGAGAACGTGAAACCCCGCCGGGACATCCCCGAGTGCCGCAGGCTGATAGAAGCCAACCGGGGCAAGACGTACAGGGAGCTGGCAGAGGCACACGAGAAGTGCTTCGTCAAGATAAGCAAGACGAGGGGCTACATAGTCGACAGCGAGGACTTCGAGTGGCTCTTCTACCGCCGGAAGATGCCCGAGCCGCTCTGGGAGTACAGGTTCATGGCAGTCCTGCCGGACGAGATATACCTGGACTACAAGAGGATGCGCGACAAATACGTAGAGGCGGGCACCAAGAAGATACAGAAGGAGCTAGAGGAGCTCGCGGAGAAGGCGGCAGAGGAGCTAGAGGAGATAGCCGAGAGCGACGATAAAGAAGCGGTGGAAGAGCTGGAGCTCGAGGACATCGCCCGCGAGTGGGGCTACATATAGTATATACATATACATATACTCTAGCCTCTGCGGAGCAGCCCCCTCAGGAGCCGGCCCAGCGGTTTTGTATCGTGGCATGTGAGCTTATACTCGAGGCAGTTCTTGCCGTAGAAACGGCACTCCTGCTCCCAGCGTATGCAGCGGGCCCGGCGCTCTATCTCCCCAAGGAGCTCCAGGGGCCTGAGGACACGCCCCAAGAAACGTGCAAGACGACTAGCCATCCCCGGCCACCCTCTTTCTGAGGATTTTCTTGAGCCATTCTGCGTCGCGCTTGGCGGCTTCTATGTCGCTGAGCAGCTCCCAGAGCTCGTGGTCGAAGAGCCAGTACACCGCCATCTCCATGGCCTCGGGGTCAAGCTCATACATGGGTGGCCGCCCTCACTGGCCGTAGTTTCTCTATGAACGCGTTGAACTGGGCCCTGTTCATCCGCCTGGTTTTCTCGGCTAGGCGTTTGAGGAGTTTGGCTTCGTCGCTGCTCCAGGCCTCTATCACCGCCGCCGCGCAGCGTGCCTCGTCGACGCCCTTGGCCTCGGTGAGCGCGTAGCCCCGCTTCGTGGACTCCAGGTACCCGGTGTACACCAGTTCGTACACCGTGGTCTCTACCTCGGTGCTCCAGGGGCCCTTGCCGGTGTCATAGACCTCTAGCTCGTCCTCGAGCCCCGCCAGCATCGCGAAGACGCTCAGCAGCCTCACCACCTGGTAGAGCCTCAGCGGCCTACCAGCATAGTGTAGCAGCGCGAGCACGTAGTCGGCGAGCCATGGCTCGCGCGGCAGCACGTCGTCGTGGATGAACTCCACCCGGCAGCCAGCCTCAGCGATACCAGCCAGCGCCCGCCGGAACCCCGCCTCGTCCACACAACGCAGCCGCTCCCGGCCATCACCACAGCGGTAGAATATAGAGTACAACACATGCCTACCCATTGCCGGCCACCCTGTTAGACTTCCTTGCATAGCTTGCATACTTGGATGAGTGTGCGCAAGATGTCAGGCTCTACGTATATGCGCTTGGAGCCCCTGGGGCTTGGCGAACACTCCACGGCCAGCCCGGCGGACAGTAGCTTGTTAACGAGCCGGCTAGCACTGCTCTTAGCAGTCACCGGGTTGAGTCCACGCTTCTCCAGCTCATGCGCCAGCTCTCGCTGCTCGATGCAGCCATCGCTCCTCTCCGCGAGCTCAAGCAGCACACCAATCTTATCCACAAAGCGCATCTTCGGCCACCCCCGTCTTCTCTAGCTTCTTCAGTTCCCGGCGCGTGACAGCTGTGAAGCCACAACGCCCGGGCACACGTACCACCCCCATGTGTACGTGTGTTGAAGGGAGTATGCGGGGAGAAAGAGGGCTAGGCGTGGGCCTGGGCAGTGAGCCAGCGGATGAACGCGCTTGTGTCGCGCCACTTCTGCTGGGGTAGGCAGTAGTATGGGCGCTCGCCGTGGACTAGGCGTGCCATGTGCTTCTCGGCCTCGAGGGCTGCTAGGGGGAGCCAGCGTAGGCTGACGCGCTTGTCGGCGACGTGGACTATCCAGGCGCGGTCGAGCAGGCCGAAGCGCTGGGCCTTCCAGAGCTTCCACGCGCCCACGCAGAGCTCCTTGCCGCCGTTTACCGTCCTGGCGGCCTGCTCGCTCCAGAACCCCGTAACGTCTATGAACGCCACAGCGTCCATGCCCCGGAGCACCACCAGGTCGAACGCGTCCAGCGGGCTCCCATAGCTCCGGTCGATGAAGTCCGTCGTACCCGTGCCGAGCCCAGCCGCTATAGCCACGTAGCCGTCCGGCAGCAGGATGTTCAGCAGATTCAGCACAGCAAGCTCCCGCCTTGCAGCGATACGCCACTTCTGCTGGTACCGGGCCTTGAGCTGCCTAGCGTCCAGCGCCACGGCGTATCACCTGTCTCGGAGTATTGCCCCTACTAGTGGCATGAAGAGTAGCGCAAACACCAGCAGGTAGAACAGGTTCTCTGGCAGCTCGACGGTCCTCGGCTGCTGCACCACCACGGTGATGTTATGCGTCACCAGCCATTCCCGCACCTCTTCCCTGGCCACGTCCTCGATGGTCTTGTGCCCAAGCGCTGTGAGCGCCAGCTGTAGCGTCATGACGGCGGCGAGCCAGAGCACCCCCACCAGCAGCAGCCTGTCAGAGTTCTTGTCCAGCCACGCCAGGAGACGCTCAGCCGCCACGGGTGTCACCCCTCTACTCGTGGGCGTCTACTATGACTAGCCATAGCTTGTCGTGGCTCCTGGTGTTTAGCAGTTTGCGGAGCTTCCACAGGCCGCTGCTGTAGATGATTGCCGTGTCTTCCCTGTAGAGGATGTTGAGGCAGATGTCGCCCATGCCGTTGAACGCGGCTGCTATCGCGTAGGCCGCGTCTATGCCCAGGTCTGACACCCTCGCAGGGAAGTCCAGGCAGGCCACGGTGACGTCGTCCCTGTCCCACTCGTGGGGGCACCTGGGCAGCCGCTCCATGATGCGGCGGGCGCAGCTCGGCGGGACGCCGCCCTCTATGAGCTGGCGCTCGTACAGCTTGAGCTTGCCTACTGTAGTGGCATAGTCCCACTTGACGCCGCAGAGCACCCTGACGGGCGGCGGCCACCACCTCGGAGCGCAGTAGGCCGTGTCCCCCGTCCAGGCACACAGCGCCAGCTCCTCAGCCTCTTCCCTAGAGTCTGCCTCGACTATGAAGAGGCAGATATGGTGCACTGCTGTGCCACCCTAGCTCAGCAGCCTCACTATCTTCGGCTCGGGGCGCACCTTCCAATCCTCTAGCCTCAGGTACAGCTCCAACGCCTTCCTGATGACCTCGCTCCTGGTCACGCCCTTCAAGCGGGCGAAGCTGTCTAGCTTTTCGAGGAAGTCCTCATCCACCTTGAACGTCACGACCCGCATTCATCCCACCATTACGACCAGTATCTCTGATATTGCCTCGCTGAGCTCGAGCTTGGCGTCCTCGATGAGGCTGTACGCCTTGTCGATGCCCTTGAGGCACTCGTCTACGCTCTTGCCGCGACACCAGAGCGCCTGCATAGCCTCGTCCAGCAGCTCCATCGCCTTATTCATCTTCGTGAACACGTAGTCGATGAGGCTCTCGTAGGTGAACCGCACCATCCCCATCCACCCCCTAGGCAGTAGTTGCCGCAGCTACCGCTCGAGCCCTCTCCTCTTCGATCTCAATAGCCTTGTAGAGCAGGCGACGTATTGCCTCGCTCATCTCTGTTAGATGCTCCTTCTTTCGGTAGTTCTCGATCTTCTCGTAGAGTTCGGGCGGGAGAGAGACGGTTACACGCCTTCCAATCTTGGGTCGGGGCACACCTCTCACCTCGGGCTCTGGGCTCCGATTCTAGAGTCGGATTGCATCAGATATAAGCTTATTGCCCTTCTCCGAATCCAGAAACCGAAAAAAGAGGCCAGCAAAGAGATGAAAACGGGAGCGGGAATGCGCGGTTTTCGTGGTAGTAGTCTGACCACCAACCACGCCAGCGGGCATAGTAACGGAATGTGTCCAGGCACATGGGTGGTCTGTAAACACTGCGGCTATACATGGTGTTATAGAGGAGCGGCAAAACGCGCAACATGTCCTAATTGTGGGTTAAAGACCCCAGTCGGGGAGACACTACTTGAACGCGTGAATAAGTTCTTTGAGCAACTAGAACGTGCAAGACCAGATCTCTACCAGGAGCTAGAGCTGCTTAGAATCCTTTTACTCCGACTTCTAAAGGATGGAGAGCTCAAAGAAAGCTTGTTAGAACATGCTCTTAGTTTAGCCAAAACGCAGAGAGTAGAGGAGAGAGCGGGCGCGGGAGACTGGTAGTCAGACTACTACCACGAAAAAAGCTGAAATTTGCATACACCCCCTCTCTGGATTCGGGAAAAGGAAGTGGGGCTCATAATCTTCAAGGCTAAGAGCATCGAGAAATTCCTACGTGCTTTCATAGAAGGCGGCAAGGATGAGATCCCACAGTACGAGCTACAAGTAGAGCTTGGCTCGGGCACATTCTATGATGCTTATAGGCACCTAGAGGATCTAGGCCTAGTTGAGCGTGGTGTCTGCTACGACCCGCGCAAGAAGAAAGAGGTAACATGCGTCAAGCTGACCGAGAAGGGCAAAAAGATAGCTGACCTGCTTAGAGCCATGTATCAGCTCCTAGAGAACACGGGCTCCTCGGCCAGCAGCTCCTCAAGCTCAAGCTCATAGGCTCTGATCTTTTCGAGAACCTTCGCTTTAGCTTGTTCATCTATGTCAAGTGCTCTTATCTCTCGACGGAGCTTCACTAATAGCTTCAGTACGGTTTCCCGCTCACAGCTCATGGCTTGTCTCCGAAAAAGTGCGGGTATATGGCATGGGGGAATGAGGGGGATGGGTTGATGTAAAAAGCTGGGCTGGGGGTGGGCATACATCGCTATTGTTGCTGACACTCTTCTATCCACACTGTGACGTTGTAGAGCTTTACTGTGCTCTGTGGCTCTATGACTAGGGTGTAGTTGTCGGGGTAGGGTATGCTGAATACTATGTCCTTGCTCTTGGGCATAGCCACGTAGGCGAGCAGGTCGGCTGGGTTGTAGAGCTCTATGCTCAGCCACCTTAGCTGCGAGGGGTAGGCGTCTATGTGGATGTGTAGCCTCTGGCCCTCGCCGCCACCTTCAAAGCTCAGCCTGATAACATCTCTCTTCTTCTTAATCGTTGGTAGGCTTATTCCGCTCACATTGCTCTTCTCCTCTACAAGGTAGACACCAAGCGTTAAGCTGGTGTTGCTGTAGAGCACCCGTAGCGGCCTGCACTCTATCCTCGGTTTGGGCGGCGTGACTGTAACCGTCTCGGTAACGGTCTCGGTGACGGTGGTCGTTAGCACGGTCTCGCGCACTATCTCCTTGGGCTGTGCCGTGAACTGGCCAGCAGCAAAGCCCAGAGCCAGGCCCAGGAGCAGCACAGCAGCATACACGGGCTCGGGCCGCACCCTCTCCGCACCGTGCTAGATAGGCTCCGGGGCGGTACTAGTCTTCAAGCCTTCTGATATAACACTAATATGCAACTCCTCGTGCCCCTGGTTCTTGGTGATGTAACCTGTCCATGTGTGATATCCTGGGCCCCGAGCTCTCTAGGGCATTGTTTCTCTATGCGTGGAAGACTCGGGGGGTTAAGCCGAAGGAGCTGGGGATAAGCAACGCCTACGCGAACATGATAGCGAACGGGAAGAGGAACGTCAGCGCCTCGCTCTGCGACAAGCTGCTTTCAGTTCTGACCGCAAGAGACTTAGTCGAGGTAATAGTATCACTGGCGCCCCGGAGCGCCGCCGTAGCTCAGCCGGCAGAGCGCCGCCCTGGTAAGGCGGAGGTCCCGGGTTCGAATCCCGGCGGCGGCTCCACCGCGGGCCTTCTCCTACCCCTGTATCACCCACAACAACATTACATTCATTAATTCATTCTCTCACCAAGTTTGTATCAGCTCAAAAGCAATAATGTCGTATGAATAGTTAGTACTCAGGTCCTCTCTAGAGGAGGCCGGGGAGAAGCCCCTTTAAGAGGAGCCTAGCCTTCCGAAGCGGCTCGGGGCTGGAGTATGCCGGTCGAGCTGAAGAGCAAGGACGAGTTTGTCAAGGTGCTTGAACGGTCTACCGAATGCCGTGTAAAGCTAGGCTATAGGAGAGTTGACACGGAAGAAGGCTCTAAGAGGATACGCGTACTGAAAGTAAAGGCTAGGACTCCCCGCTACCTATACACTATAGTATTCGATAACGTTGACGAAGGCATCGAGTTTGTAAAGTCCATAAAGGACAAGTGTAAGAACCTAGTGGTACTTGATAACGAGCTCCAAGACAAGATATAACCACTAACCTTGTTTCTTGCCCGGCTCAACTCTAAGATACCTGCCCTAAGATTCTATCTTCTTCGCTAAGCCTTCAGTTGACATTGAGTTCCTAGGGTCATAGATGCTTCAACTCTAGAATATTTCACATATCAGACTACGCTTGATCTTCAGCCATACACACAGTTATATCGTTCTTTATACTGTTAGTGATAGGAAGCCACGTACAGTTAATCGGAATGATTAAGTTGCTTCCAGGACACTTAAGACTCGACAATCATGACTCCGCTCGACAAAAACATTCATTTGGAAGAAAACCACGTATAGAGGGATCTAACACTATTTATTTACGCGTTAGACCCACAATTATTCCCACAATGAAGCCCACAGCTGTTGGGCCCACCATTAAGAAGCTGAATAGTTTCATTATGCTTATTGCCGTATCCTTAAATTCGGCTAAGTTCTGTAGCCTCGCTACCGCATCCTGAACGCTCCCTGAGGCGCCCCAGACACCTATAAGTGAACCTAGAACAAATACACCAACCAGTGCTAGCACGTATTTCGCTACCTTAGCCATATAGTAGCCGGCAGCAAATCCTAGGAGAAGTTGCAGTATTATAGCCACAGCCAGTTGAGGATTTGTCTGAATTAGTTCAACTAAGCCAAGTACAGACCCTATATCCGTTGCATTCGCCGGCATATCACTTACTCCTATTCGAGATAACCTCCTTACTCTCATAAAAATTCACTGAACAAAAGGTCTATCAAGAGACGGTAGCTAGCCACTACGACTACTCTTGCTTCGAGAACATTTCTGGATATTATAGCCAACCCCAGAAACGCAAATAATACTGCACACAAAGTTTCAAGAGCCGAGATGGGGCTAGGAGGCGCTGGGTGGGCCCGTCGTCTAGCTTGGTAGGATGCGGGGTACACATATCCCCGCCCGAAAACCGTATGAGGGCGGGGATGTGCCCGACTCGGGACCCCGTGGTCCCGGGTTCAAATCCCGGCGGGCCCACCATGCCTTACTTCTTAAAACCCATACCTGGGATCATAGATGACATGCTTCTCCATGGCTTTAGGTATGTGAGAAGGTGGAGGTTATCCAGGGATGATAGTGAGGCCAGCTACCCAGGAGGAAATAGATAGGCTCAAGGGCATTGCTGACTACCAGTTTGGCTATCCAGCTGGTGACCTGCTTATACCCGATGATGTGGTTGTTGGCATTTCTCCGGGTACTCGGAGAATCCGCGAGGTATACGGCAAGGAGGGCTTACTAGCAGTAATTCGTGCACATGACTACTTGTTCTCGCTATCTATAAATGGTGCTCGTAGACTTCTCCGTCTGCCAGAGCCACGGCTTCGCGCATGGATATCGGTTCCGGGCATCGAGAGTCTACGTAAGAGCATACCATGCACTATGATTAAGCGTATAGATACTAATCTCCTAGCAGGAGACGAAGTTATAGTACTAAACGAGGACGGTATTTTGATTGGTGTTGGTAGGCTCCGCCTCGCCCCCACGGAGGTCCTCGAAGAAGGCTGCTGGGGGGGAGGCTATACGTATACGTAAGTTTGCCGAGTAGCATGATTCACCAGAGGTGTGAGATAGTGAGCCGGTTTAACATACACAAGTTTAAAACAATCAGAATAGCCTATTCCAGTGAGCTTGAGAATGCAGACCTCTTCATAACAGGGTTTAAGGGGTACGGTGCCGTCGGGTATATTGCAACACTACATCTAGCTGATACCGCTGAATGCAAGGAGGCTGGCTATATTATAACGAAGTACATGCCGGAAGCTGTTACACCTAGCTCGAATGGCGTTGTAGGCCCCTTCACCCTATATAGTTGTAACAATAATGGAAAACGTATAGCGCTACTAGTTAACCACGATATACCTGTAGTACAAGAGCGTAGCCGATTTGCTGAGGCTATAGTTGATTTCCTAGCTACTATAGGTGTTAAGGAAGCCGTGCTCATAGGAGGATTTGATTCACGGTTTAAGCAAGGTGATGAAAAACTTCGCTGGGTAGCTACATCAGCCTATACACGTAGCCTGGAGGAGCCACGCATGGATAAAGGTCTTTACGTTGTTGGTCCCTTAGCGTTGCTTCTCTTCCATGCAGAGGTGAGAGGTTATCCAGCACTTGCAGTGTTACCCTATACCGAGGCTGCCCGCCCGGACCCGAGAGCTGCCGCAGCGGCTATAGAGAAGATAAACGAGTTGTACGGCTTGAAGTTCAGTATAGACGAGTTACTAGAACAAGCAAGGAAAATAGAGGAGATGATCACAATGATGGAACAGCAACAGCGTGATATGTTGACACCGCCGAGCAGCGAGCGAGCATACATGTAGGCTGATCCTAACATTCATGCTCCTTAATTTCTACTACGATACCTTCTCCTTTTAGCATGTCTACCAATCTTTCCACTACTTTAGCGCTCCACTGCAGCTTGCCGCATTTCATTATTACTATACTTCTATAGACGCCACTGTTCTTTTGTATATATTCATATATGCGATGTGCTGTTTGCTCTATTACTTCTATATATGGCGTATCATTTAATTCGTATTGTGATAATGGATATGTTTCGGCGAGCTCCTCTGGTATAACACCTATGTATATGCTATACCCTACTATATGTGCATCAGCTCCATACTCCTCTATTGCCATACGGTAGAGCCTTGAAGTTGTAAATGGTTTTTCTAATGGGTGTACAGGTATTAATATTGCTTTACTTTTTCTAGGTCTATAGTAGCTTAATAACCGCTCGTGATGAATGACTAGTTTTGGGTGAAACACACTCTCACCGCCATATAGGAAGATGCCTTTCGCTGTTGAGCCTTTTACCCTGGGTGTCAACCTCGCTAGCGTCTTGCTGTAGCGGCGGAACCGGCTAAAAGCTCTAGCCAGTGATGGATGCGCCTTGCTTCTCTCCTCTAATAGCTCCCACAGCCTCCCCTCACGTATAGCTGTCTTTACCTCGTTTATAGCTGTCCGGAGTACATAGAGGTTGTGCAGCGCTATGAGCCGGGTACGCTCTTGCTTTGGCATTTCTCGGAGGTCTTGTGGCGTGTACCTAGTGCATACTGGACAGCTGCAAGGGAAATATTCTAGCTCGTCGAGCCGGTATGTTCTGCTTAGAGTCATATACCTGTTGTCTCGCGCGTACAGTATGTAAGATGCCGAATCGAACATATCCACCCCGAGTGCTACTGCAAATGGTATTATCATTGGATGCCCTGCTCCGAAGAGATGGAGTGGCCTGCTTCTAGGCAGATGGAGGCGTACAGTGTATATCATTTCTACTAGGGTTGCGTAATCATATCTTTCTAGAAGTACTGTAGGGCTTCCCAATGCATAAAGTCTGTAGCGAGACATCTGTGCCGATTCTCTAGCACTTTTCTCAAGGAGATCAAGGAAGGGGCCTCCTTGCACGGGGAGTGTCCATATTCTGTTATCATCTATATAGCTAAGGGCTTCGCGTGCACGTCTCAGCGTCTCTTCAACGCTGTATCGCGCCTGTTCGGGATCTTTAGTATTTCCGGTAGGTATGTCTAGAATTACAGCTATATCACTACCTATCTTTTTCTGGAAGTCGATAACATCGCCAGGTGTTATACTCACCCTGCCGTATTGTAGTATCTGGTATGCACCGGAGTCCGTCATTATTATTCCATTGAATCCTAGTATGCCGTGTACTCCTTGTTCTACAGCTCTACTTCTCATGCGTTTCCATAGCAGATAGGCGTTAGTAATTACTGCATTGAAGCCTAGAGACTCTATTTCCTTGATAGAGACTTCCTGGCGTACTATGTCTATAACAGGTAGTAGTGCTGGAGTCTCTAGTATACCATGGGGTGTGTAGAGCTTACCTATTCTCCCAGCTAGATCTTTATCCTTTATTTCAAAAACTCCTATCCTATTCAATGGGGCTGTTCTCCCCTCCTCTTAGCTTCAAGATACTCTTTGAGCACGTAGCTTACTTTTGCTACGAGTGGTCCTGCACCCTCTACGCCATTCGCGGTTACGCGGATACTATTGTATATGACTACTACACCCGCGTCTTGGAATACCTTTATAGCGTCGGGACGTAAACCAAGCTTCTTTGCCACATAGTTTGCAAACTCACGTGGATCGAAGAGTGTCGTCTCATACGCTCTTATCTCAGCTATTACCCGCCCCATTATGAATATTCTTGGTATCCTTTCCTCACCTATTTCAACATTGCCAAGCACTATATTCATCTCCGGATGATCAAAGCCTAGAAGCGTCCCAGAATATTTACGTCCATCAACGAGTACTACCTCGATACGTTTCCCTACTAGGTTGTTTAGCTCGGCAAGTAGCCGTCTAGCTGCAGAAGGAGCCATTACGGAAGCCACTACTTCTGCACCGTATCACTTCAGTACAGGTAATGGGATTTTTAAATACGGCTATCCAGGTTATAGGCAAGACCGAGAACATAGAGTGTAGAGTTTTATCTCCGTAAGTGTAGAGGCTATGCTAGGGTGTAATACAGAGTTGGCAGATATCATAGTAGAATTTAAAGGTAAAGTTGAGTCGTTAGAGCCAGAACTTATACCAAAGATGTTCCTAGCAAAAATAAAGAGCTTTGACGGCGACTATGAGGTAGAGATGGACCTCCATAAAGACCTAGTGATATACGAGCCCGGAACTGAAGTTGAGGTAACCATATCAAAGGATATACCCGAGTATAAGGAGGGTGAAGACTTCGTCGGCTACGGCACTGTTGTATCAATGAAGGAAGAAGACGGCAAATTTGCTGTTCTAGTGTCTATAGGCGGTTTGCTATTCATTATAAGGTCTAAGGAAAAACTTGATATTAATCCAATTGAGAAAATCTATATAAAAATCTCGAAACTCTGAAATATAGTTTAGCTTTATTTCATGTCTTATCCTTCGCCTCTGTAGTTTAGCAGAAGGCTTTTGAAGAAAAAAGCTTCGCTTGCCTCTGCCAGCCTTATGCTGCACTAATCATTGCGCGAAATACTAGGGAAGCTTCATAATATGCCAAGACCAGCCATACTTCTTTTAGTTGCAAGTATCTTACTGCTAGCAAACGGGCTAGGCCTCTCCTTACATAAGATACTGCCCACCATAAACATACACGCTGACTCTCTACTACTCCCTTACGCACTCACAATCCTTATCGCTATACTAGTTTACCATTTTTGGAAAAGACGTGATATTCTCTGCATAGAGTTAAGATCTTCGCGTATAGTACCTAAAACTGTCTTGACAAATGATACAAGGAATCTTGAGCATATACTACGCAGGCTTTCGTTTTCTTCTAAACGTGTAACCTATGTCATAGAAGGTATACCTCCAAGGGCCCGACTATATATTGAGGCATCTTCTTTATCATATGAAGATATCGTTAGAATAATAAATATGTATACAAGCAGTATAAAGGCAACAGTATGTAATAGCGATGGTACAGTTCATAATATAGACAGATGCTGCGCTATACTTGGTAAACATAACAATATACAGTCTATTGTTAATCAAATTCTGGACACAATTAATAGAGATACTATATCGCTAGTTGTTGATATGAAGAACATTCTTACAGATTCTTTGAATAACAAACACGTTATTGTCAAATATCTAGGAGATAGATTATATGTTAGCGATAAACTCATTGGCGTTATTAGTGCATTAGAAGAGTTTAGACCTGACATACTAATACTAGTAGAGC
Source organism: Pyrodictium delaneyi (assembly GCF_001412615.1). NCBI lineage: Archaea > Thermoproteati > Thermoproteota > Thermoprotei > Desulfurococcales > Pyrodictiaceae > Pyrodictium > Pyrodictium delaneyi. The sequence goes on along the minus strand of NZ_CP013011.1, from coordinate 56,505 downwards.
CTATTGATCTCCCCCCACATCTTATAGTCAGAATAGTAAAAGACTACAACATCGACCAATGCTACGTCATAACCACCGACAGAGAGTATGCTAGCAAATTTACTCCGTGTGTACATATATACTAGACTAAGATGCTACGATATGAGAAATCTTTTAAAACGCCTTCTCGTCTTGCCGGAGTATACATGGCGGTCCACTGGGGATCCCGCCGTAGCTCAGCGGCAGAGCGCCCGGCTGTAGGTGGGGCTCAGGCCCCCCACGCGCCCGACACCCCCGACGGGGGCTGGATGAGGGCGCGTCGGCATCGGGGGCCTGGGAGGCAGATACCGGGCGGTCCGGGGTTCGAATCCCCGCGGCGGGACCACCGCCCGGGCCTCCCTCCTAATACCTTGCCTAACGGTATCAACTCAATTTCCATCCTGGAGAATTAGCCACAAAGGTTTGTACTGCTTTGCTTCTAAGGCTTTAATAAGATATTTAGCTGAAAGCATTATTGGCTCTGTCATAATTCTATTGGTATATCTGAGTTATTTTCGCCTATTACTACTTTTTCTGGTACCCCGGTTTCCTGCAGATATTCTGCATACTTTTGCGCTACATCCTCTTCGCTATGTATTATGACTACTTCTCTGGGTTTGGTAGCTTTAACTACTTCGAGGAGACCTTTACGGTCTGCATGACTGCTAAAGTCGAGCCATTCCACACGGGCTCTTACAGGCTCTTCGCTGCCAGGCATTAGTCCCTCCTCTACAACTCTGCGACCATGAGAGCCCGGTGCCTGGAAGCTAACGAGTATGACGGCATTCTTAGGATTTCCACCGATACGCTTGAGGTAGTATAGGCTGGGTCCTCCCTTTAGCATGCCGGCTGACGCTATTATTATGCTAGGATGTTTCCAGGCTCTGTTACGGTCGCGCCATCCCTTAACTATATTGAACTCATTGAAAGCCTTGCGTAGCAAGCTTGGGTTGTTGATATACTCACTATTCTCGAGGAATATCTCAGTAACTTTTCTAATCATACCGTCTACATATACAGGTACGCCGGGATCGTGTTCTGCGAGAATCATCATTATTTCTTGTCCTCTTGCTATGCTAAACGCTGGTATGAGTACAGTGCCTCTGCGATCAATAACCTCTTCTATTATGGAGAGTAGCCTCTCCTCGGCTCTGGCACGCGGCGGGTGAAGACTAGAACCGTAGGTAGCTTCAGTTATTAGTACATCTACTTTGCCTATCGAATCAAGGTGTGCTGGTTTCATTAGTTTAGTCTCTATTGTGTTTATATCCCCTGTAAACCCTATTTTGACTCCATCTATGTCTATTACTGAAAACGTACTACCTGGAATATGTCCGGCAGAATATACTGAAAGTTCTACTCCGTCTATGTCTATACGCTGACCGTATCTGACGTACTCTACTGCATCAAGTAGAGCCTTTACCTCACGATGCTCGTATGGTGAGTAATAGCCATTGAGCTTTAGGAAGTCCTCTAGCATTAGCTTGGCCATCTGTGCTGTAGGCCGTGTCGCATACACCTTAGGGCTTCCTGAGATAAAGTACATTGGTGCTGTACCTATGTGATCCAGGTGTGCATGACTCATTACTATAGCATCAACATATTTAGGTGGATAGGTTGCCGCAAAGACTGGCCTATCCTCATCGTCGAAGTTTACACCCGCGTCTAGCAATATACCATGCTTATCTTCTTTGCTTCGTCTAACGAGTACAGACATTCTACCGACTTCTTTTCCACCACCCAGTATCCTTATTACAGGGTTATTCAACTCTATTACCCACCCCTATTATTAATTCCTTTAATTTCTGGCAGATGTCAATTTCTAATCAACACACGAATGGTGGCAACCCCGTTAAACGGGCGACACAAACTAACCATTATATACTATAATGACTTGTAGCAGTAACCTAGGAGGCTTACAAGAGGCGCCACAAACCGAGAACACTAACTAAGTAGGAGGTGCTTATGCATGTTCAGATTCAGCCCCGGAGAGCTGAAGAGGCAGCTAAAGAGACTTGGACTAAAAAATGTAGATATCGATACTATAGATGCTGAAGAGGTAATAGTACGCAGACATGACGGCAAGGAACTTGTACTCACAGCTCCACAAGTACTAATAGTCAAGATGCCTGGAGGAGCAATAATGATGCAAGTAACAGCACAGTATGTTGAGGAAAGAGAAGCTGGAACCGAAGAGCCATCACCCGCATTTAGCGAAGATGATGTAAAGCTTGTAGCTGAACAAACTGGTGTAAGCCTTGAAGAGGCTAGACACGCATTAGAGGAGGCTGAGGGCGACATAGCAGCAGCTATAATGCTTATCGAGGAGAGAAAACAAGCTGCCGAAGGTTCTTGACAAGCTCTTCGATATTTCTAGCCATACTCAATATGACTGGTATTCTTTCACTCTCAGCCATCCAAACAGCTAGATAGTCAAGCTTGCGAGGACCATGAAGCACTATGGCGGCTGGCTTGATAGTAGACACTCTCAAAGCTATCATAGGACTTCTCCCAGTAGTAACCCTGGTAAACACTACGACGCGCTGCGTAGTCGAACCTAGCAAGTGTAGGAACTCGCTACCCGTTAGACTCATAATAGCCTTAAGGCTATCCACAATAGTGTATCCATAGATACGTTCATCTAGAAGGTAAGAATTAATTGGGATGCCCTTCACACGCGTGATTATTTCTTCAAGCGTTACACCCGTCTCAAACTCTCTCATATCTATCACAGCACCAAGATAATTTAACTGCAACATTTTAGCAAGACGGGAGACAACACTCCAGCCACGCTCACTGTCAATATCAAGAAGAGCCTCTACGAACCTCCTGATGAAGAGGGAGCCTGGTGTTCTACGTCCTTTCTCGTAGTCACTAATAACGCTAGGAGTCACACCCATGTGTCTAGCAACATCAAGTTGACTTGCTGCGAATATCTCACGCCACTTACGCAGAACACTACCAGGATGCTCGCTCATCACAATTTCTCCAGCTATGTGGCGTGCAATTTTCTCCAGAACTATACGTGGAGGCCACGAAGGCTCCACCAAAGTATTCACGGCACCCCAACCGAGAAAAGGATTTAACCACCTAAATCCTCTTGTCTCCCATAAAATGGATGCCGGGGTCGCCTAGCCTGGTAGGGCGCCGGCCTGCTAAGCCGGTGGGGGTCCACCCCGCGCGGGTTCAAATCCCGCCCCCGGCGCCACAAGCACAGCAAGCCCCCTCCGGCAATCCTCCTCCTATTCCTAAGCTCTCAGGATATTGAAGCCGCGATGCCTCTCTATACACTAGCATCCGTCCTGCCGCATTCCTCAAAGAAGCTATGAAGTTTGTCAACATCCACTACCATGTATGGGTCTCTATCGATCTCCACGAATTCGAGAACACCTATTTCCTTCAATTTCTCGAGGCAGCTATTACACTCTGCTAGCTCCTCCACAATGTCCATGAACTGTAAGTATCCTGTTTCCTCTGCCTCGTGGCGCCGCCAGAGCCCATATAGTGCCACCTTTAACGTCTTTTGCCCAGTAGCTCTAGCCATCGAGAATAACATGTCACCCCGGTCAATGAGATATCTGCATAATACTAGCTTGAATGCTTCAACAGGATCCATTCTATTTACATACATGTCTGGTTAGCACCCTTTCCTGGCTTTTATGCTGAGAAGCAGTGACTTGGTATCATCTATCAAGCGTCGAGCAACGTCTACCTTGTGCCTTACGCCTGGTATAAGTGCATCAGGATACTCTAGCGCCCGCATCTCGTAGTATAACGCCTCCATCAGCTCGAGTATAACCTCGGCATCTCTGAGCCTATCTACGCGCATCAGATCTAGTGCGAGACGCCTAAGCTCCCCTAAGACATCACCTATACCCTGTAGATAGGGTACTTCATGTACTCCTAGCTCGTGGTGGCTCGGTACACGGCCCTCAACTACTATACTATAGAATACCTTTGCTTCTACGTACTCTGAGAGAACATTATAGACAAAACCACTTTCACGTAGAAAGCTATCACTCGAGGCAAGCTCTATGAAACTCCTTACAAGCTTATCCATTTCCTTGATGTAGCCTCTGGCTTCCTCTATGAGTCCGCGGTGAAGCGCATTAATAGTCCATCCAGACATTTTTATGATGTCCCTACCAGACTTGATGAGGTTATCCCGAGCCTCTTCTCTCTGGGAGAGTATCGAGTCTATCTCAGATATTAACTTCCTAAACTCTTGTGCGATCTCACGCACATTTATCTCAGCTATTCTTAGCTCCGAAACTTCTTTACTCATGTCGTATTCACGCCACTAGAGAGTCTAGCGAGTCTTTCCAGCAAAAATTCTAGCTTCTTCTCGTCTAGGATAGCTAGCCAGTCTATACAACAGTTGCTCTCACCTTTCCTAAGCATATCTATAGCCAAAGCTGCGTTACTAGATGGCTTTCCGCGGGTCGTATCTATCTCGACTACTGGTATACCTTTTTCAGCTAAAGCTCTAGCTTCTCCGGCTATTACACCTGTCAGCTCTGCTTCCACATTCTCGGCTATCTTGCGCGCAGGCCAACCCCTTCTCTCGAGCCTCTCAAGCAGTATGACTGGGTTACAACGGGTTACTATCACACCCTCAATACTATCAGCAATAGACTCGAAGAGTTCGAGCCAGTGTGTTTCGACTACGTAGTCTGTATATTTTCGGAGCGTCTCTATGATAGCTCTATCGTCTATGACGAAGCTCCGACGCGCCGCATCATAGTGTAGCCATAACCCCTTCTCTAACACGATCCACGATATCGTAGTAAACTTGCGTTTCAGCATCCTGGAGAGGTTTACTCCTAGCAGGCTCTTTCCTGTTCCAGGCGTGCCAGCAACAACTATCAACACTGACCCCCCAATAGGTTTCGACTGTGCCCAGCCGAATGTGGCCCCTTGCTGAGAGGAGGTATCCATCCTTGTCTACGACTACATGCATAGTTACCTTTACTTTAGCAGTCAAAAGGAGGCTAGACCGCTATATGGGCATTAACCAGCCAGGGGCCGAGAATACGGAAGCGCCTCAGAAGAACTAGGACAGATAATACGACGTTTATGCGTGTATATTACGGCTAAAAACTTGGGGATTAGAGGCTAGGGGTTTTACTCCTCCTCTTTCTCCTCTTCCTCCTTCTTCTCCTCTTCCTTCTCTTCGCGGCGTGCAGCAGCGATTATGTCGTCTATCCTTAGCACCATTGTTGCTGCCTCTGTACCAGCCTTGATGGCGTTGGCCTTAATGCTTACCGGCTCTATTACGCCTAGCTTCATCATGTCCTCAACTTCACCGGTGAATACGTTAATGCCATACCACTTACCCTCTGGCTTAGAGTGTGCAGCACGTAGCTTCATCATTATCTCTACTGGGTCTAGGCCAGCGTTCTCTGCTAGTGCCATTGGTAGGCCTTCTAGGGCGCGTGCGAATGCCTCTATAGCTAGCTGCTCCTTACCGCCAACCTTTGGCGCTAGCTCGCGTAGGTACTTGGCTAGCTCTACCTCTACAGCGCCACCACCACTGACTATCTTACCATCCCTTATGGCGTCGGCTACTGCATGCATCGCGTCCTGTATACTTCTCTCAGCTTCGTCTACTAGCCTCTCTAGACCAGCACGTATGAGTATCGTTACTGCCTTGGGGTTGGGGCAGCCCTCTATGAACACCATCTTGTCCTCGCCGACCTTCCTCTCCTCTACTAGCTTAGCGAAACCAAGGTCGTTTGGTGTTAGGTCCTCGACGTTGCTTACTATTCTGGCACCAGTGGCCTTAGCTATCTTCTCAATGTCGCTCCTCTTTACTCTTCTTACTGCCATTATGCCCTTCTTGGCTAGGAAGTGCTGTGCTACCTCGTCGATGCCCTTCTGGGTTATTACCACGATGCCAGCCTTACCGGGCTCCAGACCATCCTTCTTCATACGCTCAACAGCAACACTATAGATCTTCTCAACCATTTCCTCGAGGATGCGCTCCTCCTCTTCGAGGAACTTCTTCAAGTATGTCGGGTCACTGATCCTTATCTCGGCGTCGATCTCCGGCTTCTCGACCTCTAGTGGAGCGTCGAGGAGTACAATGTAAGCGTTCTCAACCTTCCTGGGCATGCCAGGGTGTACAACCTCCTTGTCGAGCACAATACCGTAGATTAGCTGGGTGTCACGGAGTCCACCACCATGCTTCTTGATTATTTGTATGCTGTCGAGGTCTATGTACCACTTGTCGCCACGTTTCTCGGTTACCTGCTTGACTGCCCTTACGACTATCTCTGCTAGGTACTCGCGTGCACCGTGCACTGCTTTGCTTGTTAGGCTTGTCTTAGCTATCTTCTTGAGGATCTCCTCGTTCTCTATGTCGATAGGCTCGGCTAGCTCATATAGCTTCTTTATGGCCTCCTCAGCTGCCTTCTTGTAGCCGCTGATGATTATTGTTGGATGCACGTTCTTGTCGAGTAGCTCCTCAGCAAAGCGGAGTAGCTCGCCGGAGAATATCACTGCAGTCTTTGTACCGTCGCCTACCTCCTCGTCCTGGCCCTTAGCTATCTGGACTACTAGCTTGGCTGTTGGGTGCTGTACGTCCATCTTGTCGAGTATAGTCGCACCGTCGTTGGTTATTGTTATGTCGCCTAGGCTGTCTACTAGCATCTTGTCCATACCCTTAGGACCGTATGTGGTGCGCAAAGTCTCTGCGATTGCACGCACTATCATTATATTTGCGCGTAGTGCCTCTTTACCGTAGGTCCTCTGGGTACCCTCCTTGAGGATTAGCACTGGTACGCCAGTAGGCTCCACAGTTGCGATACGTGCAGCCATGGTTTACACCTCTAAGCGTCCCTTATGTCCTTGTGTCCGTGTGTGTTGCCTTCAGAGTGCTTCTATATAAACCTTACTGTTCCTCGCTCTCCATAAGGTATATCTCCCCGGGGAAGGCAAGGCCTGGCTGGGGGCGCGTAATGGGTAAGGTGCGGATTGGCATCGTCAAGCGTACAGCACGCAAACTCATAACACTGTACCCCGACCTGTTCACAGAGGATTTCGAACACAATAAGCGTGTAGTATCACAGCTCATAGAAACCCCTTCGAAGAAGCTTAGGAACCAGATAGCAGGCTACGTCACCAGATTAGTAAGACTCTACAAGAGGACTGGCCAACTGCAATATCTTATAGAGCAACAGCACGCCGAGGAGACACGTGCTGCACTCTTTGGTCAAGCACAGCAGGAGCAGACGCAACAAGCTACCGAGACTTCTCAGAGCCAGTAATATACCTGCGACTCACTTTACTTCATGCCTAAACAATAGAGTTTACTTCTCTTGCCCGTATTGAATTCCTGCATCGCGTCACCTTCTACTTCTTAGATTTCCAGGGCTAACCAGGATACTGATTGAAGATTTCTCGCCATTACATCATGCTTGAACTACTCCTTATAGGAGATTTATTGTATTCTCTGCCTGGCTATAGTTCTACATGACACGGCTATGCTTTATACCGCCTAGGCGAGAGGCAGCCACACCTGCATAGAGGTGGCGGGGGCCGCCATAGTCATGGTTGACCAGCCTCACCCCGATCCTGTCAAATTTAAGCCTGTCACCTGGCGTGAGGTCGAGGAAGGCTGTGCCAGGATTGCTGAAGAAATCTCTGCTAAAGGCGTAAAGGTCGACGTTATCGTGGGCGTACTAAGGGGCGGGTGGATACCTGCTAGGCTCCTCTCCGATTACCTCGGAACTCCCGCCATGGGAGCGCTAGAGGTCAAGTTCTACCGCGGTATCGGTGAGACCGCTGAGAGGCCTGTCGTTACACAACCGCTAATAGTAGATATTAGGGACAAGGTCGTGCTAGTTGTAGACGATGTAGCTGATACCGGTAAGACGCTCAATATAGCCATAAACTTCCTAACACACTATGGCCCACGCAAGATATTCACCGCGGCACTATACCTCAAGCCATGGTCTATGCATAGGCCGGACTTCTACGCTGAAGAGACGGACGCCTGGATAATATTCCCCTGGGACAAGGCTGAGACCGTTGAGGAACTCGTAAAGAAGAAGGGACTCAGCCTAGAGACAGTATCGAAAATAACAGGTGAGGATATTGAATTCATCAAAAAGATCTTCAACACGCGTAGAATGGGTACAGCTACTACCGGGGATAGGTAGAGTAGCCGTCGAACTTTACTGTACCAGGTATAGTAACGGCCTCGAGGAAGAGCTACGTAGCGCCTGGGATAGGGGAGTACTTGCCTCCATTATACCAGCGAGGCTCGCTAAGAGCTACTGCGCCTGGGAAATAGCGTCAACCATACTAGCAGTTTACACTACACGCATCCAGGGGTACGGTATAGCTAGGAACCCCGGCATAGATGTACTCTTGTATCTTGCTGGCCAGAGGAACATTGCTAAAGTCCTTGAGGAGTATGCGCCCAGGCCTGGAGAGCACGTAGTAATAGCCCTAGCGTACAGCATCAAGGCCGGCGAGGCCGTACCGAGACCGTCAGAGAGACTAGAGCCCGTAGAGAACTGTGTAGATACCGAATGTAGCCATTACCGCTCCAGGGTGACTCGTTTAGCTGTATTCCCTATAGAGGAGCGGATCTACCGCTTCTCGGAGACACTATAGCTCTCTTTTGATTCCCATAGCTAGCCTGGAAAAGTGATGGGGAAACAATTAAAGAAGCTCCGGGAGTAGCTGAAGCGTGGAAGCGATTAACTGTGGTGGCTCACGATGAAGTGGCTCCTTCTAGACGAGGAAGAGGAGTGGTGGGAGGAAGAAGAAGAGGAAGAAGAATGGTGGGAAGAAGAAGAGGAGGAATGGGAAGAGGAGGAGTGGTAAGCTAGCGTCGGCATACCTTGCCTCTCTTCACCGCCTAGCTCCCCGGGCTTTTTGAATGGAAGGCTTACGTTCTTAAACCGAGGAGCGGCTCTGTGCCGTCACCACTCCCCATAGCTAGCCATGGTAGTTGGTCTCTGCCACCGCTCTGTCCTTATACCGGTTTTGCCCCAGAGGAGCTATACCATAGGCTTCTCTGCAGGCGTCTCAGTAGAGTCTTATGAGCCCGTCTGGGCTTGTCCGAAGGCTCGGGGCTGCCCAGTGACTAGGGTCGCCGTCATAGACTACGAGCTTTGTAAGCCCAGTAAGTGCAACAAGGAGTGTATAGCATTCTGCCCCGTAAACCTAACTGGAGGAACTGCTATAGAGATTGACAATGCTCGAAAGAAGCCTGTTATTTATGAAGAGACATGTATAGGCTGCGGTATATGCGTCAAGAAGTGCCCCTTCAAGGCTATAAGCATTGTCAACCTGCCGGATGAGCTAGAGAAGATGCTTGTACACCGTTATGGGAAGAATGGGTTCAAGCTCTACGGGCTGCCGATACCCCGCGAGGGTAAGATACTGGGCGTTATAGGTAAGAATGGAGCAGGTAAGTCTACTGCCCTACGCATACTAGCGGGAGAGCTTAGGCCAAACCTAGGCAGGGTTGAGGACAAACCCCCCGAGTGGGACGAGGTTGTTAGACAGTTCCGTGGCACCGAGCTACAAAACTACTTTAGGATGTTAGCCGAGGGCAAGATAAGAGCTGCTCACAAGATACAGTACGTGGATATGGTTCCGAGGCGCGTGCGTGGTAAGCTCTCCACACTCCTCGAGAAGGCGGATGAACGCGGCATATGGAAGGAGCTAGTCAAGGAGCTTAACCTGTCACACCTCCTTGACCGGGATATACGTCAGCTTAGCGGCGGCGAGCTGCAGCGTTTCCTAGTAGCAGCTGTACTAAGCAAGGATGCGAACCTCTACCTGTTCGACGAGCCTAGTAGCTACCTGGATATACGTGAGCGCATCCGCGTAGCGAGGGTTATACGCCGCTACGTGCCCAGCGGCAGCTACGTAGTTGTCGTAGAGCACGATATAGCTATGCTCGACTACTTGTCTGACCACGTGGTTGTGATGTACGGTGAGCCGGGAGTCTACGGTATAGCCTCAAAACCCTACGGCGTCAGGACAGGGATAAACCACTTCCTCAAGGGCTACTTGCCTGCAGAGAACATGAGGATAAGAAGCGAGCCCATAAAATACACTATCAGCTTCACTCAGCAACAAGAGGTACAGCAGACCCGCCGCTACATAGGCTGGAGCCGGCTAGTAGTACGCCTAGACGGCTTCACCCTAGAAGCAGAGCCCGGCGAACTCCACGAGGGAGAAGTGCTCGGCGTAGTCGGGCCCAACGGCATAGGCAAGACCACATTCGTACGCACTCTAGCCGGCGAGCTCGAGCCAGCCGAGGGCAACATAGACAAGCCCGAGGGCCAGCTACGGATAAGCTACAAGCCACAGTACGTGAATCCTGAAAATCTCGGAGGCGACGCCACAGTCGAGCAGCTACTGAGAGAGGCTAACCCCTCCACTCTCTCGCCGGGCTCCTGGCTCAACGTAGAGATTGTTAGGAGGCTGCGAGTAGACAGGCTGCTCGACCGGAGAATAGCCGAGCTTAGCGGCGGCGAGCTACAGAAAGTGGCTGTTGCCGTAGCACTGGCACGAGAGGCCGATATATACCTCCTTGACGAGCCCTCGGCATACCTTGACGTAGAGGAGAGGCTGTCTGTTGCCAAGGCTATCCGCCGGCTAACAGAGGCACGCGGCGCTGCAGCCATAATAGTAGAACACGACATCGCCGTACAAGACTACATAGCTAGCCGCATACTAGTGTTCACGGGTACGCCTGGAAGCCACGGCAAGGCTTCGAAGCCACTACCACTCCCCGAGGGAATGAATCTGTTCCTACGAGAACTCGGCATAACTATACGGAAGGACCCTGAGACCGGCCGTCCACGGATAAACAAGGAGGACAGCTTCCTAGACCGTATGCAGAAACGTCTAGGCAAGTACTACTACATACCGAGGCCTGGCGAGAAGGAGGAGAAGGAAGAAGAATAGCCCCATAGGGAGTACAGCCTGACAGGATAAGATATGCGCCCTGACAGGAAACAACCATGCTGATACCAGGTCCACCAGGTACACATCTCTTTTCAGGAGGAGCAGGCTTTCATATCCACAAAGCCATCATTCCACACCTCCCCCTCCCAATGGGAGCTAGGGGTTATGCAGCCACAACAGCGGCGACAACAACGACTAGCAACTCTCAACGAGCTACTTCTCCCTCTGCTAAGAGGAGCTAGACGTTACTATGCAGCATGGAGGATAATAAACCCGCTACTAGCCGGAGTATCCAGGCTAGATCAGACAAGCGACTATACAATAACAGTCCTCACACTCCACCTACCTGCGAGTAACCCCCTAGTACTAGCACTCTATACGAGCACACAAGAGAGCCGTCCTGTCTCGCCAAGCCAGCTCCTACGCAGGATACGACGTCTCCGTCAACACGTAGCCAAGCTGCGAGGAAAGGTTTTCACCTCCGGAGACATAGTGTACATCCTCTACGCACCAAGAGGCTACACTAGGGGCGCAAAGAGGCTAGCAAGAATAGAGGCAGTAAACATAGTCAACAGGGTTGAGGACGCCTTGAAAACACTGGCACGCTACATAGGGAGACGGCTTTCCCGCTTAACACAGAAGCTTATAGGCAAAAGAATCTGGGGAGAACTACCCCTACTCGTATACGCCCTTCAAGAACTCGCATCAACCATAGGTCAAGCCATCACAATCATAAGCAGAGATCAGGCAATCAGGCTAGCCGAGCAAGGAGGACTACTACGTATAAGCACATGAACACATATTAATTCTTCTTCAGATACCTGTATCGAAGCATGCTTTATAACCCTTAGAAGCCTCATTAACTTCCTGACGAAGACCCGTTTCTAGATCTAAATCACTCCGATCAATGAACACCACCGCTAGTTGTCGTCCTCACCATTGCTATATTGAGACACGCTCTAACAGACTAGTTACTAGCTATACTGAACACTAGACCGCAGAAACAATATTTGTAATACTTCACTTAGAAATTTATATAATCTGCTGAAATTATACTGCGAATCCCTATACTTTTACACTATATTATGCTACAATTGCATGACAGCCAAACTGCTATGTTACTATTATTATGCCTATCCTGTGCAGTGCAATGCATAGTTAGCAGATTATCGCCTGTAGTACCTATGTCTCCAGGTCCCTATCGCCTGACCAGCCAGTAACTCCATGTATACTATAAGCTTGAAATCTAACACTTAACCTGGAAATATGGTATAATGAAATACCTTGCTGCAGAACACTGTAGAGGTCTTTGCCTGACAGGCTATCGTGACTCACCCACCATGCATGTTTCATCGCCTGTCCATTAGAAAAAGACTTCATTCAAATCTACTCGCTAGTATATTCAAAAGTACTTCTTATAAAAGATAACAAGATGCCTAGGGTTACTTCAGCCTAGGGTATTGCCCTACTCTTCTTTACCCATCTTCTTTATCTAGCAAAATCTCTTATAGCTATTGTCTATAGCTATAGTGGTGTTGTTAATGAGACATAACAGCATGTAGTTGAGCCACGAAAGGGGCTTATACAACCGGAGCCGAAGATAGGCTACCTGGTGCCAGGGTTATGAGCAACGAGAAGCTTGTAACAGTCAGCGTGATAAAGGCAGACATTGGTAGCATTGCAGGCCACCACAAGGTACACCCAGACACTATGGCTGCTGCCGCCCGCGTCCTGGCAGAGGCTAAGAGGAAGGGCCTGATAATTGACTACTATGTGACACACGTGGGTGACGACCTAGAGCTAATAATGACACATCGCAAGGGTGTAGACAATCCTGACATACACGGCCTAGCCTGGGACGCATTCAAGAAGGCTGCAGAAGTAGCTAAGGAGCTAGGCCTCTACGCCGCTGGCCAGGACCTCCTAAGCGATGCATTCTCTGGCAACGTACGCGGCCTAGGCCCGGGAGTAGCAGAGATGGAGTTCGAAGAGAGGCCGAGCGAGCCTATAGTAGTGTTCATGGCTGACAAGACAGAGCCTGGTGCATTCAACTTCCCAATATTCAGGATATTCGCTGACCCCTTCAACACAGCTGGTCTCGTGATCGACCCCAAGATGCATGACGGTTTCAAGTTTGAAGTGTTGGACCTCTATGAGGGTAAATACGTGATACTAAACGCGCCTGAGGAGATGTATGATCTACTAGCGCTCATAGGTACGCCGAGCCGCTATGTGATTAAGAGAGTATACAGGAAGCGTGACGACGAGATAGCGGCTGTGGTAAGCAGTGAGAAGCTCAACATGATAGCAGGCCGCTATGTGGGCAAGGACGATCCCGTAGCAATTGTACGTGCGCAGAGCGGATTCCCTGCAGTAGGCGAGATACTAGAACCCTTCAGCTTTCCACACCTCGTAGCAGGCTGGATGAGAGGCAGCCACTGGGGCCCACTAATGCCTGTAAGCCTACGTGACGCCAAGTGTACTAGGTTCGACGGCCCGCCCAGAATAGTAGCGCTAGGCTTCAACGTGACCAGGGGCAGACTCATAGGCCCCGTAGACCTCTTCGACGACCCAGCATTCGACGAGGCACGCCGTCTAGCACAGCAGATAGCAGACTACATGAGACGCCATGGCCCATTCATGCCGCACAGGCTAAGCCCCGAGGACATGGAGTATACTACAATGCCACAAGTGCTAGAGAAGCTCAAGAACCGCTTCGTAGAAGCTAAGGACTATACTAAAGCTGGGCAGGGCAGAACCCAGGGCGAGACCTACGAGTAACTCTTCCTTGTCCGTTTTTACCTCACTAACAAGAGAGACAACAAGACAACCGGATCTTATCCTAAGGTATCTTCGCTTATCGTGTACAGCTATATTCTGTAATAGAAGCTTTATTCGTAGACCATGGAAAGATGTCTAGGCGTCCAAGACCCGACGCGGGTATGCCCTCTAAAAAGACTCATGGGGGCGTACAAGCCATGGGTACAGTTCTACTCTCATCGCTCCACGCGTACTATACATCCCGCAGAGAAGCATCGAGGAACTATAAGGGTGTGCCAGTGTTAGCTGTTAACTACAAGGCTTATCCCTCAGCCTTTGGCGAAACTGGGCTAGCAATAGCACTTACAGCCGAGAAGCTCGCAGAGGAATACAATGGTATAGTACGATTCATACTAGCCGTACCGGCTACCGAGATCACGCGAATAAGCGAATCAACAGACAAGGTAGTGGTCTATGCGCAGCACGCTGATCCGATAGAGCCTGGTGCCTATACCGGCTACCTCCCCCTAGAGGCTTTGAAAGAAGCAGGCGCGAAGGGTACCCTGTTAAACCATAGCGAGCATCGCATTAGGTTGAGTGATATAGACGTACTAGTCAGGCGTGCTACTCAGCTAGGCCTCGAGACGCTTGTCTGCGCAGATACACCAACAGCTGCAGCTGCAGTAGCAATACTATCTCCTACGATAATAGCCATAGAGCCCCCTGAACTAATAGGCACTGGAGTATCAGTCTCAAAAGCGAAGCCCGAAGTCGTGACATCAACTATACAGCTAGTGCGTATGGTGAACCCGGATGTACCAATACTAGCAGGGGCAGGCATAACAACTGGAGAAGATGCGGCTGCAGCCCTAAAGCTTGGCGCTAATGGCGTTCTAGTAGCATCAGCAGTAATGAAGGCACAAGATCCCGAAGCAAAACTCCTAGAGCTAGCTGAAGCTCTTGCAAAAGCAGCAGAAAAGAGCTAGAACCGATAACTCCTCCTAGGGAGCAAAGGAGTAATAGAACCCCACCAGGCAACGGCATAGTACACTCGGGGATCCACTCCAGCCTGCCAGGAATGGCTGGGCCCGTAGCTCAGCCAGGATAGAGCGCCGGCCTCCGGAGCCGGAGGTCCCGGGTTCAAATCCCGGCGGGCCCGCCACAAACATATCATATAGTCTAATCGTCCACTATACCATTGATGCCTCCTCTAAGATTTTACCAGTACTGTGCTGTGTTCTGGCAATCTTCCTGTAGGACTGGTATCAGAGGGTTACTTCTATCACGCCGTTCAGTCGGCTAATATACATTGTCCCCAAGCCCGCGAATTATCTGGCATGCAATAATCATCTCTAATTGTTGTGAATGGCTTAGGCTTGGTCTTTGCACCTTTCTCGAATCCCACAACATGATTGATAACTCAATTAACATAAGGTTTGCGGCGTGGTCGTGTTATATAGTGTGTAAACATAAAAAGTAAAAATGTCTAGCAGGCTCGAATCTTAGTAGAGCTGTTCTGCAAAACCATATAGGGGGAGGAATCGTGAGTTTGAAGACAAGAATTGTTGCATCAATACTGCTCTTAGCAGTATTAGTCAGCACGTCGGTTATGATGCCGCTAACAACGGCTTATGCTGCATCGTCGTCAGTTACATTGATTCTAAGGATCGACAAGGCTCAGTTCAACTCACGTGCAGTAGAAGCTTTGGGTGGCAAGCTGATATACGTAGCAGACCTAGCACCAGTCGCGATAGTAAGTGTGCCCGGGAAAGCCGTTGGCCTGCTGAAGAAGCTTCCCGGTGTACTGCATGTATCCATGGATGGTGAAGTAAAGACGTTGGAAGTTAAGGTAAATGCTCCTCCTGTAGGGCGTGGTCCTGCGAAGAGCCAGCCAGCAGAGACTCTACCTTGGGGTGTGGACTACATTGACGCAGAAAAGGTGTGGCCACTAGGCATAAACGGCTTCGTAGACGTCAACGGTGACGGCGACAGCGAGATAGAGGTGGCCATCATAGATACTGGTGTAGACAGGGATCACCCGGACCTAGCGGCCAACATAAAGTGGGGCATATCTGTGCTCAACGGTAGGATAACAGAGAACTTCGATGACATAAACGGTCATGGCACCCACGTGGCGGGGACTATAGCAGCTCTTGACAACGACATAGGCGTGGTGGGTGTTGCCCCCGGTGTGGAGGTATACATGATAAAAGCTCTCAATAATGGCGGTATGGGTCAGTGGAGCGACCTGATAATAGCCATAGACATGGCAGTGAAGGGTCCTGATGGTGTAATAGACGCTGACGGTGATGGCGTGATAGTGGGCGACCCTGAGGACGATGCACCCGAGGTAATAAGCATGAGTCTAGGCGGCCCTGACCCGCCGCCAGAGCTTCACGACATAATAAAAGCTGCCTACGACTACGGCATAGTAATAGTGGCCGCTGCTGGCAATGAGGGCGCCGACACTCCAAGCTATCCAGCCGCTTATCCTGAGGTAATAGCTGTAGGTGCTGTGGACGAGAACGGTACAGTACCCGACTGGAGCAACAGAAACCCAGAGGTGGCTGCTCCTGGCGTAGATATTCTCAGCACTTATCCCGACGACACTTATGAGACCCTAAGCGGTACAAGTATGGCAACACCTCATGTCTCAGGAACAGTGGCGCTGATACAAGCTGCCAGATTAGCAAATGGTCTACCGTTGCTACCGCCCGGCACGGAGACTGATATGGACACATCAACGATCAGAGGTATACTCCATGTGACAGCTGTGGATGCCGGAGCCGTAGGCTACGATGAACTATATGGTTATGGTATAATAAATGCCTATGAGGCGGTCAATGCAGCCCTACAGTAGGGTACTTACATATAGTAGCTGTGCTCTGCTTATTATTTTTCATAGGAACTTGCGTAGCGTGGCTAGTGCAATAATGAAGCAGTATGCTACAAAACTTGAGTAATGGCTAGCCTCCTCCTCTCATAAGTAGTATGTACACGGCCTCGCAGAGCCAGTCACAACCCCTAGAGATCCTCACCTCTAATCCGACAGCACCCCAGCCACGTTTCACCGCCTCCTCAGCGAGCGCGCCTAGCGCTCTCACCATCTCTGATGCATCCTCGGCCCATACACGTGCCCGGAGGATGCAGCCCCTACAAGATGCTACTAGAGTCCCATCAGTCCACTCGACCCTACAGTCCCTTGCCTTGAGGCCTTCATAGAGGTCTTCGACTATCCTATCGACGCTGGTAAGCCATGTAACGCGTCTGTCGCATAGTATGAGGTCTACCATCGAGCTTCCTCACCGTTAGTTCCCACCACACAGCCTTTAAGGGCCTTAAAGGCGGCGGGGTGTAGACACCTTCAGCTCTATCAAGCGCTCCAGGCCATCTTCGTCTCTGGTGTGGTAGCCGCCGAGACCAGCAGCATGTGCGGGCTTTCCTAAACAGTGGTTTGGCGCTGCATCTCCTGCAGGACTTGGCTGATAATGTAGCGGTATGTGGTCCTGCGGTATCTGGTATAGCGATAGCGTTGGATAGGTTAGGTAGGGGCTGCTGTGGCTCTGACCTCTAAGTATAATGCAAGCATAATGCGGAGTGGAGCAAGCCTAAGCTTCTGATAGAGTTCTTATAGCTGCCATTACTACCTCTCTTTCTATTCTCCTCTCCTTGTCTCCGTGTACGTTCCACTTTATGCCCCATTCCTTTCCGTGTAGCTCATCTGTTATGACGAGTGCTATGCCTAGTTCGACCCTCCTATACATGGCTATGGCCATTAGTGCGGTGCTCTCCATGTCCACGGCTAGGACTCCCATGGAGCTGTACCTCTGGACCTTGTCCCGGGTTTCACGGAAGATTGCGTCGGTCGACCATACGCCGCCCGTGTGTAGCTTTACTCTCAGCCGTTCGGCTGTGCGGCCTAGCTCATGTTGTAGGATCCTGGTTATTCTCTGGCCCGGCCTTGGCACCACGTATGGGGGTAGGTAATGGTAGCTTGTTCCCTCCTCTCTTACACCCCATGTTGGCACTACTATGTCGTACACCCTTACGCTCGGATGCACAGCGCCAGCGGCGCCATAGACTATGAACTCTCTAGCACCCATAGCTATCAGTAGTTCTAGCGCCATGGCTGAGGCTGGCGCGCCGAAGTAGAGCTGTACAATACAGATAGTCTTGCCCCTATATATGCCCTTTATGCTCCGGAGAACAGGTACCCCTCCCAGATCCACCTCTTCAACATCTTCTAGTATCTCTTTGCCTATGTCGAGTGGTGTGCCCCAAAAGGCGAGGAGAACCCCGTCACATGGAGACTTGGAGCCGTTTACCCATTCTTCGGGCTTGATGACGGGTTCTCCACGCCCCAGGCTTATCATCAATGCTGGAGGCCTCCAGGGGGCTTCAGCTAGGCTACAATGGTAGTCCTTCTTTATATATTGGGGTTACGTCTGTAACTCTAATGTTCCCGTCATTCAGTGAAGTATTATCTCAGGACGCCTCTGTGCTCCCCTAGTAATCGTAGCGCAGGGAGACGGCTCTGGGCAGGCATTTAGCCTGTGTCTGGCCGTGGTTGTGTCAGCAGAGATAGTTCGGTGGTCTCTGTTGCAGGCTAGGCTTGGTATTCTCCAGTATATGCCGGGCTATAGTCCCAGAGAAAGCGGTGTACGTGTTAGGGAGCTGCTTGGCAGTGCTCGTGTTGAGGCGGATGTTGTTCTGCTTCCCGAGTATGCTAATGTCTACCCTGCGGGTGTCCCGGCGGGGGAGCTGCGCCGGAGGGCGGAGAGCCTCGAGGAGAGCATCTTCGCCGAAGCCCTTGAGTGGGCTGCAGTGGAGTACGGTGTCCATGTTTTCTCGGGGTTCCTCGAGAGAAGTGGTGACTGTGTGTACAGCTCTGTAGTCATGGTGCGGCCGGGTGGCGGTGTAGAGGTTGTCTACCGGAAGAATGTGCTCTTTGATGCTCTGGGCTACCGGGAGTCCAGTGTTCTGTGCCGTGGCGATAAGCCGCCCAGCCTGGTTGAAGTAGCAGGGCTCCGTGTTGGTGTCATCGTGTGTTTTGAGCTTCGGTTCCCTGAGATGGCTAGGAGCCTTGCTCTCCAGGGCGCTGAGCTGGTCTTGGTTCCAGCTGCCTGGTACCGTGGCTCGGGTAAGGAGGAGCAGCTTCGCTTCCTAGCTCAAGCCAGGGCTTCAGAAAACACAGTGTACCTGGCTATAGCCTCGATGACGGGGCCCGATTTCGTGGGGCGGAGTATGCTAGTAGACCCCATGGGTTTCGTTGTTCTTGACGCGGGAACTAGAGAGGTTTACGTTGAGGGTATGGTTGACATGGACTATCTGCGTGAGGTGCGGAGGGCGCTACCACTCCTTGAACTGCAGCCTGTAGCTAATCAAGCTATGGAGCGTGCTCTAGAGGAGGCCGAGTCTGCCGAGGATGAGCGCGGCAACTAACGTGTAGAGGGCACCCATAACCATCATCTTGGCTAGCGTCTTGCGGTCAATCTTTCTTGCTACCGTTCCGCTGACGCCGAGTGCCAGTAGATAGAGGCCTAGGATATTGGACGCCATGTAGCCGATGTAGAAGCCTACTAGCTGGTCGACTCCGAGCAGTGTGTTTAATAGCCATGCAGTTGCGACGGCTATCGGTATGTTCACGAATACGTCATTCCACCATGATAACGGGCTTAGTATATAGCCTACTACTGCTAGGAGGGCCCAGATGAGCCGCCTACTTGGCTGCTGTAGTCTGGCAGGCATTATCACTCACCACGCTTCGGAGAACACTGAATAGCCGGGTATCACTGCCACGTAAAACGATCTCTAAGTATACTAGTTAGGGTCTTGCTTATGTTTGTTGCTAGCTAGGCTCTCGAAGGTACGGGTTCAAGTGGTGTGTAAAGGGTAATGCAGGTTAGGGGATGGTACTATGGTTCTGCCAGAAGAGGTTGCAGCACGAATACTGTCAGAGACTGTGCGTCACCGCGCCTCCCTACGCGATACAGCAACGAGGTTCTTCTCGCGGAACCCGGAGCTGGACTATATGAAGCCAATAGTGAGGGTATTGACGCTAGGTGTGGCGCGGAACTATATGTTGCTAGACAAGGTGCTAGAGAGTTTAGGCTACGGGCCTCCTAGCCACTCGACGCGCTGGATGCTCGCAAGGATACTAGTCTACGAGGCGCTGAGCGATAAGCTCAAACCTACAAGGGCGCGAAAGCTGGCTCCTAGGGCCGGGTTAGATGCTGACAAGATACTCGAGCTGAGGGGCGCCGAGCCGCAGGAGTTCGTACGAGGCCTCGGCGGGGTCGAGAAGCTTAGCGTACTATACAGCTTCCCACGCTGGATGGTAGAGGAGCTGCTCGGAGCAGAAATTCCCGAGTTACCTAGGTTGCTAGAGTCGCTGAATCAAGATCCTACGCGCTGGATACGTGTGAAGCCCGAGGTAGACATCGAGTGGCTTCGTGAGAGGCTCCGAGGCCAAGGGGTTGAGATAGAGCCTGACAGAGACTTGCCAGACATTGCCCGCATAGTGTCGGGCGACTCCAAGGCGACTCGCACGGAGGAGTACCAGAAGGGTCTCTACATACTGCAGGACAAGGCCTCGGCGCTAGTCTCCTGGGTTGCACGGCCCCGGGATAGTGTGGCAGTAGACCCTACGGCTGGCGCTGCGGTGAAGGCGAGCCACATGGCGTGGCTCGGGGCGCGCTACGTGGTAGCAGGTGATGTCAAGCCTGAGCGTATACGTGAGGCTAGGCGCACGTTAAGCCGACTGGCAGTAGGCCACATAATTGACCTCGTAGCCGGGGATGCACGGCAGCCATACCTCCGCGGGTTTGATGTAACTGTTGTAGACCCGCCTTGCAGCGATATAGGCAGGCTTCAATACGAGCCGGAGGTAAAGCTCTGGCTCACCCGTGGAGATATACACTACTTCCGTAGGCTTCAACTCCGTATAGTCTCAGCAGTTGTCGAGGCAGCGCTGCCTGGTAGCACAATAGTGTATAGCGTCTGCACGCTAACCCGTAGTGAAACTATATGGGTTATAAGGAGGCTACTTGAACGTCACAGTGACGTCGAGATTGTGGAGCCGGAGCCGGTGCTAGGCGAGAAACCACGCCGCTTACCCCGGAGCCAGCGCCTACTACCGCACTTACACAAGACACAAGGCTTCTTCATAGCTAAGCTAGTCAAGCTATAGTATAAATCCTCGTATCCTAAACTCTACACATGCCGGTAGCGTGAAGACTAGAGTGCTAGAAGCGGTGAAGCTGTGAGGGGAGACTCATTGTCTATGCAGATATCAGTCAAGTATGACGACGTCTATAACGCGCTCGAGACGCTGCGCGGTATAAGGCTGCGTGGAAGCATTCAAGGTCCACCCCTCTCGAAGCTGCCGCTACGCGAGATAGTGGAGAAGGGTCTAGGTCACGCAGTGCTAGGCTCGGAGGAGTATAGAGGCTCACGTATAGTAGGCGTAAGAATTACAGACAATCTTTACCTAATATGCCACTTTGGTACCGAAGAGCCCGACGATTTCTGTGTGGCATTGGAAGCCGAGAACGCCTGGGGCCGCGTAGTAGAGGCTGCAGACAAGCTTTCGAGACTCATGAAGGAGTCCTACACGTTGACATTATCGGCTATAATTCATGCACTCCAAGGAATAATATCAAGCGAAGAGGAGGAGATCGAGGAGATAAGCGACCCAGACCAAGTGATAGAGGAACTACTAACATGGTTGCCGGAATACGTTGCTGTCACAGAGTAATGTCTTGTAGGAATTATTAGTAGATAACGTTACCTAGTTTTGATGATATAGAGTCTTAGGAAGTCTTAGGAGCGTAGAGGGTGTGCCCCATCAGCGGGGCCTGGAACGGATACCCGGGGTCATCCCCCAGGCGCCGCTACGCGGCGCAGTCGCCCGGGCGATACCCGGGCCATCTTCTAGAGGAGAGAATGGGCTGTCTCTTATTTTCTAAGTGATATATGCGTCCAGGAACGAGAATATTGACGTTGTGAGTTGTTTGCCCAGGTTTGCCGAGGGCCCGCGCGGCCCCCGCACGCCAGCCACGACGGCGCCGCGGCAGGGGGCCCGGCCGTTGCCTCACCCCGCACCCCCGCGAACGCCGGGCGTCCGGGGTTAGGTTGCTCCCTTCCGGGCCTGGCCTGTTTCCCCCGGTAAGGGCGGTAGCCTCCCTCCCTCCGGAGGGGGCTCCGCCGCCGCCGGCCCCGCGGGACGGGGGTCATTGGTCGGCCGGGTCTGCCGTGGACCGCCGTGGCCAGCGTGCGGGTTACTGGCCCCCGCATTACGCCCATTTCGGGGCTCGGGGGAGGGCGAGCCCCCAGCCCTACCCGCGCGGAGCCCTTTTCGGCCCCTCTACGCCATGACTCTATTGTACCCTTTTAGGGGCTTTATGTAGTTATGTCTGGGGCTAACATGTCGCTGACGAGCCATGAGAGTATGTGCCACCAGCCATAGTGTAGAAGAGGGCCCAGGCATGGTCCCTCTGTGAGGGAGCAGGCAGCTCTAACAAGTCTGCCCGATAATAGTGCTAGAGGCGCTACTGGCTTCGTAGTCTCCGGCTTCTTGGCAGTACTCATCTCGTCAAGTAGTCGCACTTCTGCGTCTAGCCCCTTCGCGGCTACGAGCTTCCTTATCAATTCTAAGTCATAGTGCTGTGCGTCCAGGAGCCGTTTCGCACGTAGGGCGACGAGCATGACGCTATCTAGTCTGCGCTTATCCAGTTCGGCGATTATGGCTGAAGCTGTAACGTAGGGCGGCACTAGTACGGCGTCTACGCCATACTCTTTTAAGCTTAACCAGTGGCCTCCACGCGTAAACATGAGCAAGTATACACGCCTACAGTTACGGCATCCTGTGAACTTCTTCAGCGATACTGCTTCCACGTCCACGTCGCCTAGTAGACGTACTTGCTCTACTAGCTTGTGTACGCGCTCGCTCTCCGAAGGGTCACCCGGCTCATGGTAGACAACTATGAACTTGGCTGTCATGAGGTTCCTACCCTTCTCTAGGCGGCCTCACGGCAGCTCTAGGCTGGCTATCCTCAATTAATGCTGTGGTAGCACGTATATCCCCGTGGACATAGTCTAGGATACTACATGTGAATCCCTACAGGGACTAGGGCTGGTGCTCAGCCGTGCCCCTCTTCCCCGAGCTACGTCCCCGCCGGCTGCGCTTGACGAAGAGCATAAGGGATCTAGTAGCAGAGACAACACTCACCGTAAACGATCTGATATACCCGGTGTTCGTCCGTGAGGGTATAAGCGAGCCCGAGCCCATAGACGCGATGCCTGGTCAGTACCGTTATCCTGTGGAGAAGGTCACAGACATAGTTTCCAAGGCCCTAGAGCTAGGAGTCAAGGCCATAATACTATTTGGTATACCGCCAGCTGAGAAGAAGGATCATATGGGGACACCAGCCTATGACCCTAAGGGCCCTGTACCAAAGGCAGTTAAGACTATACGCCGCGAGTTCGGCGAAGAGCCAGTAATCTTCACAGACGTTTGCATATGTGGATACACGACCCACGGTCACTGTGGCATACCTGTAGAGAAGCGTGGTAGAAAGCTCATAGACAATGACTCTACACTCAAAGTAATAGCGCGAATGGCGGTGGCACATGCAGAGGCTGGTGCTGACTTCGTAGCACCCTCTGGCATGATGGATGGTATGGTCCAGGCTATACGCGAGGAGTTGGACAAGGAGGGCTTCACAGAAGTCGGCATAATGAGCTACGCTGTTAAGTATGCTAGTGGGTTCTACGGGCCCTTCCGCGCTGCTGCGGAATCAGCGCCAAGGTTTGGAGACAGGAGAAGCTACCAGATGGATCCCAGGAACGCTATGGAGGCGATAAAGGAGGTTATACTAGATATTGAGGAGGGTGCAGACATATTGATGGTTAAGCCGGCTCTAGCCTATCTCGACGTGATAAGGCTAGTCAAGGAGAACTTCCCCCACTATCCTCTAGCAGCGTACAATGTGAGCGGCGAGTACTCAATGGTAAAGGCTGCTGCTGAGAAAGGGTGGATAGACGAGAAGCTAGTAACCCTAGAGATACTCACGGCGATAAAGAGGGCTGGAGCGGACCTAATACTAACATACCATGCACTCGATGTGGCCAAGTGGCTAAAGGAAGGGTACAACCCCTTCTAATATTGTATAACGGATAACGATGCGTGGAGCACTACCATCGAGATCCGTCCATTCGTAGTTTTTAAGAGGCCATTTCCGCTGCCAGTCTCTATTCCGGGGGTTCTATGGAGAGGTATCCGGCGTTAAGCAGCAACGGTGAGATAACAGGGTATGTAATATCGTCAGTGGAGTTTAGCGTAGTCTTCGCTCCGGATGGTAATAGGCGTGGCAGCTATCTATGGATAGACACAGAAAGAGCCATAAAGATAGACTCGTTTATCGACAAAGGACTCTTGGTAGTAGATGATGTCAAGATAGAGTATGCGCGACTCGTCGAAGATATCCCCTGGCCTCTTGTTTATGTTGCCTGGAACCTAGACGAGTACGTAGAATGGATCTATAGGCAGTACGGCGAGAAGCTTGAAGGAAAAACTGTTGTAGTAAACTTCAGCGGTGGCAAGGACAGTACATCTGTTATGGCTATAATGGCTAAGCTCCGGGAGAAGATTAGGGGACTTAAGGTATACGCTGTGTACAGCTACGTGCCCTACCTGGAGCCTCCAAGGAACATCGATTTCTCCGTGAGGACAGCAGAGAAGCTTGGTATCGAAATAGAAGTCGTAGAGGCTGACCGGGAGCTAATGAAGAAGAGGCTGCTAGAGGAGGGTCTGCCGTACCGTGGCAAGCGTTGGTGTACCTACATGAAACTGAGGCCGATAAAGCAGCTAAAGAAGGCTAGGAGGCCCGACGTAACAGCCGATGGTGACCGTATGACTGAGGCGTTTAAGCGGTTCAACCGCCTCTACAGGATGTCTCCACAGCGTCCGAGGATATACGACGGGGGCAGAATAAGACCGATATACATATGGACTATACTCGACATCGTTAAGAATGTACGCGAGCTAGGCCTCGTCCACCCCGACTACTATGACGGCCTACCCCGTGTCGCATGCCTGATGTGCCCCTATAAGGCGCTCCACGAGTTCAGTGAGAAAGAGATAGACATACTAGAAGACCCAGGGCTAATAGAGGACGCCATCAAGACCAGCTACAAGCGATATTACACCGGCACAGGAATACCATGGGAAGAGTTCCGTAGTCAGCACCTCTGGAGACACCACCCGATAGTAGCAAAGAAGCTCTATACGGCCAAGAAGATACTAGACAAGATGAACCTAGAGGAGGTTGACCGCGAGACCATAGAGTCGATGTACAAGAGTCTATGGACAAACCCGCTCCCCAGAGCAGAGCGCATAAACCCTGACGATGCAGTGAAAGTCATAGGAGAGGTAGTTGCAGCGGCATATGAGGAGGCGGTGGCCAGGGCCAGTGAGGCAGCTAGACTAGTACAGGCTGAGCGCCTCATGGAGGAAGAGGCTATAGGCTGTGCATGCGGAAGCGTGTAAGACTATTTGAAGCCTTCATTTCTGTTCTTTGACACTACCTAGGTAGATCGGGGAGCCTTGAAGCCTATATACCGCTGCAGGGTCTGTGGGGCATTTACTGAGGAGCCCTGGCACTGTGATAAGCCGGCAGCATTGTTCATGACTGGTGAGCAGCGCGTAAGACTGAGCAAGCTTATGAGCGCGATCCTTCGCCACATACCTCACGAGGCTGGGTTAGAGCTTGGTCCTGGAGGCTGGATTGAGGTAGAAGAGCTCGCACGTGCTATAAGGGAGAGGTGGCGGCGCCGAGACCTCTACCAGTGGGTAACACGGCAGCACGTGATAGCTGTCGCGCTACTAGACCCTAAGGGCCGCTTCCAGCTCTCAAGCGATAACCGCCGCATAAGAGCAGCATACGGGCATAGCGTGAAGCTAGAGCTGGGCTACGAGCCACTCAGCGAAAACGAGCTACCCGAAGTACTCTATCATGGCACGGTAATGGAGAGGCTCAACTCGATAATACATGAAGGCTTGAAGCCTATGAGAAGGCTAATGGTGCACCTGGCAGCGAGGCCCCAGGAGGCCATAGAGGCTGCTAGGCGGCATGGCAGTCGGGTAGTACTCCTCCGTATTGACCCGCGTTGTCTAGCTGAGATGGGTGTGCCAGTGTACCGGGCCAGCCATGTAATGTACCTAGCACCTCACGTGCCTCCGGAGTGTATAAAGAGCGTCGAGAAGGTTAGCAGTGGAACAGCCCCTGCCATGAGTGATGCCTAATGCCTCGCTGAGGGCAGTGGGGAGAGGCTCCTTGAGTGCATCCTTCAGACTGGACGGTTTACGTGTGCTCGTTACCGCATCTACACGTGGCATAGGGTTCTACGTGGCCCGCGGCTTAGCTGAATGGGGTGCAAGAGTAGCAATTGTAGGACGTAGACGTGAATCGGTAGCTAGAGCGGCAGAAGAGATTAGCAAGACAGCTAGGGTAGAACCTATAGGCATATCCGTGGATCTAAGAAGGCGTGAGGATCTAGAGAGGCTTGTGGAGGAGGCTTGGAGTAGACTCGGAGGGCTTGACGCATTAGTATTCAACGCGGGAAACATAGGCTGCGAGCCGTGCTACCTCCATGAGGCTGGATATGAGGACTGGCTCGAGGCAGCACAGCTTCACCTCATAGCACCAGGCTATCTGACAAGCCTACTACTACCCCGCTTCCTGGACCAGGGGCGAGGTGTGTTCATCTACCTCTCCTCGGTCACTGTCAAGGAGCCTATGTCTCACTTTGTACTAGCCGATACAGCGCGTGCAGGCCTCGTACAGCTCGCTAAGACTATTGCTAGACAGTATGGGGGTCGTGGTATCCGCGCGAACACAGTGTTGATGGGTAGTTTTGATACGCCAGGTGCACGCAGCAATATCAGAAGGCTTGCAGAGATGAAAGGCGTGGATTTCGAGCAAGCGTGGCGCAAATGGGTGATAGAGCCCACGCCGATGAGAAGGGTCGGAGAACCACGGGAGATAGCAGGCCTGATAGCTTTCCTTCTAAGTAGTATTTCTAGCTACATAAACGGGTCTACGATAGTCATTGATGGGGCGATGACACGCTGTGTGTAGAAGATCCTGGCACCTCAGTACTGGTCCAGATCGGCGAGGGTATCAACCACGTATGTCGCCTTGCAACGTTCTCCCCGCTCCCCAGCGACACCTGTGAGCACGAGCACGCTGTCGATCCCGAGCTTCTCTGCAGCAGCGATATCAGTGTCGCACCGATCACCAATTACTAGCGCTTGGCGTGGTTCTACTCCTCTCTGCTTCAAGACCAGCTCGTACATGTAGGGATTAGGCTTACCGGCTATGAAGGCCGCTTTCACGCCGGTTGAACGCTCTAGGGCGGCAAGTACGGCGCCGGCTCCAGGCTCGTCACCATTCTCTACAGGGACGGAGGCGTCGTCATTGGCGGCTACTAGGCGTGCACCACACTGTCTTATGGCGCGGTGGGCAGCACGCAACCTGGCATATGTCAGGTTACGGTCGAGCCCGACCACTACATAGTCTACGGGACAACGTGCGCCATCACCTATGCTGAGTACCCAGTGGCCCTGCTGTAGGAGTTCCTCTACAAGCCCCTCCTCGCCTACAACAAGAACTCGGGAAGGACCGCTAGTCTCGCGTAGCCAGCGGGCCACAGCGTAACCACTCGTAACTATATCCTCAATTCCGACCTCAAAGCCCATGATGCGAGTAAGCCTCTCGGCATAGACGCGGCGGCTCCGAGTCGAGTTATTTGACACGAATACTACACTAATGCCACTACTCCTAGCACGCCTCAACCACTCAATATTCTCCCGGAGGAGCCTAGATCCTCGCCATACCACGCCGTCGAGGTCTACTAGGAGTAACTTATACACATTAAGTACAGCCACGCCGCCCCAGCCCCCGAGATACGTATAGCAGTCCCCAGACAGTCGAGGCCTAAGGCCCCTTGCTGAAGCAGTTAGGCAAGTACAACTGGGAGACTAGGAGCATAAAGCCTGACCCCTCGCCGCCCAGCATCAAAATCAAGCCCCAGAGCCTTGACAATTACACCAGCCTCTACAGCTCTTCGCACGAGGCCGGGAATCTCCGGGTCACCTTCCGGGTTAGGTGTGAACCCCCGGGCGCCCGGCAAGGCGGCGATGAACACTAGCGCTATCTTCACGCCTCTCTTAGCATGCGCTATTATCTCGCGTATGTGTCTTCGGCCTCGTTCAGTAGGGCAGTCGGGGTACATAGCAATGTCTCCAGGGCCCATGAGTACAGCACTCTTAGTCTCAACATAGATCTCCGAGCCGTTGCAGTCTAGTAGGAAGTCGAGTACTGAGGAGCCGAGTTGCGGCCTCCTAGAAGCTACATGGCAGCTGGTGGCCCACGGGAGAAGTCCACGGTCCACAGCAGCAGCGAATGCATCCTCCTGCAGCCGAGTATCGATAATGGCGTAGCCGCCCCGATACTCGACAGCAAACAGGCGGAACCGCGTCCTTCTCGGCCTCTTTAGCGGTATGCATAACCCGGTACGCTTGGGTACAAGCACGTCTGTGAGCCGCCCAGTATTCGTGTTATGGGCCATCTCTCTAGAACCATTTATCTCGACTTCGATCACGAAGCGGTTAAGCCTTCGGACAATCAGACACTCTCTGAACACTGGCACCTCTAATACGATCTCCAAGGACTAGAGCCACCCTTACAGCACTTACTTCTCCTAAAAACGCTCTGATGCCCGCTACACTTTTATCCAACGCTAGTTAACTCCTGTTAAACTGGAGGCCGATAGTCATGGCCAAGCCATTCGGAGAACTAATATACACACCCGAGACAACGGGCCCGGCTGCCTCTAAGGCAGAGACACATGCGCCTAAGATCGAGGCACCAGACACAGTCAAGAAGGGCGAACCCTTCAAGATAACAATAAAGGTAGGTCCGCACCCCAACCAGGTACAGCACTCGATACGCCGCATAGAGATCTGGTTCAGCGAAGAGGGCCGCGCATTCAACCCAATACACATAGCGACGATAGACCTAGAGCCCGTCTACGCAGAGCCAGAGATAACGATAACCATAAGGCTGGAGAAGAGTGGTACACTCTACGTCCTAAGCTACTGCAACCTCCATGGAGTATGGGAGACACACAAAGACGTAAAAGTAGAAGAATAATCATTTCAACAACCTATTACTCGTCTATGGAAGCTCTAACCCGCCTGCTACACCTTTAGTGGCAACATTCATTATGTGTTTCGGCCTCTTTTCTCCAACTATCACGGTAGCATGGCTTCACGCTTCTCAAATTCACGATGCGGATCTTGATGGTTGTATTATAGCTGGTCTAGGACAGCACATTGTGTTATCCGTGCTAGGTTAAAGGCAGTGGTAGATAGAGAAGTGAGCGTTTTGCTCCTCTATCAGCTGGGTGGTGCAGAGCAATGAGTAATTAGCGCCATAACAGCGTTTATGGCCAGAATTCTTCTCGTGTTTTGTAGATCAGCACTCAAGACCCTCTTCACAGCCCGATTGCCCGGAATAGCTGATCTGGGCTCTGGAGGCGCGGGGTCATCACTTCCAGTCAAGGAAGGTGTATGGGTCTGAGGGTTTTTACTACTCCGGCTTGGCGGTTAGACAGTATTTCTCGCTAAGGGGACTCTCTGATTGGAGCCCGGCTGTCTTGAAACGGGATGGTGTGATTTAAGCGAGGAGCATCGACGGATAAGAGTTGAGCTTGAGGGGTTAATTCGTAGCTATGTTGAGGGTGGTGCCGACGAGTACTGGATGCCGGTGGTTGTGGCTCCCTATGGATCCGGCAAGACTACGCTTCTACGGCACCTAGAGACCTTTGCAAAGAGTATTGGTGCAGCAGCGCTTCGGGTTGAGCTAGCAGACATAGTGGAGTACATAGTTGAACGCTATGGTAGTGTTCATGAGTCGGAGCTGCCCAGGATACTAGAGGAGTATGCCCGGGAAAAGCTCGGCGAGGCAAGTGGGGTTGTTGTCCTCCTTGTGGATGAAGTCGAGGAGAGCTATGACCTGCTGAGAGGTATTGTTGAGTACGAGACATCGCCCTTCCGTGGCGTGGCTGAGGCCATAAGAACTCATAGCACCAAAGTATACGTGGTGCTGGCCCTCGGCCCCTCTTCAACGCTCAAGGAGGCCGTCTTTGGCCCCGTAGCGTGGCGTAGCAGGATATTCACGCTTCCATTACTCCCTAAGCCCGTAATAGAGCGCATGGTAGTTGAGATCCTAGGCGGTGAACTGGCTGATGCTGCAAGCCTCCTCGCTAACATGGTGTGGTGGGCTTCCAAGGGACGTATAGCGTGGGCCCGCATGCTAGTAGACACAGTGGTCGGTAAGCTCGCTGCAGCGCTCAAGCAGGGTCCCGAACATGTTGAAACGGTTCTTCTCGGCGAGGAAGCGCTTGCACGCGAGATAGTGGAGGGGGTACCCCTCTTCGACAAAACAGGCTACCGGGAGGTCCGCAGGCTCATAGAGGACAAGAAGATGATTCCGCTCCTCGCGGTCCTCCCGGGCCCTGTTCCTCTCTCACTGCTAAGCAGGCTGCTAGGCTACGAGGTTCTGCCCGAGGCTAACCTTGCTGTAGTCTACTCTAGGACGGCGGTCCGTGTAGAAGATCTCCTCTCTGAAGCAGAGGCTTGGATGACGCGTTATGCGCGTGCGAAGGGCTTCCAGGCCTCCTCGGTCGAGCATGCTGTCTCGGCGCTAGAGCATGCGGCGCTGGCGTGGAGCCGGGACGGGCTCATAGTATACGACCCGCAGGCGCTGCGCGAGCTATTCACAATAGCTGCAGATGTCGCCCGGGAGATATATGGTGATGATCCCCACGCTGCCCAGCTTATTGAAGCCTTGAACCCCGATCTCTTGAGTCCGCCTATAGAGAGATTCAGCGAGCCGGTAGCAGCGCTACGGCCCAGCATGGTGGCGCGACTCTACCCGATGGCAAGTAGCTCGCCCCTAGTAGGTTGTGCCCGGAGAACCGGTCCAAGCCAGGTAGTGGAGGTTGTTAACAGCCTAGCGCTCGGCGAGCTAATGGAGTATAGTTCTAGGCTCTCAGAGTTCCTGGGCCTCAACGAGCTTCTCGAAAAGCGGGGGCTGAAGCTAGTAGTAGCCCCGGCTCGTAGCCTGCAATCCTATGCCCAAGAACTCGCTTGCAAAATGCTCTCAGGAGAGCCTCTAGTAGTACTCGTCATAGAGCCGGATGCTGGACGACGAGAGAAACAAGTGCCGCGGCTGCTGGAGGCTGCTGCGGCCCTCACCGGGAGCCTGGTGGTCGAAGCAGGGCCGCGGCTAAGCCTGTTCGTATACTCACTCCTCTATGGCTTCTCCATAGCAACTGCTGGGTGTCTGCCAGAGAACCTAACCGGTCACGACCGGCGGACGGTGAACCTCTACGCAGACCTCCTACGTAGCCTAGTGATAGAGGTACTCGCCTCCAAGGCTGGCCAGGAGCTGGCCAGCATAGAGACTCGGGCTCACGTCGTGGAGCAAGACTATGGTGAGATAGGCTATGCAGTTGCAGCATTGATTCGTGATCTAGGCCCCGAGCCGGCCGGGAAGATAGTGTCGGAGCTTGCAACGCTACAGCAACGGGCACGCTCACTAGCCGAGAAAGCATCTAGAATAGCTGGTGTAGACTACAGCGCTTCCAGGACAAAACCTGTCTCCAAGGCTTACAGCAGTATAGCCGAAATCTACGAGGAGCTTGAGGAGAAAGGGTACACGCTCGTAGGGCGCGTATCACCCTCTTGTGGAGAACGTGGCCAGGCACGTGGCCCCAGCATAGCACGGCTAGTAGCAATACTGCTGGGCCTAGAAGAGTACCAGCCGGAAGCCGGTCTCAGCGAGATATCATCACTGGCAGAGAGACTAGCAGCCTATGTTGAACACGTCCCCCGCGCCGGCGTCCTAGAGGAGGCAGCAAACATCATAGAAGAGATGAAAGCAATAGTGTCCAAAGCCGAGGAAATAGCAAGAAGCAATTCAGCAGCACTCTCCATAGCAGCAATGGTTGTATCGCCTATAGGTACTGTGGCATCTAAGCTGGCCGAGGACCTAGCCGCCGTCTATAGGATCTATGGAAGCCTCGAGGCTAACCTCGAGGAGCTGCCTGACAAGCTGCGTAAGAAAGCGCTAGAGGCGATAACTAGTGATCTATCCAATATGAGCAGTCTCGCTGAAGCTGTCCAGTACCTATCCACGGCAGTCAGCCTAGTGAACAAGCTGAAGATGCTCTCCGAGAAAGGTGGTTCAGGAATTGAAGAGCTCAAGAGTAAGATAATCGAGGCCATAGACCGAATTATTCCATCTCAACCTCTCGTTGACCAAGCACGCAAAGAGGCTAGGGAAGAAGCCATAGTAGGGTGATTACCTGTGGCGTGGGCTTTAGAGAAGTTAGTCCAAGAATACGAGGCAATGCTAAGCTCTCAACAGAGCATAGAGGAGACGCTGAAAGAGATAGCAGGGAACATAGAAGCTGTAAATACAGCACTGCAAGTTGCGCCAGAAAGCCTACGACAAGAAGTAGCGCATCTACTACGCTCTGTTAAGGACTACACAGCAGCATCAAACTATGACAAGGCACGCGAGGCGTCGCTGACAGCGTGCCAGCGCGTACTCCGGGTACTCGCGCACAGCATTACGGGGTCTACGCTTGATGTCGAGGAGTGTCCATCACCTCAGAGCATGGGACTACTTGTAGCAGTAGTGAGAGCGGGTGGACCTCTAACGCCGATAGTGTATTCGCTGCTATCAGCGGGTGCCGAGAGAGCTGGAGACTTGATTAATAACGCGGAGCGTATCGCAACCCGGTGGGAGAGCATTAGCAAACAGCTAGTCCAGGTATACGAGGCGGCCCGTAGACTAGAGTCAAAGGAAATAGCAAAGGTTCACGACATAGTAATGTTAGTAGCTAGACTGGTCGGCTCCGATAGTCTAGATACGAGCCTAGCTCACCTCGAAACAGTCACGTCAAGGCTTACAGAGATAGCTCAGCTGCTTGACACGCTAACCTCGAGCCTAGCCGACCTCTCAGAAGCGCTACAAATGTGCCGCGAGCGTATGGGGCCAGAGGCTCCGTATTGTAGGTGGCTATCACAAGTGCTCACAAGCGTCATATCAGCATATGATGCTGCTGAGACGCTCCGCGAAGCCAACGACCTAGAAGAGCTGGGGCTAGTAGCGGCTAACGTGCGTAAAGCCTACGAGAAGCTTAGCAACATGCAGCGGCTCATAGAGAAGTTGTCCTCGAGGATAGCTGCCGCTGCGGGTATAAGCCAAGCGCCGCTCAGCCTCGCTGAGAGCATAGAGGTAGCAGCGATAGGTAGAGAGCAGCTAGGTCTAACAAGGATTGAAGAAGAGCTCCTAATAGACCTAGTAGAGAGAGACGTAATAGACCTCATAGAGGTGTACGAGCGCGGCGAGCAATACCTCCAAGCAGCCCTACGGCTATGCAGACGCGGCATCGCACAATGCAGCATCAGGGCCTACTAGCGCTGGCGTCCAGTTCCTCTATTTTACCCATATCCCTGTGGTTGACTATCCTCTAGAGGCCCTTCCTCGGTGAGTAGAATTAGGTACATAGACTTCTTCTGCTAGGCATGCCTGGTTTCACTAGGGGAGAGTGTGTCGGCGGAATTGCTCATCGAGGAACTAAGAAAGGCTGGGGCCTGCAGCAAAGCTGTGGAGGTAGAGAGCGGCAGTGAATGCTCACTAATATACTGTGGGGACGGGGATGGTGTACTCATAGCCGTAGCCAGCTACTACGACTGGATATATGCAAAGACTGTTGCCGAAGGGTCACTAAAACCCCACATGTGGCACTGTAGCGAAGTATTCTACACGCCCTACGGCCTCTATAGCTTTGCTAAGAGCGTCGAGGAACTCGTGCAGAAGATAACAGCGAAGAAGCCCATAGTGTATGCACAGATGCGTCTAGCCCTTGAACGACTCGCCGAGATGGAGGAGTAACGGAGAGAGAATATCCTCTCCGGGGTGCTAGTCGTGAGTGATACGCGTAGCGATTACAGGATACTCGTAGCTGAGCACGCTCTAGGCATGCTGGAGTCCATCATAAGGGCGAAGAAGCTACCGATACCAGTCAACTGGAAGAAAGCACTCGAGCTACACGGCGAAGTCCGCTCGACGCTAATGCAGATAAAGTTCAGCTTCATGCCGCCCACTATGCTAGCCCATAGCGAGCCGACCAAGAAACTACAGGAACTCTCCCGGGAGCTAGCAGCAATACTACTGCCTCGGGAATGGCTGGAGAAGACTCAGATAGACCAGAAGACCAGGCATACTATAGCAGAGATAAAGTATGCGATAAGGACGCTCTACGGTCTCCCAGCAAGACTGAGCTTGGGAGACGACAATGATCCCCTCTATGCGGTGGATATCGAGTGTGTTGAAGTGCTCAGCGTGGCTAAGCATCCTAATGCTGATAACCTATACATAACGCGTGCCCGGGGCATATTCACCTACACCATAGTCACGAACCTCAAGGATGTGCGTAAGGGCGATCTACGTGCGGCAGCGATACTGCCGCCAGCCGAACTTAGAGGGCAGCTAAGTGAGGCTATGTACTGTAGCCGCGGGAGAATAGAGGCAGGCTGCACAGTAGGCAGGAGGCCGCCGGTCAATGAGGTAGAGCGGAGCGAGGTAGAGAAGATAATATACAGTATCGTGAAGGGTAGGTAGCAGGCTAGCCGTGAAGTGTCGGCTCGAAGCCTGCACAAGGGCCTCATCAGCTGGCTGCTATGCCGCGCGGGGCATCCATCAGCGAACTCGGCACTCCTCATCCACTAGGTGGAAGACCCTAGAATAATGCTTGCCCAGTTATATCGCTGGGCTCTAGGAGGGCCTCGGACAAGGAATGCGCTCCTCATACCAGCCCGCCGTGTCTCCTGGTCAGAGGGCGGTCCGTCCCGTGACCGCTCCTCATCGCCCCCAAGAATACCATGTTCTCCTGGTTTCCGATGCTATTGACTATTTCGCTGCTCCAGGCCTCGCCTACCCAAAGCGGCAGTTATGGCGGTAACCATATCCATTTCGTCGCGAAGCGTGATATACGCTTAAACCCGTAGCCTGCCTTAACGAGTCTTGCCACGGTATCTCTGTGGCTGCTAGGAATGCTTATCCCTGCTATGAAGTCGGCACCTAGAGGTCTGGCAGCCGCTATATGGAAGCTCGATGTCGGGCCGACAAAGCCACGTAGACGGGCCCTCTTTGCGTTAGCGAACACGGCGATGATGCGAGGGTCTAGAAGGCTTGCCCCAGTAGCTATTATGACATCATAGTCTTCTGCGTCTAGGAGTAGTTGACTACCCGGATACGTGATGAACCCGTCCTCGCGGGCAAAGGCCCGGTGCACGGGATTATCTTCGTAGACTACAATCTTGCCTGCTCTCGTGGCCAGTTTGCGTGCAATGCCTCGTACATATCCCACAAGAGCTATAGACTCCTCTGGCCCCGGATTAACCACGTCAACAACATCTCTATCGTACATGAGACCCTCCAAGTGGGGCTTCTTTTCGACCAACACATTGGTAGCAGCGTTTGCAGCGGCGAGTGCGAGGCTAGTGAGGCTAGGATGTCTCCACGCATATTGGGCTAGCTCAGAGACAGTAACACTCCCAAGTATAAGCTCCTCTGGCGGCGGTTCATACTCGCCAGAGAAAGCGATACCTATACTTCCACCGGCTAGCCGGACAAGGGTAAACCTCCGAGACACAGCTATCTCTTCAACACTTTCATCGAGAAGGGGATACTCATCTTTTACAGCTTTTAGAGCATCTCTCAAGGCTCTCGTTAGAGCGTTATCTGCTAGGACAAGATCCGGGCTGCACCGGCGGTTCATGGCCTCATTCCTCAGCTCCTTTCCCCGTGAGTGCATAAAGAGTATGTTAAGAGCTAGAGCTTTGTACTGTTAGCCAACTATTCTATGCTCATCACTGATATGTATATGATCTCCGACACGGAGTATAGCGGCGCCATAAACCTCTACTAGTATGTCTTCTCTCAGCACATCATGGGGCTCGCCAACGGCTACTACTCTGCGGTTAACAAGGACTACTAGGTCAGTATAGTCTATTAAAAGCATAGGATCATGACTAGTTACTATGACGAGGCGATTACGAGCTAGCGAAGCTATTAGCTTTGCTAGCTCAACCCTCCCTCCAGGATCGACAGCGGAGAACGGCTCATCCATCAACAGTATCGGAGGATCGTGGACAAGCGCTCTGGCTATAAAGGCACGTTGCCGCTGACCGCCACTAAGGCTGCGGAGAGGCTTAAACCAAGCATCTGGCTGGAGGCCTACAGCCCTCAAGGAGGCCTCTACACGGCCCCTAATGCTCCCTGTTCTCCCGGGAAAAGGTGTACTCCTACTACGCGCCATAATCTCGTACTCTACTATTTCCCATGGAGTTACCGGGAAATGGTTAAGGGTGGTAATAAGCTGAGGAACATAGCCTATAAAACGGCCAGCCCTATCCGGTCTTCCTGTCGTACTGTCTCTACATACAAAGACATGGCCTCTCCTAGGACTAATGAGGCCCAGAATAGTCTTCAATAGAGTAGTCTTTCCTGCACCGTTAGGGCCGAGCACCTGCACTAAGGCAGGCCCTTGTAAGCGGAGATGGTTTACCTCAAGTACCTTAGTAGAGTTGAACGATACCTCAACTGATACGAGTTCTACCTCCTTTGCTTTACATGTTTCCTGCACTGCTATACCCCATCTTGTGCACACTGTTTGAGAAATATTATAAGCAGTGTGCACAGAGATGATGTCTCGGGAGACATGTATGGATAGGTGGCGCCCACTAGTACCGCTAATACTAGCTACTCTTGCCCTGACAGCGCTATTAACCATGTATACCATTAGGCAAACGGATAGCTCCGCAGACGGTGACAGAGAAGACGGTCTCCTCATAGTTGTTAGCTTTCCTAATCTGAAAAACGAGGTATCCCAGCTACTCTGTAGCGATGACAAGATCTATGTTATATCATCGTCCAGCGTAGATCCACACGAATATCAGCTCACAATAGACGATATAGAGCACGTGAAGAAAGCTGATCTAGTAATAACTCTGGGGCATGCGTCCTTCGAGATAAAACTTAGGTCGCTAGTAGGTAAAGATAAGCTACTGGAGATACCAAGCATCAAGGGTATGAGATTGCTCATCAATCCAGATACAGGAGTAGCAAATCCGCACATGATAATATACGATCCCCACAACTATGTCTTGTTCTTAAAGGAGGTTGCAGCTAGACTAGCTGCTCTAAGACCAAGTTGTAGTAGCCACTATCTGGGCCAGGCCTCGATGCTTGAGGCGGAGGTTGAGAAGCTTATTAATAATGCGCCTAGAGTCCATGTCAAGGCCGTAGCTTCGCTTCCCTATATACAGTATGCAGTAAACTGGCTAGGGATAGATGTTGTAAAGCTTCTTAGTAAGGAGCATGGTGTGCCGGTCTCTCCGGATGATATAGAACAAGTTAGGAAACTTATGAAGAATAAACTGATAACAGTTGCAGCCATAGCAGTGCTTAACGACAATCCGGCTACCCGCACAGATGCTGGGCTGCTCGAGTTAGCAAAGGAGTACGATATGCCGGTGTTACGTGTTCCATCCCCTTATGCACCCGGAACAATTCCAGAAAAATTGAAACAATTAGTGGAAGAAATCAAAGTATTAGCCAAAATATTACAGACAAAGTAATAGGGGTACCGACGTTGAGAATTGCAGAAGTCGTTGTATTCGTCATAGCCACTATCCTTGCCATTTTGTCGCTATCAATGTATTATGTCCGGATATCAGTGTACCCGGCGTTAGCTGTACTTGCTGCTGGGCTAGCCTTCGGGTTGCTGAGTGCCCTAGTTGCAGCACGTAAACTCTTCTTCCTTGCTGGGGCTACTCCTCACTCGGCTTTGCTAGCTGCACTTCTAGCAATACTAGTGACAGGCAGTATGAATACCTCAGCGTACATATCAACGATAGTCGTGACGGTACTGCTAGTATATATGGCTGGCTATATGATATTTAGTGGTGTGGAACCCGACATAGCCACCTCGGTTCTCGTCTCTTTCTCGGCCTCTACTAGCGTCATACTAGCCTACTACGCCAAGACAACAGCGGGTGGGGCAGACATAACATCAATAGTATTTGGTGACCCACTGCTCGTAAGCTCGTGGGAGGCATGGATAGCTGTAGTTACGGCTCTAGCAGTATGTATACTAGTTGTACTAAGCTACAGAGAGCAGATATACCTAGGCGTTGAGAGGGATCTGGCGAAGATAACAGGAATGCCAGTATGGCTCCATGATCTAATCTTCTTCACGATGGTCGGTGTGGTAGTAAGTACAATGGTTCAAATAGTAGGCTTCGTCCTGGAACACGTCCTCATACTACTACCTGGTGCAGCGGCGTCAATGTATGCGCGTAGTGCCCGTGAAGCTATACTACTATCAGTCTCCACAGCCCTGATCGCTGCCGGGCTAGGCCTCATACTCAGCCTTATGCTGGGGTTATCCCCCGCAGGTGCAACCGGTCTAGTCATGCTCCTCATTTACGTAGCCTTTGTGGCTAAATCCCGATAGGAGGTATACAGTGTTGACTCGGAGAAGACGTTTCGGCGTCTCTCTCCCCAGCGGTATGGCTGAGGAGCTTGACGCTCTAGCTGCCCGGCTACGGACAGACCGGTCTAGGCTCGTAGAGCATGCAGTAGCGTCATTTCTAAACGAGTATAAGCATTATCTGTATGACCACGAGTGTAGCGGCGTTATGATAATCTCTGGCAGCTTTGACCGGGGTAGGGTAGCGTCTATACTCGATGAGTACAAGGATATAATCCTAAGTACTACGCATATCCATGTTAACGGGTTGTGTACAGAGATAGTCGTTGTGCAAGGCTCCTCGGGGAAGATAGCTGAGATGCATACAAAGCTATCATCAGTTAGAGGCTGCAATGTAAGATACATACCGTTCTCAACAGTCAACAAGACTGTAGAGGTGAATACAGAGTAGAGGTGCCTGGATTGGAGCCTATTCCCTCCATAGCGCCGAGATTTAGGCTGTACTGGCTCGAGAAGAACCGGATAGCGGTCTCTCCAATGCCCAGGCCGGATGATGTAGAGGAAATAATTTCAATGTTTAACACCATAGTGTCGCTGGCAACACCCATAGAGCACGTATATGGTGGCGGCTACGACCCACGCAGCCTAGGGAGTACTGTTAAGCTAGTTTGGCGGCCTATAGGAGAGTACAATGCCCCAACACTTCCCGAGTTGGCATATATCGTTAGAAGGATGGATGAACCGGTACTTGTGCATTGCTTCCGCGGATGTGGTAGGAGTTCGGTAGTAGCTGCGGCCTGGCTGGTAAAACGGAAAGGAGCACCGTCTATTGTAGCTGAGTCCGAAGTTATAACGGCTACGGGCTGCGGTATAGAGACTCTGCCACAGCGTACAGTGCTTCAGGCATACTCATTGGCGATTAGAGCTGGTTTAGAGGACAAACTGCACAAGCTTGATTTAGACGATCCACGTGTAGAATATGCGCTCCTGCTTTCGCGTGAACTGGCAGTGTATCTCTCTAGGACCCCAGAGGCGCTTGCTAGAGAGAGCTTGATGCATGATACACCGCTGTATAAGGCGGCGAGTATTCTCGCCAGCATGGTGGGCTATAGTGTTGCAGGCATTTCCTCCAAGAGGATGCCAGATGGTGTAGAAATTGAGATTACTGTCTGGGTGCCGAGGAGATCACATCCAGCGGCTATCCGGAGATCAGTAAGAATAGACTATGAGCGTGTCAGTATGGATGTCAGTAAAGCTCTACAGAGTCTCGGGCTAAAAATCAGCGTGATGATTAACGTCAAGGATCCCGGGGACGTGCCATGGGTTTAGGCCTAGCTCCATATGAACTGTTAGTCATATTATGGCTGTCTTCTCATGCGTTCTGATGCAACACCCACAGCCAGTGCTATTCCGGCTACTAGTACGTAGCTTAATAGCTGGAGAGTTGGCGATGATCTTGTAGACCCAGTCTCTCCAGCTACGGTTTTGCTGATAGTCTCAGTGGTTGTAGTTGTACTAGTAACTGTTATAGTCTTTTCAACTGTAGTTGTAGTAGTGTTTACTATGGTAGTTGTCTTCGTGACTGTCATCGTCTCTGAGGAGCACTTCTCTCCACCTTGTAAAGCAGTTATCGGGGTTCCTGCTTGCTTATTTGCTACTAAAGCAAGTAGTAATGCGTAGCTTGACGATTGTACATACAGACCTAGCTTGGCATTCACGTCAACCAGCGTGTCGGCATACTCTGTGTAGAGCAGTGGGAGTATCAGTGTGACATTGAGATCTGCCAGTCTTTGTAGCAGTACGGAGAGACTTCTCTTTGATGCATCGAGAACAGCTATGCCTGTATTGAACACTGCGTGGAGCTGGCTATTAACATCGGCTAAACCCTTCACTGTGTAAGCTAGTGCTTGTAATACTTTGACAGGGTCTCTTCTCTCCATGCCTCGTTGTATTACATCCTTTGCTAGCGCTATTTGCTCAGCTGTATCTGCTATGTTTACACCAAGGGTTTGGAGATAGTTTACGGCTGATTCCGCAAAGTAAGTATAGGTCTCTACACTCCTATATAGAAGGTCTAGGTTGATAGGCTCCCCATCGTCTGCGGCTTGCAGTGCCAGCGTCAGCCAGTGGTTGGCGGTCAACGCCCTGTAATAGGCGTATATTGCTGCCTGTAGCGCTCTACTCAATGCTTGTAATGCTTGGTAGCTGGCAGCCTTCTCGGCTATGCCTAGCAGGGCTGAGGCAGTGTTTAGGCTGCTATTTGCGTCCAGAAGTCTAGTCATAGAGGCTATGTATAGTTGAAGTTGTACATCAGTTATTGAGGTCATATTAGCTCTTAGAGACTCGTTGAACTTGTTCTCGACATTTTGGAGTATAGCTGTTGTCTCATTTATATAGCTCATTGACAATTTCGTCAGCACTTGTAGTGGGTTAGTCGAGCTATATGCTTTTGCAGTGTTGCATGCATAAGTTGTCTCGATAGCAGCTGCAAAGTATCTAGAGGCAGCAGCATAGAGCTTTCCAGCAGCCTCCAGTTTTGTTCCTACATCCATATTGTGCTTGGCATCACGCAGTATATCTACCAAAGACGAGGCCAAAGATGTTGATAGGCCAGATAGTGCTTCCTCGGCACACGTCATGTTCGAGCGTGCAGTTTTCTTATAGAAGTTAATGCTCTCATTGAGACTTGAAACAAGCCATGGCGGGTAACTGATGTCGAGTGTAACGTTTTTGGGAGTTAGCTTGTCACCGGTTGCTATCTCATAAGCGTCAGCTATAGTGCTTGCCTCTATCACGTTGACGCCTAGTTCCCTCCCAAGAGCTACTATGTCTACTTTCTCGCCCGTATTAAGATCCGTGCTATAGCGTTCCCCAATGGGTATGACGAAGACCTTCACGCCTGCCCTAGCGGCAGCTTCGAGTTTCTGTGGGATGCCGCCAACAGGCCCCAAAGTGGCATCGGGATCAACCATTCCTGTCATGGAGAAGTTTGTCGGTACATTTATGCCACGTAGTGCTGCAAGAATGGCTACAGCCATAGCGCCGCTCGCACTGGGTCCGCCTACTATAGATGTATTTGACTCTAAACGTATAAAGTAGTCGTATGAATAGTAATTTACGCCAGCTAATATTGATGCTATAAGCGCCGCCATTCTTGCCGCAGCTTGTGTATCTAATTCTGTTAGTGGATCGGCAGAGAAGTATACTATACCTTTTCCAGGCCATGCAACAGTTACTATTAGCTTAGACATGGTGCCTATGTAACCGTTGGGTGTTAATGCTACACCTGGTACCTGAAGTTCCACTGTGCTAGTCCACTGATATAGTGGCTCCATAGAGGTAGCGAGGAGCGACACATGATTCAAGACTAGTGTGGCTAAAAGGATTACTGCAGCCAGACTATGCAGCTTCATTGCTTCCCCTTGTAGAGTTCCTTTAAGAGTGGTTACTGTTACGCTTGTCGCTGCTCACGTCTAAAATGGGGGTTATGGCGGCCTGGGGCAGAGGGTACTTGCTTTCTCAAACATTCATGATGGTATTACCTTATAAGGAGTTGATTATGTAGATAGCCTCTACAGAGCCCCGCGGGGTGCAGATCAACATGTCTTTTAAAGAACTCACATCCACGAAGAGGAAGATACTCGAAATTCTTGCAGATAAAAAGGAGAGCGATGTAAGTGAACTCGCAGCGCTCGTGGGCATAAAGACATCTACGGTTAGGAAGTATGCCTCGGAACTGGAAAAACTCGGTCTGGTCACAAAAATAGGGAACAAAGTAAAGATAACCGATAAGGGCTTGGCTCTTTTCACGGAAACGGAGAAAATAGAAGAGGAAAGGCAACAGCCTAGAGAAGATGTTGAAGCCAAACCTACTCGGGAGATGGTTGAGCCATTCTACTTCGTAGTCCAGGGCCAGGTTGTTCCTCTAAGAGTATTCAGTACGAAACAGCTAGCGGCAATAGTTGTATATAGGATTGTTAGTCCCGAAGAACTCTCCTATGTGATTAAGAATGGGTATCTAACGGCATGGGTGAGAACAGTATTGAGAGATGCTAGTCTTGCAGAAAAACTTGAGGGCCTCCGGGGGCTAGAGTCTCCGCAGCTATTCGACGAAGCAGTGAAGATACTTAGGGAGTATGTAGAATAAGAATTAACTTAATGTGTTAATGGAGTAGAGTTTAGTATCTTAGCTTTGCGATGTTTTTAATGCATTTTCTATGTCAGCTATTAAGTCTTCAACGTTCTCGAGACCCACACTTAGCCTTATGAGCCCTGGTGTTATCTCGAGTTTACGTTTCTCCTCCTCGCTAAGATTCCTGTGACTGCTCTCGTAAGGATATGTGGCTATACTCTCTGTACCGCCTAGGCTTGGTGCGGGTACTATAGTCTTTAGTGCATTAAGGAATTTCTTGGCAGCCACAGCACCGCCCTTTATCTCGAACGAGACTACGCCACCATATAGTCCGTCGAACAACTTGCTAGCTATGCTATGGTCTGGGTGGTCTGGAAGCCCTGGGTAATGTACTTTGACTACTTCTGGCCTATCTGCTAGCCATTTGGCTATTTCCATGGCAGCTTCAGAGGAGTACTTCACCCTAAGGTGTAGTGTCTTTAGTCCTCTTGCTAC
Organism: Pyrodictium delaneyi; assembly: GCF_001412615.1. Taxonomy (NCBI): domain Archaea; kingdom Thermoproteati; phylum Thermoproteota; class Thermoprotei; order Desulfurococcales; family Pyrodictiaceae; genus Pyrodictium; species Pyrodictium delaneyi. The sequence goes on along the minus strand of NZ_CP013011.1, from coordinate 13,529 downwards.
AAGATATGCATCGAGGGGTTGTATTATAGTTCCTGTGAGCTTTCTCCATTCCCATATACTCTCCTTTAGCTTGATATGGTTGCTACAAAGCAGCCCGCCCAGTACGTCGTTGTGGCCACCTATGTACTTGGTCATACTCTCAACTACTATGTCGGCGCCAGCTTCGACCGGCCTATATATGACAGGTGTAGCAAAAGTGTTGTCCACTACAACTGTGCAGCCTTCTTGGCCGCATATCTTGATTATCTCGTCTATGGGTGGTATACGGAGAGTAGGATTACCAACAGTCTCTATGAATACTAGGTCTGAACCCTTTATGGCTGAGAGTAGTTCATCCCAGGGCGGTCCAGCATACTCTAATTCTATGTCTCCACGAAGGCTTGTAATTTTCTCTAGTAGGGTGCGAGTAGAGCCGTATAGTAGCCGGCTTGCTACGATCCTTTTGGTGTTGGGTAATGCATTGAGCATTAATGCCGATATGGCGGACATGCCAGTGTTAAATGCTAAACACCATTTAGCTGATTCAGCAGCGGCAAGGGCCTCTTCTAGCCGCAGTACTGTAGGATTGTTTTCACGGCTATACTTTATTTCCTCTACAGGAGGCGTAGTCACTTCTATGAATCTATATATAGCAGAGATACTTATTGGAGCTATTATGTCGTTTGCCTCTATCGGCTTTCTTAACGAGTGAATCGCTCCCGTAGCATTATAACGCGTCATGATGTGTCACCACTTTACCTTTGTTGCTGGCCCGGCTGTCTGGGCTATTTTTACATCCTCTATCTCGCAGCACTTGCAGCTCCTCGTCATTGCTTCGGCTATCCTTGTCGCGTCCTCGCGCGACGAAGCTAGTGCTATTAGCGCTGGGCCTGCTCCGCTAATGGTTACTCCTAGAGCTCCAGCCTCCAATGCAGCTTCTACGACAGTATCATAGCATGGAATATATCTAGATCTAATTGGTTCTACGATTTCGTCTTGCATCATCATGTGACCCATTAATCTGAGGTCGCCCCTCATGGCAGCTGCGATTAACATGGCCAATCTACCCCAGTTTCTGGCTGCTATGTCAAGGCTGACTTGGCGGGGCAGAATCTCCCTCATAAGTTTTGTTTTTGACGAACCTATCTCTATTTTTGGTACAAATAATGCAAACCAAGCATCAACCTCTATGCGGGATACATAGAGTTGCCCGTCCTTATCGAAAGAGACTATGGTTAGGCCACCGAGTAGGCTTGCAGCAACATTATCGTAGTGAGGTGAACCAGCAGCAGCAGCTTCGCCTCGGCCGGCTGCCTTTACGAGTATACTATCTGATACATTGAGGTCGAGCAATAATTCGACGGCCTTAACAGCGGCAGCGGCTGAGGCACCGCTGCTGCCAAGGCCTCTACCAGGAGGGACTCCTTTATAGACGCGAAGAACTATGTCGTGGTTGCTCACGTCTGTTCCGGTTATCTTTAGCAGCTCTTCTACAGCCCTTCTCGCAGTGTCAGCTCTTCCTGCTTGGGACGCATAAGGACCGTAGACGGACTCCACAACTACTTGGCCTGTACCCGGCTCAAGCCTTACTTCCACTTCATCGTAATAGGCTGTATGTGCTACTGCTAGAACGTCGAAGCCAGGGCCTAGGTTAGCACTACTCGAATATGCCCTAACCCGCACGCTACCGGCCAAAGCGCGAGACCCCCGAACACTATGTGGTTGAGATAGCCCAGCTCCATGCCTCGGGCCTCTAGCCGCTGAGAGAGTAGCTTATATGTGAGTTCTCTGCCGCTATGCGGCGGCTAGGGGTAGACGACGGTGCTAGGGTATCCAGTACCTCTGGCGATGGCTACTCAGCATCCGGATTCGGCTAGTCGGGGGTTCAGTGTAGAGGAGGAGGTAGAGGAAGCTCTACGCGATCTACTCCCCCGCAGTCGTGGTGGCTTGGGCCTTGACGAAAAAATGATAGATTATGAGGGTAAGCTCACACCGTACCATCAGGTAGCCTGGGTTGTAGAGGAGACCCTGCGGCATGGTCTACAGCCTGGTGAGGACTTCCTACTGACACCACGCATACCTTCGGAGAGGCTAGAGGAGCCGGAACGCCAGATTATGGTGCTTTGGGGCGTGTTAGTAGCTAATAAGAAGTCTATCGTCAAAGCCGGCTCGCCAGCAGTAAGATACATTATAACTCCAATGTGTTCTAGCGGGTATGAGGTCTATGTGTTGCAGAGGAGAATCCTTAAGATGCAACGTCTTGCGGAGGAAGAGCTAGGTGTAAAGACAGGCTATATAGAGGTTATACCCCTCGTCGAAGATATGGAGTCGCTACTCCATGTAGATAAGATCCTTGAAGGTATGAAGAATGCGCTCCTTACGCACCTAGGGCTACACTATAGCCACTATAGGGTTCTCCTAGGCAAGTCAGATACGGCCTTAGCCTATGGGCATCCTGCTTCGAGTATAGCGCTGGTCTATGCTCTCTCGCGGCTCTACAAGTGGGCCGAGGACGAGAACACTAGAGTTCACCCGATAATGGGTGTAGGCGCGCTGCCATTCCGTGGTCATTTGTCCCCATGGAGCGTTGACATATTCGTGAAGCAATATAGAGGATACTCTACTGCGACAATACAGTCTGGCATAAGGTATGACCAAGGTCCTCGTGCAGTCGAGAAGGTTGTGAATGTACTTCTAGACAATCTACATGAGAGACCGCGTATACTGAGCGCGGATGAGGAAAAGCTGCTGATAAACATAGCTAAGCTATTCACGGCAGAATACCTTAGGTTCGTGTTGCGTATAATCGAGTTAATACCTCATGTGGCGTCCTTTGTACCTCGAAGAAGAGCGAGACTCTCGCATGGAGAATACCCTCGCAGCATTGACAAGAGCCTGGCGTTCGCAGCGGAGAAGGAACTCCTATCCATGAAGCCGCCTAGAGACCTTAAACTCCCTCGGGCAATATCCTATGCGGCCAGTCTCTACACGATGGGTATACCACCATCGCTAATCGGGCTAGGCAGAGGCCTCAAGAGAATAGAGAAAGAGCTAGGCAGCGAGGCTGTAGAGTATCTGCTAAAAGTACTACCGCTCCTGAGGCGCGACGCGGAATACGACATAAGGTTCTATGTCCCAGAAGTAGTAATGAGCTACATTAAGGACGAGAAGGCTCTACAACTACTAAAGGAGGACATAGCGATAACTAGGGACTTCATTGGTGGTAACGCGCCAGAGCCCCAGGAGGAGTACATAGAGACGCTCCGAAGCGCCGAGCGCGCAATAAAGCTCGGCATAAAGGAGGCAGCCGAGCAAGCTATAGCGCGTGCCGGAGTAATAAGAGGAAGCCTAGGCTAGGCTTAGTAGCCATGACCAAACGTACCAAACGTTAGCAGTGTAACCGGGGAGGTCAGCCTCCGCCATACTTGCTCATCGCCAAAATAGTGCTCGCCCCTAGCGAACCTCGTCATCCCCCTTACTGGCCTAAAAGTCGGAGTGGGGTCATCCATACTTAATTACTCCCGCCTAGGTCTCTGGATAAAGCTAGTAAACTTAGAGAAGGCCTCTATAAGTAATACTTATCCATATGTAACGCTAGTAGGGGCAGCCTACTAAACGTAGAGCTTAATAACCCCGACCCCTCCCCATGAGTTTGATGGTGGAGGCCCGCGGGTGGGCCCGTCGTCTAGCCTGGTTAGGACGCCGCCCTTACACGGCGGAGGTCCGGGGTTCAAATCCCCGCGGGCCCACCACTCCTCAAGTTCTCCGAATTGCGACACCAAAACTAGCATGGTAGTCCTATTCGAGTCTGCTTTTCTGTTGCAAGTCACCAGATTTTAGAGATACGTGGCGTTCATTTGTCCATTCTGTTTCTGTTCATGGAGTGTGTTGTATTACCGAAGTAACTATAGAGTGTAACACTGCTCCAGAAAGCTACTCATCCTGCACCGTGTTTATACTCCCCCTCTAGCGCCGCTGCCGTCACTTGGGTTTCCCGGAGAGGAGGCGCTAGCCGTTACGAGAACTCCGGCAAGCTCTGGGTAGGGGGTATAGGATCTTGGGGCAAAAACTCCCATGGAGAATAGTTGCTGAGTGGATTACCGAGGGCGAAGCGTGCATTAGGAGTGTCGAGAAAGTATATGCTGCTGGTGCGACTAAGTTCCAGGAGTACCTTATCGGCGAGCTAGCTGGAATAGGTAAGTCTCTGGTGCTAGATGGGAAGGTTCAGAGCAGTTTGTTTGATGAGCATTGGTATCATGAAGCGCTTGTACACCCAATAATGATTGCGCATGAATGCCCGAAGGATGTTCTGATAATTGGTGGTGGTGAAGGTGCTACAGCGCGTGAGGTGCTTAAACACAAGTGTGTCGAGCAAGTGGTAATGGTAGACATAGATGCCGAGCTAATAGAGCTGGCAAAGAAGTACCTACCTGAATGGCACCAGGGAGCTTTTGATAATGAAAAGCTAAAGCTAGTTCTAGATGATGGAAGGAAATTCCTTAGCACAACCGATATGGAGTTTGATATTGTGATTCTAGACCTTGTCGACCCCATGGAGGGTGGGCCAGCAGCACTGCTATATACACTAGAATTCTATAGGCTCGTATCTAGGGTACTCAAGCCGGGAGGCGCTATGGTGACACAAGCTTCGTCTCCTATATTAACGCCACGGGTCTACGCCACCATCAGAAACACCATAGCCTCTGTGTTCAATATAACAAGGCCATACATAACGTATGTCAGAAGCTATAACGGTGTATGGGGGTTCGTTGCGGCGTCGAATAGCATAGACCCGTCTAATCTCAGCCCTGACGCAGTGGACAAACTGATAAAGGAGCGCATCAGGGGAGAACTCCGCTTCTATGACGGTGTAACACATCAATGGATGTTCACGCTGCCAAAGCCAATACGCAGTATACTAGACAGCTATAATGACGTAGCAACAGACAGTAACCCAATCTATGTGCCGGTATAGCTATAACAGCACATAGATGTAAGCAAGGGGTAAAAGCCCCCTAACTAGGTATCTCTAGAATACGGCTCATGGGTGCCGGGGTGGCCGAGCGGTCCAAGGCGGTGGGCTCGAGACCTTTTCCGGCTCCAGGGGTCGGGAGACCCACTGCCCCGTGGAGGGGCGCGCGGGTTCAAATCCCGCCCCCGGCGCCACCGTTAAGCTTCAAAAACCCTCCTCTCTATCCCAGCTCTCTACACGGCCCAGCAACCTGGGTGCGGGGGTGCCCGAGCCAGGTCAAAGGGGGCGGGCTGAGGACCCGCTGGCGTAGGCCTGCGTGGGTTCAAATCCCACCCCCCGCACCACACCCTCTCTAACTCTGCTTGGCTGTAGATGCCTCTCCTTGCCAGCTCTAGGAGTAGTTTGCCTGCCTCTTCTGCTGGCAGGCGGAGAAGAGTGCGGCGCCTACCAGATCCTAGGTACTCTTCGACCACAAGGTAGCGGTGGACGCGTTTACCGCGGCGCACGCTGCGGATATACACGTACATGGGTTGCAGCACCATGTTTCAGTCCACCCCGCACTGCTCAGGAATACTCCAACTCCTCATCAGAGACCTGTCAGGCTACGTGGCGGAATTGCTCTGCTGCAACAACGGGGAAGAAGCTCGACTGCAACACTAGCAGGATTGCAGCAGCATGGCTCTGAGGCTCCTCTTGAACTCCGTGTAGGCTGCCTGCCTGGCAGAGGCAAGCGCCCGCTCCACTGCCACGCGCAGCCTATCCGCTGGCAGCTGCCTAGCCAGCTCCCGCAGCTCCCTATCCTCTTCAAGCATGCGTATCAGATACTCCTCTATGAGCATGAACACCACCTAGACGCACTCGGGCCCATTAACAACTATGTCCCAGCATCGTACGCGGCGCGGCTTGTGTATCCGTGTTATGAAGATCTGGCCGAGCCAGTTGAAGAGCGCCCAGTGGCCTAGTGGATCGCTGACATAGACGTAGTAGTAGTCCCAGAGAGCCTGCACCGTAAAGCTCCAGCGTAGGCTCTCGATCTCCTCTGGCTCTACTAGGCTCAGCAGCACCTTGGTGTGGCTCTGTCGCAGGAATGGGAGAGTAGCCTTGCCGTAGTGCATGGCAGTGGCTACTACCCACTTCTTCACCCTGCGGTTGAGATGGCGTATCTTGGTTAGGCTGTGGAGGAATTCCCTATCCCCGCGGCTCAGGGCGAAGCTAATATCGTCTATAGCCACGTAGGCGTAGGGAGTCTCTATGCTCTTCACTGCTTCCCAGAACTCGTCCAGCAGGTCTCGCTCGAACTGGAAGTAGATGCTTGTCGCGGGCCTGTGATTGCGCTTGAAGAGAGCCCAGAGCTTCATGAGCAGTGTTGTCTTGCCCGCGCCCATTACCCCGACTATGTTGATCTGGTGGAGAGGGCGTACCCAGCGCAGCCTGGCACTGCGTATCTCGAGCGCTGCGGTCTCCGCTGCGGCGGCCTGCAAGGCTTACACCATATACTACTGTTCCTTCCTTCTCCTACCCAGGGGGAGCACACGCGTCCGTGTACCTTGCTCCTCTACGTAGTTCACCTGGGCAGCGAGCTTGGCTACGACGCTGGCGTTACGCTGCGCAACGGTCTCGAACCTGGCAGCCTCTATGACGCTATGTCTTACCCAGTCGTCGACGAGCTTCTGCAGACCAAGGTCTACCCTGTAGCGGCTCCGCACATAGTGGTCTATCGCCAGGATGCTAGCGAGCTGGGCAGCGCTCCAGATCTGGCCCTTATTCCGCAGATACTCTAGTAGCTCCTTGACTGCAAAGCCATAGTCGCCCGTGGGCCCTGGGGCAGACACGGGGATCACCCTGGCGGCGGCGGTAGACTAGGCCCGCCAGCAATGCCCGTTTTCATCGCAATCACGATTCCGAGGCCAAGCCCAGCCATAGCCCCCGCTGCTAGCAGGAAGAGCCACTGCCACCATATCGGGGGCCTCTCGTTGGCAGCCCTTATCGCGTTGACTAGCGTAGCCTCGAGGGCATCCTCTACGTCCTCTTTGATACGCTCTATGAGCTTTTCTCTAACGCTGCGGTTTGCGACCACGTACTCTACTATCTCGTCTTCTCCAAAGCTGTCTAGACTACAGTCCTTCTTTCCGAAGCCCAGCATTACTCTTCACCTTCGAAGCACTCGAGGAGTATGTGCACGATTGCATCCTGGTACGTTAGTCCCCACTCCTTCGCGTACTGCTCTATCATCTCGTCGAGCTTGGCTGGGAGTCTAACCGTCCGTTGCACGTAGTCCGACTTAGACATGCGTCGGAGTCACCAGTATATGATCCTGGATTCACCAAGATTAAATTCTTTCGACTAGTGTCGTAGAATCGGAGAGCCTCGGGGTGGGACTCTGGCCAGACGCTACAGGCCAAGGCGCAGGCAAACCATAGGCAAGTACAGCAGGAACCTCTTCATAGGCCTAGTAACCATGGGGCTAGCGGCCACCATAATGGCTCTAGGAGGCGCAACCGCCAGCGCCCTAAGCGGCTACATGCAGTACAACATGACAATCGGCGGCTCCACAGTGACTATAGATCTAGGCTTCATTCCTGGGCTCGGTCTAGCGTTCGGTGGACTAGCCCTATTCTTTAAGGGTCTGAGGAAGGCTGGCGTGAGCCTCTAGCCTTCGACTAGAGTCGAAACAGTCTTATCCCAGAATCTTTTTTCTTATTCGACTCTAGTCGGGGAGTGTCTTGTCCTGGCAGAGCGCAGTATCAAACACATGGCTTGGACGGATTCTGCGAGGGATAGTGAAGCTTGGACTAGCGGGAGCCATAGCAGCGATACTAGGCAACATCAACATGGATCTCAGCGCAGTAACCATCGGCAGCACGACAGTCGATCTAAGCGTGATGTGGGATCTCGTGAAGGTGTTTGCACCACTTCTCCTAATCATTAGCGGCCTAAGAGACCTGGGTGTCGAGATATGAGGCGGAGTCTTCAGCGTAAGGTGCAGCTCCTCGCTATAGGATTGATAAGCCTCGTGGTCTACTACGGATTCCTGTTGGACATAGCGATAGCAGCTAAGAACAGCATTGTTAACACGATTAACGCTAACGGTTTCTCGACGATAACTATCCCCGTGAAGGAGTACAATGGTACTGCCTGGGTGGACAAGACAGTAGTGCTAGACCTTAGCGGGCTAGTCGATATCATTGCTACTCTGATTATCGTGTTCGGCCCGATTGCGGTACTGATACTGATTATCTACTAGCGGGGGAGGTGATGTGGGGAAGCTACGGAGGGCGCTGGCAGCGGGCATACTGACATTCCTAGTCCTCTACAGCCACGCGGCTAGCATACTGGCGGCGCTAGGAGTCACGGAGCCAGAGCTTCTCTTCGGGGGCTCCCACTGGATATACGACTACTTCTCGAGGGAGCAGCTAGAGTGGATGCTCAAGGTCTGGAAGGGTAAGCAGCTTTACACAGTGCTGGATAAGCATGGTAGGCTTTGGGTAGTGGGGCAGGGGCACCTACCCGAGCCAGTGAGGAGAGCGCTATCCTCGAGCGCCACGCAAACCGCTAGGGCATACACTATAGCGGACTTGATAAACGAGACATACTTCGTGGTGAACATTCACGAGTACGTGCGCTCAACACTATATGGCGAGAAAGCAGATGATGATACATACGTGATGTTCAACCCGTTCAACAATACTATACGTGGCAGAGTGAGTTTCACATACATATATGCACCTGGTTATGTGCTCGAGAACGGTACAACCATAGACCCTATAGCCTTTGTGGGCACGAGAGTAGAGAACACCACAGGACTAGTAACTCAAGTGTTCACCAAGGAGTGGACGCTAGCATACAAGACGGGCACGATCACGATAACCAGCCAGCGCATAGTCGTTGATGCTACAGGCGACTATGTAAAAGTTACATGGACTGTCAGTATCCTAGCGTCTCCCTCGGACTTCTTCTACTACTACTATAGCGCCGATGGCTCCTACATTACACGGCTCGTGGGCATCTACGTGCAGCCACCATCCTGGATAGCGCCCAGCAGCTACAGCGTCACCATAGACTCTATATTCAATGCCTATAACTTCACAAACTATGGCGCATTGTCGCACCCGCCATTCACCTATGGTCTAGACCTAAGGGTTAACGATACCTCGATAGCAAACTTCACAGCAACGATAACGATAAGCCTAACATTCCCGATCCCTGGAGACGGCAGCGTCTACTGCTTCGGCGATTGTGCAACAGTCGACACTGGCACAGCGGACGCCACGGGCTTCACCTACAACTTCACCTACGACAACTTAACAATAGCGACATGTGGCGGCAGGAAAGAGGAATACGTAGTAATCAGCCCGCTAAGCGGCTCCCAGCTCCCCATAGGCTTCAACGGGCAGATTGGCGGGGTCTCGGGGACTGCCACGGAGTGGATAGTCTTCGAGAACCTGTTGTCCAGCGAGTGGCCCGTAGACGTGGCCAGCGGCATGGTTGTCACCGAGAGCAACCACACAGTGAGCGACTACGTGTGCGCCCAGGTGTCATGGTCGTGGACTACCAGCTTCGACCCCGCGGATACCAGTATGTCATGGACTAGCTACTACGGCGGAGAACTCGATATCACGGAGAGGAGCTTCGCTACCCTGTGGGCTGGGGATCCAGCCTTCCGCTACGCTGACCAACTGCCCAGCGTGGATGCTAGCACGAACTTCACGTTCGTGTGGACTGTGAAGCTCGAGGACGCAACGAGACGCTACTACCTAGTATACTACGTGGATGTACTCGTGTGGCCCGACACCGCCAGCCAGCCCGCCAACCCCTTGGTACGGGCGCTTCGGGCGGTCTTCGCGCCACTATACGACGCGCTGAAGAGCGTTGGAAGCTACATTGTCCAGGGAGTATCCGCCCTCATACCAGAGCCGCTCAAGGATCTGATGAGCGACGTGTGGAGCTTCTTCGGGAAGTTCGTGGACTTGTTTAGAGCGGCGGCATCGCAGGTGACGCTGCTGGGGCCAGTAATGCAGGCAATGGTGGCTCTGTTCCCAGCGCTAGTAGTAGCGATACTAGTCTATGACCCCTTCAAGGTGGTCGAGTTCTTCTCATGGATACTGGAGAAGATGCGTGCAGTAGTAGCATTCATACGTTCTCTTCTGCCTTTTTAGCCCAGCCCCTATATTGCGAATAGGTAATACTGATGGGTCTTGCACAAGGTTCTGGCCGCCGCGCTGGCTGCGCTAGCCCTAGCCGCAGCGGCCTACATACTCACCCAGCAGACGCCAGCGACCACAAGCACTACAACAGCCCTAACTACAGCCACGGAGGCAGCCACAACGGCCACGACAGCGACCCACGCGGCGACGGCATCCACCGCCACTGCGAGCGGCGTCACCGTGGTGAAGCAGGAGCAGCCCGTGGAGGAGGCCTACTGCGCGTTCAGCGTCACAGGTATGCCGATGCTGCGCTCCGACCGCCTGGAGCTGAACATCTACAACAGGAACTGCACGGCGATACACGTGCTCGTAGGGAACGGAATAGTAGACAAGACCGTGGAGCTACAGGGCGCAGGCAGCTACAAGATAGCGATAGAGCTGGACAAGCCATGCAAGCCAGGAGCGACATACTCGCTGCACATAGAGGGCCTAGTAGACGGCAAGACAGCAATAGGCTACACATACGGCGTCATATGCACACCAGAGAAGTAGCCCACCCCCAGCCCAGCTTTTTACATCATGTCGCCCCTCTCCCTCATCCACTCCCATCTGCACTCCAAGATATGGGACTAGCCGTGGGCTGCACACAGGCAGAGATCCTAAGACTACTAGAGCTCATAGAGGATGAAGTCTTCACCAAGGCTAGGGATCTCGAGGATGCGTGGAAAAGGTACACTCTGGTTAAGGAGCATATTAGGCAGATGAGCCTTGACGAGCTGCGTAGCGAGCTAGGCTTAGCCTAAGCATTTTACTATACATCGTCCTTTTTCTGTAAGCTTTACTATCTTGTTGGGGCCCCGTATTTCTATGTCTGCAAAGCCTAGATCATAGAGGAGTTCTGCGTACTTGCTTACTGTCCTCTCCTGCACGGCTAGCTCCTCGGCTATCTGCTTGAAGTTAAGCTCCTTCTCAGCCAGTATCTGCATCATCTTTAGTATTAGCCTTATCTGGCCTTTGAGACTGCGCTTCTCGATGCTCACAATTGTGCACCACTTCTACTATGCTGTTGTGTATCTATTTAGGTACTCCTAAGCGCTTTTATACTAGTGCACAATTGTACATCTGTACTGGTGTGCAGTTATGCATGAAGAGGGCAAGCTCAGAAGAGCAAATGAGCATGAACCCGAAGATAGCTCTCCCCCCTATTCTGAAGGGGCGCCTGTATACAGTATGTATACTGTATACACTCCCGAAGAGCAAGTTAGGAAGGAGATAGAGGGGCTCCTAAGCACCCAGGACCTCTTCTCGACAACAGATGTACTATGCATAAGACTCCCTCTCGCCTACAAGATCATCTATAAGAAGTTTGTCAGGGAAGACAGGCGGCGCATGGAGCTTCTCAAGAAGAGCATAGGAGCAGCGATAGCGGCGACCGCTAGGCTCTCTGGCGCTGAGATTCAGAAGATAAGCGAGGCCAGCCAGATAGTTGTCAACCTTAACGTGCATCATGTCGAGCAGAAGGTGGAGCAGAAGGCAGAGCTGGACCTGGAGAAGGTGCGCAAAGCTGTCCACGAACTCGAAGAGCTAGTTTCTACCCTTGAAAAGCAGAGCGTGCTATACCGCTACGCTATTATGAACTACGCGAAGTCCATCCGCAGAGTCATAAACATTCTTCAGCGCTTCCTGGACGAGACTCAGTAATGCTTTTATACTTCTGCGCAACTGTACAGTTACACGACTGCGCGTGTGCGCAGGGGTGGAGAACCATGAGTCGCACCCGCGTGTCGGTCTACGTAGACACCGAGCTCGACCGAACTATAGAGCACCTCGCTGTAGACCTGGGTATGAAGAAGTATGAGATATACGAGCTAGGAGCCAGAGCGATAGTAGAGTTGATAACAACTGGCACGCTAAGCGAGCAGCTTCGCAGCAAGATAGCGAGGATGCACGGCAAGGTAGCCCGTGCTGGGCTGGCTGCTCCAGCCACTGCCTAGGGGTGACCGCGCGGTGGCGAGGATATACTATGTGTTCACTTATCCAGTTAAGGACTGCGACGGCGTCGGGAAGGTCTTCGATGTAGCGCTTCGTTTCGGTGCAAGGTTCACAACATATGCGCTCTCCGACAGCGTGGTGCTCGAAGCCAAGTCAGCGGCTACCGCCAGGGAGATGGCGAGGATACTACGCAGCTACGGCTTCAGGACGAAGATTGTCAGGTCCTTGATGAGGAAGGCCTAGGGGTGGATGGGGATGGTGCGGTTCACCTACAGGTTCGACCACAGCAAGAGGACGGTCGAGGAAGCGCTGGGGATAGACGATGCGCGCCACAAGGATCTAGCAGGCATGCTGGCGAAGTGGGTACGTGAGCACAGCAAGGTCAGCGAGGTGCTCGAGGAGATACTGAACAGCGAGGAGCTGACGCCCGTGGAGAAGGTCTACCTGGCCTACAAGCTCGGGTATGCGCGCTTCATCGCTGAGCTTGTCTGCCCAAGGGGGTGACCCGTGGTGCAGGTTCTGCAGCAGAGGCTGCCTGTGGACGGGGAGCTGCTGCGTGCTATGAAGGCGCTGCTGGAGAGGCTCGGCGCCACGCACGTCAGCGCCAGCTTCGACGTCCCAGGCACAGATCTCGAGGTCGTGGTGACGTTGCGCTACAGGGACGAGACCGAGGGGTGAGCGGGTGATGGTGCTGTCTCGGTGGGACTCGTGCCACGTGGTCTGCGGCGACAACAAGGAGTGCTATGACCGCTGCATGGGGTTCCGTGGCGCCCACGACTACTACGAGAAGGTGGTGAAGAGGGGGTGGTGACGATGGCTGGCGGTAATGGTTGGCTTCCCGTGGTCAGGGGGAAGGCTGGCGGGGAGCGGCGCTGGTACGATGTGGGCGGCGAGTTCGGCAACCCTGTCCGAGTGAGCGTGGGCGGCGGCTCTATGGACGTTGTGGTGCTGGACATTCAGCGTGGCAGGGCGCTCGAGGGCACTGTGGACATCCAGCGGCTGCTGGGCGTGCTGGCCGAGGAGAGTCCCGACGTGTTCATGGGCTGCTACAGCGCTGGCGGGGCGCCCTGCGTCTACGTGCCCCGTCCCACGGTGATACTGGCAGTGCTGGAGTGGCTCAACAAGGCGCTCGGCGAGGCCCTGGAGCTGAACCGCGTCAGGCTCAGCGAGATAGAGAAGGAGCTCAGCAGCATGGACAGCCCGAGCAAGCTGGACTACGAGTACGTGCGGCGCGCGGCAGAGGCGTCGATACACTGGCTCATACAGTTCCGCAGCATCCTAGGCTGGCTCATCACCATCACCAGGAACCCCGAGCTCGTCAAGGACAAGCGCCTCAAGGTGACGGCGGAGCAGCAGGAGCCGAGCGGGCTCGACCGCTACGTCACTCCGCTGGCGGCCAACAAGCCAGCAAGCACGGCGGCAGAGGGGTGACGCGGCGGTGC